>JANMTP010000042.1:0-1518 GCA_031390545.1 Chthoniobacter sp. | reverse complement strand
CCCGTCGCCGTGCGAGACGCTTCCGGACAGCCACGGGATTGCGCCGCCCGCATCCTCCCCGGCGCTGTCTCCTAGAGCCTCGGCTCTTCGACTGCGCTACGCCCGCCTTTCCGCCTCCGCTCCGCTCAGGATGACAGACGTTCGGGGGATACTTTTTCACCATCATTTCACGCATCACAGAGCACTAGGTTCAGATTCCGAGTCCCGCGAAAGCAGACTGGTAAGGCGGTAGACACGCAGCCCGTTCTAGCGGGTAAAGCAAAGCCGTCAACAAGAGAATTAGCCGGGGCTAAGTTTGCTTATGCAGACTACTTCTTGCCGGGCCGACTTCAGGGGTGCTGTGTTTTTGCGTCGGAAAACGTCCAACGCTCAACGTCCAACATTCAACGTTTGATAGCAGAAGGCGCTTTCGTCTTTGAACTCGAATCTCCCGAACTCGTCGTGCCCGTGGCGTCGTGGCGGTTCTGAAATCCAATGTAGTGCAGCCTTCCAGGCAGCTCTGACTTTGACGCAGCGCCGATTCAGAGTCTCAAATCGGCAGGCCTTTTACTGGCTCATCAGCCGATGCTCGCAGTCGAAGCCTTGCGAGCGGTCTTTCCACGAGGAAATACGCGACTGTCGCCACGGCGGCGACTACAGCGACATACACCAGCAAGCGAACGGGGGAAGGGGCCGGCAAATCGTCGACGTCATTCAGGAATTTCCCATGCCAGAGATACATGCTGAAGCTGATCAAGCCGATGTATCGCAGGACGTTCCACTTCAGGCATGCTGCCAGGAAGCCCTTCCCATGCAACGCGCCCAGCAGAACGACGGACCAAAGGAATCCACAGACCGCAGGGTCGAACTCTTTTCCGAGCAGCGGTTTGGAAGTGAATACGTGATCATTGATGGCAGGCAGCCGCATGGCCAGCGTCGCGAGCGCGAGGAATGCCGCCGTTTCGAACCACGGCGCGCATCGAGTTCGGGCGACTGCGTTGCGCAGCACCGCGCTGTAGATTAGCGCCAGCGCCGAGCCGATGAGGAATGGCGCGAGATTCGGCGCGAGCAGGACTGCTTCTCTCAGAGCCCAGCGTCGATCGACGATCGACAGGCCGATGGCCAGTGCGCATGTGCACATCACGCATCCCAGGCCGAGTAGCCAATGTCTGCGCCAGCCCCAGAATAGCGACACGGCGATGGCAGGGAGTAGAACGTAGTATTTCACCTCCACCGGGATGGTCCAGAAGTGGCGGGCACCCTCCCGTAGCGCGAGGTGCTGAGCGAGATCGATCAGCTCGAGCTTGCGCATGAGCACATAAGCCACCAGGGCCACGGCGTATGGCGGAAAGATCCGGAGGAAGCGCCGCAGGGCATAGGCTGCCCAGGTCCGAGCCTTGATGAGTTCCTCGGGCGGTTTCATCGAGAGCTGCAGCGTGAGAAGAAACGCGCTGAGGACAAAGAAAAGGTAGACGCCATACTTCCCCGCGCGATTGAGGTCCGCACCCGGAAAGAGCCGCATCCCGGCATCGCTCGCGT
>JANMTP010000003.1:0-61598 GCA_031390545.1 Chthoniobacter sp. | reverse complement strand
AGCCGGGGGGGGAAGAATGCGCTGCCGCCGTCCCCGCAAAGTAGCCGGGCTTTGCCTTGAATCCAAAGCCGGGGGGGGAAGAATGGGTAGCGGGAGGGCTCTCGGGGGGAGCGGCTTACCAAAGCTGGATCTGCTCCGGGAGCTCTTCCGCCGCCACTTCCGCGGCGGGCGAACCGTGCAGGACGAAGCTCCTTTCCCATTGCGAGCGCGTGACAAAGATCGCCCGCACGCTGCCCTCGGGCGGGAGGTTTTTCTTCACGCGGTCGATGTGCGTCTCCTGCCGCGCGAAGGTCACGCAGGCCCGCGCATAGACGCTGAACTGCAGCATCTGGTAGCCGTCGTCCTTCAGCCACTCGCGGAAATCGTGCGCCATCTTCCGCTGCGGTTTGGTCAGCGTCGGCAGGTCGAAGGCGACGATCAGCCAGCCCACTTTGAATTTTTCGGTGTCCATGGCCGGTAAAACTTTCCGTCCCCCGTGAGCACCGCGCGCCGGAAGCCGCGCACCACGCCCTCGATGCATCCGCGCACGTCCAGCGTCAGCTCCAGGTATTCCACGCGCTCCAGCGGGAACCCGGTCACCCATTTGCGAAACTCCGGCGTCACCTCCCAAGCCGCGCCGGATGCGCGGGAGCCCGTCCCTCCGACCCACTGGGCCACGCGCCAGTCCACGCACGGGCGGAAAGGCTCCATCAGATCGTAGGCCAGCGGCGTCGAGCGCTCGCGCGCCACATGGGCGATGCCAAAGGTGGGATCCAAGCCCACGCCAAAGAGCTTTTGCAGCACCGTGGAGAGCAGGACCGCGTAGCCATAGTTGAGCAGACTGTTCAGCCCGCCCGAACTGCGTTCCCTGGTGAACTCTGTCTCCCCCTGGCTGCGCCCGAAGATCTGCCAGAACATCTTCGCGCAGACCGCCTCCTTGTGTAGCTTCTTGCCGAAAGCCGCCGCCCGCAACGCCGAGAGCCCCGCATCCTGCGGCGCGAGATGCTCCGCCAGCGCGTATTGGTTGCGGCACTTCGCATCGATCGTCTGCTGCCACAGCCGCGCCAGCGTCTTTTCCTCCAGCTTCAAAAGCGCCCGCGAGAGCAGCGTATCCGTCGAGCGATTCGCCGGCAGCACCAGCGACACCGGCTTAAAGTCTTCGCAAATAATCAGCGCCACCCCATGCTTTGCCGCCTCCAGGAAAAGGTGCGAGTGAATGCTCGCCGAAAAGCTCGTGATGATGATCGACGCCACATCCTCCAGCGGCAGCCTCCTTTCCCCCTCCGCCGTCTTGCATGTGAGCTGCCCATCCCGGCAGGAGAGCGAGCACTGCGGCGAGTCGATGCTGACGATGTGGTAGCTCATGGCTGCGTCCGGCGTTCGCGGAGGGGCACCGCTCCCGGGCCTCCCGCGACTTTTCCGCAGCGGTGTCCGCCCTGGAAAAAATCGGGGACAGGCGGGAGCCCGTCCCTCCGGCCTAGGGCGGCCCGCTGCTGCTGCTGGAAATGCTGCCGAGACTGCTGTTCGAGCTACTACTCGAGCTGCTCTGGCTGGAACTGCTGCTGCCTCCTGCGCTGCTGGAGCCCCCACTGTCCGGCTCCCCGGCGGGCGAGCCGGTATCGATCTGGCTCAAAGCAGCGCGCTGCGGGGTGCCCTCGGCGAATTCGCCCTGCCAGGCGGCATACCAGCGTTTGCTCAGACCGTCCGCCGTGCGCATGAACCCGCGGAGCACACCCCGCCGGTCATTCAGGAGCGACACCGCTTTTTCCACCAGCTGTTTTCTCTCGGGCAGCTCGGTCAGCGCCGTCTGGAGATTCGCCTGGGTCTTCCCACCCACGGTCATCGCGGGCTTGGCCGGGGTCTCGGCGGCGAGCCGGGCATTGAGCTTCAGCCAGAGCGCATTCACCATCTGCCCGCGCGTCTCCGCGCTCCCCATCCCCGTGATCTCCACCCCGCGAATATTTTCGAGGTCCCCGTGGTACGGGTCCTCCGCCTCCAGATCGCCGTCGAGCTTCCGCGGCATCTGCACCGCCAGCAGAGTGATGAGCGCCACCCGCGTATCCCGCGCATTTCGCAGGTCGTCCACCGCATCCTGCTGGATCTTCACATTCTGCGCCGCCCCCGGCAGCGCCTGCACCGCCGCCTCCAGCGTGGCCAGCGTGTCCTTGCCCACCTTGAAGGCCGCATTCCACTGCCCCCACACCGCCACGCTCTGCTGCCCACGTTCCTGGATTGTTTGCCATGATTCCTTACTCATTTGCTTTGGGTCTCTATTGGTTCCGTCATTTCACTGCATCGCATAAAGGGGAGGCCGCCTGGCGCGGTGAGCAGGCTGGCTGGAGAGGTGGGCAAGCTCGCTGGTGAAGTAAGCAGGCTGGCTGGAAAGCCGGGCACGTCCGCTGGAAGGCTGGGCAATTCGTCTGGAGAGCGGGGCACCGAGTCCGGAGGGCTGGGCAGACCGTCTGGAAAGCTGGGCAGCGACTCTGGAGGGCTGGGCAAGCCCCATGGAAAGCCGAGCAACCAGTCTGGAGCGCCGGGCAGAGTCCCCCGAAAGCTGGGCAACCTCTCTGGAGAGGCGGGCAGGCCCACTGGATAGTCCTTGTCCCCCGCCCAGCTCACCTTCTTCGCCCCGCCGCCCTCGTTCACCCCGCCCCACCCCGCGAGATAGGCACGCACCCACCCCTTGCTGCCCACCGGCAAAGCCAAAACGCCTCGGAAGTTCATCGGATACCTGCGCGGATGGGACGCCTGCCAGCCTCAGAGTGCAAGCTGAAAGTTTTTATAGAGCGCCCGGCGGCGAAACAGCCGCTCCAGCCAAGCCCTGCTCCACAATTCTGAGACCGTCACGCATCATGGAGCGCAGTCGGACATCGCGCCTTTGGCTGAGTTGCTCTTTCCCGGTGTAGCGAATGCCTACTTGATCCGGCACGGCGAAATCGAGGACCAGCCCTTTGCTACGGTCCTTTTTGATCGAGCATACCCGCCACGTTCCAGTGAAATCACCGCGCGGCAGGTGGATGAGCATGCCGTTGCGCAGGACTCGCACCGGTTTGCCGCCGTTCTTTTCGCGCAGGTCGCGGAGGCGGTTCCAGACTTTGTGAAAGGGGATGATCTGGGGCTCGGGGTCGAGGGCGAGGCCGAAGTTGTCGGCGATGACGAGGGCGGCTTTGAGGCGGTGGAGCTTGCCGGGGATGAGGCCGACGAGTTTGCCGGTCTTTTCCTTTTTCTCCTTGAGACTGCGGGTGCCGTCGGGCTGGCGCATGCGCTGGCGCAGGTGGGCCTCGCCTTCCTGGATGCGGACGACGCGCCACGCATTCAGCTCGGCGCGGAGGCCGCGGACTTCGGCGGGGATGTGCTGGACGACGCGGCGCTCGGCGAGGCGGGTGCGGATTTGCGCGAGCAGCGGCTCGACCAGCGGGGCGAGGCGGAGGGTGCCGTCCCTGTCGAACTCGACGTAGGTCTTGAAGTGCTCGCGGGCGCGGCGCTGCTCGTCGGGGTGGAGGCGGCGTTTGATGAGGAGTTCCCAGGCGCCGCCATCGCGCGGGAGGAAGAGGGAGGCGAAGGCGAGGGTGCAGGCATCGAGGGCGTGATGGAGGTGGGTGATGTCGCGGATCTCGGTCTTCGTGCGTAGCTCGCGGGTAGCGGGGTCGAGGACTTGCGGATTGGCGGCAGCGAGGCAGCCGAGGGTGCTCCACGCTTTGCGGACCGCGCCGGTGACGCTGCCGGGGAGGGAGGTGACTCGGAGGTCTTCGTATTGCCTCTCCAACGCCTGCGCGCCGAGGCGCACGAGCTGGGAGGTTTGCGTGAGGTCGCCGGGGGTGAATTCCTTTTCCACGTAGTCGCGCAGCAGGAGGAGGCGCTTGCGGTTGCGTTTGCGGCGGATGTCGTCGTCGTGGCCTTTGAAGGTTTCGAGGGCTTCGATGTCCTTAAGGTAAGTGGCCAGTGGCTTGATGGAAAGCTGGGGCTCGTCGGGGACGGACTTGCTGCCCTCCTGCTCGATGAAGAGCGCGGCGGTGCGCTTGGCTTTCATCTTGTTCACGCTGGAGAAGGTGATGACGAGGGAATCGAGGCTGTCGCTGGCGCGGTCGGCGCGGGGGACGACGTGGTCTTTATCCACGCGGCGGTGGATGAGGTCGAAGACGTCGTAAGCCTTGCCGGTGTACGGGCAGGTCCAGCCGAGGTCTTCGGCGATGCGGGCTTTGCGAATGAGGCCGGGAGTGATGCGGATGTTGTGCCCGGCGAGTTGCTTCTCGAGTTTGGCAGCGACGCTCTTGAAGTTGTTCAGCCGCAGGCCGAGGTCCTGGGCGACTTGCTTGGCGGTCTTGCCGGAGAGTTCGCGGAGGTCGCGGTTGACCTCGATAGTGATTCGCGCGACGCGCTCCTTCACGTCACCGGCGTAGGTTTTCAGCAGGTCGTCGTGGAGACGTTCGAGGAGTTTGAGGCGATGGCGGACGAGGTGGTTATTGGTCTGCTCGTCGATGGCGCGCTGGAGCTGGGCGGTGCGGATGGCGGCGCTGCGGTAGAGCGGGCCGCCTTCCTCGGCGGGGTGGCGGTCGGTGCTGAGGACGAAGGCGGCGACTTCGCGCATGATCTCGCGGCTGTGCGGGGCGCGGCCGGAGACGGGCTCGATCTGGAGGGTGCGGGCGAGGATGTCTTCGCGGGTGACGGGCTTGGTTTTCTTCCCGCGCTTGGTCTCCGCGCCCTCGACTTCGTGGGCGAGCACGGCATCGAAATCCGCGGTGCTGCCGAGGGCGGCCAGTTGCTCGCGGATCGCGCCCAACGTGAAGGCACCACCGCGCCGAAGCTGCCCGCGAACGCGTTTCTGCAAGCGCTCGGGGACTGTGGCGAAGTACGGGGCGATGTCTTTGCCGGAGAGTTCGCGCTGGGCGCGGTCGGTGACGAGCGCCTTTTCCACATCGGGATGCAGGAGCATCATGCCGAGGTTGTCGTGCTCCGTGTCGGTGAGGGTGCGGACGGCTTTGAGCAGTTCCTTTTTCGTGAAGTAGCCGCGGACGGCGATCTGGGCGTCGAGCTTCTGGCGCTCGTCGGCGGTGAGCCGGCGCGGGCGCTTCGGGTCGGCGGTCTGGATGAGGACGTTGGCCAGCTGCATGACCCAGCGGTAGCGGAAGAACTCGGGGCACGCGGCGGAGGGAACCTTGGCCTGTTTCTCGGCCTCATGTTTGGCGAGTTCGTTGTCGCCGCTCTCGGTGAGGACGCGCTGATAGACGCGCTCGTAGGTCATGGGGCAGCGGGCGATGATGCGGTTCTCGAAGCGCGGGACGAGCTGGCCAAAGAGCAGGCCGCCGCGGAAGCGGCCGGGGAGCTGAATCGCCGGGCAGGGGATGGCGTCGCACTTTTCCATGAAGGCGGCGATGAGGGTGTCGCCGAGCTGCGGGAGCGCGCCGCGGTGTTTTTCTAAAATGGTGCGGACTTCGCGCTCGATGTCTTCGCGGGGGAAGGCGGCGTTCTGGCCCTTGGGGCGTTTGTCGCCGGGCAGGGCGACGGACTTTTTCTCACCGAGGGGATCGAGGCCGGCGATGTCGCACCAGACCTCCGCCATGGAGCCCCGGCGGCCATATTCCTTTTCAAAGTCTGCCAGCAGTCCTCTCGCCTTCTCGACCTTCTCGGTGTCGTCTTTCACTGCGGCGACGTCGGCCTCGTGGCGGCTCCACTGCTTGTTGCCATCGTAGCCGCGGTTGTGCGCATACCAGCGGAGGACGCTCCACAGCTCGGCCCACGTCAGCGCCTTTCCACCGCGGAGGACGCGTGCGGCAAGGAGCCAGGGCCAGGCGCACGGGTTCTTGTCGAGCTGCTCCGCCGTGAGCACGCCGAGATGGGCGAGCAGGGCTTTCATCCGCGCGATACGCAGCCGCGTGGCCCGGATGTGCCGCCGCTGGCGGCGGAAGCCGCGCCGCTGGGAGGCGAGGCAGTCGTCGGCCTGGAAGATGACGGCTCCGCAGCCGAGGAGTGCGGGGCTTTGGCCGGGTGGGGTTTGCAAGACGGCCCAGCCGAGGGAGCTGTGGCCGACATCAAAGGCGAGTTGAAGGTCGCGGGTTTGCGGGGTTGCGGGGGGTGTGTTCATAGTTGCAATTTCTTTCTTGCCGACGTGGCCCGTCCTGCCGGAAGCTCCCGCCGGATTCAAGACAAAGTTAGATAGCGCAAGCCGTTTCCCTCCGCGCAAGTCGCGGACATCGTGCACAAAAGCGTTCTCTTTATTTCGCGCGGGGCTTTCGAGCTCCGCGCGTTTTTTTTTCCTTCTCGTTCCCAAAGTTAGCGCAGCGCTTTGGGAACGCTCATCCGTCCGAGACTCTGTCTCCTTTCGAGCGCACGACGACTGCTCGCGGTCCTCGGGGTTGCCCGCTGACCATCGAAACTGAGTTTCGCCGCACGGCGCCGTCCCCAACGCGCTGCGCTAACTTTGGGAACGAGAACAAAAACACCAACGGGTCCGCGCTGCCCCCGCTTTTCCCGCTGTGGAAGAGCCGGGGTGGGGGGTTGTTTATCGGTCTGCCTTGCGCGGTGCGGTCTGCGCTGCTTCCTTCCTGACTTTTCTGTCCTCCATCCATCCTATGAATCCTCGCCCCCTCGCTACTTCGATCGTTGTCCTTTCCCTTTTCGCCGGATCGCTCCGGGCGGCGGAGGAGGGGCATGGCGGGGGGGCTTCGGCTTCGGTGGTGGTGGGGGCTTCGGAAGAGGGGAAGAATGCGATTAAGACCTTCAAGTTTGACGCCGGGCTGAAGTGCGATCTCTGGGCGGCGGAGCCGATGCTGGGCAACCCGGTGTGTTTTACGCAGGATGAAAAGGGACGCTGGTATGTGGGCGAGACGTTCCGGCAGGAGAAGGGTATCGAAGACAACCGCGGGCATGGGGAGTGGCTGGACGAGGACATTGCCTCGCAGACCGTGGAGGATCGGCTGGCCTACATGCGGAAATACACGCCGGATGCGGCGAAATTTGCCGCGAAGTACGAGAAGCACGAGGAGCGCATCCGCCGGCTGGAAGACACAACGGGCAAGGGTTTCGCGGACAAGGTGACGATCTATGCGGACGGGTTTAAGGACGCCCTCGATGGGACGGGCTCCGGGATTCTCGCGCGCGGCGGGGAGATTTGGTACACATGCATCCCGCATCTTTGGCGCTTCAAGGACACGAATGACGACGGGATGGCGGATGTGAAGGAGAAGCTGCTGAGCGGCTTTGGCATCAAGTTTGCCTTCCGCGGCCACGATATGCACGGGCTGCGCTTCGGGCCCGATGGAAAGCTCTACTGGACGATCGGCGACCGGGCGATGAACGTGCCGACAAAGGAGGGCACGCGGGTGGCGGATACGGAGACGGGGACGGTGATGCGGAGTAATCCGGATGGGACGGGGTTCGAGATTTTTGCGACGGGCGTGCGCAATCCGGAGGAGCTGGCCTTTGACGAACACGGGAATCTTTTCACCGGGGACAACAACTCGGACGGCGGGGACAAGGCGCGGTTCACCTACCTCGTCGAGGGCGGCGATTGCGGCTGGCGGATGGCTTACCAGTATCTCAACGACCGTGGCCCCTGGATGCGCGAGCGGCCGTGGGACGAGAAAGTGGCGTCGAGTGTGCGCTACATCATTCCGTGTATCGCGAACATCTCTAACGGGCCGAGCGGGCTGACCTACAACCCCGGCACGGGGCTCTCGGACAAATACAAAGGGAAGTTTTTCCTCAGCGATTTCCGGGGCGGCGCGAACGGCAGCGTGGTGCACGAGATCAGCGTGGAACCGCAGGGTGCGTTCTTTACGGCGAAGGCGCGGGATTGGGTCAAGGGCGTGCTGACGACGGATGTGGAGTTTGGCAACGATGGGTCGCTGTATGTGCTCGATTGGGTGTCGAGCTGGGGCGGGGTGGGGAAGGGGCGCATCTATAAATTCACCGACCCGGCGGCGAATGCGGCGCTGCAAAAGGAAACGGAGACGCTGATTCGCGAGGGGATGGGGAAGCGGCCGAACGAAGAACTCGCGAAACTGCTCGGGCACGCAGATATGCGGGTGCGGCAGGCGGCGCAGTTTCAGTTGGTGGACCGTGCGGCGAACCCGCAAGCGCTCGCAGCGTCGGCGCAGATCCTCGCGAAAGCCGCGGGCGACACCACGGCGGCCAATCCGCTCGGACGGCTGCACGGCATCTGGGGCCTCGGTCAGCTCGCCGCGAAGAATGCGAACGCGCTGAACCCGCTCCCGGCGTTGCTCAGCGACGCCAACCCGGAAGTGCGCGCGCAAGCGGCGAAGGTGCTCGGCGAAGGCAAGTCGACCGCGGCGGGCGAGAAGCTCACTGCCTTGCTCAAGGACGCAGAGAGCCGCGTGCGTTATTTCGCCGCGCTGAGCCTCGGGAAGATCGGGCACAAGGCGGCGTTCGAGCCGCTCGTCGCGCTGCTCGCGGAGAACGACGACAAGGATCCGATCCTGCGTCACGGCGGGGTGATGGGGTTGAAGGGCTGCGGCACGCCGGAGCAGATCGCCGCGCTGACGAAGCACGCGTCGGTCGCGGTGCGCGGCGATGCCTGCGTGGCGCTGCGGCATTTGAAGAGCCCGCTCGTCGCGGCGTTTTTGCAGGACGCTGATGAGAGCGTGGTGCTCGAGGCGGCGCGCGCGATTCACGACGTGCCGATCGAGGCGGCGATGCCCGCGCTGGCGGCGCTGACGACGAGTGCGACGCTGAAGAATCCGCACACCCTCAGCCGCGCGGTCAATGCGGCTTATCGGCTTGGCAAAACGGAGAATGCGCGCGCCATCGCCGCCCTCGCGGCCAATCCGAAGGCCGACGAAGGTGTCCGCAAAGATGCGCTCGAAGCGCTGGCGCTCTGGGGCAAGCCGAGCCCGAAAGACCGTCTGCTGAATCAATGGCGGCCGCTGCCCGATCGCGGTCCGAGCGACGCAGTGGCGGCGGTCGGCGCGGCTGTGCCGGGCCTACTTCGTGAGGGGCCGGGCGGCGTGCAGGAGCAAGTGGCTAAGCTGGTCGCCAAGCTGTCGATCACCGGGGTCGGCGAACCGCTGGCGCAGCTCGCATCGAACGACAAAGCGGGCAGCGCCGCGCGCATCGAGGCGATCAAGACGCTCGCCGCGCTCAAGGACGCCAACCTCGCAAAAGCCGCCAAGGCCGCGGTGCTCGACAAGGACGCGAAGATTCGCGCCGAAGGCCTGCAGGCGCTGGCCGGGGTGGATCCGGCAGCGGCGGTGCGCGTCATCGCGGACATCGTGAACACGGGTTCCACCGTCGAACGCCAGGGCGGCGTACTCGCGCTGGCGCAGATGAAAAGCCGCGATGCCGACGCGTTGCTCGCCACCTTGCTCGACAAGCTCGTGGCCAATCAACTGGCGGGAGAAATCCAGCTCGACGTCATTGAGGCGGCGAAGAAACGCAACACCCCAGAGTTGAAAGACCGGCTGGCGAAATACGAAGCCGCGCTCCCGGCGACCGATGAGATCGCGAAATACCGCACCGCGTTGCTCGGCGGTAATGCTGATAACGGTCGGAAGATTTTTCGCGAGAAAGCGCAGACGGAGTGTTTGCGCTGCCACAAGAGCGAGATCGGCGACAGCGTGGTCGGCCCCGAACTCACGCGGATCGGCGCAGCCAAAGATCGCGTCTATCTGCTCGAGTCGATTGTTTTGCCGAGCAAAGCCATCGCCGAGGGCTTTGAGACCGTCGTGCTGACGCTGGCCAACGGCGATGTGGTAGCGGGAACCTTCGCGGGCCAGGACGCGTCCGGTGTGAAACTCAAAGTGCTCGATGCCGCGGGCAAGCCACAGCTTCAGACGGTGCCGCTCGCGCAGATCAAAGAGCGCCAGGCGGCCCCTTCGCCGATGCCGCCAATGGGCGAGATGCTCAGCCGCTCGGAGCTGCGCGATATCGTCGAGTATCTGGCCACGCGAAAATAACCGGGGCGCCGGGCGTTAAAAGGCGGCGGTAATTTTCAGCTGCACGAAGGGCGCGCCTTCGTCGATGGCGTAGCCTTTTTCCGCCCGGTAGTAGTCAAACTTCCGCGAGAAGGAGTAGCCCGCGCCCAGTTCGACAGCGACCGGCTTCCAACCGCGCCACGTCAACCCCGCGCCGGCGCGACGGTCCTGATAAGTGATGATCGCGTTCTGCAGTTCGTCGCCGCGTTCGTTGCCGCCGTCGGTGCGGAAGACGCCGCCGATCAGTTCGCCGCCGGCCCACAGGTCGAGGTCGGGCGTGGCGCTGTAGATGATGCGCGGACGCGGCAGCAGCGCGAAGACGGTCCACTGCGGCGCGGGCGTCCAGATGAAGCCGGCCACGGGTAGAATCGGACGACGCGCATTGCTCGAGCCGAGGACGCCAGCCGTGACAATAAACGACTCGGTAACCGGATACGACGCGTAGGCCAGGCCAGACACCTGAAAGGCCCCGGCGTCGATCTCATCCTCGAAATTTAGCCCCGGCACGACTTCGAGCACGATGGCTGGCTTGTCCTTCACGAAATACTCGAGGGCGAAGCGCGCACCGATGCTTTGCAGATGCGCGGGCAGGGGAAGATCGCCAGTCTGGCCGAAGTCGAAACGCCGATAACTGGTGCCGACTTTTAAGAACCAGCCGCCGCTTTCGTTGGCGGGCCAGCCATTGCCGAGTGGCCGACGATACGCCGTCTCGAAGGTCGTGCTGAGCGCATCGCCTTCGGCCCCGCTGTACCGGTCGAAGCTGCCTTCGCCCACGTAGTCGGAGGAAACCCACGTTTCGAAGGTGGGCACGGTGGGCGTCGGCGGGGTGACGAGGGTCTTGGCCGATGGCGCGCCGGCTTGCACGGCGGTTGAAAGAGCCAGACCGGAAAGGGCGACAAGTGCGGGAACCGAAGAATATTTTGGCATCTACTAATTTCGGCTGTCGTTAGGTCCCGGATGTCTTTTGCGCAAAAAAGAAAAGGGCCGCCAGCGGGGCGGTCCTTTTTTGTTTTGAAGTGGGTGGGGCGCAGCTCAGTTGAGCTTTGCGAGCGCGGCTTTGACGGCGTCGAAGTCAGGCAGGTCTTTCGGCGTCGGTGTCTGCTCGCTGTATTGGATGACGCCGGCTTTATCGATGACGAAAGCAGCGCGCGCGGAGACGCTGCCAAGGCCGATAAGGTCGTCGAGGAGCGTTCCGTAGTTCTTTGCGGTGGTCTTGTTCAAGTCGCTCGCGATGGTCAGCGAGATATTCTCTTTTTTCGCCCAGGCTTCCTGCGCAAAGGGGCTGTCCACGCTGATCGCGATGACCTCCGCGTTGAGGTCGCTGTAGGCGCTCAGGCCACCCGAGATGTCGCACATTTCCTGGGTGCAGACGCCGGTGAAGGCGAGGGGGAAGAAAAGCAGCACAGTGTTCTTCTGGCCGAGGTTCGCGCTGAGCGAGACGTCCTTCAGGCCGTCAGCGGTTTTCGATTTGAGGGTGAAGTCGGGGGCTTTGGTGCCAACGGAGAGAGCCATGGGATTTAGGATTTGGGATTTGGGGTTTAGGATTTAGGAAGTGCCTTTGTGTCATACGTTCCGGCGCCGTGCAGCGACAAACTTAATTCCTAAATCTCCCATGACCGATGCTCTTTGGTGGACTCTCACACTCGTGCTCATGCTCGTGGGCCTCGTCGGCACCGTGGTGCCCGTTTTGCCGGGGACGACGATCATTCTGGCCGCGGCAATCATCCACCATCTCGCGCTGGGCGCAGCGCGGAGCATCGGCTGGTGGGGGATCGCCGGACTGGTCGTCCTGGTGCTGTTGAGCTACGTGGTCGATTTTGGCAGCGCGTCCCTCGGCGCGAAAAAATATGGCGCTACCCGGTGGGGTGCGGTGGGTGGGGTGATCGGAACGATTGCCGGAATGTTCTTCTTCCCGTGGGGCATTTTTCTGGGCCCGCTCATCGGGGTCCTGGCGGGAGAATTGATCGGCGGCCAGGGTTTGCTGCCGGCAGGAAAATCGAGCTGGGGCACGTTCCTCGGCACCGCGGCGGGGATCGCCGGCAAGCTCACCATCGCCGGGCTGATGATCGGGTGGTTCCTGCTCGCGGCACTTTGGCGATGAAAGCGCCGGAGATCATCGCGGCGGATCGCGCGCATGCGTGGCATCCCTTCACCCAGCATCGTGACTGGAGCGCGCCCGGCCACGAGCCGTTGGTGCTGACCGAAGGGGAAGGCGCGCTTTTGCGGGACAGCGCGGGGCGGGAATACATCGACGGCAATTCCTCGATTTGGACGAATCTCCACGGCCACCGCCACCCGCGCATCGACGCCGCCATCCGCGCGCAGCTCGACCGCGTGGCGCACACTTCTTTTCTCGGATTCACCCATCCTCCTGCGGCCCAACTCGCCCAGGAGTTGGTCGCACTCTGGCCAGCGGATTCGCTGACGCGGGTATTTTTTTCCGACAACGGTTCCACCGCGATCGAGGTGGCGCTGAAAATGGCGGCGCAGTTTTGGCAGCAGAGCGGCCAGCCGCAGCGCACGCGGTTCGTGGCGTTCGATGGCGCGTATCATGGGGACACGATGGGCGCGTCCAGCCTGGGTGGGATTGGAGCATTTCACGGGAAGTTTTCCGCGTGGCAGTTTCCGGCCGAGCATGTGGCGTCGATGGACGAGTTGCGGGCGCTGGACGCGGACGGCATTGCGGCGGTGGTTGTCGAGCCGCTGATCCAAGGGGCGGCCGGCATGCGACTGTGGCCGCGCGGGATGCTCGCGGCGCTTCGTGCGTGGTGCGACGCGCACGACGTGCTGCTAATCCTCGACGAGGTGATGACAGGCTTTGGGCGCACCGGAACGATGTTTGCCTGCGAGCAGGAAAGCGTCATCCCGGATTTCATCGCGCTGGCGAAAGGGTTGACCGGCGGCTACCTGCCCCTCGCGGCGACGCTCACGACCGAGCGCATTTTTTCCGCTTTCCTCGGCGGCCCCGACCGCACGCTCTACTACGGCCACAGCTACACCGCCAACCAGCTCGGCTGCGCTGCGGCGCTGGCCAATCTCGCCATCTTCCGCGAGGAGCAGGTGCTGATGAAGCTGCGCGGGCAGATCGGGCATTTTTCTGAACTGCTCGCCGAGTTGCAGGTGCTGCCGCACGTGAGCGAGGTGCGCCAGTGCGGTTTCATCGCGGGCATCGAGTTGCGGCAGGAAAATGGGGAGCCTTTTCCGGTGGAGCACCTGACCGGCGCCTGCGTGTGCCTCGCAGCACGGAAACATGGCCTGCTTACCCGGCCGATCCGCGATGTCGTGGTCCTGATGCCGCCATACTGCATCACCGACGCGCAGCTCGATCAGGTGGTCAATGCGGTGAGGATGGCGCTCAGCGAGGTTTGCGGAGCGCATTAAACTGCGTGCGTCCGCTGTCACGGTGGTTTGCGAAGGGCATTCACCAGCGTAAAATCCAGCCATGAAATCCACCGTCCTCTCCGCCATTGTCGCGCTTGCTGCGCCGAACCTGTCTGTTTTTGCCGCGATCAAAACTGAGGTTATCGAATACAAGGACGGGGATACGGTTTGCGAAGGCTTCCTCGCTTACGACGATGCCAGCGAGAAACCGCGGCCCGGCGTGCTCGTAGTGCAGGACTGGACGGGCGTGGGCGATTATGTGAAAGGCCGCGCCCGACAACTGGCGGAGCTGGGTTACGTGGCGTTCTGCGCGGACATTTACGGTAAGGGCGTGCGCCCCACCGATCCCAAGGACTGCGCCGCCGAGGCCGGCAAATACAAGGCGGATCGTCCGCTCCTCCGGCAGCGGGTGAATGCCGGGCTGATGCAACTCGTAAAACAGCCGCTGGTGCAAAAAGGCAAACTTGCGGCCATCGGCTACTGCTTTGGCGGCACGACCGCGCTTGAGTTGGCGCGCAGCGGGGCGCCTGTCGCGGCGATCGTGAGCTTTCACGGCGGGCTCGGCACGCCGACGCCCTTGGACGCGCAAAAGATCAAGGGTCGCATACTGGTGCTGCACGGGGCGGACGATCCCTACGTGAAGCCGGACGAAGTAGCCGCTTTTAAAGACGAAATGACAAAGTCGTCCGTAAACTACCAGCTCGTGGCGTATCCCGGTGCGGTGCACTCCTTCAGCAATCCCGCAG
Source organism: Chthoniobacter sp. (assembly GCA_031390545.1). Taxonomy (GTDB): domain Bacteria; phylum Verrucomicrobiota; class Verrucomicrobiia; order Chthoniobacterales; family Chthoniobacteraceae; genus Chthoniobacter. Next base: position 47,563 of record JANMTP010000003.1, on the reverse strand, counting down.
CGGGCAGCGATGTAAGCAAGGGCAACGCTTACAATGCGGCGGCCGATGCGGCGTCGTGGACGGAAATGAAGCTTTTCCTAGCGAAAATATTGGGCTCCGATGCCAGCGGATTTTAGGTGACTCGGGTCTTTCTCGAAGTGCTCATTCGCGGGTGAACTTCGCGGCGAAAGCGCCGTCCACGGCGTCGATAAACGGGAGAAGACGCCGGCTCTCGACAAAGCGCAGGCCGGGGATGACAGCCAGAGCTTGCTCGACCAAACCGTCGTTTTCCTCTGGCTCCAGGGAGCAGGTAGAATAGACGAGAGCGCCACCGGGTTTGAGCAAGGTAGCGGTGCGTTTCAGGAGGGCGAGCTGTTGGGCCGGCATGCGCATGAAATCCTCCTCGGTGAGCCGCCAGCGGACATCGACGCGGCGCCGGATCACTCCGGTGTTGCTGCACGGGGCATCGACGAGGATGCGGTCGAAGCTCGCTGGAGCGAGCGGGGGACCGGCTTGCATACAGTCGTGCTGGATGGCTTGGGCGATGGAAACGCCAAGGCGAGAGAGGTTTTCGCGCAGACGGGCGACGCGGCTTTCGTAGAGATCGCAGGCGATGATGCGCCCTTGGTTGTGCATGAGCTGGGCAAGGTAGGTGGTCTTGCCACCGGGGGCAGCGCACGCATCAAGCACGAAGTCGCCAGGCAGCGGGGCGAGGAGGTCGCATGCGAGCAGGGTGCTCGGGTCTTGCACGTAGCACAGGCCGTGGGCGATCCAGGAGAAGGGGAGCTGCTTTACTTTGATCGCGAGTGGGTGGGCAGGCGAAAGCTCGGCGTCAGGGACGCTGCGGAGGAGTTCGCCGGGGGTGACGCGGAGGCCGTTGGCGCGGACGTGGACGTCGGCGGGTTGGTTGTTCCAGGCGCAGAGCTGGCGGGTGGCGTCGGGACCAAAGGTGGCGCTCCAGCGGGCGAGGAGGAAGTCCGGGTGCGATGTCGCAATGGTCGGACCGGCACTTTCGACAGCGGCGACAAGGGCATCCTTTTCCCGGAGAGCTCGGCGAAGGATGGCGTTGACCAGCCCGCGGGATCGGCCAGCGAGGTTGACGGTTTCATTGACCGCGGCGTGCGCCGCCGTGCGCATGCGGAAAATCTGGTAAAGGCCGAGCCGCAGGAGGGCGCGCGTCTCGCCATCGATCGCCCCATCGCGCAGTCTCGATACCATAAAATCGAGGCTGCTAAGATTCCGGAGAACGCCAAAAAAGGTCTCCATGAGGAAGGCCCGATCCAGTGGGACGAACCGTTCACGATCGAGAGTGGTGTGGAGGATCTCGTCGGAGAAGTGTTTGCCCTTTTCCCACTCGAGCAGGGCGCGGATGCAGGCGTGGCGCGGGTTGGCGGGCATGCGGGAAAGGATGGGAGGAAAAGGCGAAAGGCGAAAGGCGAAAGGCGAAGCTGGAAATGGAAAACGCCCTCCCGGTGGGGAGGGCGTTTTCAGTGAGCGGATATTGAGTCGGCGATTAGGGACGACCAACGGCGCGGTAGTCGAAACCGAGCTCACGCATGGTTTCGGGCTTAAAGAGGTTGCGGCCGTCGAAGAGGAGCGGGGTGTGCATGCGCGCTTTCACGGCGGCGAAATCCTGGTTGAGGAATTCCTTCCACTCGGTCGCGAGAAGGAGCGCCTCGGCGCCGTCCACGCATTCGAGCGGGGTGGAGACGAGCTTCACTTTGGCGGGGTCGATGAGCTTCCACTCAACCGCTTTCTCCGCTCCCTTGGGATCGTAGGCGGTGACGTGCGCGCCTTCGGCAACGAGTTTGTTGACGAGCTCGATGGCGACAGAATTTCGGACGTCGTCGGTGTCAGGTTTGAAAGTCAGGCCCCAGACGGCGATCTTCTTGTCCTTCAGCACCCAGAGCGCTTCGCGCAGCTTGGCGATGAAGCGATCGAGCATACCGGCATTGATGCGTTCAACTTCTTCGAGCAGACCGAAAGGCGTGCCGAGTTGGCGGCTGATGGCGATGAAGGCCTTGACGTCTTTCGGGAAGCAAGAACCACCGTAGCCGAGGCCGGCGTTGAGGAAGTTGCGGCCGATGCGCTTATCCATGCCGATGCCGTCGGCGACCATCTCCACGTCCGCGCCGCTGGCTTCGCAGATTGCGGCGACAGCATTGATGTAGCTGATCTTGAGCGAGAGAAAGGAGTTGGCGGCGTGCTTGATCAGCTCGGCGCTGTTGATGTCGGTGACGAGGATCGGTGCTTTGAAGGGCTCATAAACCTGCTTCATCAGGTCCGTGGCCTTTTGGCTGGAGCTGCCGATGACGACACGATCCGGGTTCATCAAGTCGGGTACCGCGCAGCCCTCGCGGAGAAACTCAGGGTTGCTGACGACATCGAATTCCGAGCTCTTGTTGTAGCGCTTGATCGTGTCCGCCACCTTCTCGCCGGTTTTTACCGGGACCGTCGATTTATCCACGATCACGCGATACTGGCCGGGCTTCAGGACGCCGGCGATCTCGCGGGCGACGCGTTCGATAAAGGTGAGATCGACTGAGCCATCCGTCTGCGGAGGGGTGGGCACGGCGATGAAGACGACCTGCGAATGATCGACGCCGTCTTCGATGGAGTTGGTGAAGCGGAGGCGCTTGGCGGCGACGTTGCGGTGGACGAGGTCTTCGAGACCGGGTTCGTAGATCGGGATTTTGCCGGCCTGGAGGGCATCGACTTTCCGCTGGTCGTTATCGACGCAGACGACGTGATGGCCGACTTCGGCAAAGCAAGCGCCTGAGACGAGGCCGACGTATCCAGATCCAATGATGCAGAGTTCCATGTGTGCGGGCAGTAGTTTGGTTGGTTGTTGTACTAAATGGATCGGGTGTGGTTTTTAACACCCGGCGCGGAAAAGCCGCGGATTAAGAGCAAGGAGCAGACCGGGCGCAAGAACGAACACGCGGCTCACCGTCCGGTGCCACTGGCGCCGCCGGTCCCGCTCGGGTCGAAATTGAACGGCGTCCGGATGTTCGGCAGATCTTTCAGCGTGAAGGTGAGCAGCACGCCGATGTCGTTGGCCCCACGGTTGTCGCGGACGCTGAGACCGAGCGAGGCGACCCAGCTCGAAAGGTCGCGATGGACCTGATAGAGCTGCGTTTCCAGAGTGCTGTCGGCAAACTCATACTGGTCGCGAAAACTAAAGGCCCAGTTGTCGTTCAGGCGATAATAGCCGCCAAACATGACCAGATTGCTGCTCGTAATCTGGTTGTTGCCGTCGATGTAGCGTTGTCCGAGCACGACGCTGGCGTCGCGATTCACCATGAGATTGAGCGACGAATTCACCTCGGTAAAACCGCTGTCCATGAGCGGCAACTGACTGTCGAGCTGGAAGCCGACCCAAGGCAGCGGGTTCCAGCGGACCCGGTTGAAGAGGTTGGAAAAGGTGCCGGTATCCGAAAGCGCGTAATAGCCGCCAAAGTCCGGGCGGTCGAAATTCACGTCGAAATAGGTTTCGAGGTCAAACCAGCTAATGGTGTCGTCGTCGCGCCGCGTCTGGAGCCGATTGCGGACGCCGAGGCGGAGGATGGACCAGTTATCCAGCGCGTCGATGGCGTTGAATTGTGGGAAGTCGATCGGCGAAAGCTGGGTCGAGTTGTTGAGGCGATCGAACTGCAGAATTTCATCCGGCGTCGCATTGGTGCCGACGAAAGACGCGTTCAGGTAGGGCTGCACGACGTGGCGCAGGCCATCGAGGCCCAAGGCGCGCGATTGCACGCCCTCATACGCCTTCGACAATTTGAAAGAGGCTTCGAGGTTGGCCGTGACGGCGGCGCGAAAAAGTGAGCCGCCGCTCTGGACGTCCCCGGTGCTGGCGTCCGGGGAATCCAAGCCGCCGTTGGCCAAAGCCTCCACGAAGCCACTGTTTTCGTAAAAGGTTGCGCGCCCGCCCAGATGCGGCACGACGGAGAGCCAGCCAAAAAACGTCTTTTGGTAGGTGAACTGATGATACGTGTCCGCGCGGAAGCTATCGTAGTCGGGGAAGGGTGAGCCGTCGGCGAAGTTCCGGCGATAGAGCCCGGCGCTGCTTTCGCTGTCGTAGAAGAAGGGCGTCTTGAAGAGTGGCTGGCGCTTCATCTCAAACACGGCCTCGGGGAGCCGCTCGGTAGTGTCGAAATCGCTGTTGAGCTGTCCGCGAGCGATCAGCGTCAACGCGTAGTTTTCGTCCCACTTCGTCAGGCTAAACAAATTGTCCGGGTTCGGGTTTTCGCTGAACTCCCGGGGCTCGAAGTCTTGGAGAAAGTATTTGTCGCTCAGCAGATTGATATTGATCGTCGAGTAAATGTCCTCGGTCAGGTAGGTGCGGTCCTGGAGCGAGACGCGGTAGCGGTTGGGGTCGATGGGCTCGCGGTTTAGGGAGGTCTTGTTCGTCCCCGGATTTGAGTCGTGGATGAAATAGCTGCGGAAGCGCCCCCAGCTTTCGTCCTTCTTTTTCTCCACGGCTTCACCCTCTTTTTTTGTCTCAGTGAGCTTCATGAAGCCGTTGCCCGCGCGCCGCTCCGCGCCCCATACCGCATTCAAGCCCACGCCGACGCCGCGCTCGGAATAGAGATCCAGCCGAAAACGCCCGGTGATCCCATCCGTCAGCGGAAACGTGAACGTCGAGAGCAGCGACGCGCCCCAAGTGCTGCTGTAGCCTGGCGTGTAGAGGAAGCCGGATTCCGCGTTCAGCGACTGGTAGAGATACGGATACCAGAAGATCGGAGTGCGCCCGACGTAGAGCCGCACGTTGCTGAAAACCACGCGGTCCTTGGAGTAAATACGGATCGTCTTGGCGCGCAGATGGTAATCGGGCTTCGAGGAATCGCTTGTCGTGAAAAGACCGTCTTTCACGAGATAGGCGTTCGCCCCGAGCGTGGAGAGCGACTCGCCGCCGAAGCGGAACGGCAGCGTTTCACCCTGGAAATTTGCCGTGCTGAAAACTTTCGTCTCCAGATTGTAGAGCGCCCGTTCGGCGAGGAAGACACGACCTTCGCGGTAAAGCCGCACATTGCCCGAGAGGAAAACGTCGCGTGTATCGGGATGGTATTGGCCGTAATCGCAATAGATCGCCGTCTCGCCATAACGGATGACCACGTTCTGCTCGGCGATGGCCAAACCGCCCTCCATCCGAGTCGATTCCGCGGTGATCTCGATAGGGATGTCGCTGAAGCTCCCAAACTGACCGCGCGCCCCGGAGAGGCCGATCCATACAAGGGTGAGCGTGAGCAACAGTCTTTTCATGCAGAGGAACGCCGAGGCTACCGAACGCCGCGGAAAGTTGCCAAGGGAAAAGGCGGCGCGGGGGTGCAGCCTTGCCTCCGCGCGAGTCGCCAGACATCTTTGCTGCATGCTTTTATCGCTCGTTGCTCTGGTGATTTTCTGTGTGTTGATCGGCGTGGGCATCGTGCTCGGCTTGGTAGGTGCCGCGTTGACCGGCGGATTGGTGATGGCTGGGGTGCTTTCTTCCTCGGTGCTGATCGGTGTCTGGCGTGGCCGGGCGCAGGCCGGCTGGCGGGCGCTGTTTCTGCAATGTGGCGTGCTGGCGGGAATTCCTGCCGGAATGTTCTGCGCCTGGGTGGGGACAATGCTTTGGCAAGAGATCAACGGCACCCTCGTGGCCATCCTCGCCGCCGGGGCGTTGGCGGGCGCACTCGGCGGAGCGGTCATTGCCCTGTTTTTCGACGTCCTAGCTACCCGCGCCCACGTCTGGCTGGCGGCACGCCTTGAGCGCGCTAAACGCCGCGAACTTCCGACCGCCAGCGAGCGCGTTTAGGGCGCCACGTTCACGTCGAAAGGCGCGAAGATCATGCGGCCTTCGTGGAAGACCTGGCAGTAGAGGCGGAGCTGCCCGGCCCGCGGGGCGTAAAAGCGGAAGTTCATCACCGGGCCGCCGCGCAATTCGGCTTTGGTGATCTCGCCGCCTTCGGGATGAAGATGCAGCACGGTGCGGTAGTCTTCGTAAAAGCCGACGAGGTGCGCAAAGGCGTTCATCACCGGGGCGAGTTGGGTGACGGGTTTGCCCGCCGCATCGCTGACATTGATCGTGATGAGCCGCACCTCGCCCGCGCGTGGTGACGCTCCCGCGCGGTCCAAGGCGAGTTGGAAACGCAGCCCCTCCGCCACGGCCTCAAGCCGGTCGCCGGTTGGGACCACAGTGCCGCCTTTCTCCGCGCCCGGCAGGTCGGTGAACGGATACTCCTGCACGCCGTTGGCCGTCGGCACGAGATCGGCAAAGATGCGGTAGGGCGCGCTCAGTTTGGGCGTAAACGCGAACGTGTATTCGCCGGGCGTGTCCGTGACCGACGGATGCTCGTGGTGATAGTCGCCGAGCGTCGGATCGACGATGAGCAAGTGAATCCGCTCCGTGTGCATGACCAGCAGATCGGCCGGCAGCACCGGCGACCCGTCGCCCTTTTTGATCTGCACCTTGATCTTGGCTTTGCGTCCCGCGGTCAGCGGCGCGTCGGCGGTCGCGGTTAGCTTCAGCGTCGGCTGGCCTGGCGTGGTGTAGATGAAGCTGTAAGGGATGCGCCGCAGGAGCAGATCCATCCCGCATTTGGTGCAGGGCACCGCAGGATCGGGCGAGACGCAGTCGGGGTGCATCGGGCACTGGTGGATCTCCGCGCGGACCGACTTTTCGTCGAACTCCTTGGCCAGCGCCGCCACCGCCTTTTCGAATCCCGCCAGCCCCTCCTTCGTCGCGGGAGCGTCCCCGACCGTCGCCGTCTTGGCCAGCGTGCCCAGTTCGCGGAATGCCTCCGCCGTCAGCGCGGCGAGTCGTGTCTTCCGCGCAGCGTCGCCGGTGCTCTGCGCCAGGACTCGCAGCGCCGGGCTGCAAAGCGAGGCCTGCACCGCGATTTCCGCGAACCGGTTTTCGGCGACGAGCCGAGTCACATTTGCCGTGGCCAGGCGGATGACGTTCCACGCCTCGGGCACCGACTCCGGCGCGAGGACCCGGGGCGGCACGGCCACGTCCGCGCGCAGTGGACCGGCGGCCAGCAGGAGCAGAAAAAGCAGGGCGGCGATTCGGGAGGACATGCGTGCTATCAGATCGCGCTTCCGCCGCGCTGGCAAATGCACACTCGCCACCGCGCTCCACGCTCGACACCATCCGCGCAGCCTCTTACAACGCGCCCCCCATGTCGCTTAGTCTTCCGCATTCCACCGCCGCTCATCTCTCGGCCGCCGCCGCGCGGCTGGCCAAATCCAAGGTCCTCGTGGGCTTCGACGGCTTTGTGGACACCATCCTCCACGTCGTCGCCCAGCGTGAATCCACCACCCGCTACACCCGCCTCGGGCAAATGCGCGACTTCGGGACGAAGGTCGGCGCGGCCGCCGGGTTGAGCGCGAATTTCGAGTTCGTCACCCAGATGGTCAAACTCGGCGGCAACGGCCCGATCATGGCCAACGCTCTCGTCAGCTCCGGACTGCCCGTGACCTACATCGGCAACCTCGGCGCACCCAACGTCCACCCCGTTTTTGCCGACCTCGCCAGCCGCGCACGCGTCATCTCCATCGCCGAGCCCGGCTACACCGACGCCATCGAATTCGAAGACGGCAAGCTCATGTGCGGCAAGCACCAGAGCCTCAAAGACGTCAACTGGGCCAACCTCGTGAAGCACATTCCCGAGGAGAAGCTCATCGCGCTTTTTCGCGAGTCCTCGCTCATCGCGCTGGTCAACTGGACCATGCTCACCCAGATGTCCGCGATCTGGACGAAGATCGCCGCGCGCATCGCCCCACGGCTTACCGGGGAAAAGCGCTGGCTCTTCTTCGACCTCGCCGATCCCGCCAAACGCTCGCGCGACGACATCGCGGCGGCGCTCCGGCAAATCACCAAGTTTCAAAAGCATTTCCGCGTCATCCTCGGCCTCAATCTCCAGGAAAGCCGCCAGATCGGCGAAGTCCTGGGCTTTGCCCCGCCCGACGAAACCTACGGCACCGTCACCCACCACGCCGCCCAGATTCAGGCCGCGCTGAAGATCGACACCGTCGTCGTCCATCCCACCCAGTTCGCCGCCGCCGCCGATGCCTCCGGCGCCAGCCACGTCGTCGGCCCCTTCACCGCCAAGCCGAAGATCACCACCGGCGCGGGTGACCACTTCAACGCTGGTTTCTGCCTCGGCCGCCTCCTCGGCCTCGACCTCGTAGAAAGCCTGCAAATCGGCGTGGCCACCTCCGGCTACTACGTCCGCAACGCCAAAAGCCCTCGGCTTGAGGACTTGCGGAAATTTCTGCGTTCGCTCTGAGTCCCCGGCACGCAGTTTAGGACGGCCGCCGCTGCAAAAGACGGAGCCGGTGTAAGTGCTCTGCTGGTGTGGCAAGATCGCAATGATTGGGAATGACGCCGGCAAGTTCAAAGGCCAACGCTGTGTCTGCGCTTACCGGTAATTGCGCTGGGACAGAGTTGAAAATATTCGGCGGATAGCGCGCAACACCGCGATAGCTGGCGAAGAGATCGGCGGTGAACATGAGCTTTAGACGCTCGCAATAGAACCCCATGTGGCCGTGGGTGTGCCCGGGAAGATGGACGGCGCGTAAGCCCTGCCAGACGTCAATGTTGTCGCCGTCGTCGAGCCACCGGTTAGGAACAAAAGGCCGAAAAGATAGAACGGGCCTGCCAACGCTCTCGAGGAAACGCGTGACTCGCGCCCATCCACAGTAGTGCGGACGACCGGCGAAATGGTCGGCGTCAAGACGCGGAGCGGCGATCCAAGCGCCGGTTTCACGGGCAACCGTGGACACGTTGAGGATGTGGTCGAGATGTCCGTGGGTAACGATAATGCCGCGAATAGGTTCGCGCTCCCAGCCGCGGCGCCGGAGTGCGCGTCGCAAAAGAAAGCGCCCGCCAATAAATCCAGCGTCGAGCAAATACAGGCCAGACGCGTCGCGAAGAACGTAAAAATTGAGCGCCGGTGCTCGCACTTGAAGAATATCGGGATGCAAAGGCGATGAGTATTGGCTGGCCGGTGAATTACGAACTGAGAGTCATATGATGGAGGGTGGCTTTACAGGAGAATGTGAGGCAAGCAGTTGCACCTCGATAGGATTCCCCATGCTTGCCTCCCCCACGCCTGCGGCGTCTATTTTCAATCCATGCTCACGCACACCAAGTCCGCCGCCGCTTTTGCCGAAGCCCGCAAGTTCATCCCCGGCGGGGTGAACTCGCCGGTGCGCGCGTTTCGCGGGGTGGGGGGTGAGCCGTTTTTCGTCGAGCGTGCGGAGGGCGCGCACATCTGGGATGTAGATGGCAATGAACTCATCGACTACGTGGGCACTTGGGGGCCGGCGATCCTCGGGCACGCGCCGCGGGTGGTGCGCGAGGCGATCACCGATGCCGCGAGCCGCGGGGTGAGCTTTGGCATTCCCAATCCCTACGAGATCGAGATGGCGCGGACGATTTGCGCGTGGGTGCCGTCGATCGAAAAGGTGCGCATGGTGAACAGCGGCACCGAGGCGACCATGTCGTGCATCCGGCTCGCGCGCGGGTTCACGGGGCGCGATCTGATTGTGAAATTTGAGGGCTGCTATCACGGCCACGTCGATGCGCTGCTCGTGAAAGCCGGCAGTGGCGCGCTGACCCACGGGCAGCCGGACAGCGCGGGCGTGCCGAAGGCGCTCGCCGAGCTGACGATCACGCTGCCCTTCAATGATGTGAACGCGCTGCTTTCGCTTTTCATGGCGCAGGGCAGCCAGATCGCGGCGGTCATCGTCGAGCCGGTGCCGGCGAATGCGGGGCTCTATCTGCCGCGCGAAGGTTTCCTCGAAGTCCTCCGCCAGCAGTGCTCGGAGTACGGCGTGGTGCTCATTTTCGACGAGGTGATGACCGGTTTCCGCCTCGCCCGCGGCGGCTACCAGGAACGCTGCGGCATCCAGCCCGATCTCACCGCGCTCGGCAAAGTGATCGGCGGCGGGCTGCCCGTCGGAGCGTTTGGCGGCAGCGCGGAAATCATGGACTGCCTCTCGCCCGACGGCCCCGTCTATCAAGCCGGCACACTCTCCGGCAACCCGCTGGCGATGGCCGCCGGCCTCGCGCAGCTCCGTGAGCTGGAGCGGGTGGACGGGTGGACGCGGCTGGAGAAGATCGGCGCAGAGTTTGAGGACGGCGTGCGTTTCGCGCTGAAAAAGGCGGGGCGCGATTACGTCTTCCAGCGCATCGGCTCGATGTTCTGCCTCTACTTCACCACCGGTGAAGTCTGGAACCTCGCCGACGCCCAGCGCTCGGACAAAGCGGCCTTCGCCCGCTACTTTCACGCGTGCCTAGACGCCGGCATTTACTTTGCGCCCTCGCAGTTCGAAGCCGGCTTCCTCTCGCTCGCCCACAGTTCCGCCGATCTCGCGCGGACTGCGGAAGTGGCCGTGCAAGCGCTCACCGCATGAACCCCGAGGGGCTTTACTTTACCTGCCCAGCGTGTGGCGAAGATGTGCCGCGGGCGGCCAAGTCCTGCCCGGACTGTGGCGCATGCGAGAAATCCGGCTGGAGCGAGGAGGCGCGCTACGACGGGCTCGATCTGCCCGACCTCGATAGCGACCAAGCTTTTCCACCCCGAACCGAGACCCGCGTAAAAGATTGGATGGCTTGGGCGGTGGCGCTGATTGTCCTTCTCGCCTTCCTGTGGATGACCTTGCGCGGCGGGCATTAGCAAAAACCGCTTTCCATGCGGCGCGCCCTCCCGCTAGTTAGTCCGCACATGGAGCCTGATTCCTCATTCGATCCCGCCGCCGAGATCGAGCTTTTGCGGCTCATCGGGCAGGGTGACCGCAATAGCTTTGCCCAGCTTTACGACCGTTTTGCCGGCGTGCTTTTCTCCGTGGCGAACCGGGTGCTCAACAATCAGGAAGCTGCCGAAGATGTGCTTCAGGATGTCTTCATCCAGATCTGGGAAAAGGCGCCGCTCTACGATCCGCTCCGCGGCAAGCCGCTGACCTGGGCGGTGACGCTGACGCGCAACAAGTCCATCGACCGCCTGCGCTCCACCCAGCGCCGCAACCGGCTCCGCGACGAGGTGGAAAAGGAGTCGCTCACGTTTGAGCAGTTCGACGACAAGAGTTCCGTCGATGCCGTGGACGCGATGGAAAAAGGCGCCATGGTCCGCGCCGCCATCGCCAAACTCTCTCCCGACCAGCGCCAAGCCATCGAACTGGCCTTCTTCTCCGGGCTCACGCAGACCGAAATCGCCGAGCGCCTCGGCGAACCGCTCGGCACGATCAAAGCGCGTATCCGCCGCGGGATGATGAAGCTGAAGGACGTGATCTCCACTCAGCTCTGACCTCGGAGGGACGCGCTCCTGCGCGTCCACTGCGCGCTCCCGCGCGCGTGGTAACGGAAAACGCTCGCGCGCAGGAGCGCCCGAAGCTGCGCGGGAGCGCAGCCCTCCGCTCAGCCCAGCACAGGCCGCGATTTGTGCCAATCCGTCGATTGCTCGTAGGCGTGCGCGATTTGCAGAAGTTGCGCCTCCTGAAACGGCTTGCCGAGAAGCTGCAAGCCAATCGGCAGCTTCTTCCCGTCTGTCTCCGCAAAGCCGCACGGGATCGAGATGCCGGGGAGACCGGCGAGGTTGGCGGCGATGGTAAAGATGTCTGCGAGGTACATTTTCAGCGGATCGTCGCTGCGGTCACCGGCCTTGAACGCAACCTCGGGCGTGGTCGGGCAAATGAGCGCGTCCACCTTTTCAAACGCGGCGGTGAAATCGCGCCGGATGAGCGTGCGAACCTTCTGCGCGCGAAGGTAAAAGGCGTCGTAGTAGCCGCTGCTCAGCACATAGGTGCCAAGGATGATGCGGCGCTTCACCTCGGGGCCGAAACCCTCGGCGCGGGTGCGTCCGTAGTGGTCGAGCAGGCCGGTGGCGTCGGCGGCGCGGTGGCCGTAACGCACGCCGTCGAAGCGCGCCAGATTCGCCGAGGCCTCGGCGGTGGCGATGATGTAATAAACGCCGACCGCGTGCTCGGTATTGGGCAGCGAGACCTCGACGATCTCCGCGCCGAGCGACTCGTAATGCTTGATCGCGGCACGCACCGCGGCATCGACCTGCGGTTCGATCCCGTCGATGAAATATTCGCGCGGCATGCCGAGTCGCACGCCGCGCAGATCGCGGCCGAGCAACGCGGTGTGGTCGGTTACCGGTTCGTCGAGGCTGGTCGAATCTTGCGGATCGCGGCCGGAGATGGCGTTGAGCACGAGCGCGGCGTCGCGCACCGTTTTGGTGAATGGGCCGATCTGATCCAGCGAGGAGGCAAACGCGATAAGGCCAAAGCGCGAAACGCGGCCGTAAGTGGGCTTAAGCCCGACGATGCCGCACAATGCCGCCGGCTGCCGGATCGAGCCGCCGGTGTCCGAACCGAGCGCGGCGAAGGCTTCATCCGCTGCCACGACCGCCGCCGAGCCGCCACTTGAGCCGCCGGGAATGCGCGATGTGTCCCACGGATTGCGGGTGTGGCCGAAGGCGGAGTTTTCCGTCGAACTGCCCATCGCGAACTCATCGAGATTGCAGCGTCCGAACGGAATCGCGCCCGCTGCCCGTAGCTTGCGGATGACCGTGGCATCGTAGTTCGAGCGGTAGCCTTCGAGGATTTTCGACGCCGCAGTGCAGGGCTCGCCAGTGACGTTGATCACGTCCTTGATCGCGATGGGCACGCCGCCGAGCGGGAGCGAAACGTCCGCGCTTTCCGCGCAGCGCAGCGCGGCGTCGAGGTCGCGCGTGAGGTAGCCGTGGATTTGCGGATCGACCTGCGCAATGCGGGCGTCGAGAGCGCGCAGAATTTCAGAGGGCGAGACTTCTTTGGCGCGCAGCCGGGCCTGCACGTCGGCGAGGGAAAGGGCGGGGAGTTCCATGCGCTATTCGATGACCTTCGGCACGATGAAGAGCTGGTTCGCAGCGCGCGGAGCATTCGCCAGCGCATCCTCGGCATTGAACCAGTCACGCGGCGCGTCTTCGCGGAAGACGTTGAAAATGGCGTTGGCGTGCGCTGTCGGCTCGACGCCGCTGACATCGACCTGCTCCAGTTTTTCCACGTATTTCAGGACTTGGGAAAGCTGCGTTTGGAACTTCGCGATCTCCTCCTCGCTGAGGTGCAGGCGCGCGAGTTGCGCGGTGTAGCGGACGTCAAATTGGGCACTCATAGGGGCGGGGAGTAGAGAGGAAATAGCGCCGGGAGGGAAGGGAGGAAATGTGGATGGCGGCTGTAGAGGAAGCTGCCAGCTTCCCCTACAGCCGGACCGCTTGCCTGCGCTGATCAGCGGGGAGCGCTGTTGCCGAAGAATGGATTGTTCGCTACGCCGGGTCGCGCGCTGCTGACGGTGACGCCGGCTTCGCCGGATATTGCGGGGCGGCTGGTGGGTACGGGTTCCGCACGCGTCATCGGCGGCGCCACGGGAATCGGAACCGCGCTGGGTGACGCGACCATCATCGGTGCAACCGTTTCCATGGATTGCCCGGTGATCGACGGATGTTTTTCCAAGTCATCGCGCATCCGGCGGATATGCGCGTATTTCGAGCGTTGGCGGAGCAGGGCGAGGCTGCGGTGCGGGTCGCCCCAGCGCAGGTTTTCGATGGTCACGCGACGCACGCCCCAGGCGTTCATCGCCGCGCGCGATGGTTTGTAGAGATCGACGGTGTTCGTGCCAGCGAGCGCCCAGCCGTAGTCGTCCACCTCGAAAACTTCGCCCGTTTCGCGGATGCGAAAGACCGTCCCCGCCGGCCAGCGCGACCAATCGGCAGCCGCGCTGTTCATCTGGCCGTGCTTGAGCGTTCCGCCAAGCGCGTTGCGGTTGCCATACTGGACGTGGTCATCTTCGGAGTGCGTGTAGGCGGTGGTGCGAACGGTCTGCACGGCGGCGCGCGCGATTGGCTTTTCGTACGGCGGCAGCGGGCGTGGGCCGGAGCAGGCAGCGACGGAGAGCGTGAACGCGGCGAGCACGATGCGGGGAGTCGGGGTTCGCATGCGCGGAGGGTAGGTGGCGAATTTGCGCTGACGAGCCGGAAAATGCCGCGCGTTACACGCCGAGCGCGCGCTCGGGAAAATCCGTAAAAACGCCGTCCACGCCCCAGCCGCGGAGGCGCTCGATGTCGGCGGGATCATTCACGGTATAAACGAAAACCTTTAGCCCGCGCTCGTGCGCCTCCTCGACAAAGCCGCGCGTGACGTAGCGTAGCGCCGGGTTCACCGCCACGGCCCGCACCCGGCGTGCGCTGAACATCGAGAGCCGCGTGGGCCGCGTGAGCAGCAGCGCGATGGGCACCCGATGGTCGCTCACCGCGCGCAGTTCCGCGCGGTGGAAAGACGACACGAGGAAGTCCGTCCAGCACCAGCCGTGTTGCTCGACGAACTCCGCAATCAACCGCTGCACCGGTCCCGCGGTGTGTCGGCCTTTCAGCTCCACATTGATGAAGGCGCGCCGGCCCACTGTCTCGAAAACCTCGCGCAACGTCGGGATGCGCTCGCCCTGGCCGGCGTCGAGCGCGCGGAGTTGAGCGAAAGTTTTGCGCGAAAGATAACCGCGCCCGTTGGTCGTGCGTTCGAGCTTCGCATCGTGGAAGACGACGAGTTCGCCGTCGATCAACCACACGTCGATCTCGATCCCGTGCGCGCCAAGTTCCAGGGCGCGCCGCACCGAGCGCAGGGTGTTCTCCGGCTCGTGCCCACGCGCGCCGCGGTGGCCGATGCAGACGAATGCGGGAGCGGGTGGAATCATTTACGTGGCGTCTTTAAGCGCGGTGCGTGCGCAGTGAAAGCTCGACCGTGGGGCTTTACCCGCTTGCGGACGGCAGTTAGCGTCTGCCGCCTCATGCGATTCCAGACTCTCTACGAAGGCCGCCATATTTTTGCCGTCATCGGCGCCATCGGCTTGCTGGGCTTGCTGGCCGGCTGGATGTGGTTGATGTGGCTGGCCACCGGGCTGCTGCTTTTCTGCCTGAATTTTTTCCGCGATCCCGACCGTCCGATGCCCGAGGGTGAGGAGCTCATCATCTCCGCCGCGGATGGCGTGGTCGCGGACATCGTGGAGATCGAGGAAGACGAGGTTCTGAAAACCAAGTGCCAGAGGGTGGGCGTCTTTCTCTCGGTCTTCGATGTCCATGTGAACCGCGCGCCCATCGCCGGCAAGATCACTTACGTCCAGCATCACCCCGGACTGTTTCTCGACGCGCGCGATCCGCTTTGCTCGGAAAAAAACGAGGCGCTGACCTGGGCCTTCGAGGGCAAAAGCGCAACGCTCGTCGTCCGCCAGCTTACCGGGGCCATCGCGCGGCGCATCGTGCCGTGGTCGAAGGTCGGGGACGAAGTTCAGCGCGGACATCGCTTTGGAATGATCCGCTTCGGCTCGCGCACCGAGGTCTATCTGCCGCTCAACGCCAAACTCAACGTCGCCGTCGGCGACCGCGTGGCCGGCGGCCTGACGATCATCGCGCGCCTGCCCAGAGCCCCCGCACATTTCGACTGACATGAGCGACGACGGTAACCCGAAGATCTACCTCCTGCCGAACCTCATGACGGCGGGCAACCTGTTCTGCGGCTTCGCTGCCACGCTAAAGATCCTCGAAGGCGCGCTCCTCCAGGCCACCGCCACCCCCGCCACGCTCGAGGCCGTCGAAGCCGCCGCCGCCGACAAGTTCCACTTCGCCATCCTGCTCATCCTCGCCTCCTGCGTCTTCGATGCGCTCGACGGACGCCTCGCGCGGTTCGGCGGGAGCGAAAGCCCGTTCGGCCGTGAGTTCGACTCGCTCGCCGACATCGTCTCCTTCGGCGTCGCCCCGGCGCTCATGGTTTACCGCATCGTCTTGCACGAATTCCCGAACGCCGGCTGGGTCATCGCCTCCCTTTACCTCGTCTGCGGAGCCCTGCGGCTGGCGCGTTTCAACTGCCTTGCCGCGGCCAACTCCGCCGCCGCGAACAAAGAATTCAAAGGCTTCCCCATCCCCGCCGCCGCCGGCGTCATCGCCTCCGTCACCCTCTGCATGCTGTGGTTCGACGAGCGCGGCCGCGACATCGGCGCGGGCAAATGGGTCCTCCCCCCGCTCATGGTCTTCCTCTCTTGGATGATGTTCTCCGGCTTCCGGTATCCCAGCTTCAAAGCCCTCAACTGGCGCACCACCCGCTCGCTGCCCAAGTTCATCGGCATCGTCGTCGTGCTCATCGTCACCGTGCTCTACTACCAGTGGATGCCCGCCGTGCTCTTCATCTCCTACCTCCTCTACGGCTTCCTCCGTCCCTTCCTTTCGCGAAAGATGAAGCAGGAGATCGAGGAAGAGATCGACGACGAAGACGAGCCGCTCCAAAGCCCGTAGCGGCGCCTCCGCATGAGCGACTTCGCCCAGAGCGGCCTCATCTGCACCCTCCAGCGGCTGAACGACACCCACCTCAACACCATCCACCGGCAGCTCTCCGTCCTTGCCCTCAAGCGACCCATCGCCCTCATCCTCCCCTGCCACGGTCCCGATCTCACCCAGTCCGTCCTCGATCACCTCATCTTCGAGCTCCACCACGGACCCCACTTCCTCTCCGAAATCGTCGTCAGCCTCAATGGCCTCGACCAAGCCCAGTTCGACAGCCTCCCCCAGCGCTTCTCCCGGTTGAAGATGCGCCAGACCTTCCTCTGGAACGACCGCCCCGGACACCCCGAACCGCCGCTCCGAGGCAAAGGCGGCAACGTTCACGCCGCCGTCCAGCACCTCCTCGCCACCGGCACCTGCGCCATCATTGCCACCCAGGACTGCGACGTCGCCAGCTTCCGCCGCCAAGACCTCGCCCGGCTCTGCTACGCCATCGCCGAGCCCCGCCTCGGCTTTCACTTTGCCAAAATGTACTACCCCCGGGTCACCGACCGCCTCTACGGCCGCGTCTCCCGCCTCTTCCTCGCCCCGCTCCTCCAGGCCCTCCAGCGCGTCGCCGGCCACCAGCCGCTCCTCGGCTTCCTCCTCTCCTTCCGCTACCCCCTTGCTGGCGAAGTCGCCATGACCCTCGCCACCGCCGCCGCCCTACCGCCCATCGGCGGCTACGCCCTCGAGATCGGGCAGCTTTGCGAAACCTTCCGGCACCTCGACCCGCGCGCCGTCTGCCAGGTCGATGGCGGCGCCGGCTACGACCACCGGCACCAACCCGCCACCACCGCCCTCGGCGCCATGGCCCGCGAGATCGCCACCGAGCTCTACCGCCAATGCGCCCTCGAAGGCCTCCCCAGCGACCCCACCTTCCACCGTGCCGTCGCCACCGCCTACCTCCAGGAGGCCGAACTCGCCCTCCACCGCAGCGCCAGCCTCGCCCTCATCAACGACCTCCCCTTCGACGCCCCCGCCGAGCGCGAAATGGTCGCCACCTTCGCCGCCCAGCTCCCCACCTAGCCGCGCCACTCCCGCGAGTTTCGGCGCAGGTCCCCCACATTGTAGGGCGACCGCCCCGGTTGCCCCGGCAGGTGGAGCGCCTGCCCCGGCCGGATCGGGCGGCTGATTGGCTGGAAAAACGTTCTATCTCACAGCATCGAAGAGCAGCGCCACAGGGTCGGATTTTAGCTCCACAGCCTCGGTCAGAAATACCACGCATCGACCAAGTGACCTCAGGCTTCGTGCTTTTTACCCCACGAATCAGGCCCGCTTCGCCACATGGTAAGCGGGTGATTTCACAGATTCGGGCCGTTCCTTACCTTGGCTGTGGAAGCAAAAATCCTCGCTGTCGCGCCCTCCGTTTCCAGAGTAATCGCGCTCTCATTCCATGTCCACCCGCCGCTAACACCCCTAGCGCCGGTGGAGCGATCAATCCCGCGCTCACCGCGTCTCATCGATTGCGTGAACGCCCCAGTTTTTCAGCAGGATTTTCCTTCTGGGGCACTCTTCCACCCAGCCCGGAGGGCTGACGGACATTAGCTCCGGGTAACACCCGGGGTCCCGGCACGCCCTACGGTCTCCGCCCCGGCAGGGGCGGGGGAGGGTCAACGAACAACTGCGTTAAAATGGGCAACCGGTCCCTAGGCACCCACGTTTCCCGCACCCTTTCAGGGTGCAAACCTGTCGGCACGTCTGACCCCGGGTTTCACCCGGGGCTAATTTCCATCAGCCCTCCGGGCTGGGGAGGCAACCCACCAAGAATGCTCTGCAACCTAGCGACTCGCCCCCTTGTCCCCGCACCGCCGCCGCGTGGCGAGGAGGGTCAAGCCGATGGCACCAAGAAGCGCAGTGGTGGGTTCGGGGAGGGGGGCGCTGGCTTCGAGGCGCGCCCAGTCCTGGTTGCCATTCTGAAAGCCGGAGAGGAGCTGGAGGCTGGTGATGCCGCTGTAGTCGAAGAGATTGGTGCCTTCCATGACGAAGGTGCCGCTGACGGGGGTGCCGGCGGGAATGGTGGCGCTCACCGACCAGTAGAAGGAGTCGCCCCAAGGAGAGGGGTCGGGGCCGTTCCCGAAAAGGCCGTGGGCCGCGATGTTGCGGGCGGTGATGGGCATGGCGCCGATGGCGATGTTTTCGGTGACGGTGGCTCCGGGGGCGAGGTTAAACCTGTTGTACCCGAGGGAGTCGGCCAGCCAGTCCACGACGCTGCCGGCATTGGTGGTCCAGTCGGCTTTGACGGCGAGCCAGCCGGGCTGGGAGCCGATAGTATTGGCGTCGAAGGTGCCGCCCAGGGTGACGGAGAGGCGGTTGGCGGTGGCTTCGTTGATGGTAGGGGTGAGGGCGGCGCGGGCTTCGCTGGTAAGCAGACCGACGGTGCCAGCGAGGACGAAGAGGAAGGGAGGGATGGAGGAGCGGTGGGTATTCATACGTGGGGTGTGGAAGCCGGACGGTGCGACGGCGGGATTTGCCACGAATCAACGAGGGCTGACAGCACTTTTTCCGGGAGATTTTTAGCCGGACCGGAAGTCGAGGCTGGAGTTGAGGGTTGGGGTGATGCTTCCCTAGGGCTTTATGCCGAAAAAACCTGTTGTTCTGATCATTCGCGATGGCTGGGGAATCAACCCCGGGGGACGGGAGCGCGCGGTCGAGAATGGGGATGCGACGCTGCTGGCCCGGACGCCGTTTCATGACCACCTGTATGCGACGTATCCGCACGCGACGCTGAGTGCCAGTGGGATGGATGTGGGACTGCCGGCGGGGCAGATGGGGAACAGTGAGGTGGGGCACCTGAATCTGGGAGCGGGGCGGGTGGTGTATCAAGATTTGACGCGGATCAATAAGGCGATCCTGGACGGTGACCTGGCGAAGAATCTGGTATTGCAGGCGGCGTTTGCGAAGGCGCGAGGGCGGCGGCTGCATTTGCTGGGGCTGGTGAGCGATGGGGGGGTGCATGCGCATCAAGAGCACTTGATCGCGCTGGCCGGGGCAGCGAAGGCGGCGGGGGTAACGGATATTTTGGTGCACGCGATCACGGACGGGCGGGACACGTCGCCGACGGGCGGGGCGGAGTCGCTGGCGTATGTGGAGGCGGGATTGGCGGCGAGTGGGGCGCAGATCGCGACGGTGATCGGGCGCTACTACGCGATGGATCGGGATCAGCGCTGGGAGCGCAATAAGCTGGCGTGGGATGCGATCGTGCTGGGGCGCGGGCCGGTTTCAAAAGAGAAGCCGAGTGTGGCGGTGCGGCACGCGTATGCGGGGGAGCCGCGGGGGGATGAGTTTTTGCAGCCGATTATCTTCAATCACGTAAATGAGCAGCGGGTGCGCGATGGGGATGTGGTGCTGTGGTTTAACTTCCGCGCGGATCGGGCGCGGCAGCTCTCGGTGGCGTTCTTGCAGAAAGAGTTTGCGGGGTTTAAGCGCGAGGTGGTGCCGGCGGTGCATTACGTGACGCTGACGGAGTACGATGAAACGTATGGCGTGCCGGTGGTCTTCGGGCCGCAATCGCTGGGGAACATTCTCGGCGCCGTGGTGAGCGCGGCGGGGCTGAAGCAATTGCGAATCGCGGAGACGGAGAAGTATCCGCACGTGACGTTCTTTTTTAACGGAGGTGTGGAGGAGGCGTTCGCGGGTGAGGACCGGATCATCGTGCCGTCGCCGAAGGATGTGCCGACGTATGATTACAAGCCGCAGATGAGTGCGCCGGAGGTGACGGCCCGGGTAGTGGCGGCGCTGGCGGAGTACGATTTGGTGATCCTGAATTTCGCGAACCCGGACATGGTGGGGCACACGGGGGTGGTGGAGGCGGGGATCAAGGCGGTAGAGGTGATCGATGGGTGCGTGCAGCAGGTGGTGGAGGCGACGCTGGCGCTGGGCGGGCAGCTCATCCTGCTGGCGGATCACGGCAACTGCGAGCTGATGCGGAATGCGGACGGCAGTCCAAACACCGCGCACACGACGAACCTGGTGCACTTCATCTATGTGGCGCCGGAGGTGGCGGGGGTGAAGATCGAGAGCGGCATCCTCGCGGATGTCGCGCCGACTTTGCTCGCGCTGCTCGGCGTGCCGCAACCCCCGGAGATGACGGGGCAGAACAAGGTGGTGCGCGCGTAGGAAGCCGGTTTTTGGCATTGCGTCCGGCGCGCGGATTCGTAGTTTGCGCTCCCGTTTTGCGCCGGAAGGCGCGCCGAAGTGTCCCGTGGTGTAATGGTAGCACAAGGGTCTTTGAAGCCCTTTGTCATGGTTCGAATCCATGCGGGACAGCGCGTTTCAGATGCGCGGGCTTGTCGAGTGGGGAGGTGGAGAATAGTTTCGGCGCGCATGAAGATTTCCAAACGGGGCGAATATGCCCTCCGCGCGCTCATCGACTTTGGCATCGCCCAGGAACTCGGGCGACCGATGCTGAAGATCGGCGAACTGGTGGAGAAAGAACGGCTGCCGGTGAAGTTTCTCGAGCAAATCCTCACGCAACTCCGCGGCGCGGGTTACATCCAAACGAAGCGGGGGAAGGCTGGCGGCTATTTTTTAGCGAAGCCCGCGCGGGAGATCAGCCTCGGCAAGGTGATCCGGCTGATCGACGGTCCACTGGCGCCGATCTCGTGCGTGAGCGTGACGGCTTATGAGCCCTGCACCTGCCCGGATGAGGCGCACTGCGGGCTGCGCATGCTGATGCTCGACGTCCGCAATGCCATCGCCCGCATCCTCGATCGCTACGTGCTGGGCGATGTGGTGGACATCACGCTGCGCAAGATGCGACGCGACGGGGTGCCGGTGCCATTCATGATGGAGCAGCTTTTGCAAACACCGCCGCTGGCCAAGGAGGGGCCGACATTCGTGGATGACAACCCGGCGGGTGGCTTCCTTGCGGAGCTGGAGGCAGTGAAGCCGGTGGCGATGGTGCAGGTTGCGGGGAAACGCAAAGCGGCGCGCTGACGTGTTCGCGGATTGACGAGGGCACACCCGCTGCTTTCCATCGCGCCGGTGTTCCCGCCATTCTACGAAACTCTCTTCGCCACGTTTGCCTTCCTGCTCGGGGCGTCCATCGGCTCGTTCCTGAACGTCTGCATTTATCGCATGCCGCTCGACCTTTCGGTCAATGAGCCGAAGCGGTCCTTTTGTCCGAGCTGCAAATATCAGATTCCGCTTTACCACAACATCCCGCTGATCACCTGGCTGGTGCTGCGCGGGAAGTGCGCGAACTGCGGCTCCCGGATTTCGTTCCGCTACTTCGGCGTGGAGTTGCTGACTGGGCTCCTCTTCCTCGGCGTGTGGCTGAAAGTGTGGGCTTGGGGCGCGCCGGGCTGGCCGCCGCAGGCGTGGGTGCTGGCGCTGCCGTTTTGGATCTTCGCGTCGCTGCTCATCGTGGCGACGTTCATCGACTTCGAGCACTTCATCATCCCGGATGAAATCACCATCGGCGGCACCGTCGCGGGCGTGCTGCTGAGCTTCGCCATTCCGACGATGTATGGCGTTGAATCGAATTTGCTGAGCGGCCTGTGGTCATTAGTCGGTGCGGGCGTGGGCTTCGGCGCACTTTGGCTGGTCGTGGAGTTAGGGAAACTGGCCTTCGGAAAAAAGAAGCTGAAGTTTGATCAGCCGACGCCTTTCACGTGGACCCGCCGCGACCGCGAGGCGGACTTCATCGTGGGCGAGGAAGCGATGCTGTGGAGCGACTTTTTTTACCGCGGGACCGAGCAGGTGTTCCTGGAATGCGCGTGGCTGGAGATCGACGGCGAGCGTTTTAAAAATGCGGCGGTGCGCTGCGAATGCGAGTGGCTGCATCTCGAGGGGCGGAAGTGGGAGTTGGTGAAGGTCGATGTGATCCGCGGCGAAGTTACGGAGGTCACTTTTCCGCGCGAGGCGATGGGTTTTGGCGATGTGAAGTTCATCGCGTGCATCGGGGCATTCCTTGGCTGGAAAGCGGTCGTCTTTACGATCATGAGTGCGTCGTGCTTCGGGGCAGTCATCGGCATGTTGACCATCGCCATCGGCCGACGCGATTGGTCCACGCGAATTCCCTTTGGTCCTTACCTGGCGCTCGGGGCGTTGGTCTGGTTTTTCGCGGGGCCGGAATTGGTGCGGTGGTATTGGAGCTTCACCCTGCCACCGGCGGGGTGAAGATGTGCATCTCCTAAAAGCCGCGGCGTCGGTCTGCACCCCCGTCGATTTCCGCCGAGGCATGCGGGCAAAAAGAATCAGCCGCCCGCGCGGCAAAGCGGGGCGGCTGATTCTTCTTAAAGTCGGTTCTTAGAGAGCCGTGATCGTCAGCACCTGGCGGCCCTTGTAGTAGCCGCAGGAAGGGCAGGCGCGATGCGAAGGCACCGCGCTGCCGCATTGACCGCATTTGTTGAGGGCGGCGGCGTGCCAGCGGTTCGCGGCTTTGCGGGTACGCAGGCGCATCTTCGAGGTTTTACGTTTTGGAACTCCCATATCAGTTGGTCTTGTTAATTTTTAGCTGGTCTAGCGCTCCCCACACCCGGCGGGTGCTTGCTGTCGCATCAGGTTCGGTGAGGGAGTCGGTGACCGCTTCGGCTTTGGCTCGAAGTTGGGCACCCTGGCAGACTCTCTCGCCATTCCAATCGCAGTGCGGATGGGGCGGAAGGGCGAGCAAGATGTCTTCCCTCACTGGTTCTGTCAAGTCGACCGCTTCAGAACCTGTCAGCTCGATCTGAAAGGCGAAATCAGGCACCTCCAGTGGGTAACGAAACCGCTCAAGACAGGCCACGCATTCGCAGTCGAGATCGACGCCAACCTGGCCGGTGGCGAAGAGGCCGCCTTCGCTGACCCCGACATCAAGCGCGTAATGGATGTCGCTCACCGGACTAATGCCCGGTTCGTGAAGATCGAGGATCCGGCTGTTTTCCGCGCCCTCCACATGCAGGCCTTCATCGGGAATTTGGTTCAGATGGACTTTCATGGAACGTGTTCTCTAAGCAACGGCGCTGGCGTGTTTCGCACGCAGCGCGGCCGCTACAGAAGCTGGCACGAACCCTTCCACATTGCCACCCAGTCGGCTGATTTCTTTGACGATGCGCGAGCTGAGGTAGGTGTATTTCTCCGCCGGCATCAGGAAGATCGTCTCGATGTGTTCGGCGAGTTTCCGGTTCATGAGCGCCATTTGAAATTCAAATTCGAAATCCGAAACGGCGCGCAGCCCCCGGACCACGGCGGTGGCCGCCTCCGCCTGCGCAAACTCGACGAGCAGTCCTTCAAAGTGGGAAACCCGCACGTTTTTCCAGGCACCGACGGCACCGCTGATTAAGGCTACGCGCTCTTGGGCGGTGAAGAGGCTGCGCTTCTGGTCGTTGACGGCGACGGCGACGATGACCTCGTCGAAAAGCTGGGCGGCCCGCCCGATGACATCGAGATGGCCATTGGTCACGGGGTCAAAACTGCCGGGATAGATTACGCGTCGCACCCCCGAAAAGTGCTAGAGCGCGCGGTAATTATGAAGGCGAAACTTCTGCCGCGCTACCGCGACGGGTCACTGCCGGCGAGCGTTTGTTCGATGAGGCTAAGCAATTCGGCAACTTTGTAGGGCTTGGTGAGGTAACCTGTCGCGCCCTGTTGGATGAGTTCCTGGATGCGCTCGCCCATGGCGTCGGCGCTGACCATGAGGATCGGAATAGCGCTGGTCGCTGGGTTCGCCTTGAGCCGACGGAGCACTTCATCGCCGCTCACATCCGGAAGATTTAGGTCGAGCAGGATCAGGTCGGGCAAGTGTTCGACGGCTAGGGCGAGTCCGGCTTCGCCGAACATGGCGGTGAGCAATCGATACTCGGGACGCGGCTGGAGAATGCGCTCGACCAGCCGAAGGTTCAAATCCTGGTCCTCAATATAAAGCAGCGTGTGGGTGGTCGCGGCGGTCCGCGGCGGCGTGGGCGCAGTCGGCGCCGTTGGCGTTGCCACGAGCGCGGCCGGTGCCTCGAAACCAGGCAGCGGTCGACCCGCTTCAAGACGCGCGATATCGAGCACTTCGTTGATCAGCGACAGCAGGTTTTTCCCCGCATGCGAGATGTGGGCGATGCTCTCGACCTGGTTCGGCGTCGCGGGCTCGAGCTCCAGCAGTTGCGTAAAACCGAGGATCGCATTGAGCGGAGTGCGCAGGTCGTGGCTCATCCGGGAGAGAAACTCGCTCTTCGCCCGACTCGCCGTTTCCGCCTGCTCGCGAGCGACGCGGATGATCTGCTCGGCACGCTGCCGCTGGATCGCCTCGGTTAGCACGTTGGCGATGGCTTGGAGAAAATGCACGTCGTCCTGCACAAAGATCCGCTTCTGTGTGGTGAAGGCGCAAAGCACTCCGAGGGGCGACTCACCAGCCTCGATAACCACGCTCACGCCACTGAATACATCGCTGGCTCGAACTGTTTCGGAGACCGTGAAGCGCGTCTCGGCGGACATGTCGTCCACGATTACGGGTTCCCGCCGCAGCAGCGTGTAGCCGGATTGGGAATAGGAACCGAGCGGAACGCGATTTCCGGTCATGGCATCGGGCCAGCCGACCTGCGCCGTAGCCGCCAACGCCGCGCCGTCTTCGGTCATCTGGAGCACGGAACAGTAGTCCACGCGCAGGATCGTCCTCACCAGAGCCGCAGCCTCGTCGAGCAGCGCGGCGAGAGTCGCGCCGCGCAACGCTTGCTGGCCGAGATGGGCCACTGCTTCCTGTTGCAGTGCCCGATCTTGAATCACCACGTAGGCGCGGGCCAATTCCGCGGTGCGCTGCTCCACCCGGGCTTCCAGATGATCGTGCGCCTGGGCCAGTGCCTCCCGGGCCTGCTGCTGGAGCGTGACGTCCGAAAAGAAGCCGACCATGCGGCCGATTTGGCCTTCGCGATCGAGGAAAAAGTAACCTTTCGCCTGAATGAAAAGGTAGGTCTCGTCCTTGTCTCGCATGCGAAACTCGAGGTGGAACGGATCGCGCGTCACGGTCACGCGCTGCACCTCACTGTCGAAAGTTTCGAGGTCGAAAGGATGAATCAGCCGGCGCAACGTATCGAGGCCGCCCCGCATCTCGGTCGCGCTATGGCCCAGCAGGCGTTCAAGATCGCCCGCGTAGGTGATTTCGTTGGTCCGGGAATTCCAGTCAAAGAGCACCTGTCCGCTGGCTCGGATCGCCGCGTCATAACGGTTTGCCCACTCGATGCGTGCCACCTCATCGCGCTTTCGATCACTGAGATCGCGCATAATCGAGGAGATAAACTCCGTCCGTCCATCCGCGTCAGCGTGCGCGAGAATCACCTGCGATACGGGAATCTCCCGCCCGTCGAGCGTCAGCACCGCGGTTTCTCCCATCCAGCAACCCGCCGCCACGGCTTCCGGGATCGCCTCACTCAAAATCTCCACCGCCCATGGTGGGTGCAGCTTGTTCACGTGACCGGTCACCGTCTCGTCATCCGCATAACCGAGCATTCTACGCCCGGCGGCGTTGAGGTAGAGCAGCTCTCCGTCCGGCGTAGTCATGCTGACCAAGTCAGTCGTCGCTTCAAGAATACGGACCATCCGCGCGCTTTCACCGCCCAGAATGTTCGCCGCTCGTTGGCCGTGGTCGCGTTCCGCCGCGCGCGCGGTTTGGGCTGCGGAATCAGATGGAAGCGAGGGCGTCATTTGAGGCGGGTTGCGGCTGACAGCGCTTTTCCGGGCCGAACCAAAGGGGGATCAGGCCCGTGAAATAGGCCAGCACAATGGTCGCGCCCGCGCGCACTTTAGCTACCCCCGAGTCATTCCACGAGCGTGCCCATTTGCAAAGCTCAAAGCCGAACCATACGCGATGGGATTTGTCAGAAAGCCCTTGTGCCGTAGCCCGCACTTGCGCAGTAAAATGTGCTCCGCGGGGAAACGCGAAGGGCGTCGCGCCTGCACGAGCCTCTCCCACCCGGCTGCCGCTAGCTTTCGCGCGTTCTACGTTCTATCGCCGCAGGCTTTCAGGGGACGAAGTCATCCGGCGCGAGGGAATAGCCGATGAGGGTCTTGGCGCGCAGGATGTTTCCAAGTTGGCTGACATCGAACTCGAGGAGGGTCTGGCCACTTTGCTCGATAGTCACGAGATAGGTGTCGATACGCTCACCGTGAAAGAGCATGGAGGATTGGTGCGCGCGGATCACGGGCGGTGACATCGACTTCGTCTGTCCTTGAAACATCTGGAGCGTTGTTGGGTCGGAGGACAGGTCGTGGAAGGCGCGTTGCAGGCCAGTGTCGTCGAGAGTGTAAACGCGCGGCTGTTCGACGAGTTTCTCTCCTCGTCGCAGCGTCCATGTGAGGGAGTTCTCCGCGGGAATCACAGCGATCTGCGCGCGATAAGCGAGCGCCTCCTTAACTGTGGGGTCACGGAATGTGAGGCCGAGGGTAAATCGGCGCGTGGCGAGATCCTTTTCCAGCTCCAGCTCTCCGTCCCACGCCACACGCTGGCGGTTCCAGCCGGGAACTACGATTTGCAGATGGCCGGCGAAGTCAATAACCCGCGAGCGGGTGTCCTTGTGCATGTGCGGATGGATGCGCAAATGCCCAAGAGGCAGCTTGTCGCTATAAATGCTCAGCTTCGATTCCTCGCCGTGCATTAACAGCAGTTTGATAACGTGCCCGACTGGCACTTCGCGCAGAGCTGAACCGCCCGGGCCGACTTCTTTGCGCAGGAGCAGCGCAATCATGATCAGCCAAAAAACGATGATCAGGACGCTGAGGGCGCGGGTGAGCATGTGCGAGTCTAACCTCCAGCCGGCGCGTCTGCCACTTTGGCGCGCTCGATCAGCGCGTAAGCGTTGTGATTGTGGATGGATTCGAAGTTTTCCGCCTCGATCCGATACCACGAAATCTCGGGCGTGCGATTGGCGCGGTCGGCCACATTGCGGACGAGATCTTCGACAAACACAGGGTTTTCATAAGCGCGCTCGGTCACTGCTTTCTCGTCGGGCCGCTTGAGCAGACTATAGAGCTCGCTGGAGGCGCTATCTTCTACGAGCCGGATCATGTCTTCCAGCCACATGGGCGGGTGCGAGCGGATTGCGAAGGTGACTTCCCCGCGTTGATTATGTGCGCCGTGAGCGCTGATCGCCTTCGAGCATGGGCACAGGGTCGTCACCGGGACGATGACCGTGACGACAAAATCGACGACCCCCTTCTCCAACGTCGCGGCAAAGCGCGCCGTGTAGTCCATCATGCCGACCGCGCCGGTGACGGGCGCGGGTTTCGCGAGGAAAAAGGGAAACTCAAAATCGACGTGCGCGCACTCGGAATCGAGACGTGAGGAGAGCTCGCGGAGGATGGTGTGGATGTTATCGACGTGCAGTTCGGGGCCGAACTCGCTGAGCACCTCGACGAAGCGGCTCATGTGGGTGCCTTTGAAATGATGCGGTAGATCGACGGTCAACGCCGCGGTGGCGACGGTGTGCTGCAAGTCGCGCGCTTTGTCGCGAATCTGCATCGGGTAGCGCAGCGCGCGAATGCCCACACGGTCGATGGGGATCTGGCGGTCGTCGGGCTGGTTTTGGGTGTCGGTGAGAGGCGGCGGGGCCGTAATTTCCATGGGCGGAGAGGAAATAGCACAAATCACCGCGCCGCAAATCGTGAAAGGAAAGCCGCGGTCTATTCGCGGTCACGGCTCGTCAGCCGATGGACATCGCGCGAGTAGATCAGCCAGGCGCTGGCCCCGATGGTGACGATGCCAGTGACAATGTAGGCCGTGAGCATGGGAATGTTTCGCGATGAATTGGGGATCATGACCATTGCGGCGACGGCGCAGAGGATGAAAACCCCGATGGTGAGCAGGCGCGCCCAACCTTGCCGCCGCCAAATGGCGACGAGGAGCGCCGTCGTCCACATGGCGACAAGGCCGACCGTGACTAAAGCGAGCGACGTTGGACCATTCGGGAGGCCGATGAGGAAAAAAGCATCGACGAGCCGTAGGAGCGCGAAAACGATCACCAAGCCTCCGCGGGCGCGCGAAGCCTTGCCGTTACGATGCCGGCGCGGCTTGACCAGTGGACGTGGTCTGGGCATCGGCGGGCGCCCGGGCGGGCGCGGGCCGTTGGCTTGTGGCTGCGGACCAGCAGCCGGAGGCGGAGGCTGCGCCGCGGTCGCAGGGCCGGCGGGCTTGGGTTGAGGGCGAGATCCGGGAGTCATGGGGAGACAGCGCGCAAGGTGAAACACTTTTTCTGCCGGGGCGAGTGGAAAAAATCGTGGCGGGAATGGGCATGCGCGCAGCCACTTGCTTCGCCCGGCCAATCTCCGGCATGCTCCGCGCCCGCCACGATGCGCTCTTACCACGATCTTCTCCGTCTCGTCCTCGACCACGGCCACTTCAAACCCGACCGCACCGGCACCGGCACCTACTCGATTTTCGGCGCGCAGGCCCGCTTTGATCTCCGCGCAGGCTTCCCGCTGCTCACGACCAAAAAAGTGCACCTCAAGTCGATCATTCACGAGCTGCTTTGGTTTCTTTCCGGCGAGACGAATGTGCGCGCTTTGCAGAAAAACGGCGTGACCATCTGGGATGAATGGGCCGACCCGGAGACGGGCGAGTTGGGCCGCGTTTACGGCGCGCAGTGGTGCGACTGGCGGACGGCGGACGGGCGCTCGATCCACCAGATCGACGAAGTGATCGCTCAGATCCGGACGAACCCCGATTCACGTCGGCTGATCGTCAGCGCCTGGAATCCGGGCGAGATTGCCGGCATGGCGCTGCCTCCTTGCCACACGATGTTTCAGTTCTTCGTCCTCGACGGCCGCCTCAGCTGCCAGCTTTACCAGCGCAGCGCGGATCTCTTCCTCGGGGTGCCCTTCAATATCGCCAGCTACGCGCTACTCACGATGATGGTCGCCCAAGTCACCGGTCTGCAGCCCGGCGATTTCGTCCACACCTTTGGCGACCTTCACCTTTACGCCAACCACCTCGACCAAGCCCG
The DNA here is from genome assembly GCA_031390545.1 of Chthoniobacter sp. Lineage (GTDB taxonomy): Bacteria > Verrucomicrobiota > Verrucomicrobiia > Chthoniobacterales > Chthoniobacteraceae > Chthoniobacter. The sequence goes on along the minus strand of JANMTP010000003.1, from coordinate 18,354 downwards.
CGAGCAGCTCACCCGCGATTTTCGCCCGCTGCCCACAATGACGCTGAACCCTGCTGTGCGCGACATCCACGGTTTCCGCTACGAAGACTTCACGCTCACCGGCTACGACCCGCATCCCGCGATCAAGGCACCCATCGCTGTCTGACCGCAGCTGGCGAAATCACTTCCGCGCGTAGTTCACCACCCTACCGCCTGCGAAACCTCATCTTCGACCGCTACTAATGTTTTAGTGGACATGCTACTAAGGACTTAGTAGAAAGGGTTCCATGCCGCGCAAAGCCCCCGCAGATGCTCAGCCGCCCCGGCCCACCGACGCCGAAATTGCGATCCTACGCGTGCTCTGGGCGCGCGGCCCAAGCACGGTTCGCGAGGTCTTCGAGACCCTCAACGCCACGCGCTCCGAGCCGCTCGCCTACACCACGGTGCTGCGCTTTCTCCAGATCATGACGGAGAAGCAACTCGTCTTGCGTGAAGACAGCGACCGCACCCATGTCTTTGCGTCAGCGGTGCCGGCGGAGAGCACGCAGCGCCAGATGGTCGGCGACCTGATGGATCGGGTCTTCGGCGGCTCTGTGCAGGATCTGGTGCTCCATGCGCTGGGCACGCGCAAGGTTTCCGCGGCGGAACGTCAGGCGATTCGCAAGCTGCTTAACGAACTCGATCAGTAAACCCATGAGTACCTCCCACGAACTCCTCGCAATTCACGCCGAAGCGCTTGGCTGGGCTTTGCTGCACTCGCTCTGGCAGGGTGCCATCGTCGCGGTAGTCCTTTCCATTGTGCTGGGACTGCTGCGTCAAGCGGCGGCCCGCCACGCCGCATGTCTGGTGGCCCTGCTGGCGCTGACGATAATCACCGCGCTAACCGCATGGCAGCTCCGTCCAGGGCCCTCTCCGCGCGTCTCCTCTGCAGTCGCCGCACCGGCGTCGGCAGATGCCGGTTCCGTTCTGCTGCCACCCATGGCCATCGCCACCTCGGAGGCTCCAGCCCTCGCCCGGATTACAAGCTCCGGTGCGGCCAGTGCGCCTTCGCCTCTCACTTGGAGCGCAAGGTTGAGGCCGTGGGTGCCGTGGGTTGCGGCGTTCTGGGCGTGCGGTGTGGTGGGCTGTTCGTTGCGGCATTCCCGCGGATGGTGGCAGCTGCGCGTGCTGCGTCAGCGCAGCCGGGACGCGCGCCCGGAATGGCAGAAAATGGGGGCGCGCCTGGCCCTGTGCTTCGGGCTACACCGAGGTGTGCGTTTACTCGAATCCGCCGAAGCCGGGGGTCCAATGCTAACCGGGCTTCTCGCGCCCGTCGTCTTGCTCCCCGCGCGCCTCGCGACCGGTCTGAGCACGGCGGAACTCGAAGCCATCCTCGCCCATGAACTCGCGCATCTCGCGCGACACGACGCATGGAACAATGCCGCGCAGCTCGCCATCGAGACGCTCTTTTTCTTTCACCCCGCAGTTTGGTGGATCGGCCACTGCGCCCGACAGGAGCGCGAACATGCGGCGGACGACCTCGCGCTGCGCGTCTGCACCAATCGCCGGCTCTACGCCGGTGCGCTCGCCCGCCTCGCCGAGCTGCAATGCGCGCCTTCGCCAGCCCTCGCGGCTTCGGGTGGCAACTTGCTGGCCCGGATCCGCCGCATCGTGAGACCGGCGCAGCCCGAGCCTGTTGCGAGCGGTTGGAGCCTTGGGTTGCCAGCGTTGCTCACGCTGTTCGCCATGGCCGTAGTTTTTGGAGCGCGAGCGGATGATGCGAAGATCATCACGGTCGCGCCCGGTGAGTCGATTCAGAGGGCGATCGACGGCGCGCCCGCAGGAGCCATCGTGCGGCTAAGCGCGGGCGAGTGGAAAGAACGTGTGGTCATCGCCAAAGCCCTAACCCTCGAAGGCGCGGGCTGGGAGAAGACCAGGATCACGATCGAAGAACCATCGCCTGACGAAATGAAAAAGGCGCAGGCGGAGATGGATGTGCGCCGCCAGGCGGCAACCACGCCGGACGGAAAAAGGGGGCTCGAAATCGATTCGGTGCGTCTGCGGGAACGTCCGGCGTTGTTCGTGCACGGGGCGGCACCGGTGACTATCCGCGCGCTGCGCGTGCAGGGTGTCTCGACGGCGGACCGCGAAAGTGGAGGCACTCTTTCCACGCTCCTCCATTTCCACGGTGCCAAGGCGACCGTCAGCGACTGTGCCGTGGTGGGGCCATTCGGGCACGGCATCGCCATCGCTGCCGGCGCCGATGTGGAAGTCCGACGGTCACTCGTCGCCGCCATCTGGAGGCTCGGGATTTCCGTCCGCGGTCGGGCCGGCGAAAGCGGCCCGGCGAGTCGGTTGCATCTCGTGGAAAGCGAAGTGCGCAACGTCTATCTCTACGGCATCTCCATCGGCTCGGGCTGTGACAGCACCGTCATCGAGCGCTGCCGCATCTCCGGCACCGCCTGGCATGGCATCCGTTACGACGACGCGTCCCCGTCCATCACGGGCAACGCGATCTTTGCCCACGCCCGCAGCAGCATCTACGCGTCGGGGAAAACACACGCGACGGTGCGCGGTAATCTTTTTTGGCAGAGCGAAATGAACGGCATGTCCTGCTGGTTTGAAAACGCTGACACCATCGAGGGCAACACGTTCGTCGGAAATCTTCGCGAGGGACTCGCCGTCCTCGGAGGCGCGAAACCGAAGGTCACGCGCAACATCTTCACCGGCCACCCCATCGCCATCACCTGCCACCCCACCAACGGTGCAAATCCCCAGGCCGGGCTGCCCGGCGATCCCGTGCTGCAAGACAATCTTTTCTGGGAAAACAAGATCGCGCTGCAAATCAAGGCCGACGCCAAGCCTGCGCCCGCGGGCAGCCGCTCGACGGATCCGCAGTTCCTTGACGCCACGCAGCAAAACTTCGCCCTCGCCGGGACTTCGCCCGCCCGGGCCGCCAACATCGGCGTCGCTCAGCCGCTTTCGCCTGGCAGTCCGTGGCCGTTGCTCGCTGAGGAGAAGGCGATCATCCCCGCCGGCGACACGCGGGAATTCAACTATTGGACCGCACCCGGTGGCGCCAAGCCCTCGAAGGCCGCTGCGGACCAAACCGCTGCCGCCCGCGAGAAAGTCCAGCCGTGGCTCACCGACGCCTTTCAACTCGACGACGCCGCGAAGCGCACCGCTGCCATCGAGCGCATCCGGCAAGCCATCGCCAGCCCGGATACCGACATGGCGCGCACTGGTCTCGTCGCCTTTCAGCAGGTTACCCAGGTCGAGTTCGACAAAGCGTCTTTCCGTCCAGTTTTCCGCCCGCTCCTACAGGCGAAGGAGCCCGACTTGCGCGCTCTGGCGTGCGGTGCCCTCGCCTCGACCGGCGCAAATGAGGAAGACCTCGATCGGGTGCTCGCCCTCGTCGATGACCCCGCCCCCGAAGTGCGCCTGGCACTGCCCTTCGCGCTGAAGAATCTTTCGCCAGACGGCTTCACGGGTAAGACCGGCGCTGGCGTTCTGAAGCTGCTCGATAGTCCGGACGCCAAAGTCATCGAAGGTGTCTGGCATGCCATGTGGGGCACAAAAATCTCGCCGGAACTCGAGGTTCGCGTGGTCGAAGCCTCGCGCAAGGATGATCGAGGCTCCGGCTACAGCACGGTCTTTTACTACGCCCTGACCGTGCATCTCAGCAAAGGGGAGCCCACGGTCACGCGCCTCATCGAACTCACCGCCAGCCAGGACACGGTGAACGTCGCCGGACGTTGCCTTTGGGGCATCAGGCAGGGGCTCGCCGACGACCAAAAGCCGCGCGTAGCCGAGCTCGCGCTCAAGGTGCTCGCCGCGCGCAGCGACGTCTATATGCGGCGCGAGGCGCTTGCCTGCCTGAAGCAATGCGGGAATGGAGCGAATGCGGCTGCCCTCCGAGAATTGCTCGCGAAGCCGGGCACTACGGGCGAATTCAAAGGGGCGCTGGAAGAAGTCCTCGGCGCGCTCACCAGCCGCCCCGAGCCGACGCGCTGACGATGCGGAACGAGGCAGGCCTTGTCGCAAAATCATCGCCTCACCATGCATTGCGCTGGTAGGCGTCTAAGGCAACATCCGGGATCACTCAACATGACGACCGTATTTTTCCAAGCGCCACCCATTGCCTCACGGTCGTGAAAGCCATCGCCGCCATGTCGTTGAACCGCGTGATCGGCAACGCCGGCCAAATCCCGTGGCATATCCCGGAGGATTTCCAGTGGTTCAAGCGTGTGACCAGCGGGCATGTCGTGCTCATGGGGCGGAAGACTTTTGTATCGCTCGGCAAACCGCTCCCGAATCGCACGAACCTCGTGCTCACGCGCAGCGGGGAAAAGATCGCGGGCGCCACGGTGTTGCGCGATCCGGCTCATCTTTCGGAAAGCGACTACGCTCCGCGCGAGGTCTTCGTCATCGGGGGCGCGGAAATCTACGCGCAGCTTCTGCCGCGCTGCACCGAACTGTATCTCAGCGTCGTCCAGCGCGTCGTCGAAGGCGACGCATTCTTCCCCGCCTTCGAGGAGCGCTGGGAGCTGATCGACATCCCCCTGCGCGCCGCGGAATTCGAGGTTCGGCATTACCGCAATCTGCACGCATGATCCGCGTCCGATGAAACTCGTCGCCTGGATCAGCACCGCGCTCGCGCTCATGGATACCGCTTTCGCTGGCGTGCGCACCGCGCCGGCTCCGACCGCGCGTCCCGTCGTGCTAGTGCATGGCATTTACTCCTCGGGCCGCGACCTCACGCGGCTCGCGCGGCATCTGGAGCGCGAAGGCCGCGAAGTCCTGAGGCTCGACCTTTCACCCTGCGACGGTCAGTGCGGGCTTGATGAACTCGCCGGGCAGCTCGCCGCCTTTATCAAGGAGCGCGCCCCGACGGGGAAAATAGATCTGGTCGGGTTCAGCATGGGCGGGCTAGTCAGCCGCTACTACGTGCAGCGGCTTGGCGGCGCTGCACGGGTCGAGCACTTCATCACGCTCGCTGCCCCGCATAACGGCACAGTCATGGCGGTCGTGAATGGCCTGCCCGGGGTGCGGCAGATGCGCCGCGGCAGCGCCTTCATCCGCGATCTCGAACGGGATCTCGACACGCTGCGGCAGGTGAAATTCACCTCCATCTACACGCCGCTCGACCTCATGATCGTCCCCGGCACCAGCTCCGAGCTTCCGCAGGCGCGCAACGTCCGCATCTGGGCGCTGCTGCACCCGTCGCTGATCCTGGAGAAACGCTGCCTGCGCGCGGTCTCCACGGCGCTGGCCGGGTAAGCCCTCTACATCACCTGCGGCAGCAGCAAGCCGGCGAGGTCGCTGATTTTGACGCGTTCCTGGCGGCCGTCGTCGCGGTGGCGCAGGGTGACGGTGTCGATGAGGTCGGGGCCGTTTTCACCGATGGTGTCGAAGTCGACGGTCACGCAGAACGGCGTGCCGGCTTCGTCTTGGCGGGCGTAGCGGCGGCCGATGGCGCCCGTCTCGTCGTAGAAGCAGTTCATCTGACGCTTGAGCGTATCAAAGACGGCGCGCGCTTTCGTCACGAGCTCAGGCTTGTTTTTGAGCAGCGGGAAGACGCCGACTTTCACCGGAGCGACGCGGGGATGAAAACGCAGCACGGTGCGCTTTTCGATCTTGCCGTTCACATCGGCCTTTTCCTCCTCGTGATAGGCCGCGGCGATGACGGCCAGCGCGAGCCGATCAAGTCCGGCGGAGGGTTCGATGACGTGCGGGACGTAGTTGCCCTTGAAGAGCTTTTCGCAGAATTCCTGCGCAGCGCTGCGAGCGTCGTTCTCCGGTTTGCCGTTCTTCGTGGCGCGCGCGGCCCATTCATCGGCCACGCTCGCGAGGAAGGCGGCCTTGGCGTCGGCGTCGAGTTTGCCGGCAGCGGTGCGGAGTTCTTCGTCAAAAATTTCCTGGCTCTTGCCGCTGTGCTTCTGGTGCTGCGAGAGGTCGAAGTCGCTACGCGCGGCGATGCCTTCCAGTTCTTCGGTGCCGAAGGGGAATTTGAAGAGGATGTCCACGCAAGCGCGGGCGTAGTGCGCGAGTTCGTCGGGCTGCTGGCGGTGGTAGTCGAGCAGGTCCGCGCCGAGGCCGATGCCGGCGTAGTAGGCCACTCGCTGTTTCTCCCAATAGTGATGCCACATCTCCCAGCCCCAGTCGGGCTGCGGCGTGGAAAGGTCCGCGCCTTCGCTCCACGCGGCGACTTTGCCGTGGAGAATGCGGATCGCTTCGTCCGGCGCGATGAAGAACTCCAATTCCATCTGCTCAAACTCGCGCGAGCGGAAGGTGAAGTTGCGCGGCGTGACCTCATTGCGAAACGCCTTGCCGATCTGGCAAATGCCGAACGGCACTTTCTGCCGCGATGAATCCACAACGTTCTTGAACTGCGCGAAGATCGCCTGCGCGGTTTCGGGGCGAAGATAGGCCTTATCCTCCTCCTTCGCCGTCGCGCCGACGAAGGTATGGAACATCAGGTTGAAGGCGACCGGCGAGGTGAGTTGCGCGCCGTTTTCTGGGTTGAAGGCGCGTGTATTTTCAACCCTCTCGGTCGTCTGGTTCTGTAACTCCGGCTCAGCAACACCACGTTGCGTGTAAAACTGAACTGCAACCTTGATTGCGCTCTCAGGCGGCTTCCCGGGCGCTAGTAACACGGAGAACGGCTCATCCGAGACCGTCGCCGCCCTTACATGTGACGGAACATGAAGCTCCTGTTTCACCATCCCCGCTAGTTCTGAATCCTTCATGGAGCGCGCACCTGACCACTTGTACATGGTGCCACTCTGCGGTTCGACGTGATCTGAGCGGAACCTCTTCTGCGTCACCAAACAATCGCTCATCGGATCGCTGAACGTATCCACATGACCCGACGCCTTCCAGATCGCCGGGTGCATGATGATCGTGGCGTCGAGACCGACGACGTCGTCGCGTTCGCGGGTCATCGCGCGCCACCAAGTGTCGCGGAGGTTGCGCTTTAGCTCCGCACCGAGGGGGCCGTAATCCCAGAAACCGTTGATGCCACCGTAGATTTCAGACGATTGAAAAATAAAGCCGCGCCGTTTGCAGAACGACACGATTTTTTCCATCAAGGGAATCTCTTTGGGCTGGCTCATAGGGGCGGAGAAGGTGGGGGTGGCCTAGAGAACTCTCAAGCCGAAACTCGCCGCGCGCCGGCCCCTAATAATCCGTCGCCGCGCCGCGTCTGACGTGTATGCTCCGGAACTGTTATGACGCGATTCGAAACCTACCAATCCAACGCCGCGGAAGCGCCGCTCATGCGGAAATGGTTTTTTTGGGCGTTGCTGATTTCGCTCGGCCTGCATGCGGCGCTTTTTGTGACCTTCAAACTCAAGAAGCTGGAGAATTTTGGCAGCGTGGATGTGCCGGTTTCAGCGCCGATTCCGGTCAATATGAAGCGGCCGGTCATCCCGAAAATGGAGGAAAAAGAGACTCGCGTGGAGCTGAAGGAAAAGCCCACGCCCAATTTGACTGCGCTCCAAATTCCCTCGGAAAAGCCGGAGCTTCAGGACGTCCGCGTGGCTCCGCAGCTCACGGATCTCGCCAAACCCCTCCAAGGTGAAAAGCCGAAAGCGGACGTTGCCGGTATGGATGCGTTGGTGAAAGCCGAGCAAAAAAGCCGGGGTGATATGGATCGCGAACTGAATTCACTCGCCGGAGCGCTGATCAAAGACAGCCCACGGATGCCGCGGCAGCCGCTGCTGAATGTGCCCGGCGGCAAAGTAGGCGGTGGTGGGGCGGGGACGGTGGAAGGTATTCCGGGGATGAAGTCAATGAGCGACCTGCTTGGTGAAACGGGTTCGTTGAAGTCGGGCGCACGGGGCGGCATTCCGGGCGGGGCACTGTATGAACATGGCAGCGCAGAGTTGAAAGAGGCGGCCGTGTCGCAACTGCAAAAACTCGGCGAACTCATCCGGCGCAACCCCAACGCCAGCTTCGTGATCGAAGGTCACACAGACTCCACCGGCTCTCCAGAGCGCAACCTGCAACTCGGCGAGGAGCGCGCGGAATCAGTGAAAACGTGGCTCGTAGAAAAAATGGGCATCGCTCCGGAGCGCATTGAGACGGTAGGCCTCGGTAGCTCCAAGATGATTGTTCCGCCCTCCGCTTATAACGATACCGTCCAAGCCGAGATCGACGCTGAGATCGTCCGCCAACAGCCGAACCGACGCGTCGAGATCGTCATTCGGATGAACCGCCGTTAGCAGAGCAAACAGCTCGCGGTCAGTAAGTGCTGATGTAGCCGCCCGGGGTCTCTTGCTTCTCGCTGTATTTGATGGTTGGCGCGTCGCCACCATACATGCGGGCGGAAGATTTCGGTTTACCACGGGCGCACGCGCCAAGGGCCAAAAGAAGGGTTGCAGTGGTGAGCGCGACTAAGAGGGGCTTTAACATGAGCGCAGAGTACGGGTTCAGGGGGTGGAGTCGAAGGATTCCGTATCGGGTGCGCGCGATAGGGGTCAGAAAATGACGGCCGTTTAACCTTGGGACAAAGGGAAAAGGCATTGCACACCCTGCGGATTCGTGGGACGTAACGCCTCGCCGAAAAGGCGGTCCGCCCATGTGGGATATTCAACCTCCTCGTAAACGCTTTTATCGTCGCCCCTGGTTTTTGGCCCCGCTCGGGCTCGGCGTGATCGTTGGATTGGCCGGGCTGATTTTTGTCCTGATCGAAAAGTCCAAGCTGGAATCCAAGGCGGCCACCTTTGACTACACGCGACTCGAGGCCATGGAGTCAGCGAGCGTCATTCTCGATCGAAGTGGCGGGGTCATGGGGCGGATGTTTACGCAAAACCGTTACCAAGTGACGATCGACCAGCTTTCGCCTGCGCTGCTGACCGCGGTGGTCGCGGCGGAGGACGCGCGCTTTTACCAACACGAGGGAGTGGACTACAAAGGCATCCTCCGCGCGATGATCAAGAACTGGCAAGCCGGGCGGACGGTGCAGGGGGCGAGTACGCTGGCCCAGCAGCTCGCGCGCAATACTTTCCCCGACCTGCTTCCGCCGACCGATCGCAGCTACCAGCGCAAACTGCTCGAACTCGCCGTGGCCAAGGAGATCGAGAAGCGCTGCGACAAACGGAAAATCCTCGAGCTTTACCTCAATCGCGTTTTCTTCGGCAGCGGCTTTTACGGCGCAGAAGCGGCGGCCCTAGGCTACTTCGGCAAGCCGGCGAAAGAGCTTACGCTTTCGGAATCGGCGATGCTTTGCGGGTTGCTGAAAAGTCCGAGCAACCTTTCGCCGTGGCGTAACCGCCAGGCCTGCATCGAGTCGCGCAACTACGTGCTCCAGCGGGCCATGGAGATTGGGCTGATCACCCCGGAAGAACGCGAAAAGACGCTCAAGGAAGACATTGTCGTCAAGAACCGGCGCCCCATTCACCAGGAGTCCTACGCGGCGGACATGGTGGCCCAGCAAGTGGCTCAGAAAGTCGGGCGCGATAGCGCAGTGAGCGATGGCTACCGCATCTACACGACGATCGATCCCGAGTTGCAGAAGACCGCTGAGCGTGCGCTGCGCGACCAACTCGCCGCGGCTGAACGGCACGCGGGCTTCGAAGGGCAGACGCTGAGCAAGTACGACATGAATTTCAAAGCTCACCAGCGCCAGATGAAGGCGGGCGATGGGGAAGATGCGACGCTCGCTTTGCCGGACTATCTGCAAGGTGGCGTCGTCGTGCTCGACAATACCAACGGCGGTATTCTCGCGCTCGTGGGCGGCCGCGATTTCCAGCACAGCCCTTACAACCGCGCGGCTTCGGCCCTACGCCCGCCGGGCACCGCCTTCAAGCCGCTCGTCTATGCTGCGGCGTTCGAGAGAGGCTTCAATCCCGGCACGCTGGTCCAGGACACGGTGATCGACAATCGCCAGGTCATGATCGGCGGCCAGACGGGCATCCTCGGCGAGTGGGGCCCTGAGCGGGTGGACAATAAATACGAAGGCGGCATTTCCGCTCGCACGGCTCTCGTGAAATCGAAAAACGCCGCTTCGGTGCGCCTTGGCATGATGACCGGCATCGACAACGTCATCGACCTCGCCGCCAAGGCCGGCGTTCAGCGGGTCGTCGGCAAGGATGAGAAAGGCAAGGAGACTACCAATCTGCGCCGGTTTCCTGCCACCTACCTCGGAAGTAGCGAGGTTTCGCTTCTGGACCTGACCTTGGCCAATACCATGTTCCCGAACGGCGGCTGGAGGGCGGACAAGCCGTTCATCATCGCGAAGATCGAGGACAAGAATGGGCGCACCGTTTATCAGGCGGCGCCCAAACGTGTGCCGGTCATCAAACCGACGACAGCCTACGAAATTCACACCTGCCTCGCCGAGGTCCTCGAACGCGGGACCGCCGATACGGCCTACACGGAGCTTGGTTTGAAAAAGTTTCCGCTCGGGGGCAAAACCGGCACCGCCTACAACTTCACCGACGCGTGGTTTGTCGGTTACTCGAGTGCTGTGACCTGCGGGGTCTGGGCGGGTTTTGACAAACCCCGCCCCATCTACCGCGGCGCCTTCAGTAACGAAGTTGCATTGCCGATCTGGGCAAACGTTATGAAGACCACCTTCGCGGCCTATCATCCGAAGGAGATCGCGCGGCCCAAAGGCATCATCAACTGCGAGATCTGCACCGCCTCCGGTCAACTCGCGACGGAGAAATGTGTGGAGACTTTCGACAACCGGGAGACGGGGGAGAAATCCCAGCGGCGCACCACTTATTTTGAAATCATGACCGAGGAGCAGGCGCCGCGAGTAGGCTGCGCCGTGCATACCGGCGGCGGGGCGGGGACCTTCGTCAAAGCGGTCGTCCCGGGAGAGATCCCTCGCGCCACCCTCGCGGTGGATGTCTCCGCCGTGCAGACCGTGGCCATGAAAGCACCGACGGTGCTGGGCAATGACCCTTACGATTCGATGCAGGCGATCAAGAACGTCATCGCCATGAAGTCATACGGTAGCCAGGTCGCCCCCGTGGACAGTTCGGCGAATGTGCCCATGGCACCGGCTCCGGGGGCGAACGCCCCAGCCCCGGAGCCCGAGGTCCGCCGCGCCGTCCCCGTTCGCCCGATGCAGCAGCAAAACACCATCATCGACGAAACCATCAAACTCGACCCGCCCCCGCCGTTGGAGTTTTAGCGCGGAGCCGGGTGGGGGGCGGATTTCGGAGGAAAAGCTCCGGAAAGGTCCGCGGATTTCTTCGTCTCCGAACAATGCGGGAGTCGTTTGCAATCCGCCCCGCGAAAGACGAGCATGCGCGCCCGTTTGCCCATGAAAAGACCCAAGCTGACCATTGTTCCCGAACCCGGCATGATCGAAATCCGCGGGGCGCGCCAGAACAACCTCCGCGGGATCGACCTAGACCTCCCCCTCGGCCAGCTCAACGTCATCTCCGGCCCCAGCGGCAGTGGTAAGTCCAGCCTCGCCTTCGACACCATCTACGCCGAAGGCCAGCGCCGCTACGTGGAGACCTTTTCGCCCTACACGCGGCAGTTCCTCGACCGCATGGACAAACCGAAGGTCGATTCCATCCGCGGCATCCCGCCCGCCATCGCCATCGAGCAGTCGAACCCCGTCAAATCCACGCGCTCGACCGTCGGGACGATGACCGAGATCAACGACTATCTGAAGCTGCTCTTCCCGCGCATCGCCAAAGCCTTCTGCCCCGAGTGCCAGCGCGAAATTCGGCCCGAAACCGCGAAGATGATCGTCGATGAAATCTTCGCCCAACACGCCGGCGAAACGCTGCTCGTGACCTTCGGCATTCCCGCGCCGCCTGACACCAAGCCCGCGGACTTTTTCGACTTCCTCAAAGCCCAGGGCTACCTCCGTATCTGGCTCGACGGCGAGGCCACGCGCATCGACGAACCGGTCAAAGTAAAGTCGCTCCCCGCCGTCGTCCCCGTCATCCAGGACCGGCTCGCGGCCACCGAGGAAAACCGTTCCCGCTTCACCGAAGCCGTTGAGACGGCCCTCCGCTTCGGGAAAGGAAAAGTCGAATTCATCCCTCAGAATGCATCGTTGAGAATTCCCTTTTCCACCGGCTGGCACTGCGCGCATTGCGATCTCGATATCACCGCGCCGTCGCCCGGACTTTTCAGTTTCAATCACCCGCACGGCGCATGTCCGACCTGCCGCGGCTTCGGCCGGACCATCGGACTCGACATTATGCGGGCGATTCCCGATCCCACGCTGAGCATTGCGCTCGGGGTGGTGAAACCATTCCAGACGGAGAACGGCGCGGAATGTCAGCGCGACTTGTTGCGCTGCGCGCGGGTGAAGGACATCGACACGATGTGCCCTTTCGACGAGTTGCCCAAGACTGAGCAGGACTGGGTGCTCTACGGCGAGAACCGCCGCGCGCCCGGCGAGGAGCTGTGGAAAGACGGGCTGTGGTACGGCGTGAAGGGCTTCTTCGACTGGCTGGAAACGAAGAGCTACAAGATGCACGTCCGCGTGCTTCTCAGCCGCTACCGCAGCTACACGCTGTGCCCCGATTGCAAAGGCGGCCGCTATCAAGCTGCCACGCTCAATTTTCGCACTGCTGGCAAAACGCTGCCTGAGTTGATGGGCACCAACGTGCGCGCCCTTGCAGATGCACTCGAAACCCAGCACCCAAAGTCCGCCACCGACCCCTCGACGACCATGCTCGTCCATGAGGTCACCAGCCGGCTCCGCTATCTCGATCAAGTCGGTCTCGGTTACCTCTCGCTCGACCGCCCCACGCGCACGCTCAGCGGCGGCGAAGTCGAGCGCGTGAACCTGACGACCTGCCTGGGCGCGTCGCTGGTCAATACGCTCTTCGTCCTCGACGAACCCAGCATCGGCCTGCATCCGCGCGACACTGGGCGGCTCATCCGCGTGATGCAACAGCTCCGCGATAAGGGCAACACCCTCCTCGTGGTCGAGCATGACGAGGCCGTCATCCGCGCGGCGGACAACCTCGTGGAGATCGGCCCCGGCCGTGGCGTGGCCGGTGGTGAACTGGTTTTCAACGGCTCGCTTAACGAGTTGGAAGCGCGAGCTGCCAGCTCAACAGAATCTGAATCGACGGGACTGGCGGGCACGCTGCCCGCGCTCCGTTCGCTGACCGCCGACTACCTTACGGGTCGCAAGTTCATCCCGGTTCCCGCGAAGCGCCGCAAGCCGCGGGGCTTTATTTCGATCAAGGGCGCAAAGGAGCACAACCTGCGGGGAATCGACGTGGAGTTTCCGCTCGGCGTTTTCGCCTGCGTTACCGGCGTCTCCGGCTCGGGCAAAAGCACGCTCGTGCACGACGTGCTCTACGGAAACCTCCTCGCCGCCAAAAATCTTTCGACGGAAGAAGCGCCGGGCGCGCTGAAGAAACTGATCGGTTCGCATCGGATTGAGCAGGTCGTGATGGTCGATCAATCGCCGCTCTCGCGCACTCCGCGCTCCACGCCGGCCGTTTATCTCGGCGTCTTCGATGGCATCCGCGAACTCTTCGCCGGCACGCCCGATGCCGTCGCGCAGGGACTTACCGCGAGCGCCTTTTCTTTCAACTCCGGCGTCGGCCGCTGCGAGCGTTGCGGGGGCAATGGCTACGAGAAAATTGAGATGCAGTTTCTCAGCGACGTCTTCATCCGCTGCCCGGAATGCGAGGGCCGGCGCTACCAGGCGCACGTGCTCGACATCCGCCTCAACGGCAAATCCATCCACGACGTGCTGGAGCTATCCGTCAGCGAGGCGATCCCGTTTTTCTCAAAGCTCGGCGAAAAGAAGATGATCGCGCCGCTCGTCGTGCTCGAGGAAGTCGGCCTCGGCTACCTCGCGCTTGGCCAGCCGCTGAATATCCTCAGCGGTGGCGAATCTCAGCGGCTAAAGCTCGTCGAGCGGCTGACCAACCAGACCGACGAAAACTGCCTGCTCATTTTCGACGAACCAACGACCGGGCTGCATTTCGACGATGTGGCGCTGCTCATCCGCGTCTTTAACCGGCTGGTCGGGCAGGGGAATTCGCTCCTCGTCATCGAGCACAACCTCGAGGTCATTAAATGCGCCGACCACGTCATCGACCTCGGCCCGGAAGCCGGCGATGAAGGCGGGCTTGTGGTCGCCGCCGGCACTCCCGAGCAAGTCGCGAAGTGCGCCGCGTCCCACACCGGCCGCTATCTTGCAGAACTGCTGGGGCGGGCGGGCGTCCCGCCTGCCACTCCCGGCATCCTGCCGGAACGCACTTCGGCCGCGGATGACGCGCTCGCCATTCTCCGTGTTGCGGAAGAGCCACAGGGCAGAATGCCCGCCCTACCTGTGATCTCCGTCCGTGGCGCCCGCGAGCACAACCTGAAGAACATCTCCCTCGATATTCCGCGCGATCAGATGGTCATCATCACCGGCCTCAGCGGCTCGGGAAAATCCACGCTCGCCTTCGATCTACTTTTTGCCGAAGGCCAGCGACGCTTCCTCGACTCGATGTCGCCCTACGCGCGGCAATTCGTCGAGCAGCTTGAAAAGCCTGACGTGGACTTGATTTCCGGGCTGCCTCCAAGCGTCGCCATCGAGCAGCGCATCACGCGCGGCGGCGGTAAATCGACCGTCGCAACGGTGACTGAGGTCTATCACTTCCTGCGGCTGATGTTCGCCAAGCTCGGCACGCAGTTCTGCCCGAAGTGCGACGTCGCCGTGGAGAAGCAGACCCTCGCCGCCGTGACCAAAAAGGCCGAGGAACTAGCCGCAGCAGGCCGCATCCGCGTGCTCGCGCCGCTGGTCAAGGCACGGAAAGGTTTTCACGCTGAGGTCGCCAAATGGGCGCAGCGGCAGGGCTTCGAGGAACTGCTCATCGACGGCAAGTTCGAGCACGTAGAACGGTTTCCGAAACTGGAGCGTTTCCGCGAACACACCATCGACGTGCTCATCGGCGAACGGCCAGGTCCAGCCCGCGTGCCCGATCTCATCAAGCGCGCGCTTCAAATCGGCAAGGGCACGGCCAAAATTCTGGACGACAACAATCAAGTGACGGTCATGAGCACGGAAATGAGCTGCCCCGGCTGCGGGCAGTCCTTTGAAGAACTGGACCCGCGGCTCTTTTCTTTTAACTCGCCACACGGCTGGTGCGAGGAGTGCAAAGGCTTTGGCGAAGTTTGGAAGGCGTATGTCGATCCCAAGCTGGAGTCGCAGATCGAGATCGAAGTCGCGCAGGAGCGGCAGCACGAACGACTGGAAGAGGGCGAGGCCAAGCCGTGCCCGAGTTGCGCGGGTGCGCGGCTCAATGAAATTGCGCGGCATGTCCGCGTTCAAAACCGGACGATCGACGAATGCACCGCGCTGCCTGTTAAAGGCGCGCTCGCGTTGCTCAAACAGCTCAAGTTTCCGGCTGAGCAGAAACCGATTGCCCAAGACATCGTGCCCGAGGTCGAGCAGCGCCTGAATTTCATGGGTTCGGTCGGGTTGGATTATCTCTCGCTCAGCCGTTCGGCGAAGACCTTGAGTGGCGGCGAAAGCCAGCGCATCCGCTTGGCGGCACAACTCGGCTCGAATCTTCGCGGGGTGCTCTACGTCCTCGATGAGCCGACCATCGGCCTGCACGCGCGCGATAACGCCGCGCTGCTCGACACGCTGGAAGCGCTCAAGGCCAAGGGCAACTCGGTGGTTATCGTCGAGCACGACGAAGACACCATGCGACGCGCCGACACGATCATTGACCTCGGACCCGGTGCGGGTTCGCGCGGTGGTCAGGTGGTGGCGCAGGGCACGCTGGCGGAAATTCAGCTGATCGAGGGTTCGGCGACGGGCCGCTTTTTACGCGAGCCGCTGCAGCACCCGACCCGCGGCGCGCGGCGTTCGCTTGATGACGTCGAGCGGTGGCTGGAAGTGAAGGGCGCGGATTTGCACAATCTCAAAAACGTCGAAGTGCGCTTTCCGCTCGGACGGCTGAGTGTGGTCACGGGCATTTCTGGCTCGGGCAAAAGCACGCTAATGCGCGGGGTGGTCAAGCCGATGGTGGCGGAGGCGTTGATGAGGAAGGCGGTGAAATTTACCGCTACCGCCGAGGGCGCTAAGAAAGCAGAGGGACGCCGAGGAAAGAAGAAGGAGGTCAAAGCGGCCGTTCCTTTGCTCCACATCATCGAAACTCCTCAGCGAACCTCGGCGTCCTCCGCGGTAAAGTCAGCCCCAGTGCGCGATTGGATCGAGGCGGTTTATGAGGTCGATCAGTCACCCATCGGCAAAACCTCGCGCTCGACGCCGGGAACTTACATCAAGGTCTTTGACGAAATTCGTGCGCTCTATGCACAGATGCCGGTCGCCCGGATGCGCGGCTACACGGCGAGCCGGTTTTCTTTCAATAGCGAAGGCGGACGCTGCGAAACCTGCCAGGGCCAGGGCGTGATCAAGGTGGAGATGAATTTTCTTCCAACGAGCTACGTGCCCTGCACCGAATGCCACGGCACGCGCTACGACGCCGCGACGCTGGAGGTGCTCTACAACGAGCGCAGCATCGGCGACGTAATGATAATGACGCTCGACGAGGCGGCGGCCTTTTTCGCTGCACAGCCGCGCATCCAGCGCCCGCTCGCGCTGCTCTGCGATACCGGCCTCGGCTATCTCAAACTCGGCCAGCCTAGCCCGACGCTAAGCGGCGGCGAGGCCCAGCGGCTGAAGCTGGTGAGTGAACTCACGCGCGGCCTCGGTCGCGCGCAGAATGCGAAGCTGCGAGAAAATCGGCAGGCGAAATCCACGCTCTACCTGCTCGAGGAGCCGACCATCGGCCTGCACATGGCGGACGTGGCGGAGCTGCTGAAAGTGCTGCACCGGCTGGTCGATGACGGCAACACCGTGCTCGTTATTGAGCACAATCTCAGTCTCATCGCAGATGCGGATTACCTCGTGGACATCGGCCCGGAAGCCGGCGAGGCGGGCGGCGAAGTAGTGGCCACCGGCACGCCCGAAGAAGTGGCGAAGAGCAAACGCAGCCGCACCGCGCCCTACCTGCGCGACGTGCTCGCCCAAACACAAAAGGCAAAGACGGTTCTCCATGCGTCATCCTGAGCGAAGTCTCGGGAGGCTTTGCGACCGGGGCGCAGTCGAAGGACCCCGCGCCAACCCCAGCGACGCCGCCCCGGACTTCCACGGGATCCTTCGCCTTCGCTCTGCCCTCCTTTCCGCCTCCGTTGCGCTCAGGATGACATCGTTTTCTCGCGCAGGAAAAAGGTGCGAAACGGGGAATCGCGCGACATGGTTTGCCGCGTGAAAGAATCCGAATCAGCACGCGCCGAAACTGGTCTTGAGGTGCGCAGTTATTTTGTCCGCGGACGCAATGCGCTGCTCACGCGGGCGGACTTTGGCGAGCTCTACGTCGATTACTATCTGCACCAGGGCCAGCTCGGGGCGCAGCACGATCCGGCAGACGATGAACTGCTGAAGCAAGGACTGGCCGCGGTCACCCTGCATTCCGCAGCGCGTCCGTGGAGCGAGTCGGTGGCGTGGACGATTCATCTCGAGAACCCGCTGCTGAATCTTTTCGTGGCCGGCGATAACCGGCTCGGAACAGTCGTAGGCCAGCTTTTTACGGAGCAGGTGAAGGATGAAGGCCGGCAGCTTTTTGTTGCGGATGTGGTGCGGGAGAGGGCGGAGTCGCGGCGCAGCGCGGTCGAGTTTACCGGGCGCGACGTCTTTGGCGCGGTGGAGCAATATTGGGCGCAGAGTGAGCAGCGGCCGGCGCGCTTTTTTCACTACGCCGAGGAGGACTTCATCTTCATCTCCGCCCAGCCGCAGTGCGATCTGGCGTGGCTGGAGGGGCTGGACGACGGCGCGATCCTGACGCTCGATCATACCGAGGAACTCAGCCTCCTGGAGACGCGCCGCTACCGCTGGGAATGCGGTTGCACGCAGGCGCGGATGTTTGCGGTGCTCGCGCAGCTCATGCGGCAGGATCCCGAGGGGCTTTTCGGTGGCGAAGAGGCATTGCGCATGAGCTGCCCACGCTGCGGGGTGCGACACACGATCACGCGCGAGTCACTGGAGGCATTTCTCGGTGGAGCCTGATGACTACGCGCGGCGCTTCGGCGGCCTCGCGAGGCTTTACGGAAACGCCGGACTCGGGCGGCTACGGACGGCGCATGTTTGCGTGATCGGCGTCGGCGGCGTTGGTTCGTGGACGGTTGAGGCGCTGGCGCGGTCGGGCGTTGGCGCGTTGACGATGATCGATCTCGACGATGTCTGCGTGACGAATGTGAACCGCCAGCTCCCGGCGCTCGACGGGCAGATCGGTCGTGCGAAAGTGGACGTGCTCGCCGAGCTCGTGAGACTGATCAATCCGGGATGCGCGGTGACGGGTGTGAAGGAGTTTTTCACCGCCGCGAGCGCCGCGCGGCTGCTGGAGGTGCGCTACGATTTCGTGATCGATGCGACGGACAAGCTGGCGAACAAGT
>JANMTP010000038.1:0-76373 GCA_031390545.1 Chthoniobacter sp. | reverse complement strand
TCCTCCCGTGTGGCGTTTTCGGCCGCTGGTAAAGCGCCAAACCCCTCCCGCCCCCAGCAGCGCCCAGACGCTAATCGCGCGCCGGGGCAGAAGCTCCGGCGCGCGAAGGGCTGCTAGGTAGCCGCGATCAGTTAGACGTTTCGGTCGTCTTTTTCTCAACCGTCCCACCCGGTGCCGTGACCGTCGTGGTTTCGGTCTTCTTTTCGTCCTTAACGGCCGGTGGGTTTACCACCGTCGTGCTTTTCTCAACCGTGGGCGGCGCGTCGCTGCCCACCTTGACATCGCAAGCGGCGAAAAAACAGGGCGTTACCGCGAGGATAATGAGTCGTTTCATCCTAGTAAGTGCGAATGGTCTGAGTTTGGGTCGAGGCCGCTGGCTGATGCACGCGGGTTTCCTCCGTCGTCGTCGTGGTGG
The DNA here is from genome assembly GCA_031390545.1 of Chthoniobacter sp. Lineage (GTDB taxonomy): Bacteria > Verrucomicrobiota > Verrucomicrobiia > Chthoniobacterales > Chthoniobacteraceae > Chthoniobacter. Next base: position 75,958 of record JANMTP010000038.1, on the reverse strand, counting down.
ACTGTACCCTCGGACCGTCATCGTCATCATCATCGGTGGCGCAACCGGAGAGGGCGAGGAGGCTGACTGCGGCGAAAGTAGATAGATAGTAGTGTTTCATATTGATAGGTAGTTGGGGCTTCTTAGTCCTTGTCTTTGCTGGTCGTCGTGGTGGTGGTCGTGGACTTCTTTTCCTCAATGACGGGCGTTGCCGGAGTGGTAACCGTCTTCTTAACGATCACTTTCGACGCGACCATGCGGTCGCCGACTTTCGTGTAGTAAACCGTCACCGGAAGACCGGACTTCACCGTAGCCATGGTGACCGGCGCGCCGGCTTCATCTACATAGACAGTCTTGGTGGTATAGCTATAGCGGACAGGTTCTGGAGCAGTCTCGGTCTTGATCACGAGAACCTCGGGCCCGAATTCACTAATCACGCCCCCCGTATTCGTTGTCGTGGTGGTGGTTTCGACGGTGGCCTGGGCCCAGCCGGAATGGGTTACGGTGAGAAGCAAGGCGAGGACGGCAGCGGTGATATTGCGTTTGATCATGGTAGTGGTGATTGTTTGGTGTTGCTTCGCAACCAACTGCGGCCGCGACACTAGGGAATCGCCCCTAGGGGAATTTCCGCGCGTGTTTATTTCACGCCGAGCCGCGCGATCACGCCGCGTCCACAGAAACGCGTGACGCATCTCTAGATTCCCGCCAGCGGATTGGGCGGTGGTGGCGGGGTCGCGGGGGGTAACGGGGGCGGAACCGGGGACGGCGAGGGGGCCGGCGGCAATGGTGGTGCTGGAGGAAGTGGCGGATCTGTGGGGAGCGGGGGCGTTGGCGGCGTCGGCGGCGTGGGTGGCGTAGGCCGCGCGGGGTCGCCGGGGAAGGGAGGTTTTGGCGGAGGCGGTGGGTCAGCGGGGAGAGGGGGCCGGGGGGGAGTCGGGGGACTGGGAGGTGTTGGGGGGGCTGGCGGGGTTGGAGCCGGGGGATCGGGTGGGGCGGGGGAACTCGGATTGGCTGCCGCGACGGTGGCCAAAGGACTTTCCGGTTGCTTAGCAGAAGCCGCCGCGAATGAAGGGTTCACTTTCCCCAGCAGACCGATGGAGAGAAGGACGAGGAGGGGGAGTTGGTGCGCACTCATGCCCACTGAATCGTCTCTCTTGCGCACCTTGGTCCCTCGCACCTGCGCACCTGCGCAGCTGCGCCGCGAATAGCACTTACCCCTTCTGCGATCAGCGCTTGAGCAGATCGGGAAAGAATGACGCCAGCATGATGACCACGCCGAAATACATCCCGGCGGCGGCGATGGAGATCAGCAGACTGATCACATACTTGGCCGGCGTGGGCATCGCCTTCTTGAAAACGGCGGTGCTCAGCGCGTAACCGACGCCACCGCACGCGCCACCGATGGCACCCCCGACTAACATCAGGACAAGGGGTAGGCCGCTCCAGGCATGCTCGTACCATGGGAGTTTCACGCTGGAGGATGTAGGCTGGTCGGTAGTCATGAGAGATGGCAAAGGGCAGCAAGCATGCCACGCCGCAGCCTGTGGGTAATCCCGCCAGCCCCGTTGAGGGCTTACTTCCCCCCGCTCCTGCCGCTTTGCAAACGAGCCACCTCGCAGGTTCTAACTACCGCGCAAAAAAAACCGGCCAGACGGTTTCCCGCCTGGCCGGCTTAAGGACACTGCAGTGGATTAATCGTCGTCGACTTCGACGCGGCTGATCACGCGGGCGTCGCCTTCGGTCATATAGTGAACGCTCACCGGAGCGCCCACTTTGATCCGAGTCTTCACCTGATCTTCGCTGAGGGTTTTGCCCTTCTTCGTCACGTAGGTGACCGATTTGCCGTAGCGGTAGGTCATCGGGCCGGAGGTCTCCTTGACGATGAACGTCTTGCCCGGCGCGTATTCGCTGATCGTGCCGGTGCTCGTGGTGGTCTTGGTCGTAGTGGTCTCCGTGACCTCCGCGGCAAAAGCCACAGACGTGCAGAGAACCATCATGGGGATGAGGATTTTTTTCATAATGTTAGTTGGTTTGTTGCTGCCAGCCCGTCTTTGGATGCGGATCGGCAGGTGCTGGAAAATCGAGGCGTCGCCCCGCGCTGCGCTTAAAAAATTCACCCTCATGCGAAACCCAGTCTCGTCCCCTAGGCGCGTTCCCGAGGTAAGAGACGCCTCCCGTCGCGGGCCGCCTTGGGGGAAGCGGCCCGCGGGTTTCCGGCCCGGCGGGCGCAGGGCTAGAGCGAGCTGCTGCTCGCGCTACTGAGGCTGCTGCTGCCGATGGAACTACTACTCCCGCTCGACGTGCTGCTGCTACTGCTTCCGCCCGGCAAGTCACCGCCGCCCGCCGGTGGATTGTACGAAGTCGGCACCTCGCCGCGGATCAGGTCGCCCTCATCCGTCCCTGCGGGGAAGACCGCCGTCGCCTCCGCATACCACGCCACGCACTCATCCCACAGCCGGTTGATGACCGTATTGTAGCGCCCCACCGCCGCCCGCATGGCCGCCCGCGACGCCTTGTAATCCGTCTTCAGCGTCCGCAAGGCCAGCACCACCGGAGGCCCCGCCGCGCCGATGAAGAGCGCCATGAAGCTCGCGTAAGTCAACCCCGGTGCCGGCACGAAAGCCGTCCCGAAATCCTCCTTCCACACCGCCAGCAGCTCCTCGCCCTCCTCCTCGATCGCCCGCAGGGAATCGCCCCGCGCGCTCAACTCATCCACCCCCGGGCGCAGCTCCGGGTCATCCAGCGCCCGTGCCCGCATCACCCCCACCGCCTGCAGCGTCTTCGTATGGATCGTCCGCGTGCGGGTCTCCAAAGTGCCTCGCAACCCGTCATACGCCGCCTCCTTCTCCCTCGCCAGCTGGGCCAGCGTATTGGCCACCGCCCCATCGAGCTGGAGGAGGTCCGCATCCCACTGCGCCAGCGTCTTTTTTGGCCAAACCCACGCACTCGCCCCCGCGGCGAGCGTCGCCTGCACCGCCCGTATCTTCTCCGCCCGTTCCCGGACGAAATCCTCCGCCACTGGTATTGTTAAGTTCATAGTTTTTTTACATTCGTTTTCTTACTGCTGCTTCCCGACAGACCCCCCTGGAAGCTGGGAATCCCCAGCCGGATGGTCGAAAATCGCCGTCTCCCCCACGCGCCACCATTTCCGCCCGCCCCGCCCCTCAAAAAACCGGCCTCCATCTCACAGAGAAGCCTCTCTGTGGTCTCCAAACTTTTTCCTACGCCTTCGAGACGTGCTCCTACGCCTTCGAGATGCCCTCCTACGCCCTCGACCCATGCTCCTACGGCCACGAGACGCCCTCCTACACCCTCGACCATCGCTCCTACAGCCTCGACCCCGCCTCCTACGGCTCCGACTCCCCCTCCTACACCTTCCAGCCCCGCTCCTCCGCCGTCGGAACGCCTTTCGAGCCCGTCGGCCGTCTCCTCGAAGCCATCCACCTCTGTCTCGCGCCCATCCGCCCGCCACCGCACGCGGAAACCCACCCGCACCGAGTCGGAACCACAGCTCTTTATCTTGGAGACCGCCAAAACCATCGCCCCTCCCTTCCACCACTTCCCCCCGCCCAAGGCAAGCCTTTCGTCCGGTTGTTTTCGCCGCACCCAAGGCAGGCGCTCCTGCGTCGCGCCAACTTTCCCGCCCGCCCGCCAACCTCCCTTTTCCCCTCCGCCTCCTCGCTGGGCTGAGGGATGGAACGCCGTTGGCATTCGGGCGGGCAGACACTCCCGCCCGGCGAAGGGCCGCTTCGCTCCCAAGCGCGTGCCGAAGCTGGAGCGTCGGCACGATGGCGAAAAGTTCACGATTAATTGTGTGGAATTCCCAGTTCGGTTTAGCTATCCCGTCGTCCGCTCTGGTTGAAATCAACAAAGTGGCATTCCACCTACTATTAACGACACACATGAAATCATCTAAAGGTTTTCACCTCACACCGCACAGCCTGCGTTTTTTTGCGTTCATCATCGTCGCTGGTCTCGGCCCAATGGAGGCAAGGAGTGCAGTTATTGATGTAACGGCCGCGACGTCACTCACCATTCAAACTGGTGATGTCCTTGACGTTTACTTTCATGCCTCTGATTTCATGGACGATTTCCCGGTTGAGTACCAACCGTCACTGCCTGTCGCATTCACTATGTATGGCCTAACTTCGTTTGCCGTCGGGCAGGCGCTCTCTGGATTTACATTTAACGCTTGGATGCAATCTTCAAACCAAGCTTTTTCGATACCCTTCCCAACGAATCCGATCCTGCCATCAGCAAGCACCGTCAATTCCGGCGCTACATATGACATCAATGCTTTCTTTGGGGGCTGGGTTCCAGTTTCCGGGCCGTCCCAAGTCGGTCTTTTTGGGAACGACGGCAGCCAAGAAGCTCGGCTTCATGTCGAATATACGGGCGCTCAGCCATTCACGTTTGAAATGGTCAACGTTCCTCCGTTCAACGGCATTCAAATGGGAGATGGACCCGGCGGTGGAATGCTGACAGTAGGTCTTAGGGTGGACTTGACTATAAACGGGAACCCGGGTTCATCGTCGGCTATTGGCCTCGCCGATAGGGTAGAGCTTACTCAGGCTCCTGAGCCCGGTGCCGCAAGTCTGCTTATCGTTGGGTCGCTTTTTCTTCTACATCGCAAGAAACGCTCAGAAGCGCGGACTTACTTGGCTCGATATTAGATAACTCACAACAACTGATAGGCATCCCATCCACCGTGACGATGACATCCTCGGGGAAGGTGAGCTTTTCCAGGACGCCGCGGAGGTGGCGGGAGAGGCGGAGGATGGCGCGGTTCAGAGGTCGAGCAGCATCAGCAGTTCTGGGACGGAGATGCCATGATGGGCGGCGACGCTCTTAAGAATGCCGGAAAGCAGGCCCGGTTTGATGGGCCAATGCGCGGGAATGGCTTCATGGTGCTCGCCGTCGCGCTGGGTGGTGACACGAATGTGCGAGCCTCGCTGGCGGGTGACTTCATAGCCCAGCCGGCGGAGCGCACGCACAAGGTTGCTCACCGGAGACATCCCGCGGGAGCTTCATCGGGCGAGGACTTCGTCGCGGACGAAGTGCAGGCGGATGATGCGGGGGGTGTCTGCGCCTTCGTCAAAGTAACAATCGACGGCCTCGCGAACATGATTGCGCAATTCCTCGACCGTCTCCGCCTGGGTGTGGATGCCGTATCCAAGGGCGGAGGCGATGAAGCCGCCTTCGGTGTCGTCCTCACGCACTTCAAAGATGATTTCGGACATGTCTAAGCAGTAGGCGAATCCATTGGGCTCGCGAGGTTTTTCTCCCCTCGCTCAGAGGAGCTGATAAGCATCCACATCCACCGTGACGATGACATCCTCGGGAAACGTGAGCTTTTCCAACACGCCGCGGAGGTGACGCGAAAGGCGGAGGATGGCGCGGGTGCGGAGCATGAGGTGGAAGCGGTAGTTGCCGTGGCTTTTCTCCAGCGGGGCGGGCGCGGGGTCGCTGAGGGTGGTGTTGGGCGGGAGGGCGTCCTTGAGGCGGCGGTGGAGGGTTTGCGCGGAGAATTCGGCGCGCTGCTGGTGCTGGGAGCGGATGACGATGAGGACGAGGTGGGTGAAGGGCGGGTAGTCCCACTGGCGGCGGAACTCGATCTCCTGCTCCCAGAAGCCGTCGAAGTCGTGGTGCCGGGCGAACTGGATGCTGGGGCTGAAGGGCGTAAAGGACTGCACGAAGACTTCGCCCTCGACGTCGCCGCGGCCTGCGCGGCCGGCGACTTGGGTGAGGAGCTGGAAGGTGCGTTCGCCGGCGCGGAAGTCGGGGAGGTGGAGCGAGAGGTCGGCGTTGATGATGCCGACGAGGGTGACATTCGGGAAGTGCAGCCCTTTGGCGATCATCTGGGTGCCGACGAGGATGTCGATCTTGCCGACTTTGAAGGCGCCGAGGGTTTCGCGAAAGGCGTCCTTGCGCGTCATCACGTCGGCGTCGAGGCGCTTCACCACGGCGGTGGGGAAGCATTTGCCGACGATGTCCTCCACTTTCTCGGTGCCGGTGCCGCTGTATTTGATGCCGGGGTCGCGGCACTCGGGGCACTTCGCCGGCGCTACGGCCTGGTGCCCGCAGATGTGGCAGACGACGCGCCCGGCAGCGCGGTGAAAGGTGAGGCCGACGGAGCAGTTCGGGCACTCGCAGACGTAGCCGCATTTCTCGCAGAGCAGCGAGGTGGAGAAGCCGCGGCGGTTGAGGAAAAGGATGGTCTGCTCCTTTTTCGCGAGTCGATCATTGACGGCGGTGATGAGCCGTTCGCTGAGGATGGAGCCTTTCTTCTTCGACTCCATGCGCATGTCCATGATGCGGATGAAGGGCATCTTTTTGTCATCGACGCGCTGGGTTAGTCGGAGGAGTTCGTATTTGCCGAGCTGGGCGTTGTGGAAGCTCTCGAGCGAAGGCGTGGCGCTGCCGAGCAGGCAGGCGCAGCCTTCCATCTGCGCGCGCAGGACGGCGATGTCGCGCCCGTGGTAGCGCGGGGTTTCCTCCTGCTTGTAGGTGTTCTCGTGCTCTTCATCGACGACGATCAGGCCGAGGTTTGCGCACGGCGCAAAGATGGCCGACCGCGCGCCGATGACGATGCGGGCGCGGCCAGTGCGGATGCGGTGCCACTCGTCGTGTCGCTCGCCTTCGCTGAGGTGGCTGTGGAGCACGGCAACTTCGTGCTGGGTGGCGGCGAAGCGCGATTTGAAGCGCTCGACGGTCTGCGGCGTGAGCGAAATCTCCGGCACGAGCATGATGGCGGTCTGCCCGCGATCGAGGACGAGGGAGATGGCCTGGAGATAAATCTCGGTCTTGCCGCTGCCGGTCACGCCGTGAAGGAGGATCGGTTTGGGCGCGCGCGGGAGCGCACCGTCAACCGGAGGGACGGGCTCCTGCCCGTCCGTCGCATCCGAGGGCGGGGTCGCACCCGGGGAAGATGGGGACGCGCAGGAGCGCGTCCCTCCGGGCTCGATCGCCGCGCAGACCCGCGCGAAGACGGCGAGTTGCTCGGCATTCATCTCCAGCTTGCCGGCGTGGAGGAAAGTCTCGCCCTGGCTCGGGTCGCGCTCGACGGTTGCACTGGCGGTAACGACGAAGCCCTTTTTCACGAGCGCCTGGATCACAGCGTGGTTGGCGTCGCACTTCTCCGCAAGTTCCGCGACGGCCACCGACTTTCCCGCGGCCGCGAGAAACGCCACCGCTGCCGCTTGCAACGGCGCCTTCTTTTTCATCGCCTCGATTTCCTCCTCATCTACCTCCCGCACGAGCCGCGCGAAGAGCCGCGTCTGATGCCCGACCTCGGCTTTGCGGATGACATTCGGCAGCACCGCTTTCATCGCCTGCTCGATCGAGCAGCAGTAATAATCCGCCATCCACGCGCCCAGCTTGAGCAGCAGCGGACTGAGGATCGGCTCGGCGCTGACCACTTCGCTGATGAGCTTCACCCCGGTCACTTCCGTCTCGTCCAGCAGCTCGATGACGGTCGCCAAGGCCGTCCGTGTCCGCACCGGCACCCGCACCCGCGAGCCCGGCTGCAAGGTCCCAGCGACGGCCGCGGGAAGCTCATAGTCAAAGGCTTTCCCGGCAGAGTCATCGACCAGCACGCGGGCGTATTTCGGCACGCGCGCAGGATGCGGTGAGCGCGATTTTTGTCGAAGTTTTTCAACCCCGTGGGTTGACTCCCCGCACCTCATGGCGCGCTTCCTTAAAAAGCTCCTCCTTCTCGTAGTCTGCGCCGCTCTGGCCGCGGCGGGGCTGGTGCTGTGGCTGGCCCCAGACCCGGAGTATCAGCTGCATTCGTGGGTTTCGATGGGCCGGTATGCGGCCTACGATGGAATGATCGCCGACGCCGCACAGAAGCATGGAGTCGATCCGCTGCTGGTGAAGGCCATGGTCTGGCGGGAGAGCAGTTTTCATCCTGACAAAGTGGGCACGAGCGGGGAACGCGGCCTGATGCAGGTCGGGGAGGCTGCGGCGCAGGACTGGGCGAAGGCCGAGAAGATCGAGACTTTTACGCCGACGGATCTTTTCGACGCCAAGACCAATCTCGAAGTGGGCACTTGGTACGTCCGGCGCGCGTTGGAGCGGTGGAAAGCAAAGGGCAATCCCGTGCCGTTTGCGCTCGCTGAATACAATGCCGGGCGCGGGCGGGTGGACCGCTGGATCACGGAGACGGAGCGTGGTGAGGAAGCCACAGCCGAGCATCTGATGCGGGTCATCGATTTTCCGACGACGCGGAAATACATCGAAGACATCACCGCCCGGCAGCACTTTTATCGCGGGGTAGCGCCGGCATCCGATTAAGCGGAATCAGGTCTGAGCTGGCCAATCGAGGGCGTGGGCTTTGAGATCCTCCAAGGCCACGAACTCCAGCGCGGAAATATGAGTGGCTGCAAGGACAACCGGCGGCGCGCATTCCGCCTCCAGAGCTTCCTGCCAGCGGGTCACGCAGAGGCACCATTGGTCACCGGGCCGCAAACCCGGAAAGGCATACTCCGGAACAGGGGTGGAAAGATCATTCCCCGCCTGGCGGGAAAAGCGCAGAAACTCGGCGGTCGCCTGCATGCACACGGTGTGCAGGCCATGGTCGCCGGGACCGGTGTGGCAGCAGCCGTCGCGGTAAAAGCCCGTGAGCGGATTGAAGCTGCAAGGCTGGAGCGGTGTCCCCAGGACGTTGCTGGCGTGCGTTCCGCTCATTGGTTCCAGTTAGATCTTGTCGCTGGAATACTCCCACCCAGCGCGATATTTCCCGCGCTTGATGAAGCGCGACGCTTCTGGAAGGCCGACAACCTCGAGCTTTTCCGCATCCCATTCGAGCCGCTTGCCGGCGAACTGCATGGCCAACCCGCCCACGAGCGTGAGCTCGGTGAGTGGCACGGCGTAGTCGAACTGCGACATGAAGGGAAATGCTTTGCCGTTCTTGATTGCGAGCGTCCACTCTTCCTGCGGATTCCCGGCTTTGGGGCTGCGCTCGAGCGTCTTCGCGGGCGGCGAGGCGAGGAAATCTTCGCGGCGTTTTTTCGGCCAGATCTGCGGATCGCGTGCCTGATCGCCTTTGTTCAAGAGCACTCCTTCCGTGCCAACGATGAACCAGCCGCCCTCTGTCAACGTTCCGGGTTCGACCGCGCCTTTACCTTCTTTGTTAGCGGGTTTGCCGGGGAACGCTTCATTGCGGTCGATCGCCTCCGGCAATTCAGGTAGATAGGGCGAACCATCTGGCTTCTTGCCTTCATACCAGGTCAGCAAAACGCCGCCGTGTCCCGCTACGTTCGGAAACTCCATCTTCACTACCGCACCTGTGGGCCATGCGATGTCGGTGATGTCATCGACCTGCGTCGCGGTGGCAAAGCGGGGCACGCCGAGATCGAGCGCCCACGATGGAGCGTCGATAAGGTGGCAGCCCATGTCGCCAAAAGCTCCCGCGCCCCATTCAAGAAAGCCCCGCCATTTGAAGGGATGGATTTCCGGCGAATACGGGTGGTCGGGAGTTTGGGCGAGCCACATTTCCCAGTCGAGTTGATCGGGCACCGTGCCCGGTTTGAAGACGGCTGATTTTCCCTGCGGCCAGATCGGCCGGTTCGTCCAAACGTGAATCTCCTTCACCTTGCCAATCGCGCCCGCGGCGATCCACTCCTTCACGACGCGGTTTTCGTCGAAGGTGTGCCCCTGATTGCCCATCTGCGAAATAATGCCCTTCTTTTTCGCCGCCTTGTGCAATTCGCGGCCCTCCCAAATCGTGTTCACCAACGGCTTTTGAATGCACACATGTTTCCCCAGCGCGATGGCATGCATCGCCGCGGGGTAATGCGCGTGATCCGGCGTGGAAATCGTGACAGCGTCGATTTCTTTCACCTCATCGAGCATCTTGCGGAAGTCACGGTACTGCTTGGCGCCAGGATACTTCTCTCCCGCTTTGGCCAGCGTCTTCGCATCCACGTCGCAGATGGCCACGACGTCGTTACCCTTCGCCGCGTCGCTCAGGTCGGACTCGCCTTTGCCGCCGCAGCCAATTGCCGCGATACCCAGCTTCTTGCTTGGGGCGGTGCTGCCCTCCTGCGCCCAAAAAACGCGCGGCACAAGCAGTCCGCCGCTGGTTACGGCAAGACCTTTGAGGAAGGAGCGACGGGAGGAACGATACGGACGGGCTTTCATGGGTGGGGCAGTTGGGAGGGTGCATCCGCGCGTCGTGCGCAGAATGCCTAAACAACAAAGGCGCTCGAGAAAGTTTAGGCCAGCGATTCCGCAAATTGTTTTGCCGGCGCGAGGTCGCACGAACCACTTGCCGTGAGGCGAAAGCGGGCGCACCATTTTTCATACGGACGCCACGACTGGGAGAAACGAATCGACTCAACAGCAAAACCCTATGGAGAACATCATCACCGTCGCCACCTTCAACGACCGCGGGCCTGCGGAAAAAATCGCGCTTCGACTCCGCGAGGCCGGTTTCCACGCCGACATCTACGACGAGTCGCACGAGCAGAAGTGGAAACTTTTCAACCTTCATCCCCGAGCGCACATGCGGGTCCGCGTCCATGGCGGCGAGGAAGATCGCGCTCACGCTGTGCTCAAAGAATGGCATGAAACGGAAGGCGCTCTCGCGGAAGCGGTCCACTGTCCGGAGTGCGGTTCATCCAAAATCGAATTCCCGCAATTTTCCCGCCGCACCATTATGGGCGCGCTGCCCGCCGCACTCGCGGCGACCGGGGTGATCGCCCAGGAATACTATTGCGAAACCTGTCACTTCACCTGGCCGGATAAAGTAGAGCCCGAGCCCGAGCTCGATGCGCTCAATTGGCCGAAGACCACGCCCGCGCCGTAATCCTGTTACCGGGTGGGTGGCGGCACGGTGGCGCTGAAGACGTTCTCGACCCAATACGACAGGAAGAATCTTTTCTCTGTCGGCAGCAAGGTGTCGGCGGTGCCGATAATGGGACGCAGAGCCGTGGTCATTTGCAAACTTACGAGGACAAAGATCGCCGCCCAAACATTGAGATGCGTTCGGTCTGTGACCCGTAGCACTTTCGTCATGTGCTCGAGCAGACGCATCCCAAAGCAGGTCCCGATGAGCCAAAAGATCAGGTGCATCGCACCGATGAAGGCCACTGAATCTGTGGATTGTGAAAAAACCCAAGCTACCGGTGCGAAACCGAGGAGTAACAACCCGGTGAGCGTGAGGATGGCGAAGAGCACGCCCGCGAGCCCGCGCAGGGAAACTTCTGCACCGGTCAGGCAGGCGAAAATGTAGAGGCTCGGAAAGCAAATGAGCGCGCTGAGCAGCGCACCCGCACTCACTTTCACCGCCGCGGCCAGGAACTGCGGGCCGCCGGAAAAAGAACCGACGAGCAGTCCGTAGAGCGAAAACGCCGCCCCGGCGACGAGCGCGAGGAACAGCCAGGCGCGAGATGGCTCGGCGCTGCACAGCCCGTGGACGAGGGCCGCGGGTCGCTTGAGCAAGGTGTCGAGAGTTTCGCCCACACCTGCGTTGGGCGGCAGCGAGGGTGGAGTTGGCAGCAGCGGGATGCTGGTGGGGATGGAAGGTTGCGGGTCGGTGGGATTGGTTGGCTGGTTCATGATGTTGTTGGTTCAGAAAAGGAGATTCCGCGCTGCTCGGAAGACGGCCTCGTAGAAATTGCCGCGCAGCGGATCATCGCGCAGAAACTGGATCGCCAACCCCGGCGAGCCGATGAACGGTCGCAGCACCCACGAGAGCTGCGCCCCGAGGAAAAGGTTGCCCGCCAGCCAGCACCAGAAGACTCGTCGGGCCGCCTCTGGTGTGACGCAGCAGCGCTCCAGCAGCCGCAGCAGTCGGCGGTTCGCGACCACGCCGGCATAGGCGATGAAAAGGACATCGCAGAGGAGCGTGATGCTGTGCCCGGTGCCGCGCGCGGCGGAGGCGAGCGGCGGTGTATTGAGGTAGATGAAGAACACCACCGGACTCAGCGCCGCGAGCACTAGTGCGGCGATGGTGAAACTCATGAGGATCGCCAGCGAGGTCTGCCGGAAGGTTAGTCCGGAGCCGAGCACTTGCGCGAGCAGCCCGTTGAGCAGCGCGTTACCGCCGCACGTCAGAAAAATCAGCAACGGCATTTTCACCGCCGTGTAGGCCGCCTGCAGCGGCGCGCGCCATAGGCCGACCACTCCGCCATACAGCGCGCAACCTACGACGATCGTCAGCACGCACGTCAGCAGCCAGCGCGGCTCACGCTCATCGAGCCACGGCGCAATGCGCTCCGAGTCGCCTCGGCACAGGATCACGAGTCGGCGTAGCGGTTGCATCAGGCGACGACGGGGGCGAGTGAAGTTGCGATTTGCTCTAGCCGCGCGTGGACGGCGGCGACGGATTCTTTCAGGGTGGAGGTGCCGGCGGTGAGGCCGACGCTTTCTGCGCCGGTGAACCACGTGGGGTCGAGTTCCTCCACGCGCTCGATGTGAAAGACGGTGAGGCCAGCGGCGCTCGCGGCGGTGACGAGTTGGACCGTGTTGTTGCTGTTGCGTCCGCCGACCACGACCATCGTGTCGCACTCCGCGATGAGCTGGCGCAGGGCGTTTTGCCGGTTCTTCGTCGGCTGGCAGACGGTGTCCGTGAAGCGCACTTCGCTCTCCGGCCGGGCGGTGCGGATCGCTGCGACGAGGGCGCGCACTTTCTCCACTGGCTGCGTGGTCTGCGAGATCACGCCGAACCGCGCCCGCTCTGGCAGTTGCGCAATGTCAGCTGCGCATTCCACCACACACGCCTCAGGGAAATCGCCGGTCAGCCCTGCGACTTCGACGTGTCCGCGTTTCCCGATCACGACCGGGAAGTAGCCGAGCTGGATGAGTAGCCGCAGTTGCTCATGCGCGTGCCGCACGAGCGGGCACGTGCCGTCGGCCACGCCGAAGCCGGCCGCACGCCACTCCGCGCGTTTGCGATCCGACGCACCGTGCGCGGTGATCATCACCTGCGGCGTGGCCGCGGACTCGCGATCCAGCGCACCCTCGCGCACGCCGCGCTGCGCGAGCCTTTCGCGCACGACGGGGTTGTGGACGAGTTCGCCGAGGATGGTGAGCGGTCCCTGCGCGGCGAGCCGTTCTGCCTGGGCGATGGCGTCGCGCACGCCGAAGCAAAGACCGTAGTGTTCTGCGAGTTGGATTTTCATAAATTGGGCGCGGCTTTGCGCGGCAAAGCTTTGAGGCAGGGGGAGAGGCATTTTGAATTCATGGAGAGGGAGCAGCTACTTGCCGGAATCGCGGTCGGTGCTGGGGCGGCCGACTTTCAGGATCTGTTCGAGGATCGTGAGGTAGTCCTCGAACTGCTTTCGTCCCTTTGCGGTTAGCGCGTAGCTGGTTTGTGGGCGGTCGAGGATTTCCTTGGTCACGGCCACGTAGCCGCTGTCGTGCAGCGTGCGCAGGTGCGAGACGAGATTGCCGTCGCTGAGCACGAGCTCGGCTTTCAAATCCTGAAACGTCCAACTCGGGCGGGCGGCAAGGAGAGTCATAATGCCAAGGCGTCCTTTTTCATGGATGAGCTTGTCGAGTTTATCGAAGTCGAACATCGGTTCATGGCGTGGCCGAAACCCTTGAGCGCGGCCAGGTGCAGGCGGCGTAGATGAGATGGAAGAGACCGAAAGTCAGGCCCATCAAGAGGTTGCTGCCGGAGGCGAAGTGGCTCGCTCCGAAAGCGCCGGCAAAGCCCCACGCAAAGAGTTGATAAAAGGAAGCCATGCCCGCGAGGAGAAACGCCCAGCCGAGCAGCATGATCGAGCGCGGGGCGAAGTGCTTCGTCGCGAGTAGCGCAACCGCGTAGCACATCATCCAGATCGGCGGGAGCCAGAAGACGTTCGTCCCCCAGCCAAGGACGATGGTAAAGAACAGCCCGCAAAGCATGCCCGGCAGCATAGCCACGAGGGCAAGGCGCATGCCGGACGAAAGGAACGGCTCGCCGCGCAGTTTCGAGCCGCGCCACAGCAGCAAGGCATTGGCGAGAAACGTGAGCAGAAGGACCGCTCCCCAGGCGGTGAGAAACGGCCCGGCGAAGTCGGCTTCGGAACGGATAGGACGTGGGCTGAGGTGGCGTAAGACGGCGGTTCCGAGGCCGGCGAAGACGCCACCGGCCAGTGCCGTCGGCGCGGAGATGGCGCGGTAGATCGTCGCTTTTTCCATGAGCGAGCGGATGATGCGGAGGTGTTCCTCGGCGTCGGAGCGGTTCGGCATGCGGTGAGCTTTGCGCCGCAAAGCTGACTTTGCAAGGCAAATTTTTCCACAGATTCTAGTTTCCCTCGGTCGAGGACGGGGCGGGGGACGAGATTGCCAGGGCCCTTTATGAGGCCATCCGGGTGCCGTTCCGACGTCCTAGGGCGAAGCTGGTGAGAATCGCGCCACCCAGGAGCACGCTGCCTGAGGGTTCAGGAACGGTGTTCAAGATGACGGGTTGACCGACGACTGGTCCGCCAAATGCGGTGCCATTGTAGGTCACGCCGTCCAGCATATATTGCGCGCGGCTGATGTCGTTGAGAGGGCTGATGAAGTCGGGTACAACCGGGGCCACGCTGACGCTGCTGAAGGGAATCGCGGCGGCAACGCCGACGCTGACCGTGCCAAAGACGAACCGGGTGCCATCGAGGATGGGCGTGCCGCTGGTAACCATTACGGTGTTTCCCGTGCGGATGTAATCGGCGGTAGAGGAGGTGCTGGTGCTGCCAAGATCGACATCTAGATCGCCGTCGAAATCCTGTAGGACGCCTGGGAAGCTAGGGCTTCCAAAGGGGCCGGAAAAGAGGAAGGTGCTGAGGAAATTCGCGCTGATACCGCCGCTCGCCGAACTTGTGAGCGAGAGGGTGCCGCGCTGGAGGCCTTCAAGGGCGGGGTTTCCGGAGGCTCCTGTTACGTCCACATAAAGTCGAAAATCGATGACGTCACCCGCCATCACGGTGAGAGCCTTCGGGGTGTTCGACCCGGCAAGCGGCAGTCCATTAAGGGCGGCAGCTTCAAGCTCATAAACCATAAGGGCGTGGGCTGCGGGCACAGCAGAGACGAGAAAGGCAGTAGTGAGGAAGGGGAGGATGTGCATGGAGAATCCGCTTTTAAGCGTTGCCGTAGTCCTGTCAAACCTAAGCCTAAGCGGGAAGGGAGCCACGCTTCGCCTCTTCCCACAGAACGTCGAGTTCGACGAGCGGGATGTTTTCTAGAACGATGTCGCGCTCGCGGGCGAGTTGTTCGACGGTGCGGAGGCGGGTGCCGAATTTGCGGGTGGCGCGGAGAAGGGCGGTCTCGGCGTCAATATGGAGTTTGCGGGCGAGGTTGACGACGGTGAAGAGCAGGTCGCCGAGTTCGTCCTCGGCATCGCAGTTGGGTTCGCGGAGTTCGGCGATTTCCTCGTGGAGCTTGTCGAAGACTGGAGCGGTGTCAGGCCAGTCGAAGCCGATGCGGGCGGCTTTCTTTTGCGTTTTCTGCGCGAGCATCAGCGCGGGCAAACCGGCAGGAAGATCGTCGAGGACGCTGGCGGAAGCGTCCCCGCCCTTTTCGGCGCGTTTGATTTCGTCCCAGCGCTGGAGGACGGCGGCACTGTCGGCACAATGATCCGCGGCGAAGACGTGCGGGTGGCGGCGGATGAGCTTGGTGGAAATTTCGCGGGCGACGTCGTCGAACGTGAAGCGGCCTTCCTCGGTGGCAAGTTGGGCGTGGAAGACGGACTGGAGCAGCAGGTCGCCGAGCTCTTCCCGGAGATTGGCGTCATCGCGATTGTCGATCGCAGCGACGACTTCGTGGGCCTCTTCCAACAAACCGGCACGGAGGGTAGCGTGAGTCTGTTCCTGATCCCACGGACAGCCACCAGGACCGCGGAGTTTGGCAATGATGTCGGTGAGCTGGTCGATGCCAGGAAGAGCGGGATCGGGCGGAGTGATTTTAGGCGCAGCGTCTTCGGTGGGCATGCCGTGACTCAACGCTGACCCCGTGGCTTTGAACCAGTTCTAAATCCTCCACAGCGAGCGGTGCGCGCCGAACTCGGAGATTTCTCCGTGGGTGTTTTTGCCGATGTAAATGGTGATGCCGAGGACGCTGACGAAGGTGCCGACGAAGACCGCGGCGACGAGCCAGCTCGGAATGCTCGTGCCGACCTGAAGCGCGGCGTAGAAGGACGGCCACGAGTCGATGCGCGGCTGGGCGTGGAGGAAAATTTTGGTGATCCAGGCGGTGAGGATGATGAGGAAGATGAAGATGTAATTCCGCTTTAGCCGGCGGCCCACGGCCTCGAAGGCGCTGATTTTGAAGGACGGGAGGAGCAGGTCTTCGCAGACAAGCTTCTGCCACTCGCCCTGCAGCAGCGTGGTGTTTTGCGCGACGATGGGGACGAGGAAGTGCGCTTCCAACATGCGGACACGGGCCCGGAAGGCGTCGTAGAAACGGTAACGCCGCGCCTCGATCCAGAGCATAACCCAGACGATGGCGATGTTGAAAAAGAAGATGATGTGCGGCACGCGCTCGATAGAAAAGGCGACGGTGAAAATCGTAGACGTGGCGGTGATGGCCCAGTTCGTCGTCGGGTCGAGTCGGGCGCGCCACGCCATGATGCGGCCGAGTTCGCCGCGGTAGAAATGCGACATCGCATTGACGTAACTCGGATCGAAACGCGGCCCGGTCTTGGGCGGTTGCGGAGGTGCTGGCAGCGGCTCGTCGCTCATCAGCGGCGGTCTCTCTTCAGCAGCTCCGCGCGCGCCGCTTCGAGCCGCGTGCGTTCTTTTGCCGAAAGACTGGCCATGCCAGATTGAGCGATCTTGTCGAGGAGGGCGTCCATGTCGTCGGTGGTCGTCTCCTCCGTAGCAGCGCCTCTGGCGTCCGGTGAGGGAAGGACGCGAAACTTGGGTTTGCGTTGGAAAAGCGCAGGCCATGAGAAACCTTCCAGCATCCCGGCGCGCATGGCTCGGATGTAGCCGTACGCCACTCCGCAGGTGGCGAGCGTGCTCGCCAGTCCGATCGAATCCCGTTCGCTCAGGTGGCCAACGATCGAGAGAAAGAGGCAGCCAAGGGCGACGAACTTCATGGGAATCGAACCCCACCACTCGACGTTCGGATAGATCGTGGCGAAAGCGATGACGAGCGCGATGGAAAGATGCATGGATCCCTCGACCGATCCGCTGAAGCCGGCGACCCAGAGCAGACTTGCCATGACGACGGGCGTCGCGATGAGCAACCCGAGAAAGCCGAAGTAACGCGCGCGACCCAGCTCCTGTTCGCAGTCGCGGCCGAAATTGTAGAGGAAGAACAGATTGAAAAGGGTGAAGAAACTCACCTGATCCACAATGAGATAACTAAGTGCTCGCCAGACTTGCCCTTCACGCCAAAACAGCCCTGGCTCAAAGGCGAACATCGCCCGGGCCACTGAGCCGCCGAAGAGCGCTGAGATGATCAAGCCGACCACGAGCGCCGCGACAATGATCGTGGTGCCATAGACCGGGAAATTCCCAAAGCGGGTCATGGGTTGGTTGTCGCGGTAGCGGTTGTCGAAGAACATCGCGCGAATGAAGTAGCGGCTTTCCCAGTCACTCGCAAACGTGGAGTGGCAAAGCACCGCGCGATTTTACAAGGAGCCGGGCGGCCCCGTGCCTTGCGTTTACCGAGCCCGTTCTGCGAGGCTCAACGCATATATGGCTACACCACCTTTCGGAACGGTCGCTCCCGGTAACAATACGCTCCGCGCGTGGGTCGAAGAAATCCGCGGCATCGCGCAGCCGGCGGAGATTTTCTGGGTCGATGGATCCGAGGGGGAAAAGGAGTATCTCCTCGGCGAGGCTGTCGCCGCGGGCGTCCTCACGCAGTTAAATCAGGAGAAGCTGCCGGGCTGCTACTACCACCGCTCGAATCCGAACGACGTAGCCCGCGTGGAGCAATGCACTTTCATCTGCACGCCCGCGAAAGATCAGGCCGGGCCCACGAACAACTGGGCGGCGCCGCGCGAGATGTACGAGAAACTTTATACCCTGCTCAAGGGCGGCATGCGCGGGCGGACGATGTATGTGGTGCCGTATTTGATGGGGCCGCCCGGATCGCCGCTGACCAAGGTCGGCGTGGAAGTCACCGACTCGATCTACGTGGTGCTGAACATGCGGGTCATGTCGCGCATGGGCAAAGTCGCGCTTGATCAACTCGGGTCGAGCGATGACTTCAACCGCGGCGTCCACAGCGTGCTCGACTGCCATCCCGATCGGCGCTTCATCGCGCACTTCCCGCAGGACAATACCATCATCTCTCTCGGCTCCGGTTACGGCGGCAATGTGCTCCTGGGGAAAAAATGCCTCGCCCTGCGCATCGGCAGCTACCTCGGGCGCGAGCAGGGCTGGATGGCGGAGCACATGCTCATTCTTTGTGTTGAGTCGCCGACCGGCGAGAAGACCTACGTGGCCGCGGCGTTTCCGAGCGCGTGCGGAAAGACGAACTTTGCCATGCTCATCCCGCCCGCCGCTTTCGACGGCTGGAAGATCACGACCATCGGCGACGACATCGCGTGGATGAAGCCAGGGCCGGACGGAAAGCTCTACGCGATCAATCCCGAGGCCGGCTACTTCGGCGTCGCGCCGGGCACGAACCGCAAGTCCAACCCGAACGCGATGGACACCATTTCGCGCGACACCATTTACACCAACGTCGCACTCAAGCCCGATGGCACGGTCTGGTGGGAAGGCCACGACGATCCCGCGCCGGCCGAGTGTCTGGACTGGAAAGGCCAGCCGTGGACGCCCGCATCTAAGGAAAAGGCCGCGCATCCGAATTCGCGTTTTACCGCGCCCATGGCGAACAACCCCGTCCTTGCCCCGGAAGCCCTCGACCCCGCCGGCGTGCCGATCAGCGCGATCATTTTTGGCGGACGCCGCGCCAGCACCATGCCGCTCATTTTCCAGTCGTTTAACTGGATCCACGGCGTCTATCTGGGCGCGACGATGGGCAGCGAGATGACCGCCGCCGCCGCTGGTACGCTCGGCCAGGTGCGCCGCGACCCGATGGCGATGCTCCCTTTCTGCGGCTACAACATGGGCGATTATCTCAACCACTGGCTGGGCATCCGCCGCGATCTCACCGACCCGCCGCGTATCTTTCACGTCAACTGGTTCCGCAAAGACGCTGACGACAAATTCCTCTGGCCCGGTTTCGGCGAGAATTTCCGCGTGCTCAAATGGGTCATCGACCGCACCAAGGGTCGCGCCCGCGCCAGCGAAACGCAGATCGGTTGGATGCCGCGTTATTCGGAGTTCGACTGGACGGGACTGGACTACACGCGCGAGAAATTTCAGCAGTGCATGAAGATCGACTCCGGCGAATGGCAGCGGGAACTCATCTCGCAGACCGAACTGTTCCTGACGCTCCACGATCGGCTGCCCAAGGAGCTGATCTTCCAGCGGGAGCTGTTGATCTCGCGGCTCTAGCGGTCGCTTGCCCCTTCGAAGGCAGCCTGCTGGCGCGTGAAATAAATCGCCAACATCCACGGCACCCGTGGGTTGTTACCGGACGGAGGTTTCGCTTGAATATGCGCCGCCCCCGTTCAACTTCCCCGCCCCGTGAATCCCGGCACCCCGGTCCATCGTCCTCATCTCACTGCCGCTCTCGCCGCGCTTTTTGTCGCAGGCGCGGCGTTGGCGACTGGCTTGGTGTGGTGTCACCGAACGGAAAGCCGCTACGTCCATGAGCTGGCCGCGGATTTTTCGGATGCCAAATTGCAGGGAGTGGCTTTGCAAAAAGCCGCCTTCGCCGAGGACGATCTGCTGTTGCTCTACGGCAGCTCCGAGCTGGTGAAGGAGATGCCGAACAAGGCCAGCGAGTTTTTCCACGACTACCCGACCGGCTTCCGCGTTTTCCCCGTGGGCAAGCCTGGCACGACTGCGCTCGCCGTGTTGCAAAAGCTCGCCGCCGTCGGTCCCGAGCTGCGCGGCAGGAAAGTAGCGATCTCACTTTCGCCGAGTTCCTATTTCGCGGAGGAGGTCGATCCCGGTTATTACGCTGGCAACTTCTCGAATCTCCAAGCCATGGAGATCGCCTTTTCTCCCGCCCTCAGTCCCGGGCTGAAACGCGACGCCGCGCGCCGCATGCTCGAATATCCCGAGACGCTGGAGGACAACTGGCTGCTTAGCTTTGCCCTTTCCCGCTTGGCGCACGACACGTCGATAGACCGCGCACTTTACAACGCACTGCTGCCGCTTGGCCGGCTCCAGGCATGGATCGGCCGGACGCAGGATCATTTCCAAGCCGCTACGCACATCGTCGATCTGGAACTGCGCGAAGAGGGTGAGAGCCGCCCGCGCCGAAGGAAGCTGAATTGGGATGAAGCGTTCAAGCGCGGCGAGGAACTCGCGAAGGCGATGCGCGCCAAAGCCAAGCGGTCGCCGGCTCCGGCCTTGGTGAAGCGTCCGCAGGGTTCGCGCGACAAGGTTTTCCTGCAAACGCTCGCGCACGCCGACGAGTGGACGGATTGCGAGCTCGTTCTCCGTGCCCTGCATGAACTGGGTGCCAAGCCGCTGATCATGAGCATGCCCGTGCATGGCCCGGACCTGGAGGCGGTGGGCGTTTCCGTCAGCGCCCGCCAGGCCTACCGCACCCGGCTCCGTGAGCTCACCGCCAGCCACCGTGCGCCGCTCGTTTATTTCGGGCAGAACGAGGAGGACCCGAACTTTTTCTACGACAACCTCGACCACCTCGGGGCGAAGGGCTGGGTGCACTACAACAAGACGCTCGACGACTTTTTCCACGGACGGCTCAGCACTTTATGACCGCGCCCGAGACCACCGAAAAAATCCTTGGCATCCTCGCCGAAGTTGCCGAAACCGACGAGGTCCGTAGCCAACCCGACCTGGCGCTCTACGATCTGCAGGTTCTTGATTCAATGAAGACGGTGCAACTCATCGTCGCGCTCGGGCAGGAGATTGGTGTGGAGATTTCTCCGGCGGAATTTGAGCGCGAAGCCTGGGCGACACCTCGTCTGCTGATAGCTGATGTGCTCCGCCGCCTGACCGCGTGAAAGCGCTGCACGCCTGGCTGGAAGCGCATCCGCGCGCGCGCGCCGCTTTGCTCACGCTCTATTATTTGGCAATCATTGCCGGCCTGGTCGCCATTTACGGGCGGGGGGAATTCTCGACGCCGCCTTTCGTGTATCAGGAATTCTAGCGCGTGAGTTTGCTTGATCGTATCGACCACTGGGGCCGCGTCGCTCCAGAGCGAATCGCCCACCGCAGCGGCGACCGCGCGCTGACCTACGGCGAACTCCTCGCTCGCTCCGATGCGTTGGCCGCGCGCCTCGAGGCCGAACTCGGCGACAACCGCAGCCCCATCGCTGTGCGCGGGCACAAGGAACCCGAGATGCTCATCGCCTTTCTTGGCGCGGTGAAAAGCGGACGACCTTACGTGCCCATCGACCTGTCGATCCCGGAAGCGCGTGTCGGGCGCATTATCGAAGTCGCGCAAGCCGCGCTCACGCTCACGCCGGAGCGCGTGACTGAACTCTCCAGAGAACCTTGCAGCGGCTCGCCCCGCCGGGTGGAAGGCGACGAGCCATTTTACATCCTCTTCACCAGCGGCAGTACCGGCGAACCCAAGGGCGTCGTCATCACCCTCGCCAACCTCGAACATTTCACCGCGTGGATGCTCGCCGAGCAGCGCTTCGCCGTGCCGGGGGAGACGTTTCTCAACCAGGCGCCGTTCTCCTTCGACCTCTCGGTGATGGACCTTTACCTAAGCCTCGCTACCGGCGGCACGTTGCTCAGCATCACCAAGGATCACGTCGCCAGTTTGAAGTCGCTCTACGAAGCCTTCCGCGTGTCGGACCTAACAACCTGGGTTTCCACACCGTCGTTCGCTCAGATGTGCCTGATTGAGCGCACGTTTGCTCAACCGATGCTTCCGCACCTGCGCCGTTTCCTGTTTTGCGGCGAAACGCTCGCGCCCGAGACTGCCTCACAACTGCTCGACCGCTTCCCGCTCGCCGAAATTTGGAACACCTATGGTCCGACCGAAGCGACCGTCGCGACGACTTCCGTGCGCATCACTCGCGAGGTCTTGGAAAAGTGGTCACCGCTGCCGGTTGGCGCAGCGATGCCCGGCTCGCAGGTCGTCATTCTGGGCCAAGACGGCGCGCGGGTGCCGGAAGGGGAGCGCGGAGAGATCGTCATCGCTGGCGCTAATGTCAGCCCCGGCTACCTCGGCCGCGCGGACCTCACGGCGAAAGCGTTTTTCGACTTTGCCGGTGCGCGCGCCTA
Source organism: Chthoniobacter sp. (assembly GCA_031390545.1). Lineage (GTDB taxonomy): Bacteria > Verrucomicrobiota > Verrucomicrobiia > Chthoniobacterales > Chthoniobacteraceae > Chthoniobacter. The sequence goes on along the minus strand of JANMTP010000038.1, from coordinate 53,774 downwards.
CCGCACTGGCGATTGGGGCCGCGAACGGGAGGCGCAGATTTTTTTCGAAGGCCGCATGGACAGTCAGGTGAAAGTGAACGGCTACCGCATCGAGCTCGGCGACCTCGAAGCGAATCTCCGCGCGCTCCCCGAGATCGCGGATGCCGTCGTTCTGCCGGTCGAAAAGCAGGGGCGCATCGACGCCCTCGCCGCCATCGTCGTCCTCGCCGTTGAGAAAACCGGCAGCGACTTCGCCTTCACCGCGCAGCTCAAGACGCGCCTCGGCGAAAGGCTGCCGGCGTACATGATTCCGCGGAAATTTTTCTACGTGGAGGCCTTCCCCATGACCGCCAACGGTAAGGCGGACCGCCGCAAGCTTGCGGAGTTGCTGGGATGATCCCGTTCGGCGATTTCACTTTTTTCGGCCTGCTGCTTTATGCGGTCATCCCGACGATCTTGCTCGGGTTGCTGGGCCGCGCCGGGCGCTGGTGGACACTGCTCGTCACGTTGGTCATGCTCGTGCTGCTTTTCAGCAACGACCTCGCTGTGGCTCCCGGCTTCAATGTGCGCGAGCTTTGGATCGTCCTCGGTTACGCCGTCTTTGAAGCGCTCGTCGCCTTCGCTTTTCTCCGGTGGAAAACGAGAGCCACTTTTTACGCGGCGCTCGGCCTTTCGCTCCTGCCGCTCGTGGTCGCAAAAGCGCTGCCCTTCGTCACGCTCGATACCTCGTTCGGTTTTCTCGGCATCTCCTACGTCACCTTCCGGGCGCTCGATGTCGTCTTCAGCATTCACGACGGCGTCATCAAGAAGCTCTCGGCGACCCAATATTTCGCCTTCCTCTTCTTCTTTCCCGCCGTTTCCTCCGGCCCCATCGACCGCTACCGCCGCTTTGGCCAGGACTGGCTGAAGACCCGCACCCGCGCTGAGTTTCTCGACGATCTCGACTTCGCCGTTTCCCGGATTTTCCGCGGGTTCTTGTACAAATTCATCATCGCCGCGCTGCTCCACGCGCACTGGGTAGTGCCGGCGTCACGGCAGGCCGGCCCACTCGCGCAACTCAGCCTGATGTATGCGGAGACGTTCTACCTGTTCTTCGACTTCGCCGGTTACAGCGCCTTTGCCATCGGCCTGGGCCGGCTTTTTGGCATCCGCACGCCGGAAAACTTTAACGCTCCCTTTCTCGCGCAAAACATCCGCGACTTCTGGACGCGCTGGCACGTCAGCCTTTCGACGTGGTTCCGCGATCACGTCCACATGCGCTTCCTCCTCGCGGCGACGAAAGGCCGTTGGTTCGTCGGCAAATACACCGCGAACTACGTCGGCCTCTGCCTCACCTTCGGCCTCATGGGTCTCTGGCATGGCCCTGAACTGCGCTTCCTCCTCTACGGCGCTTATCATGCCGCCCTGCTCTGCGGATTCGATTGGTTTTCCCGCTGGAACAAGACCGCGAAGGTCTGGGGCACCGGGCCGGTCTGGCGCGCGGGCAGCATCGTCCTCACCTTTCACGCGTTCGCTTTTGGCATCATGCTTTTCAACGGCCACCTCACGCCACAGACCGCGCCGCGTCGCGAGGAGATCGTGGAGACTTGCGACTGTCAGTCCATCACTGGGGTTCTCTGGGATCGCGCGAAGCCCGGTGTGCCTCTCCAGGTGGACATCTACGTGGATTACGCCTGGGTGGCTCGCGTGACCGCCGACGAGTTTCGCGAGAATCTTCAAGAGCGCGGCATGGGCACCGGACGCCACGCCTTCCGCTACAACTTTGAAAGCTACGTCCGGAACGGTCGCTCCCACACCATCGAAGCCCGCCTCGTCGGTCCGAACCGCTACCTGCGTGGTACGCCCGCCGTCATCACCTGCGAGCAGGAGGAAATCGCAGCGCCTTAGGTACCCGGCTTGTGCACGCGCTTGCGGCGCAAGCGCAGCCAGTTGTTCCAAGTCTTACGCAACGCATCCCTCGGCGACATGTAGCGCTGGTTCAACTCCGTGCCTTTGGCGATCTGCCCGAGGATGCCTTTCACGGAAAAATCATCCGTGTGCAAGATGGTGTAAGCGGTTCCGATCGCGGCTTCGTGATGCGCGTCGCTGCCCGCGGTCATCGGCAGCTTTCTCATCGTGGCGTATTCGAAAGCCTGCCGGTTGTAGCGTTTCAACGTCGTCGCCGCGTTGAAGACTTCCAGCCCATCGATCTCCAAGGTGTCGAGCACGGCCTGCCGGATACCGGCGCGGAAAAGATCGTAAGGATGCGGTGGAATGGCCACTCCACCCAAACTATGCACCAGCTTGCAGACTTCCGCCGCCGGCGTGCCCTTCAGATTATTCGGCAGCAGCACGCCGAGACAAAGCAGATGCCCCTCGTCGGTCGTCACCTCATTGCCCGGGATGACCAAAAATCCATCCACCGCTTGTCCATCTTCGCGCATCAGCCCTTTGTCGATCAGGTAACGGCAGCCGTCGCTGGTGTTGTGATCCGTTAGCGCGAAACCGTGCAGCCCCTTCTTCCTCGCTGACGCGATAAGCGCTTCGGGCGCGCTCACTCCATCGCCGGAAAACCACGAGTGGCAGTGGAGGTCGATGTGGAAGGGCATGCCGTAGAATGGCGGAGTGAAAGCGGAGAGTGAAAGTGGAAAGTGACCGTGCGCCCGTCTCGACAGGCGCGCTTTTCCACTTTCCTATCTCCCCTCACATCGCCCACCACATGCCTACCGGATTCAAAGAATGGACCCTCATTTGCGACGCGCTCGGACGCGGCGAGCAAAGCATCATCCTCCGCAAGGGCGGCATCGCCGAGGGGCGCGCGGGTTTTCGTTTTCTGCACGACGAGTTTTTGCTTTTCCCGACCCTATTCCACGAACAGGTCGCAAAGCTGAAACTCCCGCCAGCCACACCGCTCCCCGCCTCACGCGCCGATGGACAACATGAAATTCGCTACCAAGTCCGCGTGGAGTGGACGGAGGACGTGGCCGACTGGAAGAAGGTGCAGGCACTCGCACCGTTCCATCTTTGGCAGGAAAGCGAGATCGAGAAACGCTTCCGGCAGGACGAAAAGCAGATGGTCAGTCTGGCCTTCGTCCGGGTAAGCCGTTTATCCGAGCCGTTCATCTTCCCCGACTCGCCCCGCTTTGGCGGCTGCCGCTCGTGGATCCCGTTGCCCGACCTGCCGCCGGGGGTGGGCGTTGCGCCGGTGCTCAACGATGCCGAACACCTCGAGCGCGAGCGCGCGGTGCGCGCAGCTTTGCTGTAGGGGAAGCTGCCAGTTTCCCCTACACACCAGGCGCGGGGAGTGCCACTTCGGCTTGCTCGAAGCCGACCTCGAAGAGGATCGGGACGTCGAGCAAATCCTCCAGCACCGCGCGGTTCGTCGTCGCCGCGAGGTCGGGTTCGCTGGAGGGCGGTTGCGTGTGATTCAAAATGACCCCGGCGCAAACGAGCCCTGCGGCGCGGATGGATTCGACCGTGAGCCAGGTGTGATTCAGCGCGCCGAGCCGATTGGCAACGACTACGGCGACGGGTAGGCCGAATTCCGCCGCGAGGTCGCTGATCGCCAAGTCGCGCGTGATCGGCACCCGCCAGCCGCCCACGCCTTCGACGATAAGCGACGCGTGGGCGGTGCGCAGCCGGGTGAAAGTTTCGCGAATGAGGTCGAGGTCGATAGCGCGGCCTTCGATCATCGCCGCGGCATACGGCGCCGCCGGGGCGCGCAGCCAGACGGGATTCACGTCGTTTAAAGTCACTGCGCCCTCCGCCGCCGCGTGCAACGCCTCCGCATCCTCGCGTCCGCCGCAGCAGATCGGTTTTAACCCGACCGTATCGTGTCCCGCCCGCCGCAGCGCGCGGACCAGGCGCGCGGCGACGTAGGTCTTGCCGACATCCGTGTCCGTGCCGGTGAGGAAGAGGTTCATGCGACGAAAATGTAATTGGTGATCGGTGAGTAGTGAATGGTTCAGGCAGCCCGTGTTCCCACAACTCACCATTCACTCATCACCAATCACGCTCCGCTTCATTCTCACGCGCCGATCAGCTCACCCACCGCGCCGGCGATCCGATCCGCCTGAGCGTTGATCCGGTCGCCGTCGCGCCCTTCGATGAGGAGGCGAATTTTCGGCTCTGTGCCGCTGTAGCGCAGGAGCACGCGGCCGGCACCGGCGAGTTCGTGCTCCGCTTCGGCGACGAGCTTGAGCACGTCGGGCATCTGCTCGAGCGGGCGTTTTTCACGGACCTTCAGGTTGCGCTGGGCCTGCGGATATTTCGCAAGGCACTTCTTGAGTTCGCTCAGCGGCTTCCCAGTTTCCACCATGATGCGCAGGATTTGCAGTGCGCTGACAACTCCGTCGCCGGTCGTGGAGAAATCGCGAAAGATCATGTGCCCGCTTTGCTCGCCGCCGACGTTGAGGTCCTGCTTCATCATTGCCTCAATGACGTAGCGGTCGCCGACTTTCGTCCGCAGCACGCGGCCCTCGTGTTTTTTCAAAGTCTCATCGAGGCCAAAGTTGCTCATCACCGTGGCGACAAGCGTGTTCTGCGTCAGGCGGCCGCGTTTGATGAAATCGAGCGCGGCAATGGCCATGATCTCGTCGCCGTCCACGACCTCGCCGTTTTCGTCGCAGAGGATCAGCCGGTCGGCGTCCCCGTCGTGGCTGAGGCCAACTTGGGCCTTCGTTTCCTTCACCAAGCGTTGGATTTCCTCCGGGTGGGTGCTGCCGCAATCGCGATTGATGTTGCGCCCGTTGGGGACGTTGTGAGCGACGATAGCGTCGGCCCCGAGTTCGCGGAGGATGCAGGGCGTCGATTTATAGGCCGCACCGTTCGCCGCATCCACCACGATGCGCATGCCGTCGAGCGTGAGCCCGCGCGGGAAGCTCTGCTTGGCGTATTCCACGTAGCGGCCGAGCGCGTCGTCGATGCGCGTGGCGCGGCCGATTTTCCCAGCGGTCGGGCGGATGTTTTCGATTTCGCCGCTAAAGACGAGGTGCTCGATGCGCTTCTCGATCTCGTCGTCCAGCTTGTAGCCGTCGTGGCGGAAAAATTTGATGCCGTTGTCCTCGTAAGGATTGTGCGACGCACTGAGCACGATGCCCGCATCCGCGCGCAGCGAGCGTGTGATATAGGCCACGCCGGGCGTGGGCAGCGGACCGATGAGCAGCACGTCCGCTCCGAGCGACATAACGCCGGCGGCGAGCGCATTCTCAAGCATGTAGCCGGAAAGGCGCGTGTCTTTGCCGATGACGATGGTCGTGCGTCCGCTCGCGCGCCCCGCGAGCACGCTCATCTGCGTGAAGACTTGGGCGGCGGCGCGGCCCAGCTTCAGCGCGGTTTCGGCGGTGACGGGCTCGATGTTCGCGGTGCCGCGGACGCCGTCAGTGCCAAAGATGCGGCGCTCCGTGGAGCCGTTGGCCGGGGGACTATTTTTTGGGGTTTCCATAGCGGGAGGTGTCGAATTGGAACTTTTCTTCCGCCTGAAAGCGTTCGAGTTCGAACTGAAATCTAGAACGCGAGGTGGTCGGTTCGAGGCTCTTTCGGATGACCGACCACAGGATGAGGGCGAGCACCAGCGAGAGCACCTTTGCCAGCCAGTTGTTTAGGATCTGTTTCATCTTTCAGGGCAAAGAGTTCGGCGAGACGACGGGCGAAACTCTCGGGCTCAAAGTTTCTTTCGATGATCCCACGGTGACAAATCGAAACCACGCCCGTTTCCTCCGAGACCACGATGACGATGGCATCGCTCTCCTCCGTCAACCCGAGCGCCGCCCGGTGACGCAGGCCGAGCGCGCGGTCGAGGTCGCCGCGCTGAGTGATCGGGAAAATGCAGGCGGCGGAAACGATGCGGTCGTTGCGGATGATGATGCCGCCATCGTGCAGCGGGGTTTTTGGAAAAAAGAGGCTGACCACGAGTTCGGCGGAAAGCGCGCAGTCGAGCTTCACGCCGCTCTCGGCGAAGCTCTCGATATTCTGCCCGCGCTCGAGCGCCATGAGCGCGCCGAGTTGGCGGTTGGCGAGGTCGAAGGTCATCTCGCCCACGAGGTCGAGCGTCGCGCGGTTTTGCTGTGCGCCGAAAAAGAGCCGATGGCCGCCGAGCGCCGCCAAGCCGCGTCGCAGCTCGGGCTGGAAAATGATGACGAGGGCGATGAAGAGCACTTTGGACAGGCTTTCGAAGATCGAGCCGATGACCATGAGGCCGAGGAGCTGCGAGAGCATCGTCACGCTGAGGAAGATGACTACGAGGCCCACGAGGACGTTTGCCCCAGGCGTCCCGCGGAAAAATTTCCACGTGTAGTAGATGGCGACCGCGAGCACCGCGATTTCCAGCGCATCCTTCCAATGCAGCAAGGCGAAATCCGAAAGCGTGGCGAGGATCACGCTACGGTCTCCGGATTGAGCATGGCCTCAGTCATGCGCAGGGCTTCGACATTGGGTCGCGCGTCGTGGACGCGAAGGATGTTCGCTCCACGCGTGCGGCCGTAGCTCGTGAGGGCGACCGTCGGCCAGGCGCGATCCGCGACGGAAGCGCTGCCGAGGACTTTGCCGATGAACGATTTCCGCGACACGCCCAGGACCAGCGGGCGTCCTTCAACCCGCAGGCCGGCAAGGTTTTGGATGAGGGCAAGGTTGTGCGCCAAAGTTTTTCCAAAGCCGATTCCGGGATCGAAGGCGAGTCGCATGGGGTCAATCGCGCAACCTAGGCAAGCGGCAAATGTTTGTCGAAAAAATTCCCGGACCTCCGCCTTCACATCCTCGTAATGCGGCGCGGCTTGCATGTCGCGCGGCGTGCCTTGCATGTGCATGGCGATGGCCCCCGCGCCGCTTGCGCGCACGATCTCGCGCATCGCGGGGTCGCGCAGGCCGGTGACGTCGTTGACGATCTCGGCTCCCGCGGCGAGGGCGGCGGCGGCGACATCGGGTTTCATGGTGTCGATGGAGATGGAGAATTGCTGATTGCTGATTGCTGATTGCTGATTGGTCTCCGCGAGCCGCTTGATCACAGGGAGAACGCGGCCCATTTCGTCCTGGGCGCTCACGGGCTCGGCGCCGGGCCGGGTGGATTCGCCGCCAATGTCGATGATCTCCGCGCCTTCCGCGGCGAGCCGCCGGGCGTGGGCGACCGCACTCTCCACGTCGAAAAACTTGCCGCCATCTGAGAAGGAATCCGCGGTGACGTTAACCACGCCCATGATGAGGGCGCGCTTGCTGAGGTCAAAGGTGCGGGTTTTGGTCTGCCAAATCATTTGGTGAAACCAGCGCGGAATCTTGCAACAATCCGAGCGAGTTGGGCGTAAGAGATACGCGCTCTCAAAAAGCCTCCAACTGAAATCCAAAGCCATGAACGCCACCATCGAACAGACCGCTGTAGATCCTCCTCGCCAGTTTCCGCCCTTCAGCCTGACCCGGCTGCTGCGCACCGTTTTCGATCCTAAACCGGGTGAGCGCGTCTGCGTGCTGATCGATCTGGAAAAGCCACGCGAAGTGGAGGCGTTTCACTTTCTGCAAAACCCTGACCTTTCGATCCAGCGCCACGCGCACGATGTCATCTACCAAGGCCTGCGCCACAGCACGATGGCCGACCTCGGGCTCACGGGCGGCGAGATGTTTGCTTATGAAATCACTGGCGGCAGCAATCTCGACCTGCCGGAGACGGGCTACGCGACCGATGGTCGGGAGGTGAGCCTAGTTGAGGACGTGTATAAGAAATTCGACCTCGTCCTCTGCGTCTCGACTTACTCCGCCACTGCGCCGCTGACCGCTTTCGCCAAACAACTCGGCTTCCGCGGAGCGACCATGCACGGCATGAATCAGATCATCCTCAGCTCGGGTCTGGCGGTGGATTATTTCGAAGTCAGCCGTGATGCGGAGAAGCTGCGGCTCGGCATGACGCGGGCGGACTGGGTGGAGATCGATTTTGTCTTCGAGGACAAAAACTACACGCTGCATCTGGATCTCGCCCAGCAGGAGGCGCAGAAAAGTCACGGACTCTGTCGCGGCGGCCCGGACATCGCGAACCTTCCGGCAGGGGAAATCTACTACGTGCCGGAGACGGCGAGCGGCTCGTTTCCGCACAAGTATGAAGACGGCACCATTGCGGCGATGACCGTGGAAAACTGCCGGATCGTCCGCTCCACGCTGCTGCGCGGCAACCAAGCCACGGTGGATGAACACAACGCCAAGTTGTCGTCCGATCCAGTGACCGGCGAGCTCGGGGAACTCGGCTTTGGCACGCAGGAACTCCCGGTGTCGGGCCGCGACATCCAGGACGAGAAAATCCTCGGCACGATGCATGTCGCCACGGGCCGCAGTGATCATCTCGGCGGCCGGCTCACGCCCGATCTTTTTGCTAACAAGAAAAACGCGACCCACGACGACATCCTCTTTTCGCCGTCGAAGACACCGGAGATCAACGTCCCGCAGGTGCGCATGCGGCGCGGCGAAAAGACGGAAGTATTGATCGAGAACTTCGCACCTGCGGCCTACCTGCGCGGGTTGCTTGCGGAGTGAACATCTACGAAACCGACCGCCTTCTGGCGGAGTATCTCCTCTTCCACTACGGCGCCGATGACGAAGTGCTCGCGCACTCGGACGGGCCGCGGGAGGCCCTGAACTATCCGCTGCGGTGTGTCAGCGAGTGCGTGGATGTGGCCCGTTTGCCCGCCGACGCCCGCGCCTTGGACCTCGGCTGCGCGGTTGGTCGCTCGTCGTTCGAATTGGCACGGCATTGCCCGGAGGTTGTCGGCATCGACTTCTCCCAGCGTTTCATCGAAGCGGCCGCCGCAATCGCACGGTCGGGCGAACTTGACTACCTGCGCGCCGACGAGGGTACGCTGACTACCCGTTGTCGCGCGATCGTTTCGACAGAGATCGATCGAACGCGCGTGCGGTTTGAGGTTGGTGACGCGATGGATTTGCGGAGCGACCTAGGCACTTTCGATGTCATGCTCATGGCGAATCTCATCGACCGGCTGAGCGCGCCGCAGCGTTGTCTTTCGCAGCTCGCAAATTTGGTGAAGCCGGGTGGCCAACTCGTGATCATGTCCCCTTACACCTGGCTCGAAGATTTTACCCCGCGGGAAAACTGGCTTGGTGGCTTCGAGCAGGAAGGAAAACCCGTGACCACCCGCGCTGGCCTGATTGCGGCGCTCTCCGCGGAATTCGAGCTCATCAAAACGCGTGATCTCCCATTTCTCATCCGCGAGCATGCACGCAAATATCAATGGAGTGTCGCCGAAGCGACCATTTGGCGGCGACGCTGAAGGCTCACGACCATGCCGACCGACTGGGAAGCCAACTACCAAAAGAGCGACACGCCCTGGGACAAAGGTGCCCCCAGTCCCGGCCTCGTTGATTTTCTCAGCGGTGAGCCCATCCGCGGGCGCGTCCTCGTACCTGGCTGCGGGCTGGGGCACGATGTCCGCGCGCTGGCGGCGACTGCAGAGGAAGTGGTCGGCATCGACATAGCGCCCTCCGCCGTGAAAACGGCTCGCGGATTTCCGATCGTGGGTGGGGAGACCTATGAGGTAGCGGATTTCTTCGCCCTGCCGCAGCCATTGCTCGGGAGCTTCGATTGGGTGTGGGAACACACCTGCTTCTGCGCCATTGATCGTGAAATGCGCCCTGCTTACGTGGATGCCGCCGCCGCCGCGCTCAAGCCGGGCGGCCATCTGCTGGCCATCTTCTACCTCGATCCCGGCCACACTGACCCCAACGACGGCCCGCCGTTCGGCACCGCGCTTATGGAACTCGACACGCTCTTCGCACCCCATTTCACCCTCCGTCGCGAATGGCTGCCCGCGCGGACCTACCCCGGCCGCGAAGGCCGCGAATGGCTGCGCCTGCTCGTCCGGCACTGACTCGGAAAACCGAACAGCCGCTGGTCGCAGAAGCGAGCCAGCGGCTGGGCAAAAGGCGTGGCGCTGCCCGCCAACCGGATCACTCCGGCTGCGGAATACAGACCTCCTCGGTATTGACCGGCGGCGCGACGACGGGCGGTGGCACCGTGCCGATGGTGTCGGTCTGAGTGTTTGTGGTCGTCCTGTCGCTGACCTCGATGGGTTCGGATTTGACCGTCTTCACGCGATGCGAACGCATGACCATGTCGCTCATGCGCTCTTTGAACTCACGCTGCCGTGGGCGGAAAGACTCGCCGGCTCCTTCGAAGGGGTTGCGGCCCTTGAAGAGATTGAAGAAATCGAAGGGCACCTGCACGCGGACGCCCGCAGTCCAGTGGCCCCCATTGAGATAGGCATCGTTCCACCACGCCACATCGCCGATCACGCCCGGCAGGAGGTGCGCTTCGAGCCGTGCTTTGAAGCCCTCGTAGTCGGAGCCAAAAGGGTTGTCGTAGTGGTAATAGCCGCCGAAGACGCGGGTCTCCATGTAGCGGTCGAGCCCGGGGATGAGAAAACCGATCTCGGCGTTCCAGCCTTCGAGCACCGCCTCGTGCGTGCGGAAACGCTCGGTGCGGGTGCGCGTAGTCGTGGTGGTTTGAATGAGATTGCCGTTGGTCACCGGGCTGCTCGTGCTGGTGCTGGTCGAGATGCGCCGGTCGCTGCCAAGGAAGACGTCATCCGCAGTCGGTAGATAGTAGTTGAAGCGGGCATCGACCCACTTGGTCAGGATCTCGGCGCCGAAGCCGAAATTGCCGAACTGGTTCTCATATTGGCTATCGATCGTGTCGTAATAGCCGTTGACGCCGATGATGACATCGCGATCCGGCACGAGGTAGCGGAAGGCGAGGCCCGGGGTGTAAACGTACTGGCTATCGTCGTTGTAGCTGTTGCGCCCGTTGTAAAAGAGCACCGCATTGCCCGGCGTCCACAGTGCGGTCAGCGAATCCAGGTACACGGTATTCAGCGACTCCGAGAATTGCCCGCCCAAGGTTACACTGCCCAACGGCAACTCCACAGGAGGTTCAATGTGCGTCTTGGCTTCCTTACCAGTAGGGCCGTAGTAGGGCTGGCCAGCTTGGTTGGTGGCCGGAGTCGCGAGGGCGAAAAGGCCAAGCGTGAGGGCGATGGAGGAGGCGAGGGGTTTGGGCATTAGGATTTTTGGTGGGTTGAAGCTTTAGGGTGAACCCGGCGAGTGGTCTGATTCCGTGAACGGGATGTCAAACCTGCATTTTGGGACATCCGCCGCTGGATTTCAAAACATGCGACGGATTTGGCTGCTTAAAAACAGCGTTAGCGGAGCTGCAAAGTTCCGCCAGACGTCGAACTTGATGAACTGCTGGTGCTGGAACTGGTGGGCGGGGGCGTCGTCGGAGGTTTGTACGTAACTACGGGGCGCGGGACCGTGCCGATGGTATTGATCAGGGTCTTGGTAGTCGTCTTGTCGGTAACCTCAATGGGCTCCGACTTCACCGTCTTCACACGATGCGAACGCATGACCATGTCGCTCATGCGCTCCTTGAACTCACGCTGCCGCGGACGGAAAGACTCGCCGGCACCTTCAAAGGGATTGCGGCCCTTGAAGAGATTGAAAAAATCGAAGGGCACCTGCACGCGGACGCCGGCGGTCCAGTGGCCGCCATTGAGATAGGCATCGTTCCACCACGCCACATCGCCGATTACCCCCGGTAGGAAGTGCGCTTCGAGCCGCGCTTTGAAGCCCTCGTAGTCGGAGCCAAAAGGGTTGTCGTAGTGATAGTAGCCGCCGAAGACGCGGGTCTCCATGTAGCGATCGAGCCCAGGAATCAGGAATCCGATCTCCGCGTTCCAGCCTTCAAGCACCGCCTCATAGGTGCGGAAACGCTGGGTGCGGGTGCGCGTAGTGGTGGTCGTCTGGATGAGATTGCCGTTGGTCACCGGGCCGGTTGTGCTTGTGCTCGTTGAGGTGCGGGTATCGCTACCCATGAACTGGTCCTCGGTCGTCGGCAGATAGTAGTTGAAGCGGGCATCGACCCACTTGGTCAGGATCTCGGCGCCGAAGCCGAAGTTACCAAACTGATTCTCATATTGGCTGTCGATCGTGTCGTAGTAGCCGTTGACGCCGATGATGACATCGCGGTCTGGCACGAGGTAGCGGAAGGCCAAGCCAGGGGTATAAACGTACTGGCTGTTGTCGTCGTAGCTGTTGCGCCCGTTGTAAAAGAGCACCGCATTGCCCGAGGTCCACAGCGCGGTTAGCGAATCCAGGTACACGGTATTCAGCGACTCCGACAACTGCCCGCCCAAGGACACGCTGCCCAACGGCATTTCCACGGGGGAATACATTTTGTCTTTCGGCTGGATCAATTCTTGTCCAGCTCGCGCTTTGGCCAAAACGGCGAAGACGGCAAGAGATAGGAGCAGGGGCAGAGGCAGTTTGGGGCGCATAGGGTGAAAATATGAGAGCTGAATCGCCCGCCAAAAAAACGGCGCCGACGACTCGAAGCGGGATTTAGCCAAGGTGCCTACGCCGAGTCAAGCGAGGCCCCCGAGATTGCGCAGCCCCGTCTTTATTTCGCCGCGTCCACTGCTTGACTGAACTTTTCCAGGTCGTGGTAATTGTTTTCCCAAGTCGTGTACATCACGCCGAGCACACTTCCCGGCACGGTCTTCGCGGCGGTTAGCCAGTCGGCGACCTTGGCCGGATCGCTGTCGTAATATCCGGCGATTACTTGGCGATGCCCGCGCTCCGCAAAAAACTTCAGGCTTTCCGACCGCTTCTCGAAATACCACGGGATGATGATCACGTCCTTGTCCAAGCCGTCCCAGGAATTCAGCAGCGGACCGTTAACTAAATAGTAGGGGCCTTTCACCGCGTTGTGGTGCGGGTCAAACATGTCACTCCAAACATAGATCTGACCCCCGGGGTTGATCTCGCGCAGCATAGCGATGCAGCGTTTCACATTGTCGGCGAGAATCTGTCCCGGCGTAAGGTGCCGCGCCTCGCAGGCTGCGCACCAGTTCAGCACGCGGATTTCGTCGTGCGACATCATGTAGCCTTTGGTGCCCCACGCCTTGTGGACGCGCTCCGCCTGCTCGCGCAAAAGCGCGTAGGTTTTTGGTTCGGAAGGACAGATCATCGCCTGATGGTCGTAAACCGTCGCGCCGTGATAGTAGCTGGCCAGTAGCTGGGTGCCGTCGGGTAGTTTGGTCTTAAGCTGTGGCGGCAGGTGAAAGGTGTCGTATTCGCCGCGCCATGGCTTTGCTCCGAGTAGGGGGTCGCTCAACGGCTCGAAGTCGCGTCCTTCCACCAACGGCTTCCCGTCCGCCGTGGTGATTGCGAGCGGCGCGCCGGGGCGCCGCGCGAGGTTCACAAACGCCACTTCTTCAATCGTCGGATCGCTCCACTGCAGCGTTCCTTTCCCCGCACCCCAGACGCCAAATAGGAGCGTCGCATCGGTGAACTGGAGCGAGTTGAAAACCGCATGGTGCACGGTCCAGTCCTGAGTCTGCTTTGCGCCCAGCTTGTTCCAGTTGAGCACCATGCCGTCCGCCTTCTCAGGTAAGACTTTAATCTCGGGTTGGCCTTGGAAATCCTGCGTCTTGATGCGCACGGACACGTGATATTGCCGCCACGGCTCTAACTTCAGCTTGAGCGCGATACGTGAGTTTTTCCCGCCGCCGTCGGTCACCCGCAGTGCACCGTTCTCCGCAATCAGATTGTCGTCTTTCCACGACCATTTCTTCGGCTCACTAAACCCACCCGCCGGCAGCGTCGGTGCGGCGGGATCGTCCACTTGCGCCACGCCGCCCCGCACGGTCAGCGGCAGCGTTTTCACGGGCTGCGCCTCGATGAGATGCACATCCTGGCCGAGCAGGTCATTCGAATACCCGACCGGAAAGACGGCGGGCACAATTTCGATCTTCAACTCCGCCGCGATTTTCTTCACGCGCTCCACATTTTTGAAATACCGAGGGTCCATTTCGTGGAGGCGGGAAAACTTTGAATCCGCCAGCAGCACCTTCGAGTAGCCGGCCGCCGCGGCTCGTTTCCACAGCGCTTCCAGGTCATCCACATTTTTGTCCACAAGGAGGTTCGTGGGAAAATAGAACCATTTTTCCAGCGCGTGGGCAGGCCACGACAGGAGGAAGCCGAAGATGAAGACGAAAGGAAGAACGAGGCGGATTTTCATGGCATTGTTTGGGTGGAAGGCCGTTAGCCTTTGGTGAATTCCGTGAGCAGGTCAGGGTCGTTTTCCACCGCGGCGAAGAATGACGGATAGCGCGCCTGCCAACCGCTGGCCCGGAGTTTGGCGTTACTCACTCGTTTGTTGGTCCAGCCGCGTTTGCGGTTCAAGTCGGGTTCACCGGTCGGCGGCACGAGTTTGTCAAAACGCTCGGCCAGCCATTCATAAACGGCGCGCTGGGCCAGTGGCGCGTCGTCGTTCACGTTGAAAACGCCGCGCGCTTTGGTGGTGACGAGATGCACGAGCGCGGTGGCGATGTCGTCGCGATGCACCTGATTGATCCACTTCGCGCCGTCGCCCTCGATCACCGCCTCGCCTGCAAAAAATTTACGCAGCAGTACCGACCGTCCCGGCCCATAAATCCCCGCCAGCCGCGCGACCACACCGCCTTGCGCGAGGACGAAATCTTCCGTCGCCCGCAGCACCCGCCCTGTTTCGCGATCCGGCTCCGCGGCGCTTTCCTCCGTCACCCACGCGCCGTCGGTCTGCGCATAGACCGACGTGCTCCCCGTGAAGACCAGCTTCCTCGGCGCGAGCACCTCCGCCAGCGCCTGCGCGCCGCCGAGATAGACCGCGCGGTATTGCTCCACCCCGCCGCGTCCCGAACTGGCGCAGTGAATTACCGCTTCCGCCCCGCGCAATTCCTCCCGCGCCGCCAGCGCTGTGCGATCCGTGATGTCGCACGCCACCACGCGAAACGGCTCCCCACAAAGCGCCGCCGCTGACTCCGGCGAATGCGTGACACCCACCACTTCCCAGCCCCCGCCCGCGAAAAGCCGCGCGGTCGCCAAGCCCGCAAAACCGCAGCCCGCGATCACCACCTTGCTCATAGTCCGGGCACCACCTTGTAAATCCGGCAGCCCAGCGCCGGCACGGTCAGCACCGCCGCCGGCTTCTCCTCGCGCCACGTCACCTTCGGCGCGGTCTCGCCCGGGAGCGCGTTCACGCAGCGCAGCGTCTGTCCCTTGCGCAGCAAAGGCCGCCCGCCGACCGCGAGTGGCATTCCTTGCTCCTCGAAGCGCGTCGTTGCCGCCTGCTTGCCGTTCGCGTTGCCCACCACGATCACAGTCTGCGCGGGATCGATCACCCCATCCTTCTCGACGTAGCGCGCAAAGGCGAAAATCCCGTCGTCCACCGCGCCGCCACCATCCACCCACAGCGTCGCGATCCGCCCCTCACGCAACGCCGGCAGCTCCCGCCGCAGTCGCAGAAACGGCACCACCGGCGAACTCTGCGCGGCGGCGATGAGCTTCGCCGCATCCGTCCCGCGCGGCCACAGCGTCCGCCGCCCGGTTTCACCGTCCTTGCCGATCTGCCCGGCCGGGTCTTCGAGCGCCACTTCGGTGCCGTAGTAAAAACACGGGATGCCTTCGAGCGTCGCGACCACCGCATTCGCCAGCGTATTCTGCTCCGCGCTGATGCCAGCCACGCGGAAGCGGTTCAGTCCGTCGTGATTCTCCGCAAAGTTTACCAGCTTCCGCCGCGCCGGCAGCCCGTCGAGCCCCGGTGTCGGATTGAAAAAGGGCGACTCTGGTGAAAGATCGCGCACCATCTTCTCCAGCGCCTTCGCCGGCCGAAAGTCGCCATCCTTGTGCCGAAGCCACTCGCGGAGAGCATCGCAGCACTGGAAGTTCAACACCGAGTCGAGGCACGGCGCTTTGTTTTGCGCGTGGTCACCGCGAAAAGTGTAGCGCCCCACGGTTTTCGGATTGCCCGAATAAATTTCCCCAAAGAGCAGCAGCCGCCGCGCTTTCTCCGGCCCCAGCCGCGTGCGCAGCCGCTCGGTGAACGCGTCCCAAAACTCGCGATGCACATGCTTCACCGTGTCGATCCGCAGCCCATCCACGCCCACCGTCTCGAGATAAAACGCGTAGATTTCCACGAACTCATTGACCAGCGCATCGAAGCGCTCGCCCGCCGGATCGGTCCACAGATCGCGCAGACTAAAAAAGTCGCACATCACCTCCTCACCGTTGTCCGCGCCGAGCGAACCGCCGCTCATGCCCTTGCGTCCGTAGCTCTCGAGCTGCGCCAGCACGCCGGTGGTCGCGATCTTTTTACCCAATACCGTCTGCGGCCCTTCCGGTGCGGTCCGGAGCTGGTTCCATTCCGGGCGATCCGCCCACGTCGCGCCCGCGTGGAAACCGTCGCGCTTGTAGCCCGGCATCCATTCCGCCTGGCCGTCGTCGCGCCCGTTGCCATTTGTGTCGTAGTAAAAAACCGGCCCCGCGTGATTGCCCACCACGTCCTGAACCACCTTGATCCCGCGCGCCTGCGCCAGCGCCACGAAATCGCGGTAATGCTGCATCCGCCCGTCGCGGGAATCCGCGTAGGCCGTCTTGCCATCGAAGCTCCGCGCACTCGTGAGGTGCGGATCGATGTCCAAAAAGTCCTGCGTCCAGTAGCCATGATAACCCGTCTTCGGCCCACCGAGATCGAACGCCGAATTCCACACATTCCGCACCGGCGGCGTGATCCATAGCGCCGTCACCCCCAGCCGCTCAAAATAACCCGCCGCCAGCGCGATCTCCAGCCCCCGAAAGTCGCCGCCGTGATACCGATCGATATCCCGCTGCGCCGCGTCATACAGCGCTGGATCGCTCCCCGCCGGCACATTGTTCGCCGGATCGCCATCGAGAAACCGATCCGTCAGCGCGAAATAGATGACCTCATGATTCCAAGGTCGATCCAGCGGCGCGGCGAAAGCGCCCATCGCCAGGGCGAGGAAGAACATGACGGGGAGGGAACGCGGCATGCCCCCGATGAAAACGCCCCCTTCCGGGCGGGGCAAGGCGTGAGTGCGGGGAACGCACCGGCGACCGCCGTGAGGTTCACTCCATCTTGGTCACTCACCAGCCTGCACGAGGGAGGTCTTTCACATGGTCGAAATGCGCGTCGTTGCTGAGCAGCGGCAATCCATGCTGGCGGACGAGCGCGGCGATCCAAAGATCGTTGCCCGGAATCGGCGTTCCGGCCTCCTTGAGTTCGCGCCGGATCGCGGCGTAGTGCCGCGCCGTCTCCGCGTCCACACACAGCACCTCGACGAGCCGTTCGAGCCGCCCCAATTTTGCCTCCAACTCCGCGCGCAGGCGCGAGTCCGCCAGCCCAAAGCGATATTCGCCGAGGACGATACTCGGCACCGCGAGCACCTCACTTCCGCCCACCGCCACGCATACCGCGGGCACCTCCTCGAAAAATGCCGAAATTGCGTTGGTATCGAGAATCACCGCCAATCCTCGGGATCCACGCGCCCAAACTCGTCCGCGATGACTTTGTCGATGCGATGCAATTCCTCCGCTTCGTTCTTCAGACATCCCGCCAGTTCCATCCAAGGCTTGGTAGCTGGGACCGCCGCTTCACCCACGATGACCTGCCCATTTTCCGTCGTCACCCGGTAACGACGATGCGGCCCCGGCTGCGGCAAAAGTGAAGGCGGCAGGTGTAGCGTTCCTGTCTCATCGGCTTCGAGAATGGTGCTCATGGCGGGGGAAGATAGGGCGTGGGGGTGGCCGGGCAAGCGCGCACTGAAAACCGGAGACCGCCTTCCGCGGGGCCGCGGTTAAAACAGTCGCTCTTCCGCGCGGGTGGACTCGTTCAATTCGCTGAGCAGCTTGTCCATATGCGTGGAGGGATTGCCATCCCCACCGGCAGTCTCCCAATGCCCGTGGCATTTGGCCGCATGCTCCATCGCCGTCTTTACCCGGCCCAGCAGATCGTTGAGCGGGAGATCGGATTTCTCGTAGTCCTTGATGAATTTCTTCAGCGCCTTTTTGATCGCCGCGCAGCCCTCGAAGGCCTTGGTGGTGTAGTCGAAATGCAGGAGGAGCCAGAACTCAATGCTCGGGATTGATAAAGCCACCTGGATGTCGTTGGCCTCCGCCAGTGCCAGCGCGGCCGGCACTTGCTCGCGACGCGGATGGTTTTGCGTTTCCCGGTCGAACACGACCCACACCCGATCGTAAGGCTCCGAGTTGGGCTTCGCGGCATGGGCATCTCGCAGCTTGATGGCTTCGCGCACCATGCCCACCGGATCGGTGTGGCGCCCGTGTTGCACGAGAACCGCCGCCGCCCGCCGCTTCAACCGCGCCCGCACCGCTTCGAGATATGCGGGTTCCGTCGCCTCGCCTTCGACCATGATGAGAAACGTGTGGCCCGTCGCCGCTTGCGGCGGTTCCGGCCGCTGCACCTTTCCCCCATAGGAGCGTTTCCCTTTCCGTGCCATGCCTCAGAATTTCAGGCCTTCGGGGATGAAGGGAATGCCGCCGTAGCGGCCGGCGAGGTAGCCTTTGACGAGCGACTCGTCTTTGCGCGGCTTGAAGTCGGTCAGCGGATAGAGCCGCGTGGCCCCTTCCTGATCCTTCTCCGTGAACCAAATCTGATCCCGCCGCAGCAGCGTCTGGTCGAGCAGCAGGGGGTTGTGGGTGGTGAAGAGGAGTTGGGTTCCGGGAACCTCACCGCTCCATGTGAAGAAAGCGCGCAAAAGCTCGATGACGAGCAAAGGATGGATACTCGCTTCGATCTCGTCGACCGCGAGCAGACTGCCAATGGCGGTGGCTAACAAGAGTTCACTGCCGAGTTCGAGATACCTCTGCGTTCCTACTGATTCTTCTCCATAATAGCTAAACCGCACAGCCTTCGAACTCCCCCGATGTGTGAGCTGAGGCGTTGCGAAATCCTCATCGAATCTGCTGACCATCTCAGAGAGTCGGTCTTCCCAATTTTTCTGTGGCTCGCTTAGCCGTTCCGGTTCGTAGGTAATCGAATCAAAGAGGTGACGACTTGCGGCAATGCTTCGAGTCGCGACACGAGCCAGTTCAGCTTTCTGCCCCTTCAGCAGCACTAGGTCAGTAATTCCGACGTCTGCCCCCTTTACGAGTCCGCTAAGCACCAAGCGCAGGTTTTTATCCTTCATCACAAATCGAGCGGCATTCGCTGACTCCAGATCACGACTCATATCCATGAGGCCGAGGCGCTCTCGAAACCATGCAGACACCTTGTCTGCGCTCGCATGATCAAACTGGGCTGCGACGGACACAAAAGCGGCGTTCCCTCGTGTCTTTTCATGCAACGCTTCGTCGTGCTGGAAATGCACCGTGGATTTCGACCACGCGTATTTCCCTTTCGCTCCATCCCAATCCCGCTCGAACCACACCTGCGGCCTGCCTTTCGGATAGGCCACGAGGTATTCGCTGGTCACCCGCTCGCGTGTCATTTCGATGCCGTAGAGCGTGCGGATGCCGTTGATCACGGCGGTGATCTCAAACTTGCTCGGCTGGGTGAGGCAGGCGGGGTCGAGCTTGAAGGGTTGCGCGCCGGTGGGGGCGCCGGGCTGGAGCTTTGTGGCGGAGTCGCGCACGAACTCGGCGAAGAAGCACAGGGCGGCGACGATGTTGCTCTTGCCGGAGGCGTTGGCGCCGTAAAGGGCCACGGCTTTGACCAACTTGGTGCCCTTCAGGCCGGGGACGTGGTCGCAGGAGATGAGGTTCTGCGGCAGCTCGTCGGAGTAGTTGCTGGCCACCATGCTGAGCGTCTGCTCGGCCCGGATGGAGCGGTAGTTGGCGACCTTGAACTCGATGAGCATGCGGCACGAAACAGCCGCTTTCGCGCAAATAGAAGCCATTTCACGCGGAAACTTCGCAAAATAATGCGTCAATACACGATTCTCGTTTAATTCCAATCATCCAGCGCTCGACCGTTTTGGCTCTAGTGACTGTCTAAAAATGGGTTCACGCAAAGGCGCCAAGACGCAAAGGCTGCAAGTCACGCTCTGAGACTTTGCGTCTTTGCGCCTTTGCGTGAGCTCTTCTTTTGAATTTTTGGTCATTCCGCTCCGCCAAAACGCGCTTGCTTCCCAAGCTTCCATTCCTAGCCTCCCGCGATGCACGATACGCTGACCACGCTGCCGGATGCGGCTTCGCTGAAAAACCCGATTTTGGCTCCGCTCGACACTTTTCCGCGGCGGCATCTCGGCTCTGGCGAAAGTGAGGTCAGCGCGATGCTTTTCACTCTGGGATTAGGGTCGTTGGATGCGCTGATCGACGCGGCCGTGCCGGCGAAAATTCGTCTCGAGGAGCCGATGAACCTGCCCGCCGGACGCGGCGAGCACGATGCCTTGGGCGAACTGCGGGCGCTCGCCTCGAAAAACAAGGTTTTCAAAAGCTATCTCGGCCAGGGTTACAGCGACTGCATCACCCCGCCGGTGATCCAGCGGAACATCCTCGAGAACCCCGGCTGGTACACGGCTTATACGCCCTATCAGGCGGAAATTTCCCAGGGCCGCCTGGAAGCACTGATCAACTTCCAGCAGATGGTCTGCGACCTGACGGCGCTCGACATTGCCAACGCCTCGCTACTCGACGAGGCGACCGCGGCCGCGGAAGCGATGCACATCGCCCACGCGGTGAGCAAGGACGCCGAGGCGAAGGCGATTTTCGTCAGCGAACGGTGCCATCCGCAGACCATCGCAGTGGTCCAGACGCGCGCCGAGCCGCTGGGGATCAAGGTCATCGTCGGTGACGAATCGACGTTCGATTTCGCGGTAAAGACCTTCGCCGTCTTGCTGCAATACCCCGACACGACAGGCGCGATCGTGGACTACGCACCATTTATCGAGCGGGCGCATACGGTTGGTGCGCTGGCCATCGTGGCGGCGGACATCCTCGCGCTGACTCTGCTCCGGCCACCGGGGAAGTTCGGAGCAGACATCACGGTCGGCTCCACGCAGCGCTTCGGCGTGCCGCTCGGTTTCGGCGGCCCTCACGCGGGCTACATGGCGGTCAAAGATGCCTACAAAAGGCTCATGCCAGGGCGACTTGTTGGCGTCTCGCGGGACGCCCACGGCAAGCCTGCTTACCGCCTTTCGCTGCAGACTCGGGAGCAGCACATCCGCCGCGACAAGGCCACGAGCAACATCTGCACAGCGCAGGTCCTCCTCGCGGTCATGGCCTCGATGTATGCGGTTTACCATGGTCCTCAGGGCTTGCGCAAAATTGCCGCCCGCACCCACCTCCTCACGCGCCTGCTGGCCGCGGGCGCGGCCGACGCGGGCTGGGAAATCGGCACGCAGCCTTTCTTCGACACGCTCACCCTGCGCGCCGACCCGGAACGAATCAGCGACACCCACCGCGCCGCGCACGCCGGACGCATCAACCTTCGCGCGCTCGACAGCCACACGCTCGGCATTTCGCTGGACGAAACCACCGATCTTGAAGACCTCACCCAACTCGGCGACCTGCTCGCCATCGACCTCGAGACAGTCATTTCCAAATACCTCGGTGAGACGGAAAAGAACCTCGAGCAGCTACTGGACAGCGCGGGCAACGGCGATGTCGCGCTCTTCTTCGACGAGGCCCACGCCTTCTTTGGCCAGCGGAGTGAAGCCAAAGACGCCTACGAGAACTACGCCAATCTCGAGGCCGACGCTCAGCTCCGGCATCCCGTTTTCAACACGCATCACACCGAGCACGAGATGCTCCGCTACATCCGGCGGCTGGAGGCGAAAGACCTTTCGCTGACGACGAGCATGATCCCGCTCGGCTCGTGCACGATGAAGCTGAACGCGACCAGCGAGATGCTGCCGGTGACGTGGCCCGAGTTTGGCAAGCTGCACCCATTTGCGCCCGAGGAGCAGACGACCGGTTACCGCCAGCTCTGCGTGCAACTCGAGCGCTGGCTCGCGGAGATCACGGGGTTTGCCGGCGTTTCGTTGGAGCCAAACGCGGGTTCGCAGGGCGAATACGCGGGCTTGCTCGTCATTCGGAAGTATCACGAATCGCGCGGCGAAGGGCATCGCGACGTCTGCCTGATCCCGAGCAGCGCGCACGGCACGAATCCAGCCAGCGCGGTCATGGCCGGGATGAAGGTGGTGGGTGTGCGCTGTCTCGACGACGGCGATATCGACCTCGCCGACCTCACCGCCAAGGCCGACCAGCACAGCGATCAGCTTGCGGCGCTCATGGTCACGTATCCGAGCACGCACGGCGTTTTCGAGGAGACGATCGTGGAGATCTGCGACCTCATTCACGCCCGCGGCGGGCAGGTTTACATGGACGGCGCTAACATGAATGCGCAGGTCGGCCTGACCTCGCCCGGGCGCATCGGCGCCGACGTTTGCCACCTCAATCTGCACAAAACCTTCTGCATCCCCCACGGCGGCGGCGGTCCCGGCATGGGGCCCATCGGAGTGGCGGCCCATCTCGTCCCGCACCTTTCCGCGGTCGAACGCCAGGGGCCGGATGCCCGCACTGGATCGATTTCCGCCGCACCGTTTGGCAGCGCGAGCATCCTCACCATCCCGTGGATGTACATTCGCATGATGGGCGGCGAAGGGCTGACCGAGGCCACGCGCTTTGCCATCCTCAACGCCAACTACATGGCCCGCCGGATCGATCCCTTTTTTCCCGTGCTCTTCAAAGGCGCCAACGGCCTCGTCGCCCACGAGTGCATCATCGACCTCCGCAGCTTCCACAAAACGACCGCCGAAGACGTGGCAAAGCGCCTCATGGATTACGGCTTCCATGCACCAACGCTCAGTTGGCCCGTCGCCGGGACGCTCATGATCGAGCCGACCGAAAGCGAATCGAAAGAGGAGCTCGACCGTTTCTGCGATGCGCTCATCGCCATTCACGCCGAAATGACCGCGGTGGAAAATCAAACCGCCGATCCACGCGACAACGTTTTGAAAAACGCGCCGCACACCGCGCTCTCCGTCATTGCCGGTGAATGGACGCATCCCTACTCCCGCGAGCAGGCCGCGTATCCCGCGCCGTGGTTGCGCGAGCATAAATTTTGGCCAGCCGTCGGACGCATCGACAACGTCTGGGGTGACCGAAATCTTTTCTGCGCTTGCGTGCCGATGGATGCGCCTGCCCGCTAGACTATGCCGTCGTCGCTCATAGTCTCGATCATGAGCCGGGCGCTGCGACAAGTTGGGGCAACCGGCAGCCGGCCGACCACGATTAAGAATGTGACTGGGATTGGGATTAAGAAATTAGGAATGAAGCTGCTGCTATTCATCGCCGTTGTGTTCGGGCTCCACGCGTTTGCCGAGGATCCGAAAGTCGAGGCCTTGCTCAAGCACGGCGATGCCGAGGAGCGACTCGGGCACACCAAGGCGGCCCTTGCCGATTTTCGCGCAGCGGAAGAACTCGACGCGAAAAACGTCGCCATCCTCCTGCGCATTTCCAAGCAGTATTCCGATCTTGTCGATATCACCAAACCGCCCGAGGCGGCCGAACAAATTGCCCGCAAATCCCTCGAGTACGCCCAACGCGCCGTCGAGCTCGATCCCAAAGTCGCCAAGGCGCACCTCAGTCTCGCGGTTGCCTACGGCAAGCTGACCGATTTTGTGGGCAACAAAACGAAGCTCGAGTACTCGAAGATCATCAAGGACGAGACGACCAAATCCATCGAACTCGATCCCACCGACGACTTCGCCTGGTACGTCCTCGGCCGCTGGCACGCTGGCGTGGCCAATGTCAGCGGAATGCTCAAAGTCCTCGCCAAAGTCGTCTATGGCGGCATGCCTGCCGCAAGCAACGAGGACGCGGTGAAGTGCCTGAAGAAGGCCGTCGAACTGGCCCCACAGCGCATCCAACATCGCGCCGAGTTGGCCCGCTTGCACAAGGCAATGGGGAAGACAGACCTCGCCACGAAGGAGTGGCAGGCGATCATCCTCCTCCCCGCCGTTGAGGGCGACGACGAAAAGGAAAAGGCGGCCGCCCGGGAAGCGCTCGGCCTGCCAAAAGACGGGGCGAAGTAGCAGGCGTTAGAAGTGTCGTGGTTGTAGGGGAAGCTGACAGCTTCCCCTACAGCCGCGGCTTCCAAGCCAGCGCCAGCCAGCCCACGAGCAGGCAAAGGCCGCCAAGCGGGGTGATCGCGCCGAGCCATTTCACATTCGTCAGCGCGAGCGTGTAGAGCGAGCCACTGAAGATGACGATCCCCGCGCCGAAGAGCGCGAAAGGCAGCCGCGGCACCAGCGACCGCTGCGCGAGCGCGAGCAGCACGACGGCATGCGCGAGGTGATAGAGCACCGCCGTTTCCCAAGGCGCCAGCGTTCCATTTTTCAACAGCGTAGCCTTTAAACCGTGCGCGCCAAAGGCTCCGAGGGCGACGGCGAGGAAACCAGCGAGAGCGGCGAGACGAAGGGCGGTGAGGGATTTCATGGATTGGTGGTCGGTGAAGGTGACTGAGTGGGCCGTTGCTAACATTCACCATTCCCAAATCACCAATCACAATTCACCTTCCCCGGTTCATGGACTGGTCCACCTGGCAGCCGCGCGAGCGGGCCAATCTCTGTTTCATCGTCAAAGACGGCCGTATCCTGCTCATCCGCAAAAAGCGCGGGCTCGGCGCGGGCAAGATCAACGGCCCAGGCGGCAAGCTCGATCCCGGCGAGACCGCGCTCGCTTCAGCCATCCGCGAAACGCAGGAGGAAATCGGCGTCACTCCGCTGGACATCGAAGAGCGGGGAGAGCTGCATTTTCAGTTCGCCGACGGCTACAGCCTGCACTGCGTTGTCTTCCTCGCGCATGATTTCACCGGCGAACCGATTGAGACCGACGAAGCCATCCCGCGGTGGTTCGCGACCGACGCCATTCCCTACGACGAGATGTGGGCCGATGACCGTCATTGGCTACCAGCGATGCTGGCTGGGCAAAGCTTCCGCGCTTGTTTCGAGTTCGACGTCGAGCGCATGGTGAGCATGGACGTCCAACTCAGCAGCCCCGCGCAGCTGTAGGGGAAGCTGGCAGCTTCCCCTACAGTGCAGGCTGCGCGCGCCGCTCCCAATGCAGCCGCGCGACCTGCCACATGTAGCCGGGACCGCCGCGAGCTCGCCCAATTGGGCTGGCGACAGCTTTGTGCAACAGCTCCAATGCCCGCGCTCTATTGCCGCGCAGCTCTTCGCCAAGACCGCCGTAGTAGTTCGCAAAAAACATGACATTTTCGTCGGAGGTGAACCCCTTGCTTTCGATCTCCGTAAACAATTCGGCGGGAGTTTTTTTGCCGGCAAACATTTCGTAAAGCGCCGGGAACGGCTCGCGGTCGAAGCGCGTATAAACCAGCATTTCCGCCCGTGCTTTCTCCAGGCCGTCGGTCTTCGCCTGAGCAAGAAACTTCCAAATCCCGTTCTCCCGGTCGCGCGCGTCGTAGGCGTGATACTTTTCAAACTGCTTTGCCGACTTTGCGAAATCACCGACGAAATAATAGGCGATCCCCAGCCTCCAGTGCGGTGCATCCTGCGCAGCGTCGAGGGCAATCATCTTCTCAAAATCCTCCACCGCCGCCTTCGCGTCTCCGAGAAAAAGCTGCGCGTCTCCACGCTCCGAATAAGCGCCAACCGAATCCGGATTTTTCGCCAACGCCGCGCTCGCGTCGGCAACTTCACGTTTCCACCCTGCCGTCATTGCGGCTCGCGCGTCGGGGGAGAGCGGATCGCTCTCCGCCGCCCATGCCGCGCCCGCGAAAACCAGGACCAGCGCGAGAACCAACAGGTAGGCCTTCATTTCACAAACGTGTCGTACTCGGCCTGCCCAGCCTTGCGAGCCGCCGCCCGCTGCTCCTCCGTCGGCTTTGCGCTGAGGCCGTCCTCCAGTTCGGTGAGGAAGCGATACTTGAGCGACAACACCTCATCCTTCTTCAGCACCTTGGCGAAGAAGAATCCGAAGCGTCCGTAGTCGCGCCACGAGAGTTCATCGACCGGATTCGTCGGCGCGTTTAGCTGGGTGGCCGAATACCAGCGTTCTCCGATGGGGAAAATCAGGCGCACCCATTGCAATTCCTTGCTGACGACTTTCCCGCCGGGCCCGGCCAGGTCCGGTTCCCAAACATACGCGGTTTCTTTGGCGCGTGCGCCGACCGCGGCCGACGCCCGGAAATGCACGCCCGCATGCTGGAGATCACCCCCCAGCGTGAGATCGCGCGCGGGCTTTAGCACGAACTCAGCATCGACCTGCGTCGTCTTGGCCCTGGGTCGCGACACCTTCAGCGTCCGTGTTTCCGTCAGCAATAAATTGCTGCCTGTCGCGTCCTCGGCGCCAGCGCGCCATTCAATGATTGCCACGAGCGTTCCTCCATCCTTTCCCCCCTCCAGTTTTTCCAGCTTCGCCACCGTCATCGTCCCCTTGTTGTTCATGTGCCAAAGGTCGGTCGTCTTCATCCCCTGCGCCGTGGCGCCGAGATCTGAAGCGATCTTGTTCCAACCGATGTAAATGCCGCGATGATGCGGGAACGGCTGTTTCTCCTCCCAAGCGTTCAAGGAGTCGCCCTCCTCGCCCTGCATCCGCAGGTAAGGCTTGAGTTGCCCTTCCCCGTAGATGAATTGCGCCCGTAAGACACCGTCCTCGGTGACATTCACACAACGACCGGGCGAGTCGGGATTCGCTTCGTCCTTCACCTCCCAATTGGCGAAGGCGGAGGCAAAGACGGCGAGCGAGATGAGGGGGAAGAGAAGTTTTTTCATCGCGGCGGAATTACGTCCCGAGACGCGGCACTTGGCGATGAATTCCTGCGCTTATTCCCGGCGAGACTCGGCGCTTGCCGCCTCCCGGACTCGCCGCTACCCATCGCGCGATGCAAAAGACCTCCCTTGGCGAAAGCAAACTCTCCTCCAGCCGCCTCGCCTACGGTTGCTGGCGGCTCGCTCCAGCCAGCGATGTGCAGACCAATCTCGAAACGGCGCGCGCCGCTATCCTGGCCGCGGTCGATGCTGGGTTCACGCTTTTCGATCACGCGGATATTTACTGCCACACGCGAGCCGAGAGCGCCTTTGGCGAAGTCCTGCGGGAAAACCGCGGGCTCCGCAAAAAGTTGCTCGTCGCCACGAAATGCGGGATCCGCCTCGCCGACGAACCGCCCGGCACCCCCGGCCGCTACGACTTCTCGGCCGAGCACATCATTCGCTCCTGCGAGCAGTCGATGAAGCGGCTGCATGTGGACGAAATTGACCTCTTCCAACTCCATCGCCCGGACTGGCTGATGAACGCCGAGGAAGTGGCCATCGCCTTCACCAGCCTACACAAATCGGGCAAAGTGCGGGAATTTGGCGTCAGCAATTTTGCTCCATCGCAAGTCGCCATGCTCCAGCGCGCGCTCCAGCAAAAGCTCGAGCAACCGCTCGTCGCCAATCAGGTCGAAATCAGCCTCGCCAACCTCACCGCCTTTACCGACGGCACCCTCGACCAATGCCAGGCGCTCAACCTCACCCCGCTCGCCTGGAGCCCGCTCGCCGGCGGCCTGCTCGGCGATGGCGCGACCGGCCTGCTGCCCTCGCAGCAGGGTTATCAGGTCGAAGGCATCGTTGCCGCACTCGACGCGCTGGCTGCATTGAAAGGCGTGACCCGCACCGCTCTCGCGCTCGCCTGGCTGATGCGGCATCCGACAAAAATCATCCCCATCGTAGGGAGCGTGAACCCCGAGCGCATCCGCGCCGCCGCGGCCGCCGACGAGATCGAGTTGAGCCGCGAGGAGTGGTATTACCTCCTCATTGCCGCCCGCGGCGAACCGCTGCCGTAGCCCACTCGGGTGCGGTGCACGTCGATTCGAGACGTATTCGTAACACTCCGAGCATTGTGCCGTTACAACGCGCCGGGATGATGTTTCCATCGCGTCCCCGCGCTTGCTTTTCGCGAGCGTGAGATTTTCGCGACACCCCAGTAACACCATGAAACGGATCCTCTTCACCGCCGGGGCCAGCGTGCTCTTGGCCGCCTCCCTACTCCTGCCGGCGCGCGCCGCGACGTTTGCGCCCGGCTTCAGCGAATCGACTTTCAGCGCGGGGTGGAATGAGGCAGTCGGCCTGATCTTTGGACGCAATCCCGACGGCACGAAGCAACGCATGTATGTGTGGGAGCGCAGGGGGCGAGTGTGGATTGTCGAGGATGGCGTGCGGCTGGCTGCTCCGATGCTCGATATTTCCGAGGAGGTCGCGGGCTATCGGGATCACGGGATGCTCGGCTTCGCGCTCGATCCGAACTTCGCGACGAATGGCTACTTCTACGTGATGTATGTGGTGGACCGGCATCATCTCCTCAACTTCGGCACGGGCAGCTACAACCCGGGGACGAACGATTATTTCAAGCCGACGATCGGGCGGATCACGCGCTACACGGCGAATCTCGCGGACGACCGCCGCACGGCTATCCCGGCGTCGCGCATCGTGTTGGTCGGCGAGACGAAGCAGACCGGCTTTCCCGTGCTGCACGAGTCGCATTCCGTCGGCACGCTTTTCTTCGGTGCGGATGGGACGCTGCTCGCCACCTGCGGCGACGGCGCGAGCTACAATGCGATGGACAACGGCGCCCAGGCGGGCGGGGCCTACGGCAATGCAGGCGTGGCCGACGGCATCATCACCGCGGCGGAAAACATCGGCGCGTTTCGCAGCCAGTTGCTCGATTCGCTGAACGGGAAAATGATCCGCATCGACCCGGCGACCGGCAACGGCATCTCCAGCAATCCGCTTTACCAGGCGGGCTCGCCGCGCTCCGTGCGCTCGCGGATGTGGGCGCGTGGGCTGCGCAATCCGTTCCGCTTTACGAAAAAGCCAGGCACCGGTTCGGTCAATCCGGCGGACGGAAATCCGGGCGCGTTTTTCATCGGCGACGTCGGCTGGTATTCGAGCGAGGACCTGCAGGTTTCAGACGTCGGGGGGCGCAATTTCGGGTGGCCGATTTACGAGGGAATGTTCACGCAGGGGGAATACTTTCCGGCGCGGCCAGTGGGTATGGATGCGACGGATCACATGCGCCCGATTGCGGACTGGCGCACCGGCCGGGCGGCGCGGGTCAATGTAGCCGGGACGGTTTATAACATGGGCGCGGTGGGCAATCCGGTCACGGGTTCAACCTTTGACGGCAACTGTTCGGTCGGCGGCACTTGGTACACGGGGGCGGATTTTCCCGCGGAATATCAGGGCACGTATTTCCATGCGGAGTACGGCGGCGGGTGGATCAAAAATTTCAGGATTGGCCCGAACAACGAGGTTCAGGCGGTGCGCAATTTCGCCAGCAGTGCGGGTGGGGTGGTGTTTGTGACCACGCATCCCGAAACGGGCGCGCTTTACTACATCCCGTTGGGCGAAAGGGTCATGAAAGTGGAATACGTGGGCGGGACGCCGCCGGTCGCCAAGGCCAGCGCGCATCGCTCGTGGGGACCAAGTCCGCTGACGGTGAATTTCTCGAGCCTAGATAGTACCGATCCGAACGGCGGCTCGCTGCGCTACCTGTGGAACTTTGGCAATGGTGTGACTTCGACCCTCGCGAACCCTTCTCACACCTACATCGCCGCGGGGGCGACACTCTTCAACGCGACGCTCACGGTCTATGACGCGGCGGGTTTTGAGCACACGAGCACCGTGCCGATTCATGTGAACAACACCGCGCCGCGCGTGCGCATCACCAGCCCGTTGAATCTCACCCGCTATCCGCTCGACCAAGGGAACCTAACCTACACGTTGACCGCCGAGGTTTCCGATGCGGAGACGGCGAACGGCGCGCTGACCTATTCGTGGGTCACCAGACTTCATCACAACACGCATCATCACGACGAACCGGGCGACCCGAATCCCGCGACCACCACGGTCATCACGCCACATGGCCCCGGCAACGATCCCCACGGCGACGACTCGGTTTATTACTACACCATTCGGCTCACCGTCACCGATCCGCAGGGTCTCTCGACGTCCGACGAAGTGCGGCTGCTGCCGAATGTTGGTGCACTGCCCGTGACGACGGTGCCGGATGCTGCGAGCGTGAACCGCGGCGGCGGGGCCTGGATCGCCGTGCTCGCCAACGATCACGGCGGGGTGACGGACGCGAATTTCGCTAGCATCGAAGTCGTCAGCCCGCCCGCGCACGGCACGGCCACGCTGGATCCGCTGACCGGCCAGATTCGCTATTTGAACAACGGCGATTCCTCGGAAACGGACGCATTCACCTATCGCGTGACCACCGCCGGCGGGACGGTGTCGGCCCTCGCGACCGTGAGCATCGCGGTAGCGCAACCGGCGAGCGGGACTACGACGGCGATCATCGCGGGCGAACTTGGCGACGTGGAAGAACCGCCGACCGGCACGATTGACACGACCAGCACCGATCTCGACCTCGGCCTCGGCGACAACGGTCTCGGGTGGATTCTCGGGATGCGTTTCGGCGCGCTCGCCGTGCCGCAGGGCGCGAGGATCACCGCGGCGAGCATCCAGTTCACCACGGACAATTCGCCCGCTTCGACCACGCCGGTCAGCCTCACGATTCGCGGCGAGGCGGCGGACCGGGCGGCGATCTTCGACGACGCGTATGCGCGTCCCTCATTCCGCCCCGGCACGACGGCGAGCGCCGCGTGGGCTCCGCCCGCGTGGCCGACGGTCGGGGAGCGCGGCGCGAACCAGCTCACGCCGAACCTTTCCGCCCTGGTGCAGGAGATTGTGAACCGCAGCGGCTGGGCCAGCGGCAACAATCTCGCGATGTTCCTGACCGGCACTGGCCATGTCGAAGGGGAGAGCTACAACGGTGCAGTGGCGCTCGGCAATCTGAGCTTCGCGCCCCAATTAAGCGTCACTTTCAGCGGGTGGAATCATCGCCCACTCGCCCGCTCTGACACCGCCTCGGTAAACGCCGGGCAGGCGGTGGCGATCAGCGTCGCGGCGAACGACTTCGATCCCGAAAGCCTGCTGACGCCCGCCTCCGTGCAGGTCGTCGGCCCGCCGCGGCACGGCTGGCTGACGGTCAACGCCGGCACCGGCCAGATCACTTACACGAACGACGGCGCGCCTAACACGAGCGACTCGTTCACCTACACCGTCGCCGACTCGACCGGCGCGCGTTCCGCGCCTGCGACTGTCTTCGTGCAAGTCGCGCCGCCGCCCGTTCAGATCACCGAGTGGTTTGCCTTCAACGACCAGACCGCTGGAACCGGCACGCATCCAAATGCGACTGCGTGGAGCCTTTTCGGCACCGACGCCGGCCTACTGCGGAACATCGCCACGGGGGTAAATCTGCCGGTCTCGTTCTCCCACACGAACGTCGGCGCGGCGGGAGCCGGAACCATGAGTGCGCCGAACGCGGGCACTCCGGCGGACGCGCTTTTTTCGCCTTATGTTAATTGGGTCGAGGGCAGCGCCCCATCTGCGCAGATCGAAACCGGCGACAGCATCACTTACATCTTCACCGGGCTGAATCCCGCGCGGACCTACACTTTCCGCGGCGCTGGGATCCGTGGCGGCAGTTATGCCAACCGCTATACGCGCGCGGAAATTTCAGGTGCGGATTCGCAAACCGCCGCGCACACCAGTGGCGTGCTCACCGCGGCGCAACAGCCGACATTCCTGAGCGCCGCGCAGGCTGCGTGGAACTCCGGCGAGAATCGGGTGGGCGAAGTCGTGGGTTGGGATGCGATCAATCCCGGTTCCGACGGGACTTTTTCAATCATCCTCACCAAATACGTCGGCGACTACGCGGGCGGAAACGCCTCTGCCGCGCCCTACGGTTACGCCTTCCAGGCCATCCGCGTGCAGCAGATATATACCGGCCCGGTGGATGCGCCCATCGCCACGGCGGACACGACACAGATCCACCACCAGCAAAAGGTGCTGCTCGAGGTGACCGCGAACGACACCGGATTTTTCGACCCCGCCAGCGTCGCGATTTTCTCCCCGCCCACCTCCGGTAGCGCCACGGTAAATGCGCAGGGCCGCATCCTCTACAGGCACACCACAGGCGCGCCGGCGACCGACAGCTTCACCTATCGCATCAGCGGTCCCGGCGGTTTCTCCGCGCCGGTCAGCGTGTCCATCGGCTTCGCCACGACGCTGCGCATCGCCAACAGCAGTCTCAACGTCCCCTCGCAGCCGCCACCCACCGCCTTCCAGCTCGCGCCCGCCTTTGCGACGAACCCGACCTTCAGCCAGCCGCTCCTGGCCGTGAGCCCGCCCGGCGACACGCAGCGGCTTTTCGTTTGCGAAAAGACGGGACTGCTTCGGGTCATTCCGAATGTCACTGTCGCCGCCCCGGTACCCGTGACGGTGCTCGATCTGCCCGCACTCGTCGCCCCGCGCGGCGAGACGTTTCTCGACTCCGGCGAGCAAGGTCTGCTCTCCGTTGCCTTCCATCCGAACTACGCGACGAACCGCTACTTCTACGTCTTCTATTCCGTGAACGCAGCGCGACCCGGCAGCAACCCCGCCACGTTCGCGAACTTCCAGCGCGTCTCGCGTTTCACCATGCAGGCGGGCAATCCGCTCGCCGCCGACACGACTTCTGAGCTGGTCCTCATTCAGCAGGAGGACGAGGCGAGCAATCATCAGGGCGGCAGCATGAACTTCGGGCCGGACGGCTATCTCTACATCGCGCTCGGCGACGAAGGCGGCGGAGATGACAACTACAACAACAGCCAGAAGATCGACGGCGACTTTTTCGCCGCCATGGCGCGCATCGACGTGGATAAAAAGCCGGGCAACCTGAATCCGAACAATCACGTCGCAGTGATTCGCGATGCCGGCGTCGCGCGCTATGCGGTGCCGTCCGACAATCCGTGGGTCGGCGCGACTTCCTTCAACGGCCTGCCGGTCGCGCCTTCGGCTGTGCGCACCGAGTTCTGGGCGGCCGGTCTGCGCAATCCGTGGCGCACGTCTTTCGATCCCGTCACCGGCGAACTGTGGTGCGCCGATGTAGGGCAGAACGCTTACGAGGAGATCGACATCATCACCGCCGGCGCCAACTACGGCTGGGCTTATCGCGAAGGCTTCAACGCCGGGCCCCGCGCGCCGGTCGCGGGCTTTGTGGGGACCGATCCCATTTACGAATACAACCACACCGGCCTGCCGGGCGACCCGAACTTCAAGGGTAACTCGGTGACCGGTGGCGTGGTCTATCGCGGCACGCGTTTCGCCGGCCTCACGGGCGCGTACATTTTTGCCGACTACGTCTCCGGAAATATCTGGAGCCTGCGCCGCAACGTCGCCGCTGCGCCCACGGTGGTGCGGCTCGCGGGGGAAGGCGGGATCGCGGGCTTCGGCGTGGATCCCTCGAATGGCGACGTGCTGCTCTGCGATCTCGACAGCGGCGTACTGCGCCGGCTCGTCACCAGCGACGCACCCGGCAGCACCTTCCCGCAGACCCTCAGCGCCACTGGCGTCTTCGCCGATCTCGCGGACCTCGCCCCCGCCCCGAGCCTGCTGCCGTATTCCGTGAATCTGCCGTTCTGGAGCGATCACGCTGTGAAGCGCCGCTGGTTCAGCGTCCCCGATGGTCTGGGCGACTTCACCTTCGACCGCGATGGCGCGTGGGGTCTGCCCGACGGCACCGTCTGGGTAAAGCATTTCGACCTCCCGCTAACCCGCAGCAATCCACCCGCGCCCGGCGATCCGTTGACTCCGGCGAAGCGCATCGAAACGCGGCTGCTCGTGAAAAACGCCGCCGGCGTCTATGGCGTGAGCTACCGCTGGAACGACGCGCAGACCGAGGCCACGCTCGTGCCGGATGAGGGTGCCGATTTCGATGTTCCGCTGACGCAAAACGGAGCGCCTTACCTTCAGCGCTGGAGCATCCCGAGTCGCGCGCAGTGCATCGCCTGCCACACCCCGCAGGCCGGACACGCCCTCTCGTTCAATACGCGCCAGCTCAACCTCAGCGGGAGCATCAACGGCTTCACCGGCAATCAAATCAGCCTGCTCGAAACGCACGGGTTTCTGACCAACAGCGCCGGCTCGCCAAATCTCCTGCCACGCCATCTGCGCCCCGAGGAAACCGAATACTCGCTCGAAGCCCGCGTGCGCTCCTACTTCGACGTGAATTGCGCGAGCTGCCACCGCCCCGGCGGCACCGCCACGCCCGCCGCGTGGGATGGCCGCGCCCACGTCACCCTCGCCCAAACCGGGCTGCTCAACGGCACCGCGATCAACAACCAAGGCAACCCGCTGAACAAACTCATCGTCCCGGGCGACACCGCGCATTCCGTGGTGCTGAACCGCATGGCGGTGACGAACGGCTTCACCCGCATGCCGCCGCTCGGCAGCAACGAACTCGACGCCCGAAACATCGCGCTGCTCACCGACTGGATTAACAATTCGCTCCCCGCGCGTCTCAGCTACGACCAATGGCGGACGCTGCATTTCGGCAACCTCATTAGCCCCGACGGCGCACCCGGCATTGATGCCGAAGGCGACGGGACGACGAACGAGATGGAGTTCCTCGCCGGCACGCATCCGCTGCAAAGCGCAAGCGTGCTGCGGCTGGAGCCCGTGCTTTTTGGTGGCGAGATGACCTTTCAGTTCAACCTGCTCGAAAACCGCTCCTTCCTCATTGAAGAATCCGCCAGCCTCGCGACCTGGCAGCTCATGAACGCGCCCGGCAACGACGGACTCGCCCGCCCGGCTGGCCCGGTCGTGATTACCGTTCCGATCGTGGGCGAGAAGCGGTTCTACCGGGTGCGATTCCTGGAGAATTGAGCGCCGCTTTTTTCAAAACACCCGCTTTCGACCCAGCATCCAGCCGACGAAAAGGCCGATGAAAAGGCTGGCAATGCTCGCATTGCGCCCCGCCCTTTTCGTGGAGTCAATAAGGGGGCTCGAGAAAAGGTTCGTCGAAGTGTGCAGCGCGGCGAGTTGCCACTGGCCGTCCGTGCGCACCGCCGTCGCGGTCCAGCGCCCGGCGAGTTCGAGTTGCTTGCCATTCGCCATGCGCAAGCTCTGTGCGGCGCTACCCGCCAGCACCGCGGTATCGGCACCGTAAAGCGTGGGGGCATGCCCCGCCTTCGCCGTGATCTTGAAACTCTGCACGAGCGCTTCGGGGCCGTTGGTTTTTTGCTCGAGAAATGTCTTCACCCCCGCGCGCCCGCGAGCCTCCTCAGCGTTTTGAAAAGTGAGCGTCACATCGGGCGTAAGCAGGGGCAGCAGCTTGTCAAAAGCGGCGGCATTCAGCGCCGCGAGCACGTTTTCCTGCAACGCAGTCACTTCCGCGGAAGCGGTTGACGGCGCGGGCGCTGATTCCTGAGCCCGCAGCGGGAGCGCGGCAGTGCAGAACAGCAGGGTGAGATGGAAAAGAGCGGATTTCATAGGCATGGCGAGGGTGGGCAGCGCTGCGGCAGGGCTCGTTGACTGCCCGATTGTGAAAACCGATTTCTCGGTGAGCCGTTTCCTGCCCGCTTTGCGGTTGCCCGGGCAATGTCATTGCGGAGGTCGTCCGCCGTCAAGACGAGGACAAAAACCTGAAGGTCAAGTTGCGCGGCGGGCGAATTCCCCGCAAACGATGTGCGGCTTTGGCCTTTCGCTGTCGCCGGCTTTGTGGTTCACATTCCGCCCGACATGAGCACACCCACGCCTCCTATTGGTCGGATTCTTATCGGGGAGGACGTGCGCGTGATCGCCTTTAAAATGGCCCAGGCGCTGGAGCGCGCGGGTTACGCCGTGGAGACGGCGAGCGATGGGGAGGAGTGCCTGCAGAAAGCCCGCGAAAATCCGCCCGACTTACTGGTGCTCGACATCATGATGCCGCGGATGCACGGCATTGAGGTGCTGAAAGCGCTGCGTGAAGAGCACCGCACGGCGAAGATCGGCGTCCTCATTTGCACGGCCAAGGATTTCAAAACCGAGCACGACGAAGCGGTGCGACTGGGGGTTTTTGATCTGCTCATCAAGCCGTTCGAGGCGACTCAGCTCGTCGAGAAAGTGGACACCTTTTTTACCAAACGCGGGCGCTACACTGGCGTGCCGGATTTTCCTTCGCCCGCTGTCGACGTGGACAAAGCCTGTGAGCCTTACCGGCCGGTGCTCGATACTACGCGGGCGCGCTTTACCTTCTGGGGAGTCCGCGGTTCTACGCCCACGCCGGGCGCGCGTTTTCTTCGCACCGGTGGAAATACTTCCTGCTTTTCCGTGGCGAGCGGCGATGAGCTTTTCATCTTCGACGCCGGGTCCGGCATCCGCGATCTCGGGCTCGATATGCTCTGCTCGCCGCCGCGCAAGGTGCACCTCTTTGTCACCCACACGCACTGGGATCACATCCAAGGCTTCCCGTTTTTCGCCCCGGCGTACGTGCCGGGTTTCGAGGTCGTCATTTATGGCGCGGAGGGCTTTGGCAAAGATTTGAAGTCGGTCTTCCGTGGTCAGCTCGATCGCGATTACTTCCCCGTGCAGATGGAGGACATGCACTCGCATCTGCAGTTCCGGCACCTGACGTCAAATCCGATGGTCGTGGGTGCCGCCAAGATCTGGTGGGAGTTTGCCCAGCATCCCGGCGCGACGGTGGGCTACAAGATCGAGATTGCCGGGAAGAAGATCGCCTGGGTGCCGGATAACGAATTCCTCCAAGGCTACACCGGCTCGCCCGCCGAGATCTCTCGCGAGCATCCGCTAGCTCTGCCGTATGGAAACATGATCGACTTCCTGAGCGACGCCGATGTGGTCATTCATGAGGCCCAATATACGCCTGCGGAATATCCGAAAAAGATCCGCTGGGGCCACAGTTCGGTGGCTAACGCCTGTGTGCTAATGAAGCTCGCTGGGGTGAAGCGCTGGTTCGTCACCCATCACGACCCCATGCACGACGACTCGTTCCTCGAAACCAAGCTTAACCTGACGCGCCAGATCCTGGACCAAATCGGGCACCCCATCCCGGTCAGCCACGCTTACGATGGGCGGACAGAAGTTTTTTGATGCCCGCCGTGGCTGAAAATAAATAGCTGCGCAGTTTTTAATACGGCACCGAAATCGTCAGGCGGGGCCGACCATCGCGGTAGTAGTATTGGGAAGGATAGCTCTCATACACACGGTCCTGAACCTGATAGCGACGCCCATTTACGATGCGGTAATAGCTGCCCCGTGAATCGACATAGACGACCCGTTGCACGGGGCGGTTCCGCTCGACCACATAGACCGTCCGGGTGCGATCCCGGCCATAGCCATAGCCGCGGGTGTCTGGCTGGACCCAGTACCGACCCTGGTCGCCATCGCGATAGTGGTCGCTATTCCGATACCGGTCTCCATCCCGATAGCGGTCGCCATCCCGCTCGACGTAAACAACGCGCTCACGATCCCTGTCCTTGTCTTTGTCTTTGTCTTTCTTTTTCTCTTTGGCCAACGCAAGCGGGGTTCCGACGACGGAAAGGGCGATGATGCTGAAAAAAAGAATGCGTTTCATAGGAGAGGGCGCTGACGGGGTTTTCCATAGCGCTACATCTAAATCGTCCCGGCCCAAAATTTGGCCCCTTTTTCTTCCGCCACCGACGGAAATCTCAGTCGGCTAGAGGACTGCACGCAGTGCCGATACCGCGTGGTCCAGTTCGGCTTCGGTGTTGTAGAAGTGCGGGCTGAAGCGGAGGTAATCGCGCCCTTCGCGATCATGGCGAAGCGAGGCGATGACCCGGGCTTTTTCGAGCGCGGCAAAAAGAGCGGTGCTGCTGATGGCCGCGTGGCGGAAGGTCGTGATGCTGCTCGCTGCTGGACCTTCGCGCGGACCGAGGATGGTAAAGCCCAACGGATCAAGCTGGCCGACGAGATGAGCCTTTAGCTCCAGCAACCGCGCGGCCACAACGTCCATGCCGTGCGCGAGAAGATGTTCCAGCGCGGCCTTCATGCCGAGAATGCCAGCGATGTTCAGGACACCGGGCTCGTAACGCTGGGCGGTCGGAACAAATTCGATCTCATCCTGCGCGATGAAGTTCGGCGCCTGGACATTCCACGCGCCGAGCAGCGTCGGACGCAGTCGCTCGAAATGCGCGCGGCGCACATACACGATGCCGATGGCCAGCGGACCGAGCATCCACTTGTGAGCGTCGGCGCTGAGAAAATCGACATGCGCTTTTTCCACATCGAGCGGGAAGGCCCCAAGCGTCTGAATGGCATCAAGCGAGAAGAGCACCCCGCGCGCGTGCAACAACGCGCCGATGGCTTCCACATCGATCCGATAGCCGGTGAAAAAATGGGCGCTGGCGAGCGCCACGAGTTTCGTCTTGGCCGTCAGCGCCTGCGCAACCAGTTCAGGTGTAATTGCGCCGGGCCCGGTGGGCTCGAGGTAGCGGACGACCACTCCTCGGCGGCGCAGTTCGATCCACGGATAGACGTTGGCCGGATAGTCGCCGTGGTAGCAAAGGATTTCGTCTCCGAGCTGCCAGTCGAGGCCGTTGGCGAAGAGCGAAAGTCCGAGCGAGGTCGGACCGAGGAGGGCGATTTCGTCGGCGTGCGCACCGATGAACTCAGCGCAAACGCGGCGTGTCTGCTTCACCTCGCGAAGGACGTTGCCGAACTCCTGGTGATTTTCCGACGACGCGCGGGTGTAGTCGCAGATCGCATCGGCTACGAAACGCGGGAGCGCGTTCACCCCGCCGTGAGCGAAAAAGATTTGATCCCGGCAGATCGGGAAGAGTTCGCGGCGGACGGCTTCGTCGGGAAAGAGGTTCATGGCTTAGCTGGCTGCGGTTCCTGCGGCGTTGGAGGGCCCGCGGTCGGCGCCAATTTCGTGCTCACCGTAATCTCGCGATGGATGGTTTTTTCGCCCGTCTCCGGATCGACGAAGGTCGCCGACCGCGCGGAAAAATTTGGCTTCGGCGGAAGCGGCGACCGGGCCTGCGGGCGGAGCTGCTGCAGAAGCATGACCACGCCGATGTAAGTCGTGAACAACCCGAGCGCGATGCAGAGCAGCAGCCGGAGGTTCACTTCGCTTTCCTCGTTCTCTCGCCCTCCTCGATGAGCTTCCAGAATGCTTCACGCTGCCCGAGCTGATCGTCTTCGGTCATGGGCAGCTTGGTGCGAAAAAGGAAGTCGCGGATGGTGTTTTTATGCAGCACGCGATGCACCGTGATCCCTTCGCCAGTCTTCGCGAAATAGATGCGGTAGTCTTTCGCCCGGTAGCGGAAAAGCCGCTGTCCGTCGCGCTCCACAACGCCAAATCTTTCAGTGTCCAGGTTCTCGAGTTCGTCCGGCAGAAACTGAAACTCGGCGAGCAGATCGAGTTGGAGCAGCTTGGGTAAAGCGGCCATCTCGGCGGCGCTGATTTCGTTAAAGACGATTTGGAGCACGGGGGCGGGTAAATTTCTGATTTCTGATTTCTGATTGAGGATTTGGGCGCGGCGCAGCTTCTCTGCAAATCAGCAATCCTCAATCAGCAATCAACAATACACCCGCTCCACCCGCCGACTCACGCCGGTGAAAATCTCCCACGCGATGGTGCCGGACTTTTCCGCCAGCTCAGCCGCGAGGATTTCCTCCGCACCCTGGCGCCCCAGCAGCACGACTTCGTCGCCCGTCGCCACTTCGGGCACCGCGCTGACATCGGCGATGATCTGGTCCATCGTCACCCGGCCGAGCACCGGACAGCGCGAACCGCCGATCAGGACGTGCGCTCCGCGATTTGAAAGGTGGCGCTGGTAGCCGTCGGCATAACCCACGGCGAGAGTGGCGAGACGCGTCGGGTGCGTGGTTTTGAAAGTGCGTCCGTAACTGACGCCGTGGCCGGCCGGGGCAGTGCGGAGGAGGCTAATGCGCGTCTTCCAGGTCATTACCGCCCGCAGCTTTGGCTGAAATTCCACGCGCGGCGCACTGCCGTAAAGCATCAGGCCAGCGCGCACCATATCCCCAGCCTGCGCGGGGAAGCCGATGATGCCCGCGCTGTTCTCCACATGAACGATCGGCTGAGCAATGCCGAGCGCTCGGAGCTGGGCGACGGTGGCGTGAAAGTGCGCGAGTTGGTCGCGGGTAAAGGCGTCATCTTCATCCGCGACCGGCAGATGGGAGGCGAGGCCAGTGACGCGGAGTTCCGCCAGCGCGAGGATCTCTCGCGCTACTTCAACCGCTTCAGTTTCCCAAATGCCGATGCGGCCCATGCCAGTGTCGATTTTCAAGTGCACCGGCAGGGGCTCCGCGCCGGCCAACGCTGCATAGGCGCGAGCTTCCTCGACATTGGACAGCGCCGGGACAAACCGCCGCGCCGCAATCTCTGCACGTTCTTCCGGCAGTGCCGGGCCGAGGATGAAAACCGGTGTCGTCGCATCGTGCTCACGCAACTCGACCGCCTCCGCGACGTTGGCTACGCCGAACATTTCCACCGCACCACTTAAGGCCAGCACCACCGGCCCGACGCCGTGCCCGTAAGCGTTGGCCTTGACCACCGCCATCACCTGCACATCTGTGCCGAGATGGGCGCGCACGGCCGCGACATTGTGCCGCAACGCGCCCTGATCGATCTCAGCCCAGCAGCGGCGCGTGGTGGAAGAAAGCGGTTCTGCTTTCACAAAACTGAAATTGCTGGGCAGACTCGCTCCAGCCGCGATTCCCGCCGGGTTTCGCTGGAGGGCTTTTGAAGATCGTGCGGCGCTGAAAGCTACCGGCTGGCGCGGCGACGCCGAAGGCCCAGCAGCGCTCCGAGACCGCTGAGCAGCGACACGGCCGCGGCCGGCTCCGGCACGACGGCGACGTCTCCATACTCGGTGCCGATCCGAATCTCGTCGAACGCACCCGTCACCCCGCCTTGCCCGCCCTGCACGCGAAGCTGATCCCAAATGAAATCACTGCGCTGCGCTGTCGCGTCTGCGACTGCGGGCTCTGTGCCAACCGCGGGATTCACATAAAGGCGAATCCGCGTGTCGTTCCCGCCATTCAAAGCTCCAAAGTCGATTCGATAGACGAGCAACGAGAGCGTAGAGGTCGGCGTGGTGGAAAGTGAGTTTGGACCGGCCCCGGCAATGCCCCAGTTAGCCTCGGCGAACGGTTTTCCGAGAAACAGATTCTCGCCGCCACCATCGAAAAGTGAAATCCCGGCGTAATCGCCGGCGTCGACGTCGCCAAGGAAACTAATGTAAACCGTCGCCCCATCCGCGTCAGGAGTGCTGCTGGGGCTGCGGAAGTTGCCGTTATTGTTCCCGCTCAGAGACAACTTGTTGCCGCTCACCGTCAAAGAGCCAGCGGCAGGACCGAAACCGGGGCTGGTGATGAAGTTCGAGTTGAGGCCGCTCGCGCCGGACCACGCATTAGCCCAGCCGCTACCGCCGGTGTTGCCGAAGATATCGACGTCACCGGTGTCATTGCCGGGGTTGTCGGTGGCGGCGTAGTCGAAGCCTTCGTAGGCGATGGGCACGGCGTGAGAAGGGATGGTTAGAGCGATCGACGTGGCGAGAACGGGGAGGAGCAGGACGGTTTTCATGGTAATTCTAAAACTAATCGGGAAAGGCAGCGCTGTCGAGGATTTGTTGACCCCGCGCTTGCGCTCGACAGATTTTTGGCGAGCACCCACATTCCTCCCCGTATCCCAAGCCCTATGCCCAAAACGCTTTCCATCCTTCTCGCCCTCAGCGTCCTTTGTGCCGCCGCTTTTGCTCAGGACACCAGTCAAGAGTCCAGTTCGACAGCGTCATCGAGCACCCCAAGGCGCGCCTTCGCCCCCACGGCAGCGACCGCCCCGGAAGCCAGGCCGAAGCCAAAGTCGGACAACTTGCTGAAGACGCTGTTTGGCTCCCGCCGTGGGCCGCGCCCGCTCTTCGCTCCGACTCCCGCTCCACAAACCGCCCCGCCGGAGCCTACGGAGCCGGAACCGACTCCAAGGCCCGTCGTGAAGAAAAAGAAATCGTCCACCCCGGCACCGGTGGCGAAACGGCGGAAACCCAAAGCGAAAGCACCGACCGACGAGCCCACCTCTGCGGTGGCGAAAAACGAGCCGGCTGAGCCTGTGCAAACGCCCGTTGAAATGCCGGTCGAGGAGAAACCCATTGTCGAAAACCCGGTCGTGGAAAAGCCCGCGCCCGCCACGCCTCCGCCGACCAAGAAGACCCGCAAGGGTAAGACTGCGACTGCCGCAACTGTCCCCGCCGCAGCGACTGGTGACATGGATCCCGAAACCCGGGAAAAGGTGCTTTTTGACGCGGCCAAAGCGAAGGCCTCGGAAGATCCGGAAGTCGTGGAACTCAAAGCGAAAGCCGACGGGGCGGTGACTGACGACGAAGCACGCAGCGCCCAGCGCGCTTACAGCAAGGCGCTCTACGGGAAGATGCGTGAGATCGACAGCAGCATTTCCGGACGGATCAAAGAGGTGGAAGCTGCGGTGCTCAAGCGACTCGACTCGAAGCTGCCGTAACGGCTGGAGCAGCGCCGCAAGTCGGTCTGGCGAGGCGGGCGGGCTTAACGCTTCTTCTTGCGCGGCGACGTTTTCTTTTTGCCCTGTTTTTTGCCTTTTGAACTCCGCGTCTTTTCGCGCGGTGGCGGCGGTGGGCTGAACATCGGCGGCGGTGGATTGGAGGCGGAGATCCCCCGCTGCTCGAAGATCCCGGTGGCGATCGCCCAGGCGAGCATCTCGCGGTAGGCGGGCATGGCGCAGCGGGACCCCTCTGATGGGTTGCTGAGAAAGCCACATTCAACCAGTACGGCCGGGTAACCGTTGCCCCGCAGGACATGGAAATTGGCCGTCTTCACACCGCGTGAAGCCGTCCCGGGCAGCCCCGCGACCCGCTGCTGGATCTGCGCCGCGAGCCGCCGCGAAGGCGCGGACCGATAGTAGGTCTCCGCGCCTTGAGCCGTCCGTGATTTTCCGTGGTTGAAATGGATGCTGACGAAAACGGAATTGTCCTGCCGATTGGAAATTACCACCCGCTGGCGCAGCGGGACAAAGTAGTCGCCATTCCTCGTCATCACCGTCTTGAAACCCGCGGCCCGCAACCGCGGTTCCAATCGCCGAGCCACGTCGAGCGCCGCATTTTTTTCCTGCCCGCCCCAGCGCGAAGTTGCGCCCCGATCGTGCCCTCCGTGCCCGGCGTCGATGACCACCGTCTTGAAAGTCCGGCTGGTGTCCTTGACCCGCGTCGTGCTTTCGCAGCCGGTGAGCAAGCCGACCGCTGCGGCGAGCAGCGTCCACATCCACCGGCAATGCCGTTTGCTTTCGCGAGAAGGCGTGTGGAAGGTCGGCGCGATGCGGCTCATAAATAGTCTTCAGCGATGGAAAGGCGTGGCACTTGTCCTCGCCGCAGCACTCACCTGTCAAGCCGTCGAACCGAATCCTGCCGTGTCCACACCTGCTTTCACCAACCGTCTCGCTCGCGAAAAATCGCCCTACCTCATCCAGCATCAGCACAATCCCGTGGACTGGTATCCGTGGGGCGAGGAAGCCTTTGCCAAAGCCAAGGCCGAGGACAAACCGATCTTCCTCTCAGTCGGCTACTCGACCTGCCACTGGTGCCATGTCATGGCGCACGAGTCGTTTGAAAGCGCCGAGATCGCCAAGCTCATGAACGCGCTTTTTGTCTGCGTTAAAGTCGATCGCGAGGAGCGGCCCGACGTGGACCGCGTCTACATGACTTACGTGCAGGCGACGACGGGCAGCGGCGGCTGGCCGATGAGCGTCTTCCTCACCCCCGACCTCAAACCGTTCTTTGGCGGCACCTACTTTCCGCCTGCGGATCGCGGCGGGCGTCCGGGTTTTCCCACCGTGCTGCAACGCCTCGCCGACATCTGGAAAGATGACCGTGCCCGGGTGGTCGAGGCTGCTGCCGGTGCGATGCAGGCCTTGGGTGAATACGCCGCCAGGGGTGGGGAAAAAAGCGAAGCGGTCGGCCGGGAGGCGCTGGCGGCCGCGCTCGACCAGCTGGGCCGCACTTTTGACGACGAGAATGGCGGCTTCGGCAGTGCGCCAAAGTTTCCCAGGCCATCCACGCTGAATCTCCTGCTGCGCATCTACGCCCGCGAAGGCGCTGACGCCCGCGACGGGAAAATTGCGCTCGGTACCGCGCTGGAAACGCTCCGGCGCATGGCGGCTGGGGGGATGAACGATCAACTCGGGGGCGGCTTTCACCGCTACTCCGTGGACCGTTTTTGGCACGTCCCGCACTTCGAGAAAATGCTCTACGATCAGGCCCAACTCGCGGTCACGTATCTGGACGCGTTCCAAATCACGCGCGACGCGGAACTGGAGAAAACCGCGCGTGCGACCCTCGACTACGTCCGCCGCGAGATGACCGATAAGGACGGCGGATTTTACTCTGCGGAGGACGCCGACAGCCTGATCGCGCACGGGAAACCGGAGCACGCCGAGGGTGCCTTCTACGTTTGGAAAGAAACGGAGATTGAGACGGCGCTCGGAGAGGAACCGGCGAAGATTTTCAACCGAGTCTATGGCGTGGACCCCGCTGGCAACGCGCCCGAGGGCAGCGATCCGATGAAGGAGTTCACAGGCGCAAACATCCTCATCCGTCGGCTCACGCTGGCGGAGGCAGCGAAGGCCTTCCAGAAATCTGAGGCTGAGATCGCCACGTCGCTCGCCAGTTCGAAGAAAATTCTTTTCGACCTGCGTGCGAAACGGCCACGGCCGCATCTCGACGACAAAATCATCACCGCGTGGAACGGCCTGATGATCTCCGCCTTCGCCCGGGGCGCTCAGGTGCTCGACGATCCGGCCTATCTCGTCGCGGCGCAGCGCGCGGTGAAATTCATCCGCGAAAAGCTCTCCACTAAAGACGGCAAACTCCTGCGCAACTACCGCCAGGGTGCGAGCACCGTGGAAGGTTTCGCCGAGGACTACGCGTATCTGATCCAGGGCTTGCTCGATCTTTACGAAGCGGACTTTGATCCCGGGCATCTCCAGTGGGCGCTGGAGTTGCAGGTGCGGATGAACCAGCTCTTCGGCGA
Source organism: Chthoniobacter sp. (assembly GCA_031390545.1). Classification (GTDB taxonomy): domain Bacteria; phylum Verrucomicrobiota; class Verrucomicrobiia; order Chthoniobacterales; family Chthoniobacteraceae; genus Chthoniobacter. Next base: position 9,108 of record JANMTP010000038.1, on the reverse strand, counting down.
TGCCGAGCACGGCGGCTTTTTCAACGTGGTGAAAGACGCTCCGCACATCCTTTTGCGGATGAAGGAAGACCATGACGGTGCCGAACCAGCGCCGAGTTCCGTCGCCGCGCTGAACCTGCTGCGGCTCGCCCAACTCACCGGCCAGGAGGACTTCCGCGCCCGCGCGCTAAAGACCCTCGCTGCCTTTGCCGACCAGCTCACGAAAGCGCCCACGGCGCTCCCGCAGATGCTCGTCGCTCTCGACGCCTCGCTCGCCAAGCCGCGTCAAATCGTCATCGCTGGCCCGCGCGATTCCGACATCACTCGAGCCCTGCTCCGGGAGGCGCACGCCCGTTTTCTACCGAACAAACTGGTGATCCTCGCCGACGGCGGCCCCGGCCAGCAGTGGCTCGGCGAGCGGCTGGAATTCATCAAAACGGTCGGCCCGATTGACGGAAAGCCTGCCGCTTACGTCTGCGAAGACTTCGTCTGCCAGCTCCCCGTGACCGACCCGGTCAAACTGCGCGAGCAGCTCGGTAAGTAAGCCCGTTCGCCTCGGTCCGATTACCCGCGCATCGCGCGCTCGATGAGGAGGGTGGCGAGGCGTTGGGTGGCTTCGTCGAGCGCGGTGTTGGCGCGCTTGAGCGGCTGGCCGGCTCCGGCGGCAAGCGCGCTCTCGACCTCAGCCACGCGCTGGGCGATGAGCGCGAGTTCGCTGGCGTCGAGTTCCGCGCCGAGTTGCGACAGGGCTTGGCGAACGGCCGGGAGCAGTTCGTCGGATTTAAGCTTCGCTTCGACGAAGATGCGGTCGCTCAAATCCTCGAAGGCATGTTCGAGCGAATCCTCGAGCATCTTTTCCACGGCCTCGTCCGAGACATCCACCGCACTGGTCATCTTCACCGTTTTCTCCGCGCCGGTTTTCGTGTCGCGGGCGAGGACGTGGAGGATGCCGTTGGCGTCGATCTCGAATTGCACGCCCACCCGGGCCTGGCCTTTCGGAGCGCGCTCGAAGTCGAGGGTGAAATCGCCAAGCGCCCAGTTGTCGCGCGCCAGTTCGCGCTCGCCTTGCAGCACTTTGATTAGCATCGATTCCTGGCCGGCAACCGCGTTGGTGAACAGCTCACCGGCTTTGATCGGGATCGTGGAATTGCGGGGGATGATGACGTTCATCAGGCCGCCGAACGTCTCGATGCCGAGCGAAAGCGGCGTCACGTCGAGCAGGACGACGTTTTGCACCGCGCCGCTGAGGATGCCGGCCTGGATGGTCGCGCCGAGGGCCACCGCTTCGTCGGGGTTCTGCGAGACGTTGGGCTCGCGGTGGAAGATCGCGCGCACGAGTTCACGCACCAGCGGCATCCGGGTCTGGCCGCCGACGAGGATGACGTCATCCAGATCGGCGGGGGTGAGCTGGGCATCGGCCAGCGCGCGGAGGCAGTGGGCGCGGGTCTTTTCCACGATCGGACCGGCGACGAGCTCCAGTTCGGCGCGGGTGAGGGTGAGTGAGAGGCTTTGCTGGCCGTCGAAGAACGGCAGGTCGATGGCGACGGCTTCGTCGGTGGACAGGCGGTGTTTCGCGGCGATGGCGACCTCACGGAGGCGAGCGTTCGGAGGGATGCGCTCTTGCGTGTCGCCATCACCGGGATCAGGGACGCGCAGGAGCGCTTCCCTCCGCAAGTATTCGACGAGTGCGGCGTCGATGTCGTCGCCGCCGAGGCGGGTGTTGCCATTGGTGGCCAAGACTTGGAAGACGCCTTCGTTGAGTTCGAGCAGCGAGATGTCGAAGGTGCCGCCGCCGAGGTCGAAGACGGCGATCTTTGAGCGGTCGCCGAGCTTATCGAGGCCGTAGGCCAGGGCCGCGGCGGTCGGTTCGTTGACGATGCGCTCGACCACAAAGCCCGCGAGTTCGCCGGCGGCCTTGGTTGCCTGCCGCTGGGCGTCATTAAAATACGCGGGCACCGTGATGACCGCCCGCGTGACTTCCACCCCCAGCGCCCGCTCCGCATCCGCCCGCAGCTTCTTGAGGACAAGCGCGGAGATCTCCTCCGGCGCAAACTCCCGCTCCCGGACGCGCAGGCGCATCGGCGCGCCGCGTGGGCCGGCGAGCGGATAGCTGACCTCATCGGCGTCGTCGCCCACCCGGCGGCCGATGAAGCGTTTCGCGGAATAGACCGTAGCCGCAGGCTCGAGCGCCCGCATCCGCTCCGCGAGCCGCCCGACGAGCGGCTCCCCGTCTTGCGGAAAATGCACCACCGACGGCGTCAGGCGCTCGCCCTCGGCGTCCGCGAGGAGAATGGGAAACCCGGCGTCCATCGCGCCGATGAGCGAGTTGGTGGTGCCGAGATCGATGCCGACGATGGGGGACATGCGAGCAGCCGCGAACGAACGCCCCGGTGCTTACCGCGGCCGGGCGCGCGACCCTTGCGGCCGCTCCTCGAAGCTGGACGGCGGGAGCTGCGGAAGCTGTTGCGGATCCATCAGCGCGCCATCCCCAGCGGGCGCGACGGCGGGCGCTTCCTGCGCAGGCGCAGCTTCAGCGGGCACGGCCTGATCGCCACGCGCCCAGCCCTGGCTGGTGGCGAGTTGCTCGGCGAGGACCAGCGGCCATTCGGGATTGGAGAAGAAGGCCACATCGTTGTCGCTCTTGAGCTGGCGGTAAGTCGTCACGAAGACCTCATTCTCCTTGGAGTCTTTCAGCTGCAAAGCCGGGTAACGGCGGACCGCTTCCGCCTGCGCACTGCGGGTGATCGCGGCCAGTTCGGCAGCTGCGGCGTCCGGCTTCGCCGCTTCGGCGGGCGCGGGATTGCTCACTTGCTCCGGCGCGGGTGCATTCGTCTGGGTCACCGAAGCGAGCGCAGCCGCCATCGCGGATTCCTTGGTCTCGCGCACCGCTTTACCGCCTACGATTTCCACCACCTCCACCGGCAGCGCCACCTGCAGGTCGCGCACCGCAAAGGTCGCCTCGCCGCCCTTCATTCCCAGCAGCGGGAAAGCGTCGCCGATCTTGATCAGGAAAGGCTTCCCCTCGATCACCACGCGCGAATCCTTCAGCACCTTCACATGGGTCTGCGCGAGGTCCGGTTTGCCGAGGGCAAAGGCTTGCATCAGCGCGGGCGGCTCCACTTCCGTCGGGCTCGGCACCGGGGCCGCCGCGGTCGCCGCGCCAGTGGGGTGGGAAACGCCGGCCAGCAGCTCGTAGCCGCGATCGATCAGCGGGACGACCGCCCCGAGGAGCACCACCACCGCCACCGCGAGAAAGGCCCCATTGCGCTGGCGAAAGATGTGCAGGCGCGAGAGGACGAAGAGCGCCGTGAACGTGAGCAGACACGCGGCCAGCGAGAGCACCGCCTTTTGTCCCGAGACGATGACCGCCGCCACCAGCAGACCGATCGCCAGGACCAGCAGGATCACCCCCCAGACCAGATTGCGCCGCCCAAAACCCCGCTCCCGCAGCGCCGGCACCTCCACGTAGCGCGGCTCAAACTTCCCCTCGCTCTCCACCGCCAGCGCCGCCGGATCGACGATGCGCGGCAGGTAGGAACGTGAGCTCGGGGAGGGGCTGGGGGATTCGGGTTTATTCACGGGCGGCGAGAATGCCACACATTTCCCCCGTGAAAAGGGAAAGCTGCTGCTAAGAGCTGTCGCGGGCCTCGTTGCCCGATGGTTCTGGGCTTGTCCGCATGCGAGAGGATGAAAAGTGGATGGACTAGGCAAGGTCGCCGCCGTGGCGTGACAAACCTCTATGCTGTCTGCTATCCGTCCCGGCGATGCCGGAATCCGACACCACCTCCCCATCCCCGGACGACCCCCGGCCGACGACGCTGAGCGGTCTGGACCCCAGCGAACTTCTCGCCCGTGGCCTGCACACCGCGAAGATGTCGAGCGCCGGAGCGCATGGCTGGGAGCCGCCTTCGGTCGTGGAAGTGGCCGTGCTCTTCCCGAGTTACGAGGTGCTCGCCATGCTTGGCCGGGGCGGAATGGGGGCGGTCTATAAGGCGCGCCAAACCTCGCTCGACCGCGTGGTCGCCATCAAACTCCTGCCGCTGGAGGTCAGCGTCGATCAGGCCTTCGCGGATCGCTTTCGCCGCGAAGCGCGCGCGATGGCCAAGCTCAATCACCCGCACATCATCACCGTCTTCGACTTCGGCCAGACGGCGGAGGGGCATCTGTTCTTCGTCATGGAATTCGTCGAGGGCGCCAACCTCGCCGACATCATCCACCAGGTCGGCCTCGCGCCCGACCAGGCGCTCTCGCTGGCCGGAAAGGTCTGCGCAGCGCTGGCCTACGCGCACGGCAAAGGCGTCATCCACCGCGACATCAAGCCGGCCAATGTCATGGTCGATGCCGAGAACCAGGTGAAGGTCGCCGACTTCGGCCTCGCCCGCCTCACCGACCCCACGGCGGAGACCTACGGCACCACCATGACCGGCACCATCATGGGCACGCCCGACTACATGGCCCCCGAGCAGATGCGGGGCATGAACGTCGATCACCGCGCCGACATCTACAGCCTCGGCGTCATGCTCTACGAAATGCTCTGCCGCGAAACCCCGCGCGGCGCCTTCGACCTCCCCTCCCAGCGCACCGGCTGCGACCCGCGCCTCGATGCCATCGTGCTCAAAGCCATGCAACAGGCCCCCGAGCGCCGCTACCAAAGCACGCAGGAGATGAAAGCCGACGTGGAAACCGCCCGCACCCCGCTGCCCGAAGCGCCGCTGCCAACCGCCGCTCCGCGTTCACTGCCGAAGCCGCTCCCACGCGCCCCGAAGATTGCCGCTGTGCCGAAGGCCACGAACAAGCGCCGCGCGCCGCTCTGGATCGCTTCCATCGCCGCACTCCTGGTGCTGGGAGGCTTAACGGTTCTCTATCGGACCACTCTCGGGAAGAGAAACGCGGCCCCTGCTGTCCTCGTCGACGATGCTGCGCTTTGGAAAAACGCCGTCGATCTTCTGCCGCTCATCGATCCAGCGAAGAACGCCGTGGCTGGCAACTGGAAGCGAACGCCCGACGGTATCGAGACCGACGTCACCTTCTGTTCGCGGCTGGCCATTCCCTACCAACCCCCGGAAGAGTATGATTTCCGGATCACCTTTACGCGGTTGGAAGCAAAAGGCGCGGGGCGCAGCGGTTGGGGTGACGCGACTCAAATACTGAGCAAAGACGGGCGTTCATTCGTGTGGACGATGGGGGCTCATGGCAACACCTGGTTTGGCTTCAGCTTGGTGGATGGGAAACGGTTCGACAAAAACGTCACCGGCGTGGAAACGGCCCAATGTTTGCAAACACAGCAACGCTACACCGCCACCGTCTGTGTGCGGAAGGACTCGGCTCAAGCGTTCTTGGATGGAAAGTTGATTTCAACCTGGCGATCCGAGCTGGGCGCTCTCACCGGAGAAGCCTTCTGGGCCATCCCCGACCCGAAGAGTTTGGGCATCAGCGCGACCAACGTGCAGACAGTTTTTCATAGCATTGAGGTGCGCGAAGTTACCGGTAAAGGCCACGTCACGACGGAAGCTGCCACCGCCTCCTCCGCCGCCACCAAAGACGCCCCCTTCGTCAACTCCCTCGGCATGAAGTTCGTCCCCGTGCCCATCACCGGTGGGCCCACGGGCGGGCAGCGGGTGCTCTTCAGCGTGTGGGAGACGCGGGTGCAGGACTACGCCCTCTTTGCCGAGGAAACCAAGCGGGCGTGGAGGAAACAGAACTTCGAGCAAGGCCCCACCCATCCGGCCGTGCACATTGCCCGGGAGGATGCGACGGCCTTCTGCCGGTGGCTGACCGAGCGCGAGCGCCAGGCGGGAAGGATCGGCGCGGGAGAAGCGTACCGGCTGCCAAGCGACCACGAGTGGAGCTGTGCGGCCGGCCTCGGCGGGCGCGAAGACGCCAGTCACTCGGTGGAGGAGAAGATGCACCGCATCAAGGATGCTTTCCCCTGGGGCACCGCCTGGCCTCCGCCCGCCACCGCCGGGAATTACGCCGGCGATGAGGCTCGCGAGGCCATGGTCTTTTCAAACATAACCTTCATCCCCGGCCACCGCGACGCCTTTCCCGCCACCGCCCCGGTGGGCAGCTTCCTCCCCAACTCCGCCGGGTTGCTCGATCTCGGCGGCAACGTCTGGGAATGGGCCACTGCCGCTCCCGGCGTCATGAGCGGGCCTTGGTTTACCCGCGGTGCCTGCTTCGCCGACGGGCACCGCCAGAACCTGCTCTCGTCCTCCCGCCACCTTCGCGCCGAAGGCTTTCACGACGCCAGCATCGGCTTCCGCGTCGTCCTCGCTCCGACCGCGCCGGGGGAGAAGTAGCGGCGCGGGGCGGGGAGAGCCGCGGGGAATATCTCCGGGGGGGAAATTCCGCCTTGCCCTCCTCCGGCGGATTTGCGTAAAAGCGCGGGCATGTTCCCCGGAGAGGCGTCGCCAGAACGGCATGCGGAAACCACGAAGACTCGTGGCGTCGGCGGAGCTAGCGCCCTCTGCGCTGGCCCGATGCCCCAAGATCCGGAGAGCTGAACCCACCCCAAGAAAGGCAACCCCATGGACCCGCACTTCCACTACAACGTCATCCCCAAAACCACCACCGCCGGCGTCACCACCCGCATCGTCTTCCAGGACGAACTCACCCCCGCCGAGATCTACGCCGCCGCCGCCACCGAGAGCGGCCTCACCGCCGCCCAAGTCGAAGCCGCCACCACCGCCGCCTTCCGCCAGATCATCATCGGCGCGCGGCGCGGCCAGCGCGCCCGGCGTGTCGGCAGCTACTTCAGCTTCACCCCGCGCTGCGGCGGCGGCTTTCCCACCGCCGACTTCGAGCCCACCGTGGAAAACATGAACCTCGCCATCAATGCCGCCCTCTCCCCGGATGGCGACAGCCTCTTCGTGGACGGCCTCACCTTCCAGCGCGACGGCATCCTCGGCCAGAAACTCCCCGAAATCCTCCGCGTTTACGACGCCCTCACCCGCACCCTCGACGCCTTCACCCCCGGCAACCCCTTCAAAATCAGCGGCCACGACTTTGGCCCCGAACCCGCCCTCGGCAACACCACCTGCGGCCTCTTCCTCCAGACCGTCGGCACCACCAATCCGCCCACCCGCATCCCCGCCTACAGCGACTGGACCCCCTCCGAAATCACCGGCGCCTGGCCCGCCAGCCTCTCCGGCGACCAGCGCCTCACCATCACCACCAGCTACGAAGGCTCCACCGACCTTCGCACCTTCATCTGGCCCACCATCCTCAGCATCACCACCTGAAAACTGGCGTTTTTTAGCCATCTTCGTCCTCATCTCTGTAAAAACCCACCCCACCCCCGGCGTTGGAGCCACCAACGCCGGGCGTTAGTGCCACTAAAGTCCGTCCTTGGTGCCACCAAAGCCCATCCCTCGTGCCACCAAAACCCATCGCTCGTGCCACCAAAGCCCGTCACTGGTGCCACCAGAGCCCGTCACTGGTGCCACCAAAGCCAGTCCGAAGTGCCACCAGAGCCCGTCCCTAGTGCCACCAACGCTCCGCCCAGAACCATCCAACGCCACCCCACCCCTCTGTCGATCCCTACTGAGTTATCCGAAATGGTTTCGCCCAATTCAGAGTTCGGCGACTCCACACCCGACATCATGAATGAGACCCCTCCTTTGAGGCGCTATGAGGCTATCATCTGGGCTCCTGAGCCAGAGTCGGTCGGTATTCGCACCACTTATTTCGCTGTGGATTTAGCCGACGCGAAGAAACAACTGGTCGCTGAGCACGGAGAGAATCGCATTTCCTCTTTATGGAACGAAGAAGATGCCGAGAAACCACGCTAGAAGAGAATCGCCGAACCATGCGCTGTAGCGAACAGGCTCCGCGGTCGCGGCAGCTGCGGCAGACCACCACCGTCTTTCCACCCACCGGCAGGTGCCGCGCCCGCTCCGCCTGTCTCTGAGCTTGTGGTCGTTCGGCGTCCGTATTCGCATCCTGTAGCCCAAGACAAAGCGCCCGTGCGGCGAAACCTCCTCTCAAGCATGATTACAAACAAAAGGCTTAGAGCGGTGTCCGATTCTGTAAGGAAGGGCCTCTATCCGCTTCTCCTGGCGACAGTTCTTGCCCCTTTGATTGTCTGCTTGCATGAGTGCGGGCACTACCTGATGGCCCTCGGGTTTGGCGCAACTCCTGAGTTTCATGTCACGAAGGTTCTCGTTCATCACATTGGCCCGCTGACGGACCAAGCAAATTTTTGGATCGTTGCGGGGGGACCAATGGTGGATGCGCTGCTCGCAACGACTAGCTTTCTCTCGCTTTGCCTATACCGCAGCACGCGCATCGGCACCGCTCCTACGCGCGCGGATTGCCTGGGGATTGTCCTTGTCGTGGGTGTCGCAAACTTCGTGGTCGGGTTCGTCCGCCGATTTGTTATCCAAAATCTCTCACCGGAGTCTGGCGACGCCAGTAGAATGTCTTTGTTGGGGGGGCTGCCAATTTGGTGCGTTCCATCCCTACTGTCGTTGTTCTCTCTCGTCCTGATTGGAACGACGATGTGCTTGTTTCCTCCCAAACATCGACTCGTGCCGTTCGGCTTCGCTCTCTTAGGATGGTTTGCCGGAGTGCGTATTCTGCACTTCTGGTTCCCGCCCTGAAAAACAACAGCTTCGCCCGGTCGGATTCGCTTCTACCTTCTCACGTTCGAGGGCGTCCGAGCGCTCGATACCGACTTAGCTTCCATTGAGAGCCGCACAAGCAAGCATGCCGAGTTCTTTGGTCTTGGTCAGGCCGTGCTGACCGAGTTGCGACTTGTCACCGAAAAATCCAGATGACCGCAACGCCTAATCATGCGCTGCAGGCATGTGGTTAAGTCAAACGGTTAGTTATCAGATCATGGTTTTTGGTGGGTTCTTTTTGGGGTGTGGTTGGAGCGGAGCCGATGTTCCCCCCAGAGGAGGGGTTTGGGGAACCGTGGTTCCCCATCGTCTAAGGATAGGTGCGGAGCACCGCTAACTTCTGTTTCTGGAAGGCGACCTTGCTGGCGTAGCCGAGTTCTTGCAGCGTGCTGAGGCCGAGTTCGGTGGCCAGTTTGGTGAGCTTGGTTAGAAGCGTGGTGGTTTCCTCCAGGGCTTTGTTCCAGTGGCCTTGCAGGATGTGCCAGACGGCCACGGTCAGCTTGCGGGC
>JANMTP010000029.1:0-62260 GCA_031390545.1 Chthoniobacter sp. | reverse complement strand
TGTTCATCACGGGCAGCCCCAGCAGCAGTGGGCTGGTCAATGTCGGCAATGCCGCCGGCACCCTTAGCGGGACCTTGGGCGGGACGGGCACCGTGGCCGCTCCTGTCGTCGTGCATGCGCTCGGCCACCTTGCTCCGGCGCTGCTCCCTGGCACCACCGCGACGCTGACCATCGCCAATGATTTGACGCTGAACGCCGGCAGCACTCTGGACTACAATTTCGGCGCGCTGGGGACGCCGGGCACCAGCGATTTGGTGGACATCACGGGCGCGGGCAATTTGCTGCTCAACGCTGGCAATGATGTGCTCAACATCACTGCGCTGCCGGGCTTCGGCATCGGCACTTACAACCTGATCACGGTCAGCGGCTCCGGCACTTTCACGAACAACGCGACCTTCACGATCAACGGCACCAGCCTCTTCAATTACTCCATTCTCAATCCCGGAGCCACCATCGACGCCACTGCTGGCGGCGGCGTGGTACCCGCGGGGCAGCTTCGGCTGCAGGTGCTGGCGGGCAATCCGAACTTCTTCTGGACCGGCGCGGTCAACGGCACCTGGGATATCAATGCCACCAACAACTGGACCGGGGCCGGCCCGAAATTCACCAACGGCGGCAATGTGACGTTCGATGACGTGAACCTTTCCGTGGTGCCGCCCGGCGCCACGAATATCACCGTCATCGGTGGCGGCGTGTCCCCGAACACGATGGTCTTCAACAACGCGCTGAACAATTACACCTTTGGCGGCGGCCCGATCACTGTCGTGGCCGGAGCCGGCGTGACGAAATCGCAAGCCGGCACCGTTACCTTCAACAATACCGTGACGACGCCGATCACCGCGATCAACGCCGGCACCTTCAATGTCGGCACGGGAGCAACCTATAACTCGACCACCAAAGTGGACGTCAACGGTGGCATCCTCGGCGTCTCGGGCGCGCTCAACACGCCCAACTTGACGGTGAAGACCGGCGGCACGCTGAACGTCGCCCCCACCGGCAGTCTCGGCGCGAGCACCGCGCTCGTGGTCAATGCGGCCGCCAACTTCAACAACGCGGCGCAGACTGTCGCGTCGCTCACCGACACCGCCGGCGCCACGACTGGCGTGGTCACGCTCAACGGCACCGCGCTCACCGTCACGGGCACTTCCACTTACAATGGCACGATCGTCGGCACCGGCTCGCTGGTGAAAAACACCGGCGGCGCCTTTACGCTCAGCAACGGATTGAGCACCTACAGCGGCGGCACGACGATCACCGGCGGCACGCTGGTCACGACGAACGCCACCGGCTCGGCGACGGGCTCGGGCCTGGTCACGATCGCCAACACCGGCACGCTGGCCGGCACGCGCATCGGCGGTTCGCTGGTGGCGCAATCCGGCTCGACCTTCTCGCCCGGCACCGGCACGCCGCTCACGGGTGACGTCGGTACCTTCAATGTGGACGGGGCGATCACCATCGACGCCGGCAGCACGCTCGATTTCGACCTTGCCGCAGCGGGCAACGGCGACACGGTTGTCGCGGGCGGCGCGGTGACTTTCAACGTCGGCGCGATCACGCTGAACATATTCGAGAACGTCGGCTTCGGGGTCGGCTCGTACACGCTGTTCACCGGCGCGAGCCTCGTGAACAACGCGACCTTCACGATCAATCCTTCGGGACCGGGCCTCGTCTTCGGCAACTACGACGTCCAGGCGGTGGGCAATTCCTTGATTTTGAACTTCAGCCCGGTGTCTCTGACGTGGACGGGTGGGACAAACGGAAACTGGGACACGACCACCGTGGGCAACTGGACTCCGGTGACCACATTCGGGAACGGTGCCGCCGTGGCTTTCGACGATAGTGGCGCTAACACGACGATCACCGTGGATGCTGGCGGTGTGGTGACGAGCGGAATGACTTTCAGCAACAGCGTCGCCGTCCCCTACGACATCAGCGGCGGCCCGATCGCCGGGGCCGGGGGGTTGACCAAGACCAACACGGGCGTCGTCACCTTGAGCGGCGAGAATACCTTCAGCGGATCTACTTCGATCACCGGCGGCACGGTGAGCATCAGCTCCGATGCCAACCTCGGCACAGCCCCGGTCGCGGCCACAGCCGACCACCTGGTCCTCAATGGCGCGACGCTCGCCGCCACGGGCTCCTTCACCTTGAATGCCAACCGCGGGCTCGCTCTCGGCAACGGCGTCGGCACGGTGAGCGTGGCCGCCGGCTCGACGGTGACCTACGATGGCATCGCGGCGAATGTCACCGGGCAGGCAGGTATCCTGACCAAGACCGGCGACGGCGAACTCATCCTCGGCGGTGCCAATACCTTCACCGGTGGCACCAACGTCAATACCGGTATCCTGCGGATCAACAACGGGGGCGCGGCCGGCACCGGCACACTCACCGTCAATCCGAGCGGGGCTCTCAGCCTCGGCGCCAGTCTCAGCGCCACCACGCCGCTGGTGATGGCGGGCGGCACGGTCGGCATCGCGGGCGGCGCGGCGCGCAATATTGACAGTGACCTGACGGCCGCCACCGGCACGACTTCGACCGTGGCCCTTTTCGATCCGGCGACGGGCGGGGGACGGTTCGACCTCATTGTGCTGGGCGTCCTGCACGGTTCCGGCAATCTGAACGTCGAAGCCCCGGCGGGAGATGTTGCGCCCGAAGGCGGCGGCTTCCGTTTGCGCGGGGCAAATTCTCCCGACTACACTGGCACGATCACGGTCGGCAACTCGGTGAAATTCGAGTTGGAAGCGAAGTCGGCGAGCGGCAGCGGTGCGGGCACCGGGACGCTCGTCTTCACTGCAGGGACGATCGACAACGGCACGAACGGCACCTACACCCTGATCAACCTGCGCAACAACTCGGGCGGCAACACCGTGCTGGGCAACAACGTGCAGATCGCCGGGACCGGCACAACGCTGCTCAATCTGATCAACGGTGGAGGCAGCGCCATCAACCCGCCGCCATTGCCGCCGGGCAGCACCACCACTTTTGGCACGCTGCAGATCGGGGCTGGGCAGACGCTCGCCGCGAGCGCTGTGAACACGAGCGTGCTCCAGACCGTGATATTTGGAACCGTCACGCTGACCGGCGGCGAGGCCACCTTCCAACCCGGCATTCCCGGCAACTTCAACTACACGGTGCAGGACAATATCACCCTCGGTCCAGTGGGTGAAAGCGTCGCCGGCTCGGGCCTGATCGCCAACGGCCTGGCGACCCTCAAGCTCACCGGGAACAGCAGCTACACCGGCACCACCACCGTCGCCACCGGCACGTTGCAAGTGGGCGATGGCGGCACCACCGGCACGCTGGGCAGCGGGGCGGTGACCAACGACGCCACGATCCGTTTCAATCGCAGCGACACGCTCACTGTGGCCAACGCCATCACCGGCACCGGGACCGTGACCAACGCCGGCGGCGCCAGCAATGTGCTCAATCTCAACGGTGCGCAGGACTACGGCACATTGAACGCCGACTCCGGCACGACCAACGTCAACGGCTCTTTCACGAACGGCACTGCCGTCGTCAACGCCAACGCCACGCTGAATTTCACAACCAGCCAGACGCTGGGCGAGTTGAATATCGGTGCCGTAGCCCTCGTGAGCGTGGAAGATCTTACGCCTTTTGCCGGGGCAGGAAAATCGGTCATGGTCCCGGAACCGGGCACCATTGGGCTGCTCCTCGTCGGCGCGCTCGGGGTGCTCGCCCGGCGGCGGAGGGCGTAATTCGCCAGTCCGCGGCGGAAGTGTTCACGGGAGCACGAAAAAGGGGGCGCGGGCGCAAATTGGGCGTTGCCAGCGGGGTCTTTGCTCATAGACTCCCGCCCCTTCCCCGAAAACCCAGTGTTTATGCATCCCGTTCTAGCTGCTTTTTTGACCGATACCGGACTCGCTTTGTCGATGGTTTGCGCCGCGATCGGCCTCGGCTTTGCCTTCTATTTAATCAAGTCGATCCTCGCCTCCCCGGCGGGCAACGAGCGGATGAAACAGATCGCTGGCGCCATCGAGGAAGGGGCCAAGGCGTACCTCGGGCGGCAGGTGCGGTCGATCACGGTGATTGCCGTCGTCATCACCATCCTCGTCGCGATTTTCAAAGATCTACCAACTGCCATTGGCTTCGTGCTCGGCGCGGTGTGTTCGCTGGCGGCTGGCTTCATCGGCATGCGTCTGGCGGTCGTGGCCAATGTGCGAACCGCGCAAGGCGCGACTGAAAGCCGGAAAAAGGCGCTCCAGGCGGCGTTCAATGGCGGCGCTGTGACGGGGTTACTGGTGGTGGGGTTGGCGCTGCTTTCAGTCGGTGGTTTTTGGGCAATCATGAGCCGCATCAGCCCGGACAAGGCGCTCTCATCGCTGGTCGGCGTGGCGCTCGGCGCGTCCCTGATCTCGGTCTTCGCAAGGCTCGGTGGTGGTATTTACACGAAGGCCGCGGACGTGGGCGCGGATCTCGTCGGCAAGGTGGAATCGAACCTCGACGAAGATGATCCCCGGAACCCGGCGACCATCGCGGATAACGTGGGCGACAACGTGGGCGACTGCGCCGGCATGGCGGCGGACGTTTTTGAAACCTACGCGGTGACGCTGATTGGCACCGTTCTGGTCGGTGCGCTCACCGCCGGCCTGGGCGCGCCGGTGGTGTATCCCTTCGTGCTCGGCGGATTGGCGATCCTCGCCTCCATCGCCGGCATCCTTTTCGTCAATTGGACGGACCTGAAACCCGGCAATGCTCTCATGGGCGGGGTGCTGCTTAGCGCGCTGCTCTGTGCGCTGATTTTCTGGCCGGTGACGGCGCTGATGTTTCCTGACGGTTTGAAAACGCAGGATGTGCTCGGCATGGGCAGCGCGACCTACTCGTGGGGGAGCATCTATTTTGCGTCGGTTATTGGCTTGCTGATGACGGGGGCGGCAGTGCTCATCACAAACTACTACACTTCGACCGACTACTCGCCCGTCCGCAAAATCGCCAAAGCCAGCGAGACCGGCCACGCCACGAATATTATCGCGGGCCTCGGCATGGGCATGCACGCCACCGCGCTGCCGGTCGGCTGCATCGCAGCGAGCATCTGGCTGAGCCACGGCGCGGCGGGGCTGTACGGCATCTCGATCGCGGTCATGGCGATGCTGGCGATGGCCGGCATCATCATCTCACTCGACGCCTTCGGCCCCATCACTGACAACGCCGGAGGCATCGCCGTGATGAGCGGTCTGCCGAAAGAAGTGCGCGCGATCACCGACGATCTCGACGCCGTGGGCAACACCATGAAGGCGGTCACCAAAGGCTACGCCATCGCCAGCGCCGGCCTCGCCGCCATCGTGCTTTTCGGTTCGTATTTCGTGGATTTGAAACACCACCTCGAAAGCCCGGCCAGCCACCTTCAGCTGACCGCCGCGCAAATCGAAAACGTCCTCTCCTTTTCGCTCAAAGATCCCAAGGTCATCATCGGCCTCTTTCTCGGCGGTCTTCTGCCATACTTGTTTTCTGCGTTCTCGATGAACGCTGTGGGCCGCGCGGCTGGCGCGGTCGTTACCGAAGTCCGTCGCCAGCTCGCGGCCAAGCCCGGCATTTTGAAAGGCGAAGACACGCCAGATTATGGGGTGTGCGTGGATATCGTGACGAAGGCGGCTTTGAAAGAAATGATCGTTCCAGCGCTTATCCCAGTGGTCGCAGTGGTCGCGATTGGCGCGTTCGGTGCGGAAGGGGCGAAGATGCTCGGTGGCGTGCTCGTCGGCAGCATCGTGACGGGTCTGTTCATGGGCATCTCAATGACCAGCTCCGGCGGCGCCTGGGACAACGCGAAGAAATACATCGAAGAAGGCCATCACGGCGGCAAAGGCAGCGAGGCGCATAAAGCGGCCGTCACCGGCGACACCGTGGGCGATCCCTACAAAGACACCAGCGGCCCGGCGATCAATCCGATGATCAAGGTCGTGAACATCGTGGCGATCTTAATCATTCCGATCTTTTTCTAATCTGAGGCCATGTCAGCCCATCCACCCGCCGGAGCCCCCATGGAGGTATTCGCGGAGTGTGCGGACTGGCTGATTGTCATTGGCGGTAGTGCGGTGCAGGCCTATGGCATGGATCGGATGACCTTCGATAGCGACTGCGCCATTCTTGCAAGCGACGAGCCAAGACTGCGAACTGCGCTGGAGAGGGTGGGGTATGTGGCGGACCCACCCCAAGCTTCGTTTTCGCGCTACCATCATCTCGCGAGACTTCGGCCAGTTGTTGATGCCATGCGCACGAACGTCAGCACCTTCACGAAGCTCTGGGCGGAAAGCCGGCTCGTCACCATCACCGGCTCGCTCGTACGCGTGCCGGCTCCGTTGCATTTGGTGGCGATGAAGCTGCACGCGCTGAAGCAACAGCCTGACCGCGCTTATAAGGACTGGCCTGACATCTGCCATCTTCTTGAGGGCCATCGCGAAGCGTGGACGCGGGCGGAGTTACAAGCGCTTGCCGACCGCTACGCGTCAGAGCAATTTGCATCCGAGTTGCGTGCTCGCGGCTTTTTATGAATCCCGATTCCTTCGATCTCGATCTGCCAATAGGCGCACCGCTGCCGCCGCCGCCCGCCGACTCCGACGCGTTGCAGGCTTGGCAGGCTGAGCGCCTCGCCGATTTTTACCAGTCGCCGTACTACGAAGCTTGGCTGGCGCGCACGAGTGAGGAGATGCGGAATGCCGAGCCGTTCGTGATGTAAGTGAAAAGGTGGTTACACCGGCTTCGATGCTGGACAGGCATCGTCGCCCCGCGCGAAATCGCGGGCTGATGAAAACCCTTTTCCTGACCAACGAATTTCCGCCGACGATCTACGGCGGTGCCGGCGTGCATGTGGATTATTTGTCGCGGGAATTGGCGAAGCTGATGGAGGTGGAGGTACGGTGTTACGGGAAGGAAGCGCGCGAGATTCGGAGCGATACGCCGGCTTTGAAGGCGACTGGCTTCGGGCTTGAGGCGGACGATTATACCGCGCCAAAACCGTTGCATTCGGTCTTCGGAGCAGTGCAGCGCTGCCTGGATTGGAACACCACCAACATCGATGCGGACATCGTCCATTTGCACACTTGGTACACGCATCTCGGCGGAATCATGGCGAAGTTGAACTACGGGATTCCGATGGTCCTGACCGTGCACTCGCTGGAGCCGCTGCGGCCCTGGAAGCGCGAACAACTCGGCGGGGGCTACGACTTTTCGTGCTGGGTGGAGAGGACGGCGATGGAGATGGCGGATGCCGTCATCGCGGTGAGTGCAGAGACCAAAGCGGATGTGCTGCGGCTGTTCAACGTGCCGGAGGAGCGCGTGCAGGTAATATACAACGGCATCGATCTCGACGAATACCGGCGCGTGACGACCACTGGCGCGCTGGAGAAATACGGGGTCGATCCGCGCAGGCCATATGTGCTCTTCGTCGGACGGATCACGCGGCAAAAGGGGATCATTCATCTCGTGAACGCCATCCGACATCTGGCGCCCGGCTTCCAGGTCGTGCTTTGTGCCGGGGCGCCGGACACGCCGGAAATCGCCGCGGAGATGCAGGCCGCGGTTGCGGCAGCGCAGGCCGTGCGTCCGGGCATCGTTTGGATCGATCAGATGGTGACGAACCCGGAGAAGATCGAGCTGTATTCGCACGCCGGGGTTTTCTGCTGCCCTTCGATCTACGAGCCGTTCGGGATCATCAATCTCGAGGCGATGGCCTGCGAGACCGCGGTGGTGGCGAGCGCCGTGGGAGGCATTAAGGAAGTTGTTTTGCCCGGTGAAACCGGCTGGCTGGTGCCGTTGGCGCAGATGACGGAAAGCCCGTTCGAGGCGGTGCATCCCGGCCAGTTCGCTCTCGATCTGGCGGCCCGAATCAATGAACTGATGGCCGATCCCGAAAAATGCGCGGCTTTTGGCAAGGCCGGACGCCAGCGCGCAGAAGAATTCTTTAGCTGGACCGCGATTGCCAAACAAGTGGAGGCACTCTACGCGCGGCTGTTAAAAAAGTAGCGCACCCGCACGCCAGGCGTGCCGTTGCAAAGTGGGCGTTCTCTGCGACACTGGCGACCCTTTTTCCGCACCATGTTCATCGACCACATCAGAATTTTTGCCAAAGCCGGGGATGGCGGCGATGGGGCGGTTTCGTTTCGGCGCGAGTCGTTTGTGCCGAAGGGCGGTCCGGACGGCGGAGATGGCGGGCACGGCGCGTCGGTGATCCTGCGGGCGGAGACGCACACGGACAATCTGACGCCGTTTTTCTACGAGCCGATCATCAAGGCGAAGAATGGCGACCGCGGCGGCGGGCGGCAGTGCTACGGGAAAAGTGCGCCCAACAAGATCGTCCCGGTGCCAGTCGGGACGATCGTCTATCGACTGCCCGATGAAGATAAGAGTGAGGACGCTGACCCTGTCGCGGAGCACGGGGCCGGGGCGATGTATGTGGATTTCTCCAAGACGCCGGAAGGGGAGGAGAAGCCAGTGCGCGACAAAAAAGCGCCGATCAATCCCGATGATTTAGAGATGATCGCGGACCTGACGGAAGTGGGGCAGGAGTTTGTGCTTTGCGCAGGAGGCAAGGGCGGGCTGGGCAATGTGCATTTCAAAAGCTCCCGCAATCAGGCGCCGACGCGCTACACCGAGGGAGTGCCCGGCGAGCAGGGTTATTTTTACCTCGAGCTGCGGAAAATCGCGGACGCGGGGCTGGTCGGGTATCCAAATGCGGGCAAGTCCACGCTACTCGGCAAGCTCTCTGCGGCGCATCCGAAGGTGGCTTCGTATCCATTCACCACGCTGACGCCGCACATTGGGGTGGTGGAACTGCCAGGCTACCGGCGGATCACGGTGGCAGATATCCCGGGTCTGATCGAAGGCGCCCACGAAAACGTGGGACTCGGGCATGATTTCCTGCGCCACATCGTGCGCTGCAAGCTGCTCGTCTTTGTGCTCGATATGGCGGGCAGCGAGGGACGCGAACCGCTGGATGACTTGCAGAAGCTGCGCAAGGAACTCGACCTCTACGACCCCAAACTGAGCGAACGCCCGTGGATCGTGGTGGCGAACAAGATGGATCTCCCCGAAGCAGCGGAGCGGTTAAAAGGCTTCAAGCGGAAATACCGCAAATTGGAGGTCTTCCCGATTTCGGCGGATGCCGGGGAGGGGATCGAGCCGCTGAAAATGCGGATTGGAGAATTGGTGTTGGGCGGAGAAGGCTGAAGCGCTAGGGCTTCTGGCGGACGGTAATGGACGTCGCGATTTTCTGGTCACCCTTGACCATGCCTACAACCCGCGCCATTTCACCACTTTCGATCGCTTCAACGGTTATTTTCGTGCGCCCGCGCGAGATCGAGGTGTTCTCATCAATGACAAACGTTACGTTGGGGTTTTTCTTGTCTTCGGTGGTGACGGTAATGGCGGAGCTGGACTTCGACGTCACTTTCCCGAATGCACTGCTTTCTTCGCCCTCGCCGAACGCGCACGTGATGAAGCACAAACTAAAGAAACAGATTCGAAGAAAGAAAGGTAGGCGGGTCATTGAAAGGTAGGATTGGAGGGGTTGATTCATAGTTGAATTCACTACTAGCGTCCGTTGCCACTTCCGCTGGTGGGATTACACCAAAAGCGGTTTGGACCAATTGCTTGCTTCGGGTCTTGCGGGTAGTCTGGACCCGGCTTCGTCAGTTCTTTGGCGTACTGAGCTCGTGTCAGCCACTCGACGCGACCGTCGAAGCATCCGACCATTGCGCCATCGACGTGCCGCTCCGAAATGCCTTCATCAGGACGATTAGAGCTGTCATTGAAGAAAAATCCTGCGGGTCCATCCTGCTGCTCCCAGAGAAGAATGGCGTTGCTGGGAAAATCAGAGATCCGCGCCGAGGCCGTGCTGCCTTGATAATAGTTTACCGCCCCATTCATGCAGTAGCTGGTGATTTTCACGTTACGCTGTTGGAACTCCGCTTTCGTGGGGCGGTCATACGGGCAGAAATAGACTTTAGGTGTCTTGATGTATTTCCAGATGCTCCCGTCAACGTAGTATTTTTGATCGAAATTTGGCGGCTTTTCATTCGCCGCCGGCTGCTGAACTTTTTTCCCCCCATACAACCATCCCAAATGTTCGGCACTTGAGTTGCCTGTGCCGCCATCCCATCCACAGGAGGGAAGGAAACCTGCGTTGTCTGTGCTGTACGAGATCATCCCGCTCAGAATCTGCCGCTGGTTGTTGATGCAGTTCGTCCGTTTGGTATTCTCCATGACGCCTTTAAACGCTGGAAAGATCAGCGCTGCGAGGACCGCGATAATGAGAATTACGACGAGCAGTTCTATGAGCGAAAAGGCGCCGGACACGGCCGAGGATAACCGGTTGAATCTGGTGGGGATCATGTTTGTTTTGGCGGGGTTAACTTTTCATAGGTCTGGGTCGTGGAGGTGTCAATCGTCGCAAAGTTTTTTTCTGTGGCGGTCCGGTGTGGAGCCTCGACAAAAGGCGGGACGTTTTCGACAGTCCGGCGCTCATGTCCGAACCTGTCGCCACATCGTCGAAACCTGTCGTGGCGAGCTATTGCACGACCTTTCTCAAGCCGGAGATGCTGCACATTTACCGGCAGGTGACGGGCCTGCGGCGCTACGAGACATTGGTGCTGACACGCGAGCGGCAGGGCGAGGCGGAGTTTCCGTTTTCAGCTGTCGAGGTTTTGCCACGGGCGCGGAAGAATTTCGTGAAGCGCTTTTGGCTGAAGTATGTCGCGCAGCGCCCGCCCGTCTATTACCGGGGCGAGTTGCAGGTGATTCTGAAGGTGCTGGCGCGGCGGCCGGCCGATCTGATGCACATTTATTTTGGTCACACCGGCGTGCATCTGCTCCCATTCGTCCAGGAGTGGAAAAAGCCGTGCGTGGTGTCGTTTCACGGGATGGATATCCAGGCGCGTCCGCAGCAGGAGGGTTACGACGAGCAGATGCGAGCGCTGCTACAAACGGTGCCGCTGGTGCTGGCGCGGTCCCAGTCGCTTTTCACAGCGCTGGAGCAGTGGGGTTGCCCGCAGGAAAAGCTGCGGCTGAACCGCACCGGGATTCCGCTCGGCGCATTCCCGTTTCAGCAGAGGCCGATGCCAGCGGATGGCTCGTGGCGTTTTGTGCAGGCTTGTCGGCTGGTGGCGAAGAAGGGGCTTGGCACAGCGATCCGGGCGTTTGCGAAATTCCACGCCCGGTTTCCGCGGGCCAAGTTTCGCATCGCGGGTGATGGCCCGATGAAGGCGGAACTCGAGGCGCTGATCGGCGAACTCGGTCTTGGTGGGGCGGTGGAACTGCGTGGGTTTCTATCGCAGGCGGACCTGGCGGCGCTTTATGCGCGCTCGCACGTCTTTCTTCACCCGAGCGAAATGCCGCCGGACCAGAATCAGGAGGGCGTGCCAAATTCCATGCTTGAAGCGATGGCCACCGGTCTGCCGGTGCTCGCGACCACGCACGGCGGTATTCCGGAGGCGGTGGCCCACGAACGCACCGGCCTGCTCGTCTCAGAGCGCGATGACGCGGCGCTTTTCGCGGCGATGCAGCAGATCACGGCGGAGACGGATTTCCTCTACATCCTCGGACAAGCTGCGGCACGGACGGTGCGGGACGAGTTTGAGCAATCGAAGGCGATTGAGAAGTTGGAGGGTTTTTACGACGAGGCACGGCGGATTGGAAAGGTTACGTGAACTCCTTCGCCTACCTTTTCGAGCGATTCCCGTCCTTCGTGCAGACCTTTGTCTATCGCGAGGCGGAAGAGATGGTTCGGAGCGGGATGGATCCGTGGCTGGTTTCGATTCGGCGGCCGGAAGACCCGGTGGACCTCAGCGAGGAGATGGACGCGGAAGTTTCCTATCTGCCGGAGGAAAAGTCGTTGCGTGCCGAGGTCGATGCGCAGCGTGCGTCGGGAAAGCTGTCCTGGCGGGCGCGGCGAGCGATGTCGCGGCATCGCGGGGAGAAAGATTCACAGCGGCTTTTCGAGGCGATCTGGCTGGCTCCGCGACTGCGGGAACGTGGGGTTCAGCATGTGCACGCCCACTTCGGCGGAGTCGCGGCGCGCACGGCTTGGTGGCTGCGACGGTTGTTCGGTTTTAGCTACAGCTTCACCGGCCACGCGAATGACATTTTTTGTGAGACGGAGTTTTCGATCACGAACGCTGATCTCGTGCGCGACGCGCGGTTTGTCGTGACCGAGACAGATTACGCGCGGCGTTGGATGGAGGAGCAATATCCGGGGGCGCGCGGGAAGGTTTTTCGCGTGTTCAACGGAATCGCTATGCACGGTTTTCCTCCGCGGGGTGCGGTGGGCCCAGTGCAGCGGATTCTTTCCGTGGGGCGGTACGTGGAGAAAAAGGGCTTTAGCGATCTAATCACTGCGTGTGGCCAGCTGCGCGCTCGCGGCCTGACGTTTGAATGCGCGCTCGTAGGTGGCGGACCGCTGGAAGGCGACTTGCAGGCGCAGATCGACGCCGCGCAACTCGGCGAAGTGGTGAAGTTGCTCGGTCCACGCCCGCAGACTGAAGTGCGTCGTCTGCTCGCGGAGGCCCAGCTTTTCGTTCTCGCCTGCGTCGTAGAAGCGGGCGGCGGCAGCGACAATTTGCCGACCGTGATCATGGAGGCGATGGCCTGTGGCACGCCCGTCATCTCGACAACTGTGGCTGGCGTTCCGGAAATGATCAGTGATGGAATCGACGGCCTGCTCACCGCACCTAATGATCCTTCGGCACTGGCCGCCGCCATGGAAAAAGCTCTGAGGGATCCCGAGTTGGCGCAGCGTCTGGCGACGCAAGGAAGGCAGTCGGCAACCGGAAAATTTTCGCTCGAAAACACCACGCGCGATTTGCGGCATCTTCTCATCCTCCGGGCGGGAGTGTCTCCGCCCGAGGCGGCGCGGAATTTTGATCCCACCATTCCGCGGGCGACTTGGCTGAGCCGTTTGGCGCGCTATTTACCGTGATTTATCCACACCGAGCCGACAGCGTTGACATCCTTAAACTGAGTCGTCAGTTTCCACAGCCAATCTGACCTGCGCCCCCCCTTCGCGAATTTCACAGCACTTCGATGCGCCCGCACCTTAAGACGTTTTCAACCCATTTCTCGCCCCGGCTGATAATCCTCGCCGCCTTTTTGCTCGGAACTCTGCCCGCCTCGGCAGGCGACGCCTATAAGTGGACGGTGCAGTATCTTCTGGACGCAAGCCGCACGGTTTTCGGCCGTCCGCAAAAAATCTCGCCGCGCCATAACCGAGGCTTGGCGATTTCCCCCGATTTCAAATACCTCTACGCAGGCTACCACCACGGCTTTGATAATGCCGGCGAAGTGCGGCGCATTCAGATCGACGTCACGGATTTCGAACGAGCCACGGTGGCGGTGCTCCGCGGCGTGCAAGGGAAGGGGATCGCGACCGACGACAAAGGGCGGGTGTATATCTGCGACCTCGGCGCGATCATGGTCTATGACGCGGCCTTGGAAACGCGGTTGCTGCGCATTCCCTGCGGGATCGTGGAAAGTGTGGCGACGGCGCGCGAAGGCGGCGATCTGGTGCTTTACGGCAGCGACCGCGAGGACGGCGCGCTAAATCGCTGGGTGCTGAAAGAAAATGGAGACGGCGTCAGTTCCGCGGCGCCCAGTGGGTTTGGCGGCAGTGGAGTTCTCAAAGTGGCGGGCGCGACCGACTTGCGGGGAATGAAGGTGGATTCAAAAGGAAACCTTTGGGTCGCGGATCTAAAGGGGAACAAAGTTTTCAAAATGAAGCTCGATGGTTCGGATCTTAAAGCCGTCGAGGTGAAAGGCCCGATGGACGTGGCGATCGATGGCGGACGCGTCTTCGTCACGCGTTGGGCGGAACGGGCGATCACCGTCCTCGACGAAGAAATGACTGTGCTCGGCAGCCTCAGCGTGCCGTGGGAGGAACTCGAGCTTTCGCCCTACGGCAATAACCGCCGGGGCGCGCTCTCCCATATCGTGGTCGTGCCGGGCAAAGGGTTTTTCGTGGCGAACGAAACCGGGCAGACGGCCAACCAGAAATCCACCTACGGACGCATCGACGACCTCAGCGATATGATCGACGGAAAGCTTTTTCGTGATGTTTTCCAGGACGACAACGAGCCGATCTTGCGTGCTACGGAAGTCACGACCGCCCCTTAGCTGACCCCCGAAACTCTCGCAGCGAAATAGTTTGTGAAAAATTTCACAAAGGTCTTGCCACCGTCTCGCGCCCGCTGTTCTATCGCCAATGCATCGCCCAAGCGGGGGTGCGCGAGCCTTCCCCTCGCGATGAGTTTCACGGTTGCGTGACTCACGCCCGCTTCGAGTTGTGCCCCCTTTTTGGAAATGACTAAATCCGCATCTGCCATTCCTACGCCAGCCGTCTTCGGCCGGTTGCTCCGGTCGTTCGCGCTCTGCGTCGTGTTCGTGGTGGGGCTTGGGTGGATGAACCTCTCGGCCGTCGCCGCTGAAGACGGTGCGGTGCATCATGGCCTCTCGCCAGACGCACCGCTGATTGACATCGGACCGTTCAGCGTGACGAACTCCATGATTGTGACGTGGATCGTCGCTATCGGGATCATCGGTTTCGCGCAATACGCCACTCGCTCGATCAAGGATGTGCCGGAGGGCGCGCAGAATTTTTGGGAGTGGTTGGTGGAAAGTCTGCACAACTTTCTGGAAAGCATCATCGGGCACGATCTCGTCAAAAAGACCTTCTGGTTTTTCGCCACGCTTTTCATCTTCATCCTCTTTACGAACTGGGCGGGCCTGCTCCCGGGTGTCGGCACAATCGGCTGGGGATTCCCAAATGCTCAGGGTGGCCTCGATCACATTTCCCGTCCTCTTTTCCGTGGGGTGAATGCCGATCTAAACATGACGCTGGCGATGGCCACGGTGTTTTTTGCCTGCTGGATCGTGTGGGCGGTGCAGGCCAACGGTTTTGGTGGTTTCATCATGCACATCTTTGGGCCAAAGGGGAAAACTGAAGGGTTTATGAAGGTGATGATGATCGTGGTTTTCATCCTCGTCGGCTTCCTCGAAATCGTCTCGATCATGTTCCGCCCGGTGTCACTGAGCTTCCGTCTCTACGGGAATGTCTTTGCCGGCGAAAACATGCTGGAGTCGATGGCGGTGCTCTACGAGCCGCTCGCCTTCCTGATCCCCATCCCGTTCTATTTCATGGAACTGCTCGTCGGCGTCGTGCAGGCGCTCGTTTTCATGCTCCTCACCGCCGTTTTCACGCTGCTCATCTGCCAGCACGAAGAAGGGCACCACTAACTTTCTAAACGAAACACTTTCGCCGGTCTGACCGTGGGCAACCTGCGGGGATCGACGGGAAAAACAGCAAACCAAAAGGAAACATCATGACAATCGCAACCATCCTCGCAGAAGCCGTCGGCGTGACCGGCAGCATTCACGTCGGTCTCGCCGCCCTAGGCGCAGCCCTCGGCGTCGGTTTCATCGGCATGAAGGCGTCGGAAGCAGTCGGCCGGAATCCCGGTGCGGCCACCCCGATCCTCGTGCAGGCGATCCTGAGCACCGCCTTCGCCGAAGGCATCGTGTTCTTCGCCATCTTCCTCGTGAAGTAATTCAGCGGCGCGGGACCGGCGACGGTCCCGCGCCCGCTTTTGCGACTCTTTTCATTCACTAGTTTATGACTTTCTTCCCTCTCCTCGCCGCAGAAGGCGGCATCGTGGACAGCCTCGTTGACAGCGCCGTGCGCACCGGCGACACCTTCGGCTGGCGCCCGTGGCTCTTTTTCTCGCAGATCATCAGCTTCTGCATCGTCGCGTTTCTCCTCCAGAAATTTGCCTACAAGCCGATCCTCACCGTCCTCGAAGAGCGTCGCAAACGCATCGCCGACGGCCTCGCGAACGCCGAGAAGATTAAACAGCAACTCGCCGAGTCCGAGCAGCGCTACCAGGAGATTCTGACCAAGGCCAACACCGAGGCGCAGAAGATGATCGACGAAGCTCGCGCCAGTGCCGCCGCCGTAAAGGATCGCGAAACGCAGCGTGCCATCAACGAGGCCGAGCAGATTCTCACCAAAGCCCGCGAAGCCGCAGCGCTGGAGCACACGAAGATGCTCGGCGAACTGAAGCGCGAAGTCGGCCGCCTCGTCATCGGCACGACCGCTAAAGTTACCGGCAAAGTCCTTTCCGCCGACGATCAAAAGCGCCTATCCGACGAAGCCACCCGCGAAGTCGCCGCCTAAGCCGCATGAAGCTCGACAAAGACGCGCGCAAGCTGACTAAGGGACTTTTCCAGATGAGCCTGACGAATGGCCGTCTGGACGGGAAGAAGGTCTCCGCGGTCGTGCAGAAAGTCATCGACGCCAAGCCGCGCAGCTTCACCGGCATCCTCAAGGAATACCAGCGGCTCGTCCGTTTGGAGGTCGCCAAACACCACGCCGTCATTGAAAGCGCCACGGCGCTCGACAAAGGAACCGCCGACCAATTGCTCGCCAACCTCCGCGCCAAATACGGCAGCGACCTCACCACCGAATTCAAAACCACGCCCGAGCTGCTCGGCGGGCTCCGCATCAAAATCGGCAGCGACGTTTTCGACAGCTCCGTCCGCGAACGCCTCGCCCGCCTCGAAACCCAACTCACCCACGCCTAATCGCCCCACATCATGAGCAGCATCCTGCAAGAACTCGAATCCCAAATCAGCGGCCTCAAGACCACGACGACGAAGTCCAACGTCGGCATTGTCCGTGAGATCGGCGACGGCGTCGCCCGCATCGAAGGCCTGAGCGACGTCATGCTCAACGAGCTGATCGAATTTCCCGGCGGCCTCTACGGTCTGGCGCTGAACCTCGAAGAAGGCGAAGTCGGCTGCATCCTGCTCGGCGACGAAAAAGGCGTCGTCGAAGGCGTCGAAGTCAAAACAACCGGTCGCCTCCTCTCCGTGCCCGTGGGCAAAGGCCTGCTCGGTCGGGTCGTCGATACCCTTGGCAATCCCGTGGACGGCAAAGGCCCGATCACAGCGAGCGCGACTTACCCAGTGGAGAAGGTCGCGCCTGGCATCATCAAGCGGAAATCCGTCAGCCAGCCCGTGCAGACCGGCATCATGGCTATTGACGCGATGATCCCCGTCGGCCGCGGCCAACGCGAACTCATCATCGGCGACCGCGCGACGGGCAAGACCACGATCGCCATCGACACGATTATCAACCAGGCGCGGATCAACAAAGCCAACGAAGGCAAAGCCGGCTTCCGCCCGCTCTATTCGATCTACGTCGGCGTGGGGCAGAAAAACTCGAACATTGCCCGCTCCCTCGCCGTTCTCGAAGCCGCCGGCGCGCTGCCTTACACCATCATCGTCTCCGCGCCCGCGTCCGACACCGCCACGAACCAATACCTCGCACCGTTCTCCGGCGCAGCGATGGGCGAGTGGTTCATGGACAACGGCATGGACGCGCTCATCGTCTATGACGATCTCTCGAAACACGCAGTCGCCTACCGCCAGGTTTCGCTCCTCCTCAAGCGCCCGTCAGGCCGCGAAGCGTATCCGGGCGACGTCTTCTATCTCCACAGCCGCCTGCTCGAGCGCAGCGCCCGCGTCGATGAAAAGAATGGCAACGGCTCCGTCACCGCTCTCCCGATCATCGAGACGCAGGCCGGCGACGTGTCGGCTTACATTCCGACGAACGTCATCTCCATCACCGACGGGCAGATTTATCTCGAAACTGACCTTTTTTACCAAGGCATCCGCCCCGCGGTGTCGGTCGGTCTTTCCGTCAGCCGCGTCGGTTCCGCCGCGCAGATCAAGGCGGTGAAACAAGTCGCTGGTAAGATCAAAGGTGACCTTGCCCAGTTCCGCGAGCTCGCGGCCTTCGCGCAGTTCGGTAGTGACCTCGACGCCAAGACCAAGTCGATCCTCGATCGCGGCGCGCGCATCGTCGAACTCTTCAAGCAGGTGCAATACAACCCGCTCGCCACCGAGATCATGGTGACCACGCTCTGGTCGATGCAGAACGGCTTCATGGACGACGTCGCCGTGGACAAGATCAAAGACTTCCAACTTAAGCTGCAGGACTACTTCTCCACCCGCAAAGACGCCGTGCTCGCCAAAATCCGCGACAAGGGAGCCATCGACGACGACATCACCGCCGACCTCAAGGCCGCCCTCGGCGAATTCAAAAACAGCTACCGCTAACCCATGGCCGCGAACACCCGCGACATCCGCCGGCGCATCAAGTCGGTCAAAAACACATCGCAAATTACCAAGGCCATGCAGATGGTCGCCGCGGCGAAGATGCGCAAGGCTCAGCAGGTCGCCGTCGCCGGGCGGGCGTATGCCGAGTTGCTCGCCAAAGTGTTGCGCTCCGTTGCCGCCGGGGCAGAGGAAGGAGCGCATGAATTGCTCGCGGCGCGTGAGGTGAAGAAGGAGTTGGTGCTCGTTATCAGCACGGACAAGGGGCTGTGCGGCGCGTTGAACACGAACCTCTTGCGCGAGGTCGCGAAGTTTGATCCGGCGAAGACCATCTTTGTCGCCTGCGGACGCAAAGGCTTGCAGTATCTTGCACGCGCGAATCGCACCATCGCCGCCGAGTTCGAGTTGCGCGATGCCCCCGGTTTCCTTGAGACAAAAGCGGTCGCGAAGTTTTGCATGGAGAAGTTCGTCAGCGGGGAGGTGGACAAAGTGACCGTGGCTTTTACCGATTTCGTCAACACTCTCACTCAGACGCCGACGGTGAAGACGATTCTTCCCATTACCTCTCTCGAAGTCACCGCCGGCATCGGCGGAGCGCAGGAAACCGCGCAAGTGAGTGATGACGGCGACGCCACAGAATACAGCTTCGAGCCTGGAATCCGCGACGTCTTGAGCGCCGTGCTCCCGCATCACGTCTACTTTCAAGTCTACCAAATGGCTCTCGATTCCCGGGCGTCCGAGCACAGCGCGCGAATGGTCGCGATGAAGAGCGCGACCGACAACGCCAAGCAGCTGATCAAAGATCTGACGCTCGAATACAACAAGGTTCGCCAAGCGGCGATCACCACCGAACTTCTCGAAATCACAACCGCCCAAATGGCGCTCGGCTAACCCTTCTACCCACATCCGCACCCCGCATTCTTTATGAGCAATACCGGCACCATCGTCCAAGTCATCGGCCCCGTTGTGGACGTCGATTTCTCCGCCTCGGGCATCTTCCCGAAAATCTACGAAGCGCTTGAGATTCAGTTCAACGTCAGTGGCGTCGATACCAAACTCGTCCTCGAAGTGCAGCAGCACCTCGGCGAAGGCTGGGTGCGCGCCATCGCCATGAGCGGTTGCGAAGGCCTCAAGCGCGGCCTGCCCGTCACCGCCACCGGCGCGCCGATCAGCGTTCCCGTGGGCGACGGCATCCTTGGTCGCATCTTCAACGTCACCGGCGATCCCGTGGACGAGCGCGGCCCTGTGGCCCACGAGAAGCGTTACCCCATTCACCGCCCGGCACCCGCGCTCACCGATCAGGACGTGAACTCCACGATCCTCGAAACCGGCATCAAGGTCATCGATCTGATCTGCCCGTTCACCAAGGGCGGTAAAGTCGGCGCGTTCGGCGGTGCCGGCGTCGGCAAGACCGTAGTCATTCTCGAACTCATCAATAACATCGCCAAAGGCCACGGCGGCTTCTCCGTCTTCGCCGGCGTCGGCGAGCGTTCGCGCGAGGGTAACGATCTTTACCACGAGATGAGCGAGGCCGGAGTTATCGACCAAAAGGATCTTAGTAAGTCCAAAGTCGCGCTGGTTTACGGCCAGATGAATGAGCCTCCCGGCGCGCGTCTCCGCGTGGCGCTTTCCGCCCTCTCGATGGCGGAATATTTCCGCGACGAGAAGAATCAGGACGTGCTCCTCTTCGTCGATAACGTCTTCCGCTTCTCGCAAGCCGGCTCCGAAGTATCCGCGCTGCTCGGCCGCACGCCGTCGGCGGTCGGTTACCAGCCCACGCTCGCGTCAGAAATGGGCACGCTCCAAGAACGCATCACCTCCACAAAGAGCGGTTCCATCACCTCCGTGCAGGCCGTTTACGTCCCCGCGGACGATCTCACCGATCCCGCGCCAGCGAACACCTTCGCGCACTTGGACTCGACCATCGTGCTTGAGCGTTCCATCGCCGAGCTGGGCATCTACCCTGCCGTCGATCCCCTCGCATCCACTTCTAAGGCGCTCGCGCCGGAGATCGTCGGCGAAGAGCACTACCTTGTCGCCCGCGGCGTCCAGCGCGTGCTCCAGCGCTACAAGGACCTGCAGGACATCATCGCCATTCTCGGCATGGATGAGCTCTCACCCGAGGACAAGCTGCTCGTCTTCCGCGCCCGCAAAATCCAGCGCTTCCTCTCGCAGCCCTTCAGCGTCGCCGAAGTCTTTACCGGCACGCCCGGCCAATACGTCTCGATCAAAGACACCGTCCGCGGCTTCAAGGAAATCCTCGACGGCAAACACGACGATGTCGGCGAAACGAACTTCTACATGAAGGGCGGCATCGAGATGATCAAAGACTAGTCGCGAGGCATCATGGCTACCCTCAAACTCGAAATCGTCACGCCCGAGAAAGTCGCCTTCAGCGACGACGTGGATGGCGTCGTCATCCCGGGCGTTGAGGGCGAAATGGGCGTGCTGCCCATGCATATTCCCCTCATGACCATGATCAACCCCGGCGAGCTCGTCGTCAGCAAAGGCCAGGACAAAAAGTATCTCGCTGTCGGCGAAGGCTTCGTCACCATCGACCAGACCTCCGTGAAAGTGCTGACCGACATGGCCATTGAATGGGAGGCCATCGATGAGTCTGCTGCGGAGGCCGCCGTTAAGCGTGCGCAAGACGCCATGGCTCGGAAGCACGAACTCGGTGGCGAAGAATCCGCCGCCGTCCAAGCCGCCCTCTCCAAGTCGCTGGCCCAACTCCGAGTCAAACGGCGCCACCGGAACCTCTAGGTTCCCCGGGCGAGAGCCTCGGCATAGATCGCTTCAAGTGCGCGGGTTTGGGCACCGAGAGCGAAGGTGGCAGAGACGCGAGTGGCCGCTGCGGTGCTCATCGCAGCGTAAGCAGAGGCGTTGCGGGCGAGGGTGAAAAGGGATTCGGCGAGCGCCGGCGCGTCGCGCTCAGGGGTAAGGAGGCCGCTAAGCCCGTGCTCGACGGCTTCGGGAATTCCGCCGTGGTGCGTGGATACCACAGGCAAGCCGGTGGCCATGGCTTCGAGCATAGCATTGGGGACGCCCTCCTGATTTCCGTCGGAGCCGAGTTCGCTGGGGTGGACGAACAGATGTGACCCAGCGTAGAGGGCGCGCAGAGCGTCTTGCGTGAGGAAGCCGGGGAAGGTGACGCGTCCGGTGAGGCCAAGCGATTCCACCAGCGCCTGCAATTCGGACAATTGCGGGCCCTCCCCGGCGATCGTGAAAGTAGCGCGCGGAAATTCGCGGGCGAATTCGGCAAAGGCGCGCAGGCTGGTCGCCAGACCCTTCTTGGCGATCAGGCGGCACGCTTGCACGCACTGCCAAGCTCCATCCGCAGGAGCAGTGCGCTGGGTGAAACGAATCTCGTCCAAGGGGATGCCCGTGCGATGCAGCCTGATCTTCTCGTGCGGTGCGCCGAGCGAGACGAGACGCGCGCGGAGCGACTCCGACCGAACGAGGAGCAATGTGGCGCGTCCCAGCATGCGGCGGGTACGGGCGAGGTGAGCGGGTTTGTGGAGGTCGATCTGGGCATCGGCACCGTGAAAACTGACGACTACGGGCAGTGGACAGATCTCCAGTAGCGGCAGCAGATGCACGCCGATATGGCCGAAATAAATGTGCAGCAATTTCGCATCCGTTTGCTCCAGGGCAGCGAGGATGCGCTGGGCTTCCGAGTCGTAAATGGTGATTGGACGATCAAGCAGTTGCTTCTGCACGAAGCGGCGGAGCTGGTGCGTGCGCGGCTTGGGGAGCACCACGATTTCGTCATAGGGAAACTTTTCCGCGTGCTCGCGCTTTTGGCAGAACACCACCGGGCGGAACGCACGCAGAGCGGTGATCTGCCGGTAGATGTGCAGCATTTCCGGTTTCAGGAATGTGACCACGTATTGCGCGGCGACGGGGGTGTTGGGAGCGGCGATACTTGTCACAGGTGCAGTTGCATCTATCTTCCCGCCCGCATGCGGAGAGAAGTCGAAATCGTCAACCAACTTGGATTACACGCGCGACCTGCCGCGGAATTCGTGCGGGCGGTGCATAAGTTTGAGTGCGAGGTGACGATTCAAAAGGGGGAGGAAAATTTTAGCGGCGGGAGCATTTTGGAGGTCCTAAGCGCCAATCTTGACTGCGGCACGCGCATTGTCCTCGAAACCGTGGGGACGGACGCCGAGCCCGCGATGGAGCTGCTCTGCGAGATGCTGCTAGATTTCAAGCGGCAGGAAGAGGACGGCCGGATGTGAGTTTCGCCTGTCGCCGCGCGTCGCCGTTCCCATAGCATGGGCGGCTCATGGACTATCTCGAAAAAGCCCGCCGCGTCATCGCGCTCGAACTCGCGGAAGTGCAGCGGCTCGGTGCGCGGCTCGACGATTCGTTTTCGCAAGCGGTCGAAACCATCCGCCGCAGCGTGGAGAGCCGCGGCAAGGTGGTCGTCATCGGCGTCGGGAAGTCCGGGCACATCGGCGAAAAGATCGCCTCGACCATGACCAGCACAGGATCTCCGGCGGTCGTCCTCAATTCCCTCAATGCCCTGCACGGCGATCTAGGCGTCGTGGCGGATGGCGATGTCGTCCTCGCGCTCAGCGCCAGCGGCGAGACCGAGGAGCTCATCAATATTCTCCCCGCGCTTCAGCGTTTCGACGTGCGGATCATTGCGCTCACCGGCAACGCGAAATCTTTTCTCGCGCAAAACAGCCACGTCCACCTCGACGTCAGCGTGGAGCAGGAGGCGTGTCCGCTGAACCTTGCGCCCACCTCCAGCACCACGGTCATGCTCGTCCTCGGCGATGCGCTGGCAATGGTGCTGCTCGAAGCACGAGGCTTTAACAAAGAGGACTTCGCCAGATTTCACCCGGGCGGCCGGCTGGGGCGCACACTCCTCCTCAAGGTCAGCCAAATCATGCGGGGAGCAGAGCAGATGGCCGTGGTCCACCCGACGACCATTGTGCGCCAGGTTTTGCAGGAAATGTCGGGCCGCCGCGCGGGCGCCGCGGTCGCGGTGGACGATGACGGGAAGCTGGCCGGCATTTTCACCCACGGGGATTTTGCCAGGCATTTTCAAAAGGATCCGACGCTTGGGGATACGCCGGTCGGTCAGTTCCTCACGCGCCATCCCATCACGGTGCGCGGCGATCGCCTGGCCGCTGAAGTCTTGCACATCCTCGAGCAGCACCGCATCGACGATCTTGTCGTGGTCGATGAAACGAACACGCCGCTCGGAGTAGTGGATTCTCAGGACCTGGCCCGTTTCAAACTCATTTAAGCCCCGCGATTTTCCGTCGCAGCGTCCCCTCTCGCGACGGCTGCTTTGGCCAGTTTGGTGATGTGGCGCAAGACGAAAAAGAAGGCCACCAAGCCGAAGGCGAGGAAGACGTATTCGCCGGGGTGGCGGGCGCGCTGCGCACCGCTGGCAGCGGCTAGGCCGTCGCCAGCGCTGGCCCCGAGCCACACGATGAAGGTATTGGCCGGAATGGTGGCAA
Organism: Chthoniobacter sp.; assembly: GCA_031390545.1. Lineage (GTDB taxonomy): Bacteria > Verrucomicrobiota > Verrucomicrobiia > Chthoniobacterales > Chthoniobacteraceae > Chthoniobacter. Next base: position 38,669 of record JANMTP010000029.1, on the reverse strand, counting down.
AAAAGGAGGCAATGGCGTAGGGCACAAAGGCGATGCCGGTAAGGCCGAAAGCGTAGTTGGCGAGGCCAAAGGGGATCGGACAGAAGCGGAGCAGAGCTACCATTTTCCAACCTTCGCGGGCTATGGCTGTGTCGATTAAGCGGAATTTCTCATTGCCCCCAAGTCGCCGTGTGATGAAGCCGCGGGCGAGATGACGCGAGATGAAAAAATTGAGCATTCCGCCCGTGTTTGTCCCGAGGGTCACAGCGACCCAGCCCTTCCAAAACCCGAAGCCGGCGCCGGCTGCGATGCCCACAGGGCTGAGCGGAACGATGAAGATCTGCAGCACCACCATCGCAGCGCTGTAGGCCAACACGCCGAGCCAGCCGTATTGTGCGAATTTTTCCTGGGAGGAGGTGAGGAGTTCGAGAAGGCGGGGCATGAGTCGAAAAATTGAAGAGCGCTTTCTGGCAGAATCAGCGGCCTTTGCAACCGACTCGCAGGTGGCGTGCCGCTTGATGTCACCGCCCACAGCCCCTACACAGCGCGCGTGCTTTCGTCGCTCAAAGTCCGTCATTTTCGCTGCTTCGAGGCATATACGGCGGAGTTTGCGCCGGGGATGAATTTCATCGTGGGCCCGAATGCGCGGGGTAAGACCTCGCTGCTGGAGGCCGCGTGCATCCTGCTGCGGCTGCAATCGCCGCGGGTGACGCGGCTGGCGCACGTAATCCAGCACGAGCGGCGTGGTCTTGTAGTTGATGGATTCTTCGGCGCGCGGCACCTGCAATTTTACCTTAGCCGCGAGCGCAAGAAGCTGGCGCTCGATGGCGTAGAGCAGAAGACCGCGGGTGAGTATCTGGAGATCGCGCGGCTAGTCTGGTTTGGAAACCGCGATATCGAGCTGGTGCGCGGGGCGGGGGAGGGCCGGCGGCGTTTTTTAGACTTCGTAGCGGCGCAACTCGACGGGGCGCATCGGAGCGCCCTGCGCGATTACGAAAGGGCGCTGCGCTCGCGCAATCTGCTCCTCAAATCTGCCGCACCGCGCTGGCGGGAAATCGCCGCTTTCGACGAACCTCTGCTCGCCGCCGGCGGACGCGTGGCGGCGGCGCGCGCGCGACTGATCGGCGAGCTTCAGGAGCCGGTGAATGCGGCCCACGTTGCGATCAGCGGGGCGCGGGAAAAGCTGCGGCTGGAACTGCTGCCCGGCGGGGGCGCGGACTTCCCAGTGACGCTCGTCGCAGCGCGGAAAGAGGACGCCCGCCTGCGCCAGACGACCACCGGCCCGCACCGCGACGACGTGGCTTTCTTCCTCAACGATCAGTCCTCCGCCTTGGCCAGTGAAGGCCAGCAGCGCACTCTTGTTCTGGCGCTAAAGCTCGGGGCGGCACGATTGTTGGAGCAGCGTTTCGGCAAGCTACCGGTGCTGCTCTTGGATGACATCTTCGGGGAATTGGATATCGCGCGCCGAGCGGCGCTCCTCGCCGCGCTTCCTGAAGGAGCGCAGAAGCTCATCACCACCACCCACCTCGACTGGCTGCCGCAGCACTCCGCTGCTCGGGTGCTGCGACTGGAGTGAAAGCATCCGGCGGCAGTGACGTGCGCAGCCTACTCCGCCGGGAGTTTCCAGACCCAGTCGCCGGTTTTCTCGTCGTACCATTGGCGTCTGGTGACGCCGGATTTGGTAACGAGACCGTCGCGACCGCCGTCGTCCAGACCATTCCAGCCGAGCGAATAAAGCAGGCGGCGGCCATCGTCCGTCCGCTGGTACTGAAACGTGCCACCGTCGATGACATCGCGCGGGACGGTGGCGAGGAAGCGCGGCGACAAATCTTCGAGGCGTTCAGGATAGCGGCCCTCTGCCAGCCGGTAGCGCTCCACGCCGCAGGCGATCCGCGCGAGGCGAACCAACGCCTCGGTTTTGAAAAACAATAGCGAGATCTCCGGCTGCCAGCGGGCGAGCGGAGCGCCGAGGAAGCTGTCGAATGTGGGTTTGCTCGTTGCGGTCAGGAAGGTTTCGCAACGACGATGCCAGGCATCGATCGCGACGAATGGCGTGGAAGCGTCGCGGCGAGGAGAGCCGAGGCTCCGATACGCGGCAACGCAGGCGATCTTGTTGCGCTCGAATGCCCCGCTGGGAGCGAGGCGGAAAGTCCACGCCCAGAACTTTGAGTTTCTCAACCAGTCTGCTTCGGAAGCCGCCATCACGAAAGCGGGCACACCGCCCGGAGAACCATTGGAATAGTAAGGCTTCTGCCCATTTCGAAGGGCTGGCATTTCAGATAGGAAACTGAGATTCGAGCTACGTTCGTGCGCGCGGCTTGCGTCGAACTCAGCAAGAAAATCGAGCTTCTGAAGCTCATTCTGGAAAGTTGCGAGATGGGCATCGGTCCAACGGTGCCGCGCTGTGCCTTCCCTAACCGTGTTCAACACGACTTCGCAAATCGAGCGCCGGACAAGATGCGAGACCAAGATCGGCTCAGTCTCGAGGGCGTCTATGAGGCGGAAGATCAATCTCACATCCTCGAAAGCGGCGTCAGTGCGGCCGAGTTCCAGCTCCGCTGCCGCCCGCAGGCGCAAGACATCACTCGCCGATTTCAGCAGGCCGAGATGAGGAAGAGGGGCTTGCATCCCGTCCTCATAGTGAATTGGGAACCGGGCTTGCGGACGTCGGGCGGCTTCGCGCAACCCGGCGAGTGCCTCGTCGAAACGACCCAGCGCGATGAGCACGTCTTCGGCAGGGTTTCCCGCTTGGCGAGGAATGGGAAAGGCATCATAGCCCGGACCGGAGACCGCCGAGGGCTTTGCGTCGATCGGCGGGAGTAGAAGCGCACCGGCGTGATAGTCGCGGTGATACTTTTGCCACGGTGCCAAGTCAGTGGTTTCCCCCGACAATCCTCCCAGCATCGGAGCCTTCAGCCGGTTTAGCGCGCCTACGTTCGGCCATAAATGAAACCATGCGTTCGTGTCGTAGCTCCAAGCCCAGTTGCCGGCCTCAAATCCCCCTTGGTTCAGCTTCGCCCAAACTGGAGCCATCGCGAAGTTCTGGTCGTCCGGGATCGGTGGAGGAATGAACGCGGCGAGATCGAGCCGCTCGCCGCTCGTTTCCAGTTCGCGCTTCATCTGCTCCCACGCGCGGCGGCCCCGCCAGTTCTCGACGGCGTAGAAGACGGCGAGCAGCGTGGCGAGCGTGGCGATGGTCAGGAGCGCGCGGCGCGCGGTGCGCCAACTGAAGATGATGCGCAGAAGCCAGCGGAAGGCGCGGTAGGTGACCCACTGCTGGACGGGGACGGCGCGGAGGAAATGGGTCATGGGGCGGGGGAGTTAAACGAGGCGGCGGGGGAAGTGATCGGTCGCGCGCGCCTGGGGCGGACGCTTGGGCGGCTCGGCGGGTGGGGGAGGGGGCCGGAAGAGTTCTGCGAGCAATTGGCGGCGCTGCTCCAGGGCCGCGGCGAGATCCGTGGCGGAGGTAACGCGCGGGGGGGCTTCCGGGCTCCGGGGCGTGCCGAGTTGGACGCCGAGCAAGGCGATCCAGATCACGGCCAGACCGGCCCACACCCGTCGGCAAGGCCAGATCAATTCGGCCCACAGTTTCTCCGCGGCGACGGCGAGGAAGTTTCGCTCGTGTGACGACGCTGGCTCGGCGGCGCGCGGCCCGTGCTGCCGCAGCACTTCGGCGCGGAGACGATCCAGCTTCGAGACGCTGGCCTCGTGTTTTTGGAAAAGGATTTGGCGGGGCGTTTTCATGGCTGTTTCTCCACGAGTTTGCGCAAGGCGCGTTTGGCGTAGTGCAGGCGCGATTTGACGGTGCCGACCGGCGTGCCGTTGATCGCGGCGATTTCTTCGAGCGAAAAGTCCTCGACGAAATGTAGCAGCAGCACGGAGCGCTGCGGCAGCGGGAGTGTGTCCAGCAGTTTCATCAGCGCGGCCTCCTGCTCCTGCCGGATGAGCGTCTCGGAAGGCTCCTCCGCGCCATCGAGCGGGATCTCGGCGGCATCGTCGAACACGGCGTCGCTCCGGCCCGCGCGCCGCCAGTGCTGGAGGCATTTCTGATGGGCGATGCCGAAAAGCCAGCTCCCGAATTTCGCGTCCTCGCGCAAGCCGCCGAGATACCGCGCGGCGCTGACGAAAGTCTCCTGGACGAGGTCCAGGCTGATCTGCTCGTGGCGGATGAGTTCGACGACATAGACGTAAAGCGGAAGCTGATAGCGCTTGAACAGCGTGTTCCATGCGGCGGCGTCGCCATCGCGCGCGGCGGCGACGGGGAGGAGTTCGCGTGCAGTGACCATCAGGGAGTGTGGTCAGTGGAATGCAGGGCGGAGGGAAAGGTTCAACTGATCTTCAGGAATCTGCGAACCACTGGCCGAATGACACGAGCCATCACCCCTCCTCTACTGAAAGAAATTCGGCGGGGCCATTCCAATGCCGGATTGGAGGACTGGAGAGTAGGGGGATCGAACCCCTGACCTCGTCATTGCGAACGACGCGCTCTACCAACTGAGCTAACTCCCCGTCTGAAATCAGGCCGCGAACTATTGCCCGATTGCGGGAGGCGGCAAGCGAAAAGTCCGGCGACTGGGGAGCTTTACTTTCGACTAAACGAGGCCGAGCTGGCCTTTCAAAACCCAAAGCAACCCCTTGAGCCCGAGTTCCGCTACGTTGAAGGGCTTGCCAACAAAGTCGTTGCCCCCGCTCAGGCTGGATTGCACGCGATTTTGGAAGGTGCTCATGCCGGTGACAAAGACGATGGGGGTTTTTTCGTGCAGTGGTAGCGCGCGCGTTTTCGTGCAGAGATCAAACCCGCTCATTCCCGGCAGGCCAACATCGAGGAATACGAGATCAAAAGGCTGCGTGCCGAGCGCGGAGATTCCGGTGGCCGGCGCGTCAGCCGACATGGAGTTGAGATTAACGAGACGCATCGCGGCCATGATGATCTTGCGTGCACCGTCCTCGTCATCCACCACCAGCACTTGCGCGCTGGAGCAGTCTTTCACGCGGCTGCGCTGCGGCTCTTGGAGGAGGATGGACAGGAAATCGAGCGCCTGTCCGAGCGTCCGCAGAGTCGAAGGATTGATTTGGCTCGGCATTTTGATCAGATCGAAAACGAGTGCCTCCAGCGCGGCCGTATATTGGAAATGGGGCTTTTGACCCAGCATGGCCATCTGCTCCGTTAACCCGTGAATGCGCTGGAAAAGGTCGCGCAAAGCGGCGGTGTCGCCAGCATCACGGCTCACTCCATGCAGCGAGCGGCGCAGCGCGGTGACCGTTTCAGGGGCATTTTCCAGTCCCATATTCACCCAGCTTTGATCCGGACGGAAAGGAAGACCCTTGGCGAGGGTAGCAGTGCGCTCCAAACCGAAGGTAGTTTCCACGGCATCAATCAGCTCCGCCATTGGGTTAGAGGTTCGTTGGAGAACTTTGGTTGCACCCGCGGTCTGCGCAGCCTCGGCGAGCTGAAGCCGCGAGGTCGGCAGCACGACGACAGGCAAGTCGCGCGTTGCCTCCGCTTCGCGCAGCGTAGCAATCACTTGCGCGGGATCGGGGGAGGGCGTGACGGAGTCGAGAACAACCATGTCCGGCGGGCGCTCGGCGATGGCGCGCAATGCGGCGTCTCCACTGCGCGCGGATTCCACGGCGAAGCCGCCACTTTCCAAGCGCTCGCGATACATATTGCCGAGCAGGCGGTCTTCGTGGACGAGGAGGATGCGTTTGGTGGTGATCATGATGGCGGGAGGCAGCGAACGAAACTGAAACATGCAGGGACCGTGCCCCGCTAGAGGCGAGGTGCGCACAAATTTTCCCTTTCGCGGCCTCGGTAACAGCCGGTGCAAATACTTCTTGAGCCACGGCTCGCGGCCGCTACTTTCCCGCCCTGCATCACGGTTTGGTAACATGGACGAGTAGCTCAATTGGCAGAGCAAGCGACTCTTAATCGCTAGGTTCTGGGTTCGATTCCCAGCTCGTCCACCACTTGTCAAGTCTGGTAGAGGATTCGCGGGCGGTTGGTGGTTCAGACCGAAGCAAAAACTGTAGCAAAACACGCCCTCACCGCGGGGCAGGGAGGGGATCGTGATTCCGAAGGGGACGGTTCAGAGGCTGATTTTTGGGGAGGGTTTGCCGCGGACCGAGCATCGTACGCGGGACATGGGGGTGCTTTTTGATGAGGCAGAGTGGGGCTGGAGCCGGGATTCGGGCGATGCTTACGTCTTTCAGCAATACGAGGCGGGGCGAATGGCGTCTTCGGCCTACGAAGTTTCTGCGGAGAGCCACGCCGCGGCACTCAGGGAGGCGGGTGAGAAGAATGTGCATCCCTGCGTTTACAGCAGCACGTCGCAAAAGCTGCGCGACATGCGGGACGAGGATCGAGCGAGGGTCACGGAGCGGAGTGCGCAGGAGCTGCTGTCGCCGGAGAAGGTCTATGCCGCCACGGCGGCGCGAATGGGGGAGCGCGACTGATGGGAGGGAGCAAGAAAGGTGGGTGGCAGGAGATCGACGCGGCCTCACACGAAGCGCAGACACGGCACTTCACGCGAGACGGGGGATGGCAACCCACGGAGGTCGGAATGCCATTCGACGACTTGCTGCGTGCGGAAGACGATGGGATTTCCGGGGGCGCTGACGGGCCGGGCGAATACGAATTCACGCAGCGGAAGATCGGGGTGAAAGTGTTCTGGGATTTCCTGATGGCGCGCGGCAGCACACCGATGGACCTCTTCCGGCAACTGGCGGCCATCGGGCGCGCTCTGCACCGCGCGCCGTTTCATGCGATGACGATGCACGAGATCTCGATGATGGAGGGGCAGAGCCCAGCGGCGCATTCCTACCGATGCAAGTTGATGAGCGGGGAGATCGAGCTGTCGGGGATGAAGGGTAGCCGGCTACCAGGACAGAAATCGAAGGCCGCCTCGGAGAGCTACAAGGAGTGCCGGAAGGGGAATAAAAACCGGCTGGGAGGCAAGAAGCTGGACGCTGTGAAGCCTGTGCCGAAGCGGCCTGCGGATCGGCAGCGGTCGTTTCTCCGCCGGCTCAATGTGCCGGCACAACCGCCGCCGCGAACCGCTGACAGCGCCCCGTAAGACATCCGAACCCTTCAACCCCCAACCAACCCGATATCCATGCCCGAACTCACCGAACTCAAATACGAGCAGCTCACCGACGAGCAGAAGCTCATCGCGGACCAAGCCACGATTCTCGAAACCGAAACGAACCTCTACCTGGTAGATGATCGCGGGCGGCTGCGCGGCTACCGGGCTGCGGAGATGTTTGCCAACGGAAAGCCGGTGAAATTCAGCGCGGTGCTTTCGCTGGAGAATGGCGAGCCGCTGCCACCGAAGACGAAGCTGGAGGCGGCGGTGGAGGAAAATCTAGCGCTGATCCGAACGCTAGGCAGCAAGCCGGAGTCGGCGGACGGACTCATTCGCTGGCTGCCGTTGGGCGTGATCGACCGCTGCCCGTTTCAACCGCGCATCCGCTTCGACCGCGGGCGGCTGGATGAGCTGAAGGCGGGGATCGCCGAGCATGGCTTCGTCGCGGAGATGTCGCACTTCTGGGTGCGCCCGCACCCGACGCAGCCGAACCGGTTCGAGCTGATCGATGGTGGACGTCGCGAGATGGTGACGACGGAGCTGATCTCCGAAGGGAAATACTTCGCCGTGCAGGGTGGCCAGATCGTGGAGACGAAGGGCGGATTGGTGCCCGCGACGGTCAGCAATTTGACGGATGCGCAGGTGCTCGAGTACGCGCTGCTCAATGCACTCCAGCGCGAGGAGCTATCGCCCATCGAGGAGGCCGAGGCGGTGTGCCGGCTGATGGAATCGCCCAAGGCCGACGGCACCCTGCCGAGTGCCGCGGAAGTGGCGGTGCGGCTGAGCTGTTCGGAAGGCCACGTGAAGCGCTGCAAGCTACTGCGGCGGCTGCGCGACACGGCCACGGGTGCGGCGCTGGAAGCGGGCCGGATATCGAAGGCACACGCCGAAGTGCTCGCCCGCGTGGCCAATGAAAAAAAGCGCGACGAACTGCTGCAGCGAGTGACGAAGCCGAGCGACGGGCGCGGCCTGTTACCAGTCTCGGTGCTCGAAGAATGGATCGACCGCGAGGTGCAAATCTCGCTCGGCGCCGCGCCCTTTAACCGGAGCGATTCATCGCTCGTCCCGGTGAAAACGAACGCCGCGGGCGAGCGCCAGTGCGGCGGGGCATGCGGCGAGCCGCTGAATGATCGCGGCAACCCGACCGATGCGGCGACGGCGAAAATCTGGAACTGGAGCTGCCCCTTTGTGGAAGCGCCGCGCGGTGCGCCGATGTGTCTGAACCCGGAATGCTACCGACTGAAGGAACGCGCCGGTTACGATGAATGGAGAGCGACGACCGCGACGCGCGGCGCGCAGTTCGTGACGATCTCCGCGGAAGAAAGCGACCGGCTGTGGGATCACACGGGCAAGCGGCTCGCGCCAAACAGCGGCTACGTGGAGCTGGATGCCAAGCCCGAGGAATGGGATCTGAAAGCCGGACAAGTGAACGGGCTGACGTGGCGCAAATTGCTGCGCAACACCGCATGCCCCTTCCTTATCGTGAAAGATCGGCAAGGCACCGAGCATGAGCTTGCGAAGCGGGACGAGGCCAAGCGAATCGCGTGGGAGATCGGTCACGGAATCTTCCGAGGCATGGCCGGAGAGCCCGAGCCCGCCGCCCCGGCCGCCAGCGCCGCGGCGGACGATGGCGACCCGCGCATTGCGAGCGCGGCAGCAGGCGTGCAGCGGGATGTGGAGCGCGAGGCCGCGCAGGCGAGGCGTGAGGAGCAGGCCCGCATGGAGAAGCGTGAAGGGCTGATTGCCGCGCGGACGACGCTACGGTTGAAACGCAGCGTGATGGAAGGCAGCCGCGGGCTGAAACGCCTTGCACCGGAATTCTGGCACCTGATCCTCGGGCCGATGGTGGACGCGGTGAAGGAGCAGGGTGGGCTCGGCGACTTGTGCGAGGTGCTGGGTAAAACGGAAAACCTGACGAACCCGGTGGACAATGAAGACTTCCTCGACCGGATCGTGCGCGGCACGCCGGCGGAACAGATGCCTTCGCTCGCCATTGTGGTCGCGAGGGAGATGCTCTACGCGGGCGAGACGGAGGATTGGATGAAACTCGCGTGCAAAACCTTTGGCGTGGACGTGAAGGCCGCGCGGAAATGCTCGGTCGCAGAAGTCGAAGCTGAGGAGGCCGCGGAAGCGGAGCGCGCGGAGATCGAGGCCGGGGTGGTCTGGCTGCCGCCGCTGCGCTCGGAGTCACATGAATTTGAGTGGTTGGCTGATGGCGATTGTGCCAATCCAGCCATCGCCGAACTCAAGCTGCCAAAAGGGGTGAAGCACTCGGCGCTGATCGGCATCGCGAGAACGCTCAAGGGCTGGGTCGCAGGCTATGCGGTAAAGATCGGCAAAAAGCAGCTCGGTCAGGAAATGCCCAGCCGCAATGGAGTCACCTACGCCAACCCGGCGCTGGCGACCGCTACGGCCCTCCGCGCGGTTCTGGCGCTGCTCGATGGCGGCCAGGCACCGGAGCCCGCCGCGGCCCGTGTGCGCGCCTACATTGCCAACGTGAAGCTGCCGGCGGAGAAGCCTCGCGCCAAGGCCGCCAAGCCCGCGAAGAAAAAGGCGGGGAAGAAAGGTAAATGATGGTGGCCACCCAGGCCAAAAAGAGCGATGCGCGCAGTCCCGCGACGTCGGCGACGGCGATGAGCGATCGTTCATCGCCGGATCTCGCAGCGTCGAAAGTGGCGAGCCTCGATGCCGGGCCGCTGACGAAATATCCGGGTGGAAAAAACGGCGCGGGAATTTACCAGCGGCTGATCAATCTGATGCCGCCGCACCGGGTTTACATCGAAGCCTTTCTGGGTTCGGGTGCGATTCTGCGCAGGAAACGCGCGGCAGCTGAGAACTACGGAATCGACGTTGATGCCGGCGTCATCGCCCGGCATGGCGTTGGAGGCCCGCAGATGCGCTACGTCATTGCCGACGCGGTGGAATGGCTGAGCGCGCGGTATTCGACTCGCGGGAGATCATGGTGCGAAAACGAGCTGATCTACTGCGACCCGCCCTACCTCGGCGAGACACGGTCGCGGGCGACGCGGCAGATTTACCGGCATGAGATGCTGAGTGTGGAGCGGCACGCGGAGCTGCTCCAGATCCTCACGTCGCTGCCGGCGATGGTGATGATCAGCGGCTACCGTGGGAAGCTCTACGACCGCTACCTGGGCGACTGGCACCGGATCGATTACCAGGCGATGACGCGGGGCGGGCTGAAGCCGGAGTGCGTGTGGATCAACTACGCGGTGCCGACGGAGTTGCACGATTACCGTTTCCTAGGCACCGACTTTCACGACCGCTGCCGCATCGGGCGGAAGATCGCGCGCTGGACCCGCCGGCTGGCGGCGCTGCCGCCGCTGGAGCGCGCGGCCATCATCGCCGCGCTGGGTGTGGGTGCAGCCAAATCCTAGTATGCCGATCCGCATTCAACTCTCGCGCAAAGCTGGCTGGCGGAAGCCGGCCAACACGGTCGTCGTCGCTCGCCCGACGAAGTGGGAAAATCCGTGGCGTGTCTCGGGAAACTTCACGGCGGAAAAAGCCGTGGCGCGATTTGAAAAGCTGATCGCACCCGCCCTCGATCTCTCGGAGCTGCGCGGGAAAAACCTCGCGTGCTGGTGCCCCGCTGCATGCGCCGTGCCATGCCGACGTGCTGCTCAAACTCGCTAACCTATGAAAGCAATCTCACTTTGGGAGCCTTGGGCGACGGCCATTGCCATCGGCGCGAAGACAATTGAAACGCGCGGCTGGTACACCGGTTATCGCGGCAAGCTGGCGATTCATGCCGCGAAGACGCGCGATCACGGTGACGTTTTCCTTTTTGATCCGCTGGTCCGCGAGGCGTTTGCTGCCGCGGGCATCACGGAACTAGGGCAGCTTTCCTTTGGTTGCATCGTCGCTACCTGCCGGGTGAAGGCGTGCTGGAAAACGGAGCATATCGTCGGCGGGATCAGCGAGCTGGAGCGGAAACTCGGCGGCTACGAAGCCGGGCGCTTTGGATGGGTACTCGAAGACATCGTTAGACTTCCTAACCCGATCCCAGCGACCGGCAGCCAGGGATTCTGGGAATGGAAACCGATGGGCGAAGTGATCGCCGACGAGCCGATGCCAGAGCCGGATTTCTTTCGGAACGACTAGCTGACCGATGAACGCCGCGACCTCACGCCCCGAAAATCAGAATGACCGCCATCGCGGCGGTCATTCGTGTCCAGCGTCTGGTTCAGCGTCGTTCGGATTAGAGCCTCACGCCGTATCGGGAACGCGCCGTGGTCTGGTAGGGGTGGGCGGAGTCTTCCTTGGACGACCGCCCTTCTTGCCGTTTTCGCGCACGGCTTTGGCCTTCGCCTCGGAGGTTGCTTTGCCTCCGAGGCGCCCCAGAGCTTGGGCCGCCTTATTCATTGCTTTCGAGGTCCGCGCGCAGCGGGAGAATGTCGTCAACATTGAGTTTGCACGCGCCGAAGAGAATTGCCCATCCCGAGCGGCCTGCGTTGCCATTGGTGCCGTGGTCTTGGACATCCCCGAGCAACGAGAGGTCAAATTCCCCCATGCTGCGGTCGTCTGGTCCGCCCCAAATCAGGTCAACGGTAGTCACCCCGTTTTCATTGGTTTCGATTTTGCCGATGCGGGCTTCGGTGTCGGTGAGTTGAATCGTTTTCATGTGGGGAAGAATACCAAACCGCTTAGGTTTGTCACGAACTATTTTAGGGAATCTTTCGAGCGTGAAATTCTTAGTGGGCGGCGGGGGTGCGGAGCTGGTGAGCGCGCGCGTGAACGGCACGAGGGAAAGACGCTGAACGCGGAACTCTCCGACGCCGCCCCGAGCGGCGCTCACGAAAGGAAATCATGAACTGTCCTACCTGCGGAAAACGTCTCGACCTCAACAGATCGCACTGCTGCCCCGAGGCAAATAACGGTGAGCACGGAGCCGCGCGTCCAGATGGGGCGGCGTTCGCGAGCAGTGACCTGGCTAGGCGAAGCACGGATAAGAGCTGCGCACCGCAACTGAGTGGAGCGGGCGGAGCCGGAGTGGGCGGAGTCCTCGTGATGCCACGATGGAAGATGCTCGATGTCGTCTGGCTCGATCACGTCTGGCGTCCGCGCGCGCTCATCGTCGGGATTGTGCGCGCAAAGGATGACCCGAATCGCATCAGCTACGACTGCGTGAACGAGTGGGAATGCACGAACTTCTGGAGCGCCTCGGAATGCCTTTCGGAACGCGAGTGGAGAGAGAGCATCGAAAGCTATCTGCGCGACGAATACACGCCGCGCGAATGGCGCTCGCGGATGGATAAGATTGCGTCGTTCAAGGAGCCGCCATGTTGGGAGGAATTTCGCTGCCGCTACCGCGAGACCGGCGACCCGTATCTGCCTTGGATCATCAACGGCAAGGAATCCAGACCCGGCTGGCAGATTGACCAGACGCATCCGCAGCAAGTGGGCGGCGGGGGTGCGGAGCGGCAGGGAGATAGAGCCACGACTCGGAGCCGCGCTGCTTCGCCTAGCGATGTTTAGGCGGGGGTTTGTCGCATAATATGAACGCGATCCGAGAGACGAAAATCAGGGCAGAAATGGAGCGGTTTTGGGCGTTTATGACGATGCGGAGGCTGGCATACAACACGCGGAAAACCTATCGCGATTGGGTGTGGCGCTTTGCGGAATTCATGGACGCAGCCAAGCTTCCAGAACTTTCGACGGAGCGGAAGATGGAGGCGTTTCTCACCGATCTGGCGGTGCGGTTGAAGGTCTCGGAGTCCACGCAGAATCAGGCTTTCGCGGCGCTGCTATGCTTCTTCCGGGACTTTCGACGGGAGACTTTGGAGAGGATTGATGCGCTACGGGCAAAGCGGCCGGTATCGTTGCGGACGTCGATCCCGAGGGCGGACCTATGGCCGGCGCTGATGGACATCGAAGACGCCCCAGGGCAGCCGTTGCGGCTGATAGCGTTCACGCTTTACGGCTGCGGTTTGCGGCTCAATGAAGGGCTGAATTTGCGCATCCGGGATTTGCGGCTGGATCGGAGCGAAGTGGAAATTCGGCACGCGAAGCATGGCGGGGCTCGCCTTGTGCCGGTGCCGTGCGGGCTGGTGAGGCCGTTGCAGCGGCAGCAGGTCGCGGCCCGCCTGGTCTTTGACGGGGATCGGGAGCGCGGCCTGCCGACACAGATTCCCGAGGCTTTGGCGCGGAAGTATCGGAAGGCTGCGGAGCAATGGTCATGGGCGTTTCTTTTCCCGTCGGCGCGGGCGATGCGTCATCCTGAGAGCGGGCAGATGGTGCGGTGGCATGTGCCGGACTACGACGTGCAGCGGAGCCTGCGGGCGGCGGCGGCAAAGCATGATCTCGATGGGCTGCTGAGTCCGCACGTTTTGCGGCACTGCTACGCGGACGAGTTTCGCGACGACGTGAAGGTTTTGCAGGAGGTCATGGGGCACAAGGATGTGCGGACGACGATGGGTTACCGGCACCCGCGGCTGATCTCGCCGCTGCCATTGGATGAAGCACTGAGTGAATCCCTGGCTTTGAGGAACGGGAGGTCGTGTGGGTGAGCGCTACGACGCCATCGAGGTAAAGGCCCGGCTGCATTTTCTCGACCTGATCGCGCACGAAGGCGTGGCGGTGCGGCGGAGTGGGCCGCATTTCATCGCGCGCTGCCCTTTCCATGAGGAGCGGAGCGGCTCGTTTACGATTCACGGGCCGAAGCACGATCACGGGCACTGCTACGGGTGCGGATGGAACGGGGACATCTTCGATTTTTGGCGTGAGCGACACGGCGGGGTGTTTGCGGATGCCGTCGCGGCATGTGCGTCACTGGCGTCGGTCGCACCGGGGGTTTTTGATGCGAAGCGAAAGCAGGCGTCACAAGTGACGCGAGGGGCGGACGCGCCGCGCGACCCCAGGCAAAAACCCGTGCTGCCAAAGTTGCGGGCGCTGAATGAGGAGGAAATCGTGGCGCTGGCGCGCTTGCGTGGGTTGGACGCGGCAGGTGTGGGAGCGGCAGCGCATCTCAAGCGCGTGGGGGGCTGCGTCTGGCCGCAATTTATGGACCGGGATGGATGCTGGCGGATGGCGAAAGACGCGTCGCCGTGCTGGGTGGTCACCGACCGGGAACGCTGGGTGGCGCAGTATCGGCGGCTGGATGGTGGCAAATTCACGCGCAAAGACGGGAAACAGATCAAGGCGTGGACGAACGGTTCGCCGACGTGGCCGCTGGGAGCCGCGGAGATCGGGGAGCGGGCCGCAGTGCTGCTCATTGAGGGCGGGGCCGACATGCTGGCGGCGTATCATTTTCTCGCGCTTTTTCACCGGCTACCGCAGGTCGCGGTCTGTGCGATGCTCGGGGCATCGATGAGGATCGCGGAAGACGCGCTCGCGCACTTCAAACGCAAGCGGGTGCGGATCGTGATGGATGAGGATGAGCCGAAAGACGAGCGCGGCATTCGACCTGGCTACGAAGCGGCGGCGCGGTGGACGGAGCAGCTCACGGGTGCGGGGGCGGCGGTGGAGGCGTTCTCACTCGCGGGCCTGCTGACCAAGGCCGGGGAGAAGGTGAAAGACCTGAACGATCTGGCGATGGTGGACGAGGGCGCGTGGCTCGATCCCGAGCTGCGCGCGGCGTTCTTTGACTTCGATTTTTAGCTACCCATGTCCGACGAGAACACACCTCCCCCGCCCGCTGCCGAGCCTTCAGACGAGAAGATTGTGCCGTTCAAGGCTGAGGAGCCCAAGCCGCCGGGGAAGCGGCGAGGGAAGGCGGAGAAGTCGAAGAAAGGTGAGGCCGCAATCTTCGCTCCCGGTGGATCGAAGCCGCCGCGGGAGTTTGATGCAGGCTTGATCGCCGAGGAACTGCATCTGTGGTGGGAGGATGGCGACGGGCAGACTTTCCTAATCGGTCAGCAGCCCAAAACGATGCCGACGAATGGCGCAAGTGACGCACTTTTTGAAGAGCGGCCACAAATCTGGAGCCGCTGGCCGGAAGGTAAGATCGTGAACATGCTGCGGTCGAAATACGTGGCGATCAAACGGCGCGAGGGAGAAACGCTAAGCGAAGCAGAGCGGGTGCTTTTGCACGTCATGGAGCATCGGCGTCTGGAGCTGAGCATCTCGGGACTGGCGGGCTATCGGTGCGGGATTCACGACATCGGCGGGCACCGGACGCTGGTGCGGACATCGCCGCGGCTGGTGGAGCCACGCGAGGGGAAGTGGGAGACGGTGCGGGCGCTCATTCACGCGAAGCTGGACCTGACCGATGACGAGGGACATGGCGTGGATCAGACGCCCTATTTTCACGGCTGGATGAAGGTTGCCGTGGAAGCGCTTTACTTGGGCGGGCCGGGGAACTTCCGGCCAGGGCAAGGACTGATTTTCGCGGGGCCGAAAGACTCAGGGAAGAGCCGCCTGCAGCATCAAATCATCACGGGGCTGCTCGGTGGGCAGGGCCGCAGCGCAGATCCGGGGCCGTATCTTTTTGGGCGCACGGATTTCAACGGCGAGATGTTTTCTGCAGAACATTTGATGATGGAAGATCCGGCGAGCAGTTCGAAGACGGTGGATCGCATTTACTTTGGCGAGATGCTGAAGCAGCTCATTGTGAACGACACGCAGCGGCTACACAGGAAGCGGGAGGACGCGATTGTGGTCTCGCCGTTTTTCCGCACGACGATCTCGATCAACGATGATCCAGACAAGCTGCGGGTGCTGCCGCTTTTGACGCCGGACATGAAGGACAAGCTGATGATTTTCCTCGTCTCCAACGCCCCGCTGCCGATGCCGACGGGCAAGCTCGAAGAGCGTGCGGCGTTTCGGGCGAAGCTGAATGAGGAGCTGCCAGCCTACGCGTGGTGGCTGCTCAACGAACACAAGATCGATGAGCGGATGATGTCGGTGCGGTTTGGGGTGCGTGAGTGGCATCATCCGACGCTGGCGATGGAGCTGTTCGACGATACGCCGGCTGCGGAGCTGCTGCAGATTATCGATGCGGCGACGTTTAGGCCACCGGGGGCGGCGAAGGGGGCAGGGATGGGGACGCGGCTGTGGGACATCCCGAGCCATGCGGACAAGGAAGAGGATAAGTGGGAGGGATCGGCGCTGGACCTGGAGCGGCTACTGCTGAGTGATATGGACTGGATCTGCTCGTTGGAGCGCGAGGCGAAGAAGTTGTGCATGCACAACAAGATCGACCGGCTGCTTTCGCGGTTAGAGCAGGATCAACCGAGGCGTGTGATCAAGCACAGGACGCGGATGGAGCGGCGGTGGGTCGTGGTGAGGCCAGAGGATTGATCGCGCGAGCGTGACGGGCGCGCGGTTTTGCGCAATGGGCAGGCGTCACACCTAAAGCACGGAAAGCGAACGGGATGCGTGTGGAGTGACGCCGCGACGCGGGAAATCCGTCATCGATTTGAGCGGGCTCGCCGCTGCTGTGCTGCTGCTTTGTTCACTGCAAACAGATGGATGATAACAAGATGCGTCACCTATGAACTAAAGGGCGACAGGGAAAGGGCTTAGGGTTGACGGAATGACAGCGCGCCCGCTGTCACTTAACGTCATTACGACAGGCAAGTTGACAGCACACAGGGAGGGAGGGGGTGGGGGTGGAAGGAATCTTTTCCGCCACAGGGCGGCCCCATCAGTTGATAAGTCTCGACACCCGCTTTCGTGACAGACCAACGATTATTTCCTGACAGTTTGACAGTGGATTTGAGGGAATGATTCCGCCTCCCGAAAAGATCGCCGCCCTTCGAGTCGAGCGCCGCGCGCTGGCGGACGGCAAGCCGCATCCCCGGAATCCCCGCATCCACCCTCCCGAGGGATCGCCGAAGTGGGAGTCGATGAAAGCGAGCCTGGCCTTCGACTATTTCGAGCCGCTGATTCTGAACGAACTCACCGGAATGTGGGTTTCGGGCCACTTCCGCCAGCGCGTGATGATCGCTGACGGCTTCACGCACGCGGACATGGTGATCGTCAGCTACGACGAGGAAACTCACCTCGCGAGGATGCTGGCCGCAAACACTCACGCGGGCGATTGGGAGGAGGAGATGCGCGCCATCCTAGCGGGTGAACTTTCGCTGAGCGGCCTACACGCCGGGCTCGCCGGTCTGACCGAAAAGGAAATGGCCTCGCTCGTCGAAGGTCCGAAGATCGCCGACGACACCGCGCTTGCCGAGCAGCTCATCTCCGAGGCCGATGAGATCGCGCGCAAGTGGGTGGTGAATCCCGGTGACCTCTTCGCCATCGGCGCGCACCGGCTACTTTGCGGGGACGGCGGCAGCGCCGTGAACTGGAACCGCCTCCTCGGCGAGCGCTCGCTCGCCGATATGGTGTGGACCGATCCGCCCTACAACGTCGCCTACGAAGGCGCGGCGGGATCGATGCAAAACGACGACATGGACGCCGCGGCTTACGATGCGTTCCTGCGCTACACGCTCGGGATGGCCTTTGCGGTGACCAAGCCAGGCGGCGCGATCTACGTCGCCTATGCCGACAGCGAAGGGCGCACCGTCCGCAACGCCTTTGCCGCCGCGGGCTGGCTGGAAAAGCAGTGCCTCGTGTGGGTGAAAAATCATTTCACCCTCGGCAGGCAGGATCACCAGTGGCAGCACGAACCCATTCTCTACGGCTGGAAGCCGGGGGCCGCGCACTACTGGCAGGGCGGTTTCTGCCAGGGCACCGTCATCGATGACGAGCCCGCGCTCGCGAAGCTCGACAAGCCCGCGCTGATCGCCGTCATCCAGGCGCTCCGCAACGCCCGCGACACGACCATCATCCGCGAGCCCAAACCGACCGCGAACGAACTCCATCCCACGGTCAAACCGCTCGCCCTCGTCGCCCGGCAGATTTGGAATTCGAGTCGCCGCGGCGAAACCGTCGCCGAGCTTTTCGGTGGCAGTGGCACCACGCTGATCGCCGCAGAGCAGACCCAGCGCCGGTGCGTGGCCACCGAACTCGATCCCAAGTTCTGCGCCGTCATTCTCGAACGCGCCACCCGCGCCGGCCTGAGCGTGGAGAAGATCGATGGACGCGCCACCTGATCTCGCCGGCATCGCTCTCGACACCGATCTCGAGTCCGCCGCCGCGCTCCTCGACCGCCCGCGCGCCGCGCCGCGCTTCGCTCTCGGCGGAAACCTGTTCCATTTTCACCAGGCGAAAGCCCGCCAGGCCAAAGACCGCCGCGGGATCAAGGCGCTGATCCGCCCGGGAAACGCCGCGGCCGTCATCGCCCATTTGCCCGCCGATCCCGACGACCGTACGCACTGCCTGCTCCGCGGCGACTTCGTACTGTGCGACATCATCCCCACGATCCTTCGCGCCCGTGGCTCGTGCCCGCATCTCCGCATCGCCACCCTCGGACTCAGCGTGGCCAACGCCGACACCCTCGCCTGCCTGATCGAGCGCGGCACCGTCGGCGGTCTCACCCTCATCGTCAGCCACTACTTCCAGCAGGTCGATAAGACGACCGTCTTCCGCGCCGTGGCCGCGCGGCTAGCTGGCATCGCCCACATCGCCGTCACCCGTAGCCACGCGAAGGTCATCTGCCTGCCCACTTCCGCGGGCGATCACTACGTTATCGAAGGCAGCGCCAACCTCCGCTCCTCGGACAATGTCGAGCAGATGCTCATCACCAACGATCCGGACACTCACGCGTTCTACGCTGCCTGGCTGGATGAACTCGCGCAGCCATGATTCACTACGGCATCCTGATCGAGCGAAATTGGCAATCGCTGTGCGGCACATCTGGCGAGCAAGTTAGGGGCATACTCGTTCAGGAATCGGAAATTACGTGCCCGGCGTGCCGAAAAAAATGGCGCGCTGGGATGAATCGCGTGCGGAAACTTTTCCGAAATTATCGGGGAGAGGAATGATGGATCAAGTGTCGCCCGATCTCGCCGCCAAGGTGCTCGCGGCCGATGTGCGCAACGCCGTCAAAGACGTCGGCGACGGCGAGAAGCTGACCGCCGCCCACCGCCGGCAAATGGAAGTCACCGCCATGACGCCCGAGCTGGCCGCTCAAAAGCGGGCCGCGGCGCACCTGCTCCGCTACTGCGAAGGCGAGGATTTGACCGCTGCGCAGTGGGAGGAAATCCGCGCCACCCATCCCGGCTTTGCCGCTGTGCCGCCACCGCCGAGCGTGGCGGCGGAAGCCACGACACCGCCCGCCGAGGCCGATGAACACAGAGCAGGAAAGCTGAGCATGGCCGATGCGCGGCGCTACGGCCTGCTTTACAAAGGCTCGGAAAAGGGCTGGCGGACGATGTATCGATGGATCGAAGTCGGCGAGGCGAAGGGCGAGCCGTGCCCGCTGCACGACGCCGCGAAGATGCCAGGATGGCTCACCCGCAATCTGCCGCGCGCGCTCGACGAGCGGATCGAGCAGGCCGCCGTCGATGCCGCCCGCGCCGGAGCGCCTGCACCATCGCCCGCGACGACGTCGGCGAAACCGACCCCGTCTCCCCAGATCCCCACGCCGCAACCGACGATGCCCGCGGCCAGCGTCGCTCCCGACGCTGCCGGATCTGCACCGGTCAAGCCGGGCGTGCGGCTGGAGGACATCGATCCCGAGGAAGGAGACCGCCTGCGCGAACTAAAGCAGATGCAGGTCGTGAAGTTCACCGAGCTGAAGGAAGCGCTCGAACTCGGCAAAGACACTGCCGTCCTCGAAACGAAGTACATCAAGTTTTGCGAGACGTTGGACAAGATCGAATCCCGCGTCATCGAGCGCGCCAAAAAGCGCGGCCTCTACGTGCTCCGCGAGGACGTCGACAAAGACCTCGCGGCTAATGCCGAGCTGCTGAGGCAGACCCGCGAGAGCATGCCGCGCCGTGTGCTGGAGCAGTGCTCCTCGCTCACTGCCGATCAGCGCATCGAAGTCAGCGCCGCCATCGTCCGCGCCCGCGCGAAGGAGGACAGCATCCTGTGCCGGCTCGACTGCCTCGCCGGCGAGGATTTGCTGAAAGAGATGGTCGCATGATCTCGCTCGCGGAATTCACCTGGACGGGTTCCCCCACCGCGCGCGCCCTCGCTCGCGCCTTCACTCCGCCTCCGGACATGGAGATCTGGGAATGGGCGGACGAAAACGTGATGCTGCAAAACGAGGACGCCGCGGAGCCGGGCGAATACCGCAGCGCGAAGACGCCGTGGACGCGCCGCTTGCAGGAGCTGACGCGCAACCCCTTCATGCTCGTCTGGAACTACACCGGCGCGAAATGGCAGCGCGTGCCCGTCCACGAAGTCAGCGTCCAGAAATCCAGCCAGTCGGGCTTCAGCGAAGCCTGCCTCAACGGCATCCGCTGGCGCGCCACCTACCGCCCGTGCAACGTCATCTACGCCATCGATTCCGCGGACGAAGGCAAGAAGATCGCCCGCCGGCTGCTCCGCAGTTTCAAGTTTCTCGACCAGTCGATTTTCACCGGCGATCCCGACGACATCAAGACGCTGGAATTCAAGCTCCGCGGCATGGAGCTGTTCTTTTACGGCTCATTCACCGAGGGAAAGTTCGCCAACAAACAAGCGCCGCTCCGCATCGCCGACGAGGTCGAGGAGCACGGCGGCAAAGGCACGCTCGACAACCTCGACTCCCGCGGCAAAGGCGCTGCAGCCGGCGGCCTCCAACTCAATCTCTCCAAGCCCAAGCTCAAAGACGGCCCGATCAACCGCGCCTTCCTCGCCGGCAACCAAGAGGAATTCTTCGTCCCGTGTCCGCACTGCAAACTCATGCAGCCGCTCACGTTTTTTTCCGAGGAGCGCGATGTGACGTTCAGCGAGGAGATCGACGAAATCCGCGACGAGCAGACGGGCGAAATCCTCGGGCTGATGCCGCGCCCGCTGCCGCTGGGCGAGAAGCGGAAGATGAAAACCGGACGCATGGTTTTCGACCACTGCCGGAATCTCCTCGGGCAATGGGATCAGCTCCGCATCCTCAACGACACTTACTACGAATGCGCCAACCCCGCGTGCGTCGCCGACGGCGCGCACCACGGGCGGATCAGCGAAGGCAGCAAGCGCTGGATGATCGACCGCGGGGCGTGGCGTCCAATGGTCCTGGACGGCTCGCCCGGCGTCGTCTCCCAGCATTTCAACGACCTCTACTCCGAGGACGATTCCGTTGCCTGGGGCCGCCTCGTTATCCGCTGGCTGAAGCTCAAGCGCGAGGGCACCGAGGGGATGAAGACCTTCTACAACCACTACCTCGGCAAGGTGTGGAGCGAGACGGCCAGTGCGACCACGACCCACGACATCCTCGCGAATATCGCCGGTAAAACGCTGTGGTTTGTGGATTCGCAGAATTCTGAGGGCCAGCCCGTGCGCAACGTCTTCACCGACGAGGCCAGCGCCATCCGCCATTCCGCCACCTCGAAGACGCCGGTCCTCCGCTCCGCGTGTCCGCCCTACAAGCGCGAGACGATTCCCTTCCGCTGCTACCGCCAGAGCGAGCGCGCATCAGGCACGCTGCTCCTCGGGGCCGACGTCGGGCTCACCTATACGCGATGGGCCGTGCTCGCCGTCGCCGAGAATCTCCTCGACATGGCGGTCATCGATTGGGGCACGGAGTTGCATCACACCGCCTTGCTGCAGCTTGTGCAGCAGCGGAAATGGAAGATGGCCGACGGCAGCGGCGAACTCGCGGTCATCAAAGGCTTCATCGACGCCCATTGGGACACGACCGAAGTCTATAAAACCTGCCTCGCGAGCCGCGGCCTTTTCATCCCCACCCAGCACGTCGGCGGAGCGGCGGCGCAAAACGTGCGGCTGTGGAACTACACCCACGTCCCGACTTATGCGCCGTCTTTCAAGCAGCTCGTCGCCAATAAGCAGCGCGCCCACGACGCCCTCTACATCGAGCGAATTCAGAAAAAGCGGAAGCGCCTGTGGTTCCCCGTGGATGTCGAGGAGGATCAGGATTTCATCGATGAGATGTGCGGTGAGGAGCAGGAGGAGGACAAGCGCGGGCGCATGGTCTGGAAAGACCCCGCGCCGCGCCCGAACCATTCCGGCGACGCCGTCGGCGCGGCCGTCACCGGACTCGGCTTCCTCACCCGCGCGCTGCAGCCGGAGACCGCGGATGCCGGCGCGAATTGACAGCCCCGCCGTTTCCTATGAATAAAATCCTCACCGTCCTCACCGCCGCGCTGTCCTTTGTCTTCGGCAGCCGCGAAACCGTGGCCGCCCTCAAGATCGAGATCGCCAACCGTGATCAGATCATTACCGACCTCCGCGCCGCCGTGGAGGTCGGTAATGCCGATGATGCTTCCCTCGAAGCTGCCGCCCTCGCTGCGCGCGAAGCCCAGGCCAAAGCCGAGAGCGATCTCGCCGCCGTGCTGGCAGCGAATACCGAAGCCGAAGCCAAGGCCGACGAACTCGCCGCCGCGATCAGCGCCGATCCCACCATCCCGCTCACCGTCGCCGCCGACGGCACGGTCACTCCTTCCTGAAAAATGCGAGGTTGGAAAGACCGCGGCTCAATTCGAGCCGGAACCTCCCTCAGGCCGCATCCTTCACGGATGCGGCCTGATTCTTTGACAGCCGCCGCCATTCAGCAGCGTGGAGAAGCGGTTATCTCGTCAGGCCCATACCCTGAAGACCGGCGGTTCAAATCCGCCCGCTGCAAAACTTTTTTGCAAATAGCCACAGTCGAAGACATGTCGCGGCACTGCCAGTTCTGCGATCCGTGGCGAAATTGATGGAGGCTATTCGACTGGCCGACGTGACTGGCAAATATTCCACATGAGAAGCGGGGGAGCACGCTGCCGGGCAGTAGCCGCAAGGCGAAGGAAAAGTGCGCAGGCAGCGCCCCCGCGAGTGGCCCTTTGACAGCCGCCCGCGAGCACATGGTCTCCACTGCTTTTGCCGACGCCTACGTCCGCTACCTCACCAAATTCCCCACGCTCGCCTCACTCGGCGTGGCCGATGCGGATGGCTTTCCCGCCGCTTGGAAAGCCGAGTTGGATGCGCAGTCCGATGGGGCCTTCGATCCCGTCACCTTCACCGCGCTCACCCTCGAAGGCGGTAACGCCGCCGGCTCGCGCAACTTCGCGCCGATCCATCTGGTGCGCGCCCTCTACGCCATTCGCGCGGTCCGCGATCCGGCTTTCGTTAACCCCTACTCCGAGCCGATCCCCGAACCCATCGCGCCCGTGCGCATCGGCTCCATCGTCCGTCTCGGCTATTAGGCCATGATCGGCTCCACCCTACAGTTCACCCCGCCCGCGCCGATGAAGATCGCCACGCGGCCCGTCGCCTCCTCGTCGCTCCTCGGCATGGGCGAGGCTTTCGACGCCGCGAAACGCAATGGCTACAAAGGGTGGTGGTGGTTCCCCTCGCTCGATCCCGAGGCGCAGATGCCGGAGCAGACGCGCGAGGTCATCGCCGAAAAGCTGAGCTGGCTTTACAACAACGTCCCGGCCGTCTCCGCGGTCATCGACGGGCTGGCGATGGATGAAGTGGATACCGGCCTCTGGCCGAAACCGGCGACGAGTTCGAGCGCCTTCAACTCCGCGGTCAAAGCCGCCTTTCAGCAGCAGTGCGGTTTTCACAAAAGTTTCAGCGCCGACGGCGAGGACAATTTCTTCTCCGGCCAATACCGCGTCCGCCGCGAGATTCGGAAAATGGGCGAACTCTTCGGCGCGAAGCTTCGCGCGGGCGAGGCTGCCACCTGCCCGCAGCTTCACTTCCTCCCGAGCTGGCAGTGCGCGAACGCCAGCACGAAGCTTGATCAGTCATTTTGGAAAGAAGGCCGGATGAACAACAAGTTCGGGCGGGCGATGAAATTCCGCTTCCTCAAAAATCGCGAGCGCACGCAGTGGGACGATCTCGACGCCGCGGATGTCATCCATTTCCACGACCCCTTTTTCACCGGGCAAAAGCGCGGAATTTCCGAACTCGCGCCCGCCGTGCGCCAGCTTTTCAAGCTCGACGAAATCGGCAAGGCCGAGACGACCGGCGTGCTGCTCCGCGCCCGCATGGCCTACGCCATCGAACGCGGGGAAGGGGACAATGAAGCGCCCTCGCTGCTCCCCGGTGCGCGAGAGGTTTCCACGATCACGAACCCGGACGGCACCAAGGTGCTCATCCAGAAGATCATGGTCGATGACGACACCGAAGTCGAAGTCGCGGACCTGAGCGGCGGAAAGAAGATCAAGGTCGTGGAAAGCGCGAAGTCGAGCGAGAGCGCGAGCTGGATCGATCAGCTTCTGGCGAACTTCGCCCGCTGCACGAAGTATCCCGACGCCTACATTTTTAACATGTCCGGCCTGACCCAGGGCACGGCTGTCCGAATGGCGGAGACCAAAGTGCAGTGCGTGGTGAACACAGTGCGCGACTTCCAGATCATCCTGCAATACATCGACGAGTGGTATCCCTTCTGGCTCTGGCAGAATATTCAGTCGGGCACCTTCGATAACGTCCGCGACGGCATCCCGGATCTGTGGTGGCCCTATCATGTCGTGAGGCCCAAGGACAAGACCGTCGATCCGGGGCGCGTGGGGCGGCTCTACGATGAGCGCGTGCGCGGAGGACTGATGCCCGTCGGGCTCTACACTGGCATGATCTACGGCGAGGACGAGGAAGAGTTCGACGACAAGATCATCCACGACGCTTACCGCCGCCGCCGTCGCATCGTCGAGATCGCCGCCGATCTGAAGGTGTCACCGCTCGCCTACGAGGAAATCTTTCGCCCGCCGCCCGGCACCGCCGCCCTCGCGCCAGCCGCAGAAACGCCGCCCGACGACGATCCAGACGACACGCCACCCGCTTCACCAAAGAAATGAAATGTAGAGCCGTCCGCCGTTGGACGGCTCTACCGAAACCGTCATGAAAGAACAGTTCATCAACAAATTTGTCTGCCAGCCGTGGGGCATCAGTCGCCCGCGGGGCCGCGCGCTCATTGCATCGCTGGTGCAGCGCCTGCGCGCGGAGCGTCCGGAGGAAGACAAGTGGGGCGAACCGCTGCCGAAGATGCGCATTGAGGGCGACACCGCCGTAATCCCGATCACCGGCCCGCTCGCGCTGAACGTCCCGGACTGGATCAAGCAATGGGGCCTGAATCTCACCGACATCGACGACATCGCCGAGGAACTCGCCCAGGCGAGTAACGATCCACGCGTCGC
Source organism: Chthoniobacter sp. (assembly GCA_031390545.1). GTDB lineage: Bacteria > Verrucomicrobiota > Verrucomicrobiia > Chthoniobacterales > Chthoniobacteraceae > Chthoniobacter. Next base: position 13,534 of record JANMTP010000029.1, on the reverse strand, counting down.
CATCATCGTGCTCGATTTCGACTCGCCTGGCGGGTGGTCGGTCGCTGGTCAAAAACTCTTCGACGTGGTCAACCGCCAGCAAGGCCGCATGGGCGCGAAGCCGATGCTGGCGTGGTGTGCCGATGGCGCGGACGTCTGCTCTGCGGCCTACCACGGAGCCATGCCCGCCGGCATGTTCCTCACCGGACCGTATGCGCTCGCCGTGGGGTGCATCGGATCTTACCAGACCATTCTCGACGATACCGAGTTCTGGAAAATGATGGGCATCACCATCGAGGTCATCCGCTCGGGCGAGATGAAAGGCATGGGTGTGGACGGCTTCAGCGAGGCGCAAATCACCTGGCTGCAATCCGTCGCCGACCAATACGGCGCGCGCTTCCGCAAAGACGTGGCCGCCTTCCGCACGATGCTCGATCCCGCGGAGATGGAAGGCCAGCACTACGACGGCGCGCAGGCCGCCCGCCTAAACTTCACCCACGGCACCGCCGCCGACCTGCCGGCCGCCATCGTCAAATTCCGCCGGTCTCTTTGACAGGGCCGGGCGGGCATGAAGCGCATTCACAAATTCAATCGTAACGCCGCCCGGCAACTCGCGGGCAGCATGGAGCAACCACTCGCCGCGTCCTGGCAAATGCTGCACGAGCAGCAGCAGCAGGAAGGCCCCGCCGCCCCCCCCAAGAAGCTGACCCTTGAAGAGCAGCTCACCTCTGCCCGCGAAGACCTTGCCACCGCGCAATCGTCTCTCGACGCCGTAACCAGAGAGCGCGATACGGCGAAGTCCGACGTCACCCGCCTGACCAGCGAGCGGGATAATTTGCAAACGCAGTTCGACGCGCTCACCACGGAAGCGAACCGCGTGAAAGGCGACCTCACCACGGCGCAAAGCACGATTGTCACGCTGACAAGCGAGCGCGACAACCACAAGACCGCCAGCGAAACCAAGGACAAGCGGATCGCCAATCTCGAAAGTCTTTGTGGCGTGAAGGGCGTCAATCCGCAGGCCGCGCCGCCTGCGGTCGATAACCCCACGGGCGAAGTGTCTGAGGCGCAATGGCAGGCGCGCTACGACGCTGCCACGACTCCCGAAGCCAAGCGCGCGGTGGTCAAGGAAATGGAGGCCGCTGCCGCCGCCAAAAAGCAGGCCGGAAAGTAGCCGCCCCTTTGACAGGTCCATTCACCCAATCGCCTCACACGCTCACTTCACCGAAATGAAAACTTCCTCGAAACTCTTCCTCACCGCGCTCGCCCTCGGGCTTGCGGTTCTCATGTTCCCCGCGCATCCGGTGCTCGCCCTGCTGTGCTTTGTGCTGGTCCTCAACGTCTGGCTCGATCCGCGGCCCGTCGCCGAACTCGGCACACTCACGCTGATTCTCGCCATGCTCACGCGGAAAGTGATCAAAGCCTTTCGCACGAAGGTGCCAGCACTGCGTTACATCTCGACGGACTTGGGCTTGTCGGACGGCAGCCTGGCACCTCCAGTGAAGTTCGGCCAGGAAGTCATTTCGCACCTCGCGCTCGTCCCGGCAGTGGCTGATCACACGCCCGGCGAAGATCTCGAAGCTGGCGCGCAAAACCCGGTGGATTTCCTCACGGACATCTACATGAAGATCGACCGTGCCAAGAAAGTCGTGCTCAAGATTCCCACCGCGACAAGTGTGAGCACAGTCATGGATGGCGCGATGGATTCCGCGATGGAAGAGGGTGGCAAGGCACTCGCTCGCGCTGTCCTCTTGGATGTCTTTTCCACGGTGATTACGCCCGCGAATTTTACGCAGACGTTGACGGAGACCGTGGCCGGTGCCGATTTCGATACGCTGCGCGCTGGCCGCGTCGCGCTCAATACCGTCGGCGCACTGGAGCCCCGCTTCGGTATCACCGGCTCCCTATTCCTATCGAACGTCTCCGACGATCCGCAGGTCGCTTCGGGTGACTACTACGATCAGCGGACGGGCGGCGATCCGTATCTGAAGCTAAATAATATCGAAGGCTTCGAGCAGGTCACCGAGTTCCCTTCTTTCTCCGCGGATAACGCCGTCCTTGGCACCTTCACCGCCGTCGCCGCCACGGATGTTATCACCGTCTCGGCTCCGCACGGGCTAAATATCGGTGATCGCGTCCGCGTCAGCTCCGCGACCACACTACCCGCGGGCCTTGCTGCCGCGACAAACTACTTCGTTCTCACGGTCCCGAGCACCACGACTCTGACTCTGTCCGCGACCAGCGGCGGCGCGGTTGTGAACATCACCGACACCGGTACGGGCGTGCATACCATTCAGAGCTACGGTCAACTCAATGGCTTCTTCTTCGAGCGCCGCGCCATTCACTTTGCCTCGCGCCAATTGACCGATAACTTCGCCCTCGCGCAACGCCTCGGCATCCCGCAGACCATCGCCCATCACAGCGAGACGGACGAAGAGACCGGTCTCACCTTCACAGTCTTCGCCTGGATGAAAGCGAGCACGCAGGATATCTACATCGCCTTCACCGTGGCCTACGGCGCAAAAGGCGGGCGTGGCCTCGCCGCGGCGGCGGGCACCGACCCCGGCAGCATCGCCGCGGGCGGCGGCATGGATTACGCCGGCCTCCGTGTCATCGAGTCCTGATCCACGTCTGCAACCTCGCGCGCGCCATGTCCATGCTCCGCATCCTCACCGGCTACCTTACCGAAGATTATCGGGAGGAAGTTCCGACCGTTCTCTTCATCGGTCGCGACGCCGATCTGGCCCTCTCCGCCGCCGAAACCGCGGATGCGAAGTATCTCCGCATCGAGCTCCTCGAAGTGCGAGGTGGCAAGCGCCTGCGCAAAGGCGCGCCTTTGCTCAACGGCATGCACTTTTCCGGTGAAGCCATCCGCCGGGGGCTTGGCAGTTCGGAGTCGGAGAAGCCGCCGGAACCCCCGCCTGTTGTGCTCGAAGAGCGCACCGTCGAAGAGCTGCGCGCGCTTGCCAAATCGGAGGACATCGATCTCGCCGGCCTGCATTTGAAGGCGGAGATCATCGACGCTATCACGCTGGCTCGTATGCCGCTCGCCGAGCGGACGATTGAGCAGCTCCGCACCCTCGCTGAGGCCGAAGAGATCGATCTGACCGGTCGGCACCTGAAAGCCGAAATCGTTGATGCCATCGAAGCCGCGCGCAAAAAACCTGTCAGTCCGCCGGTCACAGAAACTCCCGCTGCCGGGCCTATCGCGGGCGCGGCAGCGGCGAGTGCGGAGGCGGAGGATGATGGTCCCTCTCTCCTTCCTTCGCCGCCACTGAAGAGACGGTGATTCTTTCATGTAGATGGCTCTGGGGAGAGCCGCCCGAAGCCCTGCCGGTTAGTGTGTTTTCCGGCGGGGCTTCCTTGTTTTGACAGGGGCGCGAGGCACCTATGATCCTCTGCCTCGACCTAGAAACCACCGGCCTTGACGAGCAGCGTTGCGGCCTCCTCGAAATCGGCGCGTGCTGGCTACACAGCGGCGAATCCTTTTTCCGCGAGTGCCGCCCGCTGGCGAATTGCGACATCGAACCCGAGGCGCTCGCGGTCAATGGCTGGACCGTCGAACGGCTGAGCGATCCGAAGCTACTTCCCGAGGAGCATGCCATCGCGGAATTTCTTGGCTGGGCGCGCGGCGCGCATGGGGGCAATGGCAAGATTCAGATCGCGGCGTGGAACGCCCACTTCGATCACCGTCATCTTTGCGCAGGCATGGGCCGGGCCGGTTACGAGTCCATGCATCGCCCGTTTGCCCATCGCCTGCTCGATATCCATTCGATCCTTGCTGCCGATACGATCCGCGCGCGGATCAAGGGCTCCATGATGGACCCTGAGCAGCTTGTGAATTTTGGCAATGAAGTGGCGAACTGCGACGCGGCCTCCACCATGCTGGGGCTACCTCCCGAACCCAAGCCGCACAACGCCCTCGCCGGGGCGAAGCAGGTCCGCGCGATGTTGCGGCGGCTGCTCGGCGACGCGGGCGCGCTCCCATGAGCCTCGCCGCCCAGCTTACCCGGCTCCGCGGCAGCGCCACGCGGAGCTTCGAGGAAGCCTTCCCCACTTCCCTGACCATCGAAGGCACCGTCATCGCCGCGGCCACGGGCGCGCTCGACGACAGCCTGCAGCTCGACAGCCACGGCAATCTCGGCGCGCAGCAGGAGATTGCCTTCCGCGTCCGCCGCGAGCTGCTCGCCACCGCGGGCCTCGCTATCATCGCGCAGAAAACGCAGGTCGTGAACAATGGCCGCACCTTCCGCGTGGTGCGCCTCACGGATCGCGAGGGCGATCCCTGTCTGCGCCTCATCTGCCAGCAGCTATGAACGACGCCCTCCTCGCGCAGGAATTGGCCGTGGTGCTCGCCGCCGATCCGGAGCTGGCCGCGCTCTTCACCGCGCCGAGCACCGTGGCGGATGCCCCGCCCATCGTGAACATCTACGGCCAGCAGAGTGGCTTCATCCAGTCACGGCCCGTGCTCTCGATCTTTGGCGAGTACACGAACTACGGCCCGCGTCGGGTGGGCACGGTGAACTTCGAGGTGCGCGCGCGGATGGGCGAGGCCGGAAATCACGATGAATGTTTCCGCGCCGTCTTCGCGAAGCTCTTTGGCGCGGTCGGAGAGGACGATGCCGAGACGCGCGCCAATCTCGCTGCCGCCAAGGCCGCCGTCTCTGCGGCCGTCCTCGCCGCGGGCAACGTGGAGATCATCGCCTTTGGCCCCGCGCCTGGGGACACCGTCGTCGCCGACGGCGAAAGCGACGACCTGCGCACGAGCATCGCCGCCCGCGTGGTCTGGCGCTTCCTCGCCGCCTGAGTTTGACAGGGCCGCCAGCCATGACCGCGCAACTCGCCAAAACCAAGCTCGCCGAACTCCAGCGCCAGCGGGCGCAGATCGATCACACCATCACCGAGCAGCAGTCCCTCGCGCTCATTCTCGACGCGCAGATCAAAGCCCTCGAACCGCTGGCGGTTGAAGGTCCCAGCGACCCACCGGTAGATAACACTTTGGAAACTCTTGGCGTCCCTCACTAAGACTGCCATGCCCACGACCATTGTTCACAGCATCACGGCCTACACCGGCGGCGACTATCTCGACGAGCTGAAGATCGGCAAAAACATCGAGCACTCGAAACGCAAGGGCACGAACGGCGTCATTGCGAAATCGAAGACGTTCAACCCGACGACCGACATCGGCATCAAGGGCGGTGGCAGCTCCGGTCTCACGCTTGGCGCGGTCACCCCCACCATCTCGGGCATTTCCGGCGGCATCATGGTGCTGACGAAGGATGAGAATACGCAGAAGAATTCGGACTTCGACGACTTCGACGCGACCATCGAGCATCTGCCCAACGCGACCACCGCGACGTGAGCGAACTGCGCGCCGGCCCTCGTCCGCGTCTGCTCGGCGCGGTCGTGCAGATCATGGATGCCGGCGATCCGCGCTCCAGCGATGCCACGCTCCTCGTCGCCGCCCTGCTCACCCTTGGCATCCCCGCGGCCACGGATGAGTTTTTCCACATCACCCGCGAGTTGGAGCGCGGGGAGCAGATCTGGCACGTCATCTGGACGCTGCGCGCCGCTTCCGCCGATGGGCGCTTTGCCACACCGGAGATGGTGAAAGCTTGGGACGATGGCGCGTGGCTGCTCCAGCATCCCAATCATCCGCTCGCCATCCTTCGCGGCGGGCTCACCTACCAGCGCGCCATGTCCCACACCCCGCGCTTCACCCTCGCCGAGCTGGCAAAGATCGAGACGCCCGATACCTGGCTGGAAGCCGCCTGCCGGAACCTGATCTGCCTGCTGCGCGACATGCCGGTCGCCGCGCAGGCTGCGCGCAAGATCATCCGCTTTGGCCGCAACCATGCCGCCTTCGTCCCGCAGTGCATGCCGGACAAAGCGCAGACCCGCTTCCTCCATTACGTGGAGAAACCCGCCCAGCGGGATCAGCTCCGCGCCGCCTGATATGGAACCCGGCTCACGCGAGGAAAAAAACAGTCTGGCGATGCTCGATCACCTCGCCGGCATGGGCGGCTACCAGCTTCGTCCGCCGAGCTATTACACGGTCGAGAATGTGCGCCTGCTCGAACTGTGTTTCGGCGACAAGGAGCGGCTCAAGGAACTCCCCGCCGCCGCTCTGCAGGATGAACTGCACGCCTATCTTTTCATTCAGGCCGCTCCACTCCCGGCCGTCGCGCGGGCGGTTCGCGGCTACCGCGCTGCCCGCGCGAAAATGGAGCGCGAGGCGGCCTTCACCGATTTCATCTGCGACCACGTCGAGCCCTTCCTCGCCACGCTCACGCCGGACATCCGCGCTGAGCTGGCGGAGCAGCTCACCGGCTTCGACGAGATCGAGGCGGCCCGCGTGGACGCCAGCCCGCCGCCGGGTGGCAAGACGGAGCGACACGACCCAAACTCCTAGAGCCAGGGAGTTGCGCGGCCCGCGTGACTGCCCTGGCCGTGGAGACGGGATGGAGCGAAGTCTTCATCCTCGTGTGGCTGCCGCTGGCTCGCGCCGAGCAATACTATCACACCCTCCTGCGCCGCGCCGGCTGGAGCACCTACCTGCCCGCGCCGCCCGTCGGCGAGCAGCTCGCCGCCTTCGACGATGGTGCAGACGACCGGGCCATGTCTGACACCGATCCTGAGCTGGAGGCCGCGTTCGCGCGTTTCCAAAACCAGCGATGAGCAGCTTCGACACTTCCGTGGTCCGCGCCGCCGTGCAGCGGCTCAAGCCACTGACGAAGAAATCCCGCGCCGAGTTGATGCGCGGCGCGGCCCGTGGCTTCGTCAAAGACATCGTGGCAATCACCCCGCCGGCTTCGCAGGGCTCCCGTGGAGCCGCTGCCAAAAAGGCGGGGGAAGCCGCGGTGCTCGGTGATGTGCTCAAGCTCGCGCAGCCCGTCCTCGCCGTGGCGCAAAAACAGCTCGTCTCGGCGACCGACCTCCTCGCGGCCCATGCGCGCTCGCGCAGCGGAGCCAATGGCCGCGTCAACCCGCGGTCGCGGAAGGAAAAGCTGCTCGTCGCGCAACGCGTCGCCGTGCAGGTCATCGCGAAGCTGCAAAAGCGCGTGGGCTGGCTCGCCGCGGGTTGGAATAAAGCCGCTGCGCATCTCGGCGTGCGCCTGCCCGCCTGGGTGCGTCGCCACGGCGACAGCTACGGCGAAGTGAAGGTCGAAGTGACCGCGACGAAGTTCCGTCTCGAACTCGGCAACGTGGTGAAGTTCGTCGGCAACGTGCGCGACTACAGCCGCCGCGTGCAACGCGCCCTCGATTACCAGGCGAACAAGCTCAACCGCCAGGCGGATTACCTGATGAAGAAAGCCATCAAAGCCGCCGGCTTTTGATCGGAGGGATGCGCTCCTGCGCGTCCCACGCATCCGGGCAGACGGGGACGTGCAGGAGCCCGTCCCTCCGAGTTGACACACCGCCCTCCGCATGGCCGCCAAAGCTACCGCAATCTTCGACGCCGACGATTCCCGGCTTCAACAAGCCGTCGCGCGGATTGACCGCAACCTCCTCGCGATCCAGGCGAAATTCGCCCGCATCGGCATGGGCATCGGTGTAGCGCTCGGCGGGGCGGCCGTCGCCGCTGGCGTCTTCGGCGCGGGCATCAAAAGCGCGCTCGACGAAGCCGGACGGCTCAATGACCTCAGCCAGAATACCGGCGTGGCCGTCGAAGATCTGGCCGTGCTCACGCAGGAATTCAAAAACGCGGGCAAGGCCGGGGAGGATGTGGGCAAGGTTTTCGCGAAGATGCAAAAAACGCTCGCCGACGGCTCCGCGAATGACGTCATCCGGGATCTCGGCATCGATCTCGAAGAGCTGCAGGACATGGCTCCACTCGATCAATTCCGCCGGCTCGGCACGGCCATCGCCGCTTTGAAAAGCCCGACCGAACGCGCCGCCGCGGCCCAGGCGCTGTTTGGGAAATCCGGCTCCACCATGCTGGCGATGTTCAGCAGCAAAGGCTTTGGCGAGGCGTCCGCGCAGGTCGGGGATCAGGCCCGCATCCTCGGCGAGAACGCCGCGCTCTTCGACGATGCCAGCGACAAGCTCGCCCTCGCCGGGCTCAAGACGCAAGGTTTCTTTGTCGGTGTCGCGGAGCGCGTGGTGCCCGTGCTCAAGCCGCTCCTCGATGACTTCGCCAAGATCGATCTCGCCGCCAAAGGCCAGCTCGTCGGCGATGCCATTTCCGTGGGGCTCCTCGCCGTCGCCACCGGCGACATCTGGCCGATGATGGGCAAGGCCCTGATGATCTCAATGGGCGAGGCGATCAACTTCCTCCTCAGCGGCCTGCTCACCGTCATCGGTGAAATCTCCGCCGTGATGCTCGACCAATTCCGCGCGGTGATGGACTTCCTTTTCAGCCGCCTGCTCGAGCTGCTCTCCCTTGCGGAAAAGGTTCCCGGCGTGAAGGGCATGGTCAGTGCAGGCCGTGAAGGGCTGGCGCAAACCGCCGCCGCGGCGCAGGCCACCGCCGTGGCTCTCCGCGGCATCGGCCAGCACGGCGCGCTCATCGACACTGCCGGGCTCTCGGCGGAGCTGAGCGCCCTTGTCGGCAATGCGCTGAGCCAGTCGCACGCCTTGGGCCTAGTCGCCCGTGCCCTTAATCCCACGAAGCCGCCGGAGGCTGGGGTTGCGGACCTCGCGGCGGGCAACTCGCCCAACCTCTCAGCCCTTGGCCGTGTGGGCGGGGCCTTTGGCGCGGGCGGCGGGTCTGATCCACTCATCGAAGCCAACCGCCAGCGCGAGACAGCAAACGGCTACTTGCGCGAAATTCTCACCGCCCTGACCGGAGACCGCCCTGGCTCGACGGCAATGGCGACGGGCTTTTACGGCTGAAGCTTTACCAGCGTGTATTTGCGCACCGTCCGTGAGGCGCCAGCGGTATCCGTAAACGTGTGGCTGCCATCGATCTTTACCCACGCCATGATTTTGTCTTCCTCAACCTTGCCAGTCACCCCGGACAGAAAGGCCAGCTTCACGACCTGCAGGCCACTGCCGCGTTCCGTTTCGCAGGCTCCGGAGACTAGGACGCCATCCTTTGCGACCTGCACAACTTTGAAACTGCCTTCCAGTAAATCAGCAGCGAGCGCGGCGGAAGCGAACAGGCAAAGCAGCAGGCAGAGGAGGGATTTCATGGAGTGCCTTTACCACGGAAAAGAATTTCGGAAAAGAGTTTGACGCCGTCACAGAACTCTATTACCCCTCTTGCAACCCGAGCAAAAAAAGTGCGCCGCAGATGTTGAAGCATCCACGGCGCGGTGACTCGGAAAACCACCTGTTAAAATGAATAAACCGAATCGAGGTCACTCTAATGACCACCATGCAGTTCGCAAGCCTCATCAAGACCGCGCGGGAGCGCGCGGGCCTCAGCCAGCCACAAGCAGCAGAGCAGTGGGAGATTCCGCTACCAACACTCCGCGCGTGGGAGCAGGGCGTGAACAAACCAGGAGCGAAGCATCTGGCAAAGCTCCTGCCGTTCCTCGCCGCGCCTGCCGCTGCGCGTCCGTCACGCTCGAACCGGAAACGGCCCTAGCCTTCGACCGCGCCATGGAGGCGGTGCTCGCGATTGAGATCGCGGCGGGCACCAATCGCGACAAGGCGGCGATGGATTACGTGCGGCGCCGCGTGGCTAACCGGCTGCTGCGTCTCGGTGCGGAAGCCGTGCTCAATGCGCCCGCGGGACAGCGCGACGCGTGGTGTTGGTGGCGGTTCGAACTCCAGCAGATGAGTGAGGAGGAGAGGACCGCCGAGATGGAGCTGTGGGAGGCCATGCGCCACCCGCGCGACACGGAAATCCGCTTCACCGATGCGGAGGAAGCCCAGATGGCCGCGGCCATCACCGCGCAGGCCCGGCGCCACGGCATTTGACACCGCCGCGGGGTGCGCGTGCTAACTGCGCCGCCGGCTTCCGCCGGTGCCTTTGAAGAAACCAAACAAACGCTCCCTCGGTGCCTGCGCAGTCGCGCGGGGTTAGCCACCGGGGGGGCACCTTCAAAAAAATAATGAATCCAGAAAACTCCACGCACCCGCTCCTCGCGGTGTTCGATTACCAATCCAGCCCGATCCGAATTTTCGGAACCGCCAAAGATCCACAGTTCATCGCCGCGGATATTTGCCGTGGGCTCGAAATCAAGAACGTCAGCCAAGCCCTCTCTCGTCTGGATGACGACGAGAAGGGTATCATTACTAATGATACCCCCTCTGGCCTGCAGGAAATGCTCTACGTCACTCTCCCGGGCTTGGTGCGACTCACAGCGGTGAGTCGCAAGCCATCAGCCAAGGTATTTCAGCGCTGGCTGACACATGATGTGGTGCCGGCTATTTTCCACACCGGCACCTACACCCTGCCTGGCGGGGATCTGCCTCCGTCGGCCCCCGAACCGCCGCTGGCGCTGCCACCGCCCTGCGAGATCACGGAATACATGGCGGCGGAGAGCTTCATCCAGGCCAAGGGCTTCAGCGAGGAGGACACCGACGATTTCTGCCGCATGGTCAAAAAGCGCGCGGACGCGCGCTGCTACGCCTACAAATCCATTGAGGTTCCCGGGGCCGGCGAGCAGCGGGCTTTCCCACTCTCACGGCTGGAGCGCTGGTACACGCCGTGGCGCATCGCCAAGGACGAACAGTGGCGCGAAGATCGCACCGGCGTGGCCGACCGGCTCAAGCGCTGGCAGCGTGATTGACACGGCGGCGGGCTATGCCCGAATACCTCGCCCTTCCGAGCAGCAGCTTTTCCAAGGATCGGACGCTCATCTGCCGAATTGAGTGCGCCTACCTCATACCAGGCCCTTCCGCGGTCGATGGCACGGAGCCTTACGATATTCTTGATTCTTGGCTTCCAGCGGCACGTCCGCTCGGCTTGGTCGCGCTCGACCGCAAAGCCACCAAGCAGGATGACGGCGATTGGATTCTGGTCATTGGCTTTGAAGGCGCGAAGGATGGGGCACCGCTCGGTTATTTTATTGAACTCGACTACGCGAGCGTCGATTCACCGCTCGAAACATTGGAGACTTGGGAAGACTTCCAGAAAAAATGGAAGGGCGTTGTGGAGGAATACAAACTGAAAGGTTTTAAACCAACCATCCGTGATCCTGTTTCCGGCGAGATGGTGAAAAATCCTCTGCTAGGGCAGACACATTTCCTCGAAAGCAATCCGGTCTTGCGGGTGACGTTTGGGCTGCGCGATTTCAAACCCGGTCTTTTTGAAAACTGCTCCAAGATTCAGAAGCCAATGGTGCCCACGGCGTTCACAGACCTTCTGAATGTGCCCGATGGGATGAGCTGGCTGAAGCGTACCGTGAAGGGCTCCTACCGCGGAAACGTGTGGCAGTTCGCGCTTGAATATCATCTCGGCAAATGGATACCGGACATTTACGAGGCGAAGAAGGATGACGGGCTCAACGATCTGGCTGGGCGGTTTGCTAACGTCGCATGAACTCGGCTGGGGACGGCGGGCTGAAGGTAAAAAAAGATCAGCGCATCCTTGCGGCGCATCACAACCGGCTCGTCGATTTCGCGGAGCGCATCCACTTTCAGCGCGGCGCGCTCAAGGGCCGGAGCGAGCCGGGCGGCTTCACCCCGCGCATCGAAGCGCAGGTCGTGGTGCGGGTGGAGCATTCCTTCCGCGTGCTGCTCGCCGAGGAGGACGACAAGCTGTTCGCGGCCATCGATCCCGGCTTCGTCGATGGCATCGTGCCGAAGATCGGCGGCGTGGCGCTGGATGCCGTCGATGAGACGACCAAGCTGCCGCCGCGGCTGGAGATCACGAAGGAAGCGTGGCAGCCCTACGGGCTCGGCGAACGGGCGCTCGTGATGCTCCGCTACGATCTCGACGCAAACTTCCTCGTCGCCGCCGTCGTGCCTGTAGTTGTGCCCATGCCCCCAAGCGCCGCGCTACCGCGTCAATGGCACAAACTCTGCGCCGTGCTCTATCGGCAGGATGGCGCGGTGCGGGTGCGCCAGCGGATTTTTTTCGACCAGTATTTCACCGCGACCGGCGGCACCTCGGCGGGTCGCTTCACCGCGTGGCCGCGCTCGGCGGGATGAGCACCGACCTGCTCCGCATCGCGCCCGACCGCGGGCCGATCCCGACCGCCGCGCAGCACAATGGGCTGCTCGATCTCTTTCGCCGCGAAGCGCTGCTCGGCGCGGTTTTCACCGCGGGCGACGCCAAAGCTTTTCCGCATCCCTGGCAGGTCCGCGGCACGCGCTTCGTGGAGCGGCCTGCAGCCACGCTCGATCCGGCGGGGACGTGGGCACTCACCGTGGCTGCAGCCACGATCAATGACCTCGCGCCGACCATGCTCTACCGACGCACAGGCGACCCGCGGGGCTGGGTGCCACCCGAGGGTTATGTGGAGCCCTTCCCGGATCTCGCATCGCCGTGGTTGGAGAGGGAGGCCGATGACGACCCCGACGATCCGCCGCACCTTTACCTCCTCGATCCGCCGGCCTCGCCAGATCCTATCGCCATTCCCGACACCCTCAGCTTCACCCGCATCGCCGATGACCGCCGGCCTGCGCTCGAAGCCGGTGCGTTTTGTGGGGCAGGGGATTGGGAGCTGGAGCTGTGGCGGGCGCACATCATCCTCACCGCCACGCCACTTCGCGCCGGGCGCTTCGCCGCCGAGCTGCCCGCGCCGCGGCTCAAGCGCTACCGGCTCCAGGCCGTGCGCGCCCGCCCCGCGGCGCGTTGGCAGGGCCACGCGGGCGGCTGGCTGGAGATCGCCACGATCTACCTGCTGCGTCCGCCCGGCGATCCGGCGGGCGGCGAGCTGCATATTCGTCAGCGGGTGTGGTGGGATCTGCGAGCTGTCATCGTCCAGCCCGGCGCGGAACTGATCGGCATTCTCGACAGCGTCGGCACCTTCGATCCCACCGCCGGCCTGCTCCTCGATCTCTACCGCGCGGAAACCGAGAATCAGCTTTCCGAAGTGGCGTTCACGGAATTCTGGACGGTCTGACTTCCCCCTTTGACAGCGCCGGGCCTTTGCATGCCCGCGCCCTCGCCGACCGCCGTCCTCGTCAATCCGCCGCCACTCACCCCGCGCGCGGTGCGCAACTTCCCCTACCGCGTTCGCCCCTTCCCGCTCGATACCCTGCTGCAGGCCGGCGCCCTCGCCCGCGTGCCGCTGCCGACCGCTGAGCTTGATCCCGCCATCGCCCGCGTCGAATGAGCGCGGCTCGGCTCTTTCATCTGTGGTGCCTGCCCGATCAACAGCGCGCCGTGGCCGGCCCGCAGGACTCCGCGCGGCCTGAGCTGGTCTTTTTTGAGCAGAATACCTACCGACTGCGGTTGCACGCCCTCGCCCAGAATGACGCGGCTAGCTCGCTCACGCGCTTTCTACCTTCGACCTTCTCCGGCTTCGAAAGTTTCGAGGCGGCGCTGGGTCTGCTCGATGCCAAGCCGGAAAGCGGCGCGTGGAAAATGCGCGTGGTCGGGGAAGTCGAGCAGACCGCAGCTCTCGCTTTCGACATCGCGCCCGGCGCGCTCGCGACCGCGCTGAACGCCCTGGCGGCGGTCGCGGATGTGGAGGTCACCGCCGGCAACGCGAGC
>JANMTP010000010.1:0-58628 GCA_031390545.1 Chthoniobacter sp. | reverse complement strand
AACGACGCGCCCGGCGCCGTCACCCGGCTGATCGATATGGGCGTGGAGCCGTTCATGATTTCGTCGTCGCTCGAGGGCGTCCTGGGCCAGCGGCTAATCCGCAAAATTTGTCCGAACTGTAAAACCGCTTACGAGCCGACCGAGTCTGCGCTCGCGCAGCTCGGGCTCTCGCCGCACGAGATCGGTGACAAGAATTTCTACTACGGCAAAGGCTGCGAGACCTGCAATCAGACCGGCTACAAAGGCCGCAAAGGGATCTACGAATTGCTCGACATGACCGATCCGATTCGCGAGCTGATCAACAAGCGCGCGCCGTCCGTGGTCCTCAAGCAAAAGGCCATCGAACTCGGCATGATGACGCTGCGGCAGGATGGTCTGCGCTGCATTTACGACGGCGAGACGACCATCGAGGAAGTCATCAAATACACGTAGGCGCGGCGGTGCGAGTCGTTCTCCTGCAACGGACTGCTGTGAAAATGCCGTCCGCGGCGAATTCCTCATCGACAAGCATTTTGCTGTAAGCCTTATTTCCTTCTAAGAAACCCTCCAGCGACCCCCCAAGCACGCTATGCCCAAATTTAATTACATCGCCCTCGACCAGCGCGGTCAGGAATCCACCGGCGTCATCGAAGCTTCGACCTCCAACGAGGCGGTGGGGCAGCTCCGGCAAGCGGGTTATTTCCCGACCAGCGTCGTCGAGGAAGGGAAGGGAAAGGCCGTCGCCAAGGGCACCAAAGCGGTGCAGAAAAAGGCCAAGGCGATGACCGCGCCGAAGGCCAAGAAGGGTGGCATCGTCCTTTTCCAAAAGAAGACGGTGAAAAGCAAAATCCTCATGATTTTCACCCGCCAGCTCGCTACGCTGATCGACGCCGGCCTCCCGCTTCTCCGTAGCCTTACGGTGCTCGCCAAGCAGGAGCGCGATCCCGTTTTGCAGAATACGATCAACGCCCTGGCCGACGCCGTGCAAGGCGGCAGCACCTTCTCGGAATCGATGGCGCAGCACCCACTGATCTTCAACAAGCTCTACATCAACATGGTCAAGGCGGGCGAACTCGGTGGTGTGCTCGAACTCGTGCTGAACCGTCTCGCGGAGTTCCAGGAGAAGGCGCAGAAGGTCAAAAACAAGGTCATCTCGGCCATGGCTTACCCGGTCATCGTGCTCATGATCGCGATGCTCATCATGGTTTTCCTGATGGCGTTCATCGTACCGAAGTTCCAGGCGATCTTTAATGACATGCTCGGTGGGGCCCCGCTGCCGCCGATCACCCGGTTCGTGATCGCGATCAGCGACATCATCAAGAAGATGTTCATCCCGCCGTATCTCTGGATCACCATCGGAAGCGTGGTCGCTATCGTGGTTGGTTACAAAATGATCGCCGGCAGCGTCGCCGGGCGGAAATTTCTCGATAAGGTCACGCTGGCCACGCCGCTCTTCGGCGACCTGCTGCGCAAGAGTGCCATCTCGCGCTTCAGCCGCACCCTCGGCACGCTCGTCACGTCCGGCGTTCCCATCCTCCAAGCGCTGAATATTACTCGCGACACCGCGGGTAACGCCGTTATCGCCGAGGCCGTCTCCAAAGTGCACGACGCGGTCAAGGAAGGTGAATCGATCGTCCAGCCGCTGGAGGCCAGCGGGGTCTTTCCGCCGATGGTGATTTCGATGGTCGATGTCGGCGAGGAGACCGGTCAGCTCCCCGAGATGCTCCTGAAAATCGCCGAGGTCTATGACGATGAAGTGGACAACGCTGTGGAAGGTCTGACGTCGCTACTCGAGCCGATCATGATCGTCGTCCTCGCGCTGATCGTCGGCACCATCGTTATCGCGCTCTTCATGCCGCTGATCGACATCATCAAAAAAATGGGCGGCACTGGCGCTTAAAAAATCCCCGTAGCGTATCCCGCACAGCCGGTTACTTTTTACCATGCTCCACCCCATTCGCTCCTCCCGCGCCTTCACCCTGATCGAGATGCTCGTCGTCATGGCGGTCATAGCCATTCTCGCGGGGATCATTCTTTCGGTGAACGGCCTCGTCCAAGGCAAAGCTGCTCGCGCTCGGGCCGAGGGGGAGATCAAAGCGCTTTCTGCCGGCTGTGAAGCCTACAAAGGAGACAACGGCTCCTACCCTCAAGATAACACCACCGATGGGCTTGACCCGAGGTCGAAAGGCAGTCCAACTGACTATCAAAACGCGAGCAAGGTTCTCTATCGGGCGCTTTCGGGTGATACAAATACCAGTGGGCGAGTGGATGCTACGGACGGCAAATACGACATCAGCGGCAACCTAATCACTCCAACACCCCAAAACCCTGCTCCGCCTACAAATTATCTGCCTGATTTCTTCCAACCCAACCGTCTGAGTGGCAGTCCGGCGGCTGGTCCTTTTACAAGCGTGAGTTTTATTAAAGACCCTTACGGCAATAGTTACGGCTACTCGACAAAAGGCGCGGCGGCGGAACAAAAGTATCGCATCGAAGTGACCAAGGATGCCAGTAAGGCCCGACCGACCGGGGAGGGTTTCAACACCACTTTTGACCTCTGGTCCACGGCGGGAAAAAACACCAATCCGATTGCGGGGGACCTCGGCAGACCGAAGGACATCACGAACGTTTGGATCAAAAACTGGTAGCTCCTTACGCGCCGTAAGGGACGGGCGCGTGGCAATGGGGTAACTGCCGCACCGGCGCCTGGCGGTTCTGTATGCCGGAAACCATGCCGATGCGTTGGCCGAAAAGAATCGTAGCCGCCTGAGATTACTGCCACGAATCTGATCACCTATGAAACAAAACGCATCCGCAGTTTGGCAGGGAACTCTGAAAGAAGGCAGCGGAACCATGTCCACGGGTTCCGGAGCGATTGTCGAGAAACCCTACTCGTTCAAGACTCGCTTCGAAGGTGAGCAGGGGACTAATCCGGAGGAACTCATTGGAGCTGCGCACGCGGGGTGTTTTTCGATGGCCTTTTCCATGATCCTTGGCCTCGCCGGTTTTACTCCAGAGAAAATCGATACGACCGCGACGATCACCCTCGAGCAAAAGGACGGAGGCTTTGCCATCACCGCCAGTCACCTCGATCTGACCGCCAGCATTCCCGGCATCGACGAGGCCACCTTTCAGGACCTCGCCGGAAAAGCCAAGGCCGGGTGCCCGGTGTCCAAAGTGCTCAACGCCACGATCACGCTCGACGCCAAGCTGGCCTGAGCGGCCGCGATCAAGGTCGCCTTAACGCAGCGCGCATCGCTGCCTCGTTCAAATGGTCGGGCCGGCGAGATTTGAACTCGCGACCTCTTGAACCCCATTCAAGCGCACTACCAAGCTGTGCTACGGCCCGACATTTGAGGGGCGAAAAGTAGCCGCGAGTTTTGAAAATGGAAGCGGTAATTTTCCCGTTTGAGAACACCTTTTGTGAGGCATCACTTATTTCGGACGAAGGCGCGGGAGTAGGTGTCCGACACGACCGCAAAACATTTGTCGTCGATGAAAGTCTCTCTAAGATTCACGGCCCATCGGCAATCGTCAGCACGCCTGCATTTCCGTTGTTCACTCCTCCCACTATCCGCCCCTAAACACTTCTATGTTGAAACGTCTCCTCCCTCTCTGCGGGCTCGCGCTGACCTTGATCGCGCCCTTGCAGGCTGCTGCTCCCACGAAACTCGAAGTCGAAAAGGACACGCGTATCGCCATCGTCGGAAGCGGCCTTGCGGACCGCATGCAGCACGATGGGACGCTGGAGGCTTTGATTCACAAGGCGAATCCGCAGGCCGACATTTCGATCAGAAACCTCGGCTTTGCCGGGGATGAAGTCACCTCGCGCATTCGTTCGGATGATGTGCCGACGACGGACGCGTTTCTCTCCATGGCGAAAGCCGATGTAGTGCTGGCGTTCTGGGGCTACAACGAATCGTTTAAGGCCTACGAGGGATTGGAAAAATTTAAGGCGAACCTCGACGCCTACCTCAAGGATCTAAAAGTGAAGAACTACAGCGGAAAAGGCGCTCCGCGTGTCGTGCTCTTCTCGCCGATTGCGCAGGAAAAGCACACCGACCCGAACTTTTCCGACCCTACGGCAAACAACACCAATCTCCAAAGCTACACCGCGGCAATGGCCGAGGTGGCGAAGGCGAATGATGTGCAATTCATCGATCTCTTCGCTCCTTCGCAGCAGTTGTTTAAGAGCGCTAAGCAGCCGCTGACGCATAACGGCGTTCATCTTTCGGTCGCCGGCTACCAGGCGCTCGCGCCGGTCATTTATGAAGCGCTTTTTGCGGCCAAGCCGCCCGCAACAGACGCGGCGTTGGAGAAGATTCGCGCAGCGGTGCAGGTCAAAAATGAGATGTGGCTGAGCCGCTATCGGACGGTCGATCAATACAACATCTTTGGTGGACGCTCGACGATCGGCTACGAGTCCGGGAAAGGCGGTCCGAAAGTGGATAATCGCGCCGTGCTTTGGCCGGAGCTAAAAGTGCGCGACGTGATGACTGAGAATCGCGAGAAGCGCGTTTGGGCGTTGGCCAAAGGCGACGACGTGAAAATCGACGACTCGAACGCGCCGGAGGTGCCCAAGGTTCAATCCAACAAGCCTGGTCCAAATCCGGACGGCACGTATACCTACGTCGGCGCGGAAGAGGCGATCAAACTCATGACCGTGCCGAAAGGGGTGAAGGTCGAGTTGGTGGCGAGCGAAGAGCAGTTTCCGGAACTCGTCAGCCCCGTGCAGATGGCTTGGGACACGAAAGGCCGTCTGTGGATTTCCGCCTGGAAAAATTACCCCGAGCGCACGCCTTGGAGCCAGGACGGTGATAAACTGCTCGTCTTCGACATCGGCATCGATGGCAAGGCCACGAAGTGCACCACTTTCTACGACGACCTCAATTGCCCGACCGGCTTCCAGTTTTACAAGGACGGCGTCTTCGTCATGAAATCGCCCGATCTCCTTTTCCTGCGCGACAAGAATGGCGACGGCAAGGGGGAGGTCGAGGAGCGGGTGCTTAATGGTCTGGATGCGGCGGACTCGCACCACGAGACGAACTCGATGGCCATCGAGCCGGGGGGCGCGATTTATCTCAGCGATGGCGTCTTTCACCGGACTCAGATCGAGACCGCGGCTGGACCGGTGCGGAACCGCGATGGGGCGATCTACCGCTGGGAACCGCGCACGGGGAAATTCGAGCGCTATATCGCTTACGGTTTCGCGAATCCGCACGGGAAGGTTTTCGACTACTGGGGCAACGACATCATGACGGACGCGACGGGCAACGATAACTACTTCGGCACCGCCTTTAGCGGTCACACCGATGGCGTTCACTCGCGGATGGAGACCTTCTGGAAGCGCCCTTCACGGCCGTGCCCAGGCACCGCTTTTCTCTCCAGCCGGGCGTGGCCGGAGGAGTTCAACGGCAATTTCCTGAACTGCAACGTCATCGGCATGCAGGGCATCTTCCGCGTGAAAGTGACTGAGGAAGGCTCCGGCATCAAAGGCGAGACACTCGAACATCTCGTCACCTCCACCGATCCCAATTTCCGCCCCTCCGGCATCACCGTGGCGCCGGATGGCTCCCTCTATTTCATGGACTGGCACAAGCCGCTCATCGGCCATCTCCAGCACCATCTGCGGGACCCGAATCGCGAAATGGCGCATGGCCGCATCTATCGTCTGAGCTTTGAAGGCCGGGCGCTGCTCAAGCCCGCGACGATCGCTGGCGAGCCGATCGAGAAGCTGCTCAATCTTTTGAAAGAGCCTGAAGACAACGTCCGTGAGCGCGCCAAAATCGAACTGGGCGGACGCGACACGGAGCAGGTCATGGCGGCGGTGGATAAATGGATCGCTGGTCTGGACAAAAACGAAACGACCTACGAACACAACGTCCTCGAAGGCCTTTGGGTGAAGCAGTACCACAACGTCGTCGATCCCGGTCTGATCAAACGCGTCCTCCTTTCGCCCGAATCCCGCGCCCGCGCTCAAGCCGCGCGCGTGTTGCTCTATCAGCGCGACCGCGTGCCCGAGGCGCTGGCCATGTTCAAAACCATCGCCGAAGACGAAAGCCCGCGCGTGCGGCTCGAAGCCGTGCGGGCCGCGAGTTTCTTCAACGGCCAGGACGTGCCCGGGGCGTTCGAAGTCGCCTTCAACATCTTCAAGCGCGAGACCGACTACTATCTCGACTACGTCCTCAAGGAGACGCTCAAACAACTGCAGAGCCTCGCGAAAGAAATCCCGTTGCCGCAGGATCCGGCGGTCCTCGCCAAATACGTGGAGCGGATGAGCGACGCGGAGCTGGCCAAGGCCCCGTCCGTCGAGCCGATCTTGTTCGCGCGGCTGGAACGCAAGGGCACGCCCACTGACCAGCGCGACCAGGCGATCACCGAACTCGCCAAACTCCACCAGACCGACCGCGTCACTGAGTTGCTGGCCGCGCTGCAACGTCTCGATGCCAAGGGTGGCCCCGCTGCGGATGAACTTGGGAAAATGCTCGGCACGTCTGACGCCAAAGGACTGGCGCCGGCGCGGGCAGCGATTTTGACCCTCGCCGACAAAGCGACGCAGGATGCGGTGCGGCGCGCTGCCTGGTCGGCGTTGCTCGCGGCGGACAATAATCCCGTGACGAGCTGGAGCGCGGCCAAAAATGATCCCGCGCGCGTCGCCCTCCTCGCGGCGCTCAGCAATTTGCTCGATCCGGCCTTGCGCGCCAAGCTTCAGCCGGCGCTCGTCGCCACGCTGAGCGATGCCAAAACCAGCGGCGCCGTGCGCGCGGCAGCGCTCAACGCTCTCCCGCTGATGGGCCCAGAGAACGCCAAGCCGAATTTCGTTACCCTCGCCGCGCACATTCAGCGCGGCCTGGAGCGGGAGGCCGCCACTCGCGCGATCACCCAGCTTCCGGTCGAGGCGTGGGACAAGAAGCAGGCCGCAGCACTCGCGGAAAGTGTCCTCGCCTGGACGAAAACCGTGCCCACCGACAAACGCACCGGCCAGGAATTTGTCGAAGCCGTGCAGTTCGGCAATCAGATCGCCGGCTTTCTACCCGACGCTGAAGCCGCGCGCATCCGCAAGGAACTGCGCAGTCTGGGCGTGAGCGTCTTCGTGGTAAAAACGATCCGCGAGCAGATGCGCTATGACACCGATCGACTCGTCGTCGAAGCCGGCAAGCCGTTTGAAGTCATCTTCGAGAACGTGGACCTCATGCCGCACAATATCGTCTTCGTCGAACCCGGCGCTCGGCAGGCCGTGTCCGAGGCGGTCCAGACGATGAAGCCCGATGAGCTCGACAAACACGGGCGCGCCTACGTGCCCACGGCCGATCATCGCGTGCTCAGCGCCTCGAAGATGATCGAGCCCGGGCAGAAAGAGACGCTCAAGCTCAAGGCCCCCGGCAACCCGGGCGAGTATGAATACGTCTGCACCTTCCCCGGCCACTGGCAGATCATGTGGGGCAAACTGATCGTCGTGAAAGACCTCGACGCCTACGTGCCGCCCAAGGCCGCGGCGGCGGCTCCCGCGGCCCCCGCCGTGGATCACAGCGCGCATCAGCATCAGGCGAAGAAGTAGAGACTGGGGAACGCGGGCATTCTGCCCGCTGGCGAAGGCGTTCCGCCTTCGCGAACTTCCATCGGCGTCATCGATGGATTCAGTGCTCTATCTCTGGCGCGCGCCTTGGGAAGTGCGTCGCCGCAGGATGCGGCGACCAGCGTGCCGGAGGCACGCGCTCCCCGGATTAACGTGCGGCGTTTTTTTTGTGCACGACCTTGCGCCTCGGGCGCGGCGCGGCATCCTCACGCGTCCCATGTCCGGCTTCCGACTTTTTGACCTCAACCCCGAGCAGGAACGCGCCGTGCGCACGACCGACGGACCGCTCCTCATCCTCGCCGGCGCGGGCACCGGGAAGACGCGCGTCATCACCGCGCGGGTGGCGTTCCTCATCGCGCAGGGCGTCGATCCCGCGCACATCCTCGCGGTCACTTTCACGAACAAAGCCGCCACCGAAATGCGTGAGCGGCTGGCGAAACTGATCACGCCGGAGCAGGCGAAGCTGGTCACCATGTCCACCTTTCACGCGCTCTGCATGCGCATCCTGCGTCAGGATATCGACAAGCTGGGCTACAAGCGGAACTTCAGCATTTACGACGAGGGCGACACCACCGGGCTGATCAAAAAGATCATCACCCGCACCGCCGCCAAGGACGAGAAGCTGGACCCGAACGTCGCGAAAAGCCTGATCAGCAAAGCGAAGAACAACGGCTGGACCGAAGTCTCGCCCGGCGACGAGCAGTCGCTGGCGGCCGCCGTCTATGCGAAATACCAGCAGGAGCTGAAGACGATGAACGCCGTGGACTTCGACGATCTCCTGCTCCTCGCGCTGAAGCTCCTCACCGAGCACGCCGCTGTGCGCGAGAAATGGCAGCGCCGTTTCGGCTACCTCATGGTGGACGAATTCCAGGACACCAACCGCCTCCAACTCGAACTCGTCACCAATCTCGCCGACGCCCGCCAAAACGTCGCCGTCGTCGGCGACGACGACCAGTCGATCTACGGCTGGCGCGGTGCGGAGGTGAGCAACATCCTGGAATTCGAGGCCCACTTCCCCAACCCGACCGTCGTCAAGCTGGAGCAGAACTATCGCTCGACCAACGCCATCCTCGGCACCGCCAACGCGCTCATCAAAAACAACCCGCGCCGCCGCCCGAAGCAGCTCTGGAGCGCGCACGAGGGCGGGGCGAAAGTCCGCGTCGTCGCGATGAGCGACGACCGCCAGGAAGCGGAATTCATCACCAATGAAATTGCCCAGCGCGCCGTGCTGGAAAGCGCCCCGCACGAGGACTTCGCCATCCTCTTCCGCATGAACGCGCAGTCCCGCCTGCTCGAGACGCACCTCCGCGAACTGCACATCCCGTATCGCGTCGTCGGCGGCAAAAGCTTCTTCGACGCGCGCGAAATCAAAGACCTCCTTGCCTACGCCAGCGTGCTCCTCAATGCCGACGACGACGTTTCGCTCCTCCGCATCATCAATACGCCCGCGCGCGGCATCGGCCCGTCCGTCGTCGAGCGCGCCACCGAGCTGAGCATCCAGAAACGGTGCAGCATCTTTGCCGCGCTGCGCGACGACACCTTCCGCGCCGAGATCACCACCCGCGCCGCCACCGCCATCGATAAATTCACCGCCTTCCTCGACGCCTGGGAGACGAAGCTCAACACCCCGCTTTCCGACCAGGGCAAGGTCCTCCGCGATTTCATCAAGGAGACCGGCTACCTCGAAGACCTCAAGCGCTCCTGCAAGACGCAGGAGGAGGGGCTCAAGCGCGAAAACAAAGTCAGCGAAATGATCCGCTGGTTTGAAGACGACGCCGCCGCCAAAGGCAAAAGCCTGCGCGATTTCCTCGACGACATGATGCTGCGCCAGGAAAAGGAAGAGGACGACGACGAGTCGAAAGGCAGCGGCGTTACCCTCATCACCCTGCACGCCGCCAAGGGGCTGGAGTTTCCGCACGTCTATCTCATCGGCCTCGAGGAAGGCGTGCTGCCCCACGACCGCTCGAAAATGGAAGGCACCGTGGACGAAGAGCGCCGCCTCCTCTACGTCGGCATCACCCGCGCCCGCCGCACCCTCGCGCTCACCCATTGCCGCGACCGCATCAAATACGGCAGCCCCGCGCCCTGCACCCCGAGTTCGTTCATCAAGGAACTGCCCGCCGAATGGATCGACCACCAAAGCGCCACGCAAATGCTCAACGCCCCCGTCGCGGAAGCTGCGGTGAAAAGCCTATTTGGAAACATCTACGCAACCGTAGATAAAGTGCCCGACTGAGCCCGGCGAAACGGCTGTACCTCCCACCCGCGTCCCCGGAGCCCAGCGCTCCCGCGCGCCACCCCGGAGGGACGGGCTCCCGCCCGTCCCACACTTCCCGGGAAACGCCCCGCACGCTTCTCAAATGGGGACACGCAGGAGCGCGTCCCTCCGGGGCTTCGCGGGCCCGGCACCGACCGAGCGGTGCCCTCCACGAGACGTCTCCACGGTATTTCGGTAGGTTGCCCAATCCACTCGTATCGTTACGGAGATTTCCAAGAGGGGCAGGTGGCGCTGCTGTAACGGCACGGCAACTCACCGTCGAGTCTGGGAACTCCGCCGTAATATTACGACGGCTCACCCAAGCACCCGGGAATGTTCCCGTAACGTTACCGCACCTCGTCGGAGCCTCTGAGAACGCTGCCGTAACGTTACGGCGACTTACCTAAGCTTCCGGGAATGCTCTCGTAACGTTACGGCGCCTCGCCCGAGCCTCTGGGAACGTTGCCGTAACGTTACAGCAGCGCTTCAAGAGGTCCGGGAACGGTTCCGTAACGTTACGGAGGTGTCCGGGAGGGGGTGGGGGAGCTGCCGTAACGTTACGGCGTCAAAAAGGAGGGGGCGGAATCGCTCCCGTAACGTTACGGAAGCCCGGCGGAGGGGGCGGGGAAGCCGCCGTAACGTTACGAGACGATGCCCGGAGCTTCCGCCGAGTCACCGTAACGTTACGGCGGCCTGTAGGAACCCCGCGTTTCCAGAGTAAAACGCTGCGCCCCCGAGCAACCGCGCAATTCCCCACGTCCCGCCCCCTTCGCCAAGGCGCAATGATTGTAGGGCAGGCGCTCCGCCTGCCCACACGCATCAGGCCGGCCCCTGACCATCCGCAAAGAAATATTCAGGTATTTGCGTATTCTCCTTGCCATGCCGCTAGGATTTGCGCTGGAGTCCCGCCCAGCGCGCAGGCGGTCCCCGGCAGACGACCGGTTGGATGTTGGGGGTTGGCCGGCGTGTTTCACCCAAGACAAGACCCATAACCGGCTGGAGGAACCTGAGTATGCCCACTGATGTATCGAGCGACCTGACTTCGCGGCTCACCACCGCGCAAACCGTGGACAATGGCCGTGCGGCCAATAGTCCGTTCAAACTCCCTGCGACCCTCCGCGCCGATCTCGACGCCGATCTCGCTGCCCTCAAAACGACCGATGCCGATACCGGCCCGGCGGAAGGCAGTCGCGCCAGTTCCGTGGCCGCGCGCCGCGCCGCGCTCAATGAACTCAACCGCCAGCACCGCGGCGGTTACCACTTCATCGCGGCCATCGATGAAACGACCATCACCGACGGCCAGCGCCGCCAGGTCTTCGAAGCCTACGGCTGGCCCAGTGGCGAGCTCGGCCGCCTCGACGATGATCTCCGCCTCATCGCCCTCGCCCGGCAGGCCCCCACCGTTTCCGCCACCGATGCCGGCGGCGCCGCCTTTCTCTACCCCGCGACGCGGCTGGCCCGCATCGCTGCCCAGCTCGCCATCGTCGATGCCGCCGAAAGCACCGCCTCCGGCGCCGACGCCCAAACCGCCACTCTCCGCCGCGACACCGCCGTCTCGCTTGCCGGCACCACCCTCTCCCGCGTGCGCTTTTTCTACTGCTCCGCCACCCGCGACGCCGACGCCACCCCCGAACTCACCCGCATCGGCTACCAACCCCGCCGCGACCCCGGCGAAGTCCCCCACCCAGAACCCACCGCGAGCAGCTCCAGTAGCAGCTCATCCTCCTCGATTGGCAGCAGCAGCACCGGCTCGAGCTCGTCGTCGTCTTCGACGTAATCAATTCATCTCCCATGCATACAACGGCTTCCGAAAAAAAGCAGATACTTCGGGAAACGATGCTCGCCAAAGTTGAAGATGTATTAAAGCGGGGCAACGCTTCAGACCCGCCGGCCTACACTCTAATTCTCGGTGCGGGTGCAAGCTTCGGAGTAGTACCTACTGCGAAGGAAATGCTTGGATTTCCCGACACCAGAACAGGTAACGTTCATGAAAAAAGTATTCCAGTTTGGTTGGCCCAACAGCTTGCTCCCGATCTAAACCCTGGAGAGGAAGTAGCTCGGTTTGAGTGTTCAAGGGAGTTCTGGAAGAAGTTTTGTGGGGAAAATATCGCTAACGATAAATGTAAACGTATCGAAATTGGAGCGGACGGCTTCCCAACAACGAGGTCAATCGCCACGGCTTACCAGTCAGTTTTTGACACTGCTAGTGTAGGAGGCCTAGATACTCCGGAACGGCATCGTAATTACATGCGAGCAGTAACCATGTCCGCCGACCCCGGTAGTACGCAGCTCAACGCAACGCATTTTTATCTAGCATCACTGTTATCGCTTCAGAAACGTACGGGTGATTTGGGATCTGATAAGAAATCTCTCTATACTGGTCGCCGCGAGTTCGCTCGAACAATCTTTACGACCAATTTTGACCCTATTCTGCAAACGTCGCTTCAATTATTCCAGCTACTTTACTACATGACAGACCGGCCAGAATTTCTTTCTGCCGATGCATTGCAAACCGATCATCACCCTGCCGTCCATCTTTTCTACGCGCACGGCAGTGTTCATCGTCCCTATATGGCGAACACGGATAATCAAATAGCGCTCCTTAAACAACAGAATGCCCGCGATCTTGCTGCATATCTTGGGAACCACGGAGTAATTGTTCTCGGTTACAGTGGTTGGGATGACTGCCTTCTAGAGGCCCTCAACCAAACTAAGACTTTCTCTAATAATCTTTATTGGCTTGCACGTGGAGAGGACAGTCTTTCAGACGACGTGCGTAGATTTCTTGCTACTCATCCGAATGCCTATTGGGTGGCAATCGATGACGGCGGAAGCTTCATGGCTGAACTTCACGGCCGACTTTGCCCAGGTGCTCCAAATACTGAGATGCTTTACAATCCCATCCACCCTTTGCTCAATCAGTTGGGTTGCGTCAATCTCGGCGGTATACAAGCCAGCATATTGGGCGAGAAGGCGGTTGGTGAAAAAGTGGGGCTTACGTCAGATGCACCGCCTAACGTCGAGATGATTCGCCTCCAAGTTATCGCTCGACTTAAAGACGCGCAGAAGCTCTTTACTGAACTGACCGCTGGAAATGTTGGTGAGCTAGAGAGACAAGCGGACCTTAGTTACGTAAACAGCGATTGGGATGCGGCGCTTGCTGCTTATCAGCGGCTTTTGGATATCCCCGGGACTTCGAAAAAGGATAGGGCTGTAGCACTCTTTCGGCGCGGCGTATGCTACGATGCCAAGGAGCAAGTGGATAAGGGTATGGCGGATTTTACGGCCGTAATCGAACTTTCGGATGCTCCCGTCGATCTTGTTCTAAAAGCACTAAATAACCGCGGGCGGCGTCACGGGAAGAATGGAGCAATAGACAATGCTATTGCTGATTTTACAGCTGTTATTAACTCGCCGGTGGCATCTGTATATCAAGTATCTAGCGCACTATTTAATCGTGGCATTGCTCAAGGAGACAAAGGAGAGAGATTGAAGGAGATCGAAGACTATACCTCGGTAATCAATCTGAAAGACGCGCCTATCAGTGTTGTTGCTAAAGTGCTGGTGAATCGGGGCTATTGCTATGCCAGACGAGGGGAGGCATCTAAGGCTAGGGCAGACTACGATGCCGTTGTTGCGATGGCGGATGCTCCATCGGAGGCAACCGAAAAGGCCAACGCACTCATTGCCGAATTAAATTAGTGTTTTCCCTCTCGTTCCTAAAATTAGCGGAGCGCTTTGGGAACGCCCGTCTGGCCGAGACTCCGTCTCCCGCGGATGCACGCCAACTCGTCCGAGCCCCCAACGTGCTCACCCGCTGGCCATTGAAACAGAGTTTCGCTCTCGTTCCCAAAGTTAGCGGAGCGCTTTGGGAACGCCCGTCTGGCCGAGACTCCGTCTCCCCCCGGGAGGCACGCTAACTCGCCCGCGCCCCCAACGTGCTCACCCGCTGGCCACTGAAACAGAGTTTCACCTTCCGCGCCCGCTCCCAAAGCGCTGCGCTAACTTTGGGAGCGAGAGACAAGCAGGGCTTGGGTACGAGCGCGACACTTCACCGGTAAGCGTCGCGGCGGTGCCGGACGCGATAGACACGCACAATTCGGACGGTGTCCGCGATTTCGTAGAGCACCCGGTATTGGCCCACGCGGATGCGCCAGTTGCTGGTGCTGCCGGCAAGCTTCTTCGCTCCTGGCGGACGGGGATCTGTAGCGAGCGCGGAAATGCCTTCGATGACGCGGTCGTGAACCTCGTCGGAAAGGCGACGGAGTTCCTTTTCCGCGACGCGCTCCAGGATGATTTCAAACACGAGCCCGGCGACGTTCAGCGAGGTATTCCTTCAACGGGCGAAACGAGAGCGGCTTGGTGCGTGTCTCCCTCAAATAGGCCGCGTCTTCGGCATCTTCCAGGCGCTCGATCATTTCCTCATAGTCCTTGATCGGGATGATGACCGAGACGGGCTTGCCGTTTTTGGTGACGATCTCGGGTTCAGCGAAGGCAGCTTTCATGGGGGGCAGTGTAGCAGCCTCGCGCAGATGCGTAAACCTTCGCGGCGTCCGCTTGCAGGCTACTTCTGTGGGGTGATGGGGAGGGATTTGCGGAGGGGGTCGAAGTTGGGGAAGAAGGCTTCGAGGGTGTAGGTTTCGCCGGGGGCGAAATCGCGGGTGGAGATGGTGACGGTGTATTCGAGGCGCTCGCCGGGGTTGATGGCGACGACGGAGGGATCGCTAGTGAAGGCCTGATCCTCGGACCACTGCACGACGCGTTTGCCGGCTTTGTTTTTGACCAGCACTTCGAGGCGCTGGGTGGTGGGGAAGTCGAGCTGGACGAGTTTTTTGCCGGTGTTGGCGAGGCTCACGATGACTTTGAGTTCGCGCGACTCGCTGAGCTTGGGCGCGGTGGGATCGAGAGCGAGCTTCATGGTGAGGCTTTTGAAATTGGCATCCTTGGTCTTGCCCGCGGGTCCAGATTTGCCGCCGCCGAAGGGATGGAGCAGGCGGTGCATGAGGCTGGGCTTGGGCGTGGCGGGCGTGGCTTCCTCGGCGGCGTGCGCGGAGGCGAGCGCGAGCGTGGTGAAGACGAGGAGCAGGGGGCGAAATTTCATGGCGATGCTTTAGCGAGGCGATTCGAGGTTGGCAAACGCCATCCCGGCCTCAAGACTTCGCGCGCCATGAAATCCGCGTTTCGTTTTCTCCCCATCGTCCTCGCGCTCGCCTGCCTCGGGATGTCGCGCAAACAGGCGGTGACGGTGCGGTTTTACGCGGAGGCCAATGCCCACGATGGCGCGTCGTTTTCGCGGCAGATCACCGTGGGGACGCCGCCGCGGCAGATTTACATCGAGCAAATCCCGTCGATCAATGAGCACAACCTCAAGGCCTTTTACCCCTTTCAGGCGAGTGACGGCTCGTGGGGAGCGTATTTCCAGCTCGATCAAAAAGGCCGGATCGATCTGGAGGTGGTGAGCACCGAGCGGCGGGGGACGACGATGGTGGCCTACATCGGCACGGCGAAGGGCGTGCACCAGGTGATCGACATGATGGTGGACAAGCCGATCCGCGACGGGATCATCGCCATTCCGCGCGGCATGACGGAGATGGAAGTGGCGGCTTTGACCCAGGAATACCCGGTGATGGGGCAGATGAAGAAAAAGCGGTGACCGACTATCTGCCGCTGCTCCTCGCGGTCGCGCCGGTCTTTGCGATCATCGGCGTGGGCTGGGGCATCCGGCGCATCGGGTGGCTGACGGAGGAGGCCGACGCGAGCCTGCTGCGGGTGGTGGTGAACCTGCTCTACCCGTGCCTGATTCTCGACACCATCCTCGGCAACCGTGCGCTCGCCGAGGCGGGAAACATCCTGCTCGCGCCGGCGGTGGGCTTCGTGACCGTGGCGGTGGGTTATGCGCTCAGCTACGTAGCTGCGCCGTTCTTCGGCGTGCGGGAGATGCGGGCGCGGCGGACCTTTGCTTTCACCACGGGTATCTACAACTACGGCTACATTCCGCTGCCGCTGATCCAAACGCTCTTTGATCACGGCGACCAGCGGACGAGCGCGGTGCTTTTCATCCACAATCTCGGCGTGGAGACGGCGCTGTGGACGCTGGGCATCATGCTGATCAGCGGGGCGTCGCCGCGGCGGGCGTGGACGCATGTTTTCAACGCGCCGGTGATAACCATTCTGGTGGCAGTGGCGCTGCATTTCGCCGGGGCGAAAACGTGGCTGCCGAATTTCGCACTGGAGGCGGTGCACAAATTGGGCGCGGCGGCGATCCCTCTCGGGCTGGTGCTGACGGGGGCGACGTTTGCCGACCAGATGAAGGACTTAAATTTCAAACGCAGCGCGGGGGATTCCTTCGGCGCGTGCCTGCTGCGGCTCGGGGTGCTGCCGCTGCTCATGCTGGCGCTGGCGCGGTGGTTGCCGTGTCCGGTGGAGTTAAAGCAGGTGATCCTCGTGCAGGCGGCGATGCCGTGCGCGGTCATCCCGGTAATCCTCGCGAAGCACTACGGCGGTGATCCGGCGATGGCGCTGCGGATCATTTTGGTGACGTCGGCGCTGGGGCTGCTGACGATCCCGCTGTGGCTGCAACTGGGGCTGCGGTGGATCGCGGGCTAGTGCTAAGCGACGAGGCTGCGCGCATGGCTCAGCGTATCGATTTCGGCTGGGGATTTGTCGCGACGGATGGCTTTGATGCGGGGGAAGCGCATGGCCAGGCCGCTGGCGTGGCGGGCACTGGGCTGGATGGAGTCGAAGGCGATTTCGAGAACGACCTCGGGACGCACCAAGCGCACGCCACCGCGGCGGGTGATGGTCGAGTTTTCAAAATGCTCGGTGAGCTGTTCGATCTCCACGTCGGTCAGGCCGGAGTAGGCTTTGCCGATGGTGAGGAGCGCGCCGCTGTCGTCATCGCGCACGGCGAAGGTGTAGTCGCTGAGGACGTGGCTGCGTTTGCCGTGACCCTGCTCGGCGGCGGTGACGACGACATCGAGGGTGGCCATTTCCTTTTTGAGTTTCAGCCACGCGTGGCCGCGGCGGCCGGGCGTGTAAAGGCTGGCGGGGTCTTTGATCATCAACCCTTCGTTGCCGCGAGCGCGCGCCGCGGCGAAGGCGGCGTCGATCTCCGCGGCGCTGGCAAGGGTGAGGATGGGCGCAATTTCCAGAGACGCGGGGAGAGCGATTTTCTCAAGGAGCGCGCGGCGTTCGGCGAGCGGGCGTTTGAGCAGCGGGGTGCCGTCGAGGGCAAGGAGATCGAAGGCGCGGAAGACGACGGGGATGTCGCTCGCGCGAAAGAAAAGGTCGTCCGCGGTCTTGCGGCCCAGGCGCTTTTGCAAGTCGAAGAAAGTGAGCCGGCGGGTGGCGTCGTGAGCGAGGATTTCGCCGTCGAAGATGGCACTGCGGGGAAAGGCGCTGGCGGCGCGGACCAAGTCGGCAAACTGGCCAGTGGCGCGGCGGAGATCGCGGGTGAAGATTTCCACGTGCCCATCGGCGATGTGAAGCTGGGCGCGGATGCCGTCATACTTGTCTTCGGCCCAGGCGGTCGGGGCGGTGATGCGGTCCCAGATGGCGTCGGCGCTGGGCTCCGGGCTGGCGAGCATCGGCTGGATGGGATGGAAAAGGCGGAGCGTGGTTTCGGCGAGCGTGCCATTTTTCGCGCGGAGCGCGGTTTCGCCGAGGTCGCCGGTGAGCATGTGGGACTCGCGGATTTCCTCGGCGCTCACCTCGAAGGCGGCGGCGATGGCTTCTTCAACGAGGCCGGATTTCAGGCCGATGCGGAGGTCACCGGTGAGGATGCGGACGAGGTAGCTGGCTTCCAGCGCGGAAAGTCGTGCGAACTGGTCTTGCAGCAACTCGGTCTTGGCCAGCGGGCCGCGGGCGCGTTGGATGGCGGCGAAGAACGCGGCGGAGTCGGCCAGTGAGAAGGGCTGGGGACTGGTGCGGCCAAGCAGCGCTTCGTAGGCGGTTTTGCCAGCGTCGGCGTGCAGGCGGGCGAGGTCGCGTAATTGTTGCTCGCCGAGCCTACTGACGGTGCGGATCGCCCGGCGGATGACCGCGCCGCCGGTTTGCAGCGTCCGGGCATCGACTTGGGCGAAGGGTCGCCCGGTCAGATAGACGGCGGCAAGCGGAAGCTCAGGGTCATTGAGCGAACGGAAGTAAGTGCAGAGGGCGGCGATCTTTTTCAGTTTGCTGGTTGTCGCGGCGATCTGTTCGCCGAGTGCAGCGAAGGCGGCGAACGAGTCCGCTGCGGCGCCGTTGGGTAAGCGGGCAGCTTCCTCTACAGCTGGCACGGCTGGGGTCGTTGCGGATTTTGGTGACAATGCGGCCAAGGAAAGCTCGAGCTGATTTTCCTCACTCAGCGCCCACGCCTCGACACCGCGTTCGCGAAGATCGGCGGCGAAGGCGGCGGCGAAGCCGTGCAGGGTGAGGACGCGTTTCGGTTGCACGAGTTCGACGTAGCGGAGGAGATCCGGGTAGTCGGCGTGGTCGGTGAGGGGGAAGGCGGCGTCGCACTGGAAGCGGAAGGTCGCGCCGGGCGTGAGCGCCCAGCCGGTGAGCATGGCGGTGCGGCGATTCTTGATGCGCGTGAGCATGAGCGAGCGGTTTGCGCTTGGTGGGCAAACGAGCACTTTTCCGGCAACCTCGCCGGCGCTGTATGGCAGGTAGCCGCACGGGAAATCCGGGCGTAGTTGGCGGTAGATTTCCGTCATTCTGAAAACCGCGCCGTGGAGCATCGGGGTGAGGCCGGCTGCGAGGAGGGCGCAGAGGATTTCCTGGGCCTTGCCGAGCGAATAGCCGAGGAGCACGGGGACGGCTCCGTCGTCGAGCGCGTCGCGGCAAAAGGCGATCATCTGCGCGATGACTTCGTCGGTCGGCGGCATGCGGTAGCGGGGCAGGCCGTAGGTGGTTTCCATGATCAGCGTGTCGGCGTGCCGCCACTGCGCGGGCTCCGCGGAGAGGCCGGGGCGCAGTTTGAAATCGCCGGTGTAAAGCAGCGTGCCGGCGGCGCTTTCGATGAAACACTGCGCGGATCCAAAGATGTGGCCCGCCGGGAGGAGGGTGATCGCGAAGTCGGCAAACTCCCGCCTTTCACCAAACTCCAGGAGATGTTCGCACCGGGTGCCGCCGAGCCGGGCGCGCATGAGCCGGGCGGTGCCGGCGCTGGCGATGATCTCAGCGTGGGCGGCGATGTGGTCGCTGTGCGCGTGCGAGACAAAGGCCAGCGGACGCGGCTCGTGCGGGTCGAGCCAGAGGCCGTGCGCAGGCAGTTCGAGCCCGCGGTCGTAGCGGATGGAAATCATGGACCGCTGAAGATGGCAGAACGAACCGGCGTCGCCACATCACACAAATGCACACGGTTGGTACGAGGGGTGCGATGATTGACACTATTCCGCGCACCGGCTTAATTTCCCGCCCCAAATGAAACGACTCCTTTTGACCCTGACCGCGCTCGCGTGCGCGGTGGTCAGCCCTGCGGCCAACGCCAAGCCGAAGCCGGAGCCGCCCCGGCAACTCGACAAAGCCAAAGTGCTTCCGCTGGCCTTGGATGATGCGTTCCAGTTTCGGAAAACCAAGACGCTGGTTAACGACCCGGAGCTGGAAAAGCCGACCATCGACCAAATGATTCGGTTTGAGCGCGAGCGGATCAATTTTGGCGCGGTGACGAGCTTCGACCGACAGCAGCGTTACGGGCATTACTTCACCTTTTTCTGGCGCTCCACGCGAGCGGCGGATCTGACCGTGCGGCTCGAATACCGCCAGTCAAATTTGGGAGCTTATGTGCTGGCCAAGGAGCAGTTTTATCCCGCCGCGAAGGGGACGGCGAAAACGGATTTCGAGGTCATCGGGGACGAATACAAACAGGATGGCCGGATTACCGGCTGGCGTGTGCTGCTGATCGAAAACGGGAGAATCGTTGCCCTGGGTCAATCGTTCCTCTGGAACTAACAGAAGATGCAATTTTCGCCCGCAGGTCGTATCGTCTCTGTGTCCACATTTACACGCAAACCCATCGGCTTTTGCCGTGACGGGCGTGTCCTTTCCTGACCGTGACCACCAACCCCTCCATCCTCGTCGGAACTGAGAACCGGACCGTGCTGGTGAGGGTGGAAGGGAAGGGGACTTTCCTAAACAGCACCGGGCTGAAGGAATTTGCCAAAGAAATGGTGAACCGGGGGTTTCGGGATTTCGTCATCGATCTGGCGCGTTGTCCGGTGATGGATTCGACATTTATGGGGACGCTGGCCTTTGTTGGGCTGCGGCTCCGGGATCTGGGGCAAGGCGAGTTGCGGGTGACCAATCTCAACGAGCGCAATTACGATTTGTTGACGAACCTCGGGCTCGATCAGCTTTTCACGGTGGGTGGTCCCGAGGATCCTCCCGGGGCGGGGGCAGTGGTGCCACAGACCCCGCTCGGCACCGCACCGGACGACAAGCTGACGCAGAAGCGAACGATGCTCGAAGCGCATGAGGCGGTGGTGGAGGCGGACGGAGCAAACGCGGCGAAGTTTAAGGACGTGATCGAATACCTAAAACAGGACCTGCACCTCGCCCGTTAGGCACTGATGTGGCCGGCGATTCTCTTCACGTTGCTCGCCTTGTTGGCGGGCTCCTTCGTTTACGTCTATCGGCGGCAGCGAGAGATGATCGTGGCCCTGCGCCGGGCGCGCGAAAAGATTCAGCTCGAAGAGACGCGGGTCTTTGATTTTCTCCACGGACTCGGCGCGGCTCTTTCCGACACGAGCAAACCGTCGGACCTGCATGTCCTGATCGTCGAAGGTGCGCTGCGTATCCTGGGTGCGCACGGCGGCGCGCTTTATCTCCTCGACCGTCCTAGCGACTCGCTGCGCCCG
The DNA here is from genome assembly GCA_031390545.1 of Chthoniobacter sp. GTDB lineage: Bacteria > Verrucomicrobiota > Verrucomicrobiia > Chthoniobacterales > Chthoniobacteraceae > Chthoniobacter. Next base: position 37,978 of record JANMTP010000010.1, on the reverse strand, counting down.
GCTTTTGCCACGCGGAACTGTCCGCCCTTTTTCGACGTGCCCGAAGCGCTGACCAAGGAACCCGGTTTTTCCTGGCCGAGCCATCTGCGCATCCACGCCGTGGGTCCGGGAGAAGGGACGCTGGGCGCGGTGTGGCGCGACAAGGAGCCGCTGCTCCTGCGTGGCGATGATAGTCGGCTCGCCCCGTTGCGTGCCGCTTCGCTGAAAGTCACCAGCGCAATGCTTTGTCCGCTGAACTACGGCGACCTCCACCTCGGCGTCCTGGCCATCGCACGCGGGCCAGAAGGCGAGCCGTTTCAGTCCGCGGAATTTCAGATTTTCAAAGCGATCGCCGAGCAGTCCGCCTTTGCGCTCTACAACGCGATCATCTTTTCCGAGGCCGCGGAGAAGAAGCGCCTCGATCAGGATCTCGCCGTAGCCCACGAAATCCAACGCATCCTCTTGCCGGCGGACTCGCCGGATGTCGATGGCTTCCAGATCGCCGGCATCAATGTCCCCGCAAAGCAGGTCAGCGGCGATTACTACGACTACATTCACGTGGACGAGCGGCACCTTGGCGTAGCCATCGCGGACGTCTCCGGCAAGGGCGTCCCGGCTTCGCTCATCATGGCCATGTGCCGGAGCGTGCTGCGCTCGCTGGCTGGTGCGGAACTCTCCCCGGCGGCGGCGCTGCGGGCTGTCAACGCCCAGCTTTTCCCCGACATCAAAGAGGACATGTTCATCAGCATGGCCTACGCGATCCTCCAGCGGGGCAGCCCCGTGGTGACGCTCAGTCGCGCTGGCCACGACGCGCCACTGCTCTACTCCGCGAGGGATCAGAGCGTCTCCAAAATCAACCCGCCGGGCATGGCCCTCGGCATTGACAGCGGAGGCGTGTTCAATAGGGTCACATCCGATTTTTCCCTGACCCTCGAGCCCGACGACTGCCTGGTCCTTTACACCGACGGGGTGACTGAAGCGCTCGATGCGGCCGGCGATGAATTCGGGATGGCCAACGTGATCAAAGCAATCCAGGCGAGCGCGTCCGAAGGAGCCGCCGGGATCATCACCCGACTGACGGACGACCTGCGGGCGTTCGTCGGCAGCTATCCGCAACACGACGACATCACCCTGATCGTCATCCGAAAAAAATAACATGAGCCCAGAAACCACCGACACCACTTCTACTCCAGCCACAACCGCCGCCGAAACGCCCGAGACCAAAACCGAGGTGACCGAGGATTCGCTCGTCGCGCAGATGCAGACCGATCTCCAGCGCTTCCGCGACCTCGCGCTGCGCAGCCAGGCAGACTTTGAAAATTTCCGCAAACGCGCTGCTCGCGAGAAAGAAGACGCCGTCAAATTTGCCAACGCCTCCTTTCTGGAGCGCCTCATCCCGATTCTGGACAACTTCGAACTCGGCCTGAACGCGGCGCGCGCCGGCGCAGAAAATTCGCCCATCCTCATGGGCATGGACATGGTGGCGAAACAGCTCAACGACTTCCTCCTCGGCAGCGGGGTCGAGCCGGTCAATGGCGAAGGGCAACCCTTCGATCCGAATCTCCACGAGGCCGTGGCCCAGGAAGAAAGCGCGACGGTCGCCGAGGGCACCGTCGTCCGCCAACTCCGCCGCGGCTACAAGCTGCGTGAGCGGTTGTTACGGCCCGCTACCGTGGTTGTTTCCAAGGGCGCGCCCGCGGCGAACTAGAGCCGCATGACCCAGCGCGACTATTACGAAATCCTCGAAGTGACGCGGACCGCCGCCGGGGATGAAATCAAACGTTCCTACCGCAAGCTCGCGGTGAAGTATCACCCGGATAAAAATCCGGGCGATCACAGTGCTGAGGAGAAGTTCAAGGAGCTGGGCACCGCTTACGAGGTGCTCATGGACGCGGAGAAACGCGCGGCCTACGACCGCTTCGGCCACGCCGCGTTTGCCCAAGGCGGTGCAGGAGCGCGCGGTGGTGGGGGAGCCGGTGGGATGCACGATCCGTTTGATATTTTCCGCGAGGTCTTCGGCCAAAGCGGCGGTGGCGGTGGTGGCGGCATTTTCGAGCAGTTCTTCGGTGGCGCCCAAGGCGCGCAACCGCAGTCGCGCGATGGCAAACAGCGCGGCTCCGATCTGCGCTACGACATGCAGATTCGTTTGGAGGAAGCGGCCTTCGGTTGCGACAAGGAGATCGAAGTCAGCAAGCTGGAAGGCTGCACCGTCTGCAATGGCAGCGGCGCGGAGAAGGGCTCGCAGGCCGTTTCGTGTCGCGACTGCGGCGGACGCGGCCAGGTCATCAGTTCGCGCGGCTTTTTCCAGGTCTCACAAACCTGCCCCCGCTGCCGCGGCACCGGCCAGGTCATTGATCGCCCATGTCGGAAGTGCAACGGCGAGGGCCGCGCCGAAGCGCCCACGCGGATCAAACTCAAAATCCCCGCCGGCATCGAGGACGGCTCCCGACTGCGTAGCGTGCGCAATGGCGAGGCTGGTCTGCGCGGAGGCCCACCCGGTGATCTCTACGTGGTCATCCACATCAAGGAGCACGAGGTTTTTGAGCGGGAGGAGAGCAACCTGTTCTGCGAAGTCCCCGTTTCCTTCAGCATCGCCTCCTTGGGCGGTGAGTTGAATGTCCCGACCCTCGAAGGGCAGGCGCAGCTTAAAGTGCCCGCGGGCACGCAAAGCGGCACGGCGTTCAAGCTGCGCGGCAAAGGCATTCCGTCGCTGAACTCTGGCAACCGCGGCGATCTCATTGTGCGTCTTGTTGTCGAAGTCCCGACAAAGCTGAATGCCGAACAACGGACGAAGCTCGCCGAATTCGCGGAACTCATGGGCGAGGAAAACTCGCCGCTGAACAAATCCTTCCTCGAAAAAGCCAAGGAATTTTTCCGCTAGTCGAGCGTCCGAGGGTGACACGCGACGCTGTAGGGGGAAGCTGCCCGGTTCCGCTACAGCGGTCGCTTTGCGAGGAGGTTGCGTGCTTGAGACGCGTCGTTTTCGATCTGCGCGCGGAGTGCGTCGAGCGAGGAAAATTTTTGCTCGGACCGGAGATAGCCGCGAAAAGTAATTTCGAGGTCTTCGCCGTAGATGGTTTCGGCGAAATCGAAGAGATGCACCTCGAGGACGCGCTCGCCGCTGGCGTGTTTGATCGTGGGGCGGACGCCGATATTGACGACGCCGCCAAGCCGCTGCGCGCCGCGCTGGGCTTCCACGGCGTAAACGCCGTTGGGCGGGAACTGTTCGTTGTGCGCGGAGAGATTGGCAGTGGGAAAACTGATTGTTCGCCCAAGATGATCGCCTTCGATAACGGTGCCGAGGATGGTGAACTCGCGCCCGAGCAAGCGGGCCGCACGGGCCAGGTCGCCGGCTTCTACGGCGCGGCGAATGAGCGTGCTGCTGACGATCTCGCCATCCATTTCCACGGTCGGCACGCCGACTTCAGCGAAGCCTAGTTCGCGGCCGAGTTGTTCGAGCAGCGCGAGATTGCCGGCGCGGCCTTTGCCAAAAGACCACTCAAAGCCCACGCAAACCTCGCGCAAGGGCCGCGCCGCCGCGGCGAGCGCGCGGATGAACTCCGAGGGCTCCGTCGCGGCGAAAGCGAGGTCGAAGGGGATGAGCAAAACGTGTTCGAGGCCGAGGGTGCGGATGAGCCGCAGTTTGTGCGGCGTGGAGGTGAGCAGGCGCGGGGCAAGTTCCGGGCGGAGCACGCGGACGGGATGCGGATCGAAAGTCACAGCGACGGCGGTCCCGCCCGCGGCAAGCGCGTCCGTTTGGGCGCGGCGGAGCACGGCTTGGTGCCCGAGATGCACGCCGTCGAAGACGCCGATGGCGAGGAAGATGGGGCCGGGGAGGGCCGCCAGATCAGCTATGGTGGCCAGCGGAGGCGTCATGCACCACGCATGCGGGAGACTGTCGGCAGGCTGAGGATGCGCGACTCGATGTCGCGCGGGTCGAGCGTCTTGATCTCATCGACGGTGACGGAATGTTCGAGCGTGAACTTGCCGCTTTTCGTCCGGCGTAGGCTTTTCAAATGCGCGCCGCAGCCGAGTTCGTTGCCGATGTCGAAGGCGTAGGTGCGGACGTAAAAGCCTTTCGAGCAGACCACGCGGAAATCGATTTCCGGCAAACGCACGTCTTTGATCTCGTGTGCATAAACGTGCACGAAGCGCGGCTCGCGCTCCACGACCTTGCCTTGGCGCGCAAGTTTGTAGAGCGGCACGCCGTCCTTTTTGATCGCGGAAACCATGGGCGGCATCTGGTAGAAATCGCCGTGAAATTTGGCGAAGGCAGCGTCGATCTGCTCGCGGGAAAGCTCGGGCACGGGCTTAGTTTCGACAGTCTGGCCGTCGGCATCCTGGCTGTCGGTGGTGATGCCCAAAGTCATGGTGCCGGCGTACTCCTTGTCCTCGGCCATTAGTAGATCCTGAATTTTTGTGCCGCGTCCGAGCGTGAGGATGAGCAGGCCGGTGGCCAGCGGATCGAGCGTGCCGCAGTGGCCGACTTTCTTGGTTTGCAGGCAGCGGCGGACGATCGCGACGACATCGTGCGAGGTCATGCCGGGCGCTTTATCTACGAGGAGGACACCGTCAAGGCTGGTCAAATTCATGGTCGAGGGCTTGCAAAACTTTTTCCTGAACGGTGGCGAGTGAACCGCTGGCGCGTGCTCCGGCGGCGAGCTTGTGGCCGCCACCGCCAAATTGTGCGCAGACTTTGCTCACGTCGATTTTCGCGGACTTCGAGCGCAGGCTGATGCGGACTTTTCCGTCGGCCATTTCTTCGAGAAAGGCGGCGGCCACGACGGTGTCGATGGCGCGGATGGTGTCGATGAGTCCCTCGGTGTCCTCGGGCCGGGCGCCGACGCGGCGCGCGGTCTCGGCGCTGAGCGCGATGCTGGCGACGCGGTCGCGGCTGCTCATGCGGAGGTCATTCAGGAGCGCGCGGAGAAGTTCCAGCCGACGGCGTGGGTAGCTCTCGTACATCTTTTGCGAAAGGTCGCCGACATTGGCTCCAGCGCGGATGAGGTCAGCGGCGATTTCGTAGGTCCGTGCGGTCGTGCTCGGGTATTGGAACGAGCCGGTATCGGTGCTGATCGCAACAAAAAGGCTGTCCGCCATTTCGCGCGTTAGCGGGAGGTCACCCGCGCGGAAGAGTTCGTAAAGCACTTGTGCCGCGGCAGGCGCAGTGGCATCAACGTAGGCGAGATCGCCATAGCGGTCGTTGGTGTGGTGGTGGTCGATGTTGATCCACACGTCGGCGTGGGCGATGGCTTCGCGCGCTTTGCCAGCGCGGTTTTCGACGGCGTTGTCGATAACGATGGCGACATCGAAACTCTGTGGCTCGGCGGGCGGGCGGGTAATGAGCTCGGAGCAGGGGAGGAAGCGAAACTTTTCGACTACGCCGTCTTCGTTCCAAGCGGTCACGTCTTTGCCGAGTTGCCGGAGACAAAGCGTCATCGCGAGGGTGCAGCCGAGCGCATCGCCGTCCGGGCGCGCGTGGCTGATGACAACGAAGCGCTGGCGGTCTCGCAACACCCCGGCGATCTCCGCGAGCGAGCAGTTACTTTTCATCAAGCGGGAGCTGATCCAGCGGCTCGTCGGGCGGGATGTCGATCTGGTCGAGCAGGCTGATGATGCGGGTGCCGCGCTCGATGGTGTCATCCAGTTTGAAATGCAGGTGCGGTGTGAACTTGAGCACCACGCGTTTCGACAGCAGATGCTGGAGATTTTTGCGGCTGGCGTGGAGCCGAGCGAGGGCTTCGTTGCACTGCTCCGGGCTGCCCATAACGCTGACGTAAACGTGGGCGTTTTTTAGGTCCGCGGTGATGTCCACTTGTTGCACGGTGACCAGCACAGCAGTGAAAGAAACCTCGCGATTGATGAGCTCACCCAGCTCGCGGCGCATCAGCTCGTTGACTCGTTCGAGACGGTGTTTCATGGGAAGTGACAGGTGGATGGTCTCAGATGACGAAGCTGCAGATGACGCGAAGCCATTTGCCACTAGCCGCCTGTACCCGCCCGCCGAGCGTCAGAGTTTCTGCGGCAGTTTTTCGAGTGTGTAGCACTCGATGATGTCGCCGGGCTCGTAGTCGTTGAAATCGCCGAGTTTGATGCCGCATTCGAGGCCGGAGCGGACTTCTTTCACGTCATCGGTGAAACGGCGCAGCGTGGCGAGGCCGCCGTCGTAAATCGGCTGGCGACCGCGGAGGACGCGAGCACGGCCGACGCGTGAGATGCGTCCGTCGATGACCGCGCAACCGGCGACGAGACCCTTGGAGAGCTCGAACACTTTTTTGACCTCCGCGTGGCCGATGACGGCTTCGCGGGTCTCGGGATCGAGCAGGCCGGCCATCGCCTCCTTCACCTGATCAATGAGTTCGTAGATGATCGAGAAGAGCTTGATCTGCACGCCTTCGCGCCGGGCGGTGTTGGCGGCGGTCGCCTCGGTTTTCACGCCGAAGCCGATGACGATGGCGTTCGATGCGGAGGCGAGAAGGATGTCGTTTTCGCTGATTGGGCCGACGGCTTGGTGAACGACTTCCAGATCGATCTTCTTGCTCTGGATTTCGCCGAGCGCGGTGACGATGGCCTCAAGCGAGCCTTGCACGTCGGACTTGATGATGGCGTTGAGCTTCTTTTTCTGGCCGTCCTTGAGCGTGTCGAAAAGGTTTTCAAGGGTGGCGCGCTGCGGGGTGGCGAGCTTGCCAAGGCGTTGCTCAGCCGTCCGCTCGTCGCCGAGAGCCTGGGCGGCGCGCTCGCTTTCGAGGACCACAAGCTCGTCGCCGGCAAAGGGCAGGCCGGAGAAGCCGAGGACTTTGCAGGGCGTGGACGGACCAGCTTCCTTGATTGGTTTGCCCAAGTCGTCGATGAGCGATTTCACCTTGCCGGAAAATTTGCCGCAAATGAACGGCATACCCGGTTTCAGCGTACCCATTTTCACGATGATCGTGGCGGTCGGACCGCGGCCCTGTTCGACCTGCGCCTCGATGACGGAGCCGCGGGCCATCTGCTGGGCGCTGGCCTTGAGCTCGAGAACTTCGGCTTCGAGATGGATGCGTTCGAGGAGTTCGTTTACGCCCTGTCCTTTCAGCGCGGCCACTGGGCAGACGCCGATTTCGCCGCCCCAGTCTTCAGGCGTAAGGCCCTTTTCCTGGAGCTGGCCTTTGACTTTGTCGATGTTCGCGCCGGGTGCGTCGATCTTGGTGATGGCGACGATGATGGCGACGTTCGCGGCTTTGGCGTGGTTCAGCGCCTCGATGGTTTGCGGCATGATGCCGTCGTCCGCGGCGACTACGAGGACGACGATGTCCGTGACGATCGCGCCGCGGGCGCGCATCGCGGTGAAGGCCGCGTGGCCGGGGGTGTCGAGGAAGGTGGTTTTGTGGCCGTTGTGGGTGACGCTGTAGGCACCGATGTGCTGGGTGATACCGCCCGCTTCGCCCGCGGCGACGCGGCTTTTGCGGATCGCGTCCATGAGCGTGGTTTTGCCGTGATCGACGTGGCCCATGAAAGTGACGATGGGCGCGCGGGTTTCGAGTTCCGCCGCTTTTGGTTTTTCCGGGACTTTCGGCGGCTCGATGACGGCGACCGTCTTGTGGACGCCTCCACCGACTTTGCGCGTTTCCTTTTCAAAGACCAAACCGTGTTTGGTGCAAACCTTGGCCGCAACCTCCGGCTCAATCGTTTGATTCATCGAAGCGAAGATATTCATCTCCATCAGGTCGCTGATGATAACGAACGGCTTTGCACCCATCGCCACGGCGAGTTCCTTGACCGTGAAAGGCGGCTTGAGGTGGATGACCTTTTCGTCGCTCGGGGCAGCTGCTTCCGGCTCGGGAGAAACAGAGGTACTGGTCGCAGGCGGCTCTCCGGTCTCGGCGACGGGAGCGACTGGGGTGGACGTTTTAGTCGCTTCCGGCTCGAGGATTTTCGAGATCGGGATGTGCGCGAAGGGTTTGTTAACCAGTTCCGCAGGCGGACGTACGCGACGCTTGGGCTTGTCGTCGATCAGCGAGACAGTAGCCTGCGGGACTTTCTTCGGCTCAGGGGCGACCGCGGGTGCGGGCTTGGCTTTCTCAGCCGGGGCGGCGGACTTGGTGATCGGTTTCAGCGCAGACATGACCTTGCCCTTGGGCTTGGCATCGTCGGGCTTCTTGGCGCTGGTCTTGGTTGTCTTGGTTGGCATCAAAAGTTTTCGGAAATGGGGTTTTCATGGCTACTTCACGGTAGCCGGGCTCTTTTCATACTCCTGTCGGGCCGCCTCGTGGATGGCAGTCGCTTCCGCGAGGTCGATGCCGAGGACGTCGGCGATATCTTGCGGCTCGCTGCCGGTCGCAATGACCTCGACACTGTTCATACCGACGCTGACGAGTTTCGAGGCAATCTCGGGCGTGACTTTAAGAGCAGCGGCAAAGGCGTGGGCCGCGCTTTCGACCTTGTTCGTGAAAATTTCCTGCGCGGATTTGTCCTGCTCGATATTGATGTCCCAACCGGTCAGCCGGGAAGTCAGGCGCGCGTTTTGGCCGCGCTTGCCAATGGCGAGCGAGAGTTGGTCTTCATCGACTTTGATGAGGATCGCCTTCTTCGACTCATCAAGCGTGACGCTCTTCACCTTGGCCGGCTTAAGCGCTTCGAGCACGAGTTCCTTCACGTCGGCGCTCCAGCGGATGATATCCACCTTCTCGTTGTTTAGCTCGCGGACGATGTTCTTCACCCGCGCCCCGCGCATGCCCACGCACGCGCCGACCGGGTCCACTTTGTCATTGGCGCTCCAGACGGCGATTTTCGTGCGGTATCCCGCTTCGCGGGCGATGCCCTTGATCTCGACGGTGCGGTCATTGATTTCGCTGACTTCCATTTCAAAAAGACGGCGGACGAAGTTCGGATGGCTGCGCGAAATGATGATTTCTGGCCCGCGCGCGCCGTTCTCCACGGCCACGACGTAAGCGCGGATCCGGTCGCCAATATTGTAATCCTCAGTCTGCACGCGCTCGCGGTTCGGCATCAGCGCCTCGAATTTGCCGAGGTCCACGAGCACATCCGAGCGCTCGAAACGGCGCACTGTGCCGCTGACGATCTCGCCGGCGCGATCCTTGAATTCGTCGTAAATCATCTCCTTTTCCGCGAGGCGAATGCGCTGCATCATGGCCTGCTTGGCGGTCTGTGCGGCGATGCGACCGAAGTCTTTCGGCGTGACCGGCACCTCGATTTCCTCGCCGATCTGGATGTCGGCCTTGAACATTTTGGCCGTCTTGAAAGAAATCTCGTCGTGCTTGTTGGCGACTTTTTCGACCACCGTCAGTTTGGCGAAAGCTTTGATTTCTCCGGACTTGGGATCGATCTCGACGCGCAAATCCTTGGCCGGACCGACGGCCTTGCGGGCCGCTTGGAGCACGGCGTTGTTGATCGCTTCCAAAAGCACTTCACGTTTGATGCCTTTATCGCGCTCAAAAAAGTCGAGGCCGGCGAGAATTTCACTGTTCATAATTAGGTGTCCGCGTCCGGGGACAAAAAAAAGTGGGTTTGAAGGCCCACTTGGCTGAAGCCGGGTTTGGATTGCCAGAGATACGGGAGAGCAGCGGGGGCGTCAAGGTAGGAAACAGTGGCTGAATATCTTCGAGAATGTCGGGCAGTGCTTGGGCTGGAGAACGCGCGACTTCCCTATGTCGATACCGGTTTCCCTCACACCTACCGCCAGCTAGAACACTTCAATTATGCGCACTGAAACGACGGAAGTAATATTCTTCGACGCCGCCGGAACGCTGTTTCGGCTCCCGCGCGGGGTGGGGTGGCACTACCGAGATGTGGCCAGTCGGCATGGCTGTGAAATTGAAGAAGAGGTTTTGGGACGCGCCTTTTCGGCGGTGTGGCAAGAGATGCCCGCTCGCGCCGCAACGCGTTGCGCTCGGCCCGATGATGACCGCGGTTGGTGGCGTGAACTCGTCAGTCGCGTCCTCACCGAATGCGGCGGCGAGGCGGCCGCCGTGCTGGATGCCGACGCCTATTTCACGGAGCTTTACGCCGAGTTCACGCGGCCAGGCGTTTGGGTTCTTTACCCGGAGGTCCGTGTCGAACTGGAAAAACTCCGCGCACACTATCGTCTCGGGATTGTCTCGAATTTCGACACTCGCCTTCATCAAATCCTACGCCAACTGGACATTGCCGACTTTTTCCAGCCGATCGTCCTTTCCAGCGAAGTCGGTGCAGACAAACCCGATCCCTGGATTTTCCAGCGTGCGCTGGAATTGGCGGAGATCCGTCCCACCGAAGCCGCCCATGTCGGAGATGATTCGCGTTGCGACTGGGCGGGTGCGGCTGCTGCCGGACTGCGTGCGTTTCCTCTGCGGCGACCGGGAAATAGCTTGCGCGACCTCCCGGCCTGGCTGGCTAGAGACCGGTTCGCTTCTTGATCCGCGCGATACTTTCGCGGGCGAAATCACGCTGGTCCTGCGGCAACTCCGGGTCATTGAGCACGCGCATAAAGGCGTCGATCGCCCGAGTGCCGTCGCCGAGGGTCATGTGCGCCTGACCGAGATACATCTGGTAGCCCGAGACCGGCCGGCCCACCGCCTCTGCTTGCGCGATGATTTTCTCCAGCGCTTCGACCTCCGCCTTATAGGCGTGGGCCTCGTGGGCAATTTTGGCGTGGTAAAATAGCAGGTTGGGATCGTCAGGGACACGCTCGATCAACCGCCGCGAAAGCTCATAGGCAGCGGAAAATTGCTTCGTCGCGAAAAGCAGATGTGTCTTCACCGCCAGTGCAGGCAGGTTCTCGTCGTCCAGCTTCAGCGCACGCTCCGCGTTGGCGAAGGCCTCGGCATACTCTCCGCGTTGCATGTGATAACTCGCCCAACCGCTCCACACTTCCGGCAACCGCACATGCAGCCGCTGCGCTTCGTCGAGCAATTGTCGCGCAGATTCCAGCTCGCGCACCGCCACCAGCTTTACCGCCGTCTGCGACAACATCGTCGCTCGCACCCGGGCAGAGGCTCCGGCAAACCGCGCCCGCACCGGTTCCAAGTCCGCGATTCTCCAAGCGGGGCCGCCCGCCCGGCGAAACACCAAGCTCGTGTGATCCACGTAGCTCAATGCCCAATCCTTTGTCTCCGCCAGATGTTCCAGCAACGGGCGCGACTGACTCGGATCGCCTGTGAAAAGCAACGCCTCGAAGCGAAATTGGCGGTCCAACTGGCGGAATAGCCTCGGCTCCAGCACCGCCTGCGCAAAATTGTCCGTCCCCTCCCTTGGCACCAAATCCGGCCGCTGCGCCCGCAGGGACGACCCCGCCGCAGCATTAAAAAAAAGCGGTTTTGCCTGCAGACCCTCAAGCGCCACCACCGGCGTATCCAGCAAGGGATTCGCAGGATTAAAAAGCGGTCGGGCCAGCCAGCAAACCAGACCAGCGATCACAACCCCAGCAGCCAACGCGAACCAGCGGCGGCGCGGAGTGGTAAGCACAGGAAAACGGGCGTGCGACATGGATGTGGACGCTAGCCCGAATAATTCCTTGCGTCATCCCCGACGCTAAACTATCTAGCCACCCCGTTCGGAAAACGGGTCGGTAGCTCAATGGTAGAGCAGCGCCCTTTTAAGGCGTTGGTTGACGGTTCGAGTCCGTCCCGACCCACTCCGCCTGTCGCTCGATCAGGTCGAATAGGGGCGCAAAACTCGCCAGCTTTGCGAACGCGCCCGTTCTGACTCAGTTTCTTCAGCCCGCTGTCAGAAGATAGATCACGACGCCAGCGACAGAACCGTAGAGTAGAATGGCCGTTTTCATTTCCAGCGAAGTCGGATTAGCGAGGATTCGACGGGGTAGTCGATCCCGGAGCCGGCGCGCCTGCGCGCGGCCCGGTGGTGTCGGTGGTCATCGGACCGCCAAAAGCTGCGCGCAGCGCAGGGGCAGCGGCGGCAAATTCTTCTCGCCGAATCACGCCATCCCCATTCGCGTCGATTCTCCTGAAAACTGCTTCGAGGTTTGCCTGGGTGTAAGTGCGAGAGACGGTGTTTGGTGCGCTGCTTACGGAATTGGGTGCCGTGCCGGCAGTGCCGGTAGAAGTAACAGCCCCGGTGCCATCATTGATCGCGGTTTGCCCTTTAAGGGAAACTCCGCTTAGGACGAGGATGGCGAAGACGGAAACGAAGGAGGCTTTCATACCGATAGAATCGACAAATCCATCGGAAAAGCTCTCAGGGTGAATGCTGAGTTCCTGTTAAGGCTTTGCGTCTCGCCCGTCTGACTGCGGCTGCATACCCGGGCCGTTGGGAACTTCGAAGCCGTGAGAGTCGTTAACGGCGCCACAACTTCTCGGCGCCCCCTTCGTCGCATGCTCGGCCTGCTATCCGCGGCGGCCACATTCTCTGCCCTGTCCGCAACCGGAAAATCAACCCCGCGGCATTCCGGAGGAAGTGTCGCTTGCCATTGCGGCGTAGCCCAAGAAAGATGGCCAACCTTTGAAACTCATCGACCGCTATGTGGGCTGGCAGGTTTTCCTCACGGCGACAATCGCCGTCGCCGTCCTGAGTGTGGTTTTAGTCCTGGGCAATGTTTTCAAGAAGCTCCTGGAACTCCTGGTCAAGAGCGACACGCCGGTAGAGCAGATTCTGACGTTTCTCGCGTATATCCTGCCCTTTTCCCTGACGTTCACGATTCCGTGGGGCTTTTTGACAGCAGTGCTGCTGGTGTTTGGAAAGATGTCGGCGGAGAACGAGCTCATCGCCCTGCGGGCGAACGGGGTGAGCATCCCGCGGGCAACGCTGCCAGTGTTCGGCCTGGCGGGGCTGTGCGTGGGTGTGTGTCTGTGGATCAATATCGAGGTGGCCCCGCGGGCCGCGGCGGCGATGAAGGAGACGCTCTACAACATTGCCACCAGCAATCCGCTGGCGATGTTTGGGAGCGACAAGGTGATCGAGGATTTCGCGGGCCGGAAGATCTACGTGGAGCGCAATGAGGGAGCGGAGCTTTTCAACCTGATGGTGTACGAGATGGATGACGATGCAGTGCCGGTGAAGGTGGTGTTTGCCCATCGCGGCAAACTGGAGACGGACCGGGAAAAAAAGGAGATTCTGTTGCACCTTTATGAGGCGCGTTATGAGCAACGAGATGCGGATGCGCCGGGAAATTTGATGAAAATCCGCACCGCAACCGCGGAGGAAAATACGCTGCCGATTTCGCTCGCGGAACTTTCCCAAAAGAAGCGTGGGAGGGGAATTGATGGGATGACGGTGAGCGAGTTGTTGGAGCGTCTGAATGCGGAAGAAGAGCTGGCGCGTATGACTCCAAAGGAGCGCGAGGAGAAGGTTTCCGCGGCCCGGACAGAAGTAAGCCGGCGCTTTGCCTATGCCCTGGCCTCGTTCGCCTTTGCCTTGGTTGGCGTGCCGCTGGCAATCACTGCGCAGCGCAAGGAAACGTCCGTGGGTTTCCTCCTCAGCTTGGGGGTGGCGGTCGTCTATTTTTTCATCGGCATTTTCATCTACGGTGTGCGGGAGAAAGCCGCGCTCCATCCTGAAATCCTGATCTGGCTGCCGAATGTGCTCTGTCTCGCACTCGGGAGCTGGCTTTTTGCCCGGATGAGTCGGCGGTAAGAAACTTTCTGATTCTTTCCCCCCAGCGAAAATTATCCTTTCGGTCTACCCCCGTCATCGATATCACCCGCGAAGAACGGAGATGAACATGAGGAATGAATCCACAATGGCACGCGTGCGGGTTGGAACGCTGCGTGAGCTAGACGCCTTGGTTGGGAAATACCTTACCGGGGAAATCCCCCAAACGTACTGGGAAGACAGTCATTCGTTTTTGCGCTTCGACTCAATCGAGGAGGCGCTCAATGCCATGGCCGATCCGTATTTCCAGCGGTGCTTCCCCGACGGGGTGCGGCTCGACAACGAACTGAGCGAGGTCTTTGAGTTTCGCGCCTACAGTTCCGATCTGAGTCTTGCGTGGGAGGTGGTGGAGCGCCTCAGCGGGACGGTGAATACGCTGCGCGTCCGACGGGAAAAAAATCGCTGGGTGGCGGCATTTGGTGACGGGCCATCAGTCAGCGCGAGTTCTGCACCGGTCGCGATCTGTCTGGCCGCGCTGCGCACGCGCGGTATCGAGGTGGATTTCGATCTGGAGCGCACGCCCCGCGAGTGGAACGGCCGCGAGGCCGCGTAAGCGGAATCAATCGCGCGCCCCGAGGATGCGGCGGGTTTCATTGAGCATGACGCCCTGAAAACGCATTTTTAGCGCTTCCGGATTTGGAGAATTGGCGAGCGCTTCAGCCTGCGTGATCTGGCCAGCCCTCGCCAACTCATGAAGCGCGATGTTGAACGTCTGCATGCTTTCGCCGATTCCGAGTTCCATGGCGCCGGGCAGTTTTTCGAGCGCGCCGGTGTGGATGAGTTTGGTGACGGCGGCATTGTTCGTCAGAATTTCCAGGGCCGGGCGCAGTTCCGCCGAAGCCGTTCGCACGAGCCGTTGGCAGATCACCGCGCGAAGCGTGCTGGCGAATTGCTGCCGCGCTTGTTCACGTTCGTCGCTGGGGAAAAACTCAAGGAGCCGCTGCACGGACTTCGCTGCATCGACGGTATGCAGTGTCGAGACGACCAGGTGGCCAATATTCGCCGCACTCATCGCGGCGACCACACTCCCGGCATCGCGCATCTCGCCGATGACGAGGACGTCCGGGTCCTGCCGCAGCACGTTCTTTAAGCCCGAGGCGAAACTCGCCGTATCGAGCCCGATCTCCCGCTGTTCGATGACGGATTGCTTGTCCTCGAAAAGAAACTCGATGGGGTCTTCGAGGGTGATGATGTGTTTGCGGGAGGTCGCGTTGATGTGATCGATAATCGCCGCCAAAGTGGTCGATTTTCCCGAGCCGGTCGCGCCGGTGATGAGGACAATGCCACTCTCCGCTTCGGCAATCTTGCGCAGCGAGTCCGGCAGGTGGAGTTGGTCGAACGTGCGGATCGCCGCTTTCACCAGCCGCAGCGCCATGACCGGGCTGCCGCGTTGCTGGAAAACATTCACCCGGAAACGCCCGATGGCGGCTGGCGCGTAGGCAAAGTCGGTTTCGTGCTCGGCATCGAACTGCGCGCGCAAGTGCGGGGGGAGAATCTCCGCGAGCACGCCTTGCAACCATTCCGTCGTGGGCCTCGCCGCATCCACTTCCACGAGTTCGCCAGCGATGCGGAAGATCACCTTCGCCCCCGGCTTCAAATGCACATCCGAGGCTCCTGCCTCTACGGCGCCCAGTAGAATCTGCTCAAAGTCTTCCATGCCGAAAGATTAGCGTTCGCCGGCCGCGCCGAGGAGTCCATCAAGTTGGTCGAAACAGATCTGAGACCACGATTCCAGCGCATCGCGCCGCGCGAGAAGGGCCGGGCGATCCAGGAATTGCAACTCGGTGATCATCGCCTCGCCTTTTTGCACGTCGGCAGTTTCGAGCTGGAAAATATGGACGACGCCGAGATGCACCCGACCGACTTCGTTGGTGTCGTCATTGAGCAAAGCGACGGCGTGATTCGTGTAGCGCGAGCCGAGCTTCAACTCCTCGCCAACCTCGCGTTGCACCGCCATGTCGTAGGCCGCTCGATCCAACGCGAACAGACCTTCATCGTGATCGTTCATGTGTCCGCCGATGCCGATGGAACCCTTCGCCACAAGACGCTGCTCGCCCGCTTTTTTCCCGCGCACATAATGCAGGACTCGGCCCTCGTGGACGAGCAGCACGTAAGGAATGATCTGCTTCAACGTCGGGTCCGTCTCCGCGGGAGGGCGCGGCGTGAAGAAGTTATTTTCCCGTGCGAGCAGCGCCGGGAGGTAGCGGTCGATTTCGAAATTCAGCCCCTGAAACGCGCCGAGCTCATCGAACAACGCCCGGCGCACAACCAAAATCATTTCGTCTTTCATCGCGGCAATGCTGGGCAAGCCGCGCGGTTTTGGCAACGCGACGAATTTCGGGGCGCATCGCTTGACCGACCCCGGCCTCCCGCTAATCTCGCCCCTCGCCTGAACCGCGACCCGAGTGAAGCACCACAAACCTACCCACGAGTGCGGCGTTTTCGCCGTTTTTGGCCACCCGAACGCCGCCGTCCTGACCTATTACGGACTCTTTGCCTTGCAGCATCGCGGCCAGGAGAGCGCGGGAATTGTCACCGCCAGCGGGCCGAACTCTCCCTTCAATCGGCACGTGGCCATGGGCCTCGTTTCGCAGGTTTTCACACCGCCGGACTTAGACCGCTTGAAAGGCACGCGCGCCATCGGGCATGTCCGCTACTCCACGACCGGTTCGAGCAACCTGACCAACGCCCAGCCGCTCATGGTGAACTGCGCGCGCGGCCAGCTTGCCATCGGCCACAATGGCAACCTCGTGAACGCCGCGATCCTCCGCGACGAGCTGGAACAGCGCGGCTCCATTTTTCAAACGACCGTCGATAGCGAGATCATCCTCCACCTTTTGGCACAGCCGCAGGAGACCGGCGGAATGCTCGCCCCGCTGCGCAAAATTCAGGGCGCCTTTTCGCTCGTGATGATGAGCGAGCAGCAGATCATCGGCGTGCGCGATCCCTTTGGCTTTCGTCCGCTCTCGCTCGGCATGCTCGACGGGGCCTACATCCTCTCGTCCGAAACCTGTGCCTTCGATCTCATCCACGCGGAGTTCATCCGCGAGATCGAGCCGGGCGAGGTTGTCATCATTGATGAATCCGGCGTGCGGTCGGAGTTCCCGTTTCGGCAGGAAAAGCGGGCCTTTTGCATGTTCGAGTACGTCTATTTCGCGCGACCTGACTCGATCATCAGCGACATCAATGTCGCCCGCGTGCGCACCGCGATGGGCCGCGAACTGGCGCGGCTGCACCCGGTCGAGGCCGACCTCGTCGTGCCCGTGCCCGACTCCGGCAACTACGCGGCGCTCGGCTTTGCGGAAGAGCTCGGCATTCCCTACAACCACGCCTTTGTCCGCAACCACTACATCGGCCGCACCTTTCTCCAGCCGACTCAGCTCATCCGCGATTTCAATGTGCGGGTGAAGCTCAACCTCATCAAAGAAGCGGTGCACGGAAAGCGTGTGGTCGTCGTCGATGACTCCATTGTCCGCGGCACCACCGCGCGCGCCCGCGTCGTGAATATGCGCGAGGCCGGGGCAAAGGAAGTCCACATGCGCATCTCCTGTCCGCCGCACAAAAACGCCTGCCACTACGGGATCGATTTTCCAGACCCCGAGAAGCTCCTCGCCAACCAATGCTCGCTTGAGCAAATCCGCGAATATCTCGGCGCCGACAGCATCGGCTACCTCGACGTGGACGGCATGGTCCGCGCGACCGGTCAGCCAGAAAATCAGTTCTGCCTTGCCTGCTTCAACGGCGACTACCCCGTGCCCGTCGATCCCACGCTCGACAAATTCATCATGGAACGCCGCCGAGGCCGCAAAGACCTCCTCGCTCCCGACGAGCACCCCCAGCTTTTCGACAAAGCGGTTTGAGCGCGCCGAACGAACACGCCGTCCGGCCCTGCGCCGTGCTGCCGCGGAATTGTGTCCCGGCCAGATACCATTCGCTCGCGCCAATGGACCAATCAGCCATAGCCTGACCACCATGTTCCCGATCCTTTTCAACCGCAGCGCTCTCCTTTCGTTTCTTATCGTCCTCAATTGCACGACCTCCAGCCGCGCCGAGCAGTTCGTACTTTTCGACGTTACCTTTCCCTACACCAAGTCCGACGCGGACAACTCCAAGCCCGACGCGTCGCACTACTACGTCAAAGGCGACCGCCTGAATGCCCAGCGTCCGAAGGACTGGACTGCACCCGTGGACTACCGCAACGGCACCGTGCACGTGCGCCTCGAAGTCCTCGAAAAACCGGCCGGCAGCGAGCCGACCACATGGAGCGTCTGCTACATCCCCAACAAGGGACAAAACAAAGGCTACGGTTGCCTGGGCATCAACGCTTACAAGGAAGTCGGCGTGTACGAACAGGACATCGCGATGACGAAGTTCTGGCAGCACGACCACATCGTCTGGAGCGAAGGCATCCGGCAAATGGACCTTGTCATCAAAGACGGCAAAGGCACCAAAGCCCACACCCGCGCTGACGCCGAAAAGTTCTTCCCCACCAAGATCCGCATGACCCTCATCCAAGTCTCCGCGGGAGCGAAATACGATCCGAAGCTGGTGCCAAATCTGCCACCCGCGAGCGAGAGGAGGTAGGCGGACGCACGAGGACCCGCACCAGCGATTCATCGTCACCGCACTAGTGAGGGCGGACAGATTGAAGTCAGCCCTGTGTTTTCAGTTGAGCTTCCAACTCCGCAATACGCTGCCGCAGCGGCGCGACGGCTGCCTCCACCTCCGCCGCCGTGTAGCGCGGCGTGATGTATTTCGGGCAATTCCAGTCATACGAAACCACGTCGATGAAAAATACCCGCTCGACGATGCTCTGCGCCTCTGGCTCGGCAAACTGCGCCACCAACTCGGGATGTTCCCGCGCATCCTCCACCCGCGCATGGCCAAGAATTTTCAGCCGCGTGCGCTGCGGATAATCCATCAGAAACAGGCACACGCGATCACTCACCGCAAGGTTGCCCGTCGAGAGCATCTGGCGGTTGCCCTTGTAATCGGCGAACGCCAGCGCCGTGGGACTCACTACCCGCAGAAAGCCCGGCAGCCCGCCGCGATGCTGCACATAAGGCCACCCCGCCTCACTCACCGTCGCCATATAAAAACTGTCGCGCGCCCGGATGAATGCCATCTCATCCTGCGTCAAAGCATCCCCCTCCGCCGAGCTGTGCGCCCGCTGGGCCTTTCCATAGTAATGCGCCTGCGCCTTGCAGACGGCATCCGTGAAAGCGATCTCAAGAAACTTGTCGGCCATATCGGTTCAATACGCGGAATTAAGCGTGCATGAGCGGGACATCGCCATGACGAAGTTTTGGGAAAACGACGACCTCGTCTGGAGCGAAGGCGTCAAGCAAATGGACCTCGTCATTAAGGACGGCAAAGGCACCAAAGCCCACACCCGCCCCGACCCCGAAAAGTTCTTCCCTACCAAGATCCGCCTGACCCTCATCCAAGTCTCCGCCGGCGCAAAATACGACTCCAAGCTGGTGCCGAATCTGCCGGCGGTGGGCGAGAAGAAGTAGAAAGTCACGAACGCGCGGTTCCGCCGAATGCCGACGAAAAGACAGACCGGCAAACCACGATCTCCTGAGGGTCATTCAGATTTGATGCGCGCAAACGTTGCGAGCGCCTCAATCAAATCACGTAAATCCCGTGGAATCTCATCGGGCAGGATCGAATCGATTATTGCCGTCGGATTAACGCTGATTGCGTAGGTTTCTTGAAGCATTTGATTAACGGCGCTCAGCGCCTCTTTTCCTGGGATTACACAAAGCTGCCCAGCGAGATCCTTCCAAGCTTCCTCGAAAATTGCTAACGCTGACTCGCTGACGACTGCTTCATGAGTGCCAGGTGATTCAATGCGCTCAAACCTCCGATGATTCGCGAGTGTCTGCGCTACCACGTAGTTTCGCTTCTCATTCGCAAAGGCGGTCAGAGTTTCCTCAGCCCGCGGACAGTATGTCGCTTCCTTCCCGGTGCGCCGGGAGCGGTCCGCTACCCGCCGCGCGGCCGCCCGATCGATCGCTGTCGGTATAAGTAAATAGTTTTCGATTTCCTTCCTGGCCAGAATGCACGCCGTATCGCAAAAGTTCTCACAAGACGACTGAATGCTTTTGCACTCGCTATCGCTTCGAAAGTCCCGGTCTAAAATGGCGGCAGCCTTGATTTTTCCTCCGAGAGTCGTCTCCATCCCATGCTTAAGGCTGCGTATTCGCTCCGGATTAAATCCTTCGACCGGAACAACGGCGAAATCAGAACGAGCGCCGACTGCTGTGTGCCCAAGCTTAGTCGCAAATCGGCCAAGAATTTGGAAGTCCTTACCCTCTACAAACAAAACACGTTTAGTCTTCGCCAACTGGGTCAGAATAGGATTCAGATTCGAACCGAGAAGTGTAAATACCTCCGTCAACTCCGAGGGATGCTTGATTCTCCGAGCGCTCGTGCGCCGCTTGTTGATCAAAACAATGTCATCTGCTTCAGCTTCCGTTATGATCTCGGTCGAGTGAGTGGCGATCACGATGTCTGGTCCTAAATTCCGGAGCATGCCAAGTAGTTGCCTCTGGAGATCTGCATGAAGGTAAATGTCAGGTTCGTCTATGAGGAACAATGAAGCACCCTCAGATTGGATAACATGAGTGAGCATCTGGCACCACACTTGGAACCCAAAGCCAGCCCAGAATATCTCCCGAGGAATTCGCTCCTCTGGGCAGAACATATGTAGTCTTGGTTTCGGACCGGAAAACTCCGGCTTCGGACGCTCGACATCCATCCCTGGCCAAGTGCGGGATAGCGCTGCGCGAAACTCGCCGAACTTTTCGGGATAGTGATACCAAATGTTTCGAAAGTTCCGCGCGGCGCGGTAGTTAAAAAGGGCGAGACGCGCGGCTTCTTTCTCGTAAAGCTGCTCGTTATCGTCAACAGGTCCAAGTATTGGGACAAAGCCAATAGGGCAGTTGAACTGTGAACGAAACGTCGAAGTATTCCGAACTACCTTAGATTGGCTGTTTGCAATTAAGTAGCACGCATTCCGTTCTGGAAAAAACAGGACGAGCTCATTCTTGTTTGAAAGTTTAAAGGAGATTTCTGCGGGCTCTGAATCGTCGTAGTTATAGAAGATATTCTCAGACGCCACGGAAACCGTCGTCAGATCGACGCTGTAACCATATGTGTCTCCACGGGGTCCTCGAATAATTTCCGGATTACGCGAGTTCGCCTTCCGCATTGCGGCAGCCAAAATGCGAAATGCTGCAAGGATGGTTGACTTACCCGCGTTGTTGGGCCCGACAAGAATATTGAAATGGCGAAGATGGAGCGCGAAGACGTCAAACGCTTTAAAGTGGCGGAAATCTACGCGGATGAACTGGTGAATTTCAGGACTTGGCATTTTGTAGGTTAAAGAAGAAAGGCGAAGGGGCGCTCAATCATCATTAGTCGAAGTTGTCCTACCGATCGAACGCACCACCTCGTCAAAGAAAGGCGCTTCCATTTCCACCAGATGCCCGCGCTCCGGGAAGCGACCTTCCTGCACGTCGGCGATGTATTCGCGGAAGGCGGCGAGGCGTTCCTGCTGCAGGCGGCGGTGTTCGGCGGCGAAGTTGCGGTAAGCTTTGGCGTGGCGCGGCGGGCGGTCGTCGTAGTCGCCGAGGATGTCGTCGGAGAAGAGGAACTGCGTGTCGCAGCCGGGACCGGAGCCGAGGGACATGAGGAGCATTTTCGTCTGCGACGAAAGGAAGCGCGCGAGGTTGTGCGGGACGACTTCGAGTTCGGCGGCGTAGGCGCCGGCGTTTTCGAGCTCCTTCATGTGGTGATAGAGCTGCGTGGCTTCCTCGACGGTGCGACCGATGGCGCGGTAGCCGGTCCAGGTGACATGGCGCGGAACCAGGCCGAGATGCCCGACGACCGGGATGCGCTCGCGCGCCATGGCCTCGATGATGAACGGACTCGCGGAGCAATAGACGCTGCTGGCGCCGATCTCGAGGGCGCGGAAGGCGACGCGGATTGCTTCCTCCGACGAGGCGAGTCCATGTGGCGTGGCGCAGGAGAGGAAGCTGTGCGGCGCGGCGGCGACGAGTGCGGGCAGGCGCGCCTGCGCTTCTGGGCTGTCGAAGCTGCAACTCATCAGATCGACGCCGGCCTCTTCCGCGGCGGCGGCTTCCTCCGGGGATTTGACGTGGATGTGCGTGAGGACGCGTTTGCCCTTGAGCTGCTGGAGATCGAAGACGGTGAATTTTTTGCGCGGGCGAAGCATGTGCGGCGCAGGTCTATGAAATCGGCAAGACGAACTCAACGGCCATCGCCGGTGGGGCGGATCGGCGAGCTGCTCGATCCGCGTTAGCGGTTCTTGACCCAGCGATCAGCGACGCTAGCCTCGCGCCCCTTTCCTTTATGGCCGCCAAACCCGCTCCTTCGAAATCAAAAAAAGCCTACGCCGCTGCTGGGGTGGATGTGGATCTCGGCAACCGCGTGAAGAGTGGCATCCATGCGCTCGTGAAAGGCACGCACGGGCCGGAGGTGCTGGGAAAAATCGGTGGTTTCGGTGGGCTTTTTCGCGCGGATTTCAAGGGAATGAAGGACCCGGTCCTCGTTTCGAGCGTGGATGGGGTGGGCACCAAGCTGAAGCTGGCCTTTGCGGCGAACAAGCACGACACCGTCGGCCAGTGCCTGGTGAATCACTGCGTGAATGACATCGCCGTCGTCGGTGCGCGGCCGCTCTTCTTTCTCGATTACATCGGGGGCGAGCGACTGGAGCCGGTGGTTTTCACGCAGATCATCAAAGGTTTTGCCAAGGCCTGCAAGGAAGCCGGCTGTGCGCTCATCGGCGGCGAGACGGCGCAGATGCCAGGGATGTATCAACGCGGCGAATATGATCTCGCGGGGACGATTGTCGGCGTGGTGGATCGGAAGAAGGCGCTCGACGGTTCGCGGATCAAAGTGGGCGACGTGATCATCGGCCTCGCCTCGAATGGGCTGCACACCAATGGCTATTCGCTCGCGCGCAAAGTCCTCTTCGAACAAATGGGGCTCGCACTTTCGAGCAAGCTCCCCGGCGTCGCCAAAACGCTCGGTGATGAGTTGCTGCGCGTGCACAAAAACTACCAGCCGCTCCTCGCTTCGCTTCCCGCCGGCCTCGTCAAAGGACTGGCCCACATCACCGGCGGCGGCTTGCTCGACAACCTCCCCCGCGTCTTGCCGAAGACGACCGACGCGGTGATCGATACGCACGCGTGGAAGGTGCCGGCCATTTTTCAGCACATCGCCGCGGGCGGAAAAATTGACCGCACCGAGATGTATCAGGTTTTCAATATGGGCATCGGCATGGCTGTGGTTGTTGCCGGGGGGGATTGGCAGAAGGCACTCACGCTGACCAAAGGGCGCGTGATCGGCCGGATCGAAAAGGGGAGCGGAGTGGTGCGGTTGGAGTTTTGAGGCGGTTCGACCCGCTCTGAGGCTGACGGAAAATTCCCATTGTCACTCCTGCGCCCCTTCCGTTAATAGCCATCACAACTTATGAAGCGACTCCTCGTCCCGGCCTCTTTCGCACTGACCCTCGCGCTGTTTAGCGCCTGCGAAACCACTTCGCAGCGCCCGCCACCAAAGCGGCCCGGCGGCTATCATCAGACCGCGCCACCGCCGCCTCCGCCGGACGAACCGTCGGAGCCGAGCGAACCCTCGGAGCCTAGGAAGCCCGACAAGCCCACCGTCAACGAGCCGGTCGTAAACCCCGTGCCCGAGCAGCCGAAGCAGGTCGGCGAAGTGCCCTACGGCAAAAACGTGCCCGGCAAACCCGGCTTCGTCACCAGCCCGTTCAGTCCGTACAGCGGTTACATCGACGTCCGCGGCTTCCCGCCCGGGACCGAGGTGAAGGACCCGTATTCCGGCAAGACTTTCCTCGTGCCATAGGCCGCGAAGTTCGCTGACTCTTTCAGCCCGGCCCGCCAGCCTAGCGCCGGCGGGCCGGGCCTTTTTTTCCTCGCATGAAATCCCTCGCCATTCTCGGCCCCGGCCTGCTCGGCGGGTCCATCGCGCTCGCGGCGCGGCGGGCTGGCGGCTTCCGCACGGCGCTGTGGGCGCGTCGGTCCGAAGCGGTGGCGGAGATTGCGGCACTCGGGATTGCCGACGCGGCTTCGACCGATCTGCGCACTGTTGTCGAGAGCGCGGACTTCGTGGTGCTCTGCACGCCCATCGGCGTGATGCCGGCACTGGCGCGGGAAATCGAGGGCATGATTCGCCCGGCGACCGTGGTGACCGATGTCGGCAGCGTGAAAGCCACGGTCGTCGCCGAACTCGGCGCGATCCTTGGCGGCCGCTTCATTGGCAGTCACCCGATGGCCGGTTCCGAGCAGACCGGCATCCGCGCCGCTCGCGAGGAACTCTTCGAAGGCGCCGCCTGCATCGTCACGCCTGAGGCCAGCTCCGACGCTACCGCCCTCGCCGACGTGCAGGCCTTTTGGCAGACGCTCGGCTGCCGCGTGCTCGAAGTCGCGCCCGACGAGCACGACGAAATCGTCGCCCTCGTCAGCCACCTGCCGCATCTCCTCGCGGCCACACTCGTCCACACCGTCCTCGCGGAGAACGCCCGCGCGTTCGACTTCAGCGGTCCCGGTTTCCGCGACACCACCCGCGTCGCCGCCGGGCCTCCGGCGATGTGGGACGAGATCCTGCGCACCAACCGACACGCCCTTCGCAAGTCCGCGGAAGCGCTGATTGAAAAATTGCGCGAAACCCTCACACTCCTCGACCGCGACGCACCTATGACCGAATTCCTCACCCAAGCCAAAGCCCAGCGCGATCGCCTGCGCCCGCTCAAGTAATCCCCGATGTCCGACTGGAAAATCCGCCGCGCCCCCACGATCCAAACCGAGCTCGAAGTCCCCGGCGACAAAAGCATTTCCCACCGCGCGGTGATGCTCGCCGCGATGAGCAACGGCCCGTGCGTGATCAAGGGTTTCCTCCCAAGTGAGGACTGCCTCTCGACCGTCGGCGCCATGCGCGCGCTCGGCGTGAAAATCGAAGTGGCCGATGAAACAACGCTCATCGTCCACGGTGTGCGGCGGGCCTTCACCGCGCCGAAGGGCGATATCGATTGCGGCAACTCCGGCACCACCATGCGCCTCATGGCCGGCATCCTTGCCGGGCAGCCCTTTCGCAGCCGCCTCGTCGGCGACGCCTCGCTCTCGAAGCGCCCGATGCGCCGCGTCATCGAGCCGCTCACCCGCATGGGCGCGAAGCTCACCGCGGAGGGTAAAGACGGCCGCCCGCCGCTCGTCATCGAAGGCGCGCAGCTCAAGCCTATTGCTTACTCGACCCCAGTCGCGAGCGCGCAGGTGAAAAGCGCCGTGCTCCTCGCCGGCATGTTTGCCCCGGGGAAGACGAGCGTTACCGAGCCGATCCAAAGTCGCGACCACACCGAGCGCATGCTCGAATACTTCCTCGTGCGCCCGCAGAAAACCGGCCTCACGGTCGCCCTCTTCGGCGGACTCACGCCCGAGTCGCGCGAATTCCAAGTGCCCGGCGACATCTCCAGCGCAGCCTTCTGGCTCGTCGCTGCCGCTGCGCAACCGCATTCCCGGTTGCTCGTGAAAAATGTGGGCCTCAACCAAACCCGCACCGGCGTCCTCGCGGTGCTTGTCCGCATGGGGGCGGCCATTCGCGAGGTCGTGGAAACCGACCAAGCCGAGCCGTTCGGCGTCATCGACATCCAAGGTGCGCGCCTGCGCGGCACCGAGATCAAGGGCGCGGAAATCCCCAATGTGATCGACGAAATCCCCATCCTCGCCGTCGCCGCTGCGCTCGCTCAGGGCAAGACCATCATCGCCGACGCCAGCGAACTCCGCGTCAAAGAAACCGACCGCCTCGCGGCCATCGCCATGAATCTCCGCGCCATGGGCGCGCAGGTCGCGGAGACCGAAGACGGCCTCGAAATTCTGGGCGGTGTCCCGCTCCGCGGCGCGCGGCTCGACAGCTTTGGCGACCACCGTATCGCCATGGCCTTCGCCGTCGCTGGCCTTTTTGCCGAGGGTGAAACGACCATCACCGGCACCGAGTGCGTGAACACCTCCTACCCCGGTTTCTACGACACCCTCCAGCGCCTCCTCAACGAGCCGCCCGGCGAGCAGACTCGGGTCATCACGTCCATCCCCACGCGCTGATTCGATGTCCCAGAAAACCTTCCGCCGGAAAAAAGCAGGGAAGCAGGAAAGCAGGAAAAATCCGTCCACATTCCTGTTTTCCTGTTTTCCTGCTTCCGCCCCAAGCCGTGGCTGAGCACCTCGTCATCGCCATCGACGGCCCTGCGGCCAGCGGCAAAAGCAGCGTCGCCCGCGCCGTGGCCCGCCGCCTCGGCTTTGTCTATGTGAATACGGGCGCGATGTATCGCGCGATCACGTGGCTCGCCGTTTCGAAAGGCGTGCCGACCAATGATGCGGGGCGCGTCCACCAACTTTTGCATTTCACCGAGATCGAGTGCGGCGTCGCGGTTGGAGAATCCACCATCCGCCTCGACGGCATTGATCCCGAGCCGCACCTCGTCTCCGAGGGCGTGAATGCCAACGTCTCCGCCATCGCCACCATCCCTGAAGTCCGCCGCGTTCTCGTCGCCAAACAGCGTGCCTTGGCCCGCGACCATGACCTCGTTATGGAAGGTCGCGACATCGGCTCCGCCGTCTTTCCCGACACGCCCTACAAATTTTACGTCGATGCCTCTCCGGAAGTCCGCGCTCGCCGCCGCGCCGCCCAAGGCCTCCAGGACAGCGTCGCCGCGCGCGACAAAGTCGATTCCACTCGCCGGACCTCCCCCCTCGTCATCGCCGAAGACGCTCACGTCATCGACAGCTCGAACCTCACCGTTGACGGCGTGGCCGGCGAGGTCATCGGTCGGCTCAAGCTCAAGGGCCTCGCCTTTGCCGAAGCGTGGGAAAAGCGCGAACCGATAGGCGCACCATCATCCGAGCCCTAGCGCGTTCGCCTTTCCTTTCATGGGTGTCCATTACCAGTTCGGCTACCGCATTGCGCAGTTTCTCTCCCGCACTTTCTTCGACTACCGCATCGTGGGACGCGAGCGGATCATCGAGGAAGGCGGCGCGATCCTGGCGATGAACCACGAAAGCTATCTGGACCCGCCGCTCGCCGGCATCGCCTGCCGCCGAGAAATCCACTACCTCGCCCGCAAGACCCTCCTTGCCTGGCCGGTTCTCGGCCCCCTGTTGCCGAGGCTAAACGTCGTCCCTGTCGATCAGGACCGGGCGGACATGAGTGCGCTTAAGAACGTCATTCGCCTCGTACGCGCTGGCCACAGCACCGTCATCTTTCCCGAGGGTGCCCGCACGCTTGATGGCCTTTTCGGCCCCGCCCTGCCCGGCCTCGGTCTGATCATCGCCAAGACCCTTGCTCCGGTCGTGCCAATGCGCATTTTCGGCGCGCACCGAGCCTTCCCGCGCGGCGGAAAGCCGCGGCTCTTTACGCCCATCACCCTCGTCGTCGGCGAACCCATCTTCTTTACCAAAGCCGACCTCGACGGCGAAGGCCGCGAACTCTACCAGCGCCTCAGCGAGCGCGTCATGGCGCGGATCGCGGCGATTCGGCTGGAGGAATAGGCTGCACGGACCGTGAGCCCGGTCGTAGGTCAGGCGGACGCCGGGCCGAGGAGAATCTTTAGCGCCAACGCCTACCGCGCCTCCACTGCCGAAGGCGGAGCGGGGACAACGAGTGGGGCCTGGCAGTTCGGGCAATCTGCTGAATTGCCAACGTCCGCGGTGGTGACGGCAAGCCGCTGGCCGCAATGCGGGCATGCGAATTTGAACGTGGTGACCTCGGGTTCGGGTGGCGGAAGAAAGTTCAGGACTGTTTCTTCGGCCGGCGGTTTGGTCGGTTCGGGCTGCGGCTCCCGTGGCGCCTTGGCCTTCGGCAGAGGCTTCGCCTTTGGCACAGGGATGGTTTTCGGTTTTGGCGCGCGCCCGAGCCACCAAGCCAACGGCACGGCGACGCCAAAGGCCAGGGCCACCGCGGGCAGATACACGGCCCAAAATCCCGGGAGAGCCTGATACTGCCGCTCGTAGCCGAACCGAGCCCCGACCGCTCCAAGAGCCAGCGCAGTGAGCCACGTGAACAGAAAAACGACCAGGCAGCGCGACCCACGTTTTCCATTTTCTTCCGTCCGGCGCAGGAGCCACAGCGCCAATCCGGCGAGGGCAGCAGTCACGACGAGAATCGCGGAGATGGCAGCGAGGTTTTTCATCGGGGGAGGTGCGCCGTCTTACCGCGGCCCGTCGGGTCGTGCAATGAAAAGGCTGTCCATCCTCCCCGTTACAACGTTTCCGGCGTTTGCAGCAAGGTGCCGATGCGTTGCAGCAGGCGGCCCGCGCCGCCACCGTCGAGCACGCGGTGATCGAAACTCAGGGTGAGATGCGCTTCCGTCACCGGCACAAATTGTGCCGCTTTTTTGTCCCAGTGCGGAACGACGCGGCCGGCGCCCATCCCGAGCACCAGCGTTTGCTCAGGGAGGGGAATCGGGGTGGCCCATTCGAGGCCGAAGGTGCCGAAGTTAGTTACAGTCGCGATGCTGCCGCCTTGGGCGTTCGCGGGCAGGCGACGCTGGCGGGCAAGATCCACGAGTTCGTTGTAGCGCGCGGTCATCTCCGCCAGCGGCGTGCGGTCGGCGTGGCGCAGGACGGGAACGAGGACGCCATCCTCAGCCTCGACCGCGAAGCCGACATCGATGGCCTGCGGATGCACTATTTTGTCGCCGATGAGCCGTCCGGCAGGCGCGCTGTTTTCACCCAGCGCGAGGGCCAACGCGCGGAGGGCGTAAAGCGCCGGGCCGGGTTTGGGATCGCAGGTCTTGCGATGCGCGAGCATGGTATCGAGGCGGATGGGCATGCCGACCGTAGCGAGCGGGCGGGTCCACGAACGGCGCATGGCGTCGGCCACGGCGACGCGCATCGAAGAGGCCGGGCTGAGCTTGTGGTGCTCAAGCGAGGAGAGAAACTTCTCAAAATCCTCGACCGTCACGCGGCCTGCGGCGCCACTGCCGGCGATGCCGGCGAGATCCGCAGCGTGAAGGCCAAGCTCATTCATGCGCGCCTTCATTCGCGGCGACATGAAGGTCGCGCCCGCGGCGTGCGCCGGGACTGGCAGACCGCGCACGGTTGGCTGAACGCCTGAACCGTTTTTTTGCGGCGGGTGCGTAGAAGGCGAGGTGGGCGTTTCGTCTGCGATGGCGGAACTGGCGGGCGCGTCGAGGCCCGCGCGTTTGGCTTCCTCGTAGGTCACTTCGAGAAAACCGAGGGTCGCTCCGACTGCATAGCTCTGCCCGACTTCCACGCTCCACTCCACAACGCTGCCGGCACACGGTGCCGCGACCGCCATCGTTGCCTTGTTCGTTTCGACTTCGAGGATGTCCTGGTCGCTTTCGACCACGGCGCCGACCGCGCAGGGGATTGTGACGACGGTCGCCTCGGCGATAGATTCGCCGAGTTGGGGCATGGTGATTGGGATGCGAGGCATGGTGTGTTTAGAGCATTTCTAAAATTACAAAAAGCGTGTCATCCCGAGCGGAGTTCCGTGCGGGCGCAGGGGGGGACGGAACGGAGTCGAGGGATCCCGGCGGTTCGTTCCAGCGCCATACGTGATCGAACTGCCGAGGTCCCTCGACTTCGTTGCACTCCGCTCGGGATGACCCGCTTTCTACCTTTTGACCCATTCTCTTACAGCCGGAGTAAATCGCGCATTTTGGCGCTGATAGTTTTAGCCGTTGGGCGGTGCGTGCCCCAAAGGTTTGGGTGAAAGGGCACAGGAGTGTCTTTGGCGTTCAAACGTTGTGGTGGAGCGTCGAGCAACCCAAAGCCCTCCGTGGCCACGCGGGCGAGAATTTCCGCGGTCACGCCGCCCCAAGGCCACGCTTCGCCAACCGCCAGCAGGCGGCCAGTGCGGGCGACGCTGGCGAGGACCGTGTCGGTGTCGAGGGGCTTGATCGAGCGGAGGTCGATGACTTCGATTTCCCAACCCTCGAGGGCCAGTTCCTCAGCGCAGGCGAGTGATTCGTGGAGCATCGCGCTGTAGGTGACGATGGTGGCGTCGCGCCCGGCCCGAGCGATCCGCGCTTTGCCCGTCGGCATCGCCTCCGTGGGCAACGCCTCAGCCTTGAGATGGTAGTAGAGATATTTGTGCTCGCAGAAGATCACCGGGTCATCGATGGCGACCGCTTCGAGGAGCATCGAGTAGGCGTCCTCGACCGTGGCCGGCGTCATCACCACGAGACCCGGGTAGTGCGCGTAGAGCGCCTCCATGCTTTGCGAATGGAATGGCCCTGCGCCCGCCGTGCCTCCGCTGGGCAGGCGGATGGTGATGGGGCAGGGGACATTCGTCCGCCAATGGAGCGTCGCTGCGTGATTCACGATCTGGTTGAACCCGACGGTCGAAAAATCCGCAAACTGCATCTCGATGATCGGGCGCATCCCCTCGATGGCCGCACCGATGGCGCTGCCGACCATCGCGTCTTCGCTGATCGGCGAGTCGAGCACGCGTCCGGGGAATTCTTGGGCAAGATTCTTCGTCGCCTTGAACGCGCCGCCGAAGGCACCCACATCCTGACCGTAAATATAAACGCGTGGGTCGTCCGCCAACGCGCGGGCCTGAGCTTCGCGGATCGCTTCGAGGTAGGTGATCATTCCGCGTGAAATCCGTCGCTGAGATGCCGCGACGCCAGCGCGCACCAGTCTTCGGCGTTCGGATCGGGCAGGGGCTCGCGCAGCGTGGTGGCGACCGCTTCGTCGATCTGCCGTTGCGCGTCCCTTTCCGCGTCGCCAAGCTCGGCGTTGCTCGCCCAACCTTCCTGGCGCAGGCGTTGTTCGGCGAGGAGCAGACAGTCGCGGCCCAGCGGCGAGACGCGGTGCGCTTCCGCCACATAATGTGCGTCATCGTGCTCGCCGTGCCCGGCAAGGCGGAGCAGCGAGGCGATCACGAGCTGGGGTCCGCCACCCCCGCGCGCGGTTTCCACAGCAGTCTGCAAAGTCCGCAAACAGTCTTCCAAATCGGTGCCATCCACGCTGTGCCCGGTGATGCCATAGCCGGCCGCTTTGTCCACGAGATCGTCGCAGATAAACTGCCGCGAGTTGGGCGTGGAGTAAGCGTATTGATTGTTGGCTACGACGACGACCAGCGGGAGCTTTTCTACCGCGGCCATATTCAGCCCTTCGTGAAACGCGCCTGTGGAAGTCGCACCATCGCCGAGACACGTCGCACCGACAGTGCCAGTGATGCCGCGAAAACGCCGACCGAGCAGCGCGCCGGAGACGGCGGGGATCATCGCGCCGAGATGGCTGATCATGGCGAAAAGTCCTTCGCGCGGCCGCCCCCGGTGGACGTTGCCGTCGCGCCCGCGCATCGGCCCGAGCCGCGAGCCCATGTAGGTGCGAGTGCAATCGAGCAGCGTCTCGCCGAACGCCAGCCGGCCCGCCTGGTCGCGGATGAGTGGGGCGAAGATGTCGCCTTTGCGCAAGGCCAGGCCGACCGCCACGCTCAGCGCTTCCTGGCCGCGCCCGAGGAAGACGCCGCCGGTGATTTTGCCGCCACGGTAGAGGCTGGCGATTTTTTCCTCGAGCAGCCGGGCGAGCAGCATCCAGCGGTAGGCAGTGAGAAAGGTCTGTGGAAACTCGGAAATCCCCGCCGGGGTGGACGGAGCTTCGGTGGCTTGAAGCATGGCCCGAATCCTAGGGGCCGCGTCGCGCCGGGCGCAACGGTTTCTTCGCGTGGCGCCGGGCGGGGTGTGGGGGCGCGGTAGCGTGGCCGTCCTCCCAGCTGCACCGCACCTCGCCCGCCAGCCGCGGACTCTTTGGTCACCGCTCTATGGGGAAAGCGTCAGCTTGAGGT
This sequence comes from Chthoniobacter sp., assembly GCA_031390545.1. Lineage (GTDB taxonomy): Bacteria > Verrucomicrobiota > Verrucomicrobiia > Chthoniobacterales > Chthoniobacteraceae > Chthoniobacter. The sequence goes on along the minus strand of JANMTP010000010.1, from coordinate 6,559 downwards.
GGCCAAATCCCGATCCGCCACTTCGGGCAAATGAGGCGGTCTTGATCGTCGCTCCCTCCACGCTACCCGAGTTGATTGGGGTTGCCGGAGACCAGCCAGACAGCGTGGTGGAAAACTCGGGCTGATATAGCACGTTGGTGGCGTAGCTCGCCGCGGGAAAGGTCAGCGTCATCGTTGTCGCGTTTGCGGCGAAGGCGACGGGGAGTGGCGCGCTTTTCAGGGGGTTGGTGCCCAGGGCGTAAGGGAGGAGATTCGGTATGCCATCCCGGTTCGCGTCTTCCGACGGACCGTCCCGGTCGGGATGAAGGCGGTGGCTGATTGCCCAGTCCGCAAAGCTCAACGCAGTCGTGATGGTCAATCTACCGCTGTAGTTTTCGGTGGAACTCGAAACTGAGTCGCCGGGCTGAATGACGATATAATAGTCGTCCGTTTCGGTGACGGTGACATTGATTCCGGCATTCGTTGGGCCGGCCACGATCACACCCTTGGAATTGATGACCGTTAATTCCGTATCGGAGTCGAGAGGAGCGGTCATGCTTTGACCGCTCGCGAGTCGGACCTTGTACTTTTTATATCGAAGACCGTAGCCCGGTAAGCTGGCCGACAACGTAGTGCCATTGATGGCGGTCGTGACGTTGGTTCCATTGGAATTAAAGAAAATACAACTGTAGGTAAATGCCGTGGTTGGGGAAACTGTCTCCATACGGAAGCGATAAGGGCCATCGAGGAATACTGGCACATGAGTTTGGACACCAAAAAAGGTTGAAGAGGGAAAGGTGATTTTTTGATCAAAGACGACTTCACCATGGGTATCTATCAGGCTAATGCGGACAGTCCGGTTGGCTATTCCAGTAAAAACCATATCAATGCAGTGGCCGACGGAGGTATTAACCAGATATTCACTCCCGCCTTGAAAGGTGTAGGCAGGACCCTCAGGGTATTGGGTTACGTTAGTGGGAGAGGTATAGAAATAGAGTGTGGAGGTGTTATCCTTTAAGAAAAAGTTGTTGCCAGATTCAAATATCCCGACACCGCTGTACTTCAGAAAACTGACCGGCTGCAGCCGTTGGGTCGCCAAATCAAAGCTATAGGAGCCTATGAGATAGTCGTCGAAGACCGTCTGGTCAGAAGTGATCCGCAAATTGGAAAGCACGTAGTCGGTACCGGAGGACGAGCCGACCGCGGCATCGATCCTCAAGGCGGTAACTCCGGTGAGCGCGGAATAGACGGTGGGCGCAGTTAACGACGCCGTGGGTTCCAGGGGGCCTTGCGGGGACAACGCCGGGTCTTTTGCGCGAGGGAACGGCAGGGTTGAAAGATTCTGCATCCGGTTGGGATAACTTATCAGTTTCAAAGGCACCGCATTTTCCTCGGCGTCCTGGGCAAAGCTAGCGCAGACCCCGGTGAGGATGAAAAAGCCGGCCAGTAGCACGGATTGCGGGAAAGCGACGAGAAGGCGGCTATAGATTTGTGATTTCATTGGAGAGTTAGTTTTGGGCTCTGTGGATCGAAATGGGATTCGGAAGTGTTCTTCCAAGGTTCGGTCGGGTACTTCCGAGGTTCGGAGGTACTCTTCCGGGGTCCGGACGGGCGCTTCCAAAGGTGGGAAGAGCCCGTCCGCCCTCCGCGCGGACTCGCCGGGGCCTGGGAAGACGACGCCCGCGCGTCCGGCGCGACCTTTTCCCGGCACAAAAAAGCGGTCCGGCAGGACGGCGGCGGCGGGAGGCAGAGTGGCGAAAACGGGGCGGCGGGTATCGCCGGGGTGGGGAACCGTTGGACCGAGGAGCCATGCATAACGCGGAAACCGTTAGCCAAGGGCGGGCGGCCCGGGCAAGAAATTTGGCGGGCGCACAGGTTAAGATTTGGTGGCGTTTTTCGGTGTGTCGCCATTTGTAGGGCGCGCGCTTCGCCTGCCCGGGCAACCGGGGCGGTCGCCCTACAATTCTCCGACTTTGCGTCCCCCCGGTCCGACCGTCAGCGGGCGCGGCAGAGCCAGCCGAGTTGCATCCACTCGGCGAACCAGCGCTGGATTTTCTCGGCGCTCGTGGCGGGCAGGTCGCGCGAGCCGGCGAAGGCGCTGTCGCAGGCGTCAGCGAGGGTCGCGCTGTCGCGCAGGGCGAGGAGTAGGCGGTAGGCTTCGGGGTCGAGGCGCTTGTAATAGACGGCGAGCTGGTGGCGATGCACGGCGAGGTGCACGGGACGGCGGCTGGGGCGGGCGGCGATGCGGCCACGGCGGCGCGGGCGCGCGGTGGCGACGGCGTTGCTGAACGCGCCGGTCTCGATCTGGCGCTCTTTGAAATTGCGGAGGAGATCGTCCACGGGGTGCGCGAGCGCGAGGAGCGTGAGGTAAGGCTGGAGGCCGATGCGCAGGCGGTCGGGCGGGAGCGCGGCGATCTTTTGCGGCTGGAGTACGGGCTCGCCGGGTTCGTCGAAAGCGACCACGCGCGCCCATTCTACCTGCACCACGTCGAGGGCGAGGCGATCGTGCGGCGCGATGAGTTCGGGGTGCGCGCGGAGGAAGCTTTCCAAGCCTTTTCCGAGGTCGCGCATGGTCCAGTTTTGTGAGCCGTGACTTTCCAGATAGGCGACGGCGAGACGGTCGAACTTCCGCGCGCCGACGACCGCGCGCAGCGCCCAGAAATCTTCGCCGAAGGTGCCGAGCAGCCGCCACCAGTATTGCTGGTTGTAGATTTGCAGGCGCTCGAAGGAGGTGAGGCGGTCGTTCGGCTTGATGATGCGCGCGGCGACCTCTGCGGCGGGCGTGCCGTCTTTCCAGGCCGTCTGCATGCCTTCATCGCGCCGCAGCGGGCGCATCACCGCCTCCGCCATTAGCTGCTGCACCTCGGCGAGCGAGGGCGCTTTACGCGGCGAGAGTTTGGGCATCGGGGAGAAATTTGTCCGCCTTGAGCGCCTCGCGGTGGACTTCGTCGAAGCTGGGGATGCGGTCGTCCCATTCGAGCAGCGTGGCGGTGCGGCCGGTGCGCCGGGAGGCGTGCGCATACATCTTCCAGACCGGATCGAGGACGGGATGATCGTGCGTATCCAGGAGGTAGCGCTCGAACTTCGTGTGCCCGGCGATGTGCATTTGCGCGACGCGGTCGTGCGGCACGGCGTCGAGATATTCGTAGGGATCGAAGCTGTGGTTTTTCGAGGAGACGTAGATGTTGTTCACATCGAGTAAAATTCCGCAGTCGGCACGCTCGACGACTTCGCTGAGAAACTGCCACTCGGTCATTTCCGAAACGTGGAATTCGGCGTAGCTGCTCACGTTTTCGACGGCCACGGGGATTTCCAGAAAGTCCTGCACCTCGCGGATATTGCGCGCCGTCGTCTCCACGGCCTCCCACGTGTAGGGCATCGGCAAAAGGTCGTGCGTGTAGCGGCCATCGACGCTGCCCCAGCAAAGGTGATCGCTGATCCACGGCGTCTGCGTGCGTTTGGTCAGGCGCTTGAGTTTGCGGAGGTGGTCGCGATTGGGGCGGGCGGCGTTGCCGAAATACATTGAGACGCCGTGCTGAACAACGCGGTATTGCTCGAGAATTTGGTCGAGGATGTGCAACGGGCGGCCTGCATCGAGCATGTAGTTTTCGGAGATGATCTCGAACCAATCGACGAGCGGCTTTTTCTCGAGGATGTGCGCGTAATGCGGAATGCGCAGACCCAGGCCGACGCCGTAGGCGGTGAATGCGTTGAAGCGATTGGCGGGCATGTGGCGAAGGACGAGAGCGAATACGGGCTGGAGGGGAACCCTGATGCCTGGGACTGTCGCAAAGGGCTCCGGTCTGGCAAGACCGGAGCCCTGTCGCGAGAGATGAACTTACTTCTTGCCGGCGGGCGGGTTCGGCTTGCCGTCCTTCATCCCGCAGCCGCCTTTGCCCTTGCAGGTGTTTTTGCCGGCGCAGCCGTTGTCGCCGGATTTGCAGCCGCCCGTGCCTTTGCAGGAGTTGTGGCCTTTGCACTCGTGGGTTGCGCCCTTCTTCTCGTCGGCGAGCACGCCGGCGGTAGCGCTCACGGTGGAGCGGTCGGTTTTGGTGATGACCGCGGCGTTGGCGGCGGTGATGAACCCTGCGGAGAGGATGCCCGCGAGAGCGGCCCCTGCGAAGAGAGTTTTGCTGGTGTTGTTGGTCTTCATGCGTTGCTGGTTTTGTTGGTGGCTTGCGCCGGTTTGTTTGGAAATTGCCCGCTCATTTTATGCCGGATGGCACAGTGCACGGGCAAAGGGTGGTGCGCCCTGCGCGCGGACTCAGATGCGCGGCGGCGGGTGCAGTGGAGGAACTCAGCGTGCTGCGGCGAGGTGCGCGGTGTGACCGGCCCCGTCCGAGTAGGTAAAGCTGCCCGCCGTGCCGCGTCCGCCACCGCCGGGCATGATGGTAGTAAACTTCAGCTTGCAGGTGGGGCAGGTGTAGGTCCGGAGGTAGGCGCGCTCGCTGTCCACGGTGCTGACGGTCACGCCGTGGCACTGGTCGCAGCCGACAGCGATTTGCGAGCCGACTTTGAGTTTGGCGGCTTCTTTCTCCGACTTAACGGCTTTGAAAGTCGTCATCGGACCAGGGCCGGCCGAAGCGGTGGCTAGGCTGGCGGCGAAAAGCCCAGCGGTGAGCAGGGCAAGGATTTTGGGCAGTGGGTTGGTTTTCATATTGGTGGCGTGGTTGGTTGGAGTTGAACTGCGGTGACATATTCCCTGTCGGCTGTGGTGAGATTTCCTTACACCGGCGCGACGAAATTGTTCCCGGCGTTGAGGATCGGCGTTGCGCCTTGCGCTGCGCGTGTCGCTGCGAGACTCGTGGCGTCGCGCGAAAGCGCGCAACCTTACAACGCAGGCTACTTCTCTGCAGCGATGTGGGTGCCGTCCCACGCCGCGCCCGGCGGCTCGCGCAGAAAGTCGCGGCAGCGGGCAAGGAGCACGCCGCTGGGCGGATCGTCGGCGAGTGTTTCGAGGAGCGCGCTGGCTGCCGCAAAGTCGCGCGCCAGATAGAGCGCGAAGGCTTTCTCGTAGGCCGTGGCGCTGGCCGGGCGCGTGGTGCCTTGCTCGCCGAGGAGTTCGTAGATGCGCACCGCATGCTGCTTCCCTTTCACCGCCACCACGTCGAGCAGGCGAAAGTCGAACGCTGCGCCCGCGACGGTGGCGATGGCTTCGCTGGCGATAATCGTGGTGCCGTAAAGTTTGTTCAGCCCCTCCAGCCGCGAGGCGAGGTTCACGGCGTCGCCGATGGCCGTGTAGTTCAGCCGGTCCGTCGCGCCGAAGTGCCCGACTAGCGCCGTTCCGCAATGTAGGCCGAAGCGCGTCGCGAAAGGCGGCAAGCCTGCCCACTCCAGGCCCGCCGCCAGGGCATCGCCTGCGGCCCGGCAGCGGAGCGCGGCGCGGCAAGCCATGCGCGCGTGCTCGGGCACCGGCTCCGGCGCGTTCCAGAAAGTCATGATCGCGTCGCCGATGTACTTGTCGATGGTCCCGCCGGTCTCGCGCTGGATGATGGGCGCGAGCGCATCGAGATAGCGCTCGAGTGCCTCGGCGAGCCGCGCGGGCGGGAGCGCCTCAGTAATCGTGGTAAAACCGGCGATGTCCGTGAACATCAGCGAAATCTCCGTGGCCGTGCCGCCGGGCTGCGGCTCGCGGCCTTCGCGGTAAAGCCGGCGCACGAGGTCCACGGGGACGTATTTGCTCATCGCGCGCATCGCCGTCTTCGCCAGCTCCAGGCTTGAGAGGACGGCGGCGACATCGCGGAAGGGCGCGTCCGGCGAGGCGGGCGTAAAGTCGAAGGCCTTCATCTTTCCGGCCTCCGCACTGATCTGCGCCTGGGCGCGCCGGACGCTGCGCAGGATCAGCCCGCCGCCGCCGACGAGCGCGATGATGATGCCTGCCGAGATGACCAGCAGCCGATGCCGCACCGCTTCGAGCGGCCCGAAGTAAAAGGCGCGTGGCACGATCACGCCGACGATCCACTCCTGCGTCTGCCCGGCGGGGAGCGGCTGGAAAGTGGTCAGAAAATCCTCGCCCTGCACGCGCGCTAGAGAGGATCCGGTGCGGCCCATGGTCGCGCTGCGCCGTAGCGCGGGATCGGCGAGCGCGGCGGTGAGCTGCGGGGGCAGGACGGCAGGGTCAATGCGTAGTTCGCCGTCGTCGGTTTCCACAAGCCGGTCGCCGGGCACACCGCGGGTCACGAGGCGGCCCGCGGCATCGCAGAGGACGATGCGGTGCGGGTCGGCGGTGGAATCGAGCTGCACCGCGCGGTCGAGCTGCCGGGTGAGCAGACCGACGCGCAGCACGCCCACGAATTTCGCCGCTGAATCCGTCAGCACCTGCTGCACGCTCACCTCCACCCGGCGGCGGGCTTCTGGCAGCTCAGCGTCGAGCTGCGACCAGTGAAGATCGCTCCAGAGCAGGCGTCCGAAAAAAGTTTCGCCGGCTGGGGTGGTGAAAGTGGGATGCAACGTTGGGTCGGGCAGTTGCAGGTCGGCTTCGCGGACGAGGGGCTGGGCGGAAAAGTGTTCGACCGGGCCGAAGTCGCGCCGATCCGCGACGAAAATGGCACCCTCGGCGTGGACGTGCCGGCTCCAAAAC
>JANMTP010000005.1:0-16575 GCA_031390545.1 Chthoniobacter sp. | reverse complement strand
TGCACTCATGCGGCGATGGATGGCGGCGCCGTGGCCCTTTCGGACGAATTAGCCGCCACGTTCCGCGCGGCGGCGGGGACTATGGCCGAGAAGGGGCTGCGCGTACTCGCCTTCGCCTGGCGCGAGTTGCCCGAGAGTTTCGAGCTGGCGAACGCGGAAGCGGAGATGACCCTCGCCGGACTCATCGGCCTGGAAGATCCACCGCGCCAGGAAGTTGCCAACGCACTCCAGAAATGCCGCGACGCCGGCATCAAGGTGATCATGGTCACCGGCGATCATCCCCAAACCGGAACGGCAATCGCGCGCGAGATCGGACTGGTGCGCTCCGCCACGCCCGTGGTGATCACCGGCGAGCAACTTGGGCATCTTTCGGACATCCAGCTCCAGCTCGCGCTCGACGCCCCGGAGATCATTTTCGCGCGCGTGCTCGCGGAGCAAAAGATGCGCATCGTCGGCGCCCTTCAAAACAAGCGCGAGATCGTCGCCGTAACCGGCGACGGCGTGAACGACGCACCCGCCTTGCGCAAAGCCGATGTCGGCATCGCCATGGGCCGCAGCGGCACGGATGTGGCGCGCGAGGCCGCCGACATGGTGCTGCTCGACGACAACTTCGCGAGCATCGTCGCCGCGATCGAGGAAGGCCGCGCCGTCTTCGCCAACATCCGCAATTTCCTCACCTACATCCTCACCTCGAACGTGCCCGAGCTGATCCCGTATCTCGCGTTCGTCGTCTTTCGCATCCCGCTGCCGCTCACGATCATCCAAATCCTCGCTGTCGATCTCGGCACCGACATGCTCCCCGCGCTCGGCCTCGGGGCAGAAAAACCGGCTCCCGACATCATGAAAGCGCCGCCGCGTTCACGCGCCGATCGGCTGCTAAACTGGCCGCTCCTCGCCCGCGTTTACTTCTTTCTCGGACCGCTGCAGGCCGCCGCCGCAATGATCGCATACTGGTTCGTCCTGCGTGACGGCGGCTGGCACTTCGGCACGAAACTCGCCGCTGACGACCCTCTCTATCTGCAAGCCACCACCGCCTGCCTAAGCGCCATCATCGTCATGCAGATCGTGAACGTTTTCCTCTGCCGCAGCGACCGCCGCTCCGCGTTCGCGTTCGGCTTTTTCAGCAACAAACTCATCGTCGCCGGCATCACCGCCGAGATCGCGCTCATCCTGCTGATCGACTACACGCCCTGGGGCAACGCCCTCTTCGGCACCGCGCCGATCTCGCTCGCCGTCTGGCTCTTCATCATCCCTTTCGCGCTCGGAATGCTCGCCCTCGAAGAGCTGCGCAAATGGCTCGTGCGAACCCACACCATCCGCCCTCCGATTGCACCTTCGCCCAGACCCGCGTCGTGCTCGGGCACAGTTGAAATCGAATGAACACAAAAACCATCCTCACCTTGACGATGAACCCGGCAATCGACGCGAGTTCGTCGGTCGATAGCGTTTTTGCCGAGCACAAGCTGCGCTGCGGACCCGTGCGCCACGACCCCGGCGGTGGAGGAATCAATGTCGCACGCGCGATCAAGAAATTGGGCGGAGAAGCCTTAGCCTTGCACTGCTCCGGTGGCGCCACGGGCAGTATGCTCCGCGATTTGCTCGCTGCCGAAGGGGTGTCGGAAAAGCCGGTGGAGATCGCCGGCTGGACGCGGGAAAGCCTGACCGTGCTGGAGAGCACAAGCGGCCAGCAATATCGCTTCGTCATGCCCGGTCCCACGCTTTCCGAAGCTGAGTGGCAGCGCGCCTTGGACGCCGTGCGCGCAGTCGAGCCGCGTCCCGCACTCATCGTCGCCAGCGGCAGCTTGCCGCCCGGAGTGCCCGACGATTTCTACGGCCGCCTCGCTCGCCTCGTGCGCGAGCAAGGCAGCCGCTTGATCCTCGACACCTCCGGCCCCGCCCTGCCGGCGGCCGTCCGCGAAGGCGTGTTTTTGATCAAACCAAGTCTGCGGGAGCTCCGGACGTTTGCGAAAGGCGATCTGGAGCACGAGGCGGAGCAGGAGCAGGCGGCAATGCAGATCGTCGGCGCTGGCGGATGCGAGGCAGTGGTGGTGTCACTCGGCGCCGCGGGCGTGCTGCTCGCCTCGTCGGCGGGCTGCGAACGGATGCGCTCACCCACCGTTGCTGTCCGCAGCAAGGTGGGCGCGGGCGACAGCATGGTGGCCGGCATTGCGCTCTCCCTCGCCGAGGGTCGTTCCCTTCGCGACGCCGTGCGGTTCGGCGTCGCCGCCGGGGCCGCCGCGGTGATGAACGCCGGCACGGAACTCTGCCACCGCGCGGACGCCGAGCGACTCTTCGCTCAAAGCGGATGATGAGTGCGCGCCAGCTCGGATGGCTTCACGGAAAACCGCAACGCATTCTTGGGCGACGCGCATTCGATAGACTCGACGGTCGTCTCGATCACCACGAAGCCTGGTCCCTTCGCATACTGTTTAAGGAAGTAGGCGTGGGACTTGTCTTCGATCTGCTTCCACACGCGTTTGAGCGTGGGCGTATCCGTGAGCACGCGGGCTTTACCGATCAGGTTCAAGATCAGGCTGAGATCGTGATTGGAGAACATCCAGTTCACATCGGGATGCAGCTTGAGTTGCTCGACCTTGCGGCTTTCGGGCGCGGTCAAAGTGTGGAAGACCGGGAATTCCTCGAAAGAGAGCGTGGCCATCCAACGCAACTCCGGTTTCCCGTGCTGATCCACGGTGGCAAGAATGCCGGCGTGGCTGCCATTTACGAGGCTCTTGGCCAGACCGATGATGTCCTCGCTGTCTTCGATGTCGAAAGAGTCGCTGTCGATAACAGGGGCGGGGTTCATAGCAAAATGGGGGGAAAGGAGTGGGTTATTCGCAGGCCACTCAGCCGCCTTAAACATGACCGGCCCCGCTGCTTGCGATACCCATTTCTTGTTTAAGAGCAGTCCGATTTTGCACTCAACTCGTTGGTAGTATTAGCGGAGCAGTTCCGCCACGTGTTCCAATGCTTTCTGAACTTCCGGATGAAGCTTCGTGATTTGTCCGCAAAGATTGTTTCGCCCAGTGAGCGGCTCGCTCGTCTGAGGCGTCTGCTTTCCTTGTGCGCACACGCGTTCACGCGCTCGCGGGCATGGTCGTCACCGAGTTTTCCGGGTGCGTTTTCGAGGATGGACTTTAGCACGGAGAGGTCGTGATCGGCTCCGAGCTTGTGTTCGAGTTTGCGCAGTGAGGTGACAATCTTACCGAGGCGTTTCGGCCAGACGGACTCGAGCGTTTGGAGCTGGTAGTAAAGAGCCTTCACGCGGGTGCGCCACCGGTGAAAGGCCGCGTCGTCTCCGCTGGTAAGAGAATTCTTCATTCGCTTGCGCCCGCTGCGATAAACCTGCGCCAGCCCCGGACCGAGGGATTGCCATTCATCCCCGACGATGCGCAGCCGCTGAATGTTTTGCCTGCTGCGCCGTAACATTTGGCCTACTGCGCGCATCGTGCTTTTCTGCTGCGCGACACTTTTCGCCGGGCCGAGGAGTCGATAGTGATCGAGCACGACTTTGCAGGCTTCCTTTGCACGTTTGCCGCGAGCGGCCTTCGCGAGCCGTTCCAGCGTCTTCTCCCCGACGGCGGCATCGCGCGATCCGGCGAGGCGGCGGGCGGCATTTTTCAGCAACGCGTTCTCGCGCTCGAACGACGCCGCCGCAATGGCGGGCTGGATCAATCGCAGCATCGCCCGAAGGCGCTTGATCGTGGTCCGGACGAAATGCACATCCTCAGTTCTATCATCACTCGGGTTTTCGATCCGATGCACTGCCTGGTCGATCAAACTGACCGAGGCGCGTTTCAAACTGGAACCCGCTGGAGCAGCAGGGCGCGACAAAATATCAATCGTGTCTGTCATCACGCGCGCAGACGCATTCATGCCGGATGCTGCTCCGTTCGGTAGCCAAAGAACGCCTTGCGTGCTTCGAGGACGAGCAGCGGCACCGCCGAAATCGCGAGGAGCATGAGGCAATCGCTGAATGAGATGAGCGAGGTCTTGAGGAACTTCGCCAGCAGCGCGCTGTGATGGCTCCAGACTTGGAGGCTGAAGGAGACGGCGACGACGGCGAGCAGGCTGAAGTTTGAGAGGAAGTTCATCCGCCAGATGGGGCGCGTCTCGCTGCGCGCGCCGAAGGAGCGCAGCAGTTCGGCGAAGACGAGCGCGGCAAAGGCGTGCGTGCGGGCCAGTTCGGGTGTGGCGGATTTCAGCGTGTAGAAATAGACGGCAAACGAGACCCCGGCGGTGAGGATGCCGGTGAGGAACATCGTGTGGAGGAAACCGCGGTCGGTGATGCGCTCTGAGCGGCGGCGCGGGTGGCGCTTCATCACGTCGGGGTCGATCGGGTCGGTGGCGAGGCAGAGCGCGGGGAGCCCGTCGGTGACGAGATTGATCCAGAGGAGATGGATTGGGAGGAGTGGGGCGGGCAGGCCGATGATGACGCAGACGGTCATGAGCAGGAGTTCGCCGCAGTTGCCCGCGAGCAAGTATTGGAGCGTCTTGCGGATGTTGTCGTAGATGCCGCGGCCTTCCTCCACGGCGGCGACGATGCTCGCGAAGTTGTCGTCGGTGACGATCATGTCCGACGCTTGCTTGGTCACTTCCGTGCCTGCGCGTCCCATGGCGATGCCGATGTCGGCGCCCTTGATGGCGGGCGCGTCATTCACGCCGTCGCCGGTCATCGCGACCACGGCATCATTGGCTTTCCACGCGCGAACGATGCGCAGTTTGTGCTCAGCAGTGACGCGGGCATAGACGGCGATCTTCGGCGCGCGCTGGCGGAGTTCGTCGTCGGACATCTTTGCCAACTCCACGCCCGCGATGGCGATGTCGTCGGCGGAAGCGATGCCGATTTCCCGCGCGATGGCCGTCGCGGTGTGCGGGTGGTCGCCGGTAATCATCACCACGCGAATGCCGGCGGCATGACATTTGGCGACGGCCTCTTTGGCCTCCTGACGCGGCGGATCATACATCCCCGTCAGACCAACAAAGACGAGGTCGCGCTCCACGGCTTCCGCGGTGAGGTCCGTGGGCGGAGCGGGGTCCAAGTCGCGCCAAGCCGAGCCAAGCACGCGCAGGGCTTGTTGCGCCATCGCGGTGTTTTGTGCCACGAGGTTTTGGCGATCCTCGTCGGTCATGGCGCGGACTCCGGTGCTGGTGTAAAGCTGCGTGCAGCGATCGAGCAGCACGTCGGGCGCGCCGTTGATGAAGGCGCGGAGCTTACCGTCCGGCATCTGGCGAATGACGGCGCTGAGCTTGCGGTCGGAGTCGAACGGGATTTCGTGATGCTTCGGAAGGTCCTGCTCGATGCGCTCGCGGTCGCCTCCGGCTTTGCGACCGGCGGCGAGCAATGCGCCTTCGGTCGGATCGCCGACGGTTTTCCAAGTTCCACTTTCCTGGACGAGATTGGCGTTGTTGCATCCAAGGAGGACGGTCGCGAGTTCGAGCAACGGCGCCGCGTGCTGCGCTTCCGCCTTCTTGCCCTCGAAGCGCGCTTCGCCGTCCGGCCCGTAGCCTTCGCCGGTGACTTCGTAGCGTTGGCCGGCGACGTAGAGAGCGCGCACGGTCATCTCGCCGACGGTCAAGGTGCCGGTCTTATCCGTGCAGATGACGCTGGTGGAGCCGAGCGTCTCGACTGCGGCCAATTTGCGCACGAGCGCACGGCGGCGGGCCATGCGCCGCACGCCCAGCGCGAGCGCCACCGTGACGACGGCGGGCAGCCCTTCCGGCACGGCCGCCACGGCGAGACTCACCGAAGTCATGAACAACTCGAAGGGTTTCGTCCCGCGCATCAGCCCCAGCCCAAAGAGCAGCGCGACGATGCCGAGCGCCGCCCAGACGAGCACCCGCCCAAAGGACTCGAGCTTTCTCTCCAGCGGCGTGCGTTCCTCCGCACCCGCCTCTTCAAGCAATCCAGCGATGCGGCCCAGTTCGGTCTTCATCGCCGTGGCCACCACCACGGCCTGGCCAGTGCCCGCCGCGACGCTCGTGCCCATGAACACCATGTTCTCGCGGTCGCCGAGTTGGACATCACCCTGCTCCAAAGTCGCGGGCTGCTTCGTCACCGCCTCCGACTCGCCGGTGAGCGCAGATTCGATGCACTTGAGCGAGGCCGCTGCGAGGAGCCGCGCATCCGCCGCGACCAGGTCGCCGGCTTCCAGCGAGAGGATGTCACCGGTGACGATTCCCGCCGCCGGAATCTCCACGACATTCCCATCGCGCCGCACCTTGGCCTGCGGCGCAGTCATCTTCTTGAGCGCCGCGATGGACTTCTCCGCGTTGAACTCCTGATAGAAGCCGATGAGGGCATTCAGCGCGACGATGGCGAGGATGGCGATGGCGTCCACCATTTCGCCCAGCACGCCGGAAACGACACCCGCCCCGATGAGAATCCAGATAATCAGGCTCTTGAATTGCCCGAGAAAAATTTGCAGCGCGCTGATGCGCTTGCCTTCCTTCAGCTCGTTCGGGCCGTCAGCCGCGAGGCGTTTTGCTGCTTCCGTCGCCGAAAGTCCTGTCGCTGCGAAGCCAAGCTGCGCCAGCACTTCCTCGGCAGACAGGCTGTGCCAGGCTTTGCCTTTTTGGGGTGCCGCGAGGACGGTTGCCGCGGTCATGCGGTAACCCCCGGCTCAGGACCCGCTGGGCCACCCTCATTTTCAAATCGAGACAAATCCTCAGGCTCGGCACCCATCGAAGGCTCGACCGACGCTCGGTTAGGCCAGATTTCCAGCAGCACTATAGTGACCGTGAGCGCCACGGGACCGAGGATGAGACCGGCCGGGCCAAACAAAATCAGGCCACCGACCACAGACATGAAGACGAGAACGGTGTGAAGTTTGAGCCGGTTCCCGACCAGGACGGGGCGAAGCAGGTTGTCGATGGTGCCGACGACAAGCATGCCCCACAGGGTAAGGATCAGGGCTTTTCCCCAACTGCCTTCCAAAGCCAGAAAGAGCGCCGCGGGAATCCAAACGACAAAGGCACCCAACACCGGCACTACTGCCAGCAAAGCCATCACCACTCCCCACAGCAACGGTGCCGACAGACCCAACCACCAGAACATCAGCCCGCCCAAAAGGCCCTGCACTGAGGCGACGGCCAGCGTTCCATAAACCGTCGCGTAAATGGTATCGCCGACCCGGCCAAACAAGCGGTCCATTTCTGCTTCCGTGAGTGGCGAAAGAGACCGGAGTGACTGGAGCGCCGCACGACGGTCGCGGAGGAAGAAGAACAGCAGATAAAAGGTCAGGCAAAAACTAACCAACTGGAATACGGAGCGTTTAACGATCGACCCAGCGGTGTTGCTCAGCCAGGTGGCGAGAGTCTTGATGGTTCCCGGCAGGTCGAGCTCCTGCTCGATCCTGTCGGCGAGAGGTGCGAGACGCGGCTGAGCTTCCAGGGCGCGCCGCCACTCGCCGGAGTTGATCTTCGTCTCGATAAGTTCCGCGCCTTTCGCGGCCTGCAGGACCAGTCGCTGCCCGACGAACGTCGCCGGGACGACGACGATCAGGCCGATCCCTAAGACGGCGATTGCCGCAGCTAAGTTGGGGTGCTTGAGCTTTGACTCGAGCCACTGTTGGAACGGGGAGAACAAGACTGCCAGTGCCAAGGCCCAGGCAAGCGCGGGCAAGAACGGCGCGGCCAGGCAGTAACAGAGATAAAGTCCGAAGGCGCTTACAGCCATCAACACGAGGGTCTGCACGTGGGTGCGTGACCCCCAGTCATTCGCGGCTGAAGCAGCTCTTTGCTTTATTTCTAGTTCGTCCATCCTGCGAGGTTGATTTTGTGGGCGGTCTTTATGATTCGCGGCGGCACCTACGGTTTGATCGCGACCTTTAGGACACCATCCGAGCGTTCGCCGAAGAGTTGGTAGGCTTGGGGAATTTCCTCCAACGAGAAGCGATGGGTGATGAGCGGAGTGGGATCGAACCGACCCGACTGCACTAGACTCAGCAGTCGCCGCATCCGCTCTTTTCCACCGGGACAGAGCGTGGTGACGATGCGGTGATCGCCGAGTCCGGCGGAAAAAGCGTCATAGGGCATTTGTAGCTTACCGGAGTAAACGCCGAGGCTCGAAAGCGTGCCGGCAGGTCGCAGGCTGCGCAGCGCGCTTTCAAAGGTCTGCTGCGTCCCCAGGGCTTCGATGGCGACATCCGCTCCGCCGCCGGTCAGACGTTTGACCTCGGCCACGACATCTACGGCGCGGTAGTCGAGGACCACATCGGCGCCCATGCGCCGCGCCATTGCCAGCCGCGTTTCGTCGCCATCCACTCCGATGATCAGGGAAGCTCCCATCAGCTTGGCTCCGGCGGTGGCGCACAAGCCAATCGGCCCCTGTGCGAACACCACGACGGCATCGCCGATGCGCACCGGCGCTGCCTCCGCGCCGGAGATTCCCGTCGAAGCGATGTCGGAAAGCAGGACCACTTGCTCGTCCGTCAACTCATCGGGAATCTTCGCCAGGTTGGCTTGAGCAGATGGCACGAGAAGGTATTCAGCCTGCGCGCCGTCGATGGTATTGCCAAAGCGCCAGCCGCCCAAGGCTTCGTAGCCGTCGCCGTGGCCGCATTGTGAGAGGTGCCCGGAGAGACAGGCGCGGCATTGGCCGCACGGCGTGATGGCGCCGACCAGCACGCGATCGCCGACGTCGTAGCCGGTCACACCCGGCCCAAGTTCCTCGATAACGCCCACCGGTTCATGCCCGATGACCAAGCCCGGCTTTACGGGATACTCCCCGCGCACGATGTGGAGGTCGGTTCCGCAAATCGTGGTTAAAGTCACGCGGATCACTGCCTCCCCGACTCCCGCGTGGGGTCGATTTACTTCTTCGACACGAATGTCGTTCGTTCCGTGAAACACCGTCGCTTTCATTGTTTTCATAGGTTAGTTCGCTTCCGAATTTTTCGCCGTGCTGGGCAGCAGTCGTGACATGATGGCGGCGACGAGGACGATGAGCACGGCGACTGTCGCGAGGACGAATGCGCCGGAGGAGGGCATGGCGAGCCACTTGAGTGTCTCTTTCGCGGCACCCGTGCTGCCGAGCGCGGGCGCGCGCAAGCCGGCCCACATCCAAAAGATGGAGTAGCCAAATCCGCCTGCGCCGAGCCCGACGCCGATGGCAACTGTCACGCGCCGGGAAGTGCCGAGCACGCACAGCAAGACGATCAAACTCAAGGCGGTGGTGCCCATGCCTCCCGCGTGCAGGTGGGCGCGCTGCATATAGATCCACGACTTATCCAGCACGGTCTTGATGGCTGCGTCGTCGCCCTTGTAAACGGTGTCGCGCACTTCCGCGGCAGAGGCTTTCAAGCGGCTCTTGATGGCGTCCTCGTTGAGCCCGAAAACGATACCCATCCCCTGGCCGAAGAGCAGCGTGAGAACGGCGAGCACCAAGCCGAAAGAGGCGGCGCGCAGGCTGGAGGTAAGCGTTTCAGAGATATGCATATTGGTGGTTCGGGGATACGTCAGAGATCGTGGATCACCTTGGGAGGAAAGGCGGCTCGCAAGGCGTTCAGCACGGCCAGAACGTCGATAATTTCTTGGGTGATCGCGCCGCTCACCGGACTTAGATGACCGCTGGCGGCGAAGATCATGCCGATGACGCTGAGCGCCATGCCACCGACCGCGCTCTGGAGCGCGATGATCCGCATCCGGCGGCTGATGTGCATGAATTCGTCCACCTTCTTCAGCGAGTTATCCATGATCACGACGCCCGCCGCTTCGGCGGTCACGTCGCTGTTTTGTCCGATCGCCATGCCGACTGTCGCGGCCATCATGGCCGGGGCGTCGTTGATGCCATCGCCGACGTAGAGGGTTTTTGCTTTCGCCGTTTCCTCGCGGACGAGGGCGAGTTTCTGTTCCGGGCTTTGCTGCGCGAAGACTTCGGTGATGCCGACCTGCTCGGCGAGATAGCGCACTTCCGATTCGCGATCTCCCGAGACGAGCATCACGCGGGCGAAGTGGTGCTTCGGTCCGAGGTGGCTCACGAACGAACGACTCTCCGCGCGCGGCGCATCGCGGAAGCGCAAAGCTGCCGCGTATTTCCCGTCAATCACCACCACACATTCGAGTCCACCGGCGAGCGCTGGGAGCAACTCGGCACCGGCGACTTTCTGCGCGCTCAGTTTGTTGCGGCTGGTGATCTGCAACTGGTGGCCGGAAACGGTGCCGCGCAGTCCGTGACCCGGCTCCTCACCTACTTCGGTCGCTTCCGGCAGCGCGAGGCCAGCCTCCTTCGCCGCGGCGAGAATCGCGCGCGCCAGCGGATGCTTCGAGTAGCGCTCCAGACTTGCCACGAGCGTGAGCACTTCCTTTTGGTTGAAGCCCGGCGCGATGAGCTGCTCCGTCAGCTTCGGCTCGCCGTAGGTGAGCGTCCCGGTCTTGTCGAAGATCGCGGTGCGGCATCCCGCGATTTGTTCGAGGACGACAGGGGTCTTGACGATGATCGCCCGGCGCGCGCAGAGGGAAATCGAGCCGATGATGGCGATGGGAATCGCGAGCAGCAAAGGGCACGGCGTGGCGATGACCAGCACCGCAAGGAAGCGGACCGATTCACCGCTCAACACCCACGCAAACGCCGCCACCGCCAGCGCCACTGGCGTGTAGATCGCGCCCAGTTGATCGCCGAGTCGCTGCAACTGCGGACGTTTGCTCTCCGACTCGCGCATCACTTCCATGATCTTTGCGTAGCGCGAATCGGCAGCGCGCTGAGTCGTGCGAATGGTCAGCGCCGACTCGCCGTTGACCGCGCCCGAGATCACCGTCGAGCCGGAAGTCTTGGTGATCTGGAACGGCTCGCCCGTGAGATAGGACTCATCCATCACGCCGTGGCCCTCGGTCACCACGCCATCCGCCGGACAAATCTCATGCGGGTAAATCACGAGCGTATCCCCCACGGCAATCTCCGCCAGCGGCACATCCAGCATTTCCGTTCCGCTCTTGCGATGAGCGACCGAAGGCATCCGTTTCGCCAGCGCGGCGAGCACCGAGGAAGCGCTGCGCAAGGCGTAACTCTCCAACGCTGCGCCCCCAGCGAGCATCAGCACGATGATCGAGCCCGCTAGGTATTCGCCCAGCAGGATGGAAGTAATGATGGAAATACCGCCCAGCAGATCGGAACCAAACTCCCGTTTCAGGAGCTTCCGCAGCAGGTCATAGAGCAGCGGCAGACCGCCGAGGACGAGCGTGGCCAGCAAGGGAATCTGGTAAGTGGCCGCAGTGCTGTGAAAGCCGAAGCGGAGCACGAGATGCAAAGCGATGCCCACGACGGAAAGCGCCGCGATGACCGTGGTCTTGCGCTGCCATAGACCGGACGGCGAATACCAGGACCGACCGGGCGGCGGCTCTTGACTCGGCTTTGGCTCGGCGTCCTTCGCCGAGCCGCTGGCGGGTGGATGCTCCAAGGTGGTCTTCATGTATCGCAACTAACCGGTTACTTCGCGCAGCAGGCGTCACTGCCGCGCTGGTTCCACGGCAGCTTCGCGATAAGCATCCCCATGCCACACCAGTCCGTGATGCCGGAGAAGGCCAGCCCCGCGCCGACGAAGCCGGAGAGCCAGATAAAGGCGGGATGGACGAAGTGCGCGAGCAGCACGCCGGTCAGCACAATGGCCCCGGCGGCGATGCGCACCTGGCGTTCAAGCGAGATAACCTTGCTCGTGCCGCGATTGACCGGCAGCCCGGCCTCGGCCCAGGCCATCGTGCCGCCCTCGACGACGTGGCATTGCGTGTAGCCGCTCCTCTCGAGTTTCTCCGCTCCTTGCTTCGCCCGATTGCCCGTGCGGCAAAAAATGTAGAGCGGCTGGTCTTTGGCGAAGCCATCCACGCTCGCGAGCTGGGTCGCATCGAGCCGGTCGAGCTGGGCGAGATGCACGCCGGGGACGTGGATTTCCGCGTGTTCTGCGGGAGTGCGGACATCGAGAAGGTGGAGCTTTTCGCTCTGTTGAAGACGCTCGTTTAGTTGGCGTGGAGTGATGGTGTTCATGGCTGTGTGGATGCTCCTCCTCCCGCAGCCTCGTTCATGATCTTGATGATCGTCTGCTCCACTTCCTGCGCGACTTGCTCCAGTTCCGGCACGTTGAACATCGCGAGAAGAGTCGTTGGCTTCAGCGTGGCCAGAATGGTCTTGCCGCCTTCCTCGTAGATGGAAATCCGGCACGGCAGCGCGGTGGAAATGCTCATGTTCTGGTCGAGCACTTTCTTCGCTTGTTGCGGCTGACAGACCTCGAAGATCAGACATTCGTGCGCGAACTCGACGCCCTTTTTCGCCATCGTCTCGGTGAGGTTATGAACCTGCATGACACCGAAGTGATTGGCCTGGACGGCGGCGTGCAGGGCGATCGCGGCTTCACTCACTGTCTTGGTTGAGGATAGTTGGAATAACATAGGTTTCTGTTCTTGGTTCACTGCTTAGGTGAGTAGCGGCTCGGGTAGGGATTCAGGTTTCATGTCGCGGCTTTTTCTACGGGATCTGGGCTCCGCGCGGGGAGTCGGGCGCCGGAGTGCCGCTCGGCTCGGCTGGTGACGGTGCCCGTGCTTTGCGCGGATGCACTTGCACATCCATGTGGCTGAGCTTGGCCAGGATCTGAGCGCGGCGGCGCAGCGGCCACCAATCGTAGAGGTAGATTTCCATCGGCCGCCACATCGCGACCCAGCCGGCAATCGTCAGACCTTCGCGCACGATGCTCCACACGCGGTGCGTCTCCGCGAGGAGCCCGGCGGTGAAGAGACATGCGGCCAGGAAGGTCAGCCCAATGAACAGGCTCGTGCGCCCGTCTCTCAGGAGACGCTTGAGATCCCGCCGATTCAGTTTCGCGCGGTAGGCGAAGTAGTGATGCACGGCGCGCTTGATCAGCTCCGGAGCGTCCTCGTGCTCGGGCACATGCTCGAGATGGATGTTCAGCGCCATCGGCTCGCCGCGAGGAAACTCCTGCGCCCAGCTCACGATGAACTCCTCGGCGTTGCGATCGAGGTCCTTCTCGTGAAAAGGCGACGGGTCCATCGAGTTAAAAAGCTGCTTGATGCTCTTGAGGCTGATTTCGATGCGATGGACGTGCGCGCTCATGCGAGGAGACAGCATCCCTTGCTCGCGCGCTCCCGGCTACGCGACCCTTGCGCATTGCTGCCCGGAAATTGCCTCTGCCCCTAGGGAAGCCGCCGGGCACCGTCGCCAAGAGCTGAGCAACAAATGGCGAGTAAAAGGTAATCACCGGGCAGCGGGTTCGGTCAGGTTCGTGGAAGTATGGACCATGAACACAAGGCGCGTGCGCGGATGGAATCGGTTGGCCGTGGGACTGTTTCTCGGGACAGCGCTCTCCCTTCTAGCAGGCACGCCGCCTGAGCTGGCTTCACGATTTCGAGACCGCGAAGCTGTTTCAGTAACAGAAGTGCAACGCGGACCGCGGGGCGCACACCGCGTCGCCGTGACGTTCGATGCGGGTGGCGAAGCCGATGCGTTTCCTACGCTCCTCGCAGCGCTCGCTGCCGCGCGAGTTCGCAGCACCTTTTTTCTTACTGGAGAATGGATGCGCCAGCATCCCGATCTCGTCCGATTGCTGGTCAGCTCCGGTCACGAGCTCGGCAATCACACGTGGAGTCATCGCGATCTCACGCGGCTCGGCGACGCCCAGATTCGCTCCGAGTTCCAGGAGACGGCTGCACTGCTCGCGCATCACATCCCGCGTTCGGCGCGCCGCTGGTGGCGTTCTCCGTTCGGCGCGCGCGATCGACGGGTGCTGCGGATCGCCAGCGAGCTTGGTTACGTCTCGATCTATTGGACTCTCGACAGCCTCGATTCGGTCGCGCCTCCGAAGAGCCGCGCCTTTCTTGTCGAGCGAATTGCGCACCGCTCGGACGCCCAGCTCGATGGCGCGATCATTCTGATGCACGTCGGCGAACCCGCCACTGCCGAGGCGCTGCCGGAGATTCTCAGCGGTCTGCAGCGCCGCGGGTTCGAGTTGGTCACCATCTCCCGGCTGCTCCGCTCCTCTGTGATAAAGGCTCACTGACCGGCCCGCGCGCGCACTTTTATCGCGTCCCACGCCGTGTATTTGCGCGCCGACAGAGCAAAATATGCGAAGCTTTTGCCAATGGCCGCGTTGCTCATTCCCTGCAACAGCCACAATTTTCCGTTCAAGACTATGATTGCTAAATACAACATCGAATACGCGATTCCACTCCAGGGGCGCGCTCATCCGCACGAACAGACACAGCATCAACTCACCAACGATCCAGTGATCTGCGAAGCGTTTTTGAGCGAGCTTCTGGAACGCGGGATTACGATCAAGAGCGTGTCTCATGAAGGCGTGGCGCTGCCTCAGAATGAGTTCGACAGGATGATCAAGACGGCCGCAGGGATGCTAGCCACACGCCACATCTGCCGCTCACTCGGCGTGGATAGCGTGGAAGCGAATCATCGCTTCGGATCGCCTGCTTAAAGGCGGAGTGCTCGAACGGAACTTCGCTGGGCGAGTGCTCTCAAAGTCGCGTCGCAGGTGCCCGAGGTTTTCACGGCGAGAAAATGCTGCGCCTCGAGTTCGGTGGGTCACTCGTAAGTCCGAGTCAGCGTCGCGAGATCGTCGAGCTGTGCGTCGGAGATTTCGCCTGCAGAGTGCTCGCGCTCCTTGAGCCGGTTTTTGATTGTTGCGGTGGCCGCGCGCGTTTCGACAAAACAACAATCGACCCCGGCACGCGCGAGCACTTTTCGGAGCTGCTCGCGGCGGGGCCGGCTGCCAAAAGTCGCATCGAGGATGACACTGCGCTGCTGGCGGATCTGCGTCGCTGCGTGTCGCGCGAGCGCAGCGTAGGTCTTGTCGCTCATCGCTTTCGAACAAAGACGGCGTCGCTCCGGCTTGGCACCGCGAACATGCAGCGGGAGGCCACCGAGTTCTTTTCGGATGCGGTCGGAAGAAAAAGTTTCCCAATCCAGCTCGCGGCCGAGTGCCCGGGCGAGGGTGCTTTTACCTGAGCCGACCCGGCCGATGACGATCAGCACCATCGGCTCCGAGCCAAGGATCGCATACTGCAAGGCGATCCGGGGATACCGTACGGCCCGAGCGCGGCACTCGAGCCTTTCCGTGTCCGGCACGTCTGGGGTAAACTTGCGAAGGCTCTCGACTTTTCCACGCGCCAAGGCGCGGTAGCACTTGTTCAAACCCATGAGTTGCAGCATGCCCGGATCGGCGAGCGCACGGGCCGTGCGCGTGACGAAACGGCGCGCGAAATCAGGCCGCCCATGGAAGTCGAAGTCCATCGCGAGAAACGCGGTGTCACTGGCGACGTCGATGTAGCGGAAGCGGTCGTTGAATTCGATCCAGTCGAAGATCGTGAGTCGTGAGAGACTGAGATGGATGTGTTCGAGGTGCAGATCGCCGTGGCAATCGCGAATACGCCGCTCGTGAACGCGATCTGCGAAAAGCGACGCGTGGCGCCGGAAGAAGCCATTCGTGTAGAGCCGGATCGCGTCGAAAGCCGGACGTGAAATGGTTGTGCCGGTGAATTCCGTTAACTGTTGAAAGTTCTCGTCGGTGCTGATCCGCAGCTTAGCGATGCGCCCCCAGCCGGCGATCTCGGGCGTAGGCTCCTAGGCTTTGTAGAAGGGCGCCAGCGTCGCAATGATCGCGTCCACGTCGCGTGCGGCGACTTTGCCATCTCTCAACAGCCGCAGCATGAAGTGCGCTCCGGCAGCGGTCGCATTTTCACCGCGTATTCCACAATCTCGCCACGGAGTCCGAATGCGAGCCGCTCTTCATCCATCGAGATCGGCACGACCCAAAGGTAAACGCCCGGACAGAGCCGTCGATTGAGCAGCACCTCGCGCTCGCAGTAGTGCCGCCGCTTTTCGAGCCTGGAAAAATCGAGGAAACTGAAATTCACTGGCTTTTTCACCTTGAAGACGTGCCGTCCGGCGAGAGCGAGATAGGATGCGTGTGTCTGGACCACTAGGATGGGCGCGGACTTTCCGCGGTAAGAGTGCGCATCGCTCAGGAAAGCGAGCAGGCGCTCGGGCGAGACGGCATCGGCGCTCATGCGTGGCACTCCGGAGGCTACCGCGGGACGTGATTGTCGCGTGAGCCGAAAATCCGAGGGCTCATGTCACCAGCGGCGTCAATAAGCGTCGCGAGCCCGACTCCGCAGCCACTCGCGCAGGAGGTCGAGGTCCACGGGCTTGATGAGGTATTCGTCGAAGCCGGCTTCTCTCCCGCGGGCGCGGTCTTCGTCGCTGCCGTAGCCGGTCATCGCCACGAGGAAGGTGCCGGCCAGCGCGGGCATGGCGCGCAGGCGGCGGGCGACTTCGAAGCCGTCCATGCCGGGCAGCCCAATGTCCAGCAGCACGACCTCGGGCAGGAACTCGGCGGCGGCAGCGACGGCATCGGGACCGGTGAAGGCGGTGCGCGTCTCGTGGCCGCGCCGGCGCTGGAGTATTGCCATGCTGCTTGTGGCGTCTTCGTTGTCATCCACGATGAGAATCCGGCGCGGAGTATCTGGGGCGGCGGGCATGGGCGGCGGCGGCACGGCGACCGGGCCGGGGAGGATCGGCAGGCGAACGATGATTTCGCTGCCGTGGCCGAGGCCCTCGCTGCG
>JANMTP010000065.1:0-30936 GCA_031390545.1 Chthoniobacter sp. | reverse complement strand
GCCTGCACAGACCTACCGTCCCACTGAGATCGCCTCGCCATGAAAAAAACACTCGCTCAAAGTCTCGTCATCACAGCACTGCTATTGGTTGTCTTTCTATGCGAAGGCATAGCACAGGAGTTCTTTCGGGATTTAGGTACTTCGCGCTCATCAAGCGGATTTGGTCCGGTCGTGCCCTCCGAATACAGCTATGAGGACACCTCGCCCAGCGGTCTCAGTCCGTTAAGACCTGGTCAGGAGTTGAACGAGGCGGAAGCCGCTGAAGAGGCGAACCGCTACAATTTCGCAATCGGTCCGGTCCAGTTCGGTTTAGCACTGGGGGTTGGAGTCGAGTACAATGATAACATCACCCTGAGGAATGATGATGAACTGGAAGACTTCATCTTTCGCCCGTTATTGGATGTGCAGGCGGTTTGGCATCTTACAGATCTCAATACGATCAAGCTCTCACTCGGGGCCTCTTACGCGAAGTATCTTGATCACTCGCAGTACGACAGCCGCAGTGTCCTGCTTTCACCCAACTCTGAACTCGCCTTCACGTTTTTTCTTGGTCAGGTGATGTTCACGGTTCGTGATCGTTTCAGTTATCAGGAAGATACCTACAACGAGCCGCTCATTGATAATATAGATTCGCCTTACCGCCGCTGGGAAAACCAAGCAGGCATCGCGATGGACTGGGCGGTCAACGACAAAGTCAACATCCTGCTTGGTTTCGATCATTACAATTTATGGGTAATCGGTGATGATTACCCCTTGCAGCCGCGCGCGATCGAAACCGTTTTTCTCAAACCTTCCTATAATATCTCTCCTGGTCTGAAGGTTGGCATCAACGCTTCCTATAGTTATATCGACTTTACTAGCAATGACCGCCCCGACGGGTTCGGTGTGCTCGCTGGTCCGTTTATCCAATGGCAGATTTCCGAGTATACCAATCTTTACCTCGAAGGCGGATACCAAGCCTTGGAGTTTGACCAGCTCGGTTTAGATCAAGAGGAAGCCAATGCGGTGGATGGGATCCTTTTTAATGATCAGAACAGCAACAGTTACTACATCAAGTTTGAGATTAATAACAAGCCGTCCGATATCTTTGATCATCGCCTTTCCTTCTCGCGGACTACGGAAGTAGCATTTTATTCAAATTACTACGAACTCTATCACGTTGAGTACGACGCCAACTGGAAGGCGTTCCGCAACGCCGAAATTGGTCCTCTGATTTTTTACGAGTATTACACCACGTCGGGTGATTTAGGAGAGAGCGCCCAACGTATCGGAGCGGCACTGGGTTTGCGCTATCATTTTTCAAACTCTATCACGCTTGGGCTCGATTATCGCTTTATTGCTCAAGATTCAGACGTGCCAAACAACGACTACAAACAGAACGTCGCCTTCCTGAGTCTGTACTACAAATTCTAACCTCTTGCATTATGGCCCATGCCTAGCTCGTTCATCCGTATTCTAAGTGTCGCCCTACTTTTTTTGGCGACTTCGCTGACGGGAAGAACTCAAGGCTTGGCACCACGAGCGTTGCCGGTTGCACCAGCTTACCCTGCTACTTCCGCGAGCCCATCGGGTTATTTTCCACAAGAGCGGATGCAAGTAGTGGATCCAGACAAAAAGCTTTCGACTGGAGATATGGTGACAGTGGAGATTGTCGAAGACAGGGAAGGTGGGTTTCCTAAAGTTGTGACTGCCGCCGGGGAAATTGATGTGCCGCCAGTTGGGCGGATTCAAGTAGCTGGCAAGACAACCACCCAAGCAAGCGCCGATATCAAACGACGGTTAGAGGCAGAATATTATCACCGAGCGACCGTGAAATTGAACATCGACCGCGTCAGCCCCATTCAGGTTCGTGCAGGGACGGTGACCCTTTCCGGCCAGGTCCGACTCGTTGGGCCGCAAGAAATGATTGCGGGCGAACCGCTCCGTCTGAGCAGCGCAATTTTAAAGGCAGGCAGCTTTACGGAATGGGCCAATCCGAAAAGAGTGAAGCTTACCCGTCAAGTAAACGGCGTGGCAGAATCGAAGGAGTTTAACGTCAAAGAGATTATCGAAAAAGGTGACGAAAAGGCGGACCCCGTGTTGCAGGATGGAGATCGAATTTGGGTGCCGAAAACCATCATGCGATTCTAACTCCCGTATGGACTCTGCCAATCCCCAAGCCCCCGCCATGCCGTTGCCCGGCGGACTGGGCATGAAATTTTACCGGTATCGAAATCTTGTCCGACGCCACTGGTGGATTCTGTTTCTGTCGATCGGATTCGGTTTAGCTTACGAAGGATATGTGCTTTTTACGAAGCCGCAGCTCTTCGAATCAGCTAGCCAGTTAATGATTCGCGAAGAACTCATTCGCGATACAACGGGTGCGTTCCGAGATGGAACAGGAAACTTTATCAGCACGGCGGTTGAGCAACTTAAGCATCCGCTCGTAACTGGTCGAGCTCAGGCTCGCATAGCTCTGGAAGCCCCAAATCTCAACGGAACGGTAGAAATTTCCGCCTCCAATCCTGCGAGGACAAACATTTTCACCGTTGCAGGTAACGGGACAGATCCGCAGTACACGCAAAAATTTGTGGACGCGGTCGTCGATGAATTCCTTAAATGGCGTAACGAAAACCGCACTGATATCGGTAAAGGCGTTACCACAAGTCTCACCGAGCGTGAGATGCAAATCCGCCAGGAGCTCGAGAAAAACAAAGGAGATTTGCAGGCCTTTACGGAGAAGAACAGCATGCAATTCTGGACCGAACAGCAGAACAAAGCTGTGGCCTACCTTTTGGGGTTAAAAAACAAAAAGACCGAATTAACGGACGAATTACAGAGACTCCAAAGTCTGACCCCAGACGAACTACTCCAAGTTGCTTCCTCCTCTTCCACTGCTGCAAAGCCGCTGAACACCAATCTTCCGCTTACTGCAAAACAGGAGTCCACCTTCAACAGCGGTTTATACAATGAGTTCATCAAAGCTAGCCAGCAGCTCTACCAACGTCAGGCCGATTTTGAAGAGTGGAAAGCTGTCTGGAAGCCTGCTCATCCCAAGTTGAAGGCCATTGTGGCCGACTTGGAAAAGCTCCAGCGCCAGATCAATATCATTAAGGACCAAAACGCCAACCTCGTTAAAGTCCGTGTCACTTCGATTAATGCAGAACTCAAAAATATTGAAGGCAGCATTACTGAGTGGGACGCCAAAGTGCTCGAAGCGAGCCGCAAAGACGCAGAATATCAGACTCTCCAGAGCAACGTCGCCCGTACGCAAAGTCAGCTGGAAAAATTGCTCAACGAAATCGGCAGCATTGCCGGGGGTGTGAAATCGAGTCTCGACCCACTCCAAGTGATGCAGAAAGCAACTGCGCCTCTGCCCGTTCCTCCCGGCACAGCTAAACACCTCCTCATCGGTCTGATTGGTGGTCTGATCGTCGGCTCGATTATTCTTATCGTTCTTGACCGTGCGGATGATCGTCTCACTTCCTCCACGGAAATGATCGAGCATTTCTCCGAATCGATTGTCGGTCAGATTCCCAATGTTTCCGAAACGCGCGGATTAGCTGGTTTGCCTCTCCTTCAGGACGAGGATGACCGATATACGTACGCAGAAGCCTTTCGTAGCTTACGCTCTTCACTGATCTTCATGCCAAATCAAAGTGAGCTGAAGACGATCCTCATCACTAGCGCCATTCCCAACGAAGGAAAATCCACTATTGCGAGCAACTTGGCTGTGACCATGGCCGCAGCCGGAGCGCGTGTGCTGCTAGTGGATGCCGATCTCCGCCGCGGGGATCTCGCACAGCTATTTGATGTTGATGGTAAAACTGGCCTCTCGAACATACTTCGAGGGGAGGTTTCGTGGAAATCCGGCGTTCTCCAGACAAAATACCCGACGCTCTCACTCATCCCGAGGGGGCCGGTCACGAATCAATCTGGTGAACTACTTCTTCGCCCAATTCTCGTTGGGATGCTTGATGAATTTAAAGCGTCCTACGACCTCGTTATTTTTAACACCGCTCCGATTCTGGCGGCCGATGATACCCCTACGTTGGCTCCAAATTTTGATGGCACGCTAATGGTCGTCCGCGCGCAGTTCACCTCGGCTCGGCTTACAAAAAACGCGCTCAATGCTCTCTATCAGCGACAGGTGAATGTCCTGGGCCTTATTCTCAACGCTATCGATACGGAGACGCCGGATTACTACTACTATCGCTACAATCAGTATTACGCGGCCTGAGATCGTTCGCTGCGAAACCTATGACGTGCGCGAAATCACGGAGCGATAAAGGGCTTCATAACGCTCGGCCAATTCGTCCCAGTGAAAGCGCCGCTGCGCCCAATCCGCCAGCTCCGACCTGGCTTGATCGGTTTGGCGATCACCAGCCAAAAACCGCATTAGTTCCGAGCGAACTGAGGCGGTAGTCGGACGGCAGATAAAGCCGCGTCCTTCAAGCGCCTTCGCCCACGGGGTTTCTACTGTGGTGAGCGCAGGAGTTCCGACTTGGCAGGCTTCGAGAACGGCCAGACCAAAGTTTTCTGAATGCGTTGGCAGGCAAAATAGGTCAGCCCCTTGGAAATACTTCCACCGCTCTTCGCCCCACGCGGCACCGACCCAATCGATCCGCGGCAAACTTGGCGCATGCTTTTCAGCGAACCGGCGCAAACCAGCAACGTACCCGGATTCACCCTCTCCCACGACGACAAGTCGCATCAATGTTGTAGTACCGAGTGTCGATAGTGCTTTGAGCAACAGGTCGAGTCCCTTCTTCGGGTGCAACCGCGAAAGAAACAGCAGCACCCGCTCTTCTATGGGCCAGCCGAGTTGGGTTCGTGCCGCGTGATACATCGGCTTGGCGGACCCTGTCAGGCCCAGCGGGAGGGTTTCGATGCGCTGGCGCGGAAGAAAGCGGCGGAGCCGCTCGGCTTCCTGTGAAGCAGTTGCTAGGACCGCACTTGCCCTGCTCAGATGGCGCTTTTCAACGAGGTGAAAGTAGGGCCATTTTTTCCACCATTTGTGACGCCACGCCCACGGCTCAAGCATGCCGTGCGGCGACACCAAATACGGAATTCCGCGATTCCGACAATCCTTGGCAAGGCAGGCGTGGTCGGGTTGCCAAAGCCCGTGGAAATGTGCAATCCCGTCACCTTTCCCAGACGGCAACGTGTGGCTCACCGCAATACCACGTTGTTCCAGAGCACCGCGCAAACCATCAATCGCGGCATCGAGTCCGCCGATGCGCTGCTCCGCCGGTGGGATGAAGAAAGCAACCTTCACAAGCGCCCGGCAAGTGTCTCGGCGTAGAGCGTGTCGTAACTCTCCGCCATTGTGCCAAACGAAAACTTTGCTTCCGCGAGTCGCCGCGCCGCATCTCCGAGGGCGCGAAGTTGCTCGGTATCGCGGAGTTTGGTGATCCAGAATTTGTCCTCGTCGATAGCGATGGAGTTGCTGTCGTTCATGAACGGCATCTCCCCGAGCAGGTTCGCAGTGATGGCGCAAGGCAGCGCCGCAGACATTGCCTCAAGGATTGCCAGCGGCAGGCCCTCATAATCGGCAACGTGCAGAAACACGTCCGCGGAAAGCAAAAGGGACTGCACGTCATTGTGCCATGGTAAACGCCGAATGCTCGTCCCCAAGCCTTTGGCAGCGACTCGTGCATCCCAATCCGTGCTCAGCGAGCCATCGCCAACCCAGAGGAATTTCGCGGCCGGCACCACTTGCAAAATTTGCTCCGCCTTTTCCAAAAACAGCAGCGGTCGCTTTTGCGGAACCATGCGTCCCACGGCGATGAAAAGTTGATCGCTTGCCGAAACGCCAAGTTCGCTCCGCTTTATCGTGCGCACGCTGCGCACGCGCGTCAGATCGAATAGCGGAACTCCATTCGGGATCATGCGAATACGCGGCGACTCACCGAGAAACTCCACCAGATCACGCTGGCGATTTTCCAAGACGGTAACGAGCAGCCCCGGATAGTGCCGCAACGCCTGTCGAGAAACAAAATCGCGTGGGCCGGCCAATTTTGCCCGGAGGTATTGCGCGCTTTGGGTCAAGTGGATCGTGCAGAGATGGGGGATCCGGGTTTGCTGTGCGGCGCGCAGCAGGTCGAGTCCGTCTTCCAAGTTCTGTTTGTTCAAATGGATAAAATCTGGCTCTGCCGTGCGCCATACCGAAGCGACGTTGCGCGATGTGGCGAGATTTAGGTAGCTGGCGATCGAGCGCCCGGCCTGATCGTAGGTGTTTTCGTATTCCGAACGGAGCACATCGCCGAAGCCGGAAAAAGTGTTCGCCAGTTCGTCCATCCGGTGGTGCGACGATGCCCAAAGCGTTACCGCGTGGCCGCGCTGAACCAGCGCCCGACCGAGATAGACGAGATACAACTCGCCGCCGCCGCGCGACCCGGAGCTGCTGCTCGCGAGAAGAATTTTCATCGTGCGAGAACCTCCTGAAACGCATCCACCCATTTTTTCGCGCCGCATTCTGGTGCCCACGCAGCCGCCCGCTTTCGCGAAGCCTCGCCCCACAGCCTTGGCAATTCGGGTTCAACGATGAAACGCGCCATTTTTTCGGCAAGAGCGCCAGCATCGTTCGCGGGAAATTTCAGTCCGTTTACGCCTTCTTCCACAAGATCATATCCCGCACCGACTTGGTCCGAGCAGATGATCGCCAGCCCAGCGCCAAGCGCCTGGTTTACGACCACGCCCCAACCGTCGTAACGACTGGGCAAGACGAAGACGTCCGCCTGCGCGAAAAATCGCGGTAGTTCCTCCGGCGGTTGAAAGCCCGCATATTCGATCCGCGCCTTTACTCCGGCGGGCAGGGGAGCGAGCAGCGCGGGCAATTCCGCCTCCCGGCCCACCAGCAGAAGTCGCGCGGTTTCACCCAACTGCGCGAAGGCCGCCAGTAAATGATCAAGACCCTTTCGCGCGATCATCTGCCCGCAAAAAAGGAATACAACAGGTCCGTCGCCGCGCACACGTCGCGGAGCGGCGAGAAAGGCGGTGAGATCACAGTGGTAAGGAATGCAGAAGTGTTGCGGTTTAGGAAATCGCTCGCGGTAGTCCTCTTCTGCAAACTTGCCGATCGAAGCGATCCCTGCCGCCCGATGCAGCGGCGCGGCCAAAGCCTCGTGGAGCGCGCGTCCGCGGTTCAGCCGCTCTCCCCAGAAGATCCACCGGCGCCCGCGCAGACTGGTGCGCATCAGCCATTGACCGGTCAAGGACATGAGGGTGTTCATGACCACCACATCGTAGCTGCGCAGGTCTGGCAGCGGCCAGTTGACATGACAACGCGCCTTGCCGATTGGCAGCCAACTGCCGCGCAGGATTTGCTCGAAAGCAGCCAGAGGTTTCTCTGGCCAGGGCGAATCCGGCGCTGCGGCTTCGAGGTAGAAAACGCTCAACTCCACCTCCTCGCGTGCCGCCAGAGCCCGGAAAAGATCGCGCTGATAGGGTGATGGCACCACGGAGACGAATGCGGCTTTCATCGAGTTCCGGGAGGGCGCGGTCGGGTAGGTTGAAAGCGCGTCCGCTGCAGAAGTCGCTGCGCTTGGGCGGCTAATTTGCGCACGGCAAAAGCCCCGATGACGATGGCGGCGATGGTCGGAAGCAATGCGGTGGTGAAGGAAAAAAGGCTTCGCATGGAAATGACCGCGGCGAAAAAGCCCGAGGCATAAATCAGCACGCCGAGTTCGGAATTGCGCGCTGAAGAGAGATAGCTCCACCAGCCCGCGATCACACCGAAGAATAGCCCAATCAAACCAACGGCAATGAAGCCTCCGGACACGTAGGCCTCGCCGGCAAAGCTTGCGGCGATGGTCATATTCTCCGCCCCCAGCGCGTCTTCGATGGACATGCTCATCCCCTCCGGTTTGCCTTTCCACAGCGCCCGCGGAATCGGCCGGATCAAAGCGAGGTAGGGAATTTCCCATCCGAGGAATTGGTGCTGCGCGGGAAAAACTTCTGTCAGTCGGGCGATGGCGCACAGGTTGTAGTCGACAAAGAGCGTCTTCTCGAACGCCGCATCGGATTCCTCGCCCGTTTCCAGCCAGTGTTGAAGACCGTTGTTGCGAAACTTCAGCATCATTAGCGAGGCTGCTAAAAAGACTACCGCGACCGTCACGCAGACCGGGATGAGTTCCCGTTTCCGGTCTGGCGGCAGCGAGAAAGCATAGCCAATGGCGAAGGTCACAAGATGTGAGGCGAAAAGATTCCGGGTCCCGCTGGAGAAGCTGTAGAAAAGCGTGAAGGCCAACCCGACGATCACGCAGACGAGAGCGAACTTTCCGTAGCGCTTCCGCCGTCCGAGGATCACTCCAGCGAGGGGCGGGACGAGGAAGGTCAGCATGTTCAGCTCGTAGAGCAGCGCCCGCCAGTCGCCAAATTTGCCACGTCCCCAGGGCTGCGAAAAGCGCGGGGCCATGAACCACTGGAGCATTTCCAAAATGTTGAAATTGACGGCGAAAAGCATCGAAGAAATGCCGATGAGCAGCGCCGTCCAAAAGATCGCAATCATCCACGTCTGCGGAACCTCGCGCGTGAGAGTGCGGGCAAAAGGTTGTCTTTTTGGTTTGGCCAAATGTCGTCCCACAAGGAGTCCAGCCATACCGAGCAGGACGATGAGCACCGCGGTGTGCGTGGCCCGCGCGTTCGTCATCAAGTTGAATTCGTCTTGAGGAAAGAGCAGTTCGAAGAGCGTGAGGAAATAGTAAGCGAGGATCGCCATGAGGTCGGCGCGAATCAAATTCTGAAAGCCTCGCCTCGCATCTAAGGCCACGCTGATTGCCAAACTCACGCCTACGCCGACGGCCGCAAAGCGGCCCAAATCAGTCGGCGTTTTCCCGGTCAGAAACAGCCCGGTAATCGCTAACCCAACGAGGGCGAGTTGGGTGCCAAGCGGCGAGGCTTTCGGCACTGAGATGACGTCGATCGGCGTGGCGGGCATGGGCCGACTATGGCCGGTGGGCACCACCGCTAGCGGGGCAGTGGCGAGTCCGGCAGGGCGAATTTTGCGTCCGAATTTCATGCGATGGCGGCGATGCTGGCCGCGAGGAGGGTGCGAGCGGGAGTCTGCCAGTCGTGATTTTCCCGGATGCGTTGCGGGTTTTGCGCCCACCACTCCAGTTCCGCGGCGAGTTTCGTGGAATCTCGCGCAGGAAAAATAGAGCCGTTGGCGTGATGGCGGATCAGATCTTTTCCCCCCACGCGGTCGCTGACCACGCAGGGCAGCCCGCAGTTCAGAGCTTGGGGCACGACCAAGCCGAAACCTTCTTCCAAAGATGGCAACACCAGCACCGAGCCTTCGCGAAAGGCCGAGGCGAGCGCGGATTGGGAAACGGCGCCGTGAAAATGCAGCGGCGTCGCTCCCGCGTAGTGCGCGAGATCAGGTTGCGCTTCCTCTGCGACGGTTCCGTAGAAATCGACGCGCCATTCCTTGCGCCCCGCCTGGGTCAGCGCTTCGAGCAGGGTGTGCAGTCCTTTGCGAAGTCCGACCTGGCCGGCGAAGACGATGCGAAAACTGCGGGGTGGCTCCGGCTTGTTGTCGTGAAAAATCTCCGGCTCTGCGCCGTAGGGCGCCACCATGATCCGCTCGACCGCGATCCCGCGGGTGACCAATTGCTCCCTGACGACCGTTGAAGCGGCGCAATGCCAGTCCGCCAACGCGTATTCCTCATCTTCCCGAACGAAATACTCTTCGTCGTACGGGCACACGTCCGTCAGTCGCAGGCCTACGCGCGCGTATTCCGGTTCCATGATGCGCACCCAGTCGCGCACCGGCCCCGTCGCGTGGTTCAGCACAGTACGGACGCCGCTCTTACGTGCAGCGCGGAAAAGTTCGCGGCACTGCCCAGGCATGCCGTGGACGAAATCGCAGGTCTCCAGATGCGCCCCAGCCCACCGGTCAAAACCGTGATCTTGCCACAAAAATAGCCTGCGCGACGACGGACGCAGCCGGGCTGGCGCATATTTCAGCAGACCATAGACGACGTTCGTGCGCAGGCTGTGTGTGCGGACCTTCATGCCCTCTGCATTTCGCAGCTTCCACGCCGGATAGCCTGAATAATAGCAGCCGAGAGCGTCCAGCTTCGCCAACTCCCGGGCGACGGGGAACAAATGGCAGGGGTTGGTCGCCGCGAAGGAGATTCTCACGCCTTCTCCTTCCGGAAAATCGCCATCCACTCCTCCTCACTGCGCAGTGGCTGACGCACCAGACGCATCCATGCCAGATAGGGCGGCCAGGGGAGGGGCTGCCTTTGGCGAAAACATTTCGGCAACCCGGCAAAACAGGCGATCCACCAGCGTGGCTCGCGCACCAGCCACGCCAACCCGCGCCCGGCTGCATAGCCTGCCTGTCGAAAAACACGGAAAAGGATGACGCCAAAAACCTGCGGTGCCGGGCAGCGAAGCAGAGCGCTCCAGATTTCGTTGCGTGCGTGGCGGTGATGCGTGCGGATTTCACTACGCTGTATTCCGGTGAAGTGATGTCGCACCGTGAGCGTTGTTTCGTGCCGCACCTGCCAGCCCGCCGCCAGGCAACGCAGTGCGAAGTCGGGTTCCTCGTAAGCGTGGAAGAAAAAATCCGGGTAGCCGCCAAGTTCCTGAAATGCCGTCCGCCGGATCGCCGCTCCCGAGTTCGCGTAACTGCCGGTGAAAAGTGAAGGGCCAAAATCGGCGACGGTGAGCGACTCGGGGAATTCATCGCTGCGCTGCGGAAAGGAGAGCACGGCGAGACGCGGATGTTGCCCGAAGAGTTCGCTGACGCGACCGATGAAGTCAGTTTCCAGCGGATAGCTGTCGTCGTCGAGGCTGAGGAAAATGTCGCACTCACAGGCCTGCGCCGCCTCATTGCGCGAAGCGATCGAGCCACGGGCGACGGAGTGTTCAATGAGTCGAGCGTGCGGCGCGGTTTGGCGAACCGTGGCCACCGTTTCGTCCGTGCATCCGTCGGCGACAATGAGCAGCGCTGTGGGTTCAGGATCGAGGGTGGCGAGCTGTCGGAGGGTCCGCGCCAATTCTGCACAGCGGTTGTGCGTGGTGATGCAAATGGCGACGGATGGCTTCATGCGACGCGCTGACCTTTCGACTGGCGGAGCAGGTGCGGATAGGCATGCGCATACATGCGATGCCGCACCAAGCCCACGTAGTGCCGAACCGTGAGGTGTTCGCACGGCAAATCCTTTTCCCAAAAATGCATGCCCTGCGCGGAGAGAACGTAGTCCCTTTCTGGCAGGGGTTGCGCGCCGTTCACGCCGAAGAGCACGGCGAAAATCGTTTGCTCAGCGAAGTGATAATAAACGCCCGGATGCCAGCCGGTGAGCAAGAGCTCGACGAGCGCCGGGTCAACACCGCCCTGCGGCACCCAAAGTAGGCCGGAGTTTAGGTCGGTGACGCAGGGCAGCCCGAGCTTTGCAGCCTGCGCGCGGACCCACGGATCGACGCAAGTCTGGTCGCGCCGCGCCCCGGGATCGGCCATGTAGGCGCCGGTGTGCCCATTTTCAAGAGCGGCAATGAGCGCATCGGGGCGGCGGAAGGCGAGCACATCGCTGTCGGTGTAGAGCACCGGCGCATGCTTTTGCAGATGCAGAATGAGCGCAAGTTTCCGCGCGTAGCGGTAGCCGTTGAGAAAGGTCTGAAAGCTCGGAGTTGGCGACGGTTGAGCAGCGAGAAATTGCGGCAACGAAGACAGCTCCGCCCCAGGAAAAAGGCGCGTGAAAGCTCCGCGGCTTTTGCCGGACACCGCACCGTCCACAAAAAGGTGCAGACGCACGTGACGCTGCAAAAAGCGCAGCCAGCTCCACGCGCACCAAAGCCCGTCCGTGAACTTGTCGGCTTCGCACAGCACCGCGAGGATCGGGGAGTGGGCTTCGCTCGAAACGGGCGGGAAACTAAGCACGCGGCGACGAATCAGCCTCGGGCGGTTGCGAGTCCACGCGTTGACGTAGTGACTGAAGCGATGCACCAGCGGATGGCGGGCCCGCGAAATCATGCCCCGACCGATCTCAGCACGCGGGCCGGATTGCCGACCGCGACCACTCCTGCCGGCAGCGATTTCGTGACCACGCTGCCGGCGCCGACGACGGTGCCGTCGCCAATGGTCACACCTTTCAGCACCGTGACATGGGCGCCGAGCCAACAGGCCGCACCGATCCTCACTGGTGCGGAAACTAGCGGCCCGTCGCCTGGTGCAATTCCAGCGCGGATGGTGTGATCGTGATCGGTGATGTAGCCGAACGGCCCGATCATCGTGCGTTCGCCGATCTCGATGAGTTCCTGAGCGTCGAGCATGGTGTGCCGGTTGATATAAACGCTTGCCCCGATATTGATCCGTGCCGCGTCATCTGTGGGGAGAAGGGTGACGCCACGGTCCAAAGCCACCCCAGCGGCGAGCGTGATGCATTGCGGGCGGCGCGGTATTTCCACCCCCCGCAGCGAGATGTGCCCAAGGATGCGCACGCCGCGAGCACGGTGCCACGCGATCCGCAGGCGCGAGGCGAGTCCTTCGGCGAGTCGGGTGATCATGCCAGCGATTGATAGAGCTCAAGCGTGCGCGCGGCAATCTTCGGCCACGCGAGCTCCAGGGCGCGAAGGCGGGCCGCGAATTGCATCTCGCTTTGCAACCCGGCGGATTGCGCGAGGCGTTGGAGGGCGTTGGTAATTTGCGCTCCGTCCCCGGCCTCGGTGAGCAAGGCGCAGGAGCTGTCCACGTACTCGGGAATGCCGCCGATGCGCTCGGCGACGACCGGCAGCCCGCAGGCGAGCGCTTCGAGCAAAACATTATTTGCCGTCGCGTGTTCGGCGATGTGCAGCAGGCAGGAAGCGCCGTGGTATCTTGCGAGCAACTCCGCATCGCTCAGACCGCTGAGGAAACGAACATTCGTTAACCCGCGAAATTTCTCGGCCACCGCGGCTGGGCCCACGATCTCGAAGTTGAGTTGAGGCACCGCCGCACAAACCTCGCGGAGCAGGGCGAAGTTTCGGCGGTAGCCGCCGACCGACAGCGCCACAAATTCGCTACGGCGTTCACTCGCCGCGGGCTGAAAGTATGCCGTGTCCACGCCGTGCGGTAGAAAGTGAATGCGGGAATCTGGCACGCCCGCCTGACGAAAATAGGCGCGCTGCGTCTCGCTCATGAGGATGATCGCCGCCGCTTTGCGGAGGCGTCGCGGATGGCGGATGACCTCGGGCAGCAGGTCGGCGCAATTGTGAAAAGTGGCGACGAAGCGGTGCTGATTGCGGTTGAGGAGAAGATCTAGAAAACCCAAGTCGCGGTCGCACCAGAGGTAGTGCACGACCCCTTCAAAGCCGCTTTGCAGTCGGCGCCAAGCCTGCCACTCCAACTCCGCGCAGCCGCCGAGATACCAGCGGGTAAAAGCTAGGCGTCGGGCCGCGCCCGCGGCGAGCCGTCGCCAACCGCCAGCGGGGTCGCGGCGCGGCGCGGTGAGGGTTTCGCCTTCGGGCAGATACTCCGCCAGTAGGTGATAACCGGACCGGCGGGCGAGTTGCCCGTCGATCGTCGCGAGCAGCAGATGGGGAGGGATTGCGGACATCAGCGAAGCCAGCGAGCGGCGCGTTCGGCGATGGCGAAGCCGAGTAAATTATAAACAGCGAGGTAGTTGGCCGGAGCCGCCGGGCCTGAGGGCACAATCATCCCGCGCGCCCGCCGCGCGGCGTGGTAACGAGCCGCGCCGGCGAGATCGTCGCGGGCCCACGTCCGGGCCATTTCAAAGCACGCCCGCCCCATGGCCCGAGCGTGTTCCGGCTGCCAAAGTTTGCGCTCTTCCAGCCACGTTTTGAGTTGCTCAAGGAGTGCGGTTTTCACCTCGATGACCTGCCGCGGGTTGCGGCGGCAGAGCGTTTCCTCCGACCACAATCGGTAAACCGCGTGCGGCGTGGGGGCGAAGGCGAAGCGCAGACCCGCTTGGAGGGCGCGGAGATAGAGCTCGTGCTCCTGGCAGCAGGGCTGGTCCTGACGCCAGCCACAGAGCGCATCGAGCGCGGATTTGCGCCAGAGGCAGCCACCGGTTTGCGGGAGCTGCCAGGTGATCCATTGGGTGTAAAGATCGCGCTCGGTTTCGACCACGCCGAGTTCCCGCTGGCCGGTGCGGCTGTCCTCCATCCAAGTCGGGCTATAGATCACGTCCGCCGCTTCGCCGTCAGCGGTTTCCGCAAATTGCTGCGCGATCTTTTCCGGTTCGAGGTAATCGTCCGCATCCAGAAATTGCAGCCACTCGCCGGTCGCTTCGGCGAGGGCGGCGTTGCGCGCAAAATTGCCCCCGCGGTGATAGGTGCGAATGAGGCGGATGCGTGATCCGAATGTCTCCAGAATCGCTACCGAGCCGTCGATTGATCCGTCGTCCACGACGATGATTTCTTTGTCCGCCCAAGTTTGCGCGAGCGCGCTTTCGACGCATGCCGCAATCCAGCGCTCGGCATTGAAACATGGAATGGCGATCGTGACGCGAGGTCTGCTCATGGAGTGCCCGCAACTTTCCGCGACCAAATTTCGTAAAGCCAAAGCGAGTAGAGCGTGCGCGCGCCGTCCCACGCGCCGGAGACAAAATCGCTCCACGCAGCGCGCAGCAGCCCACGGTCGAGGTAGGTGAGGCAGGCAGCATTAGGCGCAAAGAGCGCATCTTCCAGCGGACCGCGGAGCGGACCGGTGAACCACGCGCGCAGGGGCACCGGGAAGCCGCGCTTGGGCCGGTTGAGCGGTTCGTTAAGCTTGCGCGCGAGGCAGTGGCGGAGGACGAATTTTCCTGGTCCGCCGGGCGGCAGTTTGAGCGCCGCGGGCAGGCGGGCGGCCAATTCGGCCACGCGCAGATCGAGCAGCGGGGTGCGCAGCTCGATGGACGCGCCCATGCTCATCTTGTCGGCTTTTTGCAGCAGCGACTCGGCGAGCTGCCAGTCGAGGTCGAGGGTCAGCAGCTCGCTGAGCGTGTCGCGCTGCGGGCGATAGACGCTGTGGGAAAGCTCATCCGTGCGCTGACGCAGGCGGTGGAGTTGAGCGGGCGTGAGGCCGCGCGGAGTGCGCACGTCGCCGGGCAACCCTTCGAGGCGAAGGCTCAGCGCTTCGCTCGCGCGTGTCTGGTGGGCGCGGGTGCCCAGACGCTGCCAGCGTGAAGGCGGCGTGGCGGCGTCCGGCGTCGGGAGGAGCGGAGCCCAGCGGCGGAGTTTGTCCGAGCGATTAAGCGTCGAGAGCATGCCGAGGTAGCGGGCGTCGTAACCGGCGAAAAGTTCGTCAGATCCCTCGCCAGAAAGCAGCACCTTCACATGCTGGCGGGCGAGTTCGCAGACCTTGAGCACAGCGAAGGCAGCGGGATCGCCGACCGGCTCGTCGAGATGCCAGGCGATGCGCTCGATACTTTGCAGAAAGTCGTCGGAGGT
Organism: Chthoniobacter sp.; assembly: GCA_031390545.1. GTDB lineage: Bacteria > Verrucomicrobiota > Verrucomicrobiia > Chthoniobacterales > Chthoniobacteraceae > Chthoniobacter. The sequence continues at coordinate 15,576 of JANMTP010000065.1, read as the reverse complement.
GAGTTCGAGCGCGTGGTGCTGCGACCCAATTTCCCGCGCCGTGTCCGCCGCCCCTTGCGTCTCTGAATCCGGTCCGCCAAACCCGACGGTGAAAGTCTGCATGGCCCCGTTCAATTCCTGCGCGTAGGCGACCACCGTTCGGCTATCGAGGCCGCTGCTCAGCAGCACGCCGACGGGCACGTCCGCGCGCAGGTGCATCTGCACGGAATCGCGGAGCGTGGAGTCGAGCGCTTCGACGGCGGCGTTGAGATCGGTGAGGTCGGGCGCGGCGGTGAGGGTGTAGCTCCAGTATTTGCGCGGTTCGACAGCGCTCACGTTGGCCAGCGGCAGGGAGAGAAAGCTGCCGGCAGCGAGTTTATGGAGGTGGCGGAAATGGGTTCGCGGGGAGGGGAGCGAAAGCCACGAGACGTAGTCGAGAAAGGCGTCGGTATCGCGCTCGCGGCTCACCCACGGGAGCGCGAGCAGGCATTTCAACTCCGAGGCAAACGCGAAGCGCGCGCCGTCTCGAGCGTAGTAGAGCGGCTTTTGCCCGAAGTGATCGCGCGCCAGCAGCAGGCGGTTTTTTCGGGTATCGAGAATGGCGAAGGCAAACATCCCGCGGAGCTGAGCAAACATCGCCTCGCCGTGCTCCTCATAGAGATGCACGAGGACCTCGGTATCGCTTTGCGTGCGAAAAACGTGGCCGGCAGCGAGGAGGTCGCGGCGCAGTTCGAGGTAGTTGTAAATTTCGCCGTTGAAAACGATGCCGACAGTCTCGTCCTCGTTCCAAACCGGCTGCCAGCCGCCTTCGAGATCGATGATACTGAGCCGCCGCATACCGAGCGCCAGCCCCGGCACGGCATGCGCGCCTGCGCCGTCTGGACCGCGATGTACGATCAAGTCCAGCATCCGCTGCAGATGCCCACGGGCATCCGCGGCGGAGGCGGACGGATCGATCAGGCCGGCAATGCCACACATGGTTCCGCGCTATTTAGCCAGCCCTGTGCCAGCCGCCTAGGGGAGAAATAGGGATCGCGTTTGGCGATCTAGGCACGCAGAGCAGTAGCCGCGGCGTCGAGCGAGGCCGAGTCGGTGATGGAATGGCAGGGGGTGCCTTTGCGGGTGCGATTCAGGAGGCCGGCGAGGACGCCTCCAGGGCCGAGTTCGAGGAAGAGGGTGCAACCGGCTTCATCGACGAGATACTCGATGGTCTCAGTCCAGCGGACGGTGCCGGTAACTTGATCCTGCAGAGACTCGCGGATTTCGTCGGGTTGGCGCACGGGGGTTGCATCGACGTTGCAGATGACGGGAAAACTGGGCGTGGCGAGCGTCGTTTTTTGCAACTCCTCGCCCAGCTGGAGAAAAGCGGAATTCATCAATCGCGAATGATAAGCGCCCGCGACGTTGAGCGTCTTGGCCATGCGGATGCCATGCTCCTTGGCGAGCGAAACGGCGAGCGCGACCTTCGAGCTTTCACCGGAGATGACGATTTGGCCGGGGCTGTTGAGGTTCGCCACGTCCACGTCGGTCTCGGCAGCGAGGGCTCGCACGGCGCTTTCATCCGCACCGATCATCGCGGCCATGCCACCGCTGGTTTGCTCACAGGCTTCCTGCATGAAAAGACCGCGCTGGGCAACGAGACGCAGACCGGTTTCGAAATCGAAAGTGCCGGCGGCGGCGTGGGCGGTGAATTCGCCGAGCGAAAGACCCGCCGCGGCGTGAATCGGAAAATCACCGATCTCGGCGCGCAACGCGGCGAGGCAGGCGAGGCCGTGGACGAAAAGCGCCGGCTGGCAATTTTTCGTTTGGGTCAACTCCTCGTCCGGGCCGGTGAAGACGATGGTGCTGAGGGGACGCGCGAGGATTTCATCAGCGCGGGAAAAAAGGGCGGCAGCCGCAGGATATTTGGCAGCTAGGTCCTGGCCCATTCCCACTGCTTGGGCACCTTGGCCGGCGAAGAGAATGGCGATGCGTTGGTCTTTCATAGTTTGGCTCCGAGAGAAATGAGGCGGGCCGTCCGCGCGGCGGCACGTTCGAGAAATTCTGCGCCGCGGCTCATGGCGGCTTCGAGAGTAACGGGTTCGTCGATGATCGCACTAACCACATCGAAGGCGGCTTGCACGGCGGCGTTGTCGGCCACGGAACCGGCGAGCGCGACGACGGGTTTGCCGTACTGACGAGCGAGGGCGGCGACACCGGCCGGGCCCTTGCCCTCCAAGGTTTGGTGATCGATGCGGCCTTCCCCAGTGATGACGAGATCGCTGGCCGCGACCCGCTCCTCCAGACGCAGCGTCTCCGCGACGAGATCGAAACCGGAGCACACTTTAGCGCCGCAAAAACTCATCAAGCCAAAAGCGATGCCGCCCGCCGCGCCCGCGCCGGGCGTTTCGCGAAAGTCGCAGCCGAGATCGGTCGTCACGCAATCAGCGAGCGCGTTGAGGCTGGCCTCGAGGGCAGCGACATCCTTTTCACGCGCGCCCTTTTGCGGGCTAAAAACGTGGGCCGTTCCGCGTGGGCCGAGCAGGGGATTCTGCACGTCGCAGGCGGCCATGATCTCGGGCAATTCCAGCGCGTCGTCGGCCTGAATGCGGGTGAGCGCGATAAAATCTCCAGGATGCAAAGCGAGTTCTTCGCCGTCGCTGGTCAGGAACTCGTAGCCGAGCGCCGCGGCCATACCCACGCCGCCATCGGTGGTGGCGCTGCCTCCGAGGCCCACGAGGATTTTTTGCGCGCCACGTTTCGTGGCGTGGCGGATGAGTTGGCCGGTGCCGTTGGTATTCGCGCGGAGCGGAGCGCGCTCGTCGGAGGTCAGCCGCCAAATGCCGGAGGCTTCGCTCATCTCGATGATCGCGAGCTTTTCCGACTCGACCCAGGCGTAGCGCGCGGCGACTTCGCGACCGATGGGATCGAACGCCCGCGTTTCCACCCACGCACCGCCCAGCGTCTGGCAGAGCGTTTCGGCGAAACCTTCGCCCCCATCGGCAATCGGCGCGGCGGTGATTTCTGCATCTGGCCAGACTGTACGCAGGCCGCGAGCGATCGCCGCGGTGGCAGCGACCGCGGAAAGCGAACCTTTGAACTTATCGGGCGCGACCAGGATTTTCATGCGAGAGGGGTGGGGAGTTTCGGCATGCCCGGCGCGGATGACAAGCGCGAGAGCGCGCGTGCAGTCCCTCACGGCAAGAGGTTGTCCGTTACAGAGACAGCGCATCGGAGAACCGGTTAACTGCCACCTCTGGCCGCTAGGACGAGGAAAAGACCGCCGACTCGCTTGAGAGCAAGCCAAGCCTCCGCTAACCTCCCCGCACCTCCATGAGCCTGATCTCTTTTTACCGATTCGCTGCGTGTACCGCCCTGCTCCTTTCTAGCGCCAGCTTTCGGGCCGCGGGGCAGTCCTACGGCCTCTCGCAGCGGCCGACGGTTGGCGCGTATTACGACAACGCCTTCCCGCCAGAGCCGCCGCCGGTGCCGGCAAACTGGACTGCCGTGGAGGCTTTCCCCGGCCTCAGCTTCCTGAACCCGGTCGGGCTCGCTCCGGTGCCGGGAACCAACAAACTGGTCGTCTGGGAGCGAGAGGGAAAAATCTGGGTCTTCGACAACAACCCGGCGGTGACGACGAAGACACTCGTGGTGGACTTGTCCGGCCAGTGCCAGGGCTGGGATGATTCCGGGCTGCTCGGCGTGGCGCTGCACCCGAATTTTGCGACGAACCGGGAGATGTATGTCTATTACAACTGGCGCGGCGGCATCACGGGTGGAGCGGGCGACCTTGGGCCGGTGCTCGGCAATGCCAATGCTCGTCCGCCGACGAACACGCCGACCCGGAATCGACTCTCGCGCTTTGTCCTGGACGCCGGTTACCAAACCGCTCTGGCCAGTGAGTACGTGGTCATCGACCAAAAGGACTACAGCGTCTGGCACAACGGCGGCGGCATGTTTTTCCACCCGCAGAATGGTTTCCTCTACATCACTAACGGGGATGATGCGGACCCAGGCCTGAATTCCCAGCGCATCGACCGCAGCCTATTTTCCTGCGTCATCCGCATCGATGTGGACCAGCAAGGCGGCGCAATCAGCCACGCGCCGACGCGGCGGCCCCTCGGCGAAGTGAGCCCGACTTGGCCACGCTACTTCGTGCCGAACAGCAACCCGTTTGTCGGCCAGCCAAACGCGCTCGAAGAAATTTACGCCATCGGCTTGCGTAGTCCGCACCGGATGACGGTCGATCCGGTCACGGGCCGAATTTTCATCGGCGACGTGGGCGGCGGTTCGCGGGAAGAGATTAGCGTCCTCGAGCCGAACGATCCACCGGGGTTGAACCTTCAGTGGCCTCGGATTGAGGGAAATGGGGGCGACCTCACCCAGCCCTTCATTGGCGCGAGCAAGCGCCCGATCATCGACTACGCGCACGGCGGGGGCGACGGCAGTTGCATCATCGGCGGCTACGTCTATCGCGGCGCGGCCTTCCCGGAGCTGTCGGGGAAGTATGTTTTTGGCGATAACATGACCGGGAAGATCTGGTTTCTCGACGAGACCACGACGCCGGCGACGAAGATGCTCCTCGCCACGCTGCCGGACGGCCCCGGTCCAAATTCCGGCAACGACTACCGCGGGCTTGGCTCCTTCGGCGTGGACGCCGCGGGCGAGCTTTATCTCTGCCAGCTCAGCAGCACCGACGGGCGCATCTACAAACTGCAACGCGGCGGGCCGCCGCCCGGCACGCCGCTGCCGTCCACGCTCAGCGCGACCGGATTTTTCAGCAATGTCCCCGCACTGACGCCGGATAACCGGCTGTTGGCCTACGACCTGAACGCGCCGTTTTGGTCGGATCGCGCGATCAAAAAGCGGTTCGTCGCTGTCCCGACGGGCAGCACCATCGGCTTCCAACCCACGGGCGAATGGGCCTTCCCAGCGGGCAGCGTTTTTGTGAAGCACTTCGATCTGCCGGTCAGCGATGTCGCGGCCACGACGCGGCGGCTGGAGACGCGGTTCCTGGTAAAAAAGGCGGATGGCTCGGTCTATGGCGCGACTTACAAATGGCGCGAGAATCAGCAGGATGCTGATCTGCTCGATGGCGCTCTGACGGAAAGCATCTCCATCGCGACCGCGCCGATCGGCGGTTTGACTGGGCAGGATATCGGCGGCCCGGCGCCTGGCTCGATGGTGCGGACGGGGAACTTGATTACGATCACCGCGGGTGGCGAGGACATCTATGGCGGGAGCGATCAGTTTCATTTCGCGCATCAATTGCGCTCGGGCGACTTCGACGTAGCGGTGCGGATCGAGTCCGTGGTGCAAGCCGACCTTTACACCAAGACCGGCCTGATGGTTCGCGAGTCTCTGGACGCGAATGCCAGGAACGTGATGGCGCTCGTCTTCCCGAGCAACGCCCAGCGCAACAACAACGACGGCGGTTACGAATTCCAATATCGCGCCACGGTCGGGGGCGGCACCACCGCGCTCTATCCGCCGCAGCCGCAGCCGCGCGTGAGCTTCCCGGATACATGGCTGCGGATGCGGCGCGAGGGAAACACCTTCATCGCTTTCTCCAGTTCCGACGGATTCACCTGGCGCGAATATTCGCGCACGACGCTGGCGATGCCCACGCAGATTCGGTTCGGTCTGGCCGTTTCAGCGCACACGACCGCGCCGACATTAACGACCGCGAAGTTTCACGTCGAGACGCGGCGGCAGCCGTGGTTCTACCCGAGCCGGCAGGACTGCGTGAGCTGCCACACCTCGCAGTCCGGCGGCGTGCTCGGCCTCAGCACTCGCCAACTCAACCGCAACCTCGATTTTCCTGGCCCAGTCACCGACAACCAAATCCGCGCTTGGAACCACGTTGGCTATTTTCACGATGCGCCGGCGGAAGCGACGATTCCGGCTTTGGAGAAACTCGCGCATCACACCGACACCACGGCCACGCTCGAAAAGCGGGCGCGCTCCTACGTGGATGCGAACTGCGCGAGCTGCCACCGGCCCGGCGGTGCGCAGGCTTTTTGGGACGCGCGCTTCGAGACCCCGCTTGCGCAGCAGGGCATCGTCTATGGCGCGGTGCAAAACACGTTAGGTACGCCAGATGCGCGCGTGGTTGTGCCGCAGGATTTGCTTAAATCCATCATGCATCGGCGGGTGAACGTCGTGGGCGCAAATCAGATGCCGCCGCTCGCACGTAACCTCGTGGACAGCGACGGCGTGGCGATGCTCGCAGCGTGGATTCAGGATCTGCAGCCGGAGAACGTGAACGCGCCCAGCGGACTCGCCGCCACCGCGATTTCGCACACGCGCGTCGATCTCACATGGCAGGATCAGTCCACAAACGAGCAGGGCTTTGCCATCGAGCGCTCGCTGGACAACGTCACTTTTTCCTCGGTGGATTTTGTGAGCGCTGGCGTGACCGCGTTTAGCGACCTCACCGCCGAGCCGTTCACGACCTACTTCTACCGCGTTCGCGCTTTTGCGACGTACGTGTTTTCCACGCCGTCCAATGCAGTCACGGCGACGACCAATGTCGGCCCGCCCGCGCCGGAGGTCCGTCTGGTCGGCCAAGGCCGTACTATTTCCAACAACGATCTGACGCCCGAGGCCGCCGATGGCACCGACTTCGGAGTGGCAGTGCCGACGGCAGGCGCGGTGACGCGCACCTTCACAATCGAGAATATCGGGAACTCGACGCTGCAACTCACTGGCTCGCCCCGCGTCCAAATCAGTGGCGCGGATGCTGGCTCCTTCAGCGTACTGGCGCAGCCGGTCGCCACTATCGCAGGGGCGGGGAGCGTGGCATTCCAAGTGCGTTTCAGCCCGCAGAGCACAGGGACGAAATCGGCGACAGTCACGATTGTTTCGAACGATCCCGACGAAGGCACCACGACCTTTGCTGTCCGCGGCTCGGGTGTCGCGCAGGATCTGATCGCGTGGTGGAAGTTCAACGAAAGCAGCGGCACGACCGCTTTCGACAGCTCCGGCACCGGACATGACGGCACACTAACTGTGCCGCTGGCGAATTGGGTCGCGAATGGACATCTCGAAGGAGCGGTGCATTTCACCGGCGAGTTGAACCAGAGTGTCACCATTCCCAATCAGGCGTCGCTCAATCCTTCGGCAGCCATCTCCATCACAGTCTGGATTTATCCGTTCGACTGGGCCGGTAACCGCCGGTTTTTGCAAAAAGGAAACGGCGACAATCAGTATCGTTTCCTAGCCGAGGGCGGCGCGCTCGTCTGGGATATTGCGGGCGTTGGACGGCTTGAAACCGGCCTGCCGACGATCAACGCGTGGTCCCATCTCGCCGCCACTTACGATGGAGTTGCGATGCGGGTCTTTTTGAACGGCGTGGAGATCGCGAGTCAGCCGGCCAGCGGCGCGATGCCAGCCACGGGTGACCCAATTTACATTGGCACGAAGACGCCCGCCTCCGTCGCTGGCGATCATTTCAACGGCTATCTGGACGACCTCCGCTTGTTCGGGCGGGCGCTTTCAGCGGGTGAAATCAGCACCCTCTCCGCGCAGACCGGCGCGGTCTCGATTGCCGCCAGCGACGCCGTCGCGCAAAAGGGCGCGTCGAATCCCGGTGCGTTCGTCGTGACCCGCTCTGGTTCGACCGCGACCGCGCTACCACTCAGCCTGGCGCTCGCCTCCGGCCCCGGCCAAGGCGCGCTGGGCGCGGACTACACGCTCAGCCCCGCGCTGGCGGGGGTGACGATTCCCGCGGGCCAAAGCGCGGCGAGCATCGTGGTGAATGCCCTCGACCGCGTGCAGGTGACCGGGCCGCTCGGCGTCACCATTTCGCTCAGCGAAGCCGCGGGCTACGCCATCGGCGCCAGCGCCAGCGCGCAGGTCCAGCTGCTGGATTCGCCGCTGAACAGTTGGAAAATCTCCACTTTCGGCAGCCTTGCCGCCGCCCAAGGCCCTGCGGCCGCCGATGCCGCCGATCTCGAATTCGATGGCCTCAGTATCTTGCTCGAAGCGGCCCTCGGCGGCAGTCCGTTCGCCAGTGACAGCGATCTGCTTCCGGTGGCTGACGTGGAATTAATCGAAGGGCAGCTTTACCTCACGTCCACTTACATCCGGCCGCGCCCCGCGCTCGCCGGCGTCACCTACCTGGGCGCCACCACCTTCGACCTGACGACCGGCCCATGGCAACCCGCCGTCCTGGTCGCTGGCTACCCGCAGGACAACCTCGACGGCACCGAGACGGTCAAAGTCCGCGCGGCGTTGCCCGTCAGTGGCCATCAGCAACAGTTCATCCGCCTCGAAATCAGCAGGCCGTAAGCTGCAACGCAATCATGCGACTGCGCGCCGAAAGCACGCCGGCGCGTTTGATCTGCTTGCCGTTGACCTTTCCGAGGGCGTAGTTATCTGTCGCATTGCCTGAAGCAACTGGGCGACGACCGCAGAGATGCCGGTTTAGAGAAACTGAGTAGCTTCTAAATACCTAATTCGGAGGGGTGGTAGAGTGGTCTATTGCGCCGGTCTTGAAAACCGGAGAGCCGAAAGGCTCCGTGGGTTCGAATCCCACCCCCTCCGCCACTATCGATGCGGGTTTGCGAGCGATGAGTGGAAAGTCGTAACGGAAGCGTGCCGGGTTGAATCCCCCCGCGGCACGCTGGAAAAATGGATGAATGGATTGGTGGAGTGGGGGTGCGTGCGCTACCGCTCATTTAGCCCATCGATCCAGTAATCCACCCAGCCAGTTCCCCGATGCCCCAGTCACCACCGCCCCGGCCCCGCTTTTCCATCCGGCGAAAGGTCGTGCTCGGTTTCGGTTTGGTGCTGGTGATGCTGGGGATCATTGCCTTTGTCAGCTATCGGAGCACGCGCTCTTTCATTAAGCATGCGGATTGGGTGCAGCACACCCGGGAGGTGATGGAGATCAGCGAGCGGACGCAGCGTTTCTTAATGGAGATGGAAGCGGGGCGTCGGGGGTTCCTCATTACCGGAGATGAGAAACTGCTGCGCGGGTATGAGGAGGCTCAAGGGTCGATCATTGAGTGTTTCAATGCTCTCAAGGCGGACACCGCCGATACCCCGCAACAGACGCTAAAACTGGACCGACTGCTCCAGCTCATTCAGCGGAGCTTCGCCCTGCAGCGGGCGGAGATCGATCTCCGGCGAACGCAGGGTTTTCAAGCCGGGGCGGCTCTTTTTGCCGAAGGTGAGACGGAGCAGACGACGCGGGAAATTGAGAAGCTGCTGGCCGATTTTTTGCGGGAGCAGCAAGCCCTGCTCAAAGAGCGGGCGGATTTCACCCGGCTGCTCGGTGGGGCGACCACGGGGACGATTCTTTTTGGCAGCCTCTTTACCTTTGGCGCACTGGTTTGGGCCTGCGTGCTGATCCTGCGCGACATCGCCGCGCGCCGCCGGGCCGAGTCGGCACTGGCCGCGGAGCACAATCTTTTGCGCAGTATTATCGACACCATCCCGGACCACGTTTTCGTGAAGGACGTGAAGGGCCGCTTCATCCTCGATAACGAATCGCACCGGCAATTGCTGACCAAGTCAGACGGCGCGGAAACGGAAGGGCGCACGGTCTTTGACTACTTCCCGCCGGAGGACGCGACGCGCTACAACGACGACGACCGCTTTGTCATCGAAACCGGAGAGCGAATTCTAAATCGCGAGGAATCGGTCCGAGGGGAGGAGGGGCCGGACACCTGGATGCAGACGACCAAGGTGCCGCTGCGCGATGCGCGCGGGCAGATCATCGGACTGGTCGGCATCGCGGCGAACATCACGGAACGTAAGGCAGCGGAGGAAAAGCTGCGGCGCTTCGCTGCGCAGCTCGAGCAAAGTAACGCAGAACTGCAAAATTTCGCGTCCGTCGCTTCGCACGACTTGCAGGAGCCGTTGCGCAAAATCCAAGCCTTTGGCGGACGGTTGCGCACCAAATGCGGCGCAGCGCTCGGCGAACAAGGGCTGGATTACCTGGAGCGTATGGAAGGTGCGGCGCGCCGCATGCAGATCCTCATTCAGGATTTGCTCAAGCTTTCCCGCGTGACCAGCCGAGCTCTGCCCTTCGAAGCGTGCGTGCTCGGAGAGATTGTCACTGCGGTGCTCACTGACCTCGAGGTAGCGATCTCCGACAAAAATGCGCGCGTAGAGGTGGGCGCACTGCCCGAGGTCAGGGGCGACCCAATGCAGATGCGTCAGCTTTTTCAGAATTTGATCAGCAATGCGCTCAAGTTTCAGCCGCCCGGTAAAGTTCCGCTCGTTCGCATCTCGTCGCGGGTCTTTGTTCCCGCTGAGCGAATCATCTCCGGAGCGCCGCCGGGCGACGAAGTTTGTGAGATTCGCGTGCAGGATAACGGGATCGGCTTCGACGCTGGCTTCGCGGAGCAAATCTTCGTTGTTTTCCAGCGGCTCCACACCCGCAGCGAATTCGACGGCACGGGCATCGGGCTGGCGGTGTGCCGGAAAATTACTGATAGGCATGGCGGGACGATTGTGGCAAAGAGTGCCGAAGGGGAGGGCGCGGTCTTCATCGTCACTCTCCCGATCAAACAACCCTCTGATGCAGCCCATGAATAGAGCAGCCATGCCAATCACGATTTTGATGGCCGACGACGATGCGGATGACCGCCGCCTGACCCAAGAAGCTTTTGAGGAAGGCCGCCTGATCAACGACATGCGCTATGTGGAGCATGGCGAGGAACTCATGGACTACCTTCGCAAGCAGGGCAAATACGCCGCGCCCGCCGAGGCCCCGCGCCCGGGGTTAATCCTTCTCGACCTGAACATGCCGCGCAAAGATGGCCGCACCGTGCTCAAGGAGATCAAAGGCGATCCCGATCTGCGGCAGATTCCCGTCGTCGTTCTGACTACGTCGAAAGCCGACGAGGATGTTTACAAAAGCTACGACCTTGGCGTGAACAGCTACATCGTGAAACCGGTGACCTTCGAGGCGCTCGTGGACATTCTCCAGACGCTGGAAAAATACTGGTTCGAGATCGTGGAATTGCCACCGGTGAAGGAGTGACGGCTCGGATGGTTGGATGACGGATGCTTGGATGAGCCCTCGCCGCGCTTCCGATCCTCAGCAATCCACGTATCGAATTCGGCCATGCTGACGCCTGCTGAACTTGCCGCGCTTCGTCAGGACTATTCCCAGCGCGGTCTGCGCCGGAGCGAACTCAATCCTGATCCGATCGTGCAATTCAACGCCTGGCTCGCGGAAGCCCAGGCCCAGCAGATTCTGGAGCCGAATGCGATGACCCTGGCCACGGTTGATGCCGCCGGCCAGCCGTGGACCCGCACCGTTTTGCTGAAAATCTGCGACGCCCGCGGCTTCACTTTTTTCACGAATTACGACGGGGCCAAGGCCCGTCACATCGCGGGCCATCCGCACGCCGCGCTGACTTTTTGGTGGGGCGCGCTAGAGCGACAGGTGAACATCACCGGCACGATCGAGAAATCCTCGCGCGAAGAAAGCGCCGTGTACTTCCAATCACGCCCGGCCAGCAGCCAGCTTGGGGCCTGGGCGTCGGCGCAGAGCGAAGTGGTCGCCGATCGTGAACAGCTCGAAGCTCAATACGCCGCGGTGCTAGCCAAATTCGGCGAGACCGACATCCCACTTCCACCGCATTGGGGGGGGTATCGCCTCGTGCCGCAAACCGTCGAGTTTTGGCAGGGCCGCCGCAGCCGTCTCCACGACCGGCTGCGCTATTCGCGCCAGCCGGACGGTGCGTGGAAAATCGAACGCCTTTCGCCGTAGCGTCAACTTTTGGGGCAAGCCGCGGAAATAGCGCGCGCGGGGCTCTCCCAGCAGAAGCCAAGACGGCGTGCGGTTTTCGCCAATCCCGAAAGTTGCGAATTCCGCATCGGGCTACATCCTGATCGAGCGCCACGCGCGAAAGTTTCCAAACTCCGATTCCGCCATGCCTAAAACGCCGCCCTCCGCCGTCGCTGATTCACTTAAAACTGGCCGTACGTCGCAGCGGTCGAATGGAAAGGAAAACGGGAACGTCGAGACGTGGGAGCTGGAGCTGTTGCGCGCCATGCTGGCCTTCCGGGAAGGCGACTTTTCGGCCCGGTTGCCCGACGGTTGGACCGGCGTGCGGGGCAAAGTCGCGGACGCCTTTAACGAGGTGGTAGGGATGAGTGAACGGCGCTCGCGGGAGGCGTCGCGCGTGTCGCGTGTTGTTGGTAAAGAGGGGCGGCTCCGGCAGCGCATCGCGACGACAGGAATGGTGGGCGGTTGGGCCGATGAGGTCGAGGCGTTGAACACCTTGATGGATGATCTGGTGCGGCCGACGACGGAGGTCACCCGGACGATCGGTGCGGTGGCGAAGGGCGATCTCGGACAGTCCATGGCCATCGAGGTCGATGGGCGCCCACTGGAGGGCGAATTCTTGCACTCGGCGAAGTTGGTGAACCGGATGATCGACCAGCTTTCGGTCTTCACGTCCGAAGTGACGCGGGTGGCTCGCGAAGTGGGAACTGAGGGCAAGCTCGGCGGACAGGCACAGGTGAAAGGCGTGTCCGGCGTCTGGAAAGACCTCACCGAGAGCGTGAATCAGATGGCGGGAAACCTGACCGCGCAGGTGCGCAACATCGTTGATGTCACCATCGCGGTCGCGGCGGGAGACTTGTCGAAGAAGATTACCGTGGATGTGCGCGGCGAGATTTTGCAGCTCAAGGAGGCGATCAATACGATGGTCGATCAGCTCCGTTCATTCGCCTCCGAAGTGACGCGTGTGGCGCGCGAAGTCGGCACCGAAGGCCGACTCGGTGGACAGGCCGTTGTGCCCGGAGTGGCCGGAACTTGGAAGGATCTTACCGACTCGGTGAATTCGATGGCCTCAAACCTGACGGCCCAAGTCCGCAACATTGCGGCTGTCACGACGGCGGTGGCGCGCGGGGATTTGTCGCGCAAGATCACCGTGGACGTGAAGGGGGAGATTCTGGAGTTGAAGGAGACGATCAACACGATGGTCGATCAGCTCAACGCGTTCTCCTCAGAAGTCACACGCGTGGCCCGCGAGGTCGGGACGGAAGGCAAGCTCGGCGGACAGGCGGAGGTTTCCGGTGTGGCTGGAACTTGGAAGGATCTGACCGACTCAGTGAACGCCATGGCGTCGAATCTCACTGGCCAGGTGCGCAATATTGCGGATGTGACCACGGCGGTGGCTCGGGGCGACTTGTCGCGCAAGATCACCGTCGATGTGAAAGGCGAAATTTTGGAGCTGAAGAACACGATCAACACGATGGTCGATCAGCTCAACGGCTTCGCCTCGGAAGTGACGCGCGTGGCTCGTGAAGTTGGCTCGGAAGGGAAGCTGGGCGGGCAGGCGACGGTGCCGGGTGTGGGCGGCACTTGGAAGGATTTGACGGATAACGTGAACTCGATGGCATCGAACCTCACCGCGCAGGTCCGCAACATTGCCGACGTGGCGACGGCCATCGCCAAGGGCGATCTTTCTTCGAAGATCACCGTCGAGGTGAAGGGCGAAATTTTGGAACTCAAGAGCACGATCAACACGATGGTTGATCAGCTCAACGGCTTCGCCTCCGAGGTCAGCCGCGTGGCGCGCGAAGTCGGCACGGAGGGCAAGCTCGGTGGTCAGGCTGAGGTGCAGGGTGTGGCGGGCACTTGGAAGGATCTGACGGACAACGTGAACTTCATGGCCTCGAACCTCACCGGCCAAGTGCGCAACATCGCCGACGTGGCGACGGCCATCGCGAGTGGCGATCTTTCGCGCAAGATCACCGTGGACGTGAAGGGCGAGATTCTGGAGTTGAAGAACACGCTCAACACGATGGTGGATCGGCTGAATGCCTTCGCCTCGGAAGTGAGCCGCGTGGCGCGTGAGGTCGGCACGGAAGGGAAACTCGGAGGGCAGGCTCAGGTGCCGGACGTGGGCGGAACCTGGAAGGATTTGACCGATAACGTGAACTCGATGGCGTCGAATCTCACCGGCCAGGTGCGCAACATTGCCGAGGTCGCGACGGCCGTGGCGGGCGGCGATCTCTCCAAAAAAATCACGGTCGATGTGAAGGGTGAGATTTTGGAGCTGAAGAACACGCTGAACACGATGGTCGATCAGCTCAACGGCTTCGCCTCCGAGGTGAGCCGTGTGGCGCGCGAAGTCGGCACGGAAGGCAAGCTCGGCGGCCAGGCGCAAGTGCGCGGCGTGGCCGGAACGTGGAAGGATTTGACGGACAACGTGAACTCGATGGCGTCGAATCTCACCGGCCAGGTTCGCAACATCGCCGATGTGGCCACGGCCATCGCGAAGGGCGATCTTTCGCGCAAGATCACAGTCGATGTGAAGGGCGAGATTTTGCAGCTCAAGGAAACCATGAACACCATGGTCGATCAGCTCAACGCCTTCGCCTCGGAAGTGAGCCGCGTGGCGCGCGAGGTCGGCACGGAAGGCAAGCTCGGCGGGCAGGCGCAGGTGCCGGATGTGGGCGGGACTTGGAAGGATTTGACGGACAACGTGAACTCGATGGCGAACAGCCTGACCGCACAGGTCCGCAACATCGCGGAGGTCACGACCGCCGTCGCGCGCGGTGACCTTTCCCGCAAAATCACCGTCGACGTGCAGGGCGAAATCCTGGAGCTGAAAAACACGATCAACACGCTCGTCGATCAGCTCAACGCGTTTGCGTCCGAGGTCAGCCGCGTCGCGCGCGAAGTCGGCACCGAAGGCAAACTCGGTGGCCAGGCGCAGGTGTCCGGTGTCGCGGGCACGTGGAAGGATCTGACCGACAACGTCAACTCGATGGCGTCCAACCTCACTTCGCAGGTCCGCAACATCGCAGAGGTCACCATCGCGGTGGCGAACGGCGATTTGTCGAAGCAGATCACCGTCGATGTGCGCGGCGAGATCCTCGAGCTGAAGGAGACGATCAATACGATGGTTGAGCAGTTGCGCTCGTTCGCGTCGGAAGTGACACGCGTCGCCCGCGAGGTCGGCACGGAAGGCAAACTCGGCGGGCAGGCGCAGGTGCCCGGCGTCGCGGGTACGTGGAAAGGTCTGACCGACAACGTGAACTCGATGGCGTCGAATCTCACGGGGCAGGTCCGCAACATCGCTGACGTCGCGACAGCCATCGCGCGCGGCGATCTTTCGCGCAAAATCACGGTCGATGTGCAGGGCGAAATCCTGGAGTTGAAAAACACCGTTAACACGATGGTCGATCAGCTGAATGGGTTCGCTTCGGAAGTGAGTCGCGTAGCGCGCGAGGTCGGGACGGAAGGCAAGCTCGGAGGTCAGGCGCAGGTGTCCGGGGTAGCGGGCACTTGGAAAGATTTGACGGACAACGTGAACTCGATGGCCTCAAACCTCACCGGCCAGGTGCGCAACATTGCGGAGGTGACCATTGCCGTAGCCAACGGTGACCTTTCGCGGAAGATCACCGTCGATGTGCGTGGCGAAATCCTCCAACTCAAGGAGACGATCAACACCATGGTCGAGCAGTTGCGGTCGTTCGCGTCGGAAGTGACGCGCGTCGCGCGTGAAGTCGGCACCGAAGGACGGCTTGGCGTGCAGGCGGTGGTGCCAGGTGTTGCGGGCACGTGGAAGGATTTGACCGATTCGGTGAATGCCATGGGCACGAACCTCACCGCGCAGGTGCGCAACATCGCTGAGGTGA
>JANMTP010000036.1:0-16312 GCA_031390545.1 Chthoniobacter sp. | reverse complement strand
TGTAAGACCAAGGTCTGCCCGTTGCGCGTCACCTTGAGCTTACATCCGCCACGCACCAAGGATGTCTCCGAAAAGGATGAGGTCATGTCCTTGCGTCACTTCCTCGAACGATCGGAGACGATACCTCCGGAAACGAGTGATGCGGATCCGCATTGGCTACTTGTGATCAATCATCGTGAGGCCCGCATTTTCCGTTCTGAGATGCGGGGTGCCGTTCCTGAGCAGATCCTACCCCACGAGCCGGACGACTTCTTTCGCCATGCGCATAACTCGAAGGATTTTGCGAGAGGCAAAGAAAAGCCGGACCCGAACAGCTTTTTCGAGCCTGTCGCCAAGGCGCTGCAGGGCGCCAGACAGATCCTCGTCTTTGGCACTGGCACAGGCATGAGCAGCGAAATGGAACAGTTCGTGGAGTGGACCCGAACGCACCACCCGGAGGTAGCGGAGAGGATCGTCGGCTCGCTCGTCGTGGATGAAAGCCATCTGACCCCCGATCAGCTTCTCGCGAAGGCGCGGGATTTCTACGCGAACGCGCAAGCGTCCAAGGCATGAAAGCCACTCCACTCACTTTGCTGCCCTAATCCCATGTCCATCAGCGAGATCCTTGAAACCTTGGGGGAAGGCGAGGCCGAGACCGAGGTCTGCGCCACCGCCGAGACGCAATACGATTCAGCCGCGGAGAAGGTCTCCGTCGCGCTGGATAGCTTCGTGCGATGCGTCTTCGCGTCTGGCAATCGCGAGCATCAAACGCCGCCGTGGCTGCCGCCCGCAGAGCACGTGACCGAACACCTTTCTCATGACGAAGCGGAGGCGTTCACAAAATACGTTTTCCATAGCTGGGTAAGAAAAGTCCGAGCCGCCATTCCTCACAAGCTACCTTCAACGAACTGACATTTTTACAACTATGAAAACGATCCTCGCAGCCTTATGCAGCATTGTTTGCGCGCCATGGGCCTTTGCCGCCGCCGAACCAAAGATTGCAGCGCCACAACCGCCTTGCTGCCGTGAAGGGTTGCCGCCCGGCAAGTATAGCGAGAAATCGCTTTATTCGCTGAACCCGATCTGGACTTCCGATGTGGGCCGCGAGGTGAAGCTTGAAGTTTTGCGCGGCCGGCCACAGGTCATTGCGCTCTTCTTCACCAGTTGCGAACATTCCTGCCCGCTCATCGTTGCAGACTTGAAGGCGATCGACAAAGCGCTGCCTGTCAGTGTGCGCGATAAGGTGGACTTCCTGCTCGTGAGCATCGATCCCGAGCGCGACACACCGGAAGTGCTCCGTGCTTTCCGAGCCAAGCACGAGTTGCCAACCGAGCGCTGGACTCTGCTCCGCGGAAGGGCGGACGCCACCCGTCAGTTAACGGGAATGGTTGGCTTCAACTATCAACCCGGCTCGCCGACGCAGTATGCGCATTCGCTGCTGATTTCGATTATGGATGAATCGGGCGTGGTCGTCTTCCAGCAAGTCGGACTTGGCAGGCCACCAGACGAAGCGGTTGCCAGCTTGCTGCGAATCATGAAAGCGCGATGAAACGGTCGAACTTCTTCCTCCCATGATCGCATCGCCGAACGCATCCGCTTCAGTCGCTGATTCTCGGTCGGATCTTGCCTTACTCCAGGCCGCGCTGGCTGCGCAGAAGGACGACTATCTCCGCCTCGCCGCGGACTTCGATAATTTCCGAAAGCGGACCCGGCGCGATTCCGAGCAGCAAGCCGCGGCGGAAAAGGAATCCTTCATCCTCGATCTGCTGCCCGTGCTCGACGATCTCGAGCGCGCGCTTTCCCGCGAGCAACCGGGTTCCTTCGAGCAAATGTATGAAGGTGTGGCGATGACGCTCCACCGGTTGGCCCAGTTGATCCATAGCCACGGCATCGAGGCCGTGGAAGACGTGGGTCGGCCTTTCGATCCTTACCGGCACGAGGCCGTGGCTTTGGGGCACGACCCCAGGCAGTCGGATGATGTCATCCTGAAAGTCATCCAGCGCGGTTACTGCCGCGGCGACAAAGTGTTTCGTCCGGCCAAGGTCATCGTGAATTCACCCGGCCAGCCCCCCGGAGGCCGCCGTGGCCGTTGAATTCAAAGACTACTACGACGTTCTCGGCGTGCCCCGAAACGCGAGCGGCGAGGCGATCAAGAAGGCTTTCCGCAAGCTCGCCCGGCAGCATCATCCCGATGTCGCCAAAGACAAAAAAAGTGCCGAGGAGAAATTCAAGGAACTCAACGAGGCCAACGAAGTCCTGAGCGACCCGGAGAAGCGCCGGAAGTATGATGAGTTGGGCGCTGATTGGAGCAGTCCGGGAAGGCAGGCATCGCCGCCGCAAGGTGGAGTCGGCGGGAGTGCCGGGGACGGTTCTGAATTCCACTTCAACGGCACGGGTTTCAGCGATTTCTTCGAGCAGTTCTTTGGCGGTCGCAGTCACGCATCCGGCGGCATGGGCCGCGCGGGGGGTAACGGCCACGGGGGGGCGGGATTCGCCCAGCGCGGCCAGGATGTCGAAGGCGACATCCTGGTGACGCTCGACGAAATCCTCCATGGGGCAACGCGCACGATCCAGCTCCAGCGAACCGAGCCGCGCACGGGGCAATCAACGACGCAGACCTTGTGCGTGAAGATTCCGATCGGCGTGAGGGAAGGTCAGAGAATTCGCCTGCCGGGCAATGGACAGGAGGGCATCGGCGGGGGTGAGGCGGGACATCTGTATTTGCGAGTCACCCTCGCGAAGCACGCAGACTTCCGCGTGCGTGGTGCCAATCTGTATCACGATCTCGACCTATCGCCGTGGGAGGCGGCGCTCGGTGCCACCATTCAGATGCCGACTCTGGAAGGAAAAGCGTCTCTCAAGATTCCGCCGGGCACGGCTGCGGACCGAGAGTTCCGTTTGCGCGGGAAGGGTTTGCCCACAAGCGACGGAGGGCGCGGCGACTTGCATGCCGTGGTGGGTATCCAGATTCCACCGCAGCTTACACCGGAAGAGAAAGTCCTGTGGGAGCAGTTGGCCGCTGGATCAACCTTCAACCCGAGGGAAAGCGTATGAGCAGCAGAGATGATCCGGAAACCCCGTCGGCCCTTGCTTTGGAGTTGTTTCAGCCGAGTCCCGACGTGCTCTACAGCCTCGACGCGACCGCTCATCTCGCGGGCGTCCCGCGCCGGTCCATTCTGATCTATTGTCGCGCCGGTCTGGTGCGCCCCGTCTTTCAGCCGCCGCATGGAGTCATGGCATTCACGGAAGAGACGATCTATACGGTTCGGCGGGTCGAAGACGTGCGGGCCACTCACGGTCTCAATGTGGCCTGGATCAAAACCATGTTCGATTTACGCGACGAGGTAGAGCGCCTCCGCGCAGAGGTTCGCTTCCTTCGCAAGCCTTGAGCCGGTCGAACCGACGTTTTCCGCGCTTACCTGCATGATTTCCAAGCTGTCTCGATGGGTCTGGGCCGGTGCATGGGCGCTCGCTTTCATTGCGGGCATCATCAACGTAGTGGGACTGCTCGGCTTCGAGCACCAAGCCGTCACTCATTTGACGGGCACCACGACCATGCTCGCGGCGGCGCTGGCGGACTTCGACGGTTCCGCGGCGCTGCACCTTGCCGCGATCATTGGCTCCTTTGTTTCGGGCACGGTGCTCAGCGGCTTTCTGATTCAGGATAGCACCCTCCAACTCGGTCGCCGTTACGGCGTGGCTCTACTCCTGGAGTCGCTCCTGCTTTGCGCCGCCGTCCCGCTGCTCTATCGCAATAATAGCTTCGGCATCTACTCCGCCTCCTGCGCCTGCGGACTCCAAAACGCGATGGCCAGCACCTATAGCGGCGCGGTTGTCCGGACGACGCACCTTTCCGGGATGTTCACCGATCTCGGCATCTTTCTCGGTCACGCCATCCGCGGCCTACCTGCAGATTGGCTGCGGCTGCGGCTCTGCTTCCTCATCATCTCAGCCTTTTTCAGCGGCGGGGTAGTGGGCGCCTTCGCTTTCCGCGATCTCGGTTATTCCTCTCTCTTCATTCCCGCTGGCCTTACTGCCCTGACATCTCTCGCTTACGGCCTTTACGGAATTCGCAAGTGTCGCAACGCCTAGCATAATGGCTCCGTCTGCTCCGTTATACATCCTCGGATGAAAGATAATGACCTCGTCCAGCTTGCGGTTTCTCTGTGCGCACCTCTCGCAAGAATTCGGCGGCTGATTCTGGCGATCGGAAAAGCAAGCCCAGGATAAACTCTTCGCCCTTTTAGGGATGATTGTTAAGAGGGGATCAGGCGAGTAAGCGGCGCAGTTTCTCTTCGAGCTGGCTGGGGAGGAACGGTTTCTGGAGGAAATCGCTCCCGCTCGCGTCGCCAAAACGCACGGCCGCCTCCTGCTGGCTGTAGCCGCTCATCAGCAGGACGGGCAGTCTCGGGTAGAGCCGGTGCAGTTCCTCGAAGGTTTCTACCCCGTTCATGTCTGGCATCGTGATATCCATGAGCACCAGTCGGAACGGTTCCGCACGCTCGGTGCAGAGTTTCAGCGCGTCCCGGCCATTGCACGCCTCGATGACCTCGAAGCCGCAGAGTTCCAGCATGTCACGCGTCACGGAGCGCACGTCCTCTTCGTCGTCCACCAGCAGTATTCTTCCGATGCCGCGGAGCGGAGCCGGCTCGGCCCCGGGCACCGCTGCGGGGGTCTCCTCCGTCACGCGAGTCGAAGCCGGGAGCAGGAGGCGGAAGGTGCTGCCTTTGCCGGGTGCGGATTCGACGAAGAGCGCGCCGTGATGCGCCCGGACGATGCCGATAGTCGCGGCTAGTCCGAGGCCGCGACCGGTGAATTTCGTGGTGAAAAACGGATCGAAAATCTTAGCGAGCGTCTCCGGGGACATCCCGTCGCCGGTATCGCTCACCTGGACAAAAAGGTAGTCGCCGCCGGGCAGTTCCGGCGCGAGCACGGCAGTTGCGAACTCCCGCGGTTCCATCGTCTGGATGCCCGTGGTGATCCGGATTTCGCCGGGACGCTCGCCGATGGCTTCGGAGGCGTTGATGACTAGGTTCATGACGACCTGCTGGAGCTGCGTCGGGTCGCCCTCGACTGGCCGCAGGCCGGAGGCAAGGTCAAATTTAACCGCCACCTTCTTGCTGACGGAGAGATTGACCAGCCTCACGGTCTCCCCAACCAACGCGCTCATTTCCACCGCAGCGTGCGCGATCTTGCCTTTGCCGGCGTAGGCGAGCATCTGCTTGCAGAGGTCGGCGGCGCGCTGGCCCGTGGTCTGAATCTTCTGGAGGTTCTCGTGCAAGGGATTGCTGCGGTGCAGCTGCAGCCGGCAAAGGGCGGCATTCCCCATGATGCCCGTGAGCAGGTTGTTGAAATCGTGCGCGATGCCGCCGGCCATCAGCCCAAGGCTCTCGAGCTTTTGCGCCTCGCGCATCTTTTCCTCCAGGTGCCGGCGCTCTTCTTCGAGCCGTGTCTGCTCGGAACAATCGCGAAAGACCACCACCGCGCCGCGGACGCGGCCATCCTCGTCACGGATGGGCGCGGCACTATCGTCGACGGGGGTTTCCAACCCGTCCCGACTGCGCAGCGCAGTCTGGGGAGGCATGGTCACCGGGGAGCCTCCGCCTATGGCCCGCTGCGCGGGATCGGCGACCGGCTCGCCGGTCTGCCGATGCACGAGTCTCAGCACCTCGGCGCTGGTGCGCCCGGCGGCTTCCAGGAGTTTCCAGCCAGTGAGACGCTCGGCCACGGGATTGAGAAAGGTGACGCGGGCCAGCTCGTCGGTGGTCATCACGCCGTCGCCGATGCTGCGCAGCGTTGTTGCCAGCCATTGCTCCATCTTGCGGAGCTGGCTGTCGGCCTTGTGCTTGAAGAGCGCCATCTCGACGGTGGCATGCAGTTCCGCCTCGGCGAAGGGCTTGATCACGTATCCAAAGGGCTCAGCCACACGCGCGCGCCGCAGCGTGTTGTTGTCGGCGTGCGCCGTGAGGAATACCACCGGTGTATCCCAGCGGCGGCGCACCTGCCGGGCGGCTTCGATGCCGTCCATTTCGCCGTCGAGCACGATGTCCATGAGGATGAGGTCGGGCCGGAGTTGGGAGATTTTTTCCAGCGCCTCCTCGCCCGAGGAGAGTTCGGCGGAGACGGTGTAGCCCATTTCGCGCAGCCGGTCGCCGAGGTCGGCAGCGACGAGCGCTTCGTCTTCTACGATGAGGATGTCTGCTTTGGTCATTTTTGGGGAGGTCAGTTGGATTGAAGATCGAGTTCTATCGGCTGCGGTCGCTTGGGTTTGAGTTCCTGAAAACACATCTGGAAGACGCTTCCGCCGCTCCCGGTGCTCCACGTAAGCTCGCAGTGGAGTTGTTTGGCAAAAATCTGCACCAGCCGCATGCCGAGCGAACCACCGCGCTCCGGCGCGAAATCCGCCGGCAACCCCACTCCATTGTCGCGCACCTCAAGCCGCAGACGCCCGTCTGCCTCCGGCTGGAGCGCGATGCCAATTTCCGGTGATGGGATCGCGGATCGCTCACCCGCCGGAAAGGCGTGTTTGAAGGCGTTGGTGAGCAATTCATTTACGGCTAGTCCTAGCGGCACCGCCGTGTCCATGCCCGCGGTGAGCGGGACGAGCGCAAAGCGGACGCTGACGCGGGCGCGCTCGGGTTGCGACCGCTGGATCATGGCCACAAGGCTGCGCAGGTAGTCGGCGAGATCGATCCGCGCGAGGGAATCGCCTCCATAGAGCTTCTCGTGAATGAGCGCCATTGAGCGGACGCGTGTCTGACTTTCACGCAGAACGGCACTCATTTCCGGGTTTCGGAGTTGATTGGCCTGCAACTGCAGGAGGCTGCAGACGAGCTGCATATTGTTTTTAACCCGGTGGTGGATTTCCCGCAGCAGCAATTCCCTGTCGGCCAGGGAAGCCTGAAGCGCCTCCTCGAAATGCTTGTGCACCGTGATGTCCGTGTTCGTTCCAAACCAATTGACCAACCTACCGACCGAATCCCGCACTGGCGCGATCCGCGTCAGGAATGTGCGGAACTGCCCGTCGGCCCCGCGGAGGGGAAACTCCATTTCAAACGGCTCGCCGCCCGTAATTGCGGCCTGCCAGTTCTCCATAACTTTCGGCAGGATCTCGGGGTCGTGGACGCTTTGCCAACCCCAGCCCTCCATTTGCAGCAATGTGGTGCCCGTGTATTCAAACCAGCGCTGGTTATACCAATAAATATGGCCATCGGCGCGGGCGACCCACGCGAGCTGGGAAATGGAATCCGCCATCGTCCGGAAACGCTCCTCGCTGTGGCGTAACGCCAGCTCGGCGTTCTTCCGCTCACTGATATCGCGAATTATCGCCAGCACGTTGCCGTCGGGCATCTTCGTCGCGATGACTTCCGCGTCGAAAGTAGAGCCGTCTTTGCGCCGGCACCGCCATTCCCGGTCGTAAGGAGACTCTGCCTTGATCAGCCCTAACCCTGGAGCGTTCGGCTCAACTTCCATCTCGGCCACGATGCTCGACGAGGGCATTCCGATCATCTCCTCGCGCTGGTATCCGAGCATCTCGCAAATACTCCCGTTGGCATCGAGGTAGATGCCGTCGGCATCCGCAATGACGATACCGTCCGGCGCGCACTCGAAGAGCGTGTGGTAACGGGCCTCGCTGGTTCGCTTCGCCTCCTCCGCACGTTTGCGCTCCTCTTCAACCTGGTGGCGCGCTGTGTTATCGGTGCCAATCAAAAGATAACCGATTATTCCGCCTTCACCGTTGCGCAGAGCCGTAACCGACACGACCGCTGGGAAGCGACTGCCGTCCTTGCGGACCTTGGTCACCTCGTAGATGTCTTCGATCCCGCGCGCCGCCTTGAAAACCAGAGCTTCGAAACCCGGCGAAATAGGAGTGGCGAATTCGAGACTCAACGTGGTGGCGCGTGCGATCACCTCCTGCGAATCATGAAGATCAGCTGCCGTGATTCGGTTCACTGCTTCAGCGTTCGTATAGCCCAGCATCCGCTCCGCGCCGACGTTGAAGATCTGAATGACACCCTTCGCGTCCGTGGCGATACACGAAAAATTCGCGCTGTTGAAAATAGCTTTCTGCAAGGCCCCCGCTTTCAGCAGAACTTCTTCACGGGAAACCTCCGGGACAGTCTCCACCGCAACGCGTGGGGTAGTGGGCTTAACGTTATGTTCCATACATGCTCCCACTTGGATTTTTGAAAGACCCAAAGACCTGATCTTACAGTAGCGCGATTGATGCCAAGGGTGAGGCTGTTTCGTCGCAGTGCACTCCTACGCGATTCACACTGATTCCTGTATCAACGACGCCGCTTGCGTTTTTCAGTATAGGTCTGTCCACGGCAAAAGGGGCGCCGACAACTGATGGAAGCGTGTGAGGGAGGTGCGGATAAAATGTGTCACATCTGCACGGGAAAAAACGGGATGCGCCCCTTGCGGATTTTGCGCGGGTCGGCGTCACGCTCGACAAGCCACCGCGCAATCTTCGCCTCCACGTTCGCGCGGGAAGCGGCGTATTTCTCGCGCGAGCGGGCGATGAGCTTGTCGCGTTTGCCCACGCGTTTCGGGATGGGCGCAAGTGTCCGCGCCCGGAACGGCTCGGGATTCGCCCCGTTTTCCATGAGCTTCACGAGCACTTCGTAGCGGCCGAGGTCAACGAAGTTGGCCGGTGGGAACGTCTCGCCGAATTCCCGTGAGAGGACTTCCGCGTCCGTGTTGCCAATGCGGAAGGAGACGAGCGTGCCGACGTTGCCAAGCACGGCCTGCCGAACGGGAAGCGGGAGCTGGTCGATGTATTGGTGCGATAGAGAAAGGCACAGACGGTATTTGCGGGCTTCGGCGAGAATGGATGCGAACGCATCGGTGGTGAAATTGTGGAATTCGTCGATGTAGAGGAAGAAATTGCGGCGCTCGTGCTCCGGCTGATTCACTCGCGCCATTGCCGCGAGCTGGAACTGCGTGGTCAAGAGGGAGCCAAGCAACGCAGCTTTGTCCGCACCGAGCCGACCTTTCGCGAGGTTCGCAATGAAGATGCGTTCGCGGTTCATCATAAACGGAATGCTCACCTTGCTGCGCACCTGCCCGAGAATGTTGCGCACCACAGGATTGAGCAAAAACTGCCCGAGCTTGTTTTGAATCGGGGCGATGGCCTCGCGCTGAAAGCGCGCGTCGTAGCTCTCGTATTCTTCCGTCCAAAAAGCGCGCACAAACGGATCGCGCACATGGCGCACAATTCTCCGCCGGTAGGCGGAATCCGTGAGCAGGCGGTTCACGCCGAGCAGGGAAGTGTTCGGACAATCGAGAAGTGCGGCGATGGCGTTGTAGAGGATGTATTCGAGACGCGGCCCCCACGAATCCCGCCAGATGCTTTTGAACGCGCCGACGATGCCGCTGGCGACAAGGTGCCGCTCGTCAGGCGGGACGTTGGCGAGAGGGTTGAATCCGATGGGGAAGTCGAGATCCCCGGGATAAAAATAAACGAGGTCATCTGCACGACACGGCGGAATGCAATCCAGCAGTTCGTCAGCAAGGTCGCCGTGGGGATCAATGAGCCCGACGCCGTGGCCGGCGGCGATGTGCTGCACGATCAGGTTGCGCAGTAGAGTTGTCTTACCCGAGCCCGTCTTGCCGATGAGGTAGAGGTGATGGCGCTGGTCGGCAGCCGAAATGCCAAAGGGGATTTCCTCCGCCCAGCCGTGTCTATGGCCGATGTATGTGAAACTATCGTTCATGGTGCCGAAGCCAGCCGCCACTCCTGAACGCACGTCCGACGACCCCGTGTCGAATGTAGCCGTGAACGTGGTGCCATCGTGCTGATAGGCACGGCAGCGGCATCCGCAAAACGCATGAGAACGAGCGGATGAGGTAATGGGGGCTGGCTGCGATTCACGACGCCAGTCGTTTTCATTATACACCGTTGCAGGGAAGTGGGGAGCGGGGCGCTTTTGCATCGGGCGCAACTCGGGTGGGTTGGCGCAACGCGCGAAGTCAGTCGTGTCCGACGGGCTACCGGAGGACAGCCCTTTCACGCGTGAGCGTGAACCCTGTTCTCTCAAAACCAGTTCCCCAACGTGTCTCGGACACCGCCCGACTTCGCGCTTTTTGGTCAGCTCGGAACGGTTAGTGGAGAGTGACCCGATAGCCGTAGGAAAAAGCGCGAAGTCGGGCGTTGCCCGAACACGTTGGGGAGCCCTTTCACGCGGCCATTGAGCCGCGAAATAGAAAAGCCGGGGGCCTTCGCCCCTACATACCATGTATGTAGGGCCAGTTTGTAGGGGAGTGCGGTGCCGTTCAATAAAGGACAGAAGACATCAGGCTTTGGCCGTGTCCCTGGCGGATTTGCTGGCGCGCTGAATTAGCGCGCCGAGTTCAACGTCGAGCGCCGTGGCGATGCGAAGTAGTGTGTCTATCGTGGGCATTCGTTCGCGCTTCTCGACGCGCATGACCATTGTGTGACTGAGACCAGCGCGGGCGGCGACTTCGTTCAACGACAAGCCTCGCTTGCGGCGTGCAGCCTCAATCGAGGCGATCAGTCGGTCGATTGTGGCTATGCGTTGGCGTTCGGTGGCTTTGGACACGGGAAGCTTCTATCGCAATTCTTCCTTGACAGGTGATGTGCCCATAGGCACAAGTATCGCATGATTATTCGACGCCTCGGCCCCGACCCACATGCCAGCGGTGCGATGACCTCTTCGTGCCAAGGCTGCCCCGACATCCTGGAGCTCGAAGATGGCGATTTCGCCGTCATCGGCGTGGACATCACCGCAACCGCCGCCGGCAAGCTCGCCTTCGGCGCGAGTTGCGGCCCGGATGAGCGGATCATCAAGATCCCGCGGAAGACGCTCCTCCTGGCGAAGCCGGACATTCCCGAGAGCATCTAGCTCATTCGGCAGGGGCGCGGTATAATCCGGGTATGGCAATACTCAGATGGGCGGTGGGGCACTGGTTAGACATTTTGCAGACGGCGAGCATCCTCGTCGGGTTCTTCACCGCGGCTTACACGATTTGGACGAATACGAAGGAACGGAAAATCGGGAACCTGTTCGCCCTCACAACGGCGCACCGGGAAATCTGGTCACGACTTCACGAGCAAAAGGAACTCTCCCGCGTTCTTTCGCCATCGGTGAACCTCCGCGTTGAGCCGGTCACACTAGAAGAGGAGTTGTTCGTTCATACGCTGATTCTTCACGTGCGGACGGCATTCAAGGCGCGAGAACTCGGGATGCAATTCGATGACGACGCCGTTGCCGCCGACATTCGCCAGTTCTTCAACCGCCCGATTCCGCGCGCGGTTTGGGATCGGTCAAAGGTTTTTCAAGATCGCCAGTTTGTGGCGTTTGTTGATCGCTGCATTGAGCCTTCGGTGGATGAAAAAAGGGCAGCGTGAAAGCACGTCGGACAATATCTGATTCCCGACCTCCTCTGAAAATATGGCTCTGTTGAGCCGTGGTTTTGGACGCCGGCTTCGAGGGTCTCATTCCAGAATCGCGCGAGCGAAAGGCCAGATGGGGTTGCCATCTGGCCTTTGTGTTCCAGGAACAAGTCACGAACTGCACGCTAGAGCCCGTGGTCTTCGTAAGTCGCGGCCAAGCCGTCTTCGTCGCAGGCAAGCAGGTCTTCGATTTCGGCTTTGATGAGCGCCTTTTCGGCGTCCGGTTTTGCGTCCTTCGGACACGCCGGACAGCGGATGACATTGATGACCGTCCGCCCGAAAACGTAGCGCGCAGCCTCGAACTCTTTACGCCATTTCAGAGCGAGCTTTTCGCTTTGCGGGAGGTTCTCCCACGCGCGGACTTCTGCTTCGGAGAGGCCGGTGTCCCAAATGGCATCATGCCACAGGTGATACGTGTCCCACGGTTCGCCGCAAGTTGAGCAATGGACATCCATAGTTCACGCGGCGGCTGGCAGAGCGGGCCGCTCCGCGGTTTCTTCTGGTGCGGGTGCGGGCGATGAATCGTCCGCGCTTCTGCCGAGGATGAAATCGGCAGCGCGTCCCGCCTGGTTGGCGGCCTGCACAATCCAGCGCCGATGCTCCTGCACACGCAGGGTGTCCAGCCAAGCTTGCAAATAGGCGGCGGACTGCTCGTGCTGGTCGCGCACAATCTCGGCCTCCACGCCGAGAAACGCCGCGCCCATTTCCGCAACAAGTTCCTCCTGCGAATACGTTTTGCCGCCGAAGCCGTCGCATTCAGTGACGCCTTTGCGCGCGAGTCGCGATTCGTGTCCGGTGGAATGAATCAGCTCGTGAAAGAGCGTGAGGTGAAATTCCTCCGGTGAATTGAAGCGCGCGAATGCGGGCATTTCGATGGTGTCGTTCTGGCGTCGATAGCACGCCCGTGTGGTGCGGCCTTCGCTGATGCTCGGCGGCTGCGGCATCTGTGCGACGATTTGCTCAGCGCGTGCGATGCGCTGTGAGGCTTCAAGTTGCGGCCCGCTTTCGACGGGCGGAAACTCGATGCCGTCAATCTGCGTGGCATTGAAAACGCGGTAGCTCTTGAGAAAGAGCGTCGTCTTCTTGTCTTCGGTGCCGTCGCCGTTCTTCACGGCTTTGTCCCAGCGGCCGAATTTCATGACGAACGCGCCGTGTTCGCCTTTGCGAACGCTGCCCTCCCGTTCCTTCGTCTGGCGGAAGGTCAGCCACCAAGGCGACGGGAAATGCAGCAAGCCAAGTAGCAGGACGTTGACGCCGTGGTATTCGCGGCTGGTGTGGAAGTTCCGCGGGCGGCCTGTGGTTCTATTCCACAGGCAACGCCACGGAACAACGCCGCGCTCCAAGTGCGCGAGGATGCTGTCGGTGACGAGTTGATAAGGATCATTGCGAGCTGGTGTGAAGCTCATGGATCGGGACTCCTTTCGGTATGTGGTTGCGAGGTGAAGCCAACCTCCGCACGCCTGTGCGCGAGACGGGCTTCATCCCGGCAACCGGGAGCACCGACCTTCTTTCCGCTTTCCATCTTACCACGCCCTTCCCTGCCCGACCATGGGCACCCGACTGCCGTGTCAGTAGGCGATGACCGGCAGTGGCACCGGCTCCGGTATCAGCAGTGCATCCCTGACTTCCCTCTGACTCAACAACCAGAGCAACAACCACCAGAACCGCTCATCCTCAACGGGAGTTATCCACAGGCCCCTCCCCATATTCAAAGTGTTTCCTCTCTTATTCACTGTATTACTACACTGTATTATTATGCACGCGGGTTTCTTCGTGGGGGCCACGCGGCTTCCTTCATACCCCCCATGAAGTTTTCTTCCTACCCCCCTCGCGCCGATGCACAGAAAGGTGGTTCGAAAGGTTCTTCATCTGCCGCTTAAGCAGCCGCATGCTGGCTGGTTTGGCATAGGCGAATTTCCCGGTCACATGAATCGTCCGCTCATGGTGGTTCTCGATCGTCACGGTGATGTAGCCCTTGGCTTTAAGCGAAGTGACGTGCGTTGAAATCTGGCGCGCGCTCATCCCAAAAAAATCCGCGAAATAGCCATTCGAGGCGAAACATCCCCGCTCATTGTCGAGACTGTGGATTTCGGCAAAGAGGACCTTTTCCATCAGCGACAGCTCCCGCGAAAGCCAAATTTCGCTGTGAATCCAGATGCCCTTGAAATCTCGCTCCATTCTTTCCATGCCACCATAATACCCCGCGTTGGTTGAATCGCGAAATGGCACCTGTGGATATGTGACGTCACGCGTTATGATACAATGCAGAGGCTTGCGAGCACGCGTGCGGTGGCCGGCCGGTCACGAGCGCGGATTATCAGCTAACCGCAAAGACCATGAACTATCCCCCTGCGGAAGACTTCGGCAATGTTCCGAACGCTTCCGCACACTTCGGAAGTGTTCCGAACGATTCGGAATCTTTCCGCACGGTTCCGAACGCTTCCGAAGATTTCGGAACGGTTCCGCAAGATTCAGAACCTTTCCGCACCATGCGGAACTTTTCCGAACGCACAGAAAATTTCACGCTCACAGTGCGCGAAGTGGCGCGGCTCTTTGAGCAGGCCGGTGTGCCGCGAACGGAGCGAAGCATTATCAACTGGTGTCGGCCCAACCGGCAGGGTGTCGCCCGGCTGGAAGCGTTTTTTGATGAGAACGAAAGGCGCTACTACATCACGCACGAGAGCGTGAATCGCGCAGTGGAAGAGGAGCGGGCCAAGCAGACGATGTCGGGCAACCCACCGCTTGCGGAAACCGAACTTCCGCATCGTGCGGAAACGCGGCCCCGACACGATGAAAAAAACAACGACCGGATGAAGGAACTCGAACGCCAGAACCGCGATCTCGAAATTGCGACACGGGCGAAGGACTACTACCTCGAACGGTTGGAAAAGGAACTCGACCGAGACGTCGAAAAACTCGTCGGCATGAGCCGCTACGTCGGTGAACTCGAAACCCAATTGCTTCAGCTCGGCGGCGCGCCCCGAGGCGACCGCACGCTTCCGCACGGTGCGGAGGGCTTCGCCAAAGTGCCGCACACGGGAGATGCGACACGGGAGAGCGGGAGTTTTCCACAGGGCGGGGTTGCGCTATAACGCGTGGCGTTATACCATCAAAAAGTGATTCAAGACTTTCGCTGCCAGGAGACGGAGAAAATATGGAAGGGCAAAAGTTCGCGTCGGCTCCCCGTCGACATTCAGCGCATCGCCCTTCGCAAGCTTACGCAACTCTCGGCGGCAGCGGTCTTGAATGACTTGCGGGTGCCGCCGGGCAACCGCCTCGAAGCCCTCAAGGGCGGCTTGGCGGGCCGGCACAGCATCCGCATCAATGACCAGTGGCGCATCTGCTTCGTCTGGAAGGACGGGCACGCCCACGAGGTCGAAATCGTCGATTACCACTAAACCAAATCCATCACCATGAATGCGAATCTCGAAAACATGACGCCGGGGGAAATTCTCCTGGAAGACTACATGAAGCCGATGGGGCTGACGCAAAACGCGCTCGCCCGCGCGCTGGGGGTGCCGCCGCGCCGGGTGAATGAAATCATTCACGGCAAGCGGGTCGTCACCCTCGACACGTCGCTGCGGCTGGGCCGGTATTTCGGCCAGACAGCGCGGTTTTGGCTGAACGTCCAAACCGAGTGCGACCTCCGCAATGCGACGCAACTCATGGAGCGTGTGGCCCGCGAGGTTCACCCGATGACCATGGCGACGGCGTAGTGGCGACGGCGCAGTTCGTTCGGAAAACAGCGGGAGCCCTTTCTGGGGTTCCCGCTTTCTTTTTTGGCGTTTGAGCGGGTGCGTTCACAGAGAACGACGGCTACAAATACCCAGCATCAATTCCCAATGGAGTCCGCTGTTGGTTTTGCGTCCAACGCTGCAGGATCGTAACCAAGAAAGACAACCAATCGGGCGCGCGACTTCGGGCCAATGGGAATCAGATTGTGTTCCCATTTGACGACGGTCTGATAGACTACTCCCAGCAATGCAGCGACTTTCACCTGATTCAAGCCCCGGTCGATTCGTGCCAACCGAAGGTGCTCGCCGAGCGTCTGAGGGTGTATCGGAGCCCCTTTCAACATGCGCCGATAGGCCGAAATCTCTGGGAAATGTGCGACAACTGTCCGACTACAAATACCCAACAGAGCGCACGCTGGCTGCTACCGACCATCCCGCCACCTTCGCCCATCCTGCCCCCGGCCACCTTCGCCCGCAGCCAGCGCGCCGCCCTCCGCAGTCGCTGAGCTTGGGGTCGTTAGGCGACTTGCCGCACGTCATCTCATGACTCCTGAACATCAGCGCAGCAACATCGCCTCGTGGGAGGCTGTCGCGGCAGACATCGAACAGTATCCAGACACCGCACATTGGACGCCCTGGAAGCCACTTGCTCGCCGATTCATGCGCGCAGGCATCGCCGCCGGACTGGATCATTACTTCCGTGCTGGACAGTCTATGCACCACATCGTTTTTTCCACGCTCGACCATCATGGTCTTCGCGACGAGCCACGCGTCACCATCGAGTTACATCCTCCAGAGCTTCGTATCGGCTACGGCACCACGAACCTTTTGTTCCGCACACCCGAGTTGGAGTATTCGCTGCCATTCGACGAGGCTTTCGCTACTTTCCGCCGCTTCCTCAATCAGCTATGGATGGCCACTGTATCAGAACCGATTCCAGAGGAGTTGCGGGGTTCCTTTACGGCTCCGGTTCTTACTCCCGCCCAGCATTTGCACGCATGATTATGGGCTTCATCCACCTGAATCCAACGTCGCCGAACCATGCGCTGCAGGCATGTGGTTAAGTCAAAGGGTTAGTTATAGATCATGGTTTTTGGTGGGTTCTTTTTGGGGTGTGGGTGGGGCGGAGCGAGATGTTCCCCCCAGAGGAGGGGTTTGGGGAAACGTGGTTCCCCATCGT
>JANMTP010000032.1:0-16467 GCA_031390545.1 Chthoniobacter sp. | reverse complement strand
CACGAGACGCGCACCGCCTTCACCGGCCCGGAGGCAGTCGCTGCCGCCGCCGAGTTCCTGCCCGAGGTCGTGCTTCTCGACATTGGGCTGCCCGGCATGGACGGCTTCGAAGTCGCCTGCCGGCTGCGCGCGATGCCCGCGCTGGCCGGCATCTTCCTCGTGGCGATGACCGGCTACGGCAGCGAAGAAGATCGCGCGCGAGCGAGAGAAGTCGGCTTCGACGAATATCTCGTCAAGCCCGTGGACCTCGACCTCCTGCGCGAGTGGCTGCGGAGTCGGGCTCGCGACCCTTATTGACGCTCGCCGGTGACATGAGTTCTCGAGTTTTGAGCTCACGCGTCAGTCACGTCCCGCGTCGGTATCCTCCGGAGTGTTACGTATGAGCGGCGATGCCGTCTCGCCCGAGCGCCTGCTCGCCTTCCTGCGCGACGCGCGCTCTTACCGCGGAAAATCCGCACCCATCCGAGTCCTCCAGACACACGCCTCCTATCTCGCTCTCGCCGGACGGCACGTCTTCAAGGTGAAGAAACGGGTGAACTTCGGCTTTCTCGATTTCTCCACGCTCGAAAAGCGGCGGCACTTCTGCGAGCGCGAGGTGCTGCTCAATCGACGGCTCTGTCCGGGCATTTACCTCGGCGTCGTGCCGATCTCGATGGATGAAGACCGGCTCGCGTTCGGACTCCGCGGCGAGATCGTGGAATACGCGGTGAGAATGCGGCGGCTGCCGGAGCGCTACTTCATGCCGCGGCTGTTGAGAGATGGCAAAGTCGCCGCACGCGACGTGGACGCGATCATTGCGACGCTGGTGCCCTTCTACAAAGCCCAGGAGCCGACGCCAGAGATCACCGGCTGGGGCCGCATCGCAAAGCTGCGGATCAGCACCGACGAGAACTTTCGGCAGTTGAAGGAATTTCTCGGCACAACCATCTCGCGTCCGGCATTGGACGCGATCCGGCTCTACACGAACGGCTTCTTCCGGCGCCACGCGGCGCTCTTCGCGGATCGCGTTCGCGAGCGGCGTATCCGCGATTGCCACGGCGATCTGCACCTCGAACACATCCACCTCAGTCCCTCGCGACTCACGATCTTCGACTGCATCGAATTCAACGACCGCTTCCGTTACATCGACGTTGCCAATGACGCCGCGTTTCTCGCGATGGACTTCGATTTCCACGGGCGGCCGGATTTCGCGCGCCGTTTCGCCACGCGCACGGCCCGAGCGCTCGCCGATCCGGGCATGCTGCAACTCCTGGATTTCTACAAATGCTACCGCGCCTCGGTGCGTGGAAAGGTCGAGAGCCTTCGCAAGTTCACCCCCGGCGTGCCCGACGCGGAAAGGCGCGAGTGCCGCGGTCGTGCCGAGCGGTATCTTCGGCTCGCCTTGCAGTATGCGATCCGTGGCTCGGAACCGATGGTGCTGATCGTCATGGGCCGCGCCGGCTCGGGGAAAAGCACCCTCGCCCGATCGCTCCGCCGCGAGCTGGACTGGGAAGCTTTTTCTTCCGACCGCATCCGAAAAGAACTCGGCGGCGTCCCGCTGCACGTCCGCGGTGCGGAGCCGGAGCGACGCCGGCTTTATTCCAAAGCGATGAGCGACAAGACCTACGCCGCGCTCGCGCGACACGCTGTGGCGCAAATCCGCCAGCAGCGCAGTGTCATCCTCGATGCGACCTTTGGCAGCCAGTGCCGCCGCGATCGGCTTCGAAAAGTGCTCGCGCGTGCAGGGGTCGATTACTGTTTTGTCGAAACGCGCGCGGCCACCGCAACGATCAAACACCGGCTCGGGGAGCGCGAGCGCTCGGCCCGCGAAATCTCCGACGCGCGGCTCGACGATCTCCCGCTGCTGACTCGGACCTACGAGCGACCGACCGAACTCGAGTCGCAACATTGTCTCGCCGTGAAAACCACGCGCACCTGCGACGCGGCCGTGCTCGCGACCTTGAGAGCACTGGCCCAGCGAGGTTCCCGTCGAACACTCCGC
This sequence comes from Chthoniobacter sp., assembly GCA_031390545.1. Taxonomy (GTDB): domain Bacteria; phylum Verrucomicrobiota; class Verrucomicrobiia; order Chthoniobacterales; family Chthoniobacteraceae; genus Chthoniobacter. Next base: position 14,486 of record JANMTP010000032.1, on the reverse strand, counting down.
GTTTAGTCAGTCGAACCGAAGCGATGATGCGCTTCGACTGTGGGCAACCGAGCGCGCCCCGAATATTGCGGCTGCGGTTCCCGCGCCACTCATTTCACGACCCGCCGCGCGAACACCGCCGCCGCCGAGAGCGCAATCGCGACCGCGCCCGCGAGATACACCGGCAGCTTGAATTGCGTCGCGAGCAGGAGCGTGATCGCGATGCCCAGCGCCGGCAGCACCGGAAAGCTGCCCACCGAAAGCGGCACGCGGAACGGCCGTTCGCGCGTCGGCTCGCGGCGTCGCAGGACGATCAGCGCGAGATTTACCGCGGCGAAACCGAGCAGCGCGGCGAACGACGACACGCCAGCCAGCGCTGCGATCCCGCCGAGCGGCAGCACCGCCATCGCGAGCGCAGCGACCACGAGCGTTGCGACCCACGGGGTCTTGCGCCGCGAGACCGCACCGAGCGCGTGCGGCAGAGCGCCCTCGCGGGCCATCCCGTAGAGCACGCGGCTGGCGGCGAGCAGCGTGATGAGCGCGGTGTTCGCCGTCGCAAAAAGCGCGATGCCTCCGAGCGCGCGCGCCGCGACCGGCGATCGTCCCCGCGCAGCCTCGGCAAGCGGCGACTCGCTTAGCGCCAGTTCCTCCGGCGCGACGAGCGCCACCGCGGCGAGACCGACCAGCACGTAGAGCGTCGTCGTCACCGCCAGGCTGATCAGGATCGCCCGCGGCAGATCACGTCCGGGCTCGCGCGTTTCCTCCGCGAAATTCGCGATTTCCTCGAAACCAAGGTAGGCGAAAAAGACCAGCGCCGCGCCGCTCATCACGCCGAAGTGCGGCGGCGTCGCCAGCGCCGCGCCAAAGCCCGGCGCTCCCGCGCCGACCGCGACGAAGAGCACGAGTCCGCCTACCTCGATGAGCGTGAAGACGATATTCACCCACGTCGATTCGCGCAGCCCGAAGACGCAAAGCGCCGTCGCCGCGGCGAGCAGCGCGACTGCCGCCAGCCACACCGGCACTTTCGCAAAATCCGAAAGGTAACTGCCGAACGCGACCGCGACCGTTGCGGCCGTGGCCGCCGCGCCTGCGACTAGCACGAGACCGACCCACGTCGCGAGCCAGCGTGCGCGGGGAAACGCCGCCCCGATGTAAACGAATGTCGCGCCCGCCTTTGGGTAAGCCGTCGCCAGCTCCGCGTAAGACAGGCCAGTGAGCAGCGCGGCGAGCGAACCGAGCGCAAAGCTCTGCCACACCGCCGCCCCGGCCTCCGCCGTCGCCGCGCCGATGACCGAATAAACGCCAGCGCCTAAAATGAGCCCGATGCCATAAAAGCTGAGCGACGCGAGCCCGAGCGTCCGGCGCAGCTCGCTCATCGCGGGCACTCTCCGCGTTTAAGCAGGCGAACCGAAGCGATGATTCGCTTCGACACTATCCACGCCGAGTGAGCGGCAGATGTGCCGCGTCGCCAGCATGCCGGCGGCCGTCTTGATCATCCTATCGAACTCATTCTGAGGCAGCGCCACACCTTCATGAGACACACTCTTGATTGTGATCCCGCGCTCCAAAAGCTCGCTCAGAAACGCTTCGCAGATCACCGGATCGTCGGTGAGGTGATGCTGCGTCTGTTCGTGCGGATGGTCGCGTCCCTGAAGTGGAATCGCGTATTCGATGTTGTATTTAGCAATCATAGTCTTGGACGGCAGGTTGCGGCCGTTGCAGCGGGTTAGCAACGCGGGCATTGGCGAATGCTTCGCATATCTTGCTCTGCCGGCGCGCACGTAAACGGCGTGGAACGTGACCGAAGCGCGGGCGTGGGTGGGTTAGTGATCCTTTTTTGCAGTGGAGCTGAGCAGCCGGGAGATCGTGACCAGCTCAAACCCGCGGCGCTGCAGACCGCTGAGAATCTCCGGCAGCGCTTCGGCAGTGGCGGGTTCGCCAACGTGCATCAAAATGATCGCGCCATCGAGCTGCGCGTCCGAGCGGTGCGCGATTCGCTCGACAAGAAAGGCGCGGCTCTTCGGAGGCGCGACCGAATCGAGGCTGTCGAGGGTCCAATAGACCGAGACATAACCAAGCTCGCTGGCGATGCGCAGCACCCGTGAATCGCGGGCACCGAAAGGAGCACGCCACCAGCGGCGTCCCGGACGCGGGACGTGCTGCGCGAGCAGTGCAGCCGTTTCCTGGAACTCGGTGCGAATCTGGGCGTCGGCGAGCCACGTGAGATCGCGATGACTCCATGTGTGATTGCCGAGCTCGTGACCGGAGCGGGCCAGCGAACGGACAAGATCGGGATGCTCACGCATCCATTCTCCAGTGAGAAAAAAAGTGCTGCGAACTCGCGCGGCCGCGAGCGCCGCGAGGAGCGCAGAAAACGCGTTGGCCTCGCCACCCGCATCGAACGTCACGGCTACGCGGTTTGCGCCCCGCGGTCCGCGCTGCAATTCTGTGACTGGAACAGCTTCGCGATCTTGAAATCGCGGAGCCAGCTCAGGCGGCGCGCCTGCTGGCAGGGATAGCGCCATCCCAAGAAATAGTCCGACGGCCAACCGATTCCACCCACGCAAACGCCGTGTGTTCATGGTCAATACATTCGCGCACCTGACCGATCCCGCTGCCCAGTGGTTACCTTTTATTCGCCATATATTGCTCCGCTCTTCGGCTGTGCACGGCGGCTCGCCCAGCTGTAGAGGCAATTTCCGGGCAGTAATGCGCAAGGCTCGCGTAGCCGAGAGCGCGCGAAAAAGGAATGCTGTCTCCTCGCATGAGCACGCACGTCCATCGCATCGAAATCAGCCTCAAAAGCATCGAACAGCTTTTCAACTCGATGGACCCGTCGCCCTTTCACGAGAAGGACCTCGATCGGAACGCCGAAGAGTTCATCGTGAGCTGGGCGCAGGAGTTTCCTCCGCGTGAGCCCATCGCGCTGAACATCCATCTCGAGCATGTGCCCGATCACGAGGACGCGCCGGAACTGATCCAACGCGCCGTGCATCACTACTTCGCCTATCGAGCGAAACTGAATCGGCGGGATCTCAATCGCCTCCTGAGAGACGGGCGCACCAGCCTGTTCATTGGGCTGACTTTCCTGACCGCTTGTCTCTTCACTGCGGGGCTCCTCGCGGAGACGCACCGCGTGTGGAGCATCGTGCGCGAAGGTCTGACTATTGCCGGCTGGGTCGCGATGTGGCGGCCGATGGAAATCTACCTCTATGACTGGTGGCCGCTGCGCCGCCACGCTCAGATTCTGGCCAAGCTCAGCCACATGGATGTGCAAGTGCATCCGCGCAAAGCACAGGCACCGTCAACCGCCGAGCCGGGGAGCACTCCGGTGCCTGACTGCCCACGCGTCGCCCAGACTCCGTAGAAAAAGCTTCGGACAGGAAACCTGAAAGCTTACTCGAGCCTCGATTCACCTAAGTAGTGAACCAAAAACAAAAACCTATGTTATTCCAACTATCGTCAACCAAGACCGTGAGTGAAGCCGCGACCGCCCTGCAAGCTGCCGTTCAGGCCAATCACTTCGGTGTCATGCAGGTTCACAACCTCACCGAGACCATGGCGAAGAAGGGTGTCGAGTTCGCGCACGAATGTCTGATCTTCGAAGTCTGTCAGCCGCAACAAGCGAAGAAGGTTCTCGACCGGAACATGAGCGTCTCCACCGCGCTGCCGTGCCGAATCTCCATCTATGAGGAAGGCGGCAAGACTGTTCTGGCCACGCTGAAGCCAACGACTCTTCTCGCGATGTTCAACGTGCCGGAACTGGAGCAAGTCGCGCAGGAAGTAGAGCAGACGGTCATCAAGATCATGAATGAGGCCGCGGGAGGAGGAGCATCCACACAGCCATGAACACCATCACTCCACGCCAACTGAACGAGCGTCTTCAGCGGGGTGAAAAGCTCCACCTTCTCGATGTCCGCACGCCGGCGGAGCACGCGGAAATCCACGTCCCCGGCGTGCAGCTCGCGCCGCTCGATCGGCTCGACGCGCGACTTGCTGCTGAAATCGGCTGCGCCAAAGACCAGCCAGTCTTTCTCCTCTGCCGCACGGGCAATCGCGCGAAGCAAGGGGCCGAGACGCTCGAGAAGAGCGGCTACACGCAATGCCACGTCGTCGAGGGCGGCACGTTGGCGTGGGCCGAGGCCGGGCTGCCGGTCAATCGTGGCACGAGCATAGTCATCTCGCTCGAACGCCAAGTGCGCATCGCCGCTGGGGCCATCGTGCTGATCGGCGTGTTGCTCGCGCACTTCGTTAATCCCTCCTTCATCTGGCTCCCCGGCTTCGTCGGCGCGGGACTCGCCTTCGCCGGGATCACGGACACGTGCGCCATGGGGATGGTGATCGCGAAGATGCCATGGAACCAGCGCGGGAGCGACGCCTCCTGCGCGAGGTAACCGGTGAGTTGCGATACATGAAAACCACCTTGGACCGGCACCGCTGGTCTTTCGGCCGATGCGCGACGATCCAGCGCGGCTGCTCGCGCAGATGGCGGAAATTGCCGCCGCGGACCAGCAGCTTCGGCCCCGGCTGAGGCGTGGTGAGCACCTTGCCGTCTGCTCCTCTGCTCGAAAGTTGCTGCCGGTGCGCTGGACAGCAGGGATTAGCATGTCACTTCACGGCTGCGGGCGTGATCTGCAAAAACAAAACACGCTCGCTGAGCGTGACGGCGAAACTCTTCGCATCCTCGATGGTGCGTTTCTGCGGCGTTTCGGCATCGAGCCGCTCGTGGGCGGTCACGGACTCGAAATTGCCCGCGAGCATAACGGTGCATTCGGCATCCTTGGGATCGACTTCTTGCTTCTGTCCGTAAGGCCGCGAGCCGTCCCAAAGCCCCGTCTTCAGCCAGAGCGCGAGCCAGAATTCGCCGTTGTGCTTTTGCAGTAGGACCGATTGCGCCTTCGGATCGGAGAGGGTGAAATCGAGGCTGCCGGGCTCGAATTTCGCCCCGGCGTCCGCTAGCAAACCGATCATGTTTTTCAGCGCGCGGCCCGCGGGTTTGATCGTGACGCCGTCGTTTTTGTAGAGTCCGAAATTCCCCTCGGGATCGGTCGCGCTTTTGCGGCTGTTGAATAACTCATACCAAAACGTCCGCACGATCCCGCTGCGGTAGGCGTGGAGGAAAAGGCGCGGCAGATAGATCCCCGCCGTCGCCTCGCTCACAGCCACGTGCCCGCCGCCGCTCGCGGTCGCGTTCTGGTAGCCCGTCTCGCTGACCATGATCGGCTTCGTGCCGCAGTTCGCCCGCGCGGTTTCGATGCCCGACGCGAGGTCCGCGTGCATCCAGCTCGCGCCATTCTCTGGCTCCCAGCCGCCGGGATACGGATGCACGTTGCCGAAGTCGCACCACGCGCTGATGTCGCCGAGCTCCTTTGCCCACTTGAAATCGGTGACCGAAAGAGCGACGATCGGCGTCTTCGCAAATGCGCCCGCCTTCACCGTCTGCCAAAGATCGCGCTGATATTTGCGCGAGCTTTCCACCGTCCACGGCTTGTTGAGGTTCACCTCGTTCGGCCCCTCGAATGCCTCGACCGCCCTGCGCACTTTCTCGGCCACCGACGCGAGCCGATCCATAGGCAGGCTCGTGATGAACGTGAAGCGGATGCCCGCCGCCGCGAGGTCATTGACACGCTCGAAGTAGGGCGGCCATTTGCTGTCCACGAGCCCATCGCGCACGTGCCGCACGCCGGTCTCCGCGAGCGCGGCTTTCACCTTCGAAAATTCGCCGTAGATGGTATTGTCGTAGTGCAGGTGAATGTTGACGCCGATCGAATCGACGAACGCGTCGGCAGACGTGGCGGCGACGGATGCGGCAGCCGCCGGAGCAGGCAGCAGGAAGGCAAGCGCGGCCAAACAGGCGATGACTGCAGAGGGCGCGAGACGGAAGGGAGTGGGAGCGACTTTCATGGGTGATTTGGTCATGGGCAGAAATTTCGCCGGGTCTATGGACGGCCCTTACTATCGAGGCACCGCGGTGCTTTCCACTTTTAAGGCTATGTCTTCCCGGAAGTCGGTCGCAGCGAGTGACTTATCCCCGCCGGCGGGGGTGAAGTCTTCGGTCTTTTCGATGTTACCCTGGAGGACGTTCACCCAATTGGCGCGGTAGCTTCCCGGGGGTAAGTCCAGCGAGGCATTCTGGGTTTTGCCGTGGAAGTAGATCGCGTAGCTCTTAACCGATAGCGCCAGTGCGTAAGCAACCGCGCCCTCTGCTTTGATTCCTTCGCGCGCCGGTCTCATCTGCGTGAAGTCGAACCTTCGATGAAGGTCTTGAGGATTCTCATCTGCCGGCGAAAGGCTTTGCCACCGCCGCCCGGTGTCTTCTTGGGAATCTCGTAATCACCGCTTTCGTGTCCGACCGTGAACGAGTGGTCGAGGTGCGAAAACACGCTGCCGCCATTCAGGATGAACTGCCACGCTTCCTTGCGATAGACCGCGTCGCCGTTGCCTTTGAACCCCGTCTCGTCATGGCCGATCGGCTTGTTAAGGCCGTAGTTCAGCGTTACCGCGTCGGGAGGCGAGGCGTAATGGAAGTTGAAGATGGAGACCAGCGGATCAGGCTTCTCTATCTTCGCTTTTCCGTTCGCGATGTTTTGCGCGATGAGATGCATGTTGGGCAGTTCCTTCTCCGTCTCCGCAATGATCTTTGCGATGTGTGCTTCCCTGTCGGCTGGGACACGCCGGGCATAGGGTTCGTTGCAGATCTCGAAATAGACGTTGTCGAACCCGTTCAGCTCCTGCACGACCTTGCGGGTCACGGCTTCGTGCGCGGCGACTAGGCTGGCCTGCTTGAGGGTAAGGCATTCGTCCTTCGGGACAGCGCCAATGCCATTGATATTATTCCTGGCGTTCATCGGCGAAACGTCCCACATCGGGTCAACGTAGAGCGGGGTAAATAGCACGAACTCCACGACGATGCCGCAGTCCCTCGCCGCGCCCATGAATGCTTTGAAGCGGGTAAAGTAAGCCTCGTCCCATTTGGTCAGATCGAACTTGTTGCCGCCCTGCGCGTAGCCCGGCACCTCACTGCGCGCCCACGGACAGACGTAGCGTCCGGGTGCCGGGGCGAGAGTATTGTCCACAATCCCGAAGCTCCCCGGCACTTCGCGGAAGGTTCCGGAAAAGACGTGGACCTGATTGAGCCCGTCAACTTTCAAAGTTTCCAGATACTCGAGTAATCAAAATCCAGATTGATGACCGCCCCGTAGTCCGTTCACGGTGAAAGGACGGATTGCCGAGCTGAAGGGCCTGACTTCCTTGATGATCTCGCGGGTTTTTGTATTTACGACGCGGAGTATGGGTGAATGCAGGCTCGCGAGACAGGCGTGCGCGCCGGTCGCACCGACGACGGTGTTATGCGCGCCCGTCTGCGGGATGCTGATGCGCTTGACGATGTCGCCGGTGGCGCCATCGACGACGTTCCAGAAGTCTTTTTCGAAGGACGGTTGATAGATGTCTATTCCATCGGGCGTGATGGACATGCGATCGCAGCCGCCCTCCAAGGGTTTTTCCCACAGCACCTTGTCCGTGACGGGGTCGAAACAGCTTACCGTGTGCGTCGTGGCGACGTAGAGCCTCTTCGTCGCTGCGCTGGCGCAGACGCCTTTGACATCGCGCGGGGTGCCCTTCTCGTCGAGCTCGCCGAAGGGGATGCGTTTGAGGAAGCGGTGGCCGTTGTCGATGTCGAAGACGAGCACGCCGTGGCCGCCGTATTCGAGATAGTTGCGGATGCCGGGCCCAGCCACGTAATGTAGACGCTTTTCGTTTTCCGCAGCGCGCAGTGAAAGTGCCGCCAGCGCATACGCGAGGATGAAGAGTTTTTTCACGGGTGCTGGATTGTGGCTGCCGAGGTAGTTCGTGCGATCCTCGCGATCATCGGGAGGCTTCCAACAGCAACACCCAGTCGCTGTCGCCAGCGGCGTTCTTTTCCGGTGGCGTAAACTCGTGGCTGCCCTTGTTGGCCAGAGCCTCCGCTTGCACGGGCTTCAAGCTGCCATCGGTGGGATCGAACCATTGCGCTTTGAGCGGAGCGCTGAGGCGGGAAAGGTCCAGGCTAATGGCGCGTGCTTTGGGAATATAGATGATGGCCAGTGAGCCATCGGCGGCGCGTGCGGCAGTGAAGTGATCGACTTCGCCCACTTTGCCCCGGCCCTGCGTGACCAGTGCTTCGCCGGCTTCGGGCTCCAGCTTCCACCACGCACGAGTGGCGAAAAGGTTCCGCACAAACGTCATTTGTTTTGCGCCGACATCCTGAAGACTCTCGCGCCACTTGGCGTTGACGCGCCACAGGTCGCGGTGCCCGTAGGCATGGCCGGCCAGCGCGCCGGAGAGCACTGCGCCGTAAGCCTGCCGGCGCAGGCGGAAGGGAGAGCCGCCGCGCTCGTCGTTGGACTCGTGTTCGTAGCCTGATTCAGAAAGAAAAATTGGGCGCACCTGCTTGGAGCGCTGCCACTCAGCCAGGACGTGCTTGAATACTTCCTCGTAGGTGTAGGCGGCGTTTATAGTCAGCCAAGGCTGGTCGTCGTAGTAGGCGGCACTGGCGTTGCCGGGCGCGTTGTGGACCGCCATCAATTGGCGCGGCGCGGCCTCTTGGATGCCGCGCGCCATTTGCCGGATGAACTCGTGCGACTCACCGGGATTCTTGTCACCACCCATGAGCCACGCGATGTGGTCGTGCTTGCGGTAACGTTCACCCAGCCAGCGGCCCCACTGAATCGCTTTCTCCGGCCCGTTCACGTTGAGCGGCTTGAGCCTGCCGTCTTTTTCCTTCCCCGCCCAACCTTCGCCGCAGCACCCCGACCACATCGGCGCGATCATCAGGAATATGCCCATATCGGCGGCTTTCTGAATCACTTTGTCAGCGTGCGCGAAGAACACCTCGTTCGGCTTCGATAAGTCATTGTCTCCTTCGAATGGCAATTGCCCGTCGCGATTCTTCATGCCCAGAAAGCCGGTCATCATAATCTGAAGAGCCGAGAAGCCCTTGGCTTTGCGATCGGTTAAATATTCCTCCGCTTCGGGCAAAGTCAGTTGGAGCAGCAGCATCCACGGCGTGTCGGCCTGGTAGAAGAATGGCTGGTCCACGGCGTCCACGAGGTGGCGGCCATCCGCGCTGACATGCAGCGGAAACTTTGCTCCCGGCGGCAACTCCGCCGCACGGCTGATGGTGGCGAGGGAGAAGAGCGCGAAGGCGACGGCGGTAAGTTTCATGGAGGTATTGATGAGTGGGAAAACAAAGGAGCCGGGAGATCATCGCGCGACCCTCACGCGAAGCCGGGCGAGGACGTTACCACCCGGTCCCTTCGAGCCGAAGGAGGTTCTTCGGCACGCCATTTGTAACGACTTTCGCTTTGATCACGCGGGGAGTGCCGTCGTCGGAAATCACCTCAGCGATCGGGCTCGCGGGATCCCAGCGGGCGAGCGTTTCGGATCCGCGCCACGAGGCGCGTGCAAATCCTCATGCCAGTCTGCCTCGCGTTCGTATTCGTGATGCTCTACCTCGGCTTCCAGCGCTGGTGGATCGCGCCGTTCATTTACTTCGCCATCCTCGTCTCCGCGGCGGGGGCTTCATCATGCTCGCGCTCTGGGGCGTGAACCTCTCGATCGCCATGGGGGGTCGGCTTCCTTGTGCTTTTCGGCGTGGTCGCCCATTCTTGCCACGCTCAAGCCGACGACTCTACTTGCCATTTTTGACGTGCCGGAACTGGAGCAAGTCGCGCAGTAAGTAGAGGCCACGATTGTTGAAATCATGAAGAAAGCGGCGACTGGAAGTGAGGGATGAAGGAATGAGAGACAAGCAAACGGCGAACGATCCAAAACAGAACTAAGCTATAAAGACCATGAAAGCGACGGTGTTCCGCGGCGCGAACGACATTCGTGTCGAAGAGGTAGATCGACCTCATGCCGGAGTTGGGGAGGCAGTGATCCGCGTGACGTTAACCACGATCTGCGGCACCGATCTCCACATCGTGCGCGGGGAGTATCCGGTAAAGCCGGGCCTGGTCATCGGGCATGAACCGGTGGGTGTCATCGAGGAACTTGGGCTCGGTGTGACGGGATACGAAGCGGGTGACCGCGTGCTGGTCGGCGCGATAACTCCGTGCGGCCAATGCCGCGCTTGTCTTTCCGGACATCACTCTCAATGCGGACACGGCGACGGCTACGAAGCCCTGGGCGGATGGCGCTTCGGCAATACAATCAACGGCGCGCAGGCTGAATACCTTCTCGTGCCATCGGCCCAAGCCAACTTGGCGAAGATTCCTGATGAGTTGACGGACGAGCAAGTCGTCTTGCTCTCCGACATCGCTTCGACGGGAATCTCCGGTGCGGAGGCAGCGCCGGTGCGAATCGGCGATGCGGTCGTGGTGTTCGCGCAGGGGCCGATTGGCTTGTGCGCCACCGCCGGAGCCAAGCTGATGGGTGCTTCCCTGATCATCGGAGTGGATGGCGACGAAACGCGGTTGGCGATGGCGCGTCGCATGGGCGCCAATGTGGTCCTCGACTACCGCGAGGTGGATGTGGTGGCCGAAGTCAAACGCCTGACTGGCGGCGGAGCGGATGTAGCCATCGAAGCCTTGGGCACGCAGCAAACCTTTGAAAGCGCGCTACGCAGCCTGCGCCCCGCCGGCACGCTTTCGAGTCTCGGCGTTTACTCGGGCAAACTCCAAATGCCCTATGACGCTTTTTCCGCCGGACTCGGCGATCACCGCATCGTCACCACGCTCTGTCCCGGTGGGAAGGAACGGATGCGGCGGCTGCTGAGTCTCGTCCAATCAGGGCGGTTTGATTCCACTCCGCTCATCACCCACCGGTTCTCGTTGGAGGAAATTCCAAAAGCCTACCAACTCTTCGGCGACCGCTCGGACGGTGTTCTGAAGGTGGCAATCAAACCATAAGTCATGGAACCGGCGCAACTCGTGGCAGAATCGGAAGCGAGGAAGAGCGACCCTATGACCAACTGGCACCAGCTCCCGGCGGAGCAAGCCGCCGCGCGGCTGGAGAGCGATCCGGCCACGGGATTGTCGGCGGGCGAAGTCGAGGCGCGGCTGCGGCAGTTTGGGCCGAATCAGATGACCGCGCAGAAGCGGCTCAGCGAATGGATGCGCTTCATTTTGCAGTTCCATCAGCCGCTCATTTACATCCTGCTCGCCTCGACCGGGATCGCCGCGGCGATGGGCGAATGGGTGGACGCGGCGGTCATTTTCAGCGTCGCATTTATCAATGCCGTGGTCGGGTATTTGCAGGAAGCGAAGGCGGAGAAGGCCATCGAGGCGCTGGCGAAAATGGTCCTCACGGAAGCCACGGTGCGGCGCGGCGGCGAGAAGCTGCGGATTCCCTCCGCGCAACTCGTGCCGGGCGACCTGGTCCTGCTGCAATCCGGCGACCGCGTGCCCGCCGATCTGCGCCTGCTGCTGCGCCGCAACTTGCACATCGAGGAAGCAGCGCTGACCGGCGAATCGCTCCCCGCCGAAAAGCAAACCGAGCCACTTCCCGCGGACACCATTCTCGCCGACCGGACGAACCTCGCTTTCACGGGCACGCTGGTCACCTCCGGCCAGGGCGAGGGCGTGGTCTTCGCCACCGGCGATAAAACCGAGATGGGCCGCATCGCGGGAATGATGAACCTCGCGGAGGATTTGCAAACGCCGCTCACGCGCAAAATCGCGCAGTTCAGTCGGCTGCTGCTGTATGTCATCCTTGCACTCGCGGCTTTGATTTTCGTCGCCGGAATCGTGCGGGGCAAGCCGTGGCCGGAGATGTTCATGGCAGCGATCGCGCTAGCCGTCGGCGCGATCCCAGAGGGGCTGCCCGCGGTGGTGACCATCACGTTGGCTATCGGCGTCGGGCGCATGGTCCGGCGGCATGCGATCATCCGCAAGCTCCCCGCCGTCGAGACACTCGGCAGCACCACCGTCATCTGCTCGGACAAGACCGGCACCCTCACGCAGAACCAAATGACCGTGCAGGAAATCCATGCCGGCGGGCGGCTCTACCACGTCACCGGCAGCGGCTACGAGGCGGAGGGGAAAATCCATTTCGAGCAGGCGCCCGTCGTCGTCGGTGAAAATGTGGCGCTCATCGAAACGCTCGGCGCGGGCATGCTGTGCAATGATTCGCGGCTCGTCCGTAATGATGAAGGCCAGACCATCGTGCAGGGCGACCCGACCGAAGCTGCGCTGATCGTGGCCGCGCAGAAAGCGGGTTTGGAGGAGGAGGAAATGAGCGGGCGCCTGCCGCGGATCGAAACCATCCCGTTCGAGTCTGAATATCGCTACATGGCCACGCTGCATGGCGCCGAGGACGAGCCGAAGATCATTTACATCAAAGGCGCGGTAGAAGCCCTGCTCGGCAAATGCACGCACGCGCTCGGCGAGGATGGTGCCCTCGCGTCGCTGGACGGGGCGCTCGTGCTCCGTCACGCCGAGGAAATGGCCGCACGCGGCTTGCGCGTGCTCGCTTTTGCCCGCCGTGAAATGCCATCGGCGCACCTCGGCCTTGAACACGAACACGTCGCCGGCGAACTCACTTTCCTCGGTCTCCAGGGCAAACTCGATCCGCCACGTCCCGAAGTAGTCAAGGCAGTGGCCAAGTGCCGCGCCGCTGGCATCCGCGTCAAGATGATCACCGGCGATCACGTCCTCACCGCCACCGCCATCGCCGCGCAAATCGGCCTGGACAGCGGCGCGAGCGTCGTCGGGCTGAGCGGCCGCGATTTGGAAAAGCTCACCGATGAGGAACTGGCCGACGCCGCCGAGCGCGCTTCCGTGTTTGCCCGCGTCGCGCCCGAGCAGAAACTGCGGCTGGTCAAAGCGCTGCAATCGCGCGGCCACGTCGTCGCTATGACCGGCGACGGCGTCAACGACGCGCCCGCGCTCAAGCAAGCCGACATCGGCATCGCAATGGGCATCACTGGCACCGACGTGTCGAAGGAAGCCGCCGACATGATCCTGACCGACGACAACTTCGCCTCGATCGAAGCCGCGGTGGAAGAAGGCCGTAGCGTCTTCGATAACCTCACCAAGTTCATCCTGTGGATCCTGCCGACCAATGGCGGCGTCGCGCTGATCCTGCTCGTCGCGATCATCGGCGGCATCACCTTGCCGATGCTGCCCACGCAATTGCTGTGGATCAATCTAGTGACCGCCCTGCTCCTCGGACTGACGTTGGTCTTTGAGCCCAAGGAAAGCGACATCATGCAGCGCCCACCGCGCGACCCCAAAAGGCCGCTGCTCACCTTCCCGCTGCTCATGCGCACCGGGCTGGTAACGCTCGTATCAACTGCGGGCGCGTTCGGTCTCTTCGCCTGGGAGCATCGCATCGAAGGCACGAATCTCGACGAAGCCCGCACCGCCGTCGTAAATGTGATCGTGATGGTCCAGAGCTTCTACTTGCTGAACTGCCGCAGCCGCACGCGCTCGATTTTTTCCATCGGCCTTTTCTCCAATCGCTGGCTCCTCGCCGGTATCGCCGCAACGTGGCTGGCGCAGTTCGTCTTCACCTACCTGCCGCTGATGAACCGCCTCTTCCACACCGCCCCGGTGCGCGCCGAAGCCTGGCTCTACATCGTCGCCATCGGCCTCTTCACCTTCGCTGTGGTCGAGCTGGAAAAATGGCTGCGCTTCCGCAGCCACGGCGGCAAGCATGATCTAGCTGCCGGCGTGAAGCCGAGGGAACATGGAATTTCATCCATCGAATCCACCAAACCATGACCGCCGCTGGCTTGTGCCGAGACTGCTGTGAGGCGACAACATGTTGCAATTTATAGAGAAATTCGAACGCCCCGTCAATGTGGCGTTGCTTGCGATGCTGGCCATCGTGCTGCTACTGGCCACCATTGATCTCGGCTGAATCATCCTGAAGGATATTTTGACTCCACCGGTGCTTCTGGCTCGAAGTGGACGAATTGCTCGAGCTTTTCGGAGCTTTTCTACTGGTTATGATCGGGGTTGAACTGCTGGACACGGTCAAGATCTACGTCACAAAAAAAACCACCCATGTCGAAGTTGTTCTGTTGGTGGGGATAATCGCCATCGCCCGCAAGGTCGTGATCCTGGAGCCGAAAACAATGGATGCACTGACGCTGATTGGCATCGCCGCGATCATCTTTGCGTTAACGGCGGGCTACTACTTCGTCAAGCTAGCTGCACGCAAAGCAAGCCGACGTGATTCGCAAGCTGCTCCAGACTGACCAGGGAGACTGAACCCAGAAGCGACAGTTGACCGCTGAGTAACGCGAGTAAAATGCGTGACTGAATTGACGTTTGCGCTGCAAATAAGCCTCACCTTGTGGGTGAACCACGCTCCGGCATGTGCACAAGGGGGCGTGCTGCACATGCCGTTCAACTGCCGTTTCTAGGTTGAAACACTCATGCTCACCGTTGCCTTCTACGACACCAAACCTTACGACCGCCAATATTTCGGGCGCGCCGCCGGCAGCGAACCCCTGCGCTGGCAGTTTCATGAATTCCGCCTCACCAGTGCGAGCGCTGCCAGCGCCGATGGCGCGCAAGCCG
>JANMTP010000056.1:0-69706 GCA_031390545.1 Chthoniobacter sp. | reverse complement strand
GTGGGACGCGCGGGAGCGCGTCCCTCCGGGGGGGTGGGTCGCGTCGGGGCGCGTCTCTGCGGGGGCGCTGCGGCGGGGGAAGAGGTCGGCGATTTCGCGACCGACCATGTGGCGGATGACTTCGCTGCGGCTGGTGGCGGCGGTCTCCCAGGTGCCGATGCTCGCGCCGTCGCGCAGGACGGTGATGCGATCGGCCAGCGCGAACACTTCCTCAAGCCGGTGTGAGATATAGATACAGGCGAGACCGCGATGGCGGAGGTCGCGGAGGATGCCGAGGAGGACCTGCACTTCGTGTTCGGCGAGCGCGGCGGTGGGTTCGTCGAGGATGAGGATGCGGGAGTCTTTGCCGAGGGCTTTGACGATCTCGACGAGCTGCTTTTCGCCGATGCCGAGGCGGGCGACGGGCGCGGCGGGGTCGATGGCGACGCCGAACTTCCCCAGCAATGCCCGGGCTTGCGTGTGGACTTTGCCCCAATCGATCAACGGCCCGCGTCGCGGTTCGGCGCCGAGGCAGATATTCTCGGCGACGGTCATTTGCTCGACGAGGGCGAGCTCCTGGTAGATGACGGCGAGCCCGGCGCGCTCGGCGTCGGCGATGCCGTGGAAGCAGGCGGGCTGGTCGCGCACGAGGAGTTCGCCCTCGTAGCTGCCGTGGGGGTGAAGACCGCTGAGGAGCTTGATCAGGGTGCTCTTGCCGGCGCCATTCTCGCCGCACAGGGCGTGGATTTCGCCCGGGCGGAGATCGAAGGAGACGTCGCGCAAAGCGATCACGCCGGGGAACCGTTTGGTAATGCCGCGGGCGGTGAGCATGGGGCTGGGGGGGTGAGGGGCGGGGCGGTGCGACGCAGGGACTACGCGCTCTTTACCGAGGGACGATCACGGCTTTTCGCCCGCGACCGGCACGCCTTTGAAAACCTCGGCCTCCGGGTGAAAGCCGTCCCTCAAGATGGTGTCGCGGATGTTCTCCTTCGTCACGGCGACGACATCGACGAAGATGCTGGGCACCGCGACTTGGCCGTTGTCGAGGCTGGCGCGGGCGATGATCGGTTTGCCGAGGGCCATATTCACCGCGGCCTCGGCGGCCTGCTCGGCGAGGAGCTTGAGCGGCTTGTAGATGGTCATGGTCTGCGTGCCGCCGACGATGCGCTGGCACGCGGCGAGGTCGGCGTCCTGGCCGGTGACGAGGACTTTGCCGGCGAGCCCTTCTTCGAGCAGCGCTTGGATCGCGCCGCCGGCGGTGCCGTCGTTGCTCGCGAGGATCGCGTCGAAGTTGTGGCCGGCTTTGTTGATGCCGGCGTTGGCGATCTTCTTGCCGTTCTCGGGTTTCCAGTCGTCAGCCCAATCTTCATGGACGACCTCAACCGCGCCGCTCTTGAGCAGCGCGTCGAGAGCTTGGTCCTGGCCTTGTTTAAAGAGGACGGCGTTGTTGTCCGTCTTCGCGCCGTAGATGCGCAGGAGGCGCTTCTTGCCGCCGCTCATTTTACCGAAGGCGTCCGCGAGGAACCGGCCCTGGAGTTCGCCCACGCGGACGTTGTCGAAGGTCATATAGAGATCGAGCGCGCAGTTTTTGATCAGGCGGTCGTAGGCGATCACGGGAATGCCGGCTTCGTGGGCGAGTTGAACGGCTTTCGCCATGGCGTCGCCATTGTGCGGAGCGATGACGATCACCTGCACGCCTTCGGTAATGAGCGCCTGCACATCAGCCACCTGGCGGACGTCGTCGCTATTGGCGCTCTGCACCTTCACCTCCGCGCCGAGCTCCTGCGCACGACGGACGAAGGTGTCCCGATCCCGCTGCCAGCGTTCTTCCTTAAGGGTATCGAGCGAGAGCCCAATGAGTGGTTTCGCCCGCCCGCCCGGGCTCACGGACTTCCCGCCACGCGCCAGGACCAAGCCGGTGACAATGCTCAGAGCGCAGGAAAGAACGACGAGAAAGAGGCGAAATTTCATCCGGAGGGGGTTCGAATGGACGAAGCTAGTCGCCCGGGAAGCCGCTTGCCAAGAGCATTTGCGGGGATCCTTAAGGAATGACGAAGGTTTACGCGTCGATCAAACCGCCGAAATATTAGGACATTCATGTGGAACCGACAATCGATCCTCGGACTTTACTTCGGACATCTCAAATTTCCCGCGGAGTCCATCTGCACCTCCGTTCCGCAGCTGCACCTTCAGCGATCGCGAGGTTTTTACACTGTTGGGCGTCTACGGTAAAAAAATTGATAAAAAGTGATAAATAATGCTTGGCAGCAGTCGGCGGTCGCCCCATATTCACGACATCCTCTCGGAAATGCCCCCCAAAACGCAATCCCCGCAGCTTCCTCAACGTCCTCTTGATCAGAGGTTAAAACACCTCCCCGTAGGTTCGTTGCCGGGCAGCGCTGAACACGAAGCGATGGCGGGCCAGCGCAATAAAAGTGCTAAATAAACAAAAAATCACTTCCCAAACTCCCGTTGCGCTTTATATCTCCCTTGTCCCCCCAAACGTCCCCCGCCACTAATTCCCTATGAACTCCTTGGAACCCATGAACTACACACCTCTCTCCTCGGGCTTTCCCAAAGCCGCCGCCTTAGTTGCCTTCGGTTTGGCTCTTTCGATCCAGCAGTCGTCTGTGGCCTCAGTGACTGTTGCGCCCGGTGCTGGTGTGCAGGATACGGGGACGCTAAGCATTACGGCGGGAGAGTTTTTGGACATGAACAATAACCCTCTCATCGTGAGGACTACGGCCTATTCTACGGTTCGCGGTTATGTCGCGACGGGATTCAACGCCGGGACGTGGGACGGATTTGGGATTAGAAGTACTACCGCAGCCGGTCTCTACCCGACAGCCTTGGGTATCATTGACAACTCAATTGCGCAGTTTCCCACCTTTGCAGGCAAAAGTGTAAGTGCCAATACTGAGTCGCTGGTAAAATACACCTATTACGGTGATGCCGATCTCAGCGGCAATGTGAACACAGACGACTTCAACTTGTTCCTTGATGGTTTTAATGGGAACGCTGCGCCGGATTGGCTTTTTGGTGATTTCGATTATAGCGGCGGAGTAAATACAGACGATTTCAACATATTCTTGGATGGGTTTAACTATAATGGGCCGCAACTCTTTACCTCTGGTGGCGGTGGCAGCGGTGGGGGGAAGGCCGTCGTTCCGGAGCCGAGTGTGTTAGCCCTTGCTCTCTTTGGTGCCGTTGGGGCGCTTGCGCGCCGTCACCGTAAGGCCAACAACTAGACTGCCTCCAAGTAACTCTGTAACCCTCCGACCTAAGACCCCCACTTAACAAACCTACTTATGAAAAAAGCCGCCCACTCTTCCTTGCCGCAATTCACATCTTTGTCGTGCAAATTGGCTAAGCGCTCATGCGCGACTACCTTGCTTGCAGGAATTGCAACGATTTTGGTTATTTCGCAATCGGCTCAAGCAGTGGTTTCGTTGACCTTCGATCTTCGTGCCACGCAGGTTAATGGCGTTGCTGCTGCTGATGCCAAATCGGTTACGGTAGGCTCCGCTGGCGATGTCGTCACTCTTCAGTTGTTCGCCATTGTCAATGGTGTGGACAATAACCAAGCCAATGATGGTTTTCTCGCGGCTGCCGGGTCATTCGTGAGCTCCGGCAGCAATGGCGGGAGTAGGGGAACTTGGGGTGCGCTAGGTGCCAACCCGGCTAATGGCGACGTTGATCCACTATTCCGGGGCACTGGTAGCCAGAATGGAACGCTTGCAGCCACTGATGCAAATTTTGGTGGGTTTGATCTCGGACGTGATAACGGCGCATCGGATACCTCGATTCCCAGTCCAAACCCCTATTTCCAGGTCTCATCCAACACTAACAACCCAGTTTTCGGTGCTGGTGCTGGTAACTCTGTGCAGTTCCTGCTCGGAACGAAAACTTTCACGATTGCTGAGCTAACTGCCTCACCAATTACGCTTAATTTCGTTGGACGCACGACCTCGGCTCTGAGCAAGCCGAACAAATGGACCGTGGACGGCGTAAGTAAGAGCCTGAGCGGCAACGCCGTTGCCGACATCGCCTATGGTGCGAGTGTCATCATCGCCGTTCCTGAGCCGTCCGCCTTCGGCATGATCGCCCTTGGGGCGCTGAGCATGGTGGGCTTCCGCCGGTTCGGCCTGCGCCGTAAATAAATTTGAGGATTGCGGGCTGCCCCCGCGCCTCGCGAAAATATGACCGGCCCCGGAAGTTCTTTCCGGGGCCGGTCTTTTTGTGGGGATGGGCTGCCGCAGTCCGAGGTCTTACACGACCACGACGGTGCTGGGTTCGCTGGATGGGCCGGAGCCTCGCGCGTTGTGCGCGATGACCACGAAGTCATAGGAGCCGGGTGCGAGGCCGGTCACGTTAAGTTCACGGTCGATTAGGTCGTCGCCGATAATGCTGTAATCGCCCGGTGCGCCGGTGGTCTTTTGGAGAATGTCAAAGCTCGTGCCGCCATCGGCCTCGTAGGTGAGATGCACGTTGCCGGGAGCGGTTTGCGCCGCACTGGTCATGACCGCCTGCGCCGGCGGTTGCTGGGCCGGTTCGGTCGGGATGGTTTCGATCAGGTCGCGTTCGATGGTCCCCTCATCGTAGCGCGAACGCCCCTGCTCCAGTGCCGCCACCGCGAAGTCGCCCAATTCCTCCAGCTTCAACCGGAGGGTTCCCTCCTGCTTTTGGAAAACCTGATCGATGGCCGGCAGCCCGGAATCGGCTACTTGGGCGGCGTCGAAGATGGCCGAGAAGTCCGCAAGGCTCACATCCTCCGTGGCATGGCCAAACTTGAACGCCGCCGGGGGGGTACCCACCGGTGGCAGGGTATTCCAGAGCGCGATGATCGCCGTCGCGCGCGCGAGAGTTTCCTGGAAGGTTTTGTCCTGAATAGGCAACCGCTCCAACCGCTCCACGATATCCGGCGATTTACGGTAGCGGCTGCGGGCTTGCGCAGCAAAATCCACGCAGTAGTCGTGCAGCGTTTCGATCGCCAGCCGCCGGTCTGCACGGGCGGCACTGATGGAGGTGAAGGCATTCACGTAACTGTCGCGGACGGTCGCGGCCCCGGTGAGCATGGTCCCGATTTGGGTGCCGTTGAGACCGTCGGGTAAAAAGCCCACAATCTGGTCTGCGGCCGCTTTGACATAGCGGACCTGGAGAACGGCGAAGTCGAACATGATAAGCATGGCGTTTTTTGTGTTGGATTTTGGTTTGGTTTTTTCTGCGTCGGAAAACGGAAGGGGAGGAGCAGGAGGAAGGGGGAGGTGGAGGCTCGAAAGGGATGAGATGGGCGTAGCTTCAACAGCAATCCCGAAGTCGTCGGTTGGAATGGCCTAGATCCTGGAAAAGGAAGCCATGATTGCGAAAAAAGGCATTTCCCCCCTGCAAGGCACGGCATCTTCCCCGCGGGAAGATGCCTTTCGACGTGGGGAACAGACCATAGTTCGCGGGGAATGACGCGCTCCTCGCGAGGAAGACGGCGATTTGCTCCGGGAAACCGACAATTCCCATGGGAAAAGCGCCCGTTGTTACGGGGAAGGCCGCAAATTTCCCAAGGAAGGCACCATTCCGTCCGCGGAAGGGAGTATTCGCTTCGAGGAACCGGGCATTTTCCTGGGGAAAGGGGCGTTTCGCGCGGAGCAAGGAGGCGTTGCGGGTCGCGCGGGAACACTCCGCTCCGAGGGAAGGTTCGGAGCCAAGCGTTCCTGCGCGCCGGGCGGGGCGCTCCTGCGCCCGTCCGACCGCCTTTATCCCTATCTTTGAACGCCGGAGGCCGAATTTGAGCGCAAGAGGTCTTTTGCCCCGACTGATCCAGCCGGAACCACCAGTTTTCCCCGCAATCTGTGACGAAAACCACCGTGCGCAATGTCTCCTTTTCGCGGCGGAGGCTGCCTCGACGGCGGGGTGGAGGGCAAGCCAAAATTTATTCGGTGGAGAGCGGTTTTCGCTCCAGCTTTTTTATCGCGAAAGGGCGGTGGGCAAACGTAGCGTGGCGGGGATGAAGCCGAAGCCGCGCCGCCCGACGAAGCCGGGCCAATCCGCGCCGGCGCCGGCTGCGGTGGTGGGGCCAGGGCTGGGACCGGGTCGAGGGCCGACGTTCGCGGTGGGGCTGCTGCTGGTCGTGCACGTGTGGTTGGTGTTTGGGCAGACGCTGAAGTCGGGATTCGTGAATTACGATGACCCGGCCAACGTGACGGCGAATGCCATGGTGCAGGCGGGGCTGTCGTGGCGCGGGGTGGCCTATGCTTTCACCCAGCCGCAGGTGGGGCACTGGGATCCGCTGACCACGCTTTCGCACATGGCGGTGTGCCACTTTGCGGGGCTCAAGGCGGGGGCGCATCATCTCGCAAATGGAGCGCTGCACGCGGCGTCGGCGGTGCTGCTTTTTCTGGTGCTGCGGGGGCTCACGGGGGCGTTCTGGCGCAGCGCGCTGGTGGCGGCGCTGTGGGCGGTGCATCCGCTGCGGGTGGAATCGGTGGCCTGGATCACGGAGCGCAAGGATGTGCTGTGCGGATTATTTTTTCTGCTGACGCTGGCCGCATACACGCACTATGCGCGGGCACCGGAGCGGCGCGGCTGGTGGTGGGCGGTCGTGGGGCTCTTTTTGCTGGGGCTGCTCTGCAAGGCGATGCTGGTGACGCTGCCCGCGGTGCTGCTGCTGCTGGATGGGTGGCCGCTGCGGCGCACCGGGAAGCTGCCGTGGCGGGCTCTGGTGCTGGAGAAGTGGCCTCTTTTCGCGCTCTCGGCGGCTGCTTGTGTGGTGCAGGTGGTTGCGGCGCAGTCGATGATCGGTTCGCTGGAGGCGTGGCCGCTCGGGTGGCGGCTGGGCAACGCGACGGTGGCCTATGTGGCTTATGTGGGGCAGACGTTTTGGCCGGTGGGGCTGGCGGTTTACTATCCGCACCCGAAGGGGACGTTGGGCGCGGGGGAGATCGCGCTGGCGGGGCTGCTGCTGGCGGTGGCGACGGCGCTGGCGTGGTCGGTGCGGCGACGGCAGCCGTATGTGCTGGTGGGCTGGCTGTGGTTCCTCGGGATGCTGGTGCCGGTGCTCGGGCTGGTGCAGTCCGGCACGCTGGCGCGGGCGGATCGCTATCTCTATTTACCGCAGATCGGGCTGCTGGTGGCGGTGGTGTGGTGGGCGGTGGATTGGAGCGGCGCATGCCCGGGCCGCCGCCGGGCGGTCGGCGCCGCGGCGCTGCTGGCGCTCGGCTCGCTGGTCTGGCAGGCGCAGGGGCAGACGACGCACTGGAAGGATAGCCACGCGCTGTGGACGCAGGCGCTGGCGGTGACGCGGGCCAATGATGTGGCGCACAATAATCTCGGGCACTGGCTGATCGAGCAGGGACGGTTGCGCGAGGCGGAGGCGCAGATCCGGGCGGCGCTGGCGTATGCGCCGAACTACGGCGATGCGCGGAATAATCTCGGGTTGTGTCTGCTGGCGCGCGGGCAGGCGGCGGAGGCGATCCCGGAGCTGGCGCGCGCGGTGGAATTGCGGCCGCACTTTGCCCAGGCGCAGAGCAATCTCGGGATGGCGCTGCTCCAGACGGGCGAGACGGACCGGGCGATCGCCCATTTCCAGAGGGCGCTGGAGCTCGAGCCGCGGCGCGCCGAGGTGGAGAATAATCTGGCCGGGGCGCTGCTCCAGCAAGGGCGCGCGCGGGCGGCGATCGCGCACTACGAAAAGGCGCTGGCGCTGGCCCCGGGAGGCAATGCGCTCCGGAATCTGGCGTGGGTGCTGGCGACGTGCCCGGAGGCGGCTTTGCGCGATGGACCGCGGGCGGTGGCGCTGGCGCGGCGGGCCGCGGCGCAAAGCGGTGGGGCCGATCCGCTAGCGCTGCTCACGCTCTCGGCCGCGTATGCGGAGGCGGGGCAGTGGGCGGAGGCGATGGCGGCGGCGGAGCAGGCGCTGCGTCTGCCCGGTGGGGCGACCGATCCGCTGGCCTCGCGGCTGCGCGCCCAGGTGCGGCTTTTGCAAAATCAGACGCCGGTGCGGGACAGCTATGTGGTGGTGCCGTGACGGGGCGAGCGGCTACGGCGTTTGCTGGAACGGTTGGCCGGAGCGGTAGAGGGCGGCCTCGGCGGTGAGTTGCGCGCGCACCGCGGCGTCGGCGGAATCCGCGGGGAGCGCGAGGGCTTTTTCCGCCGTGGCGATGGCGTCGTCGAAGCGGCCCGCGGCGGCATAGGCCGCGGCGAGGGTGCGGAGAAAGGCGGCGTTTTTGTCGCCCGCCCGCTGGCTGGCCGCTTGCGCGAGGGTGACCGCGCGCGGCGCGTCGCGGAGGCTGGCGTCCGCGCTGGTGGCGAGGATCCAGGAGAGATTATTCGCCGCGAGGCGATGGTCGGGCTGCAGGGCGAGGGTTTTCTCAAACTCGACCACGGCTTCGCGGGTGCGCCCGGTGTGGAGGAGAGCGCTGGCGAGATTGGCGCGGGGTTTGACGTAGTCGGGAGCGATTTCGAGGGCCTTTCGGTAATGAAAAATGGCGCTCGCGACCCGGTCCGTGCGAAAGAAGGCGTTGCCCAGATTGGCATGGGCGACAGCGAAGTCGGGCTTGATCTCGAGCGCGCGCTTGAAGTGATCGATGGCGGCTTCTGCCTGGCCGGTTTGGAGGAGGGCAGTGCCGAGGTTGTTTTCGGCTTTGGCGTAGCGGGGATCGACTTCAATGGCCCGCAGCAAGAGGGCCTGCGCTTCATCCAGTCGCCCGGTGTCGATGTAGTTCAGTCCAAGATTGTTGAGGGTCAGATGATAACGGGGATTGAAGGTGAGGGCTCGTTCGCGGAGGCCGATGGCTTCGTCGCGGCGGCCGTTGGCCTCCAGGGCATGCGCGAGGTTTTCGTAGGCGAGAAAGTTGCCCTCATCGCAGGCGAGGGCATGTCTCCAGAGAGTTTCGCTACCCTTCCAGTGCGTGGTCTGCCGATGGGCGCTAACGGCCAAAGCGGCAATGACGATGATCGAAAGGCTGCCCAGGAGCAGGCGGCGGCTTGGGCAGCGTCGGGTTAAATCGGCGACCGTCCAGGTAAGGGCAATACATAGCCCGATCTGCGGCAGGTAAGTGTAGCGGTCAGCGTGCGCCAGTTCGCCGGATTGAATGAGGCCGATGACGGGAAGCAGCATCCCAAGATACCAAAGCCAGCCGACCAGGAGCCACGGCTGGGTTTTCCGTAGGATGACCGCCCCGGCGGAAAGCGTGAGCAGAAGCAGCGTGGCCACGAGGATCTTTGCCAGGGGCAGGGTCTGCTCAGGGTGAGCGTAAAAAACAGAAAGCTGCACTGGGTAAATCAACTGCCGGAGATAGGTGGCGTAGGCCACCAGGGCATTGCTCACCCGCGCGAGAGGAGGAATTTTTTCCACCGAGATGAGGCCCTCCTGATTGACGAGGATCTGGATGAGGCAAGCGAGGACGCTGAGGGCCAGGAGCGGCAATTTTTCGCGCACGAGAGGCCACCAGCGGAGGGTTGCTCGTTTTTCAAAAGAAGGATCAGCGCACCGCTGGAGCGGCCACCAGTCGAGCAGCAGAAGGACGAACGGCAGAGTGACGAGCATGGATTTGCACATTAACCCCAAGGCAAAGAGCACGATAACAGCGGCGTAGCGTCCGGCGGATTGCGGCTGGCGCACATAGCGGCCATAGGCCGCGAGGATGAGCATGAAGAAGAGGCCGCTGAGGACATCCTTGCGCTCGGTGACCCAGGCGACGGACTCGACCCGGAGGGGGTGAATGGCGAACACGACGGCCACGAAGGCGGAGCGGCCGAAGGCGGCAGTCAACTGCCAAAGAGCGAGGAAGAGGAGGATACTGGTGAAACCGTGGAAGAGGACATTGGCAAGGTGGTGGGCGCCAGGAGTGAGGCCCGCGTACTGGCAGACGGCCATATGGGAAAGCGTGGTCAGGGGATCCCAATGCCCGACCTGCACGTGCGTGAAAGCCCAGACGAGGTTGCCAAGGCTGAGGCCGGTGGCGACCGCCGGATTTTCCGAGACGTTGGCCGGGTCATCGTAGTTGACGAAGTCGAAGGTGTGGGTCTGCCCGAAGACACTCCAAACGAGGGCGGCAAGCGCCACGCAGACGGCAAGAGCGTGGGGCCCGGCGCGGTGGGTGGCGGGACTGGAGGCTGGGATGTCGGCTGGGCGGGGCATGGATCGATGCAGAACGGGAGCGACACCGGTTTATATCCGTCAGCGCGCGAAGCGAAGCCTCGATCCAGCCTGAGGATCGCTGCGTGCGGTGTGGTGTGGGCGGCCGCGGGCCTTCTTTTTCGTGGTTGGAAGTTCGCCCGCGGGATGCACATTACGCGACATGCGATACCTCCGTCTTTCTTCCGCGCTGCTGGCCGTGGTGCTGGCTGTTTTCCCGCTCAGCCGGGCACTGGCGCAGGAGACGGGGGCAGCGTTCACGGGGGTGCTGCCGAAGATCGAGGAGGAGCTGGCGCTGCTGCCGAAGCCCGACAGCATGCTGCTGGATGCGGCGACGGTTTTCCAACCCGCGAAGGTGCAGGAGCTGGCGGCGCTCTTGCAAACGGCGCGCGAGAAGGATGTTTGGGTCTATGTGCTGACGGTGCCGACGCTGCGGGTGACGGCCTCGAAGCAGCGCGAGGCGCTGGAGGTGCTGGCCAAGCGGTATATCAAGGCGTGGCTGCCATCACAGGCGGGTGCCATCGTGCTTTTTGACGATGAAAGCGGGCTGGTGACGATCGAGTTGAGTGCCGAGGCGACGCACCGCTTTTCCGAGATCGTTTTGCAGATCGAACTCGTGGAGCCGGTGGGCAAGGCGCAGATGGACGGGCTTTCGCGAGAGAAGCTGGAAAACGTCAGCCGTGTCGTCGTGGAGGTGCTCAGCCGGCTACAGGCCAAGCACGCCGCCGAGGTGCGGCGGCAACGGACGGCGAACGCGATCATGGCCGGGCTGGCCATCGTCGGGGTCGCCTTGCTCATCCGCAGCGCCACGGGTACCCGGTCGAAGGTCGACCCGGAGATCGACGATGTGGAGGCGGATATTTCGAGTCGGCCGCCGCCGGTGGCCTGAGTGCGGCGGGAGAGTCGGCGGCCGAAGACGCAAAATAACGCTTGGCGGAAAATAATACGTAGGCGTATAAACACGCGCGTCCCGCCTTTCCCGTATGTCCTCCTCCTCCGCTCCGGGCCTGACCCGCACCCAATGGCTGATCTGCGTCATCGCGTCCATCGGCTTCGCTTTCGATATCTACGAGCTGCTCATGCTCCCGCTGATCATCAAGCCGGCGATGGCGGCCCTCAGCGCGCCGCTGGTGGAGCAGATGGTGGCCGGCGGAATGCCGCGCGCTGAGGCCATGGCGCAGTGGCTGCCCGGCGGGGCCATGTATGTGCAATGGGCGCGGACGCTCTTCTTTGTGCCGGCGATTGCGGGCGGGGTTTTCGGCCTGCTCGGCGGATATCTCACGGATCTGCTCGGGCGCCGGCGGGTGCTAACGTTTTCGATTTTACTCTACGCGGGCGCCGCAGGCGCGGCGGGCTTTGCGCAGACGTTGCCCCAGTTGCTTTTCTTCCGGTGCCTCGTCTTCATCGGGGTGTGCGTGGAATTCGTGGCGGCGGTGGCGTGGCTGGCGGAGCTCTTTAACGATCCGCGCCAGCGGGAGAAGGTGCTCGGTTACACGCAGGCCTTTTCGTCGCTCGGCGGCATCCTCGTGGCGGTGGCCAATCTCGCTGCGGCGAAATGGGCGCTGAGTTTGCCTGAGATCCACGGCGGGCACGAGGCGTGGCGCTACACGCTGATCTCGGGCGTCATCCCCGCACTGCCGTTGATTCTCATTCGCCCCTTCCTGCCGGAGTCGCCGGTGTGGGCGAAAAAGCGCGCCGCCGGGGTGCTCAAGCGCCCCAGCATCGCGGAGCTGTTCAGCCCAGCGCTGCTCCGCACGACGATCGTGACTACGCTGGTCTTCGCGGCGAGCTACGGCATCGCCTTTGGCGCGATCCAGCAATTGCCGCAGATCATCGGCGCGGCGGGTATCGGCACTCCGACGGAACGCGGGCACAAGGAGATCGTGGAGACGGCGAAAGCGGCTGTCGGCAAAGCCGTGGCCGAGGCCAAAGCTGCCGGCAAGCCGGACCTCACGCCGCCGCAGAAACGCCAGGCCGGCGCGAACGCGAGCGACGAGGCGGTGGCGAAGGTGTCGAGCATGCAGGAGATCGGTGGCCTGATCGGGCGCGTGCTTTTCGCAGTCCTCGCCACGATGATTGTGAGCCGCCGCACGTTGCTCCGCATTTTCCAGATTCCCGCGCTGCTCTTCGTGCCCTTTTTTTTCTGGTGGCTCTCCGGCAATCTCGGCACGGACACGCTTGGCCTCGTCAAAGCGGGCATCTTCCTCGCCGGGTTGCTGACCGTGGCGCAGTTCTCCTTTTGGGGAAATTACATCCCGCTGGTCTTCCCGCTGCATCTGCGCGGCACGGGCGAGAGCTTCGCCGCAAACATCGGCGGGCGCGTCATCGGCACAGCCGCGGCGTGGTTCACGATCACGCTCTCCGAATCCAATCCACCGAGCGCGGCAAAGATCGCCGTCATGGGCGCAATCGTCGCCGGGACCTACGCGCTGCTTGGCGCGCTCCTGACGCAGCTTCTGCCAGAGCCGAAGCCCGAGGCGGTCGAGGAATAGGCGATGACGCGCTG
The DNA here is from genome assembly GCA_031390545.1 of Chthoniobacter sp. Lineage (GTDB taxonomy): Bacteria > Verrucomicrobiota > Verrucomicrobiia > Chthoniobacterales > Chthoniobacteraceae > Chthoniobacter. The sequence continues at coordinate 57,092 of JANMTP010000056.1, read as the reverse complement.
GCTCCTGCTGCTGCTCGTGGTTTTTACCCGCGTCCACGCCGCGGATTGGCCGCAGTTTCGCGGCCCGACCGGCCACGGCCAGACGACCGAGCGCAACCTGCCGCTAAAGTGGGATGCGAAGACCGGTGAAGGCATTGCCTGGCGCGCGCCGCTGCCCAAAAGCGACAACCCGTATTCCTCGCCGATCGTCGCCGGGGATCGCGTCTTCGTCACCTGCGTAACCAATCAGCCCATCACGCATCGCGTGCTCTGCTTCGCCAAAGCCGACGGCAAGCCGCTCTGGGAAACGACCGTTGAACCGGGCCCGCTCCTGCTCAAAGATCTGCGCGGCGGTTACGGCGCGCCGACGCCCTGCACGGACGGCCAGCGCGTTTATGTCGTCTTTGGCTCGGCAGTCATCGCGGCACTGGATTTCACCGGGAAACTCGTCTGGCGCAAAGACCTCGCCAACTACGCCTTCGACGTCGCGCTCGGGGCCAGCCCGATTTTGTTCCGCGACACCGTGATCCTCGATTGCGACCAGACGGAAAAAACCTCGAGCATCATCGCCTTCGACCGCGCGACCGGCGAAATCAAATGGGAGGCGAAACGCCCGGAGACGGGCTTCGCGCATAGCACGCCGGTCATCGTGGAAATCGGCGGCCAGCCGCAGATGCTCGTTAGCGCGACACGGGAATTGCAGGGCGTCGATCCGGCGAGCGGGAAGATCCTTTGGTCCTGCGCCGCGCCGGGCGATGCCTCGTCACCGGCTTTTGGCGAAGGACTCGTTTTCGCTGATAGCGGACGCGGCGGGAAGGCAGTCTGTGTCGATCCCACCGGCATGGGCGACGTCACAAAGACGCACCTTAAGTGGACCTTCCCGCAGATTCCGGAAGGACTGTCATCGCCGGTCATCGCGGGCGGTTTTATCTGGCGTTCGCACAACCCCGAGATCGTGAAATGCCTCAAGATCGCGGACGGGCAGGCCGCTTTTTCCGAACGCCTGCCGGGCGTATCCACGTGGGCGAGCCCTTTTGCCACGCCGGACGGGCGCATCTATTTTGCCAGCGCCGGAAAAAGCTATGTGCTCAAGATCGGCGACAAGTTGGAAATCCTCGCAACCAACGATCTCGGCGAAGAAAATCGCGCCAGCGCCGCGGTGAGTGACGGCAGAATCTTTCTGCGCGGTGGCAAAAACCTGTATTGCATAGGTCAGCCATGAAAACACTCCCCCCACTCCTCACTGCTCTAGTTGTCGCCTGTGGCGCCCATGCCGCGGATTGGGTGAATATTTCCGACGCACCGATAGCCGCCGCGCAAGTAAAGCCTGGTTACGCCGGCCCGACGGCGGGCGTGGCGGTTGATCGCGTGAGCGGCGATGTCTTCATGGTCGTGAGTGACCAGGGGCTGTGGCGCAGCAGCGATCAGGGTGCGAGCTTTGCGCGTTGCGACGGCAAAAATATCGGCGGGCGCTGCGAAAGCGGCTGGGCGTTGCAGGCCGATCCGGCGGGGAAACGGCTCACCTGTTTTGTGGTCTATGGTGACAGCGCGATGACTACAGACGGTGGCGCGACGTGGTCGAAATTGAAAACGTCGCATCTCGACTACGGCGCAGTGGATTGGGCGGACACCGGCAAGCGCCTGCTCGCGCTACGCCATGAAAGCGGCGGTGTGCTCACCACCAGCGAGGACGGCGGCGCGACTTGGACGAACCTCCAAAAAGACTTCAGCGGTTGTGGCGTGATCGACCGCACGACCTTCCTCGCAACGAAGGAGAAAGAGCCGGGCATTTTTCGGAGCACCAACGCAGGTGCGACTTGGGAGAAAGTCTCCGACGAAAAACCGTTCGCACCGGTGCCGGTGGTTTTCGAAGGAACGATTTACTGGCCTGCGAGCAAAGCGGTGCTCGTTTCGCGCGACAAAGGCGCGACGTGGAGCGCGCTCGCGTCGGTGGAGGCGACACACGGCCCGTATTTCGCGAGTGCCCAGCGCTTCGTTGTCGTGGGCAAAAGCGGCTTTTTTGAAACCAAAGACGCCGGCCAAAGCTGGCAGCAAGCCGCGCCGCTACCCGCGGGCTTTAACACCAGCCGGACTGGCCCCAACTTCGCTTGGGATACGCGCGCCGATATTTTCTACGCCTCCACGATGACCAAACCGACCTTCAAATTTTCCCGCTCCAACTGACCATGCAGACACTCGAAGCCGCCCAAGCCCAACTCGAAACCCATCTTCACGAGATCATTACCTGGCATTTCTCGCCGGAAACCGGCTGCCCATTTTGGCTGGATTGGGCGAAGAAAAACTTCGACCCGCGCGCCGAGATCAAGTCGTTCGACGACCTGAAAAAGTTTCCCCACTTCGAAGACGAATGGCTGCGCGACTTGCAGCCCGAAGTTTGGGTACCGGCGGAATACAAAGGAAAGCCCTTCAATATTTTCGAGACCGGTGGCACGACCGGCATGCCCAAGCAACGCATCGGCTGGAACGATTTCCGCGTCGATTACTCGGAGTTCAGCGACAAGGTCAGCGACGAGCATTTTCCCCGCGGAGGCGCTTGGCTGATGATGGGCCCGACCGGCCCACGCCGGCTGCGGCTAGCCATCGAGCATCTGGCCAATGTGCGCGGCTCGTCGTGCTACTTCATCGATCTCGACCCCCGCTTCGTGAAGAAGCTCATCGCGAACAAACAGTTCGAGGTTGCACGGCAATACATGGATCACGTCGTCGATCAGGCCGCGGTGATCCTCAAGCACCGCAAAGTCAGCGGACTTTTCACGACGCCGAAGCTGCTCGAGGCACTGGCCGAAAAGGTGGACATCTTTGAGGCCGGCATCCGCGGCGTTTTCTGCGGCGGCACCACCATGCTTCCGCAATATGTTCGCTTCATCGTGGAGGAAGTGCTCGAAGGCCGAATCGGTTTCTACCCGACCTACGGCAACACGCTCATGGGCCTCGCCGCCAGCGTCCCGCTGCTTCCGGAGGACAATTTTTCCATCACTTACTACGCTCCGCAGCCGCGCGCCGTGCTCCGCGTGGTCGAGCCGGAGGATACCACGAAGACCGTGGAATACGACACTTGGGGCCGCGTTGAGCTGACTACATTGACCAAGGAATTCTTCATGCCCCGCTTCCTTGAGCGCGACGAAGCCCTCCGCCGCAAACCCCGTGCGCCTTACGCGTGGGATGGCGTGGCCGAGGTGCGCCCCTTCGGCGCGATGACGAAGACTATCGTCGAAGGCGTGTACTAGGCTCGGCTGGCGATGCCTTCGTCCGCGCCCCATTTCCTCGCGATCGAGATCGGCGGGACCAAACTCCAACTTTGCGCCGGCACTGGTAAAGGCGAAATCCTCGACCGCGTGCGTTTTATCGTGGATCGGGAGCACGGCGCCGAAGGTATTCGCGGGCAAATTTCTTCAGCGTTACCGGGGCTGATGGCGAAGTGGCAGCCAGCGGCAATCGGCGTGGGTTATGGCGGTCCCGTCGATTGGCGCACCGGGCGTATCCAGAAGTCTTATCACATCGCCGGCTGGTCGGAGTTTCCGCTGGGAGACTGGCTGCGCGAGCAGACCGCCCTGCCGGTGTTCGTCGAGAACGATACGAACCTCGGCGCGTTCGGCGAGGCGCGCTGTGGAGCGGCACGCGGCATGAATCCCGTATTCTACACCAACATGGGCAGCGGCGTGGGCGGCGGATTGATTATCAACGGTGGGATTTATCATGGTGCGCCGCCCACTGAAATGGAGTTTGGCCATCTTCGCCTCTACGGAACGGAGCGCATTCTGGAAGAGGACTGCGCCGGTTGGAGTCTCGACCGCGCCATTGGCGCGGCGGTCAAAGAGACGCCGGATTCACCGTTGGCCCGCCTTGTTGCCACGGATCCGGGCGGCGAGGCGCGGCACCTCGCCGCAGCGCTGGCAGCGGATGATCCGCTTGCGCAGTTCTTCATCAGCCAACTCGCGGGCCATCTGGCCAATGCACTTGGCGTCGTCACCCAGCTCCTCCATCCCGAAGTCCTCATCATCGGCGGCGGCGTAGCTTTGATCGGAGAGCCCTTGCGGAGCGCTGTTGCCGAATTGCTTCCGCAGCACATCATGGACATCATGCGCCCCGGCCCGGCGATTCGGCTCGCTGCCCTGCGCGAAAATTCCGTGCCAGTCGGCGCGTTGCTTCTCGCCGCGGATCGCCTCGCGGCCTCTTCTTTCCAACACTCATGAAAACCTGGCTCCAAAACTATATCGCCGCCCAGCACCGCGCCCTCGACTCTGTCTCACTCGATGCGATCGAAGCGGCCATCGCCACCGTCCGCACCGCCTGGCAGGAGGACCGGCAGATTTTTGCCATCGGCAATGGCGGGAGTGCAACGAACGCTTCGCACTTTGCCACCGATCTCGGCAAGGGCTCTTCGGATGCGACGGGCCGCCGGTTCCGGGTGCTTTCGCTGACCGACAACGTCGGATGGATTACCGCGCTCGGAAACGATTACCACTACGACGATATCTTTCTCCGCCAGCTTCAGAACTACGCGCGTTCGAGTGACGTGCTCATCGCCGCGAGTGTCAGCGGCAACTCGCCCAACTTGGTCAAAGCGTTCACTTGGGCGCAGGAGCAAGGGCTGAAAACCTTGGCAATTGTGGGTGCGAAACGTGGCGCGCTCGGTGCGCTTGCCGGTCAAACCATCGTAGTGGACGACACGCACTACGGACGCGTCGAGGACGTACAAATGCACATCCTTCACATGATTTGCTATGCCTTCATGGAGCAACCCATGACGGCATGAGTTCGTCTGCACTTCCGCGATTCTCCGGCGCGGTGGAGTTGCGTCGGTCGTTCATTCCGCGACCGCAGATCAGCCACGTTGTCTTCGATTTCGACGGCACGCTTTCGTGGATTCGTCACGGCTGGCCGGAGCTGATGTTCGCCGTCTTTCGCAAGTATCTTCCAGCTGTGCCCGGCGAGGCGCCTGAAAGTAGTCAAGTGCTGCTCGACGATATCGTCTTCGGCATGAATGGTCGTCCGAGTGTGGTGCAGATGCAGCGTTTTGCGGAATTAGTCCGCGAGCGCGGTGGCCCGGTGCTCGAACCAGCAGTTTTGCGTAAAGAATTCCAGGACCAGCTGGATGGCGACATCGCTGACCGTCTCGCGCAGATCCGCAGCGAGACGGCGCTGGCGGACGCTTTTGTGGTCCACGCCGCGCGGCCCTTACTAGAGAAGCTTCGGAGCGATGGCCTCACGCTCGCAGTCCTCAGTAGCACCATCGAGCATCGGGTGAAGGAAGAAGCAGAGGCGCTCGGGCTCGCAGAATTTTTTGGCCCACGCATCTACGGCAGCCCGGCCAATGCGATGACGTTTTCCAAAAAGGAAGTCTTCATGCGATTACTGCGCGAGGATGGGGTGACTGGCGAAAATTTATTGGCCTTTGGCGATGGCCCGGTGGAAATAGTCGCCACGAAAGAACTCGGCGGACTCACCGTAGCAGTCTGTAGCGACGAGCACGAAAATGGTTCGGGTATCCTGGACCCGGTCAAACAGCAGCAGCTTTTGGCTGCTGGCGCGGATGTAGCCATCCCGGATTTTCGCGATGCCATCGCCCTCGTGAATTACCTCCGGGGAGAATGAGTTTGCCGGTTCAGCCGCTCGATCTCGCAAGACTCAAGGTGCGCCCTTTGTCGGAACGGTCGAGTTTGACGCAGGCAGACGCTATCCTCATTGCGCCGGACAGCCCCCCGCCGCCGGTGTCGGGAGCAATCGAGGTCGCGATTCGGGGTTGCGCGACACGTCTTCGCGCGGCGCGCGAGCGAGGTGCGAGCGTGATGCTGATCTATGGCGCGCATCTGCTCCGCAATGGCGCAGCGTTGCTTATCGATCGAATGATGGAGCGCGATTGGCTCACCCATCTAGCCACCAATGGCGCGGGCACGATTCACGATTGGGAATATGCCTGGTCCGGAGTCTCGACCGAGAGCGTGGAGGCGAATGTGGCAGACGGAACTTTCGGTGCGTGGGACGAGACGGCGACGAATATTCACCTCGCGCTGATGACCGGTGCGCTCGACGGCCTCGGTTACGGTCGCTCACTGGGACGCTTTATCGCCGAGGACGGGGTGCGCGTCCCATCGTCGGAATCGCTCGAAGAAATGATTGCTGCAGAACCGGGCCATCCGCTGACCGCCGCCCGCGCCGATCTGCTTCATGCTTTGCGCGGGCAGCATTTTCCGGCTGGCGACATCGCAATCGAGCATCGTTGGAAACACGTTTCCATCCTCGCGTCTGCTTGGAAGCGCGGTGTGCCGGTGACGGTGCACCCAGGCATTGGCTATGACATCATTTCCAATCACCCGATCTTTAGTGGCAGCGTGATCGGGCGGGCAGCGGAACTCGATTTTAAGCTTTTTGGCGGCTCAGTTGAAGGCCTGGACGGCGGGGTCGTGCTGTCGGTGGGCTCGGCGATCATGGGGCCGCAGGTTTTCGAGAAATCGCTGAGCTGCGTGAATAATTTGCGCCGGCAAAATGGGCGGGGACCGGTAAGAGATCACGCGATCCACGTCGTTGATTTGCAGGACGGCGGCGGCTGGGATTGGACGCACGGTGAGCCGCCGAAGACAAACCCGGCTTATTACCTTCGTTTTTGCAAAAGCTTCTCCCGCATGGGGGCGCCGATGCACTACCTCCAGTGCGACAACGTCGCCTTCATCCACCGCCTGCTCTCGGAGCTGGAGCAAATATGAACGCCAAGCGCCTCCGGGAAATCGCCGCGCGATATGCGGCCCTCCGGGTGGCGGTCGTCGGCGATTTCTGTCTCGACCGGTATTTTGAAATCGATCCGGCGCACGCCGAAATTTCCCTCGAGACTGGGCTCGCGGTTCACAACGTGGTTAACGTCCGCGCGCAGCCTGGTGCGGCGGGCACGATCCTCAACAACCTCGTGGCGCTCGGTGTTGGGGAAATTTTTCCCGTCGGCTTTTGCGGCGAGGACGGCGAAGGCTTCGAGTTATTCCGGGCGCTGCGCTCGCTGCGCGGGGTGAACAGCGCACATTTTTTACAGACCGCCCAACGTCGGACCTTCACCTATGGCAAACCGCTCGTCTTGGAGCTTGGCCAACCACCACGCGAACTCAGTCGGCTGGACGTCAAGAATTGGACGCCGACACCGCCAGAAGTCACGGCCCGCCTGATCGACTCACTCGAAAAACTAGGTTCTCAGATGGATGCCATCATCCTTATGGATCAAGTGGACGTTGCGGAGACCGGCGTCGTCACAGGGGCAATGATCGATCATTTGCGAGGCAGTCTTCCGGTCACCCCCATCGTCGCCGACAGCCGTCGTGGGCTGCATGGTTTTCCTCCCGTGACCTTCAAAATGAACGCAGCGGAACTCTCTGCACTCCGCGGGCTCACGGATGGTTTACCGCAATGCGAAATCCAGCAAGCTGCGGCGGATCTCGCACGAGCAAACGGGCGAGCAGTTTTTGTCACACTGGCGGAGCGCGGTTTGATCGGCGCATCGCCGGATGGAACCGTTGAGCACGTCAACGCTCGGCCGGTGCGTGGCGCAATCGACGTCGTCGGAGCGGGCGATGCTGTCACCGCGAATCTGACCGTGGCATTGACTGCCGGATCCACGCTTTACGAAGCGCTGGAACTGGCTGCGCTGGCTTCCTCTGTGGTCATTCATCAGCTTGGCACTTCCGGCGCGGCGAGCGTGGCCGACATGGCGGCCTTGCTAGGATAGTCGATACGAGTGGGCGCATCGGTCGGCGCCAAATTTGCAACCAGCCAATTCATACGGGCGTTGAAAAACTCTTTGCGCGGGTTAATACGCAGACGTATAAATCCGCCGCGCTGCGTCCGGCGTATATCCACCCGCATGAATCTCCCGCATCTCCCCGCGCTGCGTCGCGGAAAACCCTACGCCAGCCTCGACACCGTGGACGTGCTGAATCATCGCACCGGCGAAGTGATGGCGAAGGTTTCGCAGGTCGGTGCAGGCATACTCCGCAAGGATCTCGGGCGGATCGGTGAGGCGCGAGCGGTGTTAAAGAAGTTTTCCACCGAGGAGCTGATCGCGATCTCGGCGAAAGCGGGGGAGTTTTTCCTCAATGGAAGGCTGCCCTTTGGCGATGCCGGGCACGAGCAGAGCGCGGACGATTACGTGCGCACGCTCAGCGCCACGAGCGGCCTGCCGCACGTCATGGTGCGGCGGAATATGGTGAAGATTCACTTCGCGCTGACCAACGTCCGCACGGTGCTGAACGGCCTGACGCGCGGGTTGCCGCTCGACGTGCTCGACCGCGGCTACGGTGAGCAGAGCGGCGCGGCCGTTTCGTATTACCCGACTACCAACGCGCTCGGGCTCGTCATGCCCAGCAATTCGCCAGCAGTGAATTCGCTGTGGCTCCCGGCCATCGCGTTGAAGACGCCAGTCATCATAAAGCCTGGGCGCGAGGAGCCGTGGACGCCATATCGGCTGATCCAAGCGTTCATTGCGGCGGGTGCGCCCGCCGATGCATTCGGCTTCTACCCGACAGACCACGAGGGCTCTGGCGAGGTGATGAAACTCTGCGGACGCGCGCTGATTTTCGGCGACGCGGGAACGGTTGCGCAGTATCGCGATAATCCGCGCTTTTCCGTTCACGGCCCGGGTTTCAGCAAGATCCTCATCGGCGACGACGAGATCGAAAATTGGCGCGATTACATCGACGTCATCGCAGGCTCGATCTCGGACAACGGCGGTCGCTCCTGCGTGAATGCCAGCGCCGTGGTCGTGCCAAAATACGCCGCGGAAATCGCTGACGCTCTTGCCCAGAAGCTCGGCCCGGTCGCGCCACTCTCGCCAGAGGATGAAGGCGCAAAGCTGAGCGGCTTTGCGAATGCGAAAATGGCGGAGTTCATTGATGGCGCAATCGAGGGCGATCTTGCCACTCCTGGGGGGGAAGACGTCACCGCGAAATATCGGGGTGGTCCGCGCAAAGTGGAGTTTGAGGGCGGGGTCTATTTGCGCCCGACCATCGTGCATTGCGAGTCCTTCGCGCATCCACTCGCAAACCGCGAATTCCTGTGTCCCTATGCCAGCGTGGTCCAGGTGCCCCAGGCAGAGATGCTTGGGAAGATCGGCCCGTCGCTCGTGGTGACTGCGATCACGAAGGATGCAGCTTTCACCGCACAACTCCTCGACTCTCCGCTCATCGAACGCCTCAACCTCGGCCCAATCTCGACCATGAAAATCTCGTGGGACCAGCCGCATGAGGGAAACATGTTTGAGTTCCTCTACAAACGCCGGTCCATCGAACGCGGCTGGTAGTCGTCGTCCACGAAAGACACGAAAATCACGAAATGATTTCTGTGCATTGCCAGCCTCACTTTCGTGTCCTTTCGTGTCTTTCGTGGACACTCCTCTGATGCACACCACCGGCTTCGATTCCCAGCCCCGTACCCGCCTCGTCTTCGGCGTGGATAGCCTTGAGCGCGTTGGCGTGCTGGCGCGGGAGTTTGGCGGTAAACATGCGCTGCTCGTGACAGACAAGGGCATCGCAGCTGCCGGGCATCCGGCGCGCGCGGTTAGTTTTCTCGAAGCCGCTGGGCTGCAGGTGACGATCTTCGATGAGGTGCGTGAAAACCCGACGACCGTCGATGTGGCGCGGTGTGTGGAGGTGGCGAAAGCGGACGGCATCGATACGATCATCGGCCTTGGCGGTGGGAGCAGTATGGACACAGCGAAAGGCGCCAACTTTATCCTAACCAACGGCGGTGAGATGAAGGACTACTGGGGTGTGGGTAAGGCGACGCGCGAGATGCTACCGCTCATCGCGATCCCGACGACGGCGGGGACAGGCAGCGAGTGTCAGTCTTTCGCGCTCATCTCCGATGAAACGACGCACCAGAAAATGGCCTGCGGCGATCCAAAGGCGGCGGCTCGCGTGGCAATTTTGGATCCACTGCTTACGGTCTCTCAGCCGCAACGCGTGACGGCCTGTACGGGCATCGATGCGCTGGCACACGCCGTCGAGACGGCAGTGACAAAGAAACGCAATCCGCTTTCGGCCATGTACTCGCGCGAAGCCTTTCGGCTCTGTTTTGGAGCACTGGAGCGGGTGCTCCGCGAACCACACGATCTCGAAGGCCGCAGCTCCATGCAGCTCGGCGCTGCCTTCGCCGGTACGGCGATTGAAAACTCAATGCTCGGGGCCGCACACTCCGCGGCAAACCCGCTGACTGCGCATTACGGGATCGTCCACGGCCAAGCCGTGGGGCTGATGCTGCCGCGGGTCGTCGAGTTCAACGCGCGCGATCCCGAGGCGCACGACCGGTACCTTGACCTCGCGCTGCTCGCAGGGCTCGAAGATGTGAACGCACTGATCTCCGAACTCGAAACGCTCCTCGACGTGGCCGGCATGCGCGAAGGCCTTACAAAGATCGGGGTGAATGCGGATGCGCTCCCGCAGCTCGCCTCCGAAGCCGCGCAGCAATGGACCGCAACCTTCAATCCGCGTCCTGTGGTTGCGGCAGATTTTGAGCGACTTTACGCGGAGGCGTTCGGCTTATGAATTGGCGCGCGGCCGCGGGGGTGGAACGCCCCCGCCAACGTGCGGAACGTACGCGCTCCCCAGCGAGCGCGGCGACGTTGTTGGCCATTCTGCTCCCGCACTTTTCGCATGCCGCCGACTGGCCGATGCACCGCGGGGGGCCGGAGCTGCGGGGCATCGCCGAGATGGCCGCGCCGGCAAAGGCGGAACTGCTTTGGCAGTTCAAAGGCGAGAAGCCGGTGAAAGGCGCGGCGGCGATTGCGGGCGGGCGCGCCTTTTTTGGCGATGATGCTGGGAAGGTGCATGCGCTGGACGTGGCCACGGGCAAAGAGGTATGGTCCTTCAAAACGGAAGCTGCCATCGAAGCCACGCCACTCGTGCTCAATGACACCGTTTTCGTCGGTTCCAGCGATGCGTTTTTCTACGCGCTCGATGCAGCGACTGGAGCGCTGAAATGGAAATACGAAACCGGCGACAAGATTCTCGGCGGCGCGAACCACGCGAAGAACCCGAACGGCGCGGGCGAGTGGATTCTGTTCGGCAGTTATGATTCGCATTTGCACTGCGTCGATGCCGCGACTGGCAAGGCGGTGTGGACGCACGGCACGGACAACTACATCAACGGCACGCCGGCATTGACGGCAGGCGGCGAGATCATCTTTGGGGGCTGCGATAGCTTCATTCACATCGTCCAACTCGCGGACGGAAAGGAGTTGCGGCAGATCGAAAGCACCGCCTACATCGCCTCATCGGTAGCCACAGCGGATGGGCTCGGGTACGTCGGCAATTACGGCAATATCGTCCTTGGCTTTGATCCGAAGAGCGGGGAGGTGAAGTGGAAATACCGTGACCGCAATTTCCCCTACTTCTCCTCCGCCGCGATCACGGCGGATCGCGTAATCCTCGGCGGGCGCGACAAACGGCTGCACTGCATCGACCGCACCTCCGGCAAAGGCGTCTGGACTTTCCAGACCCGCGGGGAAGTCGAAAGTTCCCCTGTTGTTTGTGGGGATGCGATCATCGTCGGCTCGGCGGACGGACGGCTCTACTGCGTGGGTCTCGCCGACGGAAAAGAGCGCTGGGCTTACGAAATTGGAGCCGCGGTGACGGCCTCGCCAGCGGTCGCCGATGGGCGGATCGTCGTCGGTGCGGAAGACGGTAGCGTTTATTGCTTCGGCGCAAAGTAATACGCACACACACTATTTTATTGCGTCGCCATGGTAGGTGGGCGACGCTCCGCGGCGCTTCAAAACGCCCCTCGCATGAAGACTGAATCTTTCGACCGCCTCCTCGCCGATGGGGATGAAACCACGGCAGGGAACTACTTCGTCGCGAACTACCCGCCGTTTTCCTTTTGGCAAAAGGATATGGCCAATGAGGTTCAGCGCGTGCTCGCGCAACCTGCACCTGCTGGGGTTCCGCTGGGCGTTTATTTTCACATCCCATTTTGCCGGAAGCGCTGCCACTTCTGCTACTTCCGCGTTTATACGGACAAGAATGCGGACGACATTAAGGGCTACCTCGATCTCGGGATGCGGGAACTGGCGCAGTATGCAGCGACGCCACGGATTGTGGGGCGGAAGCCGAAGTTTATTTATTTCGGCGGCGGCACGCCGAGCTATCTGTCGGTTTCGCAGCTCAAGGCTCTGACCGATCGGATGAAGGAGTTGCTGCCGTGGGATGAGGCGGAGGAGGTGGCTTTCGAAGCCGAGCCGGGGACGCTGAACGAGGCGAAGCTGCAGGCAATTCGCGATCTTGGGGTGACGCGGCTTTCGCTCGGCGTGGAAAATTTCGACAAGCACCTGCTGGAGATCAACGGGCGGGCCCACCGCGAGGATGAGATTTACCGCGCCTATGACTTCGCACGGAGGATCAGCTTTCCGCAGATCAATATCGATCTCATCGCGGGGATGATCGAGGAGACGGACGACAACTGGCAGCGGAACATCGCCAAGACCATCGAGTTTCAGCCGGACTCGGTGACGATTTACCAGATGGAAATCCCGTTCAACACGACGATCTACCAGCAGATGAAGGCCGAGGGGAAACTCGTCGCGCCGGTCGCCGACTGGCAGACGAAGCGGCGCTGGGTGGATGAGGCTTTCTCCGCGCTGGAAAACGCGGGTTACACCGTGACAAGTGCGACGACTGCAGTGCGCGATCCGCAGAAGACTAGATTTTTGTATCGCGATTTACTCTGGCAGGGCGCGGATTTGCTCGGACTGGGCGTGGCCAGCTTCAGCCACGTCGGTGGCGTGCATTTTCAGAACCTCCCGGATTTCGAAACCTACACGGCGGCGGTGCAGCGCGGGGACCTGCCGATTGGGCGGGCCCTGGTCACGACGGAGGAGGAGCGGCTGATTCGGGAGCTGATCCTGCAGCTCAAACTCGGACGCGTGAGCCAGAGCTACTTTCGCGAGAAATTCGGCGTGGTCGTCACCGAGCGCTTCAATCAGCAGATCGCCGAACTCACGCGCCGCGGCCTGCTCGCCGAGCAAGGCGACTGGCTGGTGCTGACGCGCGAGGCGCTGCTTAAGATCGACGTGATCCTGCACGCGTTCTTTCTGCCGCAGCATCAAAACGCCCGCTACACATGATCACCGCCGCGCCGAGTACCGATGTTCTTTACCCGCTCTCGCATTTTTGCCGGGTGGACGGGCAGCCGCTGCCGGCATGCGTGATCATCGATGGTACGGCGATGCCGGAGCCGTATCGCAGCCTGCTTGTCCATCATGGCGACATGACTTCGCGGCTGGAGGAGTTTCATGGTACGGCGATGAAACTTCGCGTGCTGCACCGCGAAACAACTGGCGACGCCTATCGCCGCGAGGTCCTGCTGTGCGCGGAGAACAGCGGTCTGCCGGTTGAGTACGGGGCGATCGAAATCAATCTCGCTGCTTTCGACGAGGCGCTGCGTGCGCTGATCCTTGAAGGCCGGCAGCCGCTCGGCGGACTGCTCAATCGGCATGACGTGCGCTACCGCAGCGAGCCGCGGGCGTTTTTGAAACTCGCGCCGGACTCGGCGATGGACGCGCACTTTGAACTCCCCGGCGCGCACACGCTTTACGGTCGCAGCAATGTCCTGCTCGGCGACGACGGGCGTACGCTGGCGCGGATCGTCGAGGTCTTGCGTCCGTGATTTTCCGCGAAGCGAATTCGTAGGCACACGTATGAATGATTCCAACCCTTCAGCAAACTACGATGTCATTGTCATCGGCGGCGGCCCCGCTGGCGCGACCGCTGGCGCACTGCTCGCGGAAAAGGGACGGCGGGTGCTCATTATCGAAAAGGAGAAGTTTCCCCGCTATCACATTGGCGAGTCGATGATGCCATTCTGCTGGTTCACGCTGAACCGGCTCGGCGTGGTTGGGGAGATGGCGCGTATCGCCTACACGAAAAAATACAGCGTGCAGTTTGTGACGCCAGACGGGCGGCAATCGCAGCCGTTTTATTTCTTCCAGCACTATGATCACCCGAGCTCGGTGACGTGGCAGGTCGAGCGTTCGGATTTCGATCTGATGCTGCTGAATAACGCGCGGGCGAAAGGCGCGGAAGTGCGCGAGCAGACGGCGGTGAAGCGCGTGCTCAAAGATGACAGCGGGCGCGTGCTCGGCGTCGAGGCGGTGGGACCAGACGGCGAGATGCGGCAGATTTTCGCACCGATGACTATCGACTGCTCAGGACGGGAGCAGGTCGCCACGGCGCGCGAAGGCTGGCGCGTGAAAGATCCGCAGCTCAACAAGCTCGCGATTTGGACATACTTCCGCGCCGCAAAACGCGATCCGGGAATTGATGAGGGCAACACGACCGTCGCTTACGTCGAGGGGCGCGGGTGGTTTTGGTATATCCCGCTGAAGAATGATGTCGTCAGCGTCGGAATCGTGGCGGAGAAGGACTACCTCTTTTCGGAATCGAAAGACCCGGCGGAGATCATGTGTCGCGAAATCGGGCGCAATGCTTGGATCAAGGACCACCTCAGCAGCGGCCAGCAATTCGGCGAATACTGGGTCACCAGCGAGTTTTCCTATCGCTCGAAATACTGCGCCGCCGACGGTTTGCTTCTGGCCGGCGATGCCTTCGCGTTCCTCGATCCGGTCTTCTCCAGCGGCGTTTTTCTTGCACTGAAAAGCGGGGAGATGGCGGCCGATGCCGTGGATGCGGCGCTGACCGAGGGTGACACCAGCGGGGTGCGTTTTGCGGACTATGGCGAACAACTCTGCACGGGGATCGAAAATATGCGGAAGCTAGTCTACGCGTTCTACGACCAGAATTTTTCCTTCGGGCGCATGCTAAAAGCCTATCCTGAACAACGCGGGCGGCTGACGGATTCTTTGATCGGCGATCTGTTCACCGCCGACTTCACGGAGTTGCATGCGGCCATGAGCGAGTTTGCCGAACTGCCGGCGGACCTTCCCCACGGTCGCGCACCCGTGGGAGCCGCGGCATGAGCGTCTGGGGGGCAGCAGTTGTGCTTTCCCTTTGCGGAGCGACTTCTTTCGCCGCGGACTGGCCTCATTTTTTGTGTCAGAAATACGACAATACCACTGCCGAAACCGGGCTGCGCCGTGAGTGGCCGAAGGAAGGGCCGCGCAAGCTGTGGGAGTCACCGAAAGGCGAGGGTCATTCCGCGCCGGCGGTGAGTGGAGGAAAGGTCGTAGTCCTTTTCGCCGACGGCGAAACGGAAGTGGTCGAGGCTCTGGACGCTGAGCATGGCACCCGGCTTTGGCGTTTGGATTACCCAGCGCCGTTTACTTCGAAGTATGGCGGCGGATCGGGTCCATGCACCAATCCGACCATCGCGGGCGGACGCGTCTTTACGCTCGGTATTTCCAGCATCCTGCACTGCCTCGACCTCGCGACTGGCAAGGTCGTATGGAAGCGCGAACTCGCGACCGACTACCAACTTTTGCCTACGTTCTTCGGGCAGGGCGGCACACCCCTCGTGCTCGGCGACCGTGTGATCATTTCGCTCGGCACGCGCGATCAGAAATCGGTCGTCGCTTTCGACACGGCGACAGGCCGGGAGGTGTGGGCGGCGAAACACGCTTGGGGTTCGAGCTACTCGTCGCCGATCCCCGCGACGCTGCACGGGCGTGAGTGCGTGCTCGCCTACCAAGGCGGCATGGACGATCCGCCGACAGGCGGCCTGCTCGTCATCGACGCCAAGACTGGCGCGGTGCTGAGTGCGACTCCGCACCGCGCGAAGATGTTTGCCAGCGTAAACGTTTCCGCGCCGGTGGTCGCTGGGTCGCGCGTTTTCGTGGCAGAGGCCTACACGGAGGGCGGAATGTGCGTGGAGATCGCGCCGGATTTTACCGCGAAGCAGGCGTGGCTCGCGCCGAAGTTCGGTACTTATCTGGTTACGGCTATTCACCAAGATGGCGCGCTGTACGGTTTTGCCGGTATGCATCAGCAAAATGCCGAACTGGCCTGCCACGATCTCGCGACTGGGCAGGAACGGTGGCGTGATGAGCTTGGTGGCAAGTTTCAGCGAGGATCGCTCGTGCGTGCGGACGGCGCATTTCTCTGTCTCGGCGAAAATGGCGATCTCGCGTGGCTCGAGCTTTCGCCCCGTGGAGCGGTGGTGAAGACGCAGGCGAAACTCTTTCATGCGCCGGAGACGTGGACGCCGCCGGTGATCAGCGACGGGCGGCTTTTCATTTGCCAGAACAAACAAGGAAGCGGCGGCACAAGGCCGCGGATCATCTGCTTTGACCTGCGCGGGGAATGAAGATCGTCCTGCTCACGCCCGGCACGGGCAGCTACTACTGCGGCGTTTGCATGCGCGACAATGCGCTGGCCAAGGAACTCATTCGCCAAGGGCACGACGCGGTGATGCTGCCGATGTATTTGCCGCTGACGCTTGACGAAGGTGCGGCTAGCCCAGACTCGGAGGTTTTTTACGGCGGGGTGAATGTCTATTTGCAGCAAAAGTTCGCGCTTTTTCGCCACACCCCGCGCTGGCTCGATCGGCTGCTCAACGCCCGCGGGCTGCTGCAACTCGCTGGCAAACAGAGCGGCATGACCGCGACGGCGGACGTGGGCGAACTCACTCTCTCAATGCTCCAAGGCGAACACGGCCACCAGGCAAAGGAACTCCACAAGCTCATTGAATGGCTGCGCGATCATCGACCGGATGCGGTCTGGCTATCCACAGCGCTGCTCGTGGGGCTGGCGCGGGCGATCAAGGAGGCGCTCGGGGTGCCGGTGCTCGCGTCGCTGCAAGGCGAGGACAGTTTTCTCGATGGGCTGCCGGAGCCGTGGCGGACGCGCGCGTGGACGGCGATGGGCGAGCGGGCGCGGGACGTGGATGTCTGCATTGCGCCAAGCCGCTACTACGCAGAGTTGATGGGAGCGCGGATGGGGATCGCGCCAGAGAAGTTGCGGGTGATTCCGAACGGAGTGGCGGTGGAGGAGGTGGGGAAAGGCGAAAGGCGAAAGACGAAAGGCGAACTGACGGTCGGGTATCTTGCGCGATTCATTCCGGGGAAGGGCCTGGGGCTGGTGATTGAAGCGTTTATCTTGCTCAAAAAGCGCGGGCATTTTCCGAACGCTAAACTGAGCTGTGCGGGCGCGATGACGGCGGAGGATGAGCGCTATGTGGCGAAGCTCAAAAGCCAGCTCCACGCGGCGGGCTGTGGCGACGACGCGGAGTTTCTGCCAAACGTGAGTCGGGAGGAGAAAGCGGCGTTTTTGCAGAGCCTCACGTTGCTCTCGGTGCCGGCGAATTACGGCGAAGCATTTGGGCTTTACCTAATCGAGGCGTGGGCGGCCGGCGTGCCGGTGGTGCAGCCGCGATGCGCGGCGTTCCCGGAACTGGTCGATGCGACGGGTGGCGGAATTTTGTGCGAACCTGGCAGCGTGGAAGCGCTGGCGGATGGCTGGGAGACGCTGCTCACGGATCCCGCGAAAACCCAGGAGATGGGATCGCGCGGCCGGGCGGCGGTGGAACGCGAGTTTTCCATGCCGCGAATGGCGGAGCGTTTCGTGGCGCTGACGGCGGAGTTTCGGAGCGGAAAACTCCGGAATTCCACTTCCGTCTCGGAGCGCTAATCTCCGGCACCCATGCCCTACGAATTCAAGCTCACCCACCGCGTGGAATTTGCGGAGACGGACATGGCGGGCATCGTCCATTTCGCAAATTTCTTCCGCATGATGGAGGCGACGGAGCACGCGTTCTTTCGCTCGTTAGGCTTTTCCATCCACAGCCACGAAGCCGACGAGACGATCGGTTGGCCGCGAGTCAGTACATCGTGCGATTACTGGGCGCCGTTGCGCTTTGAGGATGAGGTCGAGATTCACCTGCTGGTCGCGGAAGTGCGCTCGCGATCGATCCGCTATCAGTTCAATTTCCGCAGGGTGAGCGATGGCGCTGAAATCGCGCGCGGTGTGGTCGTCGCGGTCTGCGCCATGGTGGACAAAGTCGCGGGCAAGCTCGTCCCGCAGCCGATTTCTGAACGCGTCCGCGAGCAGATTACTCCAGCTCCTAAAGAACTGCTGACCCCGGAAGGCGTCAGCTCCTAGTCCGATCAACACCAACTCACCAAGAAAAACACTATGCCTCCTGCTTCTCAATCCGCGCCCGGAATGACCTGGCTCGCTTTCGCCCTGCTCACCGTCGTCTCCTGGGGCGTTTACGGCATCTTTCTCCACACCGGCCAACTTAGCATGCAGGACGCGGTGAACGGGCGCATGAAAGCGTTTCTCTTTGTCGGCATCGCCTACTTCCTCGTGGCCGTGCTCGCACCATTACTCATGCTCGTGTTGAGCGGCGCGAATTGGCATTACCCGGTGAAGGGCATGGCGTGGTCGCTGATCGCGGGGATCGTCGGGGCGATCGGTGCGTTCGGCGTGTTGCTCGCTTTTGGGGCCAAAGGCAACCCGGCAGTGGTGATGACGATTGTCTTTTCCGGTGCGCCCGTGGTGAACGCGATCGTGGCCCTGGCGACGCATCCGCCGGAGGGTGGGCTGGGGTCGATCCGCGCGCCGTTTTGGTTGGGCATGGTGCTGGCGGTGATCGGTGGGGCGCTCGTTACGAAGTATAAGCCCGCACCGCCCGCACCGAAGAAGCCGGTGGTGGCGGCGGTGGAGACGAAGTGATGTCCACGAAAGGCACGAAAGGACACGGAAAGGATGAGCCACCGGCGCGGCGGTTTTCTTTCGTGCCTTTCGCGTTTTTCGTGGACCAGAAATTCGCATGAGCCAGCTGGAAAAGCTCCAGGCGTTGATCGCGGAGATCGTGCCGGGCAATCGTTTTCAGACGGCGCGGCTGGCGGCGGCGGGCTTCAATGCGGAAGTCCCAAGTCTCACGGATTTTTCCGCGCGGATGCCGTTCACGACGAAGGCGGAATTGGTCGCGGATCAGGCGGCTCATCCGCCGTACGGCTCGAACCTGACGCACCCGATCGAGCGCTACTCGCGCTTTTGCCAGACCAGCGGGACGACGGCGCGGCCGCTCGTGATTCTCGACACGGCGGAGAGCTGGGACTGGCTGCTCGGCAATTGGGCGCACATCTACCGCGCAGCCGGGCTCGCGGTTGGCGACCGGATCTATTTCGCTTTTTCGTTCGGGCCGTTTCTAGGGTTTTGGACGGCGTTTGAGGCGGCGGCGAAGCTGGGCTTTCTCTGCCTGCCGGGGGGCGGGCTGGGCAGCGCGGCGCGTCTTCGAGTGATCATAGAGCAGCGTGCAACGGCGCTGTGCTGCACGCCGACCTACGCGCTCTATCTGGCGGAGGTCGCCGCGGCGGAAGGAATCGATTTGGCCAAATCGGCCGTGCGGAAAATCATCGTCGCGGGTGAGCCGGGTGGGAGCGTGCCGGCGGTCCGCACAAAGATTGGTGCGGCGTGGCATGGCGCGCGGGTCATTGATCATTACGGGATGACCGAGGTCGGGCCGGTGGCGTTTCAGGATGCGGATGCGGAGGGCGTGCTGCGGGTGATCGAGGAGTCCTATTTTGCGGAAGTGATCGAGCCAGGGAGCGGCGCGGCGGTGGCGCCCGGCGAGGTCGGGGAACTCGTGCTGACGACGCTGGGCCGCAGCGCGTGTCCGCTGCTGCGCTATCGCACCGGCGATTTGGTGAAGCGGCTGGTGGATGACAAGGGGTTTGCCTTGGGGGGTGGAATCATCGGGCGCGTCGATGACATGGTCGTGGTGCGGGGCGTAAATCTTTACCCAAGCGCAGTGGATGCGGTGGTGCGGACGGTGCCGGGGATCGTGGAGTATCGCGTGGAAGTGAGCCGACGAGGCGCGCTGACGGAAGTGGCTTTGCAGATCGAAGGCGAAGACGCGGCGGCGGAGAAGCTGGCGGCAGCGCTGACGACGGCGTTTTCGCTGCGCATCCCGGTGATGCGGGTGGCGGCGCATGCGCTGCCGCGTTTCGAGATGAAAGCGCGACGGTGGATGGATGCGGAAGACAAACGGTAAATGCCGGTGAGCGCCGGGAGCGCGCGTCTTCTCAGTGCTGGTCTCGGCATCCTGCCGCGACGGACTTTCCAAACTCCCCCGCCCCACTCCTCCAAGACAAACAACTAAAACCCGCCCCGCCACCACCCCGCTGGAGCGATTCTTTTCACCGCTCGGGCTTTTTCGTTCCCCGCCCGGCGTAGGGCATGCGATGAAGCCGCTGGCGCATGCACCACCTGACCTTTCTCCAAGACCTCGCGATCGTGATGATCGTGGCGGCTGTGGTGACGGTCATTTTTCGGCAGTTCCGCCAGCCGGTGGTCCTGGGTTACATTCTCGCGGGGGTGATTATCGGGCCGCACACGCCGCCGTTTCCGCTCATCTCAGATCGGGAAACCATCCAGACGCTCTCCGAGCTGGGCGTGATCTTCCTGATGTTCTCGCTGGGCCTCGAGTTCAACCTGCGCAAGCTGCGCGCGGTCGGGGCCACGGCTTTTATCGCGGCTCCGCTGGCCATTTTGGTCATGGTTTTCGTGGGCTACGCGCTCGGCGGGATGTTTGGCTGGAAGCAGATGGACTGCATCTTCCTCGGCGCGATTCTCTCGATCTCCTCGACCACCATCATCGTCAAAGCGCTGGAGGAACTCGGCAAAACCAAGGAACGGTTCGCCCGCCTCATCTTCGGCATCCTCGTCGTCGAAGACATCCTCGCCATCGTCATGATCGCGCTGCTCTCGGGCTTCGCGGTGACTGGCTCCTTAGCCGTCGCGGATGTCGGACGCACGGTCTTGCAACTCGGCGCCTTCCTCGGCGTGCTCCTCGTGGGCGGGCTAATCGCGGTCCCGCGGCTGCTCGACTACGTGGCGCGCTTTAAGAGCAACGAAATGCTGCTCGTGACGGTGGTAGGGCTGTGCTTCGGGGTTTCCTTGCTGGCCGTAAAGCTCGGCTACAGCGTCGCCTTGGGCGCTTTCTTGATCGGAGCCATCATCGCGGAGGCCCGGCAGATCGCGAAGATCGAGGCGCTGACCCATCCGGTGCGCGATCTCTTCTCCGCAGTGTTCTTTGTCTCCATCGGCCTGCTTATCGATCCGCACGTGCTGGTCGATTACGCGGGGCCGATCCTAGCGATCAGCGCCGCGGTGATCATCGGGCAAGTCGCGAGCTGCTCGCTCGGCACTTTCCTCGCGGGGCACGACCAGCGCACTTCGCTCCGCGTGGGCATGGGGCTGGCGCAGATCGGGGAGTTCTCCTTCATCATCGCTTCGCTGGGCCTCACGCTCAAAGTGACGAGCGAGTTCCTTTACCCCATCGCCGTCGCCGTCTCCGCGCTCACCACCTTCTGCTCCCCCTACCTGATGCGCTCGGCCGATAGCGTCGTGGGCTGGTTCGACCGAGTCGCCCCGCGCGGCCTCGTCCACGGGATGGAAGCCTACACGCGCTGGGTCGGCGTAGCGGCCGCCAGCCAGCCCGGGATCGCCGGCAAACTGCTCCGCAAGTGGGGTTGGCAGATCGCCCTCAACCTCCTCCTTATCGCCGCCGTCTTCCTGACCGCCGCCGGGCTGCGCGGACGGGTCGTCGCCTGGTGGCCAAGTGTCCCCGGCGGCTTTGAGGGGGCCAAGGCGCTGCTCTGGCTCGCCGCCATGCTGGTCAGTCTGCCCTTTTTCATCGCCTCCGTCCGGAAACTCCAGGCCATGGGCCTCCTGCTCGGCGAGATCAGCGTCAAGCGCGCGGTCGCCGGGGAGAAGACGGACGCCTTCCGCGCCATCATCAGCACCACCGTGCTCGTCGCCGGCAGCTTGGCGCTCGTCCCCTTCGTTCTCGGCCTTAGCTCTACCATCCTTCCCTCGCGAGAAGTGCTCTTTTTCCTCGTCCTCCTGCTGGCCGTCGCCGCCGTCCTGCTGTGGCGCAGTTTCATCCGTCTCCACTCCCGCGCGCAAGCCGCCCTGGTCCAGACCTTCGAGACTCCGCCCGAAGCGGCCCCGGTCGCCGCGCCGCAACTCCCTTCCCTCATGCGCGAAGCTCAGCTCCGGCTCATCACCATCCCGCCCGGTGCCGGCGTCGCGGGGAAGATGATCGGCGAGATCGGCCTCCGCACCGCGACCGGCGCGAGCATCGTGGGCATCGAGCGGCCGGGTGAGAATATCGTCAACCCCGGCCCCGATGAGGAACTTCGCGCCGACGACCGCGTGCTCCTCATCGGCAGCACCGCCCAGCTCACCGCCGCCGAAGGGGCGCTCAGCTAGGCGATCCGGACGCCCCCGAGCCTCATCCAGACGCCCCCGAGCCCCATCCAGACGCTCCCGAGCCCCGTCCAGGCGCTCCCGAACCCCGTCCAGACGCTCCCGAGCCCCGTCCAAGCGCCCCCGAACCCCGTCCAGACACCCCCGAACCCCGTCCAGGCGCTCCCGAGCCTCGTCCAGGCACTCCCCGAACCCCGTCCAGGCACCCCCGAGCCTCGTTCAGAGGCCCGACGCCTCCGCTTAGCGTCTTGGATGGGTGAAACGGCGTTCAGAGCACGTCGGCGAGGGCATTTTCCAACTCCGCGTGGCGCTCATGGTGGTAGTGGTGGGTCTGGAAGCCGAGGGCCTGGGCGGCTTCGATGTTGGGGAGGAGGTCGTCGATGAAGAAGGTCTGCGCGGGGTCGAGGCTGTGGGCGCGGATGGCGTACTCGTAGATGGCGCGGCCCGGTTTCGAGCAATGGACGGCGTAGCTGTAGGTGCCGGCGGTGAAGCGCTGGAAGACGGGGTAGCGGGCGAAGACGTAGTCGCGGTGGATGTCGCTGGTATTTGAGAGGAGGTAGAGGGGGAAGCGGCCGTGCAGGCGGGCGACGAGCTCGGCCATGGGTTCGTTCGGGGTGAAGATGTCTTCCCAGGCCTCGATGAAGGCGCTTTCGGTGCCGCGGTAGCGGAGGACGTCGAAGGCGCCGCGGAGGAAGGAGGCGCGGTCAATTTGGCCGTCCTCGTAGGCGACTTTGACGCGGTCAATGGCGGCGAGGACTTCGGTGGGATCGTCCACTTCGCTCTGGCTGGCGAGTTTGGCGAGAGCGAGGGAGAAGTCGAAGCGGAGGAGGACGTTGCCGATATCGAAGAGGAAGGCGGTGGGCGGCATGGCGAGTGGCGGAAGATAAACGACGGGCGCTCGAGACGAAACGGTGCCGGCACTTTAGGGGGACGCAGGCAAGGGCGCGGCGAGGTTCACTTTTCCCACTGGGCCATGCTCCCCTTTGCCGTGGGCGAGGACGAAGTCGGCGATCTGGAGGGCGGCGTCGGGGCGAGAGAGGCGGAGGATATTGCGCTCCCACTCGCGCCAGCCAGCGGCGTCGTGGGCGAAAAGGCTCTCGATTTTCTCGGCGAGCGCGTCGGCGGTGGGGCAGAGGGCACCGGCGTGGTTTTGGAAGAGGAGCTGGGCATTGCCCTCCTCCTGCCCGGGGACGACCTGGGTGATGAGCATGGGCGTACCTGCGGCGATGGCTTCCTGGACGGTCGCGCCACCGGCTTTGCCGATGAGGAGGTGGTGCGTCATGAGGAGGTGGGGCATCTGGTCGGTCCAACCGTGGAGTTCGAGCGGGCGACCGGCGGCGACGTTGAGGAGTTTTTCCCGGAGGAGCTCGTCGCGCCCGTAGGTGACGGTGAGATGGATGCCGGGGATCTGCAGGAGACGGCTGACAATTCCGGGGGCTTGGTCTTTGCCGGCATTGATCATGTAGAGGACGCGCGGGGTGGTGGGCGCAGGGCGCTCGGGGCGGTCGCGCGCGAACCGCGGGGGGACGGGGAAGCCGAGGACGCGGAGCTTTTCGCCGGCGATGCCGGCCCGGCGCATGACGACGGCGCTTTCTTCGTTCGGAAGGAGGAAGGTATCCGACGGCGCGCGGTGCCAGACGCTATTGATGGTGATGGAATCAGTGACGACGGTGTGGAAGGCAAAGGTGCGCAGGTCCGCCGGGAGCCGGGCGACCAAGTAGGCGTAAACGGGATAGACGGAGACGACGGCGTCGGGCCGGTGCTCGGCGATGAGAGCGGCGAGGGCGCGCTGCATTTTGCCCAAAAACGGGAGGGTGAGCGGGACGAGGGGGAGGACATCGAGCATGCCGTAGAAGGCGGCCCAGAGGCGCGGGGCGCGGTTGATGACGGCGAGGTAATCGCGCCGCGAACGCTCGTAAAACGCGCCGCCGGTGAGGGCGAAGAGGTCGATGATTTCGGCCTCGGCCCCGCGCTCCTGGAGGGCAGCGAGGAGACCGCGCGCGGCGGCGTTGTGGCCCTCGCCATAGCCGGCGGTGAGGAGCAGGACTTTCGACATGCGCGGGAGTGGAGGGGGCCGCGCCGAACTTGGCAAGTGACAATCCCGCGCCACGGCACATTCCTCCGAGTGGCCGCTCGACACCGGGCAGGAGGCGTTCTAGTTTGCGCGAGCAACCCACCACTCCCCATGAAAAAAGCCGCCTTCACTCTCATCGAACTTCTCGTCGTGATCACCGTCATCGCCATCCTCGCGGGCATCGCCCTGCCGGTCTATGGCAAGGTCCTGGAAAAGAGCCGCGCAACCACGGACGCGTCGAATCTGAAACAGCTCGGGCTGGGCATCGCCGCCTACCTGAACGACAACGAGGAGCTGATTTTTTCCAAGGAGGGAAACGGCGGCAAATACTGGCCCGAAATATTGCAAACTAAATACGTAACAAGTTGGAAAGTGTTCCAAAGTCCTTTTGATAAGATAAAGGATCCTCGCAAGACCGAGAGTCCCAACTTAGGTTCCGTTGCGGTAAGCTATGGTATGAACGCGAACGTAATGGATTTCAGCCTTAAGAGTCCTCCGGCGGCTGGCGCATGGAACGGCAATTTTTCAAGATTGGCTTCTCCTTCTCAACTGATTCTGATGGCTCCCGCAATGATCGTGGATCCCAAAACCAAAGTCATGACGTTTTCGGGCACTGCCAGCACAGGTGTGGCCGTCAATACCCCAGCAGAAACTACTGCCCCCCCCTACTCAGGAACTCATAATTCGGGGGCGCAGATTAATGCACTATTCGCAGATACCCATGTGGCCACGCTGCGGTATGGCCCGAGCAAGGATACCGAAGCTTACTCTAACACCAAGTTGGAGAGCGGCCTCCAACGCTGGATGCCTCTCGGCAAGTAAGCGGCCGTTGGAGGTGCGCATTTAGCGGTCGGAGGGAGAAGTGCGGACTTCGCCTGAAAGTGTAGTGCTCCCCGGGGCACAACAGAGCGATGGGGCCAGTAGGTCCCGGGGCGCTTCGCCGGCCCTTATTTTATGTCTTCGAACCAACTCACCACCTTGAAGTCGGAGATGAGTCCCCCATCAGCCAGCGCCTCATCGTAGTGCACTGACTGCACGCCGGTCATCCGAACCGACCAGCCCACGAATGACCCGAAGATCGAGTCGGCACTTCCTCCTCCCACCATTGCTACTTCGTAACTCGGCGCATAAACCGTCCCACGGAAACCGCCATTGCCAGCGATCTTCAGCTGTCCTGGGTTTTGCGGCGAGCCGTCGGCGTTCGTCGGGCGGTCCAGGCCGTAAAGTTGAAAATGCAGCGGGGAGTTTGGGTTGGTTATCCCGTTGCCGGTCATGTCAGCGTCTCCGCCGATAAACATGCGGACGTGCACGCCTGGATCGACGATGATTTGCGCCTGACCGCTCAGTGAGATGGAGTTATTCACGATGATCTGCACGTAGGTGTCGCTACCATCAGGCGCGCCGGTGAAGCGCAAGACATTCTGACCGGAGAGGTTGATCTGCGGAACTATGACTTGGGTTGGGCTGCCGGCCCGGGCGGCAATGGTGGTGTTACCATTGATCGTGCTCGGGGTGCCTGAATCCGCGACTACGTTTGGACGGGTCACGGCAAAAATTTCCTGGTAAAAATTGTCGCGAATATCGCCGGTGACGTTGGAAGAACTCAGCACCGTGCCACCATTGGTCGCAGCAGTGCCGTAGATGTGGGCGTTGCCGGCTTCGATCAACTGCCCGTTGGTAGCAATGTTGCCGTTCTGCTGAAACTTCAGCGGATCGTAAAGACCGTTGGTGGATTTTGCCGGATCCCGCGAATCGTAGCTATCCACGACAATGTTGTGGTTATTTAGATTGATGGCGGAAAGACCAAGCAGGGCTAGGCGAAAACTTCCTACCGGTTTCACGATCGCCTCGATCAGGCGCGTCGCCTGCGGCAGCACACGCGCACCCGTTCGGTGATCGTATTGCAGATCGAACTTGCGCAACCTCAGGTCTGTCTTGCTTCCGGCGACCACCCCACCACCCGAGATGTTGGCCACGCCCAAGCTTCGCACCCGATACCACTGCTCGCCGGTTGGGTCGCGGAGGAAGGAAGGAGCGTCCACCGAAACCTTGCAATAGGAACGCTGTCCGCCTTCGCCTTCGCGCAAGAGCACCTTTGACGTGTAATACGAAGCGCCGCTTTCAATCATCGCGGGAGCGGTGCCTCCCGCGGCGGTAGGATCGTCGGACCAGCCCACCCAAGCAGTCCCCGGTGCGTGAAGGTCTTTGCGCAACTCGTTCACCGCTAAATCGATTCCCGACTCGGCGGCTAACAGGGCCTCTTGCCAGGACGCGTTCTGATGAACCTGCCGATAGCGATTTTGGACAGCGAGGAAAGTGGCTCCGCCCACGGCCATCAGAATCCCGAGAAACATTAGGGCCACGAGCATTGTCGAGCCATTTTCAAAAGTGCGACGGTTCATACGGTTGGAGGGTCAGCGTTTGTTGCGAAGCAGGGTGGAAGTATAAGTCGTGGTGCTCGCCCGGCGGTTGTTGGTATTGCTGCCCCAGAGTTGATATTTCGGCTCAAACGTAATGGTGACGCTGATACTCTGACCGAGGTTTTGAAAGATCATCTGGAAATCTGCCACGTTCCCAGCCAAGGCCGTGGGCGTGCCCCCATCGTTGCGGTAAATGGCACTGCCCGTCTTGTAGTAGCGCACCGTCTTGGGTGTCGGCCCATACGCGGCCTCACTGCCCTGAATCTGCGGGTCCCGCGCCTGGCCGGCGCCGTCATAGTAGTCCGGGATGGTGATCGCCAATTCTGTGGTTGAAGTAGTGACCGAGAGGGCACGGCGGAGATCCAAGCCCATATAATCCAAGAGGAGCATCTGCTCACTTTGAGCAACGATATGATGCCGACTTGCGAGAAAACTTTTCTGCATCGAAACCAGCGCAGTGATCAGCCCCGCACTGAGCATCGTGGTAATGCTCACCGCCACGAGCAGTTCGGTCAGCGTCCAACCGAAGCGGCAGGGATTTCTTTGGGGGTGACGAAAGTTCATCTATTTTTTCCCAGGTTTTCCCCCGACATTGCCGCGTCCGTTGCCGCTTCCGGAGGGTTCAGGAGTGCTCGAGGGGGCGGGCGTTGCACTGGGCGCAGGTGTACTCGCCGGAGCGGGTGTGCTGACTAAAGCGGGCGTAGAGACGACTCCTGTCGTTGTCCCACCAAAGCCGGGCAGGTTCATGCGACTAATCCCACCGTTGGAAATAAGCGTAGTTGTCGCCCGCAAACGCGAGCGACCATCGCCCCCAGTCCAACGAATTTGCAAATCGACCTTTGCCAACCGCTGCGTGGACAAACCGTCGCCGCTCAGGATGGTCACTCGATTTCCATTGGCTAGGCGATTTACGATGAGCTTTTGCGCCACCGTATCATCGGGGTAGGCAGCCACTTTCACTTCCTCCGTGAAATTCAACAGCGGCCCAGAAGACTTGGGAGGGGCCGCGTAGAGCGTGTCCTTGATGTAGACCGGATCGGTAATTTTACGCCAATCAGCGAGCCGCATTTGCTCCACCCGTTCCTGCAGAGCAAGGGTGGCGGCATTCGATTGTCGTGCCGATTGAACGTAGCGCAGATGGGCAGAGTTTAAAAGGCCCACAGCGCCAATCCCGATTGCTGCGACAGCCGCCCCGACGAGGGTTTCAGCCAGAGTAAACCCTGCTTGGTGGAGGCGTTTGGAGATATTCATTGGACCAGCGCGGTGCATAGCCTTGTGAGGGCATTCACTACACTAACCATACTCACCACACTCCGTGCCGTCCGCACCTGAACCCATAACAATTCCACCGCTTCTGTGAAATTCGTGCCTTGAAGCCTCAATTCCGCGGTTCACTACTATAACTGCGATAACGGATCGCAGAATTGCGATACGCTACGTCGCAAACTTACAGCTCAGCTGCAAGCCGGCTCGCAAGCGTTCCCGATACTCCGCCCGCGAAATTTCATGCGCCCCGAAAGTGGCCAAATGCGACGTCAGCCATTGGGTGTCGAGCAGGGTGTAGCCGCGAGTTCGCAACCGTTCGACAAGCGCATGCAACGCGACTTTGGACGCATCGGTGACCTCGTGAAACATCGACTCGCCAAAGAATGCCCCGCCCAACGCCACGCCGTAGAGCCCACCGACCAACCGACCCTCCCACCAAGCCTCCACGGAATGAGCAAACCCCAAACGGTGCAGATTCATATAGCTGACGATGATCTCCTCTCCGATCCAGGTTTCAGCCCGCTCCGCGCACTTGCGCATCACCGTTTCAAAGCTCGCGTTCACCCGGATTTCGAATCGGCCTTTTCGCAGAGTCCGCCGAAGTCCGTGGGGCACATGAAAGCCGTCGTCCAAAGGAATGATCGCCCGTGGGTCCGGCGAAAACCAAGTGATCTCCCCGTCCGGCGACGCCATCGGAAAGACCGCCTGGCGATAGGCGTGGAGGAGTAATTCCGCGGAAATCATCTGGAGCTGTTTATGTCTTTCCCGCCGCGCATCGGCAATCGTGCTCCGTCGCGCACTTTCACTTTCCTATTCCTGCACCGCCCGCTATCTACCGCCGCATGAAAACGCTCTTCCAGATGGTCCTTCTGCTCGGTGCCGCCTTTGCTTTGACCGCTTGCGAAACGGATATGCCGCCGGAGCCGAAAACCGAAGGCCCGCTGGTGCGCGGCCTGACTGGCCAAGGCCAGGTTGTCCCCATCGACAAGCAGAACGACCCAATGATCAATCACGCGCCCGGAGTCGCCAATTAGCATGGCCGCGCCGGACGTCTCCCGCGTCGTCATTCTCGATTTCGGTTCGCAATACACGCAGGTCATCGCGCGGCGCGTCCGCGAGTGTCAGGTGTATTCGCAGATTGTGCGTTGCGACCTGCGGGCAGCCGAAATCGCTGCACTGAAGCCCCGCGGCTTGATCCTCAGCGGCGGGCCGTCCAGCGTCTATGGCAAGGGCGCGCCGCAGCCCGATCCCGCAATCTTCCAACTCGGCGTGCCGATCCTCGGCATCTGCTACGGCATGCAGCTCATGGGCCACCACCTTGGCGGCAAAGTCGAGCACAGCGCCCGGCGCGAATACGGCAGCGGCCTGCTCCACGTCAAAGAGCATGCCTGTCCGCTTTTCGACGGACTCCCCGCCCAGCTCGACATCTGGAACAGTCACGGTGACAAACTCACCAAACTGCCCCGCGGCTTCCGCACCGTCGCCACCACTGACAACTCGCCCTTCGCCGCCATCGAGCAGCCCAAAAAGAAATTCTACGGCCTCCAGTTTCACCCCGAAGTCGCGCACACCCCGCGCGGCAAAGAGCTGCTCGCCAACTTTCTCTACAAAATCTGCGGCTGCAAAATGGATTGGACGATGGGCTCATTCATCGACCAGATCTGCGACCAAATCCGCGCGCAGGTCGGCCCCGATCACGTCCTCCTCGGCCTCAGTGGCGGCGTGGATTCGAGCGTCGCCGCCGCCCTTTTGCACAAGGCCATCGGCGACCAGCTCACTTGCGTCTTCGTGGACAACGGCCTCCTCCGGGCCAACGAAGCCGAAGCCGTCCAGCGCCTCTTCGGCGACAACTTTCACATCAAGCTCAAGACCGTCCGCGCGTCCGCCCGCTTCCTTTCGCGGCTGAAAGGCGTTACCTCCCCCGAGCGCAAACGCAAAATCATCGGCAACGAATTCGTCCGCGTCTTCGACGACGCCGTCAAATCGCTGACCAAAGCCGGTGCGAAAACGCGTTTCAAGTTTCTCGCCCAGGGCACGCTCTACCCCGACGTCATCGAAAGCGTGGCCATCGCCGGCAACCCCGCCGCCTTGATCAAGAGCCACCACAACGTCGGCGGCCTGCCGAAGAACATGAAACTCAAGCTCGTCGAACCCCTCCGTGAGCTGTTCAAAGACGAAGTCCGCCAAGTCGGCGCACAGCTCGGCCTCCCGCAAGAAGTCACCCAACGCCAGCCCTTCCCCGGCCCCGGCCTCGCCGTCCGCATCCTCGGCGCCATCACCCCCGAGCGCCTCCGCATCCTCCGCGAAGCCGACGCCATCGTTGTCTCCGAGATGAAAGCCAGCGAGTGGTACTACCGCGTCTGGCAGAGCTTCGCCGTCCTCCTCCCCGTGAAAAGCGTCGGCGTCATGGGCGACGAACGCACTTACGAAAACACCGTCGCGCTCCGCATCGTCGAATCCCAGGACGGCATGACCGCCGACTGGGTGCGCCTGCCCTACGAACTCCTGGCAAAGATCTCCACCCGCATCATCAACGAAGTCAAAGGCGTCAACCGCGTCTGCTACGACATCAGCAGCAAACCGCCGGCGACGATCGAGTGGGAGTAGGTCAAGGGTGACCTTCACAGAAATTCCTGTGTTCCGGACCGTTCCCTCGCGCTGCGCGAGCCGGGGCACTTTGTCGGAAAATGAAGAAACGTTTGCTCCGAACAGCCCGCTCATTGGCGCTCATCTACGCCCTGCTCCTCCTGCTCGTGAGCGGCGCGCAGCGGATGCTCATCTATCATCCTATTCAGCTTTCCGAAGCGACGATGCTTGCCGAGGCCCAGACGCTCGGTTGCGAACCGTGGCGCGATGCGGGCGGCGCCATTATCGGCTGGAAAAGCGCCCGCCGCGGAGCGCCGGCAGCCAACCGGCTCGTGATTTTCCACGGCAACGCCGGCTACGCCCTGCATCGTCAGCATTACTTTCCGGGCTTTGAAAAGCTGAAACGTGGCGGTTTGTGGGAGGTCTATATTTTTGAATATCCCGGCTACGGGGCGCGGCCCGGAAAAATTAGTCAGCAGTCGTTCATCGCCGCCGGAGAAAGCGCGCTCGCGGCGCTCGCCCAAGCGGACGCACGGCCGATTTTCCTCGCTGGTGAATCGCTTGGCAGCGGCCTGGCGACCGCGCTCGCTGGGCGTCACCCGGAGGCGGTGCGCGGCGTTTTTCTGCTCACGCCGTTCGCGCGACTCGCGGAAGTCGGCGCACGCCACTTTCCCTTTCTGCCGGTGAAACTTCTGCTCCGCGATCGCTGGGAGAATGTGGAGGCGTTGCACCCCTATCGCGGCCTGCTGGCCGTGCTGATCGCGGGCCACGACGAAGTCGTGACCGCTGAGCAAGGCCGCGCGCTTTACGAAAGCTACGCCGGACCGAAGCGGCTGTGGGTTGAGGACAAGGCGACGCACAACACGGTCGATTTCGATCCCAGTGCGCCGTGGTGGGGCGAGGTCTCGGACTTTCTCCTCGAGCCGCGCGCGGAGTAGGGCTGATGGCAGTCCGGCAACGGGTGGTCATCGACCGGATGCACGCGGCGATGATCAAGCAGAAGTTAGCGCTGAATCCGTATCAGTGCCGCGCACTCAGCACGGCTGTGATCAGGAAAACCGCGATCACCCCCGTCCCCAACAAGCCCATTACCAAGCCGAAAATCGCCCGACCCATCCCATGCTTGGGATGTGGCGCATTCCGATGTTTACGAATGTCCCAGATCGCCACGATCGAGAGGATAAGCGCGATCGGGGCCGGAAGAATGATGAGCGAGAACAACCCGAAATAACCCGCGGCAATCGCCCATCCCGAACGCCCCACCGGCAACAGCATACGCGTACCGAAATCATCGCCCGCCGTCGGCTTCACCGGCAACGGCGGGGGAGACTCCTTGGCCGGGGTCGGGAACACGGTGTTTAGTGGAGCCCACGCAAGCATGCCCTCGCGCCAGGCCAAGTCTGTCGGGGAGCAATCTCCCGCGGCCAAGCGGGCAAGGATTTGCTCGTCTTCAAATGGGCCGATTTGCTCGTTATTCCGCGAGAGATAAGTCGCCATAAGTTCCATCGGATCCTCAACCACGAGTCGCCCAAAGTCACTGCTTTGCTCGCCTTGGCCACGACGACCGCCTTCACCCATCTGCTTTGCGGGCAACGATGAAGGCGCATTTCACGGCGAGTTCCCGGCGAGTGAATTCCGGGTAGCACGCGAGGATTTTCGGCGTCAGGCGCTCGATGCCCTGCTCGGGCGGACTCTCCGTTTCTTCCCACCGCTCGACCGTGAAATGCCGCGCGACGAGCGCGCGCAGCGCGTCGAGGCGGATGCGGTTTTGCGTGCGGTCAATCCAAGTGTGTCGCTCCGGGTCGCGGCGGACGTGCGCCCAGTCGAGGACGGCGCTCTGCTCCGCATCGCCGGGGATGATCTCGCCGACGGTGCGCGGCGGGAGATGGTGGCCGTGCCAGCAGTAGAAATTTGGGTGACGGAAGACCAGCCGCCCGCCGGGACGGAGGAGGGCGGCGAAACGCGGGAACTCATCCTCAATGGCCATCAGGTGCTCGGTGACGTTGTGCATCACGAGCACATCGAACTGCCCCGGCTCGGCCGCGGCGAAGTCGGCGACGGTCGCCACGGCGTAGCGCAGCCGCGGCACGCGGGTCATGAGCGCGCGGGGCGAGATGCCGCCATCGGTGCGCTGGCTCCAGCGGGTCCGCGAGTCTTTGAAAAGCGTGGAGTCGAGATCGAGCGTCGGATCCAGTCCCGTGTAGCTGCGAGCGCCGGCGGCATAGAAACCGATGGCTTGGAGATTGCGCCCGCAGCCGACATCGAGGACATCGCGCCCCCGCACCCACGGGCTGAGGCGGCTAGGCCAGGCGAGATCGCCGCGCTCGACCGCGCGCGCGAGGAGTGGCAGGTCGAGTTCGAGGACGCTCGCGGGACGGGCGAGGAGCTGACCGAAGGCTGCGGCGGCGGTCTTGCGGAAAAGGCGGCTGCGCTTCACGTCAGGAAGGCGCGCGGCGCTCAGCAGCGGTAGAAACTTGGTGTGTGACCACGTCCGGCGCGGTATTCACGGAAGGTAGCGAGAGCAAGCAGCGGCCAGTTGTTGCGATACATGTCGTAGCGCAAATAGAAGACGCGCGGAAAGCCGGTGCCGGTAACCTCGGGCTCGGGCCAGGAGCCGTCCGCGTTTTGTCGCTCGAGGAGGAAGGCGACGCCGCGGCGGATGGCGCGCGTGTCAAAGGCCGCAGGCTGCGCGGCGTCCGTGGCGGCGATGAGACCCATCAACGCCCAGGCGGTCTGCGATGGCGTGCTTACACCTTTGCCTTTGAGGTGCGGATCGTCGTAGGAGGCGCAGGTTTCGCCCCAGCCGCCGTCTTCGTTTTGGCAGGATTCCAGCCAGTCGCGGGCGCGGACGATCCACGGTTGGCGCATGTCTTCGCCAATCGCGCACAGACCGCGCAGCACCTGCCATGTGCCATAAATGTAATTCACGCCCCAGCGGCCGTACCACGAACCGTCGGCCTCCTGGGTGTCGCGAATGAAAAGGAGTGCGCGCTGCACGGTCTGGCTCGCGCGGTCAAAGCCGATGTAACCGAGCAACTCCAGCATCCGGCAGGTCAAATCGCTGCAGGTCGGGTCGAGGATGGCGTTGTGGTCGGCGAAGGGCACATCTTCCAACCAGCGCTGGGTGACGTCTTTGTCGAACGCCGCCCAACCGCCGTCCTTGCACTGGAAAGAAAGCAGCCAGCGCAACGCCCGCTCGAAGCGCGTCCGGGCTTCAGCGTCGCCAGCCTCTCCGGTGAGTCGCAGCGCCATGAGAACCATCATGGTGTCGTCGGTGTCTGGGTAATAGACGTTGTTGAACTCGAAGGCCCAGCCGCTCGGTTCCCGATGGCGGTTCATGGCAAACCAGTCGCCGCAAATACGGACTTCCTTCGCCGCGAGCCAGCGCGCGGCGCTTTGGATCGGCTCGGCGTCCGCAGGCACGCCGCTTTCGCGCAGCGCGATGAGATTGATGGCGGTATCCCAAACCGGCGAGAGGCACGGCTGAATGCGGAAGTCGCCGGGATCATCGACGAACAGCCCTTCGAAATCGCGCTTCGCCTTGGCGTAAAGCGGGTGGTCATTTTTGTAGCCGAGCGTTTTTAGCGCGATGAGCGAATTGAGCATCGCGGGGAAAATCGCGCCGAGTCCATCGCTCCCCTCGCCCATCCGCTCGGTCATCCACGCTTCGGCGGCAGCGAGCGCAGTCGGGCGTCCGGGTTTCCAAGGGAGCTTGTGGAGGAGCTTGAGCGCGGCGTCGCAGACGAGGAAAAAGTTCGGCCACGAAAAGCGTCGGCCTTTCC
Organism: Chthoniobacter sp.; assembly: GCA_031390545.1. Classification (GTDB taxonomy): domain Bacteria; phylum Verrucomicrobiota; class Verrucomicrobiia; order Chthoniobacterales; family Chthoniobacteraceae; genus Chthoniobacter. The sequence goes on along the minus strand of JANMTP010000056.1, from coordinate 22,822 downwards.
GGCTGAGGCCGAGGAAACCTTGTTCAGAGCCGACAGGATAAAGCTCGTGAAGTTGCCTGTCGGCGGGAAGTGCGCGCGTCGGCTTGTGGTGATTGAGGATCGCCAGCGGCATGAGCATGGCGCGGCTCCACGACGACATTTTGTAGATCGAAAAGAAGAACCACTCCGGCATGAAGATCATCTCGACCGGCACGGTCGGCAGATACTTCCACGGAAACTGCCCCAGCAGCGCGAGGTAGAGCTTCGAGTAGGTGTTCATCTGCGGGATGCCGCCGAGCCGCAGCACACAAGCGCGCGCCTCCTGCATCCACGGCTGTGTGGGCGCGTGACCCGCGAGCTTCAGCGCGAAGTAGGCCTTCACGCTCGCGTTCACCTCGCTCGGACCACCTTCGTAGATATTCCAGCCGCCATCCGCAAGTTGCCGCCGGCGGATGTGCGCGACGCACTTTTCCTGAAGCACCGAGTCCACTTCGTCCGCCCAATGCATGAAGAGCACGTAGTCCGAGCAGAGCGTGCTATCGACAAAAAGTTCGCCGACCCAGTAGCCGTCTTCGTGCTGGAGGCGGAGGAGATTCTCCTGGGCGCGGGTGATGGCGTGCGCCAGCGGATCGGTCGCGACGCGCGGGGTTGAACCGGGGGAAACCACGTCCTGATTTTGGCGGGATGGGTTCATGGATAAGATTGGGAAGCCGTAGCTACGACGACCTCAAAACGCGTGTCATCCTGAGCGGAGTTCCGTCGTGGGCGTAGGCGGGACGGAACGGAGTCGAAGGACCTCGGCGATTCAGTGCGGTGCTGCGTAGGAATGCGCGGGGTCCTTCGACTGCGCTCCGCCCGCCTTTCCGCCTCCGCTCCGCTCAGGATGACACCATTTTCTTGGTAGTTCACAGATTCGCGGACGCTCTATCCCAAATGATATTCGACGACGAGCTTAAGGGCATCGAGCAGATTAGTCCGCGCTTCCTCGACGGTTTCGCCTTCGGAGAAAACGCCAGGGAACTCTTCAATGAAGGACGTGTAGCCGCCTTCCTCCGCAGGTTCAAAGACGGCGGTCAGTTTCATGGATCAATCTAGCGTTCACCAACCGGCTCGCAAACCGGGTCGGTCGGCGTGACCTTTTTGCCGGTGAGATGGCCCTTGCCCGCGCTGACTCCGTTGAAGGCTTCGACTTCCGCGTTGGGGGTGCCTTTTGGGCGCGCGCCGAAATTAAACGCGATGTTTTTCCAGGTATCGCCCGGCTTCGCGTGCAGACCGAGGGCGGCCGTTGGTTCGTAGCCGCAGTTCATCATGCAGTTTTCGCAGCGCGGATCCCGGGCTACTCCGTCAACCACCCCAATCGCGTCCCAATTGGTCTTCTCCAAAAGCTCACGGTAGCTCGTGTAGTGACCGTCGGTCATCAGGTAGCACGGGCCTTTCCAGCCGCGGACGTTGCGCGTCGGGATCGCCCAAGCCGAACAGGTGAGGTCGCGTTTGCCGGCCAGGAATTCGAGGTAAACGGGCGTGCCGAAAATCGGATACTGCTCTCCCCACTTTTCCACGTTGGCGAACTTCTCGATTGTCAGCTTCCGCGTGAGGAAGAAATTCTCCGGCTCGATGCCGAGGCGCTTCACCATGTCAGCCTTGGCGGCGTCGTATTCGTAGCCGGGGGCGATGGTGTGGCCATCGAGGGCCAGCGAACTCAGGAAGGCAAACATGTCCTCGATTTCCTTCACCTCGGTTTCCTTATAGACGGTCGTATTCGTCGCCACCTGGTAACCGAGAATCTTGGCCATGCGCATGGCGAGCACCGCTTCCACGAAGACGCCTTCGCGCTCGACGATGAGATCGTGCGTCCGTTCGAGACCGTCGAGGTGGACGTTCCAATACATCCAGTTGGAAGGGGCGATGACCGCCTTGGTTTCGTCCTTCGGGCCTTTGCGCACTTCCTCGGCGTCCTTTTGAGAAATGAGTTCCTCGCTGAGCAAAATCTGCAGCTTTTCCTCCACGAACGCCGGGGCGCGGAGCGTCTCTTTGGCCAGAAACTCGCGCATCTTTTTCCGCATGAACATCGCGTTCGTGCAGACGTAAACGATGCGCCCCTGGGCCAGAATGCCGCCGACGAGCGCCTCGATCTGCGGATAAATGAGCGGCTCCCCGCCGCAGATGGAAACCATCGGCGCGTCGCACTCGGCCGCGGCTCCGAGGCAGTCGGCGAGCGGCATGACGTTCTTGAGCGACGTCGAATATTCGCGAATTCGCCCGCAACCGGTGCAGGTCAGGTTGCAGGTGTGCAGCGGCTCAAGCTGCAGGACTGTCGCAAATTTTTCCACTCCCCTGAGTTTTTTCCCGATGATGTAGGCGGCAATTTTGGCGGTCAGCGCGAGCGGAAATCTCATAGGCTGCCGAGGATTTACGTAGTTCGGGACCCCGGCGCAACCGCCGATTACGAGCCGGGGCGCGGATTATTTTTCCGCACAGCAAAATTTCCATGCTGACAAGCTGGGTGGAGTTTTTCACTCTCGCCGCCCCCCGCGCCCTGCCTCTCCGAAACCCACCACCCGTCTCAATCCTATGTCCGAACACTTTCCCAACATCAGCCGCATCGCCTACGAAGGCCCAAGGTCGAAAAACCCGCTGTCCTACAAGCACTACGATCCGAGCGCCGTCATCGAGGGCAAAAGCATGGCCGACCACCTGCGTTTCTCGATCGTTTACTGGCACACCATGTGTGGCCAGGGGGCGGATATGTTTGGCGGACCCACCGCGATTCGCCCGTGGGAAAACGGCCTGAGTGGCCTCGATCTGGCGAAAGCCCGCGTGCCGGTTTTCTTCGAGATCGCGGAGAAACTCGGCATGCCTTACTACGCCTTTCATGATCGCGACGTAGCCCCGCACGGGCAGACGCTGCGGGAGTCGAATGAATGGCTGGACACCATTGTTGGCCTACTGAAAGCCCAGCAGCAGCGGACCGGCATCAAGCTCCTCTGGGGCACGGCGCAGCTTTTCGCCCATCCGCGCTACATGCACGGCGCGGCCACCAGTTGTAATGCCGAGACTTTCGCCTTCGGTGCTGCCCAAGTGAAAAAAGCCCTCGAAGTCACCCACGAACTCGGCGGCGAAGGCTACACGTTCTGGGGCGGACGCGAGGGTTACTCGACGCTTTGGAACACCGACATGAAGCGCGAGCTCGACCACCTCGCGAAGTTCCTCCACATGGCCGTGGATTACGCCAAGGAGATCGGCTTCAAAGGCCAGTTCTACATCGAGCCGAAACCAAAAGAGCCGACCAAGCACCAGTACGACAGCGACTCCGCCGCCTGTCTGAACTTCCTCCGCGAATACGATCTGCTGCCTCACCTGAAGCTGAACCTCGAAACCAACCACGCGACGCTGGCCGGCCACTCGATGCAGCACGAGATGGAAGTTGCCGGCGCCGCTGGTGCGCTTGGCTCACTCGACGCGAATACCGGCGACCTGCTCCTCGGCTGGGACACTGACCAATTTCCGACCGACATTTATCTCACCACGCAGTGCATGCTCACGGTGCTGAAGTACGGTGGCCTCACCACTGGGGGTGTTAACTTTGACTCGAAAGTCCGCCGGGAGAGCGTCGACCCGGTTGATCTCTTCCACGCACATGTTGGTGGCATGGATGCTTTCGCTCGCGGCTTGAGAATTGCCGCTGACATCCGAGCCGATGGACGACTCGCGGAATTCGTGAAGAATCGCTACTCCTCTTGGGACAGCGGCCTCGGGGCGAGTATCGAAGCTGGCAAAGAGACATTTGCTTCGCTCGAGAAGCTCATGCTGGAAAAAGGAGAGGCTGCAGCTTGCCAGAGCGGTCGTCAGGAATTTCTAGAGAATCTCATCAACGAGTTCATCTAATCCCCGGTCACTCGGATCATCCCAAAACAAAACCGCCGGGCGCTGCACGCGTCCGGCGGTTTTTGATTTTAGAAATGACAGACCGAAAACTACTCGTTCGGCTTGGTCTTGCGCAGGCCGATGACCTTGTCACCCAGCTTGAACTGACCGCGCGACTTCAAAACTTCCACGCGCTCAAAGCGCTTTAGGACGTTACGCTTGGCGGCGATGGTGCTTTGACCTTTGAGAGAGCGATGTTGAGACATAAATTCGTGCGGATTTTTGAAACGGGCGCGCACTATACGGGGGAAAAACGGGATGAAAAGTGAAATCTTCAGCCCCCGGCCGCCACCCTCGCGATCATCCAATCGGCCACCTCGGCGAGGACTTGCTGACGACCGACATCATTGTGAATCTCGTGTCGCACCCCGGGATACGTCCGCAGGGATTTGTCAGCGCATCTGGCCTGTTCGAAAAGCTCTCGGGTCGCCTCAATGCAGGTGATTGGATCATCCTCGCCATGCAACAAGAGCAGCGGCCCTTGCAGTCGGTTCGCATCCGCCAACACCGCCTCGCCTTCAGCCCGCAGCGCAAAATACAAGCGCGCCGAAATCCGGTGATGGACGAGGTCCGGATCTGGCAGCGCCGCCAAGTGGGTCGTATCTCTGGACAGCCGCTCCCAAACATTGCCCGTCTTTTGCGCGTAAGACGGCCACACGCGCATTGCCGTCCTCGCCAGCACCAACTTCCACCAGGGCGGATCGAAAGCCAGCCGCAGCCACGGCGCGAAAACCACGGCTCCAACGCAATCGGCCGGCCCTTTCTCCAAATAACGCAGTGCCAATTGCCCACCTAAACTGTGGGCGAACAGGAACCAAGGGCGTCCCTGGCCGGTGAAATGCGCCGCCACCTGCGCCAGATCCTGCACCAGCACCGCATGCCTCTCCGCATCTCCCCGCGCGCCACTGGATCGTCCATGCCCCCGCAAATCCCATGCGACCATCCTTAAACCACGCCCAGCGAGCGCTGCGGCGACATGACCATACCGGCCGGAGTGTTCGCCCAGACCATGGACGAGGAGCACATCCGCCTTGATCGGCTCTGTCATCACCGCTGAGCGCACTGCCAAGACCACACCGTCGTCCGTGTAAATTTCCGCCTCCTTTTGCCAGACTCCGTTGCTAGCGGGGAGCGGTGAATCCTGCGCAGCCGGGGAGTTTTCTATTGTCATCGGAGGTGTCTCCAGTAGCTTGCCACCAAAGGAATTCAACCTATGAACTCATACCCCCCCAACCGTCTTCAAGCCCATGCCTTCACCCTTGTGGAGTTGCTGACCGTGATTGCCATCATCGCGATTCTCATGGGCCTGCTCTTCCCAGCCATTGGCGTCGTCAAAGACCAAGCCCGCAAAGCGGAAGCCAAGACGGCTTGCGCCAATATTGTGGCAGCGGTAAAGGCCTATAACACGGAATACGGCAAATTTCCGAACCCCAACACCTCGACTTCGGACGCGGTAATGGGAGGAGCTTCCGGAGACAACGCCGATCTTTTTTACGTCCTCCGGGCCAAGCCTCAGGGGAAAAATGACGCTCACAAATTCAATCCTCGACGCGTGATCTTTTTCGAGGGCAAGTCCGCGACCAATCCGACCGCGCCAAAAGGTGGATTCAGTGATACCAACGGAAATTTCTACGATCCTTGGGGAGCCGCGTACGGGGTTGGCATCGACTATAATTACGACAATACCGTCTCCGATCTGCCTTACACCGATTTTAAAAGTGCTACGACAGCCCCGCAGGTTGGTGCCGCAGCTTTTTCACTGGGCAAAGATGGTCTTCTCGGCACTGGTGGTGCCTTCAAGAATGCATCGGGCACTTCAGATGACGTCATCTCCTGGCAGTAAGGACGCGAATTTTTCGCGGGTGTAGTTCAATGGTAGAACGGCAGCTTCCCAAGCTGCATACGAGGGTTCGATTCCCTTCACCCGCTCCCTCTTTTTTAAGGAGAGAACTTCGTAGAGAGCCAGATATCTCTCCAGTGTTACCACGGCGGCTGAGTGGGCCACTCCTGGTAGGTTCTGCGCCCCGCACCCGGTAATCTGCCGAAGCCTTAGGTAGCAAGAGTAACGTTTTCATGACCCGCATCCTGCTGCTCACCCTTGTCCTTCTTGCGGCGGTCTCCCGCGCAGAGATCGTCCACCTTCCTCCTCTGACGCTAGAAGAAACCGCAGCCCGCGCGGACCGGCGCGCGACATTGCGGAAACGACCAGCGACCACAGATCACGAACTGGCGACCTTTGCGCCGGCCGACGGGCCGACGCCCGCGCTGCGCTACTATCTCTACCGCCCGCCAGGCCTGGCGCAGCAACCTGCCGGGAAGCGTCTGCCGCTGGTCGTCGTGCTACACCACGCCGGCGCGGAGCAGCGGCTGACCGACATGCACGTGAGCAACCCGGAGAGCATCGGGCGCTGGCTCGATCCCGAGACGCAGCGGGTACATCCATGCTTTGTCGTCGCGCCATGGAGCGGTGGGCGGCATTGGGAAAACGGCGACTGGAAAACGATCACGCCGCTCACGGAAAAGCCGAGCGACAACGCGCGGCTCGTCTTTGCGCTCATCGACAAGCTCGCGCGCGAACTGCCGCTCGATCTTGATCGCATCTACCTCGTGTGGCAGAGCATGGGCGGCTTTGGCACGTGGGATTTGATTTCGCGCCGGCCGGAGCTTTTCGCGGCGGCGATCCCGGTCTGCGGAGGCGGCGATCCGGCGCAAGCACCGCGGCTGGCCGGGCTGCCGATCTGGACTTTTCATGGCGACGCTGACGGCGTGATCCCCGTCGCGCGCACCCGGGCGATGAGCACTGCGCTCGAGGCTGCGGGGAGCCGCGTCTTCCGCTACTGGGAATTCCCAGGCGCCAGCCACGACGAATGTTCCGAGCGCGCCTTCACCGAACCGGCGCTCTCGGATTGGCTCTTCTCGCAAACCCGCCGCCGGTCGAAAGGCCAGTGAGGTGTAGTTGACGGCGCGGCGCTGCTGAGTTCGCGTATTCGAAACTGCTCCCTGCAGCAGAGTTATGGCGCCGGGGTCGGCGTCGGATTGGGAGTATGCAGAAGGGCCGAGGGATGGATCTCCTGTTCCGGCGTGCCAGGACCGCTCCAGCGCACTTGGAATTCGGAATGGGGATTTTTGTGTTGATGGAAGGCGACGCGGAATGGGTATAGGCCCGCGGGAATCCTAGCTCCGCTGGTGACGGTTTGTTTTTTATGGAAGCCATCATTGTCAACGACGAGGGCGTCGCCGATCCAGATCCGGCTGCCACCGTCGCTGGTCAGGGTGAAGGTCCACACTCCGTCCTGCGGGATGCGGATAAAGCCGGTAAACTCGACGGCAAAGTCGGCCTTATTTTCCTTCGTGAGTTTATTGAGTTCCAGACGGGTTTTGACGCCGGTGGCGACGGGCTTGAGCGTTTTAAAGTCTGGCAGCTTGTCCCACGACCCTAGGTGATAGCCGAACTGCAGACCGGGCTTGGTGGAATCTGGCGTTTTCGCCGGCGCGGGGATGGTGATTTGCACGGGAGCCATGAAGCGCAAGGCACCCCACTTCGCGGGCGTTAGCCGGGCCTCGCTGGGAATGTCGCTGACGATCATGGTGTCCGTGTTGTTCCAATACAGACGCTGGATGGTTTGCGCGCCGTCGCCGCGCAGGATGCCCAGGTCCGCGCGGACTTCTTGACCGAGGACGGGCTTGAGGCCGAGGACCTCCAGCGGAATGCTGATTTCAACATCGCCTCCGATCTGCGCCAGCTTGACCTGCGCGCTCACGTCCACGACGGCATCGAAGTAGACCGATCCCACCGGCGAGTCGAAGAGCGCACGATCCTTCTCCGCCGTGCCCGGGACCACCGCTCTATAGAGCACTGCCTTGGTTTCCCCCTTCGCTTTGGTAATCAGCAGCCGCAGATCTCCGACGACTGGATCAGCACCCTCGCGCTTTTCCGGTGGGATGGTTTCGAGCATAAGATCCACGCAACCGCCTCGTTTGAATAGGAACTTGTAATCTCCACCGTCATTGGCCAGGCACGCCGGGTCGCCCGTGCGCCAGGCGGCGTAAAGATGCTTCGCGCCAATTCGGATGGATGACTTGCGGCCGGCCTCGATAGGCGCCCAGATCGAGTATTCATTGACCTTGCCGTCCACCACCGGCTCCGCGCCGCCCATCTCGACCGGCAGCCGGTCAAAAGACTGCTTGCGGGCGAGTTTTGTCGATGTTTCCGGCAACTTCGCCAGCGTCGCGGCATCGAGGGTGATGGGGTTGAATGCGCGGCGCTTCACCGAGGCGAACCCATCGACGCGGAAGATCGAGGAATGCTCCTTCCCAGCGACTAGATAGATCTCGCCCTGGTCAGTCTGGGTGATCGTCGGATTGAAGTGTTCGTCTTCGAAACTGATGTGTTTGCCGGGTTCATCGATGACCATGCCGCGCTCTGCTTTGGGGAAACGGATGAGTGGGGTGTTGGCCATGTCACCACCGAGGGTCTGGAGAAAAAGGCCGTCGCTCGTCATCAAGAACATGTTTCCCTTTTCGCCATTGACGCCAAACCAGTAGCCAGCTTCACCGCTTTTTGCCTTGGCTGGTGGGCCCAACAAACGCGTCGGCAGGACAATCTCACCACCCCGCGTGGGCGCCCCACGGCCTGGGTTGACCGGATACTGCCACATCTTTTTGCGGTCCCGCCAACCGGTGAAACCGGTCACGATCCAGCCGTCATCCACCCGCAGCACTGGCGAACCCCAGTGCGGATCTTGTTCGGTAAAGCGGAACATCGGGTCCGGCGGCAGAAGGATCTCGGCCTTGGTGAGATCATAGATTGGGATGCCCTTTGCATCGAAGGTCGGCGCAGGCACATGCAGGCCCCAGTTCGCGGTCATGGAAAGGTCAGGATAGACGATCTCCTGGACGTATCCGTTGGTTGGCCGCTGCTCTCCTTTCTCATCGGTCCAAGTTCCTGGCAGGTTGCGGAAACTGTATTCCTCGGCTTCCACCTTATGGTTGCCATTCAGGTCTGACCAAGCCACCAGCAGCTGATCGTAGTCACCCTTGGGGCGGCTGCTCACCAGCGCTTGATTGAGTTGCGGCGGCCACGAAAAGCCATTGCCGCCCACGCGGGCCACGGGCCAGGCCACGTGATTTTCGTCCAGCATCCAGGTATCGCCGGGGCTGTTACCGCGCAGACTGGCTTGCCAGGAACCGATGAAATAAGTGCGTCCGTTGATATGCGTCGGCCGCTCATTCACAAAGCCGCGGCGGCTGGGTCCGCCTTTCGCGTCCGTTCCGTATTCGATGCCGAATGCTTTGACGAGATCGAGTCCGCCGCCCCAGCCGTTCACGCAAATGGCTCGCGGCTTCGACGTTCCGGTTTTCCAGTCCAGAGCAAACTCGATCAGGCCGTAATGATCCTTATAAAACATCCGCCGCTTGTCGGTCGGGTCGATCGTGCCGCCGCCGCCGTAACGCGGTGGTCCGTAATGCGCTCGCACGAACGCGCCGGTCTGGCCATTCCAGACACTGACTCGCTTGGGCAAATGGCTGGCCTCGACGACCCAGAGTTGATTGCGGTCGTCAATCGCCAGCCCCAAGGGCATCTGCATCTTCACCTCATCATAGAGTCCGACCTGTGACCCTTCACTCGGCTTTCCGATGACCCGCAGTGGCTTGCCGTCTAGTGTGAATACCTTCACTTGGTTGCTCTTGCCCCAGTCGGCGACAAACAACTCGTTACCTGCAGGATTCAAAGCCAGCGTGCGTGGATTCTCCAGGCCCTTGTCGATCAGCACCGTCCGACCTTCCAGCAGCGGGATGGCGGGTTTGCCATCGTCTCCCGTCTTTGGACGCGTGACTTGGTAGCGGACCACTTTGCCCTCGCTAATAACTAGCAAACGTCCTGTCGTATCAAATTGCAGCCCGACCACCTTGGGCATCGGCATTGTCCCGATGACCTTCTTCTCGCGGACATCGGCAAAGACCAACACGTCATCGGTCACCGCGTTGAACACCACCAAGCCATCGTGCACGGCCAGCGAATTGCCTTCGTGTCGCGGTTCGCCCGGGCCGGGCTTGATCGGAGTAAAGGTGACGATCGTCGAACCGTTGCCATCAACTTTCAGTCCCCGAATGGAGATCTTCTTTTCGGAAGCCATGACGAGGTAAGCGTAGTGGTCTGGATCGGCTGCCTTGCCGGCATCCCTCGCCCCCGCGATGGCCCCATCCCATCCCCACAAGCTCTTGTTGCGTTGCAACGTCTGGCCATCGAGTCCGACCCAGACCAACGGCGAACCGGCTTCCGCGATCAGCGCGGTCAGCAGCACCTGTGAGGCACCATCGCCGTAAGGTGATCCGCTCTTGGCCGGAATGAACACTGCGCCCAGCGGGCAGGAATGATCCGCGAGCCATCCCCCGGTCTTCTCTTTGGTCGGCCACGGCGGGTTGCCCCCGCTGTAGGCGGTGAACTCATAGACCAGCTTGATGCCATCGTGGGTCAGACCGCGCGCGGTGTAGGTGCCCGGCGCGGCGCGCTGCCTTACCAAATCGCCCGCCTCATTGTGCACCCCATCATTATAGCCATCCCAGCTCAGCCGGTTCCTCCCTGCAGGCAACGGCATCTCGGCGACGAGATTGCGCACCGTGACACCCTGCGCATCCTCGATCTTCACCGTGACCAACTGCGGTTTCTCCAACTCGACCCAGATCGGAAAATCCGCGCCGGCCGTCGGCCCATCGCCGCTCGCGGCAGTAGTGGTGCCGACCTTGTTCGAGGCCGGCCGCAGGTCCGCCGCTTGGATCTCGGACCTGACACACGACAGCAGCAGCGCGGCGAGGAGTGGGGCAAAGGAGAGCGGTCGGTTCATAAGATTGCGATTGTAAAGGCTGGAGGTCGAAGGCGGTGAGGGCGTGGAACTGGCGCGGCCTGCCAAGTAGATTATGAGAGTTTGGGAACGGATGCGTTCTGAAGCCATCATTAGAGCCGGCATCCAGGACGGAGCAGGGTTGTGAGACTATCAGGCGCTATTGCTTCGTCGGGACCGGGGTCCAGCGATAGAGCACGATCTTGTTGTATTTATCTTCCTCGACAAAAATCAGATACTCCCCGCTCTCGCGCTTTAACGCATGAATCGCGTCAACCATGTCGACCCACCCCGTTGCACCGAGTCCTCCTACTTCTTCACCCGGCTCGAGCATGCCGACGAAATCGCCGCTCTTCATATCGAAAACCCGCACTTGCGCGCAGGTATCGACGCCCACCATGAATAGGTAATCGCCCGCTATCGACATCGATTTCATGATCACCCGTGGCCCTTGTTTGGGCTTGAAATCGTGTGGCACTGCTTTGGTCCAGGTGGCAGTGCGATTACCTTTGAGCCAGCCATCGTAGCGGGCCATCTCTTTGCCAATGAGACCCCAAGTCTCATCCTTCTTGTCGGGCGTGTAGCCAGCGAGAAACAGAGTGTCGGTTGTGGAATTGTAATAGACGCGTTGCAGAGATTTCCACGCTACTGGGGCTTCAAAATCCTGACGCGTGCCAAAGCGTGGTTCTCCGTTGGGCGCAAACCCTTCGAACGGAATGCGCGCGACTGTCTTGCCATTGCATTCCCAGATGTCGCCTCGCTCATCAACGGAGACTCCCCAACCCTCAAGTTGAGGTTTGTGGCTGTAAATCGGGTCGAGAAACTCGGTTCCCGTGCGTGGTGAGTAGAGCACAAGGGGGCCTCCCATCATGTGCCTCATGTAGATGATTGTTTTTTCCTCCAGGCGACGCACGAACGCGGGATGATAATCGGGTTTTTCACGTCTGATGTCGGCTTTAGTTGAGTCAGGGTCGAGCGTGTAGCCGGCCACTTTCCACTGCTGGCCAGGAGGCTTCGAGTAGTCCATGACGAAGCGGTGTGCATGTGAATAGACCGACACTCCGTTGCTCCCGGGTTCCGTCACCATGCTATCCGTGAAAGTCAGCCCGTTCAGCTCCCAGCCCATGGTGTTCCAGCCTCCTTTAGCGTCAGGCCGAAACTGGCGAAGCACCGTGCCATCGAGCGTGCCTGCGCTCAAAGCAACATAGAGATTGCCCTGCGCATCCGTGGAGGCACCCGCGAGGGAGTGAAGCTTGTGAGGTGCTACTTCGCCCGGGCGAGGCCCTGCCGCGATGCCTCCCGGAACGCCAAAAGTTCCCACCTGCTGCGGCGTGTTCTTCACGTCGTAGATTAGCACCTGGCGGCGGGGCCCATTGTCACAAACGAGGAGTCGCCCCTCGTTAGCAAAGGCAATTGCCGTCGGCTTTCCGGCATCGCTGATCTTTTGCGGCAGCACCTCGCCAGAGGCGGTGTAGTGGCGGATTTCGGTTGCGACTAGTACCCACAGAGTTCCATCCGCAGCCACGGCGATATCACGGGCGCCGGGAACTGTAAACGTATGTTGCAGTTTCAGATCCGAGACTGCGCGCACCGTGATCTCCCCGTTGTCCCGCACAATATATAGAAGCCCGCCTGCGCAATTCAGTCCGACAGCCTTGCCTGCTTTTTTTTCGCCACCTTTGGTGATTTCCAACACTGGCGTGCTGTCGATGAATTTATGGTCGGCGCGATTGAACCGCAGCAATTCACCCTCGGTGTTAATGAGGTAGATACGAGTGGCGTCGATCGCGACCCCATGAGTGGCCGTGCCCCAGCCCCAGGCTTTGTGGCCTCCCTTGCCGTCGAACTGCTTGAGCATGGTCGCCATCACTTCGCCATTCTTGTAGACGCCAGCGCATCGTCCTCCCTCGTCCCACTCGGAGGCGGTGTAGACCGCGCCGTCGGGCGACACTTCGATTTCATCGACGTAGTTTTGCACCCATTTTCCATCCGCCCCGCCAAACGTGTTCCCCAGCCATGATGTTTGATGCGGAAGGATGGTGTGAGGGGGTGCATCCTCGGCGAAAGCCACGGGCGACGCGGATAAGACGGCCATCACCAAGAAGACTGTTGCGGGATAACCACGAAAATAGGTTCGAGGAGCCGGTGCGCATGGATAGTTGTTCATATAAATAGAAAAGTGTTCAGTGATCGAAAGAGGGTGCGATTCACCGCGAGCTGATTGCGACGTTCTCGAAGGTCGCTGTGGAGGACGCGAAGGTGTTTCCAGAGCAAACGAAGAGACCGATCCGGCTCTCTCCAGCAAAGGCCGCGGAATGCGTCATCCGCGGCTCGCCCCAATCCTTGCCATCGCTCGAAGTGAAGACCTGGATGTCGTTACCTTTCCGGCTCATCCTCAAGTGAACTGGCAGCGAGACCTTGCCGAGTTCTTTGCTCTCGTTGTCATCTTGATCGTTCGTCTTGTTCCGCCAGCGGCACACGAGGTTTCCTGAAGCCTCTACTTGGACGAGGAAGTATCTGCTTGCCGCCTCACCAAGTGACTCCCGAATCATCAGTCCCGAAGCTGTCGGGGGCCGGACGTCCCATTGGTGAGTCCGGCCACCGACGTGAGGAGCAAGGCTTGCTAGTTGCGCGGTGAGTTGTGCGTCGCCGGTCAGCGGTTTGCTCGCGAAGGCACCCTGGTCGCGGACTCGCTCCCACCATGAAGTCATGGCATGACCAGCCCCGGTGAGACTAAGCTTCGTGCCGGAAACGAGCACACCGCCAGGGATCGGAGGCGCGTTCAGTTCGTGGTAGCTCCAGCCCTCGGGCAGGGTTGATCCTGTAACCGTAATCGCGCAGGAAGTTTTTTGATTGTCCGCGGAACCAGTAACGGAGCAGGTGCCCGCCTTCTTGCTTATGACCATGGCTGTCTGTTCGCCGATCTGCCGGACCTCCGCGACCGAGGGATCGCTGCTTACCCACTTGATCTGACGCTCGAATGTCGTCCCGAGCGGGGCCAGCGTCCCGTTTAGCGTAGCCCGACTATTCTCCGGTAAGGTTAGTGATTTGTGGTCCAAAGTCACCGACGTAACCTTCACTCCGGGCGTGCAGTGAATCGCTTCCAGAAGCTCGACCGAGTCGACCTGGATACCCTCCTTCTCATCGGTCGCCTTGACGGTCATCCGGTAAAGGTTCCACTTGGCTGGCTTGGCAATCGTGAACTCACGGCGATTCACCTGCTCGCTAAAGCCCGGCGCTTCCTGAGTATCCAGGCGGGTCCAGTTGGTGCCGCCATCGTTCGATCCGGAGAGCTCCAGCGAACTAGGGAGGAGATACTTGTTCTTGCAAGTGATCGCATAGGAGGTCGCGAGGCGCTGCCGCCCATCGACATGCGCGTATTGGATCCAACTGGAGGGAGACTTATCCTTCCACACGCCTTTCTGGTCCCGTTCACCGGACTGCGTCACCCGGCACATGCCAGCATCGGCATAATAGAGTGTATTGAACTTCAAGTTCGTCGGCCGGCCTTCGCCGCCCGTCTGCCAATCCTCGATCGCTTTCTCGACCTCGGCCTTGCGGCTCTTGAGCACTAGATAGGAATGCCCCCGATCCTTGTCTTTCACCCACGTGTTGATGCCAGTCGTTGGATCCGTCACGTTCGTGCCGCCACTTCCGACCTCATACCATGGAGCGGCACCGCGCACCGCGACGAGCACCGAGATCGAGTCCCAGCTCAATCGATCCCCCGCAAACCCGACATTCGGGTAGAGGCGATAGGACATCGTGAGCGGATTATGCTCGGGCATCTCATAGGTCACACGACGCCCGGAGCAGGTAGAACCCCCCTCGCCGTTGAAGAGAATCGGAGTCGGCCAGGTCGAGCAGACGAGCGCGGCTGCCGCTGGATCTTGTTTGAAGTTCCACTCTCCGTCCTTGGCATTCGCCGTAGGTGGATAGTTTCCACCCATCACCTCCAGTCGCTTCACCTTTTTCGCTACAAGTGCCGGACCATCCAGTGGGCTGACCTTGTCGGGCCCTGACTTTAAAAGGTTCGACAAGTTTCGCAGCGGGCCGACAGCCAGCACGACCACACTCCCGTCCGGCTGCTTTGCAAGCGTCTCCCGATAAACTGCTACCGCGTCCGGGTATTCTTTGCCGCTGGGGAACTTGCTGGGGTAGTGCTTGCTGAGGTCCGCCCCGAAGCCCTTGTGATCAAGAAACCCTTTGTCCTTCAGCGTGCCTACGGGGATCTCAGGGCGTCCGAACCATGTATTCATCGCATCCAAGGCAGGCGCGATCGAATTCGATGAAGTGCAGCCAATCGTGGCCAGCAACTTCGCTTCGCCCTTCTCGACCGCCGCATGCAGGATGAAAAGCGCGCCGATGTCATCGCAGTCGTGATCCACATCGGTATCGAAGATAATGCTCACGGGCACCTCGGCCGCCGCTGCGAGAGGTGAGGTAGCGAGCACGGCTACGGAGGCAAGGTAGAACAGGGTGGTTTGAAAAAGATTCATCGAATAGGGGATTAGCTAGCTAAGGAGTCGTGAGGAGAAAATCCACGCCGTTACGGATGGGTTGGTTACCCAGCACAAATGAGTGGAGTGTCCGAGTCACCGGGAGGTGATTGCGACGTTTTCAAAGGTCGCCGTGGAGGATGCAAAGGTGTTTCCAGAGCAAACGAAGAGACCAATCCGGCTTTCTCCTCCAAATGTCGCGGAGTGCGTCAGGCGCGGCTCGCCCCAGTCCTTGCCATCAGGCGAAGTGAAGACCTGAATGTCGTTCCCTTTCTGGTTCAGCTTGAGATGAACCGGCAGCGACACTTTGCCGAGTTTTTTGATCTCCTTGTCATCATCGTCACCAACCTTGCTGCTGCGCCAGCGACAGACGACATCTCCGGAAGCTTCCACCTGGACGAGGAAGTATCTGCTCGCCGCATCGCTCAGCGATTCGCGGATCATCAAACCCGATGCCGTGGGTGGCCGTCTATCCCCGTTGTAGGTCCGCCCGCCGACGTGAGGAGCAAGGTCTGTGAGTTGCGCGGTGAGCTGCGTCTCGCCAGTGACAGGTTTGCTCGCAAAGACACCCTGATCGCGGATTCGCTCCCACCATGAAGTCATCGCATGACCACACCCGGTGAGGGTGAACCTGGCGCCGGAAGCGAGCACCGCGCCGGGGATTGGAGGCGCGTTCAATTCATGGTAGCTCCACCCTTCGGGGAGGGTTGATCCGGTAACGGTAATCGCGCAGGTGGTCTTCTGATTCTCCGCTGAACCGGTGATGGAGCAGCTACCTGCCTTTTTGGCGATGACGATCGCAGTCTGCTCCCCGATGTGCCGGACCTCCGCCACCGTGGGGTCGCTGCTGACCCACTTGACCTGCCGCTCGAAGGTCGTCCCGAGCGGGGCCAGCGTCGCATTGAGTGTCGCCCGGCCATGCACCGGGATGGAGAGCGCTTTGTGATCCAAGGTCACCGCGCTGACCTGCACGCCGGGGGTGGAGTGGATCGACTCCAGAAGCTCGACCGACTCGATCTCGATCCCTTCCTTCTCATCAGCCGCCTTCACATTCAGCCGGAAAAGGTTCCACTTGGACGGTTTCGCGATGGTGAACTCGCGGCGGGTTGTGTGTTCGCTGAAGCCGGCCGCTACTTGGAGATCCAGCCGCGTCCAGTTCGCGCCACCATCGTTGGAGGCGGAGAGTTCCAGCGATTTAGGGAGAAGGTCTTTCTTCAAGCAGGTGACCGCGTAAGAGGTGACAAGGCGCTTTCTCCCGTCGACATGCTGATACTGCGCCCAACTGGATGCGGACTTATCCTTCCATACGCCGCGCTTGTCGCGCTCGCCGGACTGGGTCACCCGGCACATCCCAGCATCGGCGTAGTAGAGAGTGTCAAACTTCAAGTTCGTCGGGCGAGGTTGGCCGCCGGTCTGCATATCCTCGAGCGCCGTTTCCACCTCGGACTTGCGGCTTTTGAGCACGAGATAAGAGTGACCCCGATCTTCGTCTTTCACCCATTTGTTGATGCCGGTCGCGGGATCCGTCACGTTCGTGCCGCCACTCACGACCTCATACCAAGGCGCAGCGCCACGGGTGGCGACCAAGGTCGAGACCGGATCCCAACTGAGACGATCCGCCGCAAAGCCGATATCCGCCGACACGCGGTAAGCCATGGTTAGCGGATTGTGCTCGGGCATCTCGTAGGTCACGCGGCGACCGGAGCAGGTCGAGCCGCCCTCGCCGTTGAAGAGGATCGGAGTTGGCCAGGTCGAGCAGACGAGCGCCGCCGCCGCTGGATCCTGTTTGAAGTTCCACTCGCCTTCTTTGATGTTCGTCGCCGGAGGATAGGTTCCGCCCATCACCTCCAGACGGCGCACCTTCTTGGCGATCAGCGCCGGGCCATCGAGCGGACTGGCCTTGTCTGGCCCGGATTTCAGCAGATTGGCTATATTCCTCAGCGGACCCACCGCCAGCACGATCACACTCCCATCGGGCTGCCGCGCCAGAGTCTCCCTATAGAGAGCGACCGCGTCGGGGTAATCTTTGCCGCTGCGGAACTTGGCGGGATAGTGCGCAATGAGATCGCGGGCAAAGCCCTTGTGGTCGAGGAAGCCTTTGTCCTTGAGCGTCCCCACCGGAATCTCCGGGCGGCCGAACCAAGTATTGATCGCATCCAGAGCCGGCGCGATCTCGTCCGTCGAAGTGCAGCCCATGGTGGCGAGCAACTTGGCTTCGCCTCGTTCGACCGCGGCGTGCAGCATGAAGAGAGCGGCAATATCATCGCAGTCATGATCCACATCCGTATCGAAGATGATGTTCACCGGCTCCGCGGCGGCCGGGGCTAGAGCCGACACTACGAGCCAGGCGATGCAGGCAAGGTGCAAAAGGGCGGTTCTATTGCGGTTCATCAAACAGTGCGGCGGTTTAGATTCTCGATTTAGCGATGAAGATCGGGGGCCAAGCAGTGGTGCCCGCTTTCGGCAGGAACGAAATCGCGCGGCTTTGAGGTCGAGGCAGGTTGGAGCTTGGGGTGTGATGTCCTAACCCCGCATAGGGAACTCGGACGGTGCAAAGGATCGGCTGACGATCCTCCATCCTGCCATTGTCCTTTAGGCTAACGCTGATCCGCCTCCGAGGACTGACAACTCATTCTAAATGGACGATCCCTCGTTGCATCGCCTCCGTAACTGCGCCGGTCCGATCCTCCACGCCGAGTTTCTCCAGGATGTTGCGCACATGTGCTTTTGCCGTGAAGTCGGTAAAGTTGAGCACGCTCGCAATCTGTTTATTGCTCAACCCCTTTGCGACAAGCTCGAGCACTTCTATTTCGCGGGGCGTAAGCTGTGGGGACTTGCTGTGCTCGGTAAGTCGTTGAGCAACGCCTTCGGGCAGGTAGCGCCCGCCGCGATGGACCTCACGAATCGCGAAGACGAGTTCCTCTCCTTCCACGTCCTTCAAAAGATAGCCGCTGGCTCCGGCGGCGAGAGCTCCGTGGATGTCCGAGTCGCCGTCGTAGGTGGTCAACATGATCACTCGCGCCTCCGGGAACTCCGCTCGGATGGCGGCGAGTGCTTGCACGCCGGAGAGCTTCGGCATGCGGATGTCCATCAGGCACACGTCCGGCCGGTGCTCCCGAAAGCGCTCCACGGCTTGAGCGCCGTTTTCCGCCTCGGCGACAACCTCAAAATCCTTGCGCCGCTTCAAGAGCGCAACCAGGCCCATTCTCACCACGAGATGATCATCGACGACGAGAAGTCGGATCTGGCCGGGTTTCGTCATGCAGAATAGGTTTCCAGTAGATGAGGTTCCAGGGGGGTCTCGATGGTCAGTTTCGTTCCTTTGCCCGGCGAACTCTCGAGCGCCAGGGTGCCCCCGATCCGCTTCACCCGTTCCCGCATTCCCTCGAGCCCGAAGTGGCCTTGCTCCACTCCGAGGACCGAGGCGACATCGAAGCCGCTGCCGTTGTCGTCCACGGTCATCGTCACCTTGTCCGCACTGAATGCGATGTGGAGGAGGATGCGGCCAGCCTTGCCGTGCTTCACGGCATTTGTGACCGCTTCCTGGCCGATTCGGAGGAGGTGGTTTTCCAGCACATCGGTCAGTCTCAAGGTCTGTCCCGAGGTGGTGACGAGGAGTTCCGCGCCGCTGCCCGTGAGTTGCTGCGCGGCCTTCTGCAACGCTTGCCCGAGATCGTGCGTTTCGAGTGATTGCGCGCGGAGGTCCCAGACCGATCGACGAACCTCGGTCCGGGTTTGACGCATCAGGTTACGGGCCATCTCGATATGCTCCGAAGCAGCAGTAGGATCAGCGTGGATCGTTTCTGAAGCCGCATTGATCTGGAGTGCCGTCCCCGTCAGGACTTGCTCGAGGGAGTCGTGCAGTTCGCGGGCGAGGCGGGCCCTTTCGGTCGAGATGGCGGCAAAGCGCACCTCCGTCTCCTGTCTCGCGGTGATCTGGGCGTGAAGCTCTTGCGTCCGCTGTTGCACACGGAGTTCCAGTTCGTCGTGCGCCTTCTGCAGCTCGTCCTCGGCGGCTTTGGTCGCGGCGACTTGCACACGAAGCTGACGATTTTTCCGCGTGCTGAGAAGAGCCCACGAGATCGCCCATGAAAGCGCGACGATCAGCACCGCAGCCAGGACGACCGATCCGCGCACGACCCATTCGCGGGTGATCCATGGAGCCGGGGCGACGACGGCCACGTCGCTCGGAGAGCGCAGCACGATGCGGAATGTCTCGGGCTTCAGTCGCGTCATGTAAGCCTGCACGTCGCCTGCGGTGACCGCGCAGATACCGGTCAACTCGACCTGCGTGCCGGCGCGCAGATGCTGCAGGGGCAGCTTGCCATGCTCGCGCAGCAGCGTCGCGCGAAAGATGGAGGGGCCATCTTGAAGCATCAGAATATCCTGTTCCGGCTGGGAGAGCCCGTTGATCACCGTCGCTTTGATGCGCACCAGATCTCCGTCTTTTGGAAAGACATGCTGGGCCGCGATCGGGATCGGCTCCGGCCGCGCCCCGGAACCGACCACGCGGAAGACTCCATCGGCGAGGCACGGATTGAACTCCCCGGCCGAGGGGAAGCCGAGTACCTCGACTTCGTCGCCAAGCTGGAGCGTTCCGGTTTGAGAAGTCTTGATCAGCAATCCTTGCGTGGCATCGCGAATCCAAAGCGCCTCACCGGGAAAGAAAGCCAGCACCTTGCCGCGGACTTTGATTCGGTGACCCAGGATCTCGCCTGTGCCGTGTCTAAAGAGGCTATTCGCCGCCCGTTCCGGCGCGGCATAGGGAGTTCGCGGGGCCGCCCTCTCAATCCGCACCTGGTCATCACTTGCGACCATGAGACGAAAGGCGAAGGACTGTCCCTGCTGATTGAAAAGATGGAAGCAGACCCCGCGGATTGTGACTTCGGCGTCGACCAAGCGCTCGGTCAGGGTGCGGTCGAAGTTCAAGATCCACACGGAAAACTGCTGACCTCCAGAAGCCACTTCGAGCATCAGGCGCTCGGGCTTCTTTTGCCGATCCACCCACGCTCTTCGAACGACCCCGCGAGTTTCGATGAAGACACAATCCAACCCGCCGGAGGCGAGCTCTTCAAATCCCGCCGGCCGAGGCTCAGGCAGGGGCGCGCTTCCCACGACGGTCACGCGATCAGGGCGGATATTCTGGGCGAAGACACCCCAGTAGGTAATGCCTGAGATTTCCACCAGATCACCCGGAACAACGGAGACATCGAGATCGAGATTGTTAAATTCCCCCACAAAAATGCCGTGGGCGCCGTCTTGTAGGACCAGATCGATTTTTTGGGCGGGATTGTAGTAGGTGACCACGCCCCGGAGCCGCACCCGGCGGTGCTCATCAGCTTCGGCCGGAGACAGCGCACGGACTGCGGCGATGCTGGTCAGTTCCTGCGCAGCGGCCGTGTGCAGCCCGCCAATGATGCTACTCAATACGAGGATGGTGAGGAGGCGTGGAGCGCGCACCCCCGGAGATTAGAATTGGTGGCCTTTTTGCCGCAACTGCCAAACAGGACCGGGGTCTCTTCCCGTGCTCGTGCGTTGCGACGTTGCCAATGACGCGAAAGATCGGAGTCTCGCTCTGCGATGTCAGTCAGGCATCGAATTGTCTCGGTGATGTCAGGATTGGGCGGTGCCGTGTGTTACAGGTACACACCCGATGTCGTCTCTTTATCAGGATAAACCGATTCACAAGCTGTTCGCCCATCGGGCGCGGAACAGCGGCGTTTATCGGCGTGGGGGCGGATATGGGAACTGGCGAAGCAAGCTCTTGGCATCGGAGAAGCTGAGATCTCTGTTCTTCCCGCCCCTTCCGGGAACTAAGCCATTTCTTTTTTCATGATCCGATTCCACCACCTCCTGGCCCGTTGCGCCTTCGTTGCCCTAGCGAGCGCAACCGGTTTCGCTGCACCCGACCCGTTCAAGGGCACGATCCAGCCATTCCTCGATGAACACTGCATCGATTGTCATGACGAGGACACCGCGCGCGCAGGTTTCCGGCTGGATACTCTCGGCACGAATTTTACCGAAGGGAACAACGCCGGGCTCTGGAAGGAAGTGATGGACCAGATCAATTCCGGTCAGATGCCGCCGAAGAAAAAGGCGCGGCCAGATCCGAAGATGGCGTTTGCAGTGTCTTCGTGGGTCGCGCAACAACTCGAATTGACGACCAAGATGGCGCAGGGAGCGGGGGGGCGCGTGCCGCTCCGGCGGATGAACCGGGTGGAGTATGCGAACACCGTGCGCGACCTTTTTGCTCTGGATGAAAACTACGTCCGCCGGATCGAGAAGGAGCTGCCGGCAGATGGCAAGGTTGGCGGCTTCGATCGCGGTGCTGCCGGGCTCTTTATGGATGAGGGGCAGCTCACTCAGTATATGGCGGTCGCGGACATGTTTCTGGGCGAGGTGGTCTTTGGAAAGAAGCCAGAGATGGTGAAGCTAGAGTGGGATTCCGCGAAGGGCAAAAACATCCACGGCATTGGCGTCTCCTGGAAAAACGAGAAAGGCGAGGTGATCGACGACAATCCTACGCCGGAGTTCATTTCCAAAATCAAAGATCCCTTGCACGGGATCAACCTCGAAGACCCTGACAAGCGCGACCAAAAAAACCATGTGCCTCATGGGCCGATGACCTTTTCCGTGAAGAACGGGGGTTTGGAGTATCTTTCCGGGGGTAACAATCACCGCTCAGTCGGTAATCGCCGGAGTGTCATCCACGGCTGGGACTGGGCCGGCAAGGGTGTGACCCAAGATGGCTGGTATCGGCTGCGCGTGCAGGCAGGGGCCTTTGCCGGAGCAGGAGCCGAGGCGCAGAAGGAGGTGAAACTGGAGATGGAGTATTGCTACGGCAGCCCGATCGAAGTGGTCAAAAGCGTCGTTATCGATGCTCCTCTGGACGCGCCGAAGACTTACGAATTTCTGGTCTATCTTCAAAAAGGCCCGCCCGGGATGAGTCGCGGCTGGAATCTCGCTTGGGACAACGGGAACAAAAATGTGACGGAGGTGAATCCCGAGTTCGAAAAGATCAATTCACGACCTGTGGTCCTCGCAGGTGACTTGGAGAGGGCTAACAAAGAGGGGAAACCGCCCGAGGTCATCGCTGAAATCAAGAAGCGGTCGGCGGAGGCGTTAGTGGCTGCGGCGGAGAACAGGAAGAACTTCAAAGGTCCCTATTATGTGTGGGATCCGAAGCTGGATATAGCGAAGCGGCCGCGGTTGTGGGTGGGGAAGATGGAGTGGGAGGGGCCGCTGGTGGAGTGGCCGCCGAAGGGGCGGGCGGGGGTGTTTTTTGCGGGCGAAGAGCGGACCGATGATGCCTACGTGCGGGAGATCTTCGCGCGGTTTCTGCCGCGCGCGTATCGCCGTCACACCACGCCGGATGAAGTGGAGCGGGTGGTCACTTGGACGTTGAAGGCCAAGGCCGAGCGCAATCTGGATTTCGCTGCTGCCGTTCGCGAAGGCATCAAAAACGTCCTTTGCTCGCCGGCCTTCCTCTATCTCGGCAGCGAAAGCCCGCAGATCGCCGCCGCCGGCACCCCGCCCGCCGCCGGGCCGCAGCGCGTGGACGGCTGGCAGATGGCGAGC
>JANMTP010000055.1:0-57865 GCA_031390545.1 Chthoniobacter sp. | reverse complement strand
CGCCCTTCACATCGACCGTGATCTTGCGGGAAAGATCGCCGCGGGCGACCGCGGTCGTCACCTCAGCGGTGTTGCGGGCACGTGGAAGGATTTGACCGATTCGGTGAATGCCATGGGCACGAACCTCACCGCGCAGGTGCGCAACATCGCTGAGGTGACGACCGCGGTCGCCCGCGGCGATCTTTCCCGCAAGATCACGGTCGATGTGAAGGGCGAGATTTTGGAGTTAAAGAACACGATCAACACGATGGTCGATCAGCTCAACGCTTTCGCCGCTGAGGTAACCCGCGTCGCACGTGAGGTCGGCACCGAAGGTAAGCTCGGTGGGCAGGCCCAAGTGTCCGGCGTCGCGGGGACTTGGAAAGATCTCACCGACTCCGTGAACGTGATGGCGGCCAATCTCACCGACCAGGTGCGCGGCATCGTGAAGGTCGTGACGTCGGTGGCGAACGGCAACTTGCGTCAACGGTTGGCCGTGCAGGCAAAAGGGGAGGTCGCCGCCCTCGCGGAGACGATCAATAACATGACCGACACGCTCGCGACCTTCGCCGATCAGGTGACGAACGTGGCCCGTGAGGTCGGCGTCGAAGGCCGGCTCGGTGGTCAGGCAAACGTGCCCGGCGCGGCGGGAACGTGGAAGGATCTGACCGGCAACGTGAACCTGCTGGCGGCGAATCTCACAACCCAGGTGCGCGCGATTGCCGAGGTCGCAACGGCGGTGACGAAAGGGGATCTCACTCGCTCCATTCAGGTCGAGACGCGCGGCGAAGTCGCCGAGTTGAAGGACAATATCAACACGATGATCGACAATTTGCGCGTCACCACCGAGCGCAACAAAGAGCAGGATTGGCTCAAGACAAACCTCGCGAAATTCACCCGCATGCTGCAAGGCCAGCGGGATCTTTACACCGTCGGCCAGATGCTTCTCTCCGAGCTCGCTCCGCTGGTCGATTCGCAGCAAGGCACGGTCTATCAACTCATCTCTGTCGATGACGCTGCGCCGCGGTTGCAACGTTTGGCCGCCTACGCCAACGAGATCGATCTACCTCTAAACATCGCCCTGGGCGATGGCCTGGCCGGCCAATGTGCGCGGGAAAAACAGCGGGTGCTCCTGACTGCCGTGCCGGCAAATTACACCCCGATCCACTCCTCGCTCGGCGGGGCGCACCCTGCGAACGTCGTGGTGCTCCCGGTCCTTTACGAAGGTCAAACGAAGGCCGTCATCGAACTCGCCTCGCTGCACCCCTTCACTGACGGACACCTCAATTTTCTCGAGCAGCTGACCCAATCCATCGGGGTCGTGCTCAACACGATCGAGGCAACGATGCGCACGGAAGGCTTGCTCCAGCAAAGCCAACAGCTCACTGCAGAGTTGCAATCCGGCCAAAAGGAGCTTCAGCAAACCAACGAAGAGCTGGAGCAAAAGGCGCAGGAACTCGCGGACCAAAACGCCGAGGTGGAGCGCAAGAACAAGGAGATCGAGCAAGCGCGGCGGGCACTGGAAGAGAAGGCGGCCGAATTGGCGCTGACCTCAAAATACAAATCCGAGTTCCTCGCGAACATGTCTCACGAATTGCGCACGCCGCTCAATTCGATCCTCATTCTCGGTCAGCAGCTCGGGGAAAACGCCGCAGGCAATTTGAACCCGAAGCAGGTCGAGTTTGCGCGCAACATTCACTCCGCCGGCTCGGACCTTTTCAACCTGATCAATGACATCCTCGATCTCTCGAAGATCGAGTCGGGCACCGTGACCGTCGATGCCGAAGACATTACTTTCACCTCGATGAAAGACTCGGTGGAGCGGAGCTTCCGGCACATTGCCGAAAGCAAAAACCTGCCCTTCCTTTTGGAGTTTGATTCCAACCTGCCCGACGCGTTTACGAGCGACTCGAAGCGCCTCCAGCAGATCATCAAGAATCTGCTCTCCAACGCGTTTAAGTTCACCGCCGCAGGGCAAGTGCGCATGACTGTGCGGCTTGCGAAAGACGGTTGGAGCCCGGAGCACCCGAGCCTCAATCGCGCGGGCGCAGTCATCGCAATGGCCATTACCGATACCGGAATTGGCATCGCTCCGGAAAAGCAGCGGCTCATCTTCGAGGCCTTCCAGCAAGCCGATGCCGGTACTTCGCGCAAGTATGGCGGCACGGGTCTCGGGCTCGCGATTTCGCGTGAATTGGCGTCTCTGCTTGGCGGCGAAATTCGGCTCGCTAGCACGCCGAACGAAGGCAGCACGTTTACGCTGTATCTGCCGCTCGTGTACTCCGGACCCGCGGCCACAGCGACCAGTCCGTCCCTTGATACAAAAAGGCCCGGACAATCCTCGATTGCTCTGCCGGTAGCCGTCGCCCGCGTCGAACGCATCGAGGATGACCGGGCGACCGTGGAGCCAGGCGATCTCGCGGCGCTTATCGTGGAGGATGATCCGCATTATGCGCGCGTCCTCCTCGGCCTCGCGCGGGACAAGGGTTTCAAGGGATTGGTCGCGATGCGGGGTCACGAAGCCTTGACCTTGGCGCGTCAGTATCTGCCGACGGCAATCACCCTCGATATTTTTCTGCCCGACATGCTTGGCTGGACCGTCCTGAACAACCTCAAGCTCGCGCCGGAAACGCGACATATTCCTGTGCAAATCATTACGATGGAGGAGGAGCGCAGCCACGGCCTTTCGCACGGCGCTTTTTCCTATCTGGTCAAACCGGCCACGACCGAGGATCTCGAAATCGCGTTTGACCGGATCAAGACATTCGTCTCGCCGCGCACCAAACGCCTGCTGGTCGTCGAAGACAGCGACACCGAGCGGTCCAGCATCGTCGAACTGCTGGGCCACGATGACATCGAGATCACCACCGTGGCCACGGGAGAGGAAGCGTTCCGGGCGTTGCTCGACCGGACCTTCGACTGCTGTGTGCTCGATTTGCGGCTGCCGGACATGACCGGCTTCGAGTTGCTGGAGCGCATTCAGGCGGAACCTGATTTGCGCGAAGTGCCGGTGGTCGTTTTCACCGGCAAAGATTTGTCCTCGGACGAGGAAAACCGTCTGCGAATGATGGCGAAAAGCATCGTGCTCAAAGATGTGCAGTCCCCAGAGCGCCTCTTGGACGAAACTGCGCTCTTTCTGCATCGGGTGCTGGCCAATCTCCCGGTCGGCAAGCAACGGATGCTGGAACGTTTGCACAGCACCAACGAAGTGCTCCGCGGTCGCAAAGTGCTGATTGTTGACGACGACGCGCGCAATATCTTTGCCCTCTCCACGGTCCTGGAAAATCAGGAGATGGAGATTTTAAGCGCAACCAACGGCCGGCAAGCCATCGACTTGATCGAGGCGAATGACGACTTGGCCATCGTGCTGATGGATATCATGATGCCCGAAATGGACGGTTACGAAACGATGCGGGAAATCCGCCTGCAACCTGAGTTTCGGCATCTCCCAATCCTCGCGCTAACCGCCAAAGCGATGAAAGGAGACCGGGAAAAATGCCTGGAAGCCGGAGCCAGCGATTACATCGCCAAGCCTGTCGATACCGATCAACTGCTTTCGCTACTGCGGGTTTGGCTGCATCGCTAAACAATAGCCGCGATGTCTCCCAATGTTGCCAGTAGTGAGAACGAAATTCCTGCGGTGCTCGTCGTCGATGACGACTCCAAAAATCTCGTCGCCCTGGAAAGCGTTCTCGACAGCGCCAGCTATCGGTTGGTGAAAGCGCAGACCGGCGCTGAGGCGCTCTTGGCGCTCATGAACGGTGACTTCGCAGCGATCGTCCTGGACGTGCAAATGCCCGACATGAGCGGGATTGAACTCGCCAAAATGATCAAGGACCGCCGACGCACGCACCACATCCCGATCATTTTCCTGACCGCCCACTATCGGGAGGACGAGCATATGGTGCTCGGTTACGATGTCGGCGCCGTCGATTATCTCACCAAGCCGATCAACTCCACGATTCTGCGCTCGAAGGTGAACGTGTTCGTCGATCTTTTTAAAAAGACGCGCGCGCTGGCGGAAATGAACCGGACGACTCAGGCCGCAGAGGAAGCGCTGCGGGTGGCGAATGTGGAACTTGCCGCGCGGAATCAGTCCCTGGAGCGCGAAGTGGAAGAGCGCGAGCGGCGGATCCGGGCGGAAACAGCGCAGGCCGAGGCCGAGGAGGCGAACGCGGCGAAGGATCGTTTCCTCGCCATGCTTTCGCACGAGTTGCGCACCCCGCTCTCGCCGATCGTCCATGCCGTGACGTTGTTGGAGGACGGCGACTGTCCAGCCTGGGCACGTGAACACATCGACACGATTCGGCGAAACATCCGCCTCGAAGCGCGCCTAATCGACGACTTGCTGGACCTAGCTCGCATTCGGAATGGCAAACTGCGCCTGGACCTCCAGCCCGTGGATGTCCACGAGGTCCTCCGCCATGCTCAGGAAATCTGTCGTGCGGATCTGGAAGCTCGCCGCCTCCGCATTGACGAGCGGTTGGAGGCCTCAGAAAATCACGTGCGCGGTGATGCTGCGCGCCTACAGCAGATTTTTTGGAATCTGCTCACCAACGCGGCTAAATTCAGTCCGGAAAGAACTGCCATCGAGGTCCGGACCTCGACTGCCGGCGGTCAGATTACCATCGAAATCACGGATCAGGGCGTCGGCATCGCCCCAGAGAAACTGGAGCGCATTTTCGACGCCTTCGAGCAGGGACCGCGCAGCACTCAAACCGGACTGGGGCTCGGCCTCGCAATCTGCAAGGCTCTTGTGGAAATGCATGGGGGGGCGATCGCGGCACACAGTGAGGGACCGCAACGCGGCGCAACCTTCGTCGTTCATTTGCCGTGTGTCGCGCCGGCTACTGAATTGAGCGCAGCTCCGTCACCAGCTATCTCCGCGCGTGACGGACTCCGTCTGCTTCTTGTTGAAGATCATCCCGATACGCTGGCGACGTTGGAACGATTGTTGAAGCGTCGCGGCTACCTTGTCCGTACGGCGTCGAGCATCGAGCAGGCGTTACAGGTGGGCGCGTCGTTTGAATTCGACATGCTCATTTCCGACATCGGGCTGCCAGATGGCCGCGGCACCGATCTATTGGCGCTTCTGCAGCAACGTCTTGGCTATTACCCGCCCGCCATCGCCATGAGCGGCTTTGGGATGGAAGACGACATCGAGCGGAGTCGAGTTGCAGGCTTTTTGGAACATTTGACGAAGCCGGTGGAATTCGTGGCCTTGGAACAGGCGATCGTTCGGCTGGCCAACCAGACGACGGAAGTCTTGCGAGCCGAATGAAGAGCGCGTCCTAAACCAGCTTCACATTTCCTCCCTAGCTTGTGGCGCATCGTTGGATTACCCCTCCGAGCTGATTCCCGCCCCATGAACCTGCCGCTCCGTCCCACTCGCCGCCGCGAATTCCTGCGCAGCCTCGTCGGAGGCTCTATGCTCATGCCGGCCTTGCTCTCGCAAATGCTCGCGGAAGACAGCGCCGATCCGCTGGCGCCGAAGAAGCCGCATTTACCCGCCAAGGCGAAACGCGTGATCTTCATTTTCTCGAACGGCGGCGTCTCGCACATGGACACGTTCGATCACAAGCCGGAGCTGTTCAAAGCTGATGGTAAGAAGACCGGTTTGGGCGGCGGGCTGAGCAATAAGCAGGTGGCCTTGCTGAAACCTGGGTGGGAATTCAAGCCCGGCGGAAAAAGCGGGATGCTCATCAGCGACCTTTTTCCCCACCTGCGCGAATGCGCGGATGATCTCTGCCTCATCCGCTCGATGAAAGGCGACGACAACGAGCACTACAACGCCACCCTCGGCATGCACACGGGCTCGTTCTTTTTCGCCCGTCCCAGCATTGGCTCGTGGGTGAGCTACGGGCTGGGGACCACAAACCAAAATTTGCCTTCCTTCGTCGCTTTGGCCCCGCAGATGCCCTATGCCGGCACGCAGATTTTCAACAATGACTTTCTGCCCGCCTACCATCAGGGCGTGCGCGTCATCGGCGGCAAGGAACCGATTGCAAATTTGGATCGACGCACCACTGCGGCCGGTGAGCAGGAAGCCGAGCTCGCACTCGCCGATGTGCTCAACAACCAGCACCTCGCTGCGCATCAAAACGATTCGAATCTCGCGGCGCGCATTCGCTCTTTCGAAACCGCGTTTCACATGCAGACCAGTGCGCGCGATGTTTTCGACCTCTCGAAAGAGAGCGACGCGACCCTGGCGCTTTACGGCCTCGAACGCGGCAAGAGCGAAGGCTTTGGCTGGCAGTGTCTCGTCGCCCGGCGGTTGGCGGAACGCGGCGTGCGGTTCGTCGAACTCGTGGATGGCAGTTCCTCAACCAACTGGGACCAGCACGGCGACATGGCAGAGCACGCCGGCCACGCCAAGAACATCGACCAGCCGATTGCCGGTTTGCTCCGGGACCTCAAACAGCGCGGCTTGCTCGAGGACACCCTCGTCGTCTGGACGACCGAGTTTGGCCGGACGCCTGGTGTCGATGGCACCAAAGGCCGCGGCCATCACAGCGCGTGTTTCTCCTCGTGGAT
The DNA here is from genome assembly GCA_031390545.1 of Chthoniobacter sp. Taxonomy (GTDB): domain Bacteria; phylum Verrucomicrobiota; class Verrucomicrobiia; order Chthoniobacterales; family Chthoniobacteraceae; genus Chthoniobacter. The sequence goes on along the minus strand of JANMTP010000055.1, from coordinate 51,352 downwards.
GGCGGGCGCGGGTGTGCAAGGCGGCCTGACCTATGGCTCGACGGACGAACTTGGCGCGACCGTCGCCGAGAACAAAGTCCACGTGCACGACTTCCACGCCACGATCCTCCATCTGCTCGGCTTAGACCATGAACGCCTCACCTTCCGCCACGGCGGCCGGGATTACCGCCTCACGGATGTCCACGGGCAGGTGGTGAAAGCGCTGCTGAGCTGAAGCTCGGGAGCGCGGGTTTTCTGCGCAGCCTCGACACCGAGCCAACGAAGGGCACCTCGACGCCACGCTGAACCTGCGCCGACGATACCAGATCCATCATTCGGAGCAGCCATCGCCCCACGGGGGCGCGATGAAAGAAAGATGAGTGCTTCTCCTGATCATCCGACCCGCCGCGATTTCTGTAGCCGACTTGGCTGGCTTGGGGCGTCCGCAGTCGGCGCGGCTGCCCTGCGGAGCGCCGTCGCTGCGGAACCCAAGGATAACTTCTCGACACCAGAGAACCTTGCCGCGCGAGGCGAAGTGCCGCGGCGTAAGTTCGGCAAGACCGACGCGGTTGTTTCGGCGATGGGTCTCGGCGGACACACTTTCGCGGAAGCGAAGACGGAAGCCGAAGCGATCCGCATCGTGCAGGAGGCGGTGGACAGCGGTATGACCTTTCTCGATAACGCGTGGGAGTACCATGAGGGGAAAAGCGAGGAGCTGATGGGCAAAGCGCTGGCAGAAGGTGGTCGGCGGGACAAAGCGTTTTTGATGACCAAATGCTGCACGCATGGGCGCGCCAAACGGGTGGCGATGCAGCAGCTCGAAGAATCGCTCCGCCGGCTGCGCACCGATTACCTCGACCTGTGGCAGATTCACGAGGTCGTCTATTACGACGATCCCGCGCGCCACCACGCATCTGGCGGCGCGATCGAGGCCCTCGCTGAAGCCAAGAAGCAAGGCAAGGTGCGTTTCATCGGCTTCACCGGACACAAGGATCCCGAGATTCATCTCGACATGCTCGCGCGGAATTTTCCCTTCGACGCCTGCCAGCTTCCCCTTTGCGGCTTCGACGCGAGCTTCCGCTCCTTCCAGAAACGCGTGCTCCCCGTGCTGCACCAACGCGGCATCGCGGCGATCGGCATGAAGAGCCTCAACGGCAATGCCGATGCCGTGAAGAAGGGCGTGATTCGCGCCGCCGATGCGATTCGTTACGCCATGAGTCTGCCGGTCGCCGTGACGGTGAGCGGGATCGATTCCCTGGAATTGCTCCGCGAGAATCTCCGCATCGCGCGCGACTTTACTCCGATGAGCCGCGACGAGCGCCTGGCCTTTGAAAAGCAATGCGCCGCCTATGCGTTGGACGGCCGGTTCGAGCTCTACAAGACCACCGCACAATTCGAAGGCCCACCGGGGCGCGAGCAACATGGTTATCCCTCAAAAAAAGAGCTGGGCGGCTGATTGATTTCAACCGAGCCACCGGAATTGCGAAGCCCTGACGGAAGGGCACGTCCATGGGTGCTACATCGCCAACCGACTCGGGCGGGTTTTCCCTGTCCAAAACGCCGTGCCGGGCTTAGAAAACGCGCCCTATGTTTGCCGGCACCTTTACCGCCCTCGTCACGCCTTTCCGAAACGACCAGTTCGATGAAGCGGCCTACGCCCAGCTCATCGAGGCGCAGATCGCGGCCGGGATCACCGGCATTGTTCCGGTGGGCACGACCGGCGAATCGCCCACGCTCAGTCACGACGAACATCGGCGGGTCATCGAGCTTGCCGTCCAATGCGCGAAAGGCCGTTGCAAGGTCATCGGCGGCACGGGCTCGAACTCGACCAGCGAAGCGGTGGCGCTGACCGTCGAGGCCGAAAAGCTCGGCTGCGATGGCGCGCTGCTGATTGCTCCGTATTACAACAGGCCTTCGCAGGAAGGGCTCTATAGGCATTTCGCGAAAATAGCCGAAGCCACTAAACTGCCGCTTGTGCTCTACTCGATCCCGGCGCGCTGCGGCATTGAGATCGGTGTGGAAGTCACCGCCCGGCTAGCCCGGGATTTTCCAAACATCGTGACGATGAAGGAAGCTGGCGGCAGCGTGGAGCGCGTGAGTGCATTGCGCGCCGTCGTGCCGGAGTCGTTCACCATCCTCTCGGGTGACGATTCGCTGACGCTGCCCTTCATGTCCGCCGGCGGAGTCGGCGTCATCAGCGTGGCCTCAAATATTGTGCCGGGTGAAATCGTCGCCCTCGTGAAGGCGGCAGCGGCGGGCGACTACGTGAAAGCGCGCGAGCTGCATTTCCAGCTCTACCCCATCTTCAAAGACCTCTTCATCGAGCCGAATCCTGTGCCGATCAAATACGCCCTGGCTGCCCAGGGAAGGATGTCGGCCGAGGTGCGCCTGCCGCTTTGCGAGATGGGTTCCGCGACGGCCGCCAAACTCACGGCCACGCTGAAGCAGCTCAATCTCATTTAAGCATGCCGCTTAAAGTCCTGATCAACGGTGCTCGCGGACGCATGGGACAGATGCTCATTGGCTGCGCGCGGAACGAACCCGGCATCGAAGTGGTGGCACAGGTCGATGTGGGTGACGATCTCGCCGCGGCCCTGCCGGAGTGCGAGGCCGTGATTGATTTTTCGCACCACTCCGTCGTCGAGCCCGTGCTCGCCCGTTGCGTGGACGCGAAGAAGACGCTGGTCATCGGCACGACTGGCCACACCGATGCGCAAGTCGCCGCGATCAAACATTCTGCCGCGCACATCCCGCTGGTCTTTGCGCCGAACTACAGTATCGGCGTGAACACGCTTTTCTGGCTGACGCGCAAAGCCACGGAAATCCTCGGGCCCGGTTTCGATCTCGAAGTCGTCGAGATGCATCACCGCTTAAAAAAGGACTCGCCCAGCGGCACGGCGAAGAAGCTCGCCGAAATTTTGGCGGAAGTCCGTGAACTGCAATACAACGACGACGTGCGGCACGGGCGGCACGGCATCGTCGGAGAGCGCACGGATACGGAGATCGGCATGCACGCCGTGCGCGGTGGTGACGTTGTGGGCGATCACACGGTCATCTACGCGGCCCAGGGCGAACGGGTGGAGCTGACGCACAAAGCGAGCAGCCGCGAGACCTTTGCTCGCGGGGCTCTCCGCGCGGCCATTTGGGCGCATGGGCGTGATGCTGGGCTGTACGACATGCAGGACGTGTTGGGGCTGAAATAGCTCAATGCGCGCGGGTCTCGCCCTTGGCTCGAATCTCGGTGATCGACTTGAGCAGCTCACGCGCGCCCGCGAATGGGTGCTCGCTCTCCCGGGCGTGGCTGGACCGGTTTACAGCTCACGGGTTTACGAAACGGAGCCGGTCGGGTCCGGGCCGGAGGCAGGCGCGTATCTGAACGCCGCCCTCGAAGTGGAATACGAGGGACAGCCGATCACGCTCCTCGACGGCTTGCAGCGCATCGAAGCCGCTTTTGGCCGCCCCTCGAAACGCCCGCGCAACGCCCCGCGCACTCTCGATCTCGATATCCTCTATGCCGGCAATCTGGTCCTGAGCAACGCCGAGGTCATCATTCCTCATCCGCGCCTTCATCTGCGCCGCTTCGTCCTCACTCCGCTCGCCGATATCCGCCCCGATTTGCTCCTCCCGGGTCAGCAGCGGACCGTCGCCGAACTGCTTGCCGGCTTGGCCGATCCCGCGCGCGTGGAGTTGTTTGCGGCGGCGTTTTGACCCGGAGGGACGTGCTCCTGCGCGTCCCCGTTGCGCGAAAAAAAATGGGGACACGCAGGAGCATGTCCCTCCGAGTTGGCTAGCGCGCGAGGTAGAAACGCGTCGCGTTTTCACCGAGCACCTTCGCCTGAACCGCTGCGGAAAGCGGGGCGAGGTAGTCGCGCACGAGCGCAAAGGTCCGCGCATAGTCTGCGGCGAGCAGGCAAACTGGCCAGTCACTGCCAAACATCAGCCGGTCTTCCCCGAAAGCCTCGAAAACCACGTCGAGGTAAGGACGGAAATCGGCGGGCTGCCACGCTTTCGCGTCCGCTTCTGTGACCATTCCGGAGACCTTGCAGAGCACGTTTGGCGACTGCGCCAGCTCGCGGATCTGCTCCCGCCAAGGGGACAGTGCCCCAGTTTTGATCGGTGGCTTGGCGATGTGGTCGAGGACGAATGGCTGCTCGGGAAAGCGTTTCGCCAGCGCGATGGCCGCAGGAAGCTGGCGCGGATAAATGAGCAAGTCGTAGGTCAGGCGGTGCGCGCGCAGTTCGCCGATTCCGCGGAGGAAGGCCGCGCCCAGCGCAAAATCATCCTTCGGTTCGTCCTGGATCACGTGCCGCACGCCGACAAAAAATGGGTGCGCCGCAAATTCCGCGAGCTGCGCACCGACCTGTGGCGAACGCAAATCCACCCAGCCGACCACGCCTTTGATGAGCGCGTGATGCTCCGCCAGCTCCAGCAGCCAACGGCTTTCGGCCAGCGTCTGCCGCGCTTGCACCGCGATGCAACCTTCCAGCCCAGCCGAGGCCAGCAACGGCGCGAGATCCGCGGGCAGCCAGTCGCGATGCAGCGGTGAGCCGGCGGGAATCCAGGGATACTGCGCCGCGTCGTAACTCCAGAAATGCTGGTGAGAGTCGAGTTTCATAGGGCGATGGCTTTGCGAGAAAGCGGGAAGTCTGAAGAAAACGTTACGTGAGTTGGACGACGGCCTTGATGACGCCGCTCTCCGGCTTCAGCCAGGTCGGGAACTCGGCGATCAGGTCGTCGAACTTTGCGTGGTGAGTGATCCACGGTTTGGTGTCGATAACGCCGTCTTCGATGAGCGCGATGATCCGGGAGATATCGCGCGAGAGCGCGTTGCGTGAGGCGAGGATGGTGAGCTCCCGGCGGTGCATGATCGGCGCATGCAAAAAAGAGAGCTCCTGCTGCGTGATGCCGACGTAAACCAGCCGCCCGCCAAACGCGCAGTAGCCGAGCGCGGCGCTCATGGACTTGTGGCTGCCCGTGGCATCGACAACGACATCGGCGAGCTGGCCGCCGGTAATTTCTTCCAGCGTTTTTAGCTCAGATCCGTCGCCTTTCACGGCAATGGTGTAGTCCACGCCCATCGTGGTTTTGCAAAAAGCCAGCCGCCCCTCGTTGGTGTCGAGCACGATGGTCTTCACACCCGCGACCTTGGCAAACTCCACCGCGGAAAGGCCGATGGGTCCCGCTCCAATGACGAGGACGTGCTCGCCTTCGCGTGGAGCGCCGCGGTCGATGGCGTGGCAGCCGATGGCGAGCGTCTCGACAAGCGCGAGCTGATCGTAGCTGAGCTTGCGCGAGACGTGCAGCTTGCGCGCGGGCAGCACGTAGCGCTCGACCATGCCGCCGTCGCACATCACGCCGAGGGTTTTGTGAAACTCGCAGCAGTTGGTGAGGCCGCGGCGGCAGGCGTAGCAGTGCTGGCAGTTGATGTAGGGCTCGACAGAGCACCGGTCGCCGGGGGCGACATTGGTCACGCCGGCACCGACGGCGAGCACCTCGACGCCCAGCTCGTGACCGGGGATGCGGGGATAGCTGAAGAAAGGCATCTTGCCCAGATAGCCGCCGTAATCCGTGCCGCAGATGCCGACCCGGTGGACACGGACGAGCGCGTCCCCCGCGGCCAGCGCGCCTGGTTCAGAGACTTCGAGGGTGCGGAACTGGCCGGGGGCGTCGAGGGAGATCGCTTTCATGAAGTGCCGGGCAGCATGGCCGAGCGATCTGCGGCTCGCAAGCCACCGTCAACTTCTTCAGACGTGCGGGATGGGCGAAATCCGTTTACCAAATGCGACCCCACTCTTTACCCCGATGAAAAATATCCCGCTTCCTTCGCTTTCAACCCTGAGTCTTCCCGCCCTTGTATTCCTCGCTCAGGCGACCTGGGCCGCGCCTGTGGACAATCCTTTTCCCGCGAAGATTGCCAAAAGTGAGGTCGCCGTGGATCTACAGCCTGTCGCCAGCGGGCTGGCTTCACCGGTGCTGCTTTTGCCAGCACCGGATAAAACCGAGCGGCTTTTTGTGGTCGATCAGGTCGGCACCGTGCGGGTGATCGAAAAAGGCGCGCTGCGCGCCGAACCGTTTCTTGACGTGCGGGAGCGACTCGTGAAGCTAAACACCAGCTTCGACGAGCGCGGGCTGCTCGGCCTGGCTTTCGACCCCGGCTTCGAAGATCCGCAAAGCCCCGGCCACCGCCGCCTTTTCACCTACACGAGCGAACCCGCGCAGGGCGCGGCGACTTTTCCCATGGCTCACGCCAATGGCACGGAACCAAATCACCACAGCGTCATCGCCTCTTGGAAAGTGAGCACGACGGACGCGGGTCGCGTCGATCCAGCCACGCGTGCGGAGCTGATGCGCATCGCCGAACCGCAGTTCAATCACAACGGCGGCATGATCGCGTTTGGGCCTGATGGGTTGCTCTATATCGCGCTCGGCGATGGCGGAGCGGGGAATGACCTCGGTCCGGGTCACAATCCTGAAACGGGCAACGGTCAGGACAAAACCACACCACTCGGCAAGATTTTGCGGATCGACGTGAACGGGCGCGACGCGGCGAATGGCGCGTATGGCATCCCCAAGGACAACCCCTTTGCCAAGGAAGGCGGGCTGCGTGAAATCTTCGCCATCGGGCTGCGTAATCCTTGGAGGTTTAGCTTTGACGGCAAAGCGCTGCTCGTCGCCGATGTCGGCCAAAACAAAGTCGAGATGGTGCATCGCGTAGAGCGCGGCGGGAATTACGGCTGGCGGCTGAAAGAAGGCGCTTTCAAATTTTCGCCGACGGGCGCGATTGATAGCGACCTCACTGGCCTGCCGACGGACCTCACGAATCCCGTCCTCCAGTACGATCGCGATGAAGGCACCTCGATCACCGGCGGCTACGTGTATCGCGGCAAGGCCATTCCGGCGCTCATCGGCCAATACGTTTTCGGTGACTATCGCAACGGCCAAAGCACTTCCGGCCGCCTTTTCACCGGCGACCTGGCGCAGGGAAAAATCACCGAACTGCGCATCGGCACAGCCAACCGTGAACCCGGGTTTTTGCTCAAGGGTTTTGGCGTGGATGCGGCCGGTGAAATCTATCTCTGCGGCAGCGCGGAACCCGGCCCGACGGGCACGGGTGGCGTGGTGATGAAACTAGTGCCCGCGACTCGCCCCTAGTTGTTTTCGGGAAGCCCCTCGGTATGACCGAGGTTTTTCACCGGCGCGAAAATCGCGAGCACTTCGGCGAGCAGTTGCTGATCGAGCGGCTCCGCGGCCCACTTGGCCCAGTTGCGGATGTTTTGCGGATTCGCGCTGCCGCTCACCGTGGTCGTGATGTCGGGATTCGCGATTGAGAACTGCAGCGCGAGTTGCGCGATATCCACGCCTTTGCTGGCGCAATGCGCGGCTGCGGAGCGCGCCGCGGCTTTTACTTCTGCGGGCTCTTTCAACCACGCCGGCAACGGCGCATTCGTCAGCAGACGTGCTGAGAACGGGCCCGCATTCATCACCCCGACCCCCCGCGTTTTGAGCTCAGGAACCAGATCGTTGGCGAACCGCGTGTTTTGCAGGGTGTATTGGTTGTAGCTGAGGACGCAATCGAGGTCGGCCTGATCGAGCACGAAGCGAAAGGCCTTCATCGGGTAGCCGGAGATGCCGATGTAGCGAACTTTTCCCGCGGCCTGGATTTTGCGGAGCGCGGGGAGCGTCTCATCAACGATCTGCTGCATCGGCACAAACTCGATGTCGTGGCAAAGCACGATGTCGAGGTGATCGGTGCCGAGCCGATGAAGCGAGACATCGACACTCTCGGCCACGCGCTTCGCGGAAAAATCGAAGTGCGCAAGGTCGTAACGCCCGAGCTTTGTGCAAAGCGTGTAGCTTTCGCGCGGCGCACCTTTCAGCGCGATGCCGAGGAGCACTTCGCTCATCCCGCGGCCGTAGAAGGGCGAAGTGTCGATGAAGTTCAGCCCGCATTCGAGGGCTGCATGAACGCTTTCCAGCGCCTCCTCAAGCTTCACGCTGCGAAACTCCGCGCCGAGCGAAGACGCGCCGAAGCTGAGGATGGGCAGGTGGAGATCGGTCTGACCGAGGCGGCGGGTCTGCATCACCTCTACTGCTGGCGATCCACACCGCGCTTGAGCACGATGACCCCGTAGAACTTCGCGGCGCGAGGCTCGACGATACCCAAAGCTTTCATAGTGAGTTGAAACGTCCCGCCGGTCTTTTTTAGTATGCCCTCACCTTTGTTGCCGAGGGAATCCTCGAAAATGAAAGCCAGCTCGCCCATTTTATTGAGCGAGCCCGAGCCGTTGCCATCAGGTGCCGCTCCGCTGCCATCGGCGTTGCTGGCGGAGAATTCAACCTCCGCGTCGTTTCCGTTCTGCCGGACATGCAGGATGAACACGGTCTTCTTTTCGGCTGCTGTTTCGTAACGCCCGGTGAAATCCGGCGCGGCTTTTTCGGCGGCTGGCGTAGCCGCAGCAGGTTTTTTTGGCGCTGCCAAGGTCGGCAGAGCGAGAGTGGCGGTGAAGGCGAGCAGCAGGAACAGGCGTTTCATTTGGTGTTGTCGTGGGGTTCAGTTTTGGCGGCAGCCCATGGTCAGGAGCAGATTGCCCCAGAGCGCCTGGTCGCCGGTTTGGATGGTGAGTACGTGATCGGAGGATTCTACAGCGCTGTAAAAATCCCACTTTAAAATCGGTACCAGCATGACGCTCGCGCCCGCCTCGGCAAGGACCGCACGGTAGTCTGCCCAAACCGGCGGTTCGCCTTGCTGCGCGTAGGGGTCATCGGCAGGGACGCCCATCGTGTTCACCTCATCGACTGGCACCGCGCTCAGGAGAGCGCGCAGCGTTTGTGAAACTGTGACGCAGCCCGGGGCGAGATTGAGGCAGACCAGTTCGGCGTTCGGCCCCCGCTTCGTCGAGACGGGATAGTTGCCGTCGGCGATGAGAATCTTCGAGTGGTGGCCGGCACGCCCCAGCACTTCGTTAATTTTGGGGTGGATGAGCTGGTGTTTGAGCATCGCGGTCAGCGGGTCAGCATTCGGAAACTGCGCATCGTCTGCTCCGCGGCGGTCTGAGCGTCGGGAAGCGGAACGACCTCCGCGGAGAGAAACCCATCGTAGCCGATCTTGTCGAGCGCTTCGTACGCGGAACGCACGTCGGTGTGGCCCAAGCCGACCGCGCGCCGATTCGAGTCCGCAAAGTGGACATGGCCAATCAGGTCGCCTGCATCTTCAATAGCCGCGGCGACGTCGGTCTCCTCAATGTTCATGTGGAAGAGATCGGCAAGGATGCGGACGTTCGCGGTCTTTAGCGTGCGCAGCCAGGCGGCGGTATCTCCGAGGCGGTTGAAGAGGTTCGTCTCGTAACGGTTCAGCGGCTCGTAGAGGAAAGGCTGGTCGAGGTTTGCGGCGTGCGCGCCAAATTCGTCGAGTGCCTCACCCAGCCAGCTCACCGCCTGTTCACGCGTGACGCCGCCTTCCCAGCGGCCTTGCATCGAGCCGAGAATCGCCGGTGCACCGAGCGCCGCGGCGACATCGATAATACTGCGGATGAACTCCCGTGCCCGCGCGCGAATAGCGGCGTCTGCATGCGTGAGAGTCCACTTGTTCACGACCCAACCTGCACCGGTGCCGACTGCGGCTACGGTCAGCTTGCTCTGCCTGACGACTGCGCGGATCGCGTCCCCGTGAAGCGCCGCGGCGTTCGGCGGAAAAATTTCGATGGCGTCGAAACCCAGCGCCGAGGCGTGTTCGCAGGCATCTTCCAGCCCGTTCCAAAAGACAAACGGCCCGCCAGCCGCCTGCGGGACGAGAGAGACGGTGATGGCAGAACGCATGCGCCTCAGCCGACGAAGAGCGGTTTCAAATGCCGCGTGTAGAGATTCTCGGTCACGTTCTTGCCCACGATCTCCGCGTTCGCTTTCAGCAGGTCGAGGTAACGCTGGCCCTGTTTTGCCGCGAGTTTGAAGGAGACGTGCAGAAGCTGGCGGAAGCTCGGGTTGAACAGCGGATGACTTTGGTCGTGGCGCAGCGCGCCGGTGAATTGATCGCTGGTCCAGCCGGCGACTTCCTGTGCGGTCGGTAGTTTCGCTTTGTGGATATCGATGACCGTGGCATACGGCGCGCACAACTCGTCCACGTGCATGAGGGCAGTAGCGTAAATTTCCTTGGCGAAGGCGAGCGCGTCCCCGCCCGCTTCGGCAAGGCCGATTAGCTCTTCAAGCCAAGTCGTTCCCGCAGTCTTGAGATGCACGCCAGCAGCAAATTTTGGCAGGGTTCGGCGGATGATCGGGTAGAGCGAAAATTTGTCGCTGCCGGAGTGCACACTGAGTTTGAGATTTGCGGGCAATCCGTAGCGCGTGATGGAGTGCGCGATCACCGCGAGGTCGTCGTGAAATTCCCGCTCGAACTGGGCGAGGTCGCCGACGTAATCGACGCCCTTGTTGAAACGTCCGGTGAACTTCGGCGCGATGGTCTGCACCGGAACTTTTTCATCAGCGAGCGCAGCGAGGATCACGAGCAACTCCGGTGGCGTTTGCGGGGAATCCGTTTCGTCCATCGAAACCTCGGCAATGATGTTCTCTGCGCCCTTGGCCGCGGCGATGTGCCGGTAGATTTTCCCCGCATTCTGCACGGCGAGGAGGAACTTGCCCGCGATCCGCTCGATTTCTGCGCGGGTCGTGTGAAAAGGCGCGGCGATTTGCGGAATCTCAATCACCCCGATGAGCTCGGGATGTTGGTGGATGAAAGCTTGCACGTCCGCAGCCGCCGCTGGCTGCCCGATGGAATCCGCTACGTCGATGGTGAAAAAATCGGAGTGGGGAAGGAAGCGATCGACGGTTTCGAGACGGATGTGATCGGCATCGACGTGCCAGCCTTTGGTCCAGCCCCGCGTGGACACGGCGATGTTTGCCGCTTCGCGGACGCTCGATGGCTCGGATCCGATGAAGCTGTGCTCACGATTGGACTTATTCCACACCGGGATGACTTCCGCGCCGTCGGCTGCGAGGAGCTCGCACGCTCGGAGCTGAGCTGCGGCTTGATGGGCAAAGCGGTCGCCGACACCGATGGAGAATTTTTCGAGGGTGAGCATGGGGAAGTTTTGAGCGGGGCCGACATGCAACTTCCCTCCTGCCAGACTAGGCGAGCGCAATTTTTGTCGTGCCCTAAAATACCGCCGCGCCTCAGTTCAATTCGCGCACCGCTGCTGCTCGCAGTTTCTTCCGGTCAATGAGCCACACGATCCAGATGCAGCATTCGTAAAGCACGATGATTGGCGCACCGAGGGTGATGAAGGTCATTGGGTCGGGCGTCGGCGCGATGACCGCGGCGAGGATGAGGATGCCGGTGATGGCGTAGGAGCGTGTCGCCGAGAGGAGTTTGAAATTCACGATGCCGAGCAGCGAGAGCGCGATGATCGCGACGGGGAGCTGGCAGAGCAGGCCAAAGCCGATGGTCAGCCACGAGCAGAAGGACAAGTAATCGCGCCACGACCACAGCGTCTGTACGCCAATCTTCGCCGCGTAGTCGTGGAAAAAACGCAGCGTGTGCGGGAGCAGCCAGTAGTAGGAAGTGAGCACGCCCGCGAGAAAGAGCAGGGTGCTGACGAGGATGCCTGGGAGGAGAAATTTTTTCTCCTGCCGGGTCAGCGCCGGGAGGACAAACGAGGCGAGGAAGTAGAGCAGAAATGGCAGGGACAAAACGATGCCGGCGAAGAAGGCCAACTCCAGCGTGATGACGAAGGAATCGACGATGCCGGTAGTAATGAGCTGCTTTTCAAACTGCGGGCTGATGACGCGCAACGGCGTGCGCAGTAGCTCCATCAGATCAGTGACGAAGTAGAACGAGATAATCATGCCGACGATCAGGGCGAAGAGCATCTTCATCAGCGTCCAACGCAAATCCTCCATATGATCGAGAAAAGGCTTCACGACATCGCCGTCGGATTTCTCGCGGAAGTTGAAAAAAGTTTGGAGGAGCTTGTTCAGCCAGGACATGGGGCGGGGAAGATGCAGTATTCGTCGAGGCGGGCAAAGGGGAAGTTGCGCAGCTCGCAGTGGGTCCGCATGCTGGGGTGATGACTTTGCCCCCGATCACTGTTTATCGCGCCGAAGCCGGTTTCTTTGCCCAGCGCGGGGAGGATTGTTTCCGGCTCGCAGAGCCGCGGCTCGATACTCTCTTCGCGCAGGAAAACCCGGCGCGCTGGTTGCACGAGCAACTGGCCACGGCCACCCCCGCGCTGCGCCCGGAGGTTTTGCTGGCCCCGATCGAGAGTCAGGAAGTGTGGGCCGCGGGTGTGACTTATCTGCGCAGCCGCGATGCGCGAATCGAGGAGTCGAAAGACGCGGGCGGGGGCACCTTCTACGACCGGGTATATGACGCGGCGCGACCGGAGATATTCTTCAAAGCGACGCCGCACCGCGTGGTCGGACACGGGGCGAGCATGCGGCTGCGAGCGGACTCCCAATGGAACGTGCCTGAACCGGAATTGACGCTTGCGATCAACACGCGGGGCGCGATTTTCGGCTACACCATCGGCAACGATCTCAGCTCCCGCGATATCGAAGGCGAAAACCCGCTCTACCTCCCGCAAGCCAAGGTTTGGAGCCAATGCTGCGCTCTTGGACCGGGCCTCGTCGTTCGTGAGCCGCTGCCGCGGGACACCATTATCCAAATCCACATCTGGCGCGCGGGGACGCCCGTTTTTTCAGGCGAGACCTCGCTGGCGCAGATGAAACGCTCGCTTCCCGAACTCGCGGAGTGGCTTATTCGCGACAACCATTTTCCCGCCGGCTGCTACCTCCTCACCGGGACCGGCACCGTGCCGCCGAATGACTTCACGCTCGCCACCGGGGACGAAATGCGCATCTCCATTGCCGGGCTCGGGACCCTTTCGAATACCATCGCCTAACAGAGCACCGTGCTCAGTTTTCCACGACGCGGTAGTAGAGCGAGCCGGGAGCCGGCTCCGTCCATTCACCAACGACACCCACAAAGATCGGCTCACTCCACGTCACGAGATCGGCGCTGGTCTGGACGCTGTAGCTGCGCCCAGGGATGGCGTTCCAAGTGATTCGCACTTCGGTTTCCGTGGAGGTGATGCTGGTGATGCGCAGGATCACCACGTCCGCCACTCGGGCGGCGAAAGCGTCGCCGAGGGCTAGCTGGCCTGCGGCATCGAAGTGGGCGCCATCGCTGGCGACCGTGAAAGCCGGCCCGTCGATATCGAGAAGAGAGGCCCCGGGCAAATTGGCGCCCACATTTTGCTGCCCCTGCCGAAGCTGCAAGTAGGCTTGGTAACGATTTGAAAGCGGGTCGGAGTAGAGCACTTGCTGCGCGGAGAGTTGGCTGAAAAAGAAGGGCAACGTAGCACCGTAGGTCGCGCGCAAATCAGCGATGAAGGTGGTCAATCGGGAGCCATAGGCCGTGGCGTTGCTGACGGTATTGGTATCCTGCTCGCCCTGCACCCAGACTATGCCATCCAGCCGGATGACCGATGTGGGATAGGTGGCGGCCAGCTTCGCCAAGCCGGTATTCACGACTTGCTGAAAAGTCTGATACACCACGCCGTCGCCCGTCGTCGCGCCCGTCCCGCCACCCTTCCAGTCGGTGCTGAGCGAGCTGCCGTTTTTGGCGTATTTGATGATCGCGAGTTGCGTTTCCGGCGTCGCTCGGAGCAGAGGCGAGAGCTGCTGGCCGAGGGTTAATTCCGGTCCGAAATTGCCAACGATCGCACTCGCACCGGCATGCAGCGTGCGCAAAGCGCCGAGCGAGCCGTCGGCATTGGCCTGCTGTCCGTCCACCTGGGAGTAAAGCAGCACATCGGTCTGCGGAGAGAGCAGGGCGGGAGAAAGGGTAGCCGCCGGGGCATAGCCAACGGCATTGGATTGGCCGGCAAGTAGGAGGACGCGGATAACGGCGGGAGCAGTGCTCGTCGGTACGCAACTCACCGTTAACAGTGGAGTCCTCGCCGGGGATTCGCGGGTCGAGAAAAAATTCCCGGGTTCATCTGTAGGATCAGTCTCGGCGATGAGGAACGTTACGATCTTGTCCGCGTCGGCATTGACGAAATCGAGCACGGGCCCGCTGCTGGCATTGAAGGCCGCCAGCGAACCGTTGTTCGCCGTCGGCGCAAAGGTTGCGAGGATGGCCCCGCCACCGTAGAGGTCGCCGGGGAAAAGGTAATTCGCCAGCCCGCCGGTTTGCGTCGTCCAAGCGCGGTTCACACCCGGCGCATTCGTCCATTTCGCGCCCGTCTCGCTCCAGCCCTCGCCTTGGACCAAGCCATAGACGTTCAAAGGCTTGCCGACGGTCATCCCGGCGCCGGTCAGGTCGAGGCGGAGATTGGTGATCGCTGCGGTGATGCTGCTCAGGTCGAAGCGCAGCAGCGCCACACGGTGACCGTTGCTGCTGTTGTTGATGGCGACCGTGGCGGTCGTTCCGTAGTTCGTCCCGGTGTTTTTGTTGGAGACGTAAGTGTCGGCCACGGGTTGGAAGGTGACGACCGTGGGGTTGGGCGGCGGCGGTGGTGGCGGCGGAGGAATCGTGGTGACCGTGAGCAGCGGCAGCCCCGTCGCCGCCTCGCGCGTTGAAATGATCTGCCCGCCGGTGGTTCCGCCTGCGGCGGTGTCATCGACCGCAATGAGAAAGGTCACAATCTTATCCGCATCTGCCGCCACGAAATCGAAAACGGGACCCGCGGTTTCGTCGAAAGCCGTAACCAGCCTCTTGCCCCCTCCGGGTGTGAAACTGGCCAGCGCCGTGCCGGTGCCGAAGAGCTCCACCGCATTTAGATACTGGCTCAGCGTGCCCGCCCACGGATTCGCCGTGAAGCTAGGGTTGACGCCCGGAGCCGTGCTCCACACAACCTCAGCTTCGACCCAGTTTTCCCCGCTGATCAGGCCAAAAACTTTTACCGGCCGGTTTAGCGCGCTGCCTGTATTGAAAGAAAGGTCCAGCTTCAGCCGACCAATAGGCTCGATGACACTGCTCAGATCGAACCGCACCAACATCACGCGGATGCCGTTGTTGTTGTTCAGCGTCAGCGTGGCCGCGGTGCCGTAGTTGGTCGTCGCATATTTATTGGCGAGAGCGGTGTCCGCCGTCGGCGTAAAAGTCAGGACTTCCGCCGAGGCCGAAGGCATGTTCAGCCAGCTACCAACAGCAACGAGCACTGCGAACCAGCGATGTGAAAAAGCCCGAATCCCAGCCGGGCACACCCGAATTTTCATGGCGCGATTTTTCTGCAGGAAGTTGGCGGGGTCAAGGAGCGACTTTCTTGTTCACGAGTTTTCACGGTAACCGTTTCTTCGAGAAGCGTCAGTTTTCCAGCACCCGGTAGTAGCGCGCAGTCACACCCGTGGTGGTTGAGTCGGTCCATTGCCCAACCACACCGACGGAAAAGGGTGGGGCCCAAGTCTGCAGATCCCCACTTGTCCGAATGCTGTAGCTACGACCGGGGATGGCGTTCCAATGCACGGTCACGCTTGAGTTGTTTGGGGCAACGGGCACGACGCTGACCACCCGCAAGGTCAAGGCGTTTGCCATGCGTGCCGCGCAGGCAGTGCCCAAGGCCTGTTGGCCCGCGGTGTCGAAGTGGGCGAAATCGGTGTTGTTTACCGTGAAAGCCGGGCCGTCGATGTCCAGGAGGTAGGCCCCAGCCACGGTGGCGGCCACCGTTTGCTGCCCCTGCCGGAGTTGCAGGTAGGCTGGGTAACGAGGCGATAGCGGGTCGGAGTATAAGGTCTGCTGTGCCGAAAGCTGGCTGAAGAAAAACGGCAATGTCGCGCCGTACATGGTCGCAGGGTAGTTCGCGCCGAAGGTCGCGCGGAGATCGCCGATGAGCGCCGCCAGACGCGAGCCGTAGGCCATCGCATTGGCTTCGGTGTTGGTGTCTTGCTCGCCCTGCACCCAGACCATCCCATCCAGCCGGATCACGGATGTGGGATAAGTCGCCGCCAACTTCGCCAGCCCGTCGGTAACGACCTCCTGAAACGTCTGATACACGGTGCCATCGCCCACCGTGGTGGCGTTGCCGCCGGCCTTCCAGTCAAAGCTCAGCGAGCTTCCGCCCTTCGCGTATTTGATGATTGCCCACCGCGTCCCTGGAATCTGCCCAAAAGTGCCTGCGAGCTGCTGCCCGAGCGTTACTTCCGGTCCGAAATTGCCGAGAATCGTGCTCGTGCCAGGGTGTAACGTTTTCAGATTCCCGAGCGTTCCGTCGGCGTTCGCGGCCTGCCCATCCACATGGGAGTAAAGCAGGACGTCGGACTGCGGTGCGAGCAGCGCGGCCGGGAGCGTGGTCGAAGGTGCAAAGCCCACGGCGTTTGACTGTCCGCCGAGCAAAACCACGCGGATGACGGCCGGAGCTGTGCTGGTCGGCACGCAGCTTACGGTCAGCAGCGGCGACTGACCGGGCACTTCGCGCGTCGCGAATTCGTTGCCGAAACTGTCGAAGGGATCACTTTCCACAATCAGGAACGTGACGACCTTGTCGGCATTCGGATTGTTGAGTTCTGCGTTAATGAAATTGAGCACCGGGCCGCTGCTCACGTTGAAGGCGGCCACCGCGCCGGCATTCACCGTCGGCGTAAAGCTAGTGAGCGGCGTCAGGCCAGTGGAGAGGTCATTCGCGTAGAGGTAATCCGCGAGGCTTTCGCCCGGGATGCCGATGGGCTGGGTGGTGTAGGCGTGGTTGACCCCCGGGCCGTTCGCCCAAGTGACGCCGTTCTCCGTCCAGCTTTCCCCGCTGACAAGCCCATACACATGTATCGCTTTCCCGATGGTCATAGCTTTCCCTGTTAGGTCGAGCCGCAGACTGTTCACCGTGGCGGTGATGCTGCTTAGATCGAACTTCATCAGCATAACGCGCCGCCCGTTCTCACTATTATTCACTTGTGCGGTTAAGGCCGTGCCGAAATTGGTGGTCGTGTTCTTGTTCGAGACGTAGCTGTCCGCTACCGGCTGGAGAGTGACGACCGTCGGATTGGGCGGTGGTGGTGGCGGCGTGGTCGTCACCGTCAGGACGGGAGCGCCGGAAGCGGCTTCCTTCGACGAAAAAATAATGCCGCTGGCGTTCACCGGGTCATCGACCGCGATGAGGAAGGTGACAATCTTGTCGGTATCCGCGGTGAGGAAATTGAAGACCGGCCCTGAAGTGACGTCGAAAGCCGTCTTCGCCCCTACTCCAGCAAAGGGTGTGAAGGTGCTCAGCGGCGAAAGTGTGGAGGCTGATGCATAAAGATCGCTTTTCTTAAGGTAGGCGTCCAACAACCCCGACCAAGGAGAGTTCACGAAGGATTGAATGACCCCCGGTGCATTGCTCCATATCGTCGTGCCTTCGTCCCAACCCTCACCGTTGATCAGCCCAAACACCTTCACCGCACGGGAGGCGCTGCCGCTATTCCCCGCGAAACCAAGCGAGTAGCGACTGATTTGGCCGGCATTGATCTGCGCGCTGATACTACTCAGATCAAATCGCACCAGCATCACTCGGATGCCGCCACTTCCGGAATTGTTGCCGACCATCGTAGTTGCCGCGCCATTGGCGGTCAGTGGAGGCTTGTTCGCCACATAGGTGTCTGCGGTGGGCGTGAAAGTCAGCACGTCAGCGCGCGCTGGAAGGAGAGGCAAGAAAACGACAAGCCACTGGCACACAGAAAGACGCTGTGTGGCAGCTTGAATCCCTGCAAGCAAACCCTTCAAATTCATGCGCACTGGTGTCTCGCGCCGGTGCTCCCACGTCAAGGCCGAATTCTTTTTTCGTAATTATCAGAATGCTGCGGCTCGCCAACAGCGCATTGCATTGCCGCGTCGTGCCGCGCAGCTTGGGCTCCGAATGCCCATCATGAACGTTCACGGAAAATCCCTCATCGCCGGTGTGCCTATCGCTAGCGACTCGCGGCCTTTTTACGCCCTCAGCCCGCTGACTGGGGAAGAGCTGGAGCCGCCATTTCATGAGGCGGGTGAGGCCGAGATCGAGCGGGCGTTGGACTTGGCGGAACACGCGTTCGCTTTCTTTGGAACTGCAACGACAGAAGTCCGCGCCGCTTTCCTGGAGAAGATTGCGGAGGAAATCGTGGGTCTTGGTGACGATCTGTTGCAACGGGCGCATCTCGAAACGGGACTTCCATTGGCGCGGCTGACGGGCGAGCGGGGACGCACGGTTGGCCAGTTGCGACTCTTCGCAGAAATCGTTCGCGAAGGTTCGTGGTGCGACGCGCGCATCGACACAGCCCTGCCTGATCGCCAACCCTTGCCGCGCCCGGATCTGCGCCGGATGCTTGCCCCGCTCGGACCCGTTGCCGTTTTCGGCGCGAGCAACTTCCCCCTCGCGTTCTCGACCGCCGGGGGCGACACGGCGAGCGCCTTTGCCGCCGGCAATCCGGTCATCGTCAAAGCGCATCCGGCCCATCCTGGGACCGGCGAACTCGTCGGCACTGCGATCGCTCGCGCGGCAGCCGCGTGCGGTCTGCCCGGCGGGGTTTTCTCGATGCTCCACGGCGGGGCGGAAACCGCGCTCGAGTTGGTCCGCCATCCGCTCGTCCGAGCGGTCGGGTTTACCGGCTCGCGAAAGGCCGGTCGCGCCCTTTTCGACGCGGCCGCAGCGCGACCCGATCCCATTCCAGTCTTCGCCGAAATGAGCAGCCTAAACCCGGTCTTCATTCTCCCCGGCGCATTGCGCGAGCGTTTACCCCAGCTCGTCGAGGGACTGAAGAACTCGGTCACGATGGGTGTGGGCCAGTTCTGCACAAAACCCGGCCTGGTCTTCGGTCTTGGCGGCGGGGAGTTCAGCGAGTTCGCCCAAAACTTCGCGGCCGCGATGCGGACGGTCGCACCGGGCACAATGCTCAGTCCTGGCATCTGCCGCGCTTTTCACGACGGGCTGGAAACCATGGAAGGCGTGCCCGGCGTCATCGCCCTAGCCATGAGCGACACCGCGCCTCACACGACGAAGACCCAAGGTGAGGCGATCGTTTTCGCCACCGACGCGGAGAATTTCCTCCAGCAACCCGCTTTGCACGAAGAGGTCTTCGGACCATACACGCTCCTCATCAACGCGCCCGACTTTCCGCAGCTCGTTCATCTTGCCCAGCGTCTCGAAGGGCAGCTCACCGCGACCATTCACGCCACCGGGGAAGATCTCGCGAATGCGGACGACCTCCTCGCGGTGCTTCGGCGCAAAGCAGGGCGCATCGTCATCAACGGCTTTCCGACCGGGGTGGAAGTTTCTCCCGCGATGCACCACGGCGGGCCTTTTCCCGCGACGACCGATGAGCGCTTCACCAGCGTCGGCACGGCGGCGATCCAGCGTTTCGCCCGGCCGATTTGCCTGCAAAGCATGCCCGCCAGCGCGCTCCCGCCCGAACTGCTCGACGACAATCCGCGCGGGCTGATGCGCCTCGTGAATGGCCAACTGACCCGCGACGCCATCCGATGAACGCGGGCGCGCTGGCCGTGCTCGCGGGACTGCTGTTCGCGCCAGCGGCCTTTGGCCAAGGGCTGCTTTGGCGCATCGGAACGGCCGATAACAAGAACCAGGAATTCACCGGCCAGACCGTGCCGGCGAATTTCGAAATTCCGGCCGACTGGGCGGCGCGCAAAACCTGGCCCGAGTGGCCCACGCAATCGGGTTCGCCAGACCTTTTCACCACGGACATCAGCTTTACGCTGAAAACAGTTCCGCCAAATGCGGGCGAGTTCGTTTTCAAAACCGTGTGGGCTTCCGCGGCCGTGCCGGAGCTGGCGGTCTGGTGCAACGGCTTTCCCTGCGGCATCATTCAAATCGGCGGCGCGAGCTTTCCCGGCTACGGCGGCGATTGGAAAAAAACGGAGGGCCGACAGTGGCGGAAAACGTATCGGCTGACCATTCCGCGCGAGTTCTTCAACGTCGGTAAAAACACCCTGCGCCTGCAAAAACTCGGACATCCGTATCAGCGCGAACTCGGACTGCACCTCGGCTTTGGCTGGGATTATTTCATGCTCCTTTCCGCCGGCGCGCCGGTCGCCGATCCGCTCCACGGCAAACCGGTGTGGATGGGCGTGCAGCCCGGACACTTTGAAATTCAGGACGGCCACGTCGCCGCGGAACTCGCGGCGAACGAGTGGCTCGGCACGGCGTATTCCGGCAATCCGCAACGGGTCGCTTTCTGGCCGGAGTTGGCCGCGCAGCAGCCCCGGCGACTGGAGTATCTTGAGACGCTGAAAGCGCAGAACATGACCGTCATTCTCGGCGGTCTCAGCGCTCGGAATACCAAGCCCGCACACCTCGCCGAAGATGGCTCGCTCAAGCTCGAAGACCGATCGGCGCTCGACGACCTCTTAGCCCGCTACGGCACGCTGTTTCAGTATTACGAGCTCTGCAGCGCGCCTTCCTCGGAGTTTTCCAACGCCGCGCTGAGCTACGTGAAAGCGACCGCGGCTTACCTCGCCAAGGCCAAACCCGCGTCGGTCAAGCTGGCTGCGCCGGGCTACACTTTCGGCGAAGGACACGGCACGCCGGTGAATTGGGACGACGGCGATCACGACCAAAACCGACGCGACCTCGAGCGGCTCTGCCAGGTTTTCAACGGCCACAGTCGCGGCCTTTCGTTTGCCTACAAAAACGGCAGTCTGATCGAGAACATCGACACCCATAGCGGCGGGCAGCCGATGTATGAAGGCTGGCAGAAAGAAATGCTCGCCACGGAATGCGGCAGTTCCGACGAGGATGCCGACATCCCCGAGATCGGCGGCAATTTACACGCCTCGATCTTCGACCGGAACCTGCGCGGGCAGATCGCGTTTAGCGACCGCTTCACGGCCTACGCGTTGTGGGAAGATTCGCCCTTCACCTTTCTCACCGGCGAACGCACCAAGCCCGAAACGTGGAAGGCGCGCCGCATCGGCGCCGATGCGGACACGCGGGTGAAGCTCTTCCGCCGCCTCGCGCTCGCCTACGCCACGCATGGAAAACCGCTGCCTTACAAATACCTGAACGCCGAGGCAGTCGCGCATCAGCTCGTCTATTTTCGCGCGGTCGATACTTCGTCGCTCGCGCCGCTGCCGGGGAGCGGCGCGACTTCGCGAAAAATCCTCGTCAGCCTCATAAACTTCGACCTCCAACAGCCGCACGAAATGCAGGTGCGGGCGACCTTTCCCCGTGCGGGCGACTACGCCGGCGCACGTTTCGGCGCGGACGCTAATTACGCGCTCGCCCGCCGCGAGGTCATCGTCACGGCTGCTCCGACTTTCGACTTTCTCGTGCCGCTCGGGCCCGGTGAATCCGTCCATTTCATCCTGGAACCGCCGCCGAAATAGCGAAGAGGACGCCTGAATCCGATGGCGCGAGGGAACCGCGTGACCAGTTGCACGCGAATCTCCCCCGCACTTTTGCCGCGCATGAACTGGCTCCAAATCACTCACGAAACCGCTTACACCTACGGCGGGCCTGTTTATTTTGGGCCACATCGGTTGGTTTTGCGGCCGCGCGAGGGACATGACGTGCGCGTGGAAGAAATGGCGCTGGAGATCGAACCCGCCGCCAGCCTCGGCTGGAGCCGTGATGTCTTTGGCAATTCCGTAGCCCACGTTGTGTTCTCCGAGCCCTCGGAAATCCTGCGGATTCGCAATCGCGTTCTGCTTCATTTTGCGCTCCCGTTTCCAGTCCGCATCGCCGCGCCCTCGATTTCCTATCCCGTGCAGTATTCGCCGCTCGAGTCCTCGGTCGCGGCGGCCTACCAGGCGACCACTTTTCCCCATGATGTGTTCGCGGTGCAGACGTGGGTGCGCGGGATCGCCGCCGCGGCAGAAGGTGCCGATGCGGAAAGCGTCGTGGCGTTGGTCAATCGCAAGGTTCACGAAACGATCGGCTACAACCGTCGCGAAGCCAAAGGCGTGCAGACGCCGGCGGAGACCTTGCAGGAGGGCACTGGCTCGTGCCGCGACATGGCCACGCTGCTGCTGGAGGCTTTGCGGCAGCTCGGTTTTCCCACGCGCTTCGCCAGTGGCTATCTCGATTGCAGCGCCTCTGAAGCGGGCCGCGCGTCAACCCACGCATGGGCGGAGGTCTATTTCCCGGAAGTCGGTTGGCTCGGCTTTGATCCCACCACCGGGCTCGCCACGTCGGCCAAGCATGTGGTGGTCGGAGTAAGTAATCATCCGCGCGGAGTCATGCCGGTCAGCGGATCCTTTTTTGGCGAGCCGGAGATGTATGTGGGGATGCAGGTCACGGTTTCCACCGAGCGCTTCTCGGAACGCCCGGTCGCACCGATTAAGATGCCGGCTGCACTGTCACCGTCAGGCGTTCCAGCGCGAGCTGGCCAAACTGGGTGACAAAAGCCACGTCCGTGGCGTTGCGGTCGCAGGCGATGGCGATGCGGTTGCCTGCAGTTTGCGGATGGGTTTGCAAAAATGGAACGCCGACCCACGTTAAACCTCCAACCACGACGATTCATTCACAGCGCGCCCTCCGTGAATGAAGGCGCGGGCCGTTTGTCCCGCCTTGCGATGACCTTCCACTCAATTGTCCTAGCCGTTTCGATTCTGACGTCCTCTGCGGCGCCAGCCTTCGCGTTGGAAGTCAGCGCCTCCGCGGCGATTGGCGAGCATCACCCGATCCTCATCGTAAATAAGAACGTCAACCCCGAGAACCACATGGTCATCTACACCAAGGTAGATGCGAGTGGACGCTTACTCCGCGACCCATCTGGTGGCGATCGGCCGGTGTTTGATTTTTACTGGTTCATGGAAGGTAAGACCTACAAACCGGTGAATGCGATGATCAAGCAGGAGATCCGCAAACGTCTGGAATTCCAATCGAGTCCGAGCGACCAAACGAAACACTTCATCATCAACGTCAACGATCTAAAGGAAGTGAATTCGGACATTAAAGAGCCGAAGGTCGATGTTTTCGCCAGCGAACGCGGCGGGGTTAGCAAAGTAGAGGCGCAGATGATCCTCGGGCCCTCTGATGGAAACATGCGGATCCGCCTTTCTTCGATCTACACCGAAGGACGTGCGTTCCCGCCCGCAGTCTATGCCGTCACTTTGAAGGGCGAGGAAATTGTGGACGGGCAGCTCACCGGCAAAAAAGTGACACGGCGATATAACGCCAAAAAGTGACCAGTTTGCGCTCCGCAGTTAGGCCATAGTGAATCTCCGCGGATGCGAGATGAAAGGGAATGTCCCAAGCGCGTGAATGACCAACCAAGGTTGGTCGGACGCGGCGAGCTTAGGGCTGACAAGAAATCAGCGTGCGTTGTTCGTCGGCTGTGGAGCGCCTGCGGTCCCCGCGTGGCTATTGGTGGAAGATGTGCGGACCGATGACGGCTGCGACGTGTTAGACGTAGTCATGCTTTCGCAAGCAGAGAGCGTGAGAGCGGAAGCAAGGGCAACGAGCGCGGCGATAGATTTGGTTTTCATGTTGTTGGACGCTTCGGCACCGCTTCTGGCACTGCGCCTGCCCTGATACGAAGCCGGGGCATGCTCCTGATGTAGGCGCACGGAGCAGTTTGTCCGTATCCATGTTTTCGAGGTGTTCGACGAGGGCTGAAACCGATGCGCGATAGGAGAGACGACTGGCAAGACCGCTTCTTGCATCCCGCCCGCCTCCTCCTCATTCTCCGCGCATGAATTTTTTCCATGGTTGCACCGCCCTTATCACCGGCGCGTCGTCGGGCATCGGGGCGGAATTTGCGCGCCAGCTCGCGCCGCATGCCCGCTCGCTCATTCTCGTGGCGCGGCGGATGGATCGGCTCGAGGTGCTGAAAGCTGAACTGGATCGGCCGGGCCTCACGATTCACTGCCACGCGGCCGATTTGGCCGACGAAGTGCAGATCGAAGCCTTGCTCGCTGCGCTGGCGGCGAGCGGAGAGCGCGTGACGTTGCTGATCAACAATGCCGGCCTGGGCGATCACGGCTTTTTCGAAGATAGCGACTGGTCGCGTGTGAGCGCCATGCTCGACGTGAACATCAAGGCGCTCACTCGCCTGACGCACGCGCTCTTGCCGGACCTGGTGCGCGCGGGGCGGGGAGCAATTCTCAATGTGAGCAGCATCGCCGGTCTGCTGCCGCTGCCGAAGATGGCGGTGTATGCGGCGACCAAGGCCTACGTGACGAGCTTCTCGGAAGCGCTACGCGGCGAGCTCCGCAGCACCGGCGTGTCGGTCACGGCGCTCTGTCCGGGGCCGGTGAACACGGAGTTTTTCGAGGGTGCCGAACGGCCTGATGCGCGCGAGGCGATACCGGCTCCGGAGATTTTCAAGGTGTCCGTCGAAGAGGTGGTCGCGAGCGGGCTCGCGGCAGTGGAGCGCGACCGGGCGCGCGTCATCCCTGGCTGGCTGGTTTGTGTGGTCATGACCATCGCCTCGCTGGTGCCGATCTTTCTGTTGCGGCTTTTCCTCGCCCAACGCCGGTCGGACGAAAGCTGAACCGTTCCTGTTGTCGCCGCGGGCTCTTTGCCCTATCCACACGGGATGCTCGATTTCACCAAACTCTACCTCTTCATCTTTGGAGCCCTCACCATCGCCGGCGGCGTCATGGGTTACCTCAAAGCCGGCAGCAATGCGTCGCTTATAGCTGGCGGCGTTTCCGGCCTGCTGCTTCTCGTCTCAGGCTATCTCGTGGCCTCGGGCAAAGTGCAGGCAGGATTGATCCTCGGGATTGTTATTTCGGTGGCGCTCGCCGGGCGCTTCGTTCCCGCTTTTCTCAATACGCATAAATTCATGCCGGCGGGAATGATGGCTGTGCTCAGCGTTGCGGGCATCGTCATCACCGTGCTCGCGTTGGTGAAGAAGTAGCCGAGTCGTGCTGCGCGCTTTGGCTCAGGTCTTCTCGCGGTTGGTCCTGATGGCGGCCGCCAGCTTCCTGCTGGCGGGTTGCCCGCGTCCTTTGGAAAGGTCCTCCGCCACGCCTGCCCCGGAAACTCCGCCGCCGACTCCACCGGCGACCCCGGTGCCCACACCCCCACCGGTTACGCCACCGCCTGCGCCCTACGTCCCGAACAAGCGGCTCGAAGTCGGGAAGATTTTCAACGGGCTGAAATACAGCGTGAAACTGGAGACGGATTTCGGCGGGACGGCGACCCGCGAGCGCAACGACCCCGACAGCTACACTGCTGAGCTGGTTGTGAAAGTGAAGGTGCCGAAACCGTATCGGGAGTTGGAAGAGCTCAAGCGCATCAACGAGTCCCTTCCCGAGGTGCTGCCCGCGCTGCCGACGTTGTTGGAAACCGCCAAAGTCTCGCCCCTTTTCGACGAACTCTACCGACTCAAAGTCGCCAATCTGCAAAACAACCTGATGCGGCTCGACGCTGTGCTTTCGCGCCACAACTTCTACGACTGCGAGACGCTGCTCGAACTCCAGCACCCCAAGACCGACCGCCGCGCTTTGCTCGTGCAGTCCGACATGGACAGCGACACCGATGGCTCGGACAGCGACCGTATGCCCGAAGTTGAAGGCGCCTCCTCCACCTTCCAGCCTTTCACCAGCTACTACTGGGCGAAAAAGACCGACAAACCGAGCCCGTTCATCGCCCCGCGTGAAACGAAAATCAAAGCGTGGGAAGCCGAGCTAGCGACGCCAGCAGTGACGGCGGCTCGCAAGTCGGAACTGCGCGACGCGATGGCCAAAGCGCGCGACGAAATCGGTTACCTGAAACAATCCAGTTACCTCATTGCGGCGGCCGATCCCTACATCGTGCTGCCGGGCGCGATGTGGTACAAAAGCAAGCCGGGACCTTTCAAACCGAGGGTCGGCGACTATTGCGTCGTCATTTACGGCAAGACGCTCTACCCCGCGATTGTCGGCGATGTCGGGCCGATGAATGTCGTCGGCGAAGCCTCGTTGCGGCTCGGCAAGGAGATCAACCCGAAGACGAGCGGCGAGCTGCGGGCCACGAATGATCTCAAAGTCACGTATCTGATTTTCCCCGGCACCGCGGACAAGTTTGACGTGCCCGATTTGGCGAAATGGCGGGCGCGTTGTGAGAAATATCTCGGCGAAATCGGCGGATTCAGCGGCGAACTTTTTACTTGGGTCGATGTGACGAAACCCAAGACCCCGCCCGCAACGCCCGCTCCCACAACGCCAGCGCCAACCGCGTCCACGCCTGCGACTCAAGGTCCGGCGACGCCGACACCCGCCGCCCCGCTCCCAGCCAAGCCACCCGCGGCAACTCCGGCTCCGAAGGCGGAATGAACCGCGGCTACTTCGTGCCGGGCTTTTTTTCGTAAATCGCGATCGTCGTGATGAAATCGACCGCGCGCTGCAGCGCCGCATCGCGGAGCGGGGGCTTGGGCTTTTCGCCTTTGTTCTTTTGGGCGGCTTGGATCGCGTCGAGTTCGGGATTCGTGCCAGCGACAAGCGCGGCTTCGTTCATGCGTGGGCGCTCGGTCTCGAAGACAAATTCGCTGACGCCTTTTTCCAGCTCGCGTTGCAAAACTTCATTGGTCGTCTCCTGCGCGATCTCCACGCCGAGGTCGGGCTTCACGCCGCCGGGAAAGACCGCCACGTTATCCGGTAGGGCGATTTCCGCGACGGCCACGCGGAGCAGTTTGCCGCCGCCCAGCGGCAGCTCGGCAAACTCCACGGCTTCGCCCTTCGTCTGCTGCCCGATGATCATGGCGCGGACGTGTGTGCGCAGGACCGAGGCAATGATTTCGGCGTTGCCCGCGGTATCGGGATCGACGAGCACGACGATGATCCCACGGAATTTAGGATCGTCCTTCGAGGTGAGAATTTGCTCCTGCTTCAGGTTCGGTTTTTTCACCGAGAAGAGGATTTTCCCCTTCGGCGAAAATCGTCGGCAAACTTCCGCCGTTTGCTCAAATTCGGCGCTCGGAGGCGTGGCGCGGAGATCGAGAACGAGCGCGCCAAGTTTTTTGTCGGCGAAGTTTTGCAGCGCGGCGTCGAGTTCACCCACATTGCTGGGAACGGTCGCGCCGAGGCGGACGTAGGCGATGCGTCCGTCAAGAATCTCCGCCCGAAATGGGCTGACTTGATTTGCGTCTGCCGCCGGTGCTTCGATGATCGTCGCGCCCGGGGCGATCCGATCAATGATGCCTTGGACGGTCGCGCGTTTGAGTTCCTCGTCGGACAGTGCCCCAGGATTGATATAGTTCTCTTTCAGGAGCGAGATGACCTGATCAAGATCGGCATCGCTGAGGGCATCGACGGCGGTGCGTGTGGTCAGTGGCTTGGTGGGCTTCGCTGGCGGTGGCGCTGGTTTGGCGACGGGCTTTTGCTCCTCGGCCGGAATCGCGCCGGGGATTTTGTCCACGGCGCCGGGCACGTCGGGAATTTTCTCCGGCGGAATGACTTTTGGTGGCACTTCCGGTTTGCCCGGCGCTGCGGGCGGCTCGGGTGCCTGGCTGTGGAGGCGAGTGACGGACGCAAGGAGCAGCGCAGCCAGCGCGGATGCCACGGGGAGTTTCATAAAGTGCCGCGAGACTAGGCGCTCAAACCCTTGACTGCAATATCGCGCCGGAATTGCCGGCCTTCGAAAGTGATTCCATCAACGGCGGCGTAAGCTTTTTCTCGTGCTGTCGCGAGATCGACGGCAAGCGCGGTGACGCCGACGACGCGTCCGCCAGCGGTGGTGATTTTTGCATCGTCGCGCTTTGTGCCGGCGTGAAAAACGGTGATGTCGTCTGCCACCTTATCGAGCCCGCTGATCGCTTTCCCGCTAGCGTAATTGCCGGGGTAGCCGCCGCTGGCGAGGACGACGCAGACGGCGCTTTCGGGTTTCCATTGGGCCTGCACCTCACCGAGGCGTCCGTCGATGGTGGCTTCGAGGAGATCGAGGAGATCGCTGTCGAGCCGGGTGAGCAGGACCTGCGTTTCGGGATCGCCGAAGCGGCAGTTGAACTCGAGCAGTTTCGGGCCGTCGGCAGTGATCATCAGGCCGGGAAAAAGCATGCCTCGGAAGTCCAATCCGTCGCGCGCAAGGCCGGCGAGAAATGGTCGGAGAATTTCGTGGTGAATGCGCTCTTCCATCGCCGGTGTGACGAGTTTCGCGGCCGGGCTGAAGGTGCCCATGCCGCCGGTGTTCAAGCCTTGGTCGCCGTCAAGCGCGCGCTTGTGATCCTGCGCCGTGGGAAAAAGCAGGTAGCTCTTTCCATCGACGAGCGCGTGAATAGAGCACTCTTCGCCGGTGAGAAACTCTTCGATGACCACGCGGCTGCCGGCGTCGCCAAATTTCCGCTCGTCCATGATTTCGCGTATCGCTTGCGCTGCTTCCCCCTCGTTTTGCGCGATAATCACGCCTTTGCCCAGCGCGAGTCCGTCGGCTTTGACGACCAGCGGATAGCTCATGGTGCGGCAGAAATGTGCAGCGGCCGCGCTGTCCGAAAAGCTGCCGGAGCGGGCGGTGGGCAGCCCGTGGCGCTGCATGAATTCTTTGGCGAACACCTTGGAGGATTCGAGCTGCGCGGCCTGCTGCGTAGGGCCGAAGATGCGGAGGCCTTGAGACTGAAATACGTCAACGATGCCGGCAGCGAGGGCGTCGTCTGGGCCAACGACGGTAAGGTCGATGCGCTCGTCTTTGGCGAACTGCACCAACGTGGCGTGGTCGGTGACTTTGATCGAGACGCAGGTCGCGAGTTGGGCGATACCGGCATTGCCCGGCGTGCAATAGACGGCGGTGACGCGGGGCGATTGGCGCAGCTTCCAGACGAGCGCGTGTTCGCGCCCGCCGCTGCCGAGAACGAGGATTTTCATGGGTGAAGGCGCGGACGTTAGGAAAGCCGGGCGAGTTCGGCAATGAAGGGGTTCATCTTACCGCAGAGCTGCAGAGGACGCGGAGGGCCGCAGAGGTGGGACGGGAAACTCTGCGGATCTCTGCGTCCTCTGCATCTCTGCGGTTAAGTCCGTGGGGCGAAGTGGTGCAGCGCGTCGGTGGCGTAGCCGTCTTTTTCCCAGCGGAGAAAATGGGTAACGGCAGCGGTGACGAAGTGCTTCGCCTGGGCGACGGCCTCGCGGAGCGTGAGGCCTTTTCCGAGACCGGCGGCGATGGCGGCGGAGTAAGTACAGCCGGTGCCGTGAGTAGAAACGCCGGGCACGAAAGGCGCGGTGTATTGGGTCACGTTGCCTTCGGCGAAAAGCAGGTCGGTGGCGATGGCGCAGCGAAGATGACCGCCTTTCAAAAGGAACGCGGTGCCGAAACGTGCGGTGAGTTCTTCGCCCGCGTGGTGCATTTCGGTGAGGCTGGTGACGGGCCGACCGAGCAGGGTGGCGGTTTCATCGAGGTTGGGCGTGATGAGGGTGGCGCGCGGAAAAAGTCGCTCACGGTAAAGCGTGATGGCATCGGCTTGGAGCAGCGGATCGCCGCTCGACGCAACCATCACTGGGTCGATGACGAGCGGGATTTTGGTGTCAGCGAGCGCGTCGCAGACAGCGGCAATGATCGCGGAAGAGTAGAGCATCCCGGTCTTGATGGCAGCGACGGGGAAGGCTTCGAGGCAAAGGCGGATTTGTTCGGCGACGATGTGGGGCTCGATGGGCTGGATGGCGCTGACTTTACCGGGAACCTCGGCGACCACGCAGGTGATCGCCGTCAGACCGTACACGCCGAGTGCGCTCATCGTTTTGAGATCGGCCTGGGCGCCAGCGCCCGCGCTGTTGTCGGAACCGGCGATCGTGAGGACGGGAAACATTTCTGATTTCTGATTGCTGATTTCTGATTGAAGCTCTGGCCGCGCTGGCGGCAGCGCTTCTGCCAATCAGCAATCAGCAACCAGCAAACAGCAATTCCAAATGTCCGCATTTACAGAACTCGCCGGGCTGCACGTGACCGTGGATCGTGTCGAACACATGCCGCATCTGGATGCGCCAGCGGAGCGTCCGCACCCGTTTGTGTATTTCCTGACGATTCACAATGAGTCCGCCGTGACGGTGACCATTCGCGGGCGGAAATGGGTGGTGACCGATGCGGAAGGTCACCGTGTGGTGGTCGAAGGCGACGGGGTGGTGGGGCAGTTTCCGTGTCTCGATCCGGGCGAGCATTTTTCTTACAACAGCTACCACACGATCGGCTCGGACAGCACTGCGGAGGGGGCTTTTTTCGGGGTAACGGAAGCGGGCGATTTCGTGTTCACGCGGATTCCGCAGTTCACCCTGCGAGCTCCTCGGTCCTAGCGCGGGAGAAGGCCGCTTTCGGTGACGACGGCATCGACTGACTGATCGTGGGGCTCGCAGGGAATCTCCGGGACGAGTTGCAGATCGAAGCAAACGCCAAGGACGATGGCGTGGGGATTCCGCTGCGCAAGGACGCGGTCGTAATAGCCACCGCCGCGACCGAGGCGGCGGCCGGCGCGCGTAAAAGCGAGGCCGGGAACGAGGATGAGGTCGATCTCGGCGGGGGCGATGGGCGGACCTCCAGAAATTGGTTCGCGGACTTGCGGGTTCCAGTGGGCGGGCATGAGGTCTTCCCGTTTGCGGACGACAGCAAATTCCATCTCCTCGCCGAGCACGCGGGGATAGCAAAACCGGCGCGGTGCTTTCTCCCAGAGCGGCTCCACGTCGGGTTCCGTCGGAATGGGCGCAAAAAGGGCAACGGTGGTGGCGGCGTGAAAGGCGGGATGATCGGCAAGGGCCGAGACGATCGCGCGGGATTTTTCTGCGCGCGAGGGTCCGAGCGTTTTGAGGCGGAGGCGCATTTCCCGGCGGAGGTTGGCTTTGGTCACGGCGGAACCTACACGCGCGCCGCGTGGCGGTGGCAAGCGCACGAAAACTTTGCGTCGTCCGCGGCAGTCACTACACTCCGCCGCCGTGCCTAAGTCCTTTCCCAATCGTCAGCCGAGGTCGGAGATTCAAAAATCCGTCAAGGCCTCTGGAACCAAGGCGGAGGCTCAGGCGACGAAGGTTGGCCTGAAGCCGAAGAATGGCTGGCAGAAGCGGAATTTTCTCACCGAGGTGTTGATCCCGTCGATCTTCGAGCCGCGGGCCGGTGGGCATGCGCCGCCGAATTTTCCGGAGCTGCAGGAAGGTGAAATTGGCATTACCTGGATCGGACATGCGTCGTTTTTAATCCAGACGCGCGAGCAGAATCTGCTCATCGATCCGAACTGGGCTAAGTGGCTGAAGGTCTTCAAACGGATGAAGCATCCGGGTTTGCACCTGCACGATTTGCCGAACATCGATCTCGTGCTCGTGACGCACGCGCACTTCGACCATCTTGATCGGAAGACTTTGCGAGGGGTTGCCGCGGATCAGCCGATTGTCGTGCCGTTCGAGGTCGGGAATCTCGTCCATGACCTCGGCTTTCGCAGCGTGCATGAGTTGCATTATTGGGAGAGCTACGAGTGTGGGCCGGCGAAGATCACGCTCACGCCGGCGCATCATTGGGGTGCGCGGGTGCTGCACGATAACCATCGCGGCTTCGGCGGATTCGTCATCGAAGTCGCAGGGCGGACGATCTTCCACTGCGGCGACACCGCTTATTTCGAGGGTTTTCGAGAGATCGGCGAGCGGCACGCAATTGACGTGGCGCTGCTCCCCATCGGCGCCTACGACCCGCCGAGCGGTCGAGAGGTCCATATGAATCCAGAGGAGGCGCTGCGCGCCTTTATCGAACTCGGTGCACGACGGATGGTGCCAATGCACTACGGCACGTTCCGCCTGAGCTACGAACCGCTCCACGAGCCGCCAGCCCGGCTGCTCGCCTGCGCCAGCGAGCACGGGTTGGAGGAGAGGATCACGGTGATGACCGAAGGTGAGCCGATGGTTTTCTAGACGAAAAAAGGCGCTGACCTTGCGGTCAGCGCCTCTCGAAAAGCTGCGTGCGAATTATCCTTTCGCGAGCACCGCATTCCACTTGTCGAGTTGCGCTTTCTGCGCGGCGAATAGTTCGTCCGTGGAGTCCAGGATCTCGATCGTGTTGATCGTGTCGCCCGCCGCGATGGCATTGACCACGTCTTGGCCCTTGGTCACTTCGCCGAAGACGGCGTGTTTGCCGTCAAGCCACGGGCAGGGGACGTGGGTAACGAAAAACTGGCTGCCGTTGGTGCCCGGGCCAGCATTGGCCATGGAGAACAGCCCAGGCTTGGTGTGCTTAAGCGCGGGGTGAATCTCATCGGCAAAGCGATAGCCTGGGCCGCCCGACCCGGTGCCGGTAGGGTCGCCGCCCTGGATCATAAAATCTTTAATCACACGGTGAAATTTCACGCCGTCGTAAAAGCCGCGCGTGGCGAGGTTAAAAAAATTGGCGGCCGTGATTGGCACTTTGGAGGCGAAAAGCGTGCCTTCGATGTCGCCGCGCGAGGTGTGGAGGATAAGGCGGATGTCGTTCATAGAACCGCGGAGTATGATGGGTGAGGCAGGGTTGGCAAATGGTTTCGGCTTGTCTCGATGAGGTTGCACCGCGCGGACAATTTTATCAACGGCTCGCCGATAGCCCCTTATGCGCCAAACCTGGACCACAGTAGGTTTTCTGAGTAGAATCCAAAGTCGGGATAAGACGCGGCGATAATGACCGCGTGCCTAAATAGATAAATTTTCTTTGACAAAAAATTTTACATGTAGAATATGTGGACATTGCATATCGCCATGTGCGTATTGATCGGCCAGCAGATCAGAACGTTTACGGCTAAAGTCGCAAAATTCCCCCGTAAAAACACTCGAACAACTCCCATGAAAACCTCTATGTTCTCCCGCCGCGCCCAACTCTCCCTCGCCACCATCGTCGCCTACTCCGCCTTTCACGGCCTCAGTCTTGCGCAATTGGTGAATGGTTCGATCATTGGAATAAATTTCACAGGTCGCGACGACAACGAGGCTGGGAACGGCGGCGGTCAGGTGGGCGTCCTTGGAATTGACGATTTGGCGGGAGTCGTTCCGCAGCAGGATTGGACAAATCTTTCTTACGGCACGTGGACTGGAGGAACGAATAACCAGCTGGTCACAACCTCGAATCTTCAGATAGATGACGGTTTTACAGGCACCGTGGGTAGTTCGAGCGCGTCCATCTCGGTGCAGGCAGCCGATAGCTGGCATACCGATGTGAGAAATGCGGTTCCGACTCCGGATGGGAATATGATGGATGGAATCATCAAATCGGGGGGTGGAAACAATAGCCCGGTCTTTAATTTCTCGGGCTTGGCTCGCGCAAATTATCGGGTCTTGGTCTATACCGCTCAAAATGACGGCAATCCGGGTCGTTATGCTCTGAATATTGGGGGAACGACCTTCTACGGTTCGGCCAATAACGGGTTCAATGGAACTTATGTTCAGAATACAAACATGGTTGACGGGAGTTATCCTGATGCCGATTACGTTGACGCTAGCTCGGTGGCGGTTTCGTCCGGGACCTTGAATATTGGCCTTCAACATGTTTCTGGAGGATCGGGTGAGATAGGCATCGCTGGGATTCAATTGCAGTTGCTTAGCTTGTTGGATCCGTACTGGAGCGGCTCGGCGAGCACGGCGTGGAATACGACAGGTGCGCTCAACTGGACTGGATCGTCGAATGTCTACGCGGATGGTGATTTTGCGTTTTTTCAAGATACTGACGGGAATGGCGCGCCTGTGGCCAATTACACCGTTGACGTACAGGTCGGCGGGGTCGCCCCTGGAAGCGTGACCGTAAATAGCGCCAACAACTATACGTTCGGCGGTGGTGCTATCGGTGGGACCGGATCGCTGACTAAGAGTGGCAGTAGTACTCTGATTCTCAATTCAGCCAACACTTACGCTGGGGGGACGAACCTTAACGGGGGCACGATCCGTCTCGGGGTCAATAATGCCTTACCGAGTTCGGGGAATGTGACTTTCCAGTCTGGGGCAACAATCGATCTGAATGGTCGCAACCAGACTCTTGGAGCTGTCAGTGGGGTGGGTGGTGGGGTGACGAATAGCAGTGGGTCAGCCAGTGTGATAACGGTTGCTTCTGGGTCTTTAGGCGGCTTCGGTGCAGGCGGGATCACTCAGGATAATGGGGTAATTTCTTTGGTGAAAACGACCCCAGGAACGCTGGTGGTGAACAATGCGAACACTTTCACGGGCGGGACGACGATCAGCGACGGCACGCTGACTGTAACTAATAACGGCTCCCTCGGTGCCGGGGCGGTCACGATCGGAAATGGAGCGACGCTCGACTTTGGTGGGCAAGCTGGTTTGTTTTTGGGTGGAGTCACGGGGAATGGGAACACGGGGACGGCAAATCCCAATACTTACGTAGTCAGTTCTCCGGCTCCTCTGGCTAACTCGAATGTCAATAATGGGTCTTTGCCGACTGCAATTCCTTTTGATACCACGGCAGTTTACACCGGCTATATCAACAATACGACGGGCTCGAATCAGACATGGGCGTTTGCGGAAAGTTTTGACGATTTTGTTCAGATCAAAGTCAACGGGCAAACCATCCTTCAAGACGGGACATGGAATAATGCGGTGCGTGCAGCAGCGGTCCTAAATCCGGGCTTGAACAGCTTTGAGTTGCGCCTTGGTCAGGGTGGTGGGGGTGTGGGACCCACAAATTCAAGCTGGATGTCGGGAACCAACCTCGGGGTTGGCGTGGACTACGATAATACCGACGGTGCGCCAATTGGTTTCTCGGTGACTACGCCCGGGGTGGGGTCGAATTATCAAGCGCTGCCTACGGATTCTGGGAATGGCAATGTGTTTGTCTCAAGTGTAGTGGACAACTTCGCGAACAACATTGTCGTTACAGGTAACGCAACGCTTAACGTCGGTTATTCAATCGGCGGAGCTGGATCGGTCAATGTCGGTCAAATCGACATCGGGGCCAATACCCTTAATATCACCGGCCAAGCGGGTCTCGCCACTCTCACGAATGGTTCTATAACCGCGACGGGGACAAACTTTACTGCAGGGAATGCGACCTTTAACACGGCGACGGGGATGACATTCAACCCTGGTTCAATCACGGGAAACTTAGGAAATACGGTTACTAAGACCGGCGGCGGCACGCTCCTTTTGGATCAGGCACAGAGCTACTCCGGCGGAACGGTGGTTACCGGGGGCAAGCTGATTGTGACCAATGCTACAGGCTCTGCCACCGGGGCGGGAAATGTGACCTTGCAAAATGGGGCAATCATCGGGGGCACCGGAACGGTGAGTGGCAATGTGACTGCTGCTGGAGCAGGCGGATTGGCTCCAGGCTTTAATGGAGTAGGGCAACTTAATATTGGCGGCACTCTGAGTCTGGGCACGGGTTCGACATTGAACTATGACCTTGGGGCACCAGGTAATCCGGGCGTTGATAGCGATTATGCCATCATCGGCAGCACGTTCACTCTTGGTGGTAATATCACCATTAACTTGAACGCCGTAGGGGGATTCGTCGTGCCCGGGCAGTATGATCTCGTTTCGGCGCCAAGCGTGGTTACGACTGGCGTCACCTACACCTTCAATGGGACTGGGCTGGCTGCAGGTCTGACTTATAACGTCATCAACACCGGTACAATCCTCCGCATTGACGTGAATAGTCCGACGGTGACGTGGACAGGGGCGACGAATGGCGTCTGGGATACTTCCACACCAAACTGGACACCTGCACCACTGACGTATGCGAATGGCAACACTGTGATCTTCGATGACACGGGATCAAACACGGGCAATATGACCATTTCTGGCTCGGTGGCGCCTTTCTCGACGACTTTTAACAACACGACCCTCAAGACTTATTCCATCACCGGTGTGATCGCCGGAGCGGGTGGAATCACCAAGACAGGGGATGGCACAGTCATTTTGGCTGGTGCCAACACCTTTACCGGCACGGTTTCGAACACCGGTGGTGGCACTCTCCAATTTGGTGACGGAGTCACGAACAACGGGGCCGTTAGCAATAACATCACCAACGACGCAACGCTCGTTTTCGCCAATCCAAATGCTCAAACATACGGAAGTGTGATCAGTGGAAGCGGCGGTTTGGTGAAGTCCGGAGCCGGCAATCTCACGCTGACCTCTGCGCAGACTTACAATGGAGACACTGTCATCAATGGGGGTACCTTACAGGTCAATGTAGGCAGCGCGCCGGGTACGCTTACGGGTAGTGGCTCGATTACGATCAACAATGGCGGCACTCTGCTGCTTGGAGCAGTAGATGCACTCGGCTATATAAACCATACGGCAACAAACGGAATCAATATCAACGTTGGTGGTACGCTGTCGGTGGTCGCTTTTGCCCGTAATTCGAATGATCGTGACATCAACTCGGTTGGCGGCACGCTGACCTCTCAGGGGACTGGCGAAAATGGTGGAACTTATACTATGCGCGACGCTAATGGGGCCCTATACAATTTCACTTCGAGCGGGGTAACACCCTCGACATTTAGCGCTCAGGATATCGGACTGGAGGGTACCGCTACCTTCAATGTTACCGCCGGTGGTGGAGGAGCGAGTAGTGATCTGAATGTGACGGGAAATATGAAAAATATTCTCAGCGGAAATGGTGTTCTCCGTAAAATCGGGGATGGGAAGATGGTGCTGGCCAATTCCAACAACACTTATACTGGGGGTACCCTCATCGAGGGGGGCATCCTGCAACTCGGTGGTGGCGGCACTACCGGATCATTGGCCCCGGGCGCGGTCACCAACGATGCTTCGTTGGTCTTTAACCGATCAAATACCCTGAGTGTGAGCAATGCGATCTCTGGCACTGGGACCGTGGTTCAATCTGGCAGTGGACTCACGGCTCTTACGGGTGCCAACACCTATACCGGCGGAACAATAGTCAATACAGGAACCCTCCGGGCATTTAATGCAGGGGCCTTTGGTACCGGGACAGTGACACTAAATGGCGGGGTTCTTTCCCTTGCAGGCGGGAACATCAACGGGTTCAATGACTTCACGTTGAATAATGGTGCGGTGGTAGATAACGACGTCCTAACATTGACAACGCAGGTGAATCAACAAAGGCGGAGCGCATTTGCGCCCGGCGTGTTCTCGAATACTGCTGGGTTTACTGCCAATTTCATTTACGACCCCACTGCAGGGGGAGCAGATGGATTCACCTTCACGCTTCAAAACCAAGCTGATACTGCGCTGGGTACGGACGGCGGTGGCTTAGGCTATGAGGGCATCGGTTCCAGTGGGGCGGTAGCATTTAACATTTGGAGTGGCGCGGGTGGCGGCGTTGGTACCCGCTTCGTGCAAAATGGTGCCAGACCTGGTAACAGCGCTTACGAGAGTGTAAGTCCGGTGGCCTTGGCGGGCGGAAATCCAATCCAAGTGACGCTAACCTATGACGGGACGCTAAACGAGCTCACACAGGTGTTGACCGATACTACCAACCCGGGTGACACACACACGCGTACCTACAGCGGAGTCGACTTCGAGGCCCTGCTTGGTGGGCAGTCTGGATTTATCGGTTTTACCGGGGGCACTGGCGGTGAAAGCAATCTACAGCAGATCAGCGAGTTTAGCTTTGCGTCGGCCACTACATCTGATTTTGACAATGATGTCACGGTCTCCGCAGGAGTTACGGCCGCTCTGACCTTGGAGGCGTCACTTAGTGGAAACGCGGCTACAATTAACGATCTGAATGTGCTTGCGGGGGCTAACCTGACTATTTCGGGGGGATCGTTGACCATGGACAGCCTGAGCATCGGCGCGCCAGCCTTCAGTGGTGGCGACGGGAAAGCGTCTTCTGCTGTTGTCCCTGAGCCGGGTACTGTAGGTTTACTGCTCGTAGGCGCGCTTGGGGTCCTTGCCCGCCGACGCCGCCAGCAGGCCTGATATCGGAAATTTATAACGCTTAGCCTGAGCCGGAGACGAGTGTCTCCGGCTCAGTGCTTTCTAAATTTGACGTGAAACTTAGGGCGACACCATGAAGTAAAGTTCGTGGCGATACGAATTAGCTGCTCCGCCCACTGGATGTGAGGCCAACGACTACGCTACTTTGATGAATCGCAAATCGGACCGAATTGATACTTTCGTGATTAACCTTCGGGCCGAGTTTTCGCTTCGGACAAATCGCGGGGCTTCCGCTAAGTCGCTCGTGTGCGCACGTTGAATCGAGCCAACTATCGTTGTCAGGTGGCCGGAGTTTGGCTATTTTTCTGCGCCTTCCTCGTCGGTGCCCAAGCGGCTGCCAGCACAAATGGCGTGATCTTTCCGCCGACTTTAGAGAGTTACGGCGACGCCGCGCTGCCAAGGCTTGGGGCCAAAACCGCTTCACAAGCGAGCCGTTCAACGGTATCGCCACGCTTATTTTTCTAGGCGCGATCCTGCACGCGTTTCTGGCGGGGAAATTTCTGCGCGTCGCGGTACCTATCACGCCAGACTCCGCGCTCTCGAAATGCCCGAGGCGGACGGGGCTCGACTCCACCGTGAGCGTGACCGGCTTCAATTTCGTGCGCAGATGTTTCACTTCCTCGGCGAGGTCGAGGCGGTCTTTGGCATCTGGGGCGTTCCGCTCGCCCTCGCCATCATCGTCTTTAAAGGATGAGGAACGATGGTCCATTATGTCGCTGGGGCGAGCTACGCAGAACCGGTCTTTGTCGTCGTGATCATGGCTATCGCCGCCTCGCGGCCGGTGCTGGCGTTTTGCGGAGAAGTGTCTCGGCAAAACGGCGGCACTCGGTGGCGGTGGCCGGGCGGCGTGGTGGCTGGCCATCCTGACGGTTGGGCCGTTGCTCGGCTCGTTTATCACTGAACCGGCGGCGAGGACCATCTGCGCGCTGCTGTTGGGCCGGCGCTTTTACCGGCTCCAGCCCAGCCTGCGTCTGCGCTACGCCACGCTGGGATTGCTTTTTGTGAACATCTCGGTCGGCGGCACACTCACCCATTTCGCCGCGCCGCCCGTCGTGATGGTCGCGCAGCGCTGGGGCTGGGATCTCGGGCACATGCTGACGAATTTTGGCTGGAAAGCCGCGGTCGGCATCGGGGTGGTGAATGCCGCCTACTTCTTCGCCTTCCGCCGCGAATTGACCGCACTCGCACCGGATTCCGCCACCGACGAACAGGACGGTGGTGCGATTCCCTGGCGCGTCACCGCCGTGCACCTTGGCTTCATTGCGTGGACGGTGGTCATGTCGCACTACCCGCCGCTCGTGATCCTCGGCTTTCTATTTTTCGTTGCCTTCACCGAAGGCACCGAGCGCCACCAGAATCCGGTCAATCTCCGCGGCCCGCTGCTGGTCGGGTTTTTTCTCGCCGCGCTCATCATCCATGGCGGGTGCCAGGCATGGTGGATTGGGCCGGTCCTCGGCAGCCTCACCCGCTGGCCGCTGACGATCGGGTCCACGCTACTCACTGCGGTCAATGACAACGCAGCTATCGCCTACCTTGCGTTTCTGGTTCCCGGCCTTTCTGACCCGCTGAAATATGCCGTAATGGTCGGCGCGGTGACTGGCGGTGGTCTCACCGTCATCGCCAACGCTCCGAATCCTGCCGGCCAGTCGTTGCTCAACCAGTATTTTGGCGAGGAAGGAATTTTTCCGCTCCGACTTTTCGTCGCTGCGCTCGTGCCCACTGTGGTCATGGGCGCGGCGTTTATGTTTCTGCCTTAGGAGGGCGCAGGAGGCGGGGTGAATGGTTGATCGCGAATATGCTTCGCCCGTGTCGATTCTCCGCCGCCTGGGCGTTTATTCCTTGCCCAAGGTTTGACGTTCGACTGTCGTTTGAGCGCAATGCTCCCCAGGCCTGCCCTTTATCGTTACGTCATCCTGCGCCTGTATTCATTCGCGCTCGTTTTCGCCTTCTACGTCCCCGCGGCAACACTCGTGGGGCAATCTCCTGCGACGGCGAATCTGCCAAAATCAATACGGACCGGATTGCCGATTCACTTCGAACTTTGGTCGTGGGGCGACGAGGAGGCGCAGCGCGCGAAGCTGCGGGAACTCCAGGACGGTGATCAGATTCCGCTCGAAGGCTTGCCGGAGTTGGTGCAGTTCCGTTTCCGCATTGGCGGCGATCATCGCGGAGTCGTTTTCAAAGGGCGCTCGGCAGATGGCGAGCACAAGCTGGGTTGGGCGGAGGATGACTTGAAAGACAAGGCTGGAGAACCCGCTGGTGAGCGATTGTATCGCGCGCAACCGAGTGGATATTTTCCGCAACCGGGCCCATATGCGTTGGAGGTACGAGGGCTCCAGAGCGGAAATGTGGTTGGTGAAAGAGTGATCAATTTCACCTTCGTTAAGGCAGCGCCGAAACCGCTCGTGCGCGCACCGAGTTACGCGGCGTCCGTTGGGCGCTCGGCCCCGCTACCCAAGCCGAAACAAGCGGGAGCAGCGATTCAGTATAAGCTTTGGGAGTGGGGTGATCGCGAAGGCGTGAAGAAGCTGGCTGACCTGAGAGACGGAGCGAAGCTCGCGGTGGAGACGCTTCCTGCGAAACTGCAGTTTCAGTTCAGGGTGAATGCGGAATTCGACGCCGTTACCTGCCGCTGGCAATCCACGGATGCTGCCCCGGAATCCAGTTGGGGCAGGAAAGAGATCCCACCTGACAAGTCCGGCTTCGCCAATCTCTACCGCGCAAGCAATCTCGGGCTTTATCCGCAGATCGGCCGTTACGCATTGGAGGTGAAGGCCGAAAAAGGTGGGGTCGTCGTGGCCGAGGGCTGTATCAATATCGAACTGGTGCGCAGCAACCCGGTTCCCGTAAACACGTCCTATTTCGTGGGTAAAATGGATTGGAAAGGAAACGCGATCACCACCTCCAAGCCAATGAATTTGGGGTCGCTCAACGAAACTTCGATCCTGAAAGACAACGATTACGCGTTTGCGCCGCAGAAGGGTTTGTCGGTGATCAATTGGGAACGATTTCCTCCGTTCCGATTGAACGCGCGATTTCCGCTCGTCTGGGCGTCGCGCCGCTTCGGCGACGAAGATAAATTCGGCGGGCCGCTTAACCGCGGGTTTACCACGTTGGCGAACATCGACAAGGACTTGGACAACCTTCGGATCAGTGAGCGCTCGTGGTTTCACTATCCGGGGCAGGTCACCAATATGATCGATTCGCTGCTCAAAAAGGACGCTGTTAAATACGCTGACCTCAAGGGCTACAAAGACTGGCGTGGAGCGTTCGCTTCACCGGAAAACGCTACGTTGCTGGGCAAAATGTGTTACGAGGGCTGGGGCGTGGCGGGGTGGGGACCCTATGATCCAGGCATTTATGGTTGGGATGAGGAAGAGATGTTTGCCGGCCACGCGGTGCGCATGATGAAGGAGCACCCCGAGCAACTGCCTGAACGTTTACTGAAATACAAAGACAAGGTTCTGGCCGGCGACTTCGCGGCGACGAAGGCGCTGGAACGAGAGTACAATGTGGCGATGGCGGAGTTTGTCGGCAGCACTTACAAAGGTGCCCGGGAGTCAGCCGCCCAGCGAGGACGCGTTTTGAAAATCTGGCACTATGGCTCTCACGCGCCAGGGAGGGAGCTGTTCACGTTGCTCGGCGGACCGCAGGGCGCGGAGATCAATCCGAAAACGGGAAAGTACCGCTACGAGGAACTCGATGGCTTGCACGAATGGTTCAAGAAAGGCCGCTCCATCGATTTCACCGCGACGAGTTACGCGCGGGAGATCGACTACTTTCACACCGACTTTTACTTCCACGTCAACTTTCCCGAGATGGCCAGCATGTACGAGCGCGACAAGAATGGCTACGCGCTCGACGAGCAGGGCCGAAGGAAGATTCGCAAGGAGATCGTTACCGAAAACATCTATACCCAGCCGACCCAGATCGGACTCGAGGATTACAAGTGGGGCCCGATTTTTCTGCGGAGCTTCATCGCCAAGCAAGAGAACAACCAATTCTGGTTCAATGGGGGTAAGTATTACAAAACGCCCGGTACCCAGATTACCGACAAGCAGATGCCGCCCTACATCCGGCCCGGCACGCAGGAAACGTTCGGCGAAATCGCGAAACTTGGTTCGCGTCCGGTGAATCCTTACCTCGCAGAGGCGACGACGATCCTTACCTTCATGATGGGCGCGGAGGCGCTCTTTGTGTGGGATGAGGTCCGGAAGACGACGCCTGCCGGGCAGACCAACAAGGAGCGCATCGAAATGTTTGGCGACTTGGAATTCGCGGTAAAAGGGCTGCACCGTGTGTCGCAATTCAACCGACTGTTCGACGGCGCATACTCCTTCATTCGTCCGGTGCGGCACTACAACACGCACGATTGCGATCATCCGATTATCCGCGGACTCATCAACGGGCAGTATCTCGTGCTGGCGATGTTGAATCCCGCGCTCGATCCCGGCGAAACACAGGCGGTCGAGGTCTGGTACGACAGCCCGTATGCATCTCGAGGTGTCGGAAAGTGGGTGGGGAAGGCAGCCATCGCCGCACGAAAGACACATCTCTATCAATGCAAACTCCCCGCACTTCCGGTGGGCCAGCAGTACGATCCGGACAAACTCTACTTGCGCTACAAGCTGGAGGACGGGCGCTACTCGAAAACGTTCACGGTCAGTGGAAACTACGACGTGAAATATCCCTTTTCGGACTAACGGCGTTCAAACCCAAGTATGGTGCGGTAAGGGAAATCGGAGCCCCGATGCATTCAAGCGGCACCCCGACCCGCTCATGGATGTCAGCTATCGCAGCGGGGTTTCCGGTCGCTACTGACATCATGTCAGGATTGCATGGTGCTGGGTGTTATTGATGCACACGCATGCCTTCTCTTTCTCAGGATGAACTTATTCGCACGCTCCTCGCTGAACGGGCGAGGATCAGTGCGGGGGTGTGGATGGTGGTGCGTGATGTGCATCTGGCGGAGGACGTATTCCAGGAGGTGATGGTAAAGGCGCTGAGTGCGGAGGCGGCCTTCACGAACGAATCGCACCTGCTTTCATGGTGCCGAGTGACCGCACGGAACCTCGCGCTCAACCTGATGCGCAAGCGCGGGCGGGAAGTGACGACGCTGAGCGGGGACATCGTGGAAATGCTGGAAGGAGAACTTCTGGCGCAGGGTGGCGCGGTCGCGGAACGGGTGGAGGCGCTGCAGGAATGCGTGGAAGCGCTGCCGGCGGAAGCTCGGGCGCTGGTCGATGCGCGCTACTTTGAGGGGCGGTCGTGCGCCGAGGTGGCGGTGACTTTCAAGATGGGTCTGGACGCGACTTATCAGCGCCTGTCGCGGCTCCACCGGGCTTTGCGGGAATGTGTCGAACGCAAACTGGAGGGAGTTTCGCTCCAGAGCGCGGTATGAACGAGGCGGAACTCGATGACCTGCTGGTGCGCTACGCCGATGGGACGCTCGACGCGAACCGACTGGCCCGACTGGAGGCTGAACTTAAGCGCAGTGGCTCAGCGCGGGGGCGGATGCGCGAGCTGGCGGAGCAGGTTTTTGCCATCGGCGAAGCGGGACGGTGCCGGGAAGCTCGTAGCCCAAGGCGACAGATCGTGGAATTCCCAATCGCATCGCCACGCCGGTTCTGGCGACCGATGCTTGCGCTCGCGGCTGTGT
The DNA here is from genome assembly GCA_031390545.1 of Chthoniobacter sp. Lineage (GTDB taxonomy): Bacteria > Verrucomicrobiota > Verrucomicrobiia > Chthoniobacterales > Chthoniobacteraceae > Chthoniobacter. The sequence continues at coordinate 8,045 of JANMTP010000055.1, read as the reverse complement.
TGACCGTGATGCTGGGGATCGTCTCCTTGATGCAGGTACGCTCGCGAGGAACCATGATCGAAGTGATCGCGGTGCGCGGGGCGGCAGTGTGGATCGAGGGCGAAAAGCGCGTGCCCCTGGTGGCCGGCACCCGGTTGCCGGCGGGGACCATCGAGACGGAGAACGAGACAGCGACCGCGGAAGTGCAACTTTCCGACGGCAGTCACTTCACGCTGAACGGAAGCGCAGAGGCAGTTTTCACGGAAGTCGGCAGCAAGCAGGTGACGCTCAAGCGCGGGAAGGTCACCGCTTTTGTGGCCAAGCAATCGCCGGGGCGGCCACTGCAGGTGCGGACGCCGACGGCCAATGTGGAGGTGCTCGGGACCGTCTTTTCGCTCGATGTCGCCCCCCAGCGCACGAGCCTCAGCGTGGCCGAGGGTCGGGTGCGCCTCCGTCGGTTGGTGGACGGTCGAGAGGTGGAAGTGGCGGCGGAACAGCAGGTCGCGGCATCACTGGTGGCCTCAGACGCGCTGGCGCCGGAAGGGTTGAAAACGCCGCCGTCGCAGTGGTCGCTCCCGCTCACCTCGCCACCGGACCGCGTGACGGGCTCCTGGGTTCCATCCGGAGCTGCTGCACCCGCTCATCTTGCGGCGGTGCCGATTGTGGTCCAGCAGAAGGGCGACGGCAGTGTTTATGTCCATCACGGCGTGATCGTCCACTCCGCCTCAAACTCCCCAGCCGATGCCTTTGCTTCGCTGACTCCGGATTCGGCCCTCTCGGTCCGGCTGCGCATGCGCAAGGGATCTGCGATCCAGCTGATGATTGCCACGCGCCGGCCTGACGGAGGATTCGCCGGGAATTTCGAACTGTCGAAAAGACATCCGCAAATCGTCCCCGGATCTGATTGGCACACCTTGCAAGTGCCGATCCGTGATTTTGTGCCGATCCATCCGGAGCGCGCCCAAGTTGCCGCCGGGAATATCGCCAACGTTGTCATCGTCACCACCGTTCACGAGTCCGTGGGCCTTGAGGTTGCTGAAATCTCCATCCTTCCCGCCCCCTCCGGAAACTAAAGCCGCTTCCTTTTCATGAACCGATTCGACCTCCTCCTCCTGGCTCGCTCCGCCGTCCTGTTTCTTGCATGCACGACTGCGTTCGCTGCGCCCGATCCGTTCAAGTCCGCGATCCAGCCGTTCCTCGATGAACACTGCATGGACTGCCATGACGAGGACACGGCGCGCGCGGGTTTTCGTCTCGACACGCTGAGCACCGACTTCAAGGAGGGGAATAACGCCGGCCTTTGGAAAGAGGTGATGGACCAGATCAACTCTGGCCAGATGCCGCCCAAAAAGAAGGCGCGGCCAGATCCGAAGCGAGCGTTTGCGGTGGCCTCATGGGTGGCACAGCAGCTCGAGGAAACGACCAAGCTTGCCCAAGGGGCAGGAGGACGGGTGCCGCTGCGCCGGATGAACCGCGTGGAGTATGCGAATACGGTTCGCGATCTATTTGCGTTGGAGGAGAATTACGCGCGCCGCATCGAGAAGGAACTGCCAGCGGATGGGAAGGTCGGAGGCTTTGACCGCGGCGCAGCCGGGCTTTTCATGGATGAGGGTCAGCTAGGTCAGTATATGACCGTCGCGGACCTTGTGTTGGGCGAGGTTGTCTTCATGGAAAAGCCAGAGATGGTGAAGCTGAGCTGGGATGCGACGAAAGAACGGTGGGTTCACCGCCACGGGGTGACGGTGAAAAACGAAAAGGGCGAGTACATCGAGAATCCGCCGCCGGAGGTTGCCTCGGCGGCAAAGGAACCGCTGGTTGGGATTAACCATGAGGATCCGGCCAACCCCAAGGGGATGAACTACGTGCCAAGTGGGCCGCTTTTCTTCTCGGTGAAGAATGGTGGCATCGAGTACCTCTCCGGTGGTGGGGGACGCTCCGTATTTCACAATCACGAGTGGGCAAGGAAAGCGGTGAAACGGGATGGTTGGTATACGATCCGAGTTCAGGCAGCGGCCTTTGCGGGCGCTGATGCCGAGGCGTTGAAGCAGGTCAAGCTCGAGTTCGAATACTGCCGTGGCAGCGCGCTGGAGGTGAAGCGGAGCATGGTCATCGATGCGCCGCTGAACGCTCCCAAGACCTACGAATTCAAGGTGTATCTTCAAAAGGGCCCTCCGGGCTTTGAGCAGAGCTGGGACTTGTGGTGGAGCAACGGAGGACAGAGGGTCGCGATCGTTAACCCCGAGTTCGAAAGAGCTCACGCCACGCCGGTGCAACTCGCAGGTCAACTGCAGAACGCGCTCCAAGAGGGCAAGCCGCCGGAAGTCATCGCCGATCTCCGAAAGCGCTCTGTAGCGGCTCTTGCCGCCGCCGCAGATATGTACAAGAACTTCAAAGGTCCCTATTTTATCTGGGATCCGAAGCTGGATATCGCCAAGCGACCGCGCCTGTGGATCGGGAAGACCGAGTGGGAAGGTCCGATCGTGGAGTGGCCGCAGAAAGGTCGGTCGGCGATATTTTTTGATGGGGAAAAGCGCACCGACGATGCGTATGTCCGGGAGATCTTCGCTCGCTTTTTGCCGCGGGTTTATCGCCGCCACACGACGCCGGACGAAGTCGAGGAGGTGGTCAGTTGGACGCTGAAGAACAAAGCCGAACGGAACATTGATTTCACGGCGGCAGTGCGTGAGGGGATCAAGAATGTGCTGTGCTCGCCGGCTTTCCTCTATCTCGGCAGCGAGAGTCCGCAGATTGCGGCCGCAGACGCCAAGCCGGCGACGGGGCCGCAGCGGGTGGACGGCTGGCAGATGGCGAGCCGCCTTTCGTATCTCCTTTGGAGCAGCGCGCCGGATCACACGCTTTATGCCCTCGCCGTGAAAGATGCGCTCCGGGATCCCGCGGTGCTGCGCGCGCAGGTGCAGCGGATGATCGCTGACCCCAAGGCGAATGAGTTTGTGCGCAGCTTTGCGGGTCAATGGCTCGGGGTGCGCAATTTCGACAACGGCACGGCGCCCAATCGAGACTTCTATAAACACTACGACGATGCGCTCCGCGATAGCTCGAAGAGCGAACCGCTGGAGTTCTTTATGGAAGTGCTGCGCAGCAATCTGCCGCTGACCTCGTTTGTCGATAGCGACTTCCTCGTCGTCAACGAACGCCTCGCGAAACATTACGACTTACCCGGCGTGGTGGGCGAAAACTTCCGCCGGGTCGCTGCTCCTGCTGACCGGAAGCGTGGCGGCGTGCTCGGGATGGCCGGGATCATGACTTACCTCGCCGACGGCACCCGCACGCTGCCGGTGCGGCGGGCGACCTGGGTCCTCGATACGCTCTGGAATAAGCCCGTGCCGCCACCGCCGCCGAACGCGGGCGAGTTACCGGCGATCAAGGACAAGGGCCTGAGTGTACGGGCGCGGCTCGAGCAACACGCGATGTCGGACAACTGCGCGAGCTGCCACACCAGAGTTGATCCCTTCGGTCTCGCGCTGGAGAACTATGATGCGACGGGCCTTTGGCGGGAACGCCAGAACGGCGAAGGCATGCGCGGCAAAGACTCGGATCCCGCGCTCAATGTAAGTGGCACCCTGCCGAGTGGGCGCGAGTTCAAGACCGTGCAGGAATTCAAAACCGCGCTGCTGGCGGAGAAGGACGCGTTTGCCCGCGGCTTTACCGAGAAGCTGCTCTGCTACGCCTTGGGTCGTCCCGTTGGCTACGCCGACCATGTCGCGGTGGATCAAATCATCGCCCACGCCGGGAAGAACAACTTCGCGCTGCAAGAAATCATTCAAGCCACCGTCGCCAGTCCCTTTTTCCAAACCAAGTAAGCCCCAAATAACACTATGAACATCCAAACCAATAACTGGCTCCTCGGCCGTCGCACCTTTCTCCGGGGCCTCGGGGCCTGTGTCGCCCTCCCCTGGCTGGAGGTGATGAGCGCCAATGCGAAAAACCTCACCACTGCCGGCTCCATGGCTGCGAGTGAAATCCCACGGCGCTCCATGTTCACCTACTGGGGCTTGGGTGTGGAGATCCGTGGCTTTACGCCGCCGGATACCGGCCGCAACTACACGCTGACGCAGGCGCTCAAGCCCCTCGCGCCGTACAAAGACGACTGCACCGTGATGACGGGTCTCACCGCCTACAGCGGCGGCCACGGCTCCTGCTCCGTCATGCTCACGGGTCTCAATACGCATACGAATGCGAAGACGTTGACTTCGCTCGATCAGCAGATTGCCGCGTTTCATGGCAAAGCGACGCGCTTCCCGTCGTTGGTGCTCGGCATGAAACGCGAAACGGGATTCGGTACGCCGAGTCCGAACACGCTCTCCTGGAGCAGAAACAAAACGCCGATTACGCCGGAGAACCGCCCGGAAGTGTTGTTCGAGAAGATGTTCGGTGATGAGACGCCAGAGACTTTGGCCGAGGCCAAAAAGGCGCTTGCTCAACGGGGCAGCCTGCTCGACTCGATCCGCAGGCAAGCGGCCTCGCTGCAACGCCGCGTGGGCAAGGCGGACAAGGAGCGGCTCGATCAATACTTTACCTCGATCCGCGATCTCGAAGACCGGATCAAAGTCGAAGCCGAATGGATCGATCGGCCCAAACCGAAGGTCGCCAAGCCCGACTTCGGGCAGGGTGCACCTCGGGACCGCATCGCCGGCGATGGTCGCGGCTACAGCGAATACACGAAGTTGATGTTCGATATGATCGCGCTGGCCTTCCAGACCGATAGCACGCGGGTGGTCACGCATATTCCGCGCACGGAAGGGGACGAAGCGAAGACCTACAACTACATGACGAAGAGCAAGTGGGATCTGCACACCCTGACCCACCACAACGAGCAGGAAGACAAACTCGTCTTCTGGCGCGAAGTGGACGCCCTCTACATGGCCGAGTGGGCTTACTTTCTAGGTAAACTCAAGAGCGTTCCTGAAGGTTCAGGCACGTTGCTCGACAACACCATGGCCGCTTGGGCGACGACCAACGGCGGAACCGGTGCGCACGACTCAAACATGTTGCCGTTGATCCTTTGCGGCGGTTCCGCGCTTGGAATCAAGCATCAGGGCCACCTTGTGCAAAAGGATGTGCCGATCGCGAACGTTTGGCGCACCGTCGTGGAGAAGGTTGGCATGCCGACGCCAGCTGACTTTCAAGGTGGCCTGGCCAAGGGCATCGTCAAAGAAATCGTCTAACTAAAACGGTCATACTTTAGCCGGGTGTAAACACCGCCCCAAGGCGCGCACTGACTTCGAATCTTAAACCCTACCTATGAAGAACCCCTACTTACTTAGTACCGCATTCTTCGCTCTCCTCCTTGGCACCAGTCTCCCGGCTGCACAGGAGCTGCCGCCCCACGCCGCTCCACTCGAGGCGGCTGGCTTCAAAGTCCATCGCAGCAATCCCAGCGGCTACCGTGTCACTTTCAAGTCGGAGGCGGTTTTCAACGACGCGAGCATTGCCAATATTGCGGCGCTTCGTGACGTGCGCGCGATCTCGGGCGATGGCGTGGGGATCGATGACGTCGTGCTCGCAAAGTTAGTCAAAGCCGCGCCGACCTTGGAGACTCTATTCATCAATGGCTCCGCCATCACGGACGAAGGCACCAAGGTACTCGCCCAGCTCCCGAATTTTCGGCATTTGGGCATTCACCATGGTCCCAAAGCGCTGACAGGCAAAGGACTCCTCGCGCTCAAAGGCAACCCGAACTTCAAGTCCGTCGAGTTCGGCGGGATGCAGGGCATCGGCGACGACACCGTCGGCTATCTAGCAGACCTTCCGCACCTGCGCGCGATCAATATCTATCACACGGAGAACACCCGCGCCTCGCTACCGCTTCTGGTAAAAAAGAATCCACTGCTCGAGAAATTCAGCCTGAACTCCGGGTTGCAGCCGTCCAAAATCTCCGCCGCAGACATTGAAACGCTCTTGCCCTTGCAAAATCTGCGCGAATTGGGCCTGCATGAGATGCCGCTTCCTTACGAAGGGGCGCTGGTCCATCTCAAACAGCTCAAGGGACTCAAGAAAGTGAGCCTCGAGTACAGTATCTATAAAGACGAAGACCTCGCCAAGCTGAAGGCAGCACTTCCCGGCGTGGAGATTATCTCCACGAGCCGCGCCACGGAGAAGAACCTCGCAACGTGGAACGAGCGGGTTGAGGCCATGAAGAAAGCATCCACGAAGAAGCCGTGATCACCCCTCATCCCGCGCCAATTATTTACTCCATTTCGATCGCCTTCTCCTCACTAACTCCGCCGCGCTCCTGAGCGTCGGGATCTCTGCAACATCAGCTCCACAGCCTTGCACAAAGCACCAACACGTTCACTAGTGTCCATGCCCGTCCAGGCTCCTTTTTCATGAATCAACTTCGTCAACTGGCGGTCCACTGCGCCACCTTAGCGCTTGCCGGGGCAGTGGCTTCTGCTGCGCCTGATCCCTTCAAGAGTGCAATCCAGCCATTCCTCGATGAACACTGCATCGATTGTCATGACGAGGACACCGCGCGCGCAGGTTTCCGGCTGGATACTCTCGGCACGAACTTTACCGAGGGGAACAATGCCGGGCTCTGGAAAGAAGTCATGGACCAGATCAATTCGGGGCAGATGCCGCCGAAGAAAAAGGCGCGTCCGGATCCGAAGATGGCGTTTGCAGTTTCCTCGTGGGTCGCCCAACAGCTCGAGCTCACGACCAAGATCGCGCAGGGCGCAGGCGGCCGGGTGCCGCTGCGGCGGATGAACCGCGTCGAGTATGCGAATACCGTGCGCGATCTCTTCGCGCTCGATGAAAACTACGTCCGGCGCATCGAGAAGGAACTGCCCGCGGACGGCAAAGTCGGCGGCTTTGACCGTGGCGCTGCCGGGCTTTTCATGGATGAAGGCCAGCTTTCGCAGTATATGGCCGTGGCCGATCTGGTGCTTGCTGAAGCGGTCTTCCTTGAGAAGCCGGAGATGGTGAAGCTCGAGTGGGACTCACCCAAGGGCAAACACATCCATGGCATCGGCGTCTCGTGGAAGAACGAGAAGGGCGAGGTCATCGACGACAATCCGACGGCCGAATTCGCCGCCAATGTCAAAGAACCGCTGCATGGAATTGGCCTGGAGGATCCGGAGCAGCCCAAGGCAAAGAATTACGTGCCTCACGGGCCGATGCAATTCTCGGTGAAGAATGGCGGTGTGGAATATCTCTCTGGCCTCTTCCACGGATGGGACTGGGCCGGAAAAGGGGTGAAACGAGACGGATGGTATAAGATCCGAGTGCAGGCAGGCGCTTTCCCAGGTGCAGGGGCGGAGGCGCTCAAGCAGGTGAAGCTCGTTTTCGAGTACTGCCATAAGAGCCCGGTGGAAGTGGTGCAAAGCATCGTCATCGACGCACCGATCGACGCTCCCAAAACCTACGAGTTCAAAGTCTATCTGCAGCAAGGTCCTCCCGGAATGAACCGAGGCTGGGAATTGAAGTGGGACAACAGCATCGACGGAAACAAGAACGTCACGATCGTCAATCCCGACTTCGAAAAACCCAATTGGAAACCCGTCCTCGTCGCTGGCGAGCTGGAGAAGGCGAACAAGGACGGGAAACCGCCAGAAGTGATCGCCGAAATCAAGAAACGGTCGGCGGAAGCCTTGGCAGGCGCGATGGATATCCGGAAGAACTTCAAGGGGCCGTACTACCTGTGGAATCCCAAGATGGACATTGCGAAACGGCCGCGTCTTTGGGTCGGCAAGATCGAGTGGGAAGGTCCGTTCATCGAGTGGCCGCCAAAGGGCCGCGCGGGCGTCTTCTTCGATGGCGAGAAGCGGACCGACGATACCTACATTCGGGAGATTTTCGCGCGGTTCCTTCCGCGGGCCTATCGCCGGCATACCACGCCGGACGAAGTGGATCGAGTCGTTGCATGGACGCTGAAGGCGAAGACGGAGCGCAACCTCGACTTCACGGCTGCCGTTCGCGAAGGCATCAAAAACGTCCTTTGCTCGCCGGCCTTCCTCTATCTCGGCAGCGAAAGCCCGCAGATCGCCGCCGCCGGCACCCCGCCCGCCGCCGGGCCGCAGCGCGTGGACGGCTGGCAGATGGCGAGC
>JANMTP010000009.1:0-165656 GCA_031390545.1 Chthoniobacter sp. | reverse complement strand
CTCGACGGTCGACCTGTCGGCGGAGTTCACCGGCCTCATCACGACCCAGCGCGCCTACTCCGCCTCGTCGAAGATCATCACAACCGCAGACGAGATGCTGGAAGAGCAGGGCGATGCGCCATCCGAAAGCGAGGAACGCGCAGGAGCGCATCCCTCCGAGTGGCTCACTATCGCGACCACGCGCCCCGAAACCATTCCCGGCGACACTGCCGTCGCGGTGAATCCAAGAGACCCGCGTTACGCCCACCTGATCGGCCAGCATGTCCGCCGCCCGCTCCCGCGCGAGCTCCCTGAGGCGGAAAGACTCATCCCGATCATCGGCGACGATCACGTCGCTTTCGACTTCGGCACTGGCGTGCTGAAAGTCACGCCCGCGCACGACAAGGCTGACTACGAAATCGGCCAGCGCCACAAGCTGCCGATGATCGACATCATGCAGCCGAACGGCGTGCTAAATGATCTCGCCGGCGCGGACCTCGCTGGTCTCGAACGCTTCGCCGCCCGCAAACGCGCCGCCGAATTGCTGACCGAAATAGGCGCGATGGAAAAGGAGGAGCCCTACAAAAATAACGTCGGCTACAGCGAGCGCGCCGACGTGCCCATCGAGCCGCGGCTCAGCGAGCAGTGGTTTTTGAAGTACCCGAGCGTCGAGCAGGCACACGCGTGTGTGGTACAGCCGTCGCCGGGAACTCCGGGTGGAGCACGCGACTCGCGTGCTGTTTCCGGCGACTCGCCGGAACCACCGGTGGAGAGCGCCGTCGTTGGTCAGAATGCGGAAGCGGCGAACGCAGCCTCGTCTTTACCGGTGTCTTCGGCGGGGTCGCCGAAGACAGCACCCGAGGTCGGGTGCTCCACCCAGACCGGCGCGCAGATGCGCTTTTACCCTGAGCGCTGGGCCAAAGTGTATGACCACTGGCTCGGTGGCATTCAGGACTGGTGCATCAGCCGCCAGCTTTGGTGGGGGCACCGCGTGCCGGTATGGACGAAGCGCATTCAAGACTACACGAACGCTGATCTTGCAGAGTGGGGGGATCTCCTTGATGCCGCCACGGCGGATGGTTCGAACACGCAACCCGTGGCGTTTGTTCGGATTGTTGGAGGCAGCGAGGGCATGGAGCCAATCTCGCCTATCAAGGAAGTCGTGGCTCGTCCGCCTGATCCAAAAGGATACGTCATTTACGTTGCGACTCTTGATGAGACACATGCTGCGACCTTGGAACGGCAAGGCTTCACCCAAGACCCCGACGTCCTCGACACCTGGTTCTCCTCCTGGCTCTGGCCGTTCGCCACGATGGGCTGGCCGGAGAAGACCGACACGCTTGCCAAATTCTACCCGACCACCGACCTCGTCACCGGGCCGGACATCATCTTCTTCTGGGTCGCGCGGATGATCATGGCGGGCTTCGAGTGGATGGGTGAGATGCCGTTTCGGAACGTCTATTTCACCGGCATCATCCGCGACAAACAGGGGCGCAAAATGTCGAAGTCGCTCGGCAATTCGCCCGATCCGCTCGACCTCGTCGCGCAGTATGGTGCGGACGCCCTTCGCTTCGGCGTGATGCGCAGTGCCCCGCTCGGAGCCGACATCCTCTTCGACGAAAAGAACGTGGAGCTCGGCCGGAATTTTTGCACGAAGCTCTGGAACGCCGCGCGGTTCCGCCAGATGGCGGGCAGCCCGGCTGGGGAAGCTGACAGCTTCCCCTACGGCACGGAGGGCGAGATCAACCCAGTGCTCCTGACGAGCGACGACAAATGGATTCTACTCCGCCTGAATGCGGCGATCCGCGAGATCTCCACCGCGCTTGACGAATACCGCTTCAGCGACGCGGCCAACGCGCTCTACCGCTTTTTCTGGAGCGAGTATTGCGACTGGTACGTCGAGGCGAGCAAGGCTTCGCTTTACACCAACGCATCAACGACTGCTGAAAGCGAAGCAGCGACCGTGGGCGACTTCGCGCAGCGCAAAGCGAACACCCTCGCGGTCATGGATTTCGTCCTCGCGCACACGCTGCGACTGATGCACCCATTCCTCCCCTTCATCACCGAAGAACTCTGGCACGGCCTTGGTTTCCACGACGACCTGCCGGCCGATCAAGGCGGACGCACGATCATGTTCGCCCACTGGCCCGCGCCGTTCGACAACGACTTCTACCACTATTACGACCTCGACCCGAGCGCCGAGCAGGCGGCAAATGAGAAATACGAGGTGGTCAATGCGGGCCGCGGGTTGCGGCGGGATGCGGCCATCGCGAGCAACAAGCGCATCCGCTTCATCCTGCAAAGCGCCACTCCGCTGCTGCCGCACGATGCCGAGGTCCTGCGCATCCTGCTGAATGCGGAGCCGTTTGAAACCGTGGAAAGCTATGCCGCGCCGCGCGGCACCCCGAGCGCGCTCACGCCGCTCGGCACGCTCTTCCTCCCGCTCGAGGGGCTGATCGATGTGGCCGCCGAACGCGAGCGCCTGACGAAGGAGATCGCCAAAGTCGAAGACGAACTCGCCAAGGTTCGCGCCAAGCTCGCGAACCCCGCCTTTGCCGACAAAGTGCCGGCCACCGTGCTGGCCGATCACCAGCAGCGCGAAGCAACCTGGGCCGACAAGCTCGCGCAGCTCCTGCGGATGCGCGAAGCGCTGGGCTGACGCATGGAGACTCCGCGGCACGGCCGGGCCATCCTGATGCTCGTGCTCACCACTGCCGCGTGGGGGCTGAGCTTCCCCGGCGGCAAGGCGATGCTCGCCGCCGCGAGTGACGCGCTACCGGGACGCGACCCTTGGTTTTTTTCCTCGCTGATGATCGCGTCGCGCTTCGGTCTTGGAGCCCTGCTGCTTTGGCTGGTCCAGCCGCGGATTCTTGCACACATGCGCCTCAGCGAGTGGCGGCAAGGTCTGGGGCTCGGCTTCTGCGGCGGCTTCGGCATGCTCTTCCAGGCGGATGGACTCGCCTTTACGGAAGCCAGCACCTCGGCGTTTCTCACGCAATTTGCATCGGTCCTCGTGCCCATCGTGGTCGCCATCCGCACGCGGCGGCTCCCTTCGCGATTTGTGATTTTTTGCGTTTCGCTGGTCATCGCCGGCGTGGCCGTGCTCGCGCAACTCGACTGGCGGGCGATGCGGCTCGGGCGGGGCGAGCTGGAAACGCTGATGAGCACGGCGTTTTTCACCTGCCAGATCCTCTTGCTCGATCGCCCGACTTTTCGCGGCAACCATAGCGTCCGGGTCACGCTGGTCATGTTTCTGACCATCGCGGTCCTCCTTTCCCCGGTCGTCGCTCTGCACACGCAGCACGCCGGTGATTTGTTCGTTCTCGTCAGTACCGTCCCGATGGCCACGGTGCTCGTGGCGGGCACGCTGGTCTGCTCGCTCCTGGCCTTCCTGATGATGAACTACTGGCAGCCGCATGTGGATGCGACCACCGCCGGCATCATCTATTGCGCTGAACCGCTCTTCGCCACGGTCTTCGCGCTTTTCCTGCCGGCGCTGCTCGCGACCTTCCTCGGCATCGGCTACGCGAATGAAATGGCCACCTCGCACCTCGTCATCGGCGGCTCGCTGATCACGATTGCCAACGTGCTCATCGCGCTGAAACCGCAGACGCCAGCGCCGGAAACCCGCGCGCTGTAGGGGAAGCTGTCAGCTTCCCCTACAGCGCGCAGTCATAGTTCGCCATCCGGGTCGATGCGCGGACGCTCCCGCGGCAGCCGCAGCGCTGTCTTGCCGCCGGCCCGCCGGCGGAGCTGATCGAAGATTTCATCCAAGCCATCGACCTTCATCTGATGAACCATCCGCAGCAGTTCTCCGAGTCGGCCTTGTGGAAAGCAGCCCTTCCGTGCGAACCACGCGAGATATTCCACTGGCAGATCGTAGAGCGGCACGCCACGCGGCGGGAAATGCGCGGGGCCAAATTTGCCAAACGGCATGCGCGTCGTGGCGATATCCGCGAGATCAGCGGCCATGAAATCGCGCAGCCGGTCCTCGTCCATCCGCCGCTATTTCGCGTCGAGAACGCGGAGTTTGATCGAACGAAAGGCGACTTCATCGCCGTGCTCCTGCAAAAGAATGGGCGAAGTCGTCTTCACCCCAAACTGGGCCACATCCTTGTATTTGCTCTTCGCGATCCGCGCCCTCAGGTCTTCGCTGCCGAAGTCGAACGCCACGGTCTTCATGCCGTTCAGCCACTGCTCGACGCGCTCGCCTTTGACCACGATGCGGCTCTCATTCCATTCGCCCACCGGCTTCACCTTTCGTTCGGCCGCCGGTTCGATGAGGTCGTAAAGCGATGCGGTCGTATGCAGCTTCCCACCACGGATGCCGTCGGGATGTTTCTCGTCATCGACGAGTTGGTATTCAAAGCCGACGCCCTTCTTCGCCTCGGGTAGATTGTATTTCACGCCGCTGTTGGCGGCCTCGCCGATTCGCCATTCCCAGCTCAGCTCGAAATCGCGGTAGTGCTCCTCGGTCACGATGTCCCCACCGCCCACGCCTTTCCCACAAAAGATAACGCCGTTCTGCACAACCCAGCCTTTGATCGCTTCGCCCGGTTTGCCGATCCGCTGCCAGCCGTCGAGGGTCTTACCGTCGAAGAGTAGCTTCCAGCCGGCGGCTTTTTCGGTGTCGGAGAGTGCGTTGACCTCGGCGGCGAAAACCCCGGCGGTTAAAAGGAAAGCGGCGGTGGCAAGTGGAGGGAGGAAACGGCGCATCATGGTCTGTGGAGTCTGCGGAACGTCCCCGCTCCGGCGAGCGAAAAAGGAGCTTGAGCACTTCAGCAGTAAGGCGCGAAAGGCACGCTCTTACTTGGCTGCAGGAACGGGTTGGCCTTGGATTTCTAGGTCTTTGAAATACTGTAACCCGTCTTGCCCCCCGTGGAGTTGGAGCGCGATGCGGCCCTTGCGCCTGCCTTGCGGATCGTCGATCTCGGCGGTTACTTTGCCGTTCACCGTGACGACGATTTTTGTCCCCTGCGCGGAGATCGTCATTTCATTCCACGCGCCCGGCTTGAACCACGTGGAGACCTGCTCCCGTTTCGGTTGCGAGACCCACGAGCGCCCGTTCGTTTCGTAGAGTCCGCCCACATCATTTTGCGGATCGATCTCCGCCTGGAAGCCCGATACGCCGCTCGAGCCCTTCTCCTCGATGCGAAAATACACGCCACTGTTTCCGTTCACTGTCTTGTATTTCACGCGCACCGTGAAGTCGTCGTAATCCGCGTCTGTCACGAGGTGGCCGTGTTCTTCCTCGGTCGCCTTGTGCCGTCCGACGATCATGCCGTCCTCAACCTTCCACTCTCCTTTGCCAATGACGTGCCAACCCGCGAGCGTCTTGCCATCCCAAAGCGGCTTCCACGCTACCTGGGCGAACGATGAAGATACGGAGGACAGTAGCGCGAGGCTGGTGACAGCGAAGCAGCGGAGGGACAACATCCTCGGGAAAGTATCGGGGGCGTTTTCCGTTTCGAGGGAAAAGCGCGGGCTCACCACAGCCCCATCGCGACCAGGCGGGCGTAGGCCGCGAGCGTATTGGCGTCGCAGATTTCCCCACGGGCGATCATGGCTTGGAACTCCTCGCGAGTGAAAGCGCGGCACTCCGTGATGGCTTCCGACGCATCGTGCGCGTGGCCGTGTGCACTCGGTATCACGGGGCGCGCGAGCAGGAGGTGACTGTGCTCGTCCGTGAAGCCGGCGCTCGGAAAAAAATGGCCGAGCGCCACCAGCTCGCCGCCCGCTGCAAGTTCGTAGCCGCTTTCCTCGCGCAATTCGCGGAGGCCGGTCGCAGGGATGGTGTCGGCGGCGGCATGGTCGTCGATTTGGCCGGCGGGAAATTCCCAGATCGTCGCGCGAATCGGCACGCGTTCCTGGCGCACGAGGATGAGCTTTCCGTCGGCGGTGATCGGCACCACCACCACCGCGCTTTTGCGATGCGCGACGGTCCACTGAAACGGCTCGGCGCGGGTCGGCGAAGTGACCGTGGGGCGGTGCACCTCAAGGTAGGGATTTGCGTAAACCATCTCGTTTGCGAGCGTCTGCCAACCCTCGGGATCGCGGATGAAGTTGTGAAAGCTCATTGTCAGGCTGCAGTGAGCGTCGCTTTCCACCGCGCGAGCTGAGCGGCGACGTTCTGCGGGCTGGGCGCGCCGATGGCCTGCCGCGCACTCATCGATTTCTCGACGGTGAGCATTTCGAACACGTCGGCGGCAAATGCCGACGAGAGCGACTGGTAATCGGCAACGGTGAGCTGCGGGAGGTCGCACCGCTTTTGCCCGCAGAGCGCGACAGCTTTGCCAATAACTTCGTGGGCCTGGCGGAAAGGGACGCCGCGGTTCACCAGATAGTCGGCGAGGTCGGTCGCGAGAAGCATGGGATCGGCGACGGCGGCTGCGCAGGCGGCGGTGTTAGCGCTGATGCCGTCGAGCATCGCGGCGAAAACGGCGAGCGCGGTTTTGACGGTATCGACGCTGTCGAAGACCGGCTCCTTGTCTTCCTGCATGTCGCGATTGTAGGTCATCGGCAGGCCCTTCAACGTCGTCAGCAGCGCTACCAGATTGCCGATGACGCGACCGGTCTTGCCGCGGGTTAGTTCGGCAACGTCAGGATTTTTCTTCTGCGGCATGAGCGAACTGCCGGTGGTGAAGGCGTCGCTGATCGTGATGAATTTGAACTCGCTGGAGGCCCACAGAATCACGTCTTCGCTCAGCCGCGAGAGATGCACGGCGACGAGGGCCAGCGCCGCCAGCAGCTCCACCGCGAAGTCGCGATCGCTCACGGCGTCCATGCTGTTTTGTGTGACCGCCGGAAAGCCCAGTTCACGGGCGACGAGTTCGCGATCGAGCAGAATGGTCGATCCAGCAATCGCGCCGGAACCGAGCGGGCAGACATTGATCCGTTTCCGCGCATCGAGAATGCGCTCCCGGTCGCGGTCGAACATCTCGACGTAGGCGAGCAAATGATGGGCGAAATAGACGGGCTGCGCCCGCTGGAGGTGCGTGTAACCCGGGATGATCACGTCGGCATGGCGGGCGCCGAGATCGGTCAGTGCGCGTTGCAATTCACGAAGTGCCGACGCGAGGACGTCGGCTTCGTCGCGGAGATAGAGGCGCAAATCGAGCGCGATCTGATCGTTCCGGCTGCGGGCGGTGTGCAGCTTCGCCCCGGCGGCACCGATCCGCCGGGTCAGCTCGGCTTCGATGTTCATGTGGATATCTTCCAGCTCGGTCTTGAACTGAAATTTCCCGGCTTCGATTTCCGTCCCGATGTCGCGCAGCCCCGCGACGATCTGCGCGCGCTCCTCCTTCGTCAGCAAGCCAGCCTTTTCCAAAGCGGCGGAATGCGCAATGGAGCCGGCGATGTCCTGCCGCCACAAGCGCCAGTCGAAGCTGATCGACTCACTGTATTGCTGCAAAAGCGCAGAGGTTTCTTGCTGGAAGCGGCCTTTCCACATGTGGGGAATTGAGGATTGTTGGTTGCTGATTGCTGATTGTTTCTGGCGGTGCGAGCGCTCCTCTTAAATCAGAAATCAGAAATCAGAAATCAGAAATCAGCCGGCCTTGCGGTTGAGGCACTCACCGTTCTTCCGCAACTCGTCGCAACTCGCCTCGATGCGCAGACTTTTTGAGGCCGGAGAAAAGCCGAGACGTTTCGATATGCAGTTTTCCAACAACTCGATGTGCTGGTCCTCAAACTCGACGATGCGGTGGCAGTCCACGCAGATGAGGTGGTTGTGGTGGGGGTGCTCGGCGTAGTTCGGGTCGTAGAATTTGTGGTCGCGGCCAAAGTCCATTTCCTTCAGCACGCCGCAGGCAGTGAGCAGTGGGAGCGTGCGATAGACCGTAGCGCGAGAGACGGTTGGTTCGATTTTCCGCGCCATGACGAGCAGGTCTTCGGCGGTGTAATGCTCGCTCGTGCTAAAGGCGGCGACGACAATGGCATCCCGCTGAATCGTGCGACGAAGGCCTTTCTCGGCGATGAACGCATTGAACCTGTCTTGAACTCCGGGCGGCATGGCGCGGAACGATAGAAGCCGCGGATAAGAGCGTCAAACCCCGTAACCCGCGGGCAGTGGCTCAGTTGGCCGCTCGTTGTAGGGCGGGCGCTTCGCCTGCCCGTGGCAACCGGGGCGGCCGCCCGACAATTTCCGCAAACTGAGCCACGACCAACCTGCGTAAGCTGTACCAGACCCGCGTCACGGGCGCGCGGGTGGCGCCACTTTGAGCAGCAGGGCGGCGCCTTCTGCCGGGCGGGCGCGGCGGGCGAGAACGTGGGCCGCCTTTTGCACGAACCACCACGGCGCATCGTCGCGCGTGCCGACTGCCAGGATAACATCCTCGCTGGCGACGGTTTCACCATCGCGGGCGCGGACGGCGGCGAGATGCTGGGCGTTGACGAGATTGGTGGGAGCGGTGCGCCACCTGAGTTCCAGCGGCTCGCGCTGCAGGTTCGACGGCAACTTTGGAAAATCCTGCTCCGGGGTATCAGCGGCGAGCAGCCGCCACGCTTGGTCGCCGTCGCCCCAAGTGAGGAGCAGCCGTGCCCACTCGCGGCGGTCGCGCACCAACCAGTCAGTACGGCGGCGCATCCATTCGCCAAAGTGCGCGCGGCTGCTCCAGCGCGGCGCGTTTTGGTAAAAAGCCGCCAGTTCGCTGGGATCGAGATCGGCCGTCAGCGCGCGGTCTTTCCACCAGAGCGCGTAATAATAGCGCGCCTGTTCGTCTGGGACCATTTGCGCGTAAGTGAGAAGGAGTTGCGGATTCGCTTCGGCATACTGCCCCCAGGCGGCCATGGCCATTGGCGATTGAGCGGTCGCTTGCACGGCCATCCGGAAGACATCCTCGCGATGCCGCGCCCCACGTTCGATAGCCTGCTGCCAGTACCCGAGGGCCAAACCCGGCGACAGGGGAGCGACCGCCCGGGCCTGCGCGGCGGGCAGGGCCCACGAACCGGGGAGTAATTCGGCGGCGATGTTGAAATGCCGCTGCCACGTGGACGGCGCTTTCCGACCGAGGACAGCCAACTCGCGCATGCCGAGGTTTTGGTTCAGGTCGTAGCTGAGCGGGAAATAGCGGACCAGCGTTTCGAGGCGGGCGAGGGTGACATCGCGTTTCTGTTCATGCCGGGCGAGGGTGCGCTGGAGAGTCAGCGGCGACCAGGCCGGGGCGTCGAAGGCGAAAGGCAACGCCCAAAAAATTGCGGCGGCGAGCGGGACGAGCGCCGTTTTGCGCGGAGCGAAAATACGTTCACGATCCAGGCGCATCGGGCAAGCCAGCGCGAGCGCCGCGAGGGCAAAGCCAGCGGTCCCCCAGCGGTGCGCCGGAACATCGAAAACCGCGTGGCCCAGGAGCGCCGCGACGGCCGCAAAACTGGCCGCGCGGAAAAAGAAACTGCGCCCACTAAAAGACTCGCGCAGATGTTCAGCGACGAACCGCACGAACGCGACCACCCCTAGCGCCAGGGGCAGGAGGCCAAGCTCGACGAGCCACTGACGCCAACTGCTCTCCGGATGTAGGACCACGCCGTTCTCGAGTTCGAAGGTCTGATAGAAGGGGAAAATTTGCCCAAAGGAACCAACGCCGTGACCGAGCAGCGGCGCATCTTTCCACATGGTGAAAACGTCGTGCCAGATCTTCAGCCGCATCGAGTTGGAAACGGCGCCGGCTTGCTCCGACTGGAAGCGCGCCAGGACCGGCGCGCCAAAGGCCAGGCCGAGGGCGCCAAAGACCAGCGCCACGGCGATCGCTGCGGCCAGCGCCCGGCGGTTGCGCACCCGGAGCTGGGTGAGCGTGAGATAGACGGCGAGCCCGAGGCCGAAGGCGATCAGCCCGCCGCGGGATTCCGTGGTCAGCAAGGCCACGAGCACTAATCCGAGCGCGCAGACGCCGACCACCGCGGCCAGCCATTTTTTTCGCACCGCGGCCCACGTCACACAGCCGCAGCCGAGCACGGCGCCCATGGCCAGGAGGTCGGCGGTATGATTGCGGTTGGGAAACGGACCGAACCCACGCCAGCCGAGGGTCGGACGCAGTCCGTAGATCGCGCGCGCATCCCAACCCCGCGTGGCAAACGACACGGCCGCGACGAGCACCGCCGCAGAGAAAAGGCTCCAGGCGAGGAAAGCCCGATTTTCCCGATCCGCCGCCATCCGGCGGACCCACAAAAACCAAACTGCTCCCACCGCGGCGGCCAGCCAACCGTCGAGCACACGCGCCGGCTCGGGGTGATGGGTGGGCGGCAGCTCGATTCCGAAATCGCGCGTCACGGTAGTTCGCCACAGCGTTTGGCCGAACCATTCGGCGGGCGCGAGTTCCTTCACCACGAGCAGCGCAATCAACGCGAGAACGAGCCGGTTTCCCCATTTACTGAGCGGCACGATGGCCGGCGGCAGCAAGACGACACCCAGCGCCAGCAAACTCACCAACGCGACCTGAACCCATTGATCGACGGCGCCGAAAAGCAGCGGCCCGGCGGCCACCATAAGCGCGAAAATTCCCAGCGCCCCGCGAGTGGACCAAGGCATCGGTGCAGTGTCCGGGCGCGGCCGGGGAGCAGTCGGCGACTTCATCCCGGCCATTTTTCCTTCGCCTTGGAGTAAACCGGCCGGAAGCATTCCGCGATGCGCTGCCATTCCACGGTCGTGCCCTTGGCCTTGGGCGCATGTACCTTCCACGGAGTATTCCCATTGTAACGGATTTCGAGCTGCACGTCGTCTTCCACTTCGCCCGGATCGACAAAACCCACCCGCCGAATGGTGTGCTCGAAGATGGCCCAAAACTCCTGCGCACTGGCACACCGCTCGACCTCCAATTCCAGCACCTGAGCTTGGGCGAGGGCATACTGCACCACCCGTCGCCGCCCGAGCAGACGGTCAAATTTCCGCCGCACGTCCTCCCAACTCTTCAGCAGGTGGAAGTAGCGCAGGACGATGATCGCCAGCAGGAAGAGAACGCCAATGCCGACCGGCAGCGTATTGCCCGAGCTCCAGATGATGCTCAACCCGGCGAGACTCAGCACCAGACAGACCCCGTAAATGCCGAGGAGAATGCGGCGCTTGGAAAAGCCGAGTTTTTCCAGCCGATGATGAAAGTGCTCGTCGTCTGCGTGAAAGAGCGGATAGCCCCGCAGGCCACGCCGGATCATGGCGAAGGTGGTATCGAGAATCGGGACGCCGAGCGCGATGAAGGTGACAAAAAGCACTTTGGCGACGGAGCCCTTGTTCGAACTGGTCAGCGAAAGCGCAGCGATGGTGAAGCCGATGAGATACGCCCCGCCGTCGCCGAGGTAGATTTTCGCGGGCGGAAAATTGAAGACGAGAAAACCCAGCAGCGCGCCCGTCATGGTGAAGGCGTAGCAGGCCACGGCGACCTGCTCATTGTGCAGCGCCACCACCCCGAGCGTGGCCGACATACACATACCGAGGCCGCCGGCGAGACCGTCGAAGCCGTCGATGAGGTTCACGATATTCGGTACGGCGATGAGCCAGAGCACCGTCACGGGCAAGCTCCAAGGACCGAGTTCGATGCTGCCGGAACCGCCGGGCCACGAAAATTTTTCGATGCCCAGGCCCATCGAAAAAACGAGGCCGGCGGTCGCTATCTGGCCGAAGAGCTTACGCCGGGCACCGAGTGCTTTCAGGTCATCCCACAGGCCCAGACCATACATCAGCGCACTGCCGACGAGGATGGGGAGCCACTTCACTCCGTGCTCTGGTTGAATGCCAATGATCACGGCCAGCCCCAGCATCACAGCCACCATGATAGGCAATCCACCGAGCCGCGGAATGGGAGCCGCCTGCTTCTTGCGCGTCTCATTTGCGTAATCCAAACCGATCCCGCGTTTCCCGAGCTGTATCGCCCACGGCGTACACAGCAGCGCCACGAGAAAGCCGAGGGCAAAAAATAGGAGGGCGTAGATCATCGCGACACGATCACCGTCTCAGCGACGGCACGAAGGCCATCACAGCGGCCTGCGCGCACAGCTGATCCTGAGTTTTCATAAGTTGGCGCACACTTCGCAGGAAGGGTGCCACGGCGATTTTTGTCCGACAAGCCTGCACGCAGCCTCATTCCAACTGACGAAATAGCTCGAGCCAAGCCGCCAGCGACTCGGCGCGATGGGCCGCTGGATCAAAGACTTGCGCTGCGGGGATGGGCGTAGTCCCGACGCGGAGCGCGCCAAGCCAGTCGGCAATCTCCGCGGCCTGGCCTGGCGCAAAAATCCCGGCATGGGGAAAGGCACTCAGCATCCGCGCGATGGCCCCATCCAGTGGCCCGACCCAAAGGATCGGCCGCGGCAGGCTGAGCACTAATCCGAGCTTACTCGGCCAGAGGAGACCCTGAGCGGATGGCCGTTGGGTCACGGCGAGCACGTGGGCGCGCAGTAGCGATCTCGGTAATTCCGCCTCATCCACATAACCCGCCCACTCACACCTTCGCAGGCCCATCTCCACGGCGCGGGCTTGCGCCGCCGCCCGCGACGGGCCGCCACCTTGAAAAAACAGACGCACATCCGCGCCTCGTTTTTCCAAGACCGCCTGCGCTTGGAGCAGCGTCTCCCATTCATGCGCTCGGCCGAGATTTCCAGAGTAGATCCACGTCCACTCCGGCGAATGCTCCTCTCGCGCGACCGCGAGTTGTGGCAACACCGACGCAAACACCCACGGCCGAATGACGGCGGACTCCACGCCGTAGCGCCGCAATCGGACCGCCATGTCGTCGTCCAGCGCCACCACCCGCGCCGCGCGTCGGTAGCCCCAGGCCATCGCGAGTTCAATGGCCCGCGAAACGATTCCTGCCCGCACTTCTCCCAGCGCCACCGCGATCTCGGGATAAAGATCCATGATCCAATGCACCGACTTCGCCCGGTGCCACGCCGCCACCATCGTCGCCACGACCAGCAGACACGGTGGCGAACTCGCTGAGAGCACCACTTCCGGGCGCGGCCTCTGCAGCCCGTCCCAGAGCATCCGCACCAGCGCCTTCGCCTCGCGCAGCATGCGTCCACCCTTTTGCTGCGCCGCCCGGTAGTCCTGCCTCGCCGCGACAAAATCGACGGTATGCCCATGCCGCTCCAGTTCGTCCGCCAGCTCCCGCAGCAGCATACCGGTCGGGGCGGCATCGGGTGGAAAGTATTGGTTGAGAAAAAGGACGCGCACCGGGTTCAGCCGAATATTTTGCCGCCGCCGCCGCCGCACCCCACCCCGCGAAGGCTGCCAGCCGGCGCTTGCGCCGCCGCGCGCATCACAGTTTTGTCTTTATGCGTCAGTGAAAGTGGCATTCCCTCTGCTACCCTCACCGCCGCGAAACTGGAAGACCGGAGCTCGCAAATTTCATGTCTTTTCCTCGCCCAGTAGTCGAACCGCCCTCGGCCCTTCAGGTCCGAGTCGCCGCGACGTTCACCGCCGAGCCGGTCGCTCCAATGCTCGCCGCGCTCTTGGGGCACACGGGCTTGGCCGCCGACGTGGAGTGCGCGCCGTATCAGCAGGTTTTCCAGCAACTCACCGATCCCGCAAGCGCTTTTCTGGAGAACCAGACGGGCGTCAACGTGCTGCTCTTCCGGCCCGAGGACTTCGTCCGTTTCCACGCCGGATCGGCGGAGGAAAAGCACGCCCGGATGAACGTGCTGACGCGGGAGTTTAGCGACACAGTCGCCGCCTTTTCCGCGGCCTCCACGAGCCCGCTCATCTGCGCGGTGTGCCCGCCTTCACCCGCGTTCGCGCCCGCCCCCGACACCACACCTTTCAGCCTGCCGTCTGCCGCCGCGGATCGTATCCACTTGCTCACCGCAGTGGATTTGCTCGGCGAATCCTCCTTGGAAAGCATCTCCGATCCACACGCCGACGCCCAAGGCCACATCCCCTATACCGCCGATTTTTTCACGACGCTCGTCCTCGCTCTCGCCCGCCGGATTTACGCGCTCAAAGCCCCGCCGCACAAGGTCATCGCGCTCGATTGCGACGAAACGCTATGGGCCGGTGTCTGCGGCGAAATCGGGCCGGACGGCGTCGCGCTCGATGCGGGGCGGCGAGCGTTGCAGGTATTTGTGAAGACGCGGAAGGATGCGGGCTTTCTCCTCTGCCTGTGCAGCAAAAACGTCGAGGCCGACGTGCGCGAAACCTTCGCCGTGCATCCCGAATGGCCACTCCAGCTTGCGGACATCGCCGCACAGCGCATCGACTGGCAGCCAAAATCCGCCAGTCTCAGCGCTCTCTCCGCTGAACTCGGCCTCGGCCTCGACAGCTTCATCTTCCTCGACGACAACCCGCTCGAATGCAGCGAGGTCCGCGCCGCCCTGCCGGAGGTCGCCGTCCTTGAGCTTCCCCGCAACCCCCAGGAAATCCCCGCCTTCCTGGCCGCTGCCTGGATTTTCGACCGTGTCGAGGTCACCGCTGAGGACCACCAGCGCACCGAGTTCTACGCGCAAAACCGCGAACGCGAAAACGTCCGCGCCTCCTCCGGCAGCTACGCCGATTTCCTCGCGCGGTTGGAGCTCGAGGTAAACATCGCGCCGCTCGCCGACGCGGACTTTTCCCGCGCCGCGCAACTCACCCAGCGCACGAATCAATTCAACCTCGCGCTCCGCCGCCAGACTGAGGTGGAGTTGCGCGCGAGCGCAGGTCTTTGCGGCGTCACCGTCCACGACCGCTTCGGCGAATACGGCCTCGTCGGCCTGCTTGAGTCTCACGTCGCGGGCGGCGAATTGATCGTCGATCACTTCCTCCTGAGCTGTCGCGTCCTCGGCCGCGGCGTCGAGCACCGCATGCTCGCGCACCTCGTCGAAACCGCGCGCGCCCAAGTCTGCGCCCACCTGTCTCTCGACTTCGTGCCCGGCCCCCGCAATCAGCCCGCGCGCGCATTTCTAGACTCCTTCTTCCTAAATGAAACCGGGACGCGCTACCGGAGGGACGCGCTGCTGCGCGTCGCGGGCGAGCCTTGCGAGGCGGCAGGCGAAGAGGGCGTGCCCCGCCCGGCACCCCCTACCTCGCTCACGCGCGCCCCGGATGCTCAGGAGCGCGTCCCTCCGACCGCAGCACCCGACTGGTCTGAACTCGCCCGCCTTCTCGCTGATCCCTCCGGCCTCCGCGCTGCCCTTTCGGCGGGCGAATCGAGCGCCCGCCCCGACCTCGCCCACGCCTTCATTGCCCCCAGCAATGAAATAGAGCGCCGCCTCGCAAGCATTTGGCAGAGCGTCCTCGGCATCGCTCCCATCGGCACGCGCGACAACTTCTTTGAACTCGGCGGTCAGTCTCTCCAGCTGGTGGAAGTCCACCGCCGCCTGCTCGATCTCGGCCACCGCGATCTCCCCATCGCCACGCTTTTCGAGCACCCGACAGTCGCCGGGCTCGCCGGACACCTCGTCCAGCGCAACGCCCCGCGGCCCGCCGTGCAAAGCGGACGCACCCGCGGCGCCCAGCAGCGCCTGGCCTTTGCTCGGAGACGATGACCCCGATGCTACCGGATAACGCTATCGCTATCATCGGCCTCGCCGGGCGCTTTCCCGGCGCAGGAAACATCGAGGAATTCTGGCAAAACGTCCGCGACGGCGTGGAGTCGGTGAAGTCGTTCACCGATGAAGAACTGACCGCCGGCGGCGAGCCGCTCCACCCGCAACGCCACGCGCCGAACTACGTTCGTGCCCGCGCCGCGCTGCCGGAGCGCGCGATGTTTGACGCGAAGTTTTTCGGCTACCCGCCGCGGGAGGCCGAGCAGATGGACCCGCAGCAGCGCCTCTTTCTCGAGACCGCTTGGGAGGCGCTGGAGAACGCAGGCTGTGACAGCGAGCGCTACGCCGGTGCCGTCGGCGTCTATGCCGGCTGCTACATGGACAGCTACATCTTCTCGAATCTCTGCGCGCAGCCGGGCTTCCTGAAAGACTTCACCGTCGATCTCCAGGTCGGCCCGCTCGGGCCGGAACTGGCGAACGACAAAGACCACATCGCCACCCGCGTCGCCTTCAAGCTGAACCTCCGCGGCCCGGCGATCAACGTGCAGACCGCCTGCTCGACTTCGCTCGTCGCCGTCGCCCAAGCGGTGCAGGCATTACTCACTTTTCAATGCGACATGGCGCTTGCGGGCGGCGCGACGCTCGCCTTCCGCCACGCCACCGGCTATCTGCACCAGGAAGGCGGCATGCTCAGCTCAGACGGGCACTGCCGGGCCTACGATCATCGCGCAACGGGGACGGTGTTTGGCGAAGGGGTCGCGTGCGTGGTGCTCAAACGCCTGGAAGACGCGGTCGCGGATGGCGATCACATTACTGCCGTCATCCGCGCCGCCGCTCTGAATAACGACGGTGGCGCGAAAGTGAGCTACGCCGCGCCGAGCGTGACTGGGCAGACCGAAGTCATCGCGCTCGCGCACGCCATCGCCGATGTCGATCCCACGACGATCCAATACGTCGAGGGGCACGGCACCGGCACGCCGCTCGGCGACCCCATTGAGGTCGCCGCGCTCACCGAAGCCTTCGGCGGTAGCACGGTCAAACCCGGCTTCTGCGCGCTCGGCTCGGTAAAGCCGAACATTGGCCACCTCGACACGGCCTCCGGCGTCGCCGGCCTGATCAAAACCGCGCTCGCCCTCCGCGAACGCGTCATCCCGCCACTTATCAATTTCGAACAACCGAACCCGCAGATCGATTTCGCGAACAGCCCCTTCTACCTTCCGCTGAAGGCCCAGCCTTGGCCTGCAGTCGACGGCCTTCCACGCCGTGCCGCCGTCAGCTCTTTCGGCGTTGGCGGGACGAACGCCCACGTCGTCCTTGAAGAAGCGCCGCCTGCCGCCGCCTATCCGCCGAGCACTGCCCCGCAGCTCCTGATCCTTTCCGCCAAATCTGCAACCGCGCTCGACGCCATGACTGCGCGCCTCGCGTCTCACCTGCGCTCGCATCCCGACGTGCCGCTCGCCCACGTCGCGCATACGCTGCAAGTCGGGCGCCGACAGTTCAACCTCCGCCGCACGCTCGTCGCCCGCGACACCGCCGACGCCCTCGTCGCGCTCGAAAGCGGCGACGCGAAACGCCTGCCGACGGTAAACCAGGACCGGCGCAATCCACCCGTGGTCTTGATGTTCCCCGGACAAGGCTCGCAATACGTGGGCATGGGCGCGGAGCTGTATTGCAGCCAGCCGGTCTTCCGCGCGGAGATGGACCGCTGCGCGGAAATCCTCCAGCCGCACCTCGGCTTCGACCTGCGCACCGCGATCTACGCTCCGCCGGAAAATACCGAAGCCGCCGCGGCCCAGCTCACCCAGACCCGCATCACCCAGCCCGCGCTTTTCGCCACCGAGTACGCGCTCGCCCGGCTCTGGATGTCACTGGGGATTCAGCCCACGGCGATGATTGGCCACAGCGTCGGCGAGTATGTTGCCGGCTGCCTCGCGGGAGTTTTTGCGCTCGAAGACGCGCTCGCCCTTGTCGCCGCCCGCGCTAAACTGGTGCAGGAGATGCCGCCGGGCGGGATGCTCGCCGTGCGCCTCCCGGAAGCTGATGTCCTCCCGCTGCTCGACTCCGCACTTTCCCTCGCCGCCGTCAATTCTCCAAATCTCTGCGTCGTCGCCGGCCCCTTCCCGCAGATCGAAGCGCTCGAAGCAAAACTCGCCGCGCAAAACATCGCCGCCCGCCGCCTCCACACTTCGCACGGCTTCCACTCCGCGATGATGGACCCGGTAGTCGCGCCCTTCGCCGAAATCCTCCGCGGCGTGAAGCTCCACGCGCCGACCATTCCCTACGTCTCCAACGTCACCGGCCAGTGGGTCACCGCAGCGGAAACGACCGACCCGAACTATTGGGCGACGCATGTCCGGCAGGCGGTGCGTTTCGCCGATGGCATCGGCACGCTGCTCGCGGAGCCCGACTACGTCTTTCTCGAAAGCGGTCCCGGCACGACGCTCAATACCCTCACCCGCCAGCATCCTGCGAAGTCCGCGAACCGCGTCATCGTTTCCTCGCTGCCCGCCGCGCCTGACGGCGCGGCGGAAACCGAGATGTTCCTCGCCAGCCTCGGCCAGCTCTGGCTTGCGGGCTGCGCGTTCGAGTGGCCGCGCCTCTCCGCGCACGAAGGCCCGCGCCGCGTCCCGCTGCCGACGTATCCCTTCGAGCGAAAGAAATACTGGATCGAGCCGGTGCCGTTCGGCGCGGCTCCGACGCTCCCGGCGCTTCCCGGGATTTCCATTCCGGCAGCACAGCCTTTGCCAACTCCTCCGCCCGCACCCGCCATGTCACCTACCCATCGCCGCGAAAAGATCGTCACCGAACTCAAGCGCATCCTCTACAACCTTTCCGGGATCGAACTCGGCGACGGTGATCTCAGCGTCAGCTTTCTTGAACTCGGCTTTGATTCGCTCCTGCTCACCCAAGCGCGGCAAGCGCTGCAAACCGGGCTCGGCGTCTCGGTCACATTCCGCCAGTTGATGGATGATTTCGGCAGCCTCGAAACGCTCGCGAACCACGTGGATTCCACACTTCCCACCGAGGCTTTCGCGGAGGCCGCACCCGCTCCAGCGCCCGCGCCGATGCCGGTTGCGCTGCCCGCGGTCGGCGGAGGAACTCTAACCGTCGAACAGCTCATCACGCAGCAACTCCAGCTCATGCAGCAGCAGCTTGCGGCGCTGCGCGGCCAGCCGGTGGCACCCGCGGCACCGGCCTCGACTCCCGTTCCCGCAGCGATTCCGAAACCGGTCGTTGCCCCTGGCGGGAAGTCCGCCACAACGGACAAGCCCGTCGCCCACGGACCATTCAAACCGCAGGATCGCGGCCGCGCGGACGGCCTGGCGCCACACCAGCAAGCCGCCCTCGACCGCCTCGTCGCCCGCTACAACGCCCGCACCGCGAAATCCAAGGCTCTGACGCAAAAACATCGCCCCCATTTCTGCGATCCGCGCGCGGCGGGAAACTTCCGTCAGCTTTGGAAGGAGATGGTTTATCCGATCGCCTGCGCCCGCTCGAAAGGCTCGAAAATCTGGGACATCGACGGCAACGAATACATCGATGTCACGCTCGGCTTCGGCGTTCACTTCCTCGGCCACTCGCCTGATTTCGTCATCGAAGCGGTGCAGGAGCAGCTCAAAAAAGGCACGGAGATCGGACCACAGTCGCCCCTCGCCGGCGAGGTCGCGGAGATGATCACGGAGTTCAGCGGCATGGACCGCGTGACTTTCTGCAACACCGGCTCCGAGGCCGTGATGGCCGCGATGCGGGTCGCGCGCACGGTCACCGGGCGGAACAAAATCGCGATGTTCAGCGGCGACTACCACGGCATGTTCGACTCGGTGCTCGTGCGCGGATTCAAGATCGGCGGGCAGTGGAAGACCGCGCCCATCGCGCCCGGCATCCCGCAGAGCCAGGTGGACGACATGGTCGTGCTGGAGTTGAACAACCCCGAGTCGCTCGAATACCTCCGGGCGCACGCCAGCGAGATCGCGGCGGTGATCGTCGAGCCCGTGCAGGCGCGCAAACCCGACGTGCAGCCGCGTGAATTTCTCCACGCGCTCCGCGACCTCACGCGCGAGACCGGCATGGTCTATGTCTTCGATGAAGTCATCACCGGCTTCCGCTGCGCCCCCGGCGGCGCACAGGAATACTTCGGCGTGCGCGCCGATCTCGCGACCTATGGGAAGATCGTCGGCGGCGGCATCCCGATCGGCGTGCTCGCGGGCAAGGCCGAATTTATGGATGTCCTCGACGGCGGCCAGTGGCAGTATGGCGACGCCTCGTTTCCCGAAGTCGGCGTCACGTTTTTTGCCGGCACCTTCGTCCGCCATCCGCTCGCGATGGCCGCCGCGCATGCGGTGCTGCGGCATTTGAAAGCGGAGGGTCCGGCGCTCCAGCAGCGGATCAGCGAAAAGGCGGCAACGCTCGTGCAGCGGCTTAACAGCTTGTTCCGGGAGCAGGGCGTGCCGATGTCGCTGATGAATTTCTGCTCGCTGATGCACTACGAACTCGACGCCAAGTGGGAGTTCGGCGGGCTGCTCTTCTACTACCTTCGCGATGCGGGCGTACACATTTGGGAAGGTCGGCTCGGGTTCATCTCCTGCGCGCACACCGACGAGGATCTGATCGCGCTTTACGAGGCGTTCCACAAAGCCGTGGTCGCGATGAAGCAGGACGGATTTTTGCCCGGCGGCCCCGCCAATCCCGGCCCGCGCGGACTCGACACGGACACCGCGCCTTTGACCGAAGCGCAGCAGGAAATCTGGACGACCACGCAAATGACGCCGGAAGCGACGACTGCCTATAACGAATCCAACACGATCACCCTGCGCGGCCCGCTCGATCTGCCGAAGCTGCACGCCGCGCTGCAAGGCGTGGTTGCGCGCCACGATGCGCTGCGGGCGACTTTTGCACCGGACGGTTCCAGCCAGACTTTTGCGCCGGAGCTGCGCATCGAGCTTCCGCTCCATGACCTCACGGCGCTACCCGCAGAGGAGCGCGAGGAGAAAGCCCGCGCCATCGTCGCCGCCGATCTCGCCGCACGCTTCGATCTTGCCCGCGGGCCGCTGCTGCGGACGCAGGTGATCCGGCTGAGCCTGGACGAGCACCGGTTGCTGATCACCGCGCATCATCTGGTTTGCGATGGCTGGTCCTTCGATGTCCTCCAGAGCAAACTCGCCGAGCTGTATTCCTGCCTCGTGCGCGGTGCCCCGCCAGGTCTCGCGCCGCCGCCGCTCTTTGCCGAGTACGCCCGCTGGGAAATAGCGCAGCGCACCGCGCCGGAAACAGCCGCGGATGAGGCGTTTTGGGTGGAGAAGTTTTCGACCATCCCGGACCCGGTCGCGCTTCCATCCGATCGCCCGCATCCGCTGCACCGCAGCTATCGCGGGGCGCGCGAGGAGTTCGCGCTGCCGCCGGAATTCACCAAGTCGCTGACCCGACTCGGCGGGCAGAACGGCTGCACGCTTTTCGCGGTGATGCTCGCCGGCTTCCAGGCGCTGCTCCAGCGGCTGAGCGGTTCGAGTGATTTGGTCGTGGGCATTTCCGCCGCCGGGCAGAATCTCGCCGAAACGCCGGGCCTCATCGGTCATTGTGTGAACGTCCTGCCGCTTCGCCTGCAGACGTCCGCGGACGCACCCGTCCGTGGACTTCTGCAGGCGGTGCGCGACGCGATGTTCGAGTTGCTCGATCATCAGCGTGTGAGCTTCGGCCGGCTCGTCCAGCGCCTCGCCATTCCCCGCGAACCCGGCCGCATCCCGCTCGTGCCGATCATCTTTAACCTCGACCCCTCGCTCCGCGATCTGCGCTTCGAAGGGCTCACGCACGAAACTGCCACCAGCCCACGCCAAGCTTATCAGTTTGACCTCGGCCTGAATGTCGTCGCGACCAAAGCCGGGCTGCGCATCGAGTGCGATTACAACACCGACCTCTTCGACGCGACGACCATTCGGCGCTGGCTCACGCACTACCGCACGCTGCTGGAAGGCATGGTCGCCGACGCACAGCAGACGGTGCGGGCGCTCCCGCTGCTCACGGCCGCGGAGCGCGAGCAGATCACCATCGCGTGGAACCGTACGGAACGTCCGTATCCGCACGACCGGACGGTGGCCGAGGTCTTTGCCGAATGCGCGGCGCGAAACCCGGAAGCCGTCGCGGTCATCGACGCCGCGGTGCGCGTGACCTACTCCGAGTTGGACCGGCGCGCAGAAGCCGTGGCCCGCGCACTGCAGGGCGGCGGCCTGACGCCGGGCGACCTCATCGGGTTGCCTGCCGAGCGCTCCCTGAGCTTTATCGTCGGCGTGCTGGGCATCGTGAAAGCCGGCGGAGCCTACGTGCCGCTCGACGCCAGCGAACCCGCCGAACGTCTGGCCACGATGCGCGCCGCCTGCGCGCAAGTCCTGCCCGCCGAGCTGCCGACTGATGATGCCACTTCGCCCGTGCGCAGCGCGGCCCGCGCCGACGGCCCGGCCTACGTGCTTTTCACCTCCGGCTCCACCGGCGTGCCCAAAGGCGTCATCGTGCCGCACTGCGGGATCAACCGGCTCGTCATCAGCAACGACTTCGCCCCGTTCGCCGCAAGCGATGTGGTCGCCTTTGCCTCGAATGTCTGCTTCGACGCCGCGACGCTGGAAATCTGGGGTGCGCTGCTCAATGGCGGCACCCTCGTGGTCACGCCGCACGACACGCTGCTTTCGCCGACCGCCCTCACCGCGCACCTCACGCAGCACGGCATTCGCGTGATGTTCCTGACGACCGCCCTTTTCAACCGCCTCGCGCATACCGCGCCGGCGATGTTTGGCGGACTCCGCCACCTCATTTTTGGCGGCGAAGCAGCGGACGCCGCGAGCGTGCGGCTGGTCCTGGAAAATGGGAAACCCGAGCGCCTCGTAAACGGTTACGGCCCGACCGAAACCACGACCTTTGCCATCTGCCACCAATGCGCATCCGCGGACGGAGCCAGCGTGCCCATCGGCCGCCCGATCGCGAATACCACGGTGTACCTGCTCGACGCCGCCGGCCACCCGGTGCCCGTCGGCGTGGCGGGGGAAATTTTCATCGGCGGCCCCGGCGTCGCGCTGGGCTATCTGCACGCGCCCGAGCTGACCGCCGGGCGTTTTGTGACCACGGAATTCGGGCGGCTCTACAAAACTGGCGACCTGGCCAAATGGCGGGCGGACGGCGTGATCGAGTATCTTGGCCGCGCCGACAGCCAGATCAAACTCCGCGGCTTCCGCATCGATCCCGGCGAGATCGAGGCCGCGCTCCAGCGGCACCCCGGCGTGCGCCAAGCCGCGGTCATCGCGCGGGAAACCAGCGGCGACAAAGTGCTGACCGGCTACCTCGTGCGCCAACCGTCCGCCGCGCCGACCGTCGCGGAGTTGCGCGCTTTCCTCGCGTCGCTCCTGCCCGCGACGATGATTCCGCAGTCCCTTGTCTGGCTCGAAACGCTGCCGCTGACCCCGAACGGAAAACTCGACCACCACGCGCTGCCCGCGCCGGAGGCCGTTGCCACCGGCGGGGCGGCCAGCCGTGTCCCGCCACGCAGCGCTCTCGAACGCGGCGTCGCCGAGCTTTGGGAGACCGCCATTGGCCGCAACAGCTTTTCCACTCACGACGATTTTTTCGCCGTCGGCGGCCACTCGCTGCTCGCCATCCAGATCATCTCGGGGCTGCGGCAGAAATTCGGCGTGGACGTACCAGTGCGACGCCTGTTTGACACCCCGACTATCGAAGGTTTAGCAGAGTTCATCGCCGCCAACCTGCCACCACTGCCACCCGCCAAAGCCCTGCGCAGTTTGATCGCCATCCAGCGCGGCGATGAGGCGAAGCGCCCGCTTTTCCTCGTCCCCGGCGGCTGGGGCGCGGAGGTCGAGTTCCTCGTCTATGCCCAGCTCAAGCTCCACCTCGGCCTCGACCTGCCGATCTACGGGCTGAAGGCGCGCGGCTTTGACGGCATCGAAGAGCCGCACCACAGCGTGGCAGAGATGGTGGCCGATTATGTGGACGAAATCCGCACCCGCCAGCCGCGTGGCCCATATCTGCTGGCCGGGGAATGCATCGGCGGTGTGCTCGCCTACGAGATGGCGCGGCGGCTGGAGGAGTTGGGCGAAACCGTGGACCTGCTCGCCCTGCTCGACACCGAGCGTCCGAGCCAGGCGGCCCTCCGGCAGTTCTGCGCCGAGGAGCGCGCGGATCGCTGGCACGGTTTTTGGAAGGTGCATGTCTTTCAGCCCTTCCACGAGCACATGGAAAATCTTGCGCGCCTCCCGCTCGGGAAAAAGTTCGGATACATCTGGCAGCGGAGTACGCGCCGCCGCCGCCTCGGCGGAACTAACGGCGCTGCTCCGACCGAGCTCGATACGCGCAAAGTGCTCGCCCACTATCCGCGCCTGCTCATGGCCCACCCCGTCGGTGACTACCGCGGCAAACTCACCCTGCTCATCGATGAAACCTCGCACCGTACCGAAGGCCATCTCGGTTGGGACGACGTCAAGACCGGCGGTCTCGAAGTCCACATCCTGCCGGGCGACCATCTCTCCTACATCCGCGAGCATGCGGCCACCGCCGCTGCCAAGCTTCGCGAACTCATCGAACGCTGCGCCCCGATCTCCACATGATTATCGCCCTCGAAAACTGGCAGCCCGCCCACCGCCCCGCGCCCCTGCGTGCCGGTGAAGTCCACCTTTGGCGCGCGCCGCTCATCCCGAACGCGGAATTGGGCGCAGTCCTCTCCGCCGACGAATGGATGCGCGCAAAACGCTTTCACTTCGCCGAAGACCGCGAACGCTTCATCGCAGGGCGCGGGCTGCTGCGCACGATCCTCGGCGAATACCTCGACCGCGATCCGCGCGAGCTCCGTTTCGAGACGGGCGTGCACGGCAAGCCTGAGCTGGCTGACACCGACAGCTCACTCCGCTTCAATCTCAGCCACTCGGACGACCTCATGCTATTGGCCGTCACCCATGCGCGGGAGATCGGCGTCGATCTCGAATTCATGCGCGACAATGTTCCGTTCGAGGCGCTCGCGGACCATTATTTCGACCCCGAAGACGCGTGGGATCTGCGGTTGCTGCCGGCCCACCAACGAGCCTGGAAATTTTACGATGTGTGGACTTGTACCGAAGCTCGGCTGAAAGCCCACGGCACCGGACTGGTCAATGGCTTTCAAGTTGTCGAGCCGGATCGCTGGTCGCTGCTCAAACTCAAACCTGCCGCTGGATATGCTGCCGCGCTCGCGGTCGAAGGTGGCGATTTCCAACTGGAGTGCTGGTCATGGCAGAACTGACCGCGCCACCACCGCCCAGTTACGAGATCGTCATTCGCCCCGCGCAAGGTTGGCTGCGGATCGATTGGCGTGAGCTCTGGGAATATCGCGACCTGCTGGTGCTGCTCGTCCAGCGGGACTTCATCTCCCGCTACAAGCAGACGATCCTAGGACCGATCTGGCACTTGCTTCAGCCGGTAATCAACATGGCGGTCTATCTTGTGATCTTCGGGTTAGTCGCGGGCATTCCGACCGATGGCATTCCCAAGCCTCTCTTCTATCTCTGCGGGCAATTGGCGTGGAATTACTTTGCCCAAAACGTCACGACCGGCGGCGCAACTTTCATCAACAACGCCCACCTTTTTGGCAAGGTGTACTTCCCGCGTCTTATCGTGCCGGTGTCCGTCGTCGTGGCGAATCTCATCGCCCTCGGACTGCAACTGGTCCCGTTCCTCGTCTGCTACGCTTACTACAAGCTCTTCTCCGCGCACGCGCCCGACCTAAATCCGGGCTGGCTGCTGTTGCTCGCACCGCTCCCGCTAATTCAGACCGCGTTCTTCAGCCTGGGCGTGAGTCTGTGGATGAGCGCCTCGACGGCCAAATACCGCGATCTCGTCCATCTCAATGCCTACATCATCCAGATCTGGATGTTCGCAACGCCGATCGTTTGGCCGCTCTCGCAGATCCCGCCACAATGGAAATGGATCGCCCTCGCGAATCCGATGGCGGTTCCCGTCGAGGCGATGCGCATTTGCCTGCTTGGACGCGGCACACTCGGGGCGACGGAGATCATCGTTTCCCTCACGCTTACCCTCCTCGTCCTTATCACCGGTGTGGCCGCCTTTCAGAAAGTGGAACGCACCGTTATCGACTCCGTATGAAGCCCGTTGTCGAAGTCGAAAACCTTTCGAAGCTCTACCGGCTCGGCTCGATCGGCGCGTCGAGTGTGCGTGAATCGCTGGAGAAAATCTTTCGGCGCAATGGTTCCGCGGTCAGAGCGAAGACTTCTGAAAGTGCGATTGCGGATGGCCGTCTCGGCCCGGAGCCAAACACGTTTTGGGGGTTGAAAGACGTGTCCTTCTCCGTCCAGCCCGGCGAAATCATCGGCGTGGTCGGGCGCAACGGCGCGGGCAAGTCCACCTTGCTCAAAATTCTTTCCCGCATCACCGCCCCCACCAGCGGTCAGGCCACGCTGCGCGGGCGCGTCGTCTCGCTGCTGGAGGTCGGAACCGGCTTCCACCCGGAACTCACCGGCCGGGAAAACATCTTCCTGAACGGCGCGATCCTCGGGATGAAGCGCTACGAGATCGCGGCGAAATTCGACGAGATCGTCGAGTTTTCGGAGGTTGGAAAATTCATCGATACGCCGGTCAAGCGTTACTCCAGCGGCATGTTTGTGCGCCTGGCCTTTGCGGTCGCGGCGCACCTCGAACCGGAAATCCTGCTCATCGACGAAGTGCTCGCGGTGGGCGACGCCGGCTTTCAGAAAAAATGCCTCGGGAAAATGGGTGAGGTCGCCGCCAAACAGGGCCGGACGGTTTTTTTCGTCAGCCACAACATGGGCGCGGTACGTTCACTCTGCGAGCAGGCCATCCTCATCGAGGGCGGACGACTGGTGAAAACCGGCCGACCCGGCGATGTCATTAGTCACTACCTTTCATCCTCGATGCCCAAGGACAGCGAGATCGAGGGGCAGATTTGGTGGAATGGCAGCAAAGACGCACCCCGTTGCGACGACCTGGCGTTGCGTGGCATCCGCCTGCTCAATCCCGAGGGCGTTCCGCAATCCAGCTTCGAGGCCGACCGTCCGATCGCCATCGAGATTCATTACGAGGTCTTACAACGTCTCCGCGGCGCGCGTTTCTGCCTCACTCTCGTCACTCAGGAAGGCGAACTCGCCTTCACCGCCACCGACCATCTTTTCCAGGAAGAGACCCAGCAGCCCGGAACTTACAAAACGACCTGCCACATCCCCGGCGGACTGCTCAACCGACGCAACTACGTAGTTAATTTGCAGTGCGATATTCCCGGCGAGCGCTACGTCCTGCACAGCGCGGACTACCTCAGTTTCAACGTTGTCGGAGTGGGCAACCAGTCTTCGACGTTCCCCGAAAGCTGGCCCGGCGTGGTCTGTCCGCGCGTGGAATGGCAGGTGCAGCCGGTGGAAAAATGAGCCCGCCGCTCGTTCTCGCGGTGCCGGTATTCAACGGCGAGCGCTTTCTCGCGGAGACTCTGACTTCTCTCAATGCCAATGGTTTTCGAGTGCGTTGGTGGCTGCAGGATGGCGGCTCGAAAGACGGCACCCTGGAAATCGCCCGCGGCTTCGCGCGCACCGGCGATACGGTGATCAGCGCGCCGGATCGTGGCCAGGCGGATGCGTTGAATGCAGCTATGCCCAAGATGGGCGGTGACATCATCGGATTCCTCAATGCCGACGATCTCCTGACCGAACATGCCGCGGATCGCGTGCTCGATTTTTTCTCCGATCATCCGGAGATCGATCTGGTCTATGGCTCCGTCGATTGGATCGACGAGCAAGGCGCGCTCACCGGCACGCACACCGGCCGCATCGAGTCGCTCGCCGAGGTGCTCGACATCTACGACGTCTGGTGGCGCGCGCGACAGTGGGTGCAACCTGAGGTCTTTTTCCGCCGCTCGCTTTGGGAAAAAGTCGGCGGCTTCGACAC
Source organism: Chthoniobacter sp. (assembly GCA_031390545.1). Taxonomy (GTDB): domain Bacteria; phylum Verrucomicrobiota; class Verrucomicrobiia; order Chthoniobacterales; family Chthoniobacteraceae; genus Chthoniobacter. The sequence goes on along the minus strand of JANMTP010000009.1, from coordinate 138,302 downwards.
CAGCTACCACCTCGCCTTCGACTACGATTTCTGGGTGCGTTGCTTCCGCGCCGGCGCGCGCGTCGCGCATCTCCCCGCCACACTCACGCGCTTCCGCCTGCACGCCGCCCAGAAATCCGCCGCCGCTGAGAGCGCCGCGGACGAAATCCGCACCATTCTGCAAAAGAACCTGGCCGAGTTTCCGCCGATCAGCCCGTGGCTGCGCTGGAAGATCACCGCTCAGCTCGGCTATGACCTCTACCAAAGTGGAAAAAGCGGCCAGCGCGGCGGCTTTTTTCTGAACCTGCTCCGGCATCCTCAGTGGTTACTTTCCCCCCAAGCCTTGGATCGAGTGCGGGCGGCTTGCGTCCGACGAGTCGGCTCCGCTAGATAGCCGCCGTGATTTCTCCCGGTAAACTTTGGTGGCTCTTTCGCCGCGACCTCAAGCGCGGTTGGGACGCATCCTACCACGACTACAACACCCTCCCCAGGATCGAGGAGTGGGAGTGGCCGTTTTGGAACGAGCCGGCGCAATCCGTCCCGATTCACATCCTCACGGGAAAGAACGACTGGCGCCTCTCCGCCTGGATGCTTGCGAGCTGGTTTCAGTTCAGTGAACACGCTTGGCCGATCATCATTCACGACGACGGCACCCTGCCGCCCGAGGGTCGGACCGCCTTGCTCCGCCTCTTCAAAACCGCGCGGATCATCTCTCGGAAAGAAGCCGACGCCAAGGTCGGACGCCTGCTCCTGGCGTACCCTTTCTGTGCTGACTATCGAAAGGCCCATCCGCTCGCTTTGAAGATTTTTGATGTGCCGGTCTTCACGACCGGGGAACGCTTCATGGTCTTTGACAGCGATCTGCTTTTCTTCAATCACCCGCGCGAAATTCTGGACTGGGCCAGCGTCGAATCAGACGAGTGCTGGTTCAACGAAGACGTGCGTGAAGGGTCACTGATCACCGCGCGCGAGGCCAAAGAAGAGCTCGATGTGAAAGTCTGGCCGCGGGTCAACAGCGGCCTCTGTCTGCTCCACAAAGCGGCCATCGACTACGACCTCTGCGATCGCGCGCTCGCGCTGACCTCGATCCCGCGCGGTCACGTTTGGCGCATCGAACAGACGCTCTTCATGCTCTGCGCAGCGGCGCACGGAAAAGGCGGATTGCTTCCGCGCCGCTACGAAGTTTCCCTCGGCAAACGCGCGTCGGACGATGCGGTCTGCCGCCATTACGTCGGCGCGGTCCGCGACCGCTTTTACGCCGAGGGCCTCAAACGTCTTTCCGCCTTTCTGCTCCCGGGCGAAAAGGCGGCGATGTGAGCCTTCGTGTCGTCTTCGCTCCCGACTGGCGGGGCGGCGTTCCTTATCAACGACTGCTCGCCGAGGCGCTGGCCGAGTTGGACGTGCAGGTCAGCTTTCTCACCGGCTACAAACGCGTCCTGCCGCTCACCCGCCTCCTCGCTGCTCATCCCTGCGACCTGATGCATCTCCACTGGCCTGAGGCGTACTATCAAAAGCGCGGTGTCTTTTACGACTGGGCTCGTCGCGCCCGTTTCACCACCGACCTCACCCTTGCGGCGCGCCGCACGCCCTACGTCCTCACCGCGCACAATCTGCAAGAGCACAACCTGCAGCATCTGCCCTTCGCGCGCATCAACTACGCCGCCGCCTATCGCGACGCACGCGTCGTTTTTGCCCACTCCGCAGCGGCGAAACAGCGGCTCATCGAGGTCTATCGCCTCACGGCGGAAAAGATCCACGTCGTGCCGCATGGCGACCTCTCCGTGGTGTTGCCGCCACCGATCCCGCGAGAGGAAGCGCGCGCGCAACTCGGTGTCGGCCCCGGCCCGCTTTGCCTCATCTTCGGCGCAGTCGAGCCCTACAAAGGCCAGGAGGAAATCCTGGCTTGGTGGAAAACCGCACGCCCCGCCGCCCAACTCGTGATCGCCGGCAAACCCAACTCCCCCGAATACGCCGCCACCATCACCCGGGCCGCCGACGGCGTGCCGGGCGTCAGCCTCCACTTTGGCTGGCTCGACGACACCGCCCTTGCCCTCTGGCTCAGCGCCGCCGACGCCGTGCTCTTCAACTACCGCACCATCTTCACCTCCGGCGCCGCCGCCCTCGCTCGCTCCTGGGGTGTCCCCATCGTGCTGCCCCACCGCCTCGACACCCTCGATCTCGCTGAGCCTGCATCGACCATTTTCCGCTTCGACCGCCCCGAGACCGACCTCGCCGAAAAACTCACCGCCGCCATGGCCACTCCATCGGATTATGCCGCCGCCGCAGCCTGGCGAGAAGCCACCGCCTGGCCCCGCGTCGCCAGCCTCACCGCGGACGGTTATCGCAACGCTCTCGGAAAGTAGAGCGACCGCTCCCCCGTGAAATTTCGCGCATCGCACCTCCTGATCCTTGCCGCGTTCGCCATTGTCCTCTTTGGCAGTTATTCCTTCTACCGAGTCATCACTCCCCGCACCGTCGCCAGGGCAGTGGGCCCGGACGGTACTGAGATGTGCATCGTCCAGCGTTTCAACTGGAGCCCCGAACTCTTCACCACTCGCTTCGTGTTTCGCAAACCGGGCGCCCCGTGGGGGGAATTTTATTTCGACCATCAGGATGATTTTTGGGCCAGCAGCCGAATCACCGTCGATCCAGCGACCCGAACCGCCACTTTTTACCGCGATGACAAGCCGGCCATCACCTTCACTTGGCCGAGCGAAACTTACACCATGCACCGATTGAATCGCACCTTGACCGGTCCGCAGTGGACCCACCCAGCCGATTGGTCTCCGCTGGATCGCTAAACGGTGTTCCCTCTTCACAACACCGGGACGCGCGGCAGCACGCCCTTCGGCGATGAGATTTCACACCTCCGCCATTGACCCGGCACGCGGTCAGTCGAACGCTCTCACCGTCCCATGAAAACCGAAATCACTCGTTTCTGCGAAGCCGCTCTCCGCGCTCTCTTCCCCTTCCCACCGGCCCTCCACGACACCGCCGACGCCCTCGCCGCCAGCGGCGAGAAAGCGCTCCTCGCCGCGCCACTTGCCGCGCTCAACGAGACCCGCGCCCGCCTCCGCTCGCTCACGGAAAAGCTCGCCGCGCAGCAAGCTTACCTCCTCATCTTCGGACCGCTCAAAAGCGGCAAGAGCACGCTGATGAACGCGATCAGCGGCAGCTACGTGAGCGAAGTGACCTCGCTCCCTGGCTACCCCTGCCTCGTCTTCGTCCGCCACGCCGGGGACAACGCCGCCCACTTTTCCGTCACCCGCTACAACGGCCGCGAAACCGTTTTTGCCGACGGTCGCGCGCTCAATGATGTCGTCGCCGACAGCCACGTCGCCCTCGCTCAGCAGATCCGCGAGACCGAAAAAGGCGGCGCCTCTTTCGACCCACGCACGCATTTTACTGAGGCCATCCGCCGCATCGACGTGAAGCTGCCGATTCCTTCTCTCGCCGAATCAAGCACGGTGCTCGTCGATACCCCCGGCCTCTACTCGCGCATGAATTTCGGCTACGACGTGCTCACCCGCGAGTTCCGCGACAGCGCCGCGTGCGCCGTCTTCGTGGTGAAAACCGACAACCTGTTCCTTGAGCAGGTCTTCACGGAATTCAATGAGCTGCTCGGGCTCTTCTCGCGCATCTTCCTCGTTATTAATGTCGATTCTTCGAAGCGCGATCTCCAGCCCGACGGCCAGCTCACGCAGAGCGCCGAGAGCACGGATCCGCAGCGGATCATCGACTCATTTACAACGCTCAGCATGGCCGGCCCGATGCGTGAGGCTTGGGAGCAAAAGCGCGTCCGCATCCATGCCGTCGATCTGATGAACGCCGCGGCCACAATCCTGCAAAACGGCAGCGCGCCGGCGGAAAGCGGCTCGCACCGCGCGCCCTTCGACGCTTTCCTCGCCGATCTCACCGACTACCTCGACAGCGGCGAATACATGCAGGAGTTCGTCCGCGACAGCCTGCGCCAGGGCCACACCCTTTGCGCTGAGGCCCGCGCCGTCGGCGAGACCGCAGAGATCGTCCAGCTCCGCGAAAAACAAGCCGCGCTCGAAAAAGAAATCGCCGATCTCGACGAACGCCTCGCAGCTACCGACCGCCTGCGCGCGGTGGATTGGCCAGCCACATTCAAGCAAGCCAGGGACGAGAACGGCACACGCGCGGACGGTTCCGCGCGCGGCAAAATCGCCGAAGTGACCAAGGAGATGCGTGGTGCCATCGACGCCTGGATGGGCACGAATGAAAGCCTTAAGACGCTGGAAACCGCGCGCCTGCAACCGGTGCTCAACCGCACCGGCACCACTCTCGCCGACGAAACTCGCGTCCGTCTTGGTGAACTTTTCGGCGGCCCGCTCGGCGGCGCGGAACCCGCCGCTACCGTGATGCACGATCTGCACACCGTCGGCTTCGAGCTCTTTCCCGTGGCCGTCGCCGCGCAAACCGGGCTGGACTCGTCCGCCGACGCTACGCCCTACGCCTTCACCCTCGCCGCTGAGACGCTGCCAGTGCGCAAAACCTTCGCGGACTGGATCCTTTTCCGCCGCGCGAAAACCGTCCGCCGCCGGCTCTTCGGCGAGCAACTCACCGCCGAGATCGCTCCCGAGCAGAAAACCAACCGCATCACCGACACCACCCGCGAAGCATTGGCCAAAAACCTCGACGAGATCCTCGCCGCCCGCCTTCCCCTCGCCCCCGCGAAACACGCCGAAGGTTTAGCCACCGCTTACGTCGAAAAATTCACCGCCGAAATCCATACCGGCCTCGAAGCCCTCCACGCCCGCCTCACCACCGACCGCGCTGCCAAACAAGCGCCCAGCGAGGCCAACAACCGCATCTTCACCGCCCTCGAAGCCCTCACCCACCGTACCGCCGAAACCGACACCGCCCTCGACGGCCTGATCAGCTCCGGCCTACACGCGACCGAGTTGCCCGAGTCAGCCAGCACCGCCACCGCCTAAGCGCTGAGCAGGCTTTGATGGGACAGGAAGTCGAGCAACACGGATTCACGGTTGTTACTCGTGTTCTCGATGTTGAAGAGCAGCTCACACTGCTTGCCACGCTGGGATCTGTTTCCAGCGCCGGTCGGCGTGGTCTTCTCGCGCTTCCTGACGTTTCTGAACTGGCTCGGTCGCCCAAGCTTCTCGATCTCGTTCGTCCGCACCTTTTGTGCGCGCCGTTTCCCGTTCGGGCCATTTACTTCAACAAGTCTTCCGACGTGAATTGGGTCGTGCCGTGGCATCAGGATTTGACGCTGGCGCTGCGTGATCGCACCGAGATTTCCGGCTTCGGTCCGTGGAGTATCAAAGACGGCATTCCCCACGTTCAGCCGCCCGTCGAATTTCTTCAGCAAATGCTGACCGTTCGCCTGCACCTCGACGATGCCGATGAGTCCAACGGCGCTTTGCGCGTCTTGCCCCGCTCCCACCGCTTGGGCCGCCTCTCAGCCAGTCGCATTCAGGAACTGCGCAACGATCAGCCCGACCACCTGTGCGCCGTATCCGCCGGTGACGCGCTGCTCATGCGTCCCTTGCTTCTCCACGCGTCGAGCCGCTCCACGAGCACGCGACAGCGCCGCGTTTTGCACATCGAGTACGCAGCCTTCGCTCTGCCAGCCGGCCTTCAGTGGCACGAAGCCGCTTAGAGCGGATTAAGCAAAGCCGTGGCTGGATAATCCGGGTGGAGCACTCGACCCGAGTGCTGCTTTCGGCGACTCGCCGAAAGCATCGGGGATCGCCGCGCTGGGGAGAAAGCAGGCGTCCACAGGTGGAGCGGGCGAGACGCCCGCTCCAGCACTCGGGTCGAGTGCTCCACCCGGAAGCGCCCTCCGGGGTCACGGCTCAGGCACCGCCGCTACAACTTTCTTCAACCGCTTTAGCGCTACGCGAACAAGCTCATCACCGGTTTTCCCTTCCCGTCCTGCGTCACATAGAAGGGGCGCTCCTCGACGGTGTAGGCCAGCTTCGGGGAAATCCCCATCGCGCGGTAGAGGGTGGCGTGGAGGTTCATGATTTCCACCGGATCGCGCACCGTTTTGCACGGGCGTTCGTCCGCCGTTTCCCCGTGGACGTGCCCGCGTTTCATCCCGCCGCCAAAGAGCAGCACGCTGCCCGCTTCGGTGAAATGCCGGTGCATGCCGTAGTGCAGCGGCAGCTCGATCTTGTCCGGCACGCGTGATTGCTCCCGGAGCTTCACTCCTTCCTTGCCCTCGATCATCATGTCGCGGGAAAACTCACTGGCCAGCACCACGAGCGTGCGGTCGAGCAACCCGCGTTCTTCGAGATCGAGGATGAGTTGGGCGACCGGCGCATCGATCATCTTCTTCATGTTCACGAGACGCGCGTGGCCGTTCTCGTGCGTGTCCCAGTTGAGGAATGGAATGTATTCGGTCGTCACTTCGATGAACCGTGCGCCAGCTTCCGCGAGCCGCCGCGCGAGCAGACAGCCAAGACCAAAACGTCCCACCGTTGCGGCCTCGTAATCGCCGTCACGATTCTGCTTTGCGCTGTCAATCTTCGCGGGGTCAAAGCCCGCGGGCACATACTTGGCGACCGATTCCTGCGGCTCGAGCGAAAGATCGAACGCCTTGGCGGCCGGGGAGCTGAGCAGGCGGTGAGCGTTGTCCATCGAGCGGAGAAAAGAGTCGCGCTGATACTCGCTGCCATGCTGACCGATGGGGCTGGCGTCGAGCAGCCGGCGGTAGAATTTGTTCCGATCCTCAAAGCGCCCCGGAGTCATTCCAGCCGGGGGTTGGACGGCGCGCGCGGCATCGTGCGGGAACGGGATATTGAACGGCCCATTTTCGCTCCCGAGAAAACCCGCCGTGGTGAATGCCTTCAGCTCCTCGGCTTCCCCGAGATCAAAGCGCTGGCCGATATTGATGAACGCTGGCACAGCCGGATCGCACGGGCCCAGCGCCTTCGCGATGAACGCCCCGAGATGCGGCGCGGCCACCGACTGCGGCGGCACGTAGCCGGTGTGCCAGTGAAACTGATGCCTCGAATGCAGGATGAAACCCAAGTCCGCAGCCTGCGCCGTCTTGATCAGCGTGGCGCGATCCATGACCGCCGCCATCTTTTCCAGCCCCGCGGAAAAGCGCACGCCGTCGACCGAAGTCGGGATGCTCGGGAAAGTCGAAAGCACGGCGTTTGGGTCCATGCCCTTCTCAAACGGCGCGTAGCGTTTCGGGTCGAAAGTCTCCGTATGCGCCATCCCGCCTGCCATCCACAGGACGATGATGGTATCCGCGGTTGGGGCGATTTTTTCCAACTCACCGACAGCAAAAAGCTGCGGCGCCCGCGCGGCCAGCGCGCCAAGCGTAGCGGCGGAGGAGGTTTTCAGAAAATGACGGCGATCAATCATGAGTCAGCGAATGAGTTGAAATTCCGGGAGATTGACGAGTGCCCAGAGAAAATCGGCAAGTGCCTCAGGTGTGGGTTTGGGCCCGAGCAGTGCGAGCGTCACTTCGCGTTCCGCGATGCCGGGCGGGCGGCTGAGCGCAACAAGGAAAGTGCGATCGAGCCAGTTGCCCGGGTCGCGCGCCGCGACCAGAACATCGTTTTTCGCCACCTGCTGGAGCCGGCCGTTGAGGGTGGCGCCGTTCGTCAGTTCCAGCGCTTGCAGCGTGGTTGGGGCACTGGCGCGGACTGGAGTCACGATCTCGCGGTTCGGGCGATCGAGGGCGACCTGCAACGGGTCGGCAGCAAGCAGCGCCGCGCGAATGGACCCAGCCCGCGCGACGATGCTGACCGCCGGGCTAAGCGAAGGGCCGAGTTCGACTGGAATGTTCGCGAAATCCTTCCGATTAAGCGGCTGCAAGCCGGGACCTTCATCAATCGGTGCGACGCCGGGGGGCAGTAGTTGCGCGAGCGCCCAATCAGCATCGGCAAAGGCGAGGGCGCTCCATGCTCCCTCGGGATTGCGTTGCACGCGCCACGTTTGATCGCTCCGAATCTCCAGCGGTACTGCCTCCGCCGAAAACGTGCAACGCGCGTAAAAAGCGAGGCCACTTTGGCGATTCAGGTGCGTGCTCGCGCCGGGATATTGCTTCCGCTCGGAGTCGTTGATCTGCTTTTCCGTGTGGCTGGAGACTTCGATGGTGATCACGTTTTCACCCGCGACCAGCAGAGGCTGGAGATTGAAAAGCGCCACGCGGCCATTTCGAAAGCCATCGCGCATGACGGACTTCGCCTCGCGGTCATTCACCCGCATGGCAAAGCCCTGGCTGGCGAGCAGCGCGGCATAAGCCTCGGCCGGCACTTGTGCGAGGGTGAACCTTTTGCGGAAGACAACCTTGTGCCGGTCGCTGCCGGGCAGGACATGATTGGTCCCAAGCGCGACCGGCGGGCGCGGGGCTGCGGCAACGGCGATCTGCTGTTGTGCCGCGGTGACTGTCGTCATGGCAGTCTCCAGCGCGGTCTGTGCCTCGGTAGTCGCCGCACCGCCTTGCGCGATGGCGGCTTCGGTTTTCGTCTGTGCCGCCGTGAGTTGCTGGAGTGCAGTCTGAAGTTGCGCCTGGCCAGCGCGGAGCGCGGTGCGTTGCACTCCAAGGTCCACGGATTCGCCCGTCCAAATCCACTGCGGCTGGGGTGCACCAGCGACGATGCCCGACGCCAGAAAATCAAACTCGAGGGAGGCCGGCAGCCGCGCCCACTCGTTGCTCAAGGTGCTAATGGCATCGCTGAACTGCTCCGCCGACATCCGCCGCGTCAGGGGACCGCGAAAGACAAACTCTTCTCTTTCTCCCGGCACCTCGACCGCTGCGAGCTGGTAGGCGCGCGAGGTGCAGATCGTTTCGATGGTGTGCTTCAAGTCATACCCGTGCGCCACGAAATCCTCCGCCAACCAGTCGAGCAGGTCGCGATTCCACGCCGGCTTCTCCATGTCGTCCAGCGGCTCGACCAGCCCGCGCCCGAGCAGCCGCGCCCACAAGCGATTCACGATGGTCCGCGCGAGCCGTCCGTCCTGCGGACTCGTGATGATCTTCGCGAGCTGCTTCAGCCGCTCGCCCTTCGGCGCATGGCCGTCAAGCGCGCCGATCTCCGGGTAGAGAAAACGGCTCGCCGCTTTTTTGCCGGTCGGCTTGTCGCAGTGAATCAGTTCCAGCGTTTCGTCGGCATAAACCGCGGCGAGGCCGTAAGCATCCGCCAGCGACCAATCGTTGACGAAGCTGTCGTGACAGCTCGCGCATTTCAGGTTCACGCCGAGGAAGACCTGCGAGACGTTTTGCGCCGCCTGCATCGGCGGAAGCATTGAAGCGTTCACGCTGCCCCGCCAGATGATGCCGCTGGTAAAGCCCTCGCTCTCGCGCGTCGGGTTCACCAGCTCGGCGACGAAGCGGTCATATGGCTTGTTCTCAACCAACGCGTGATGCAGCCAGCCGGTGATCTGCTTGCGACCGCCATCGATGAAACCAGCTCCTTTGTAGTCATTGCGCAGGAGGTCGTTCCAAAACGCGAGCCAGTGGTCCGCGTAGCCACTCTTGTCGGCGAGCAGCTGCTGGACAAGGCCCGCGCGCTTGTCCGCCGCGGGGTTGGCGAGAAAGGCGTCGAGCTGTGCTGGCGGCGGCAGCAGGCCGATCAGATCCAGCCAGGCCCGCCGCGCAAAAGTCCGGTCATCGACGGTCACTGGAAAAGCCACACCTTTGGCTGCGAAATAGCGCGAGAGCAGGTCATCGATGGGATGCACATTCGGGCGCGTCGCGAGCTCGACTTTCCGCGGATGCAGATTCTCGGCCGGAGGTTTCGTGAACGTGATCCCGGTCGGCCAAGCGGCGCCCTGGTCGATCCACGCTCTGAGCAAGCCGACCTGTTCCGCCGTCCACTTCGTGCCCTTTTTCGGCATCGCTGTATCGGGATCGAGCCCGCTAACCGCCTCGATAATCAGGCTCTCCGCGCTCTTGCCGACCTGCGCAGCCGGGCCCGTATCGCCTCCTTTGAAAAACGATTCCCGCGTCTCGATACTGAGCCCGCCTTTGTTCTTCCCTTTCGCGTGGCACTTGATGCACGCCGCCTCGAAAAGCGGCTTGATCTCCTTTTCAAAATCCACGGCTCGCCCCACGGGCGGCGGGAGCTTGGCGGTCAGCTCTTGGGAAAGCTGCGCCTGGACCGCACTCGTGACGGCAAGGAAGAGGGGGAGAACGGCTGAAGGCAGCTTCATGGCCCAATGTAATCCTCGAACTGCCAAAAATCTTCCACCCCATTTCGGTGGAGGTGAAAACCGCCCGCTGGATGTCAGGAAGCGCGCGGGGGCGCCTCCCTCCAATCTTTTAACGCTTGAGCGCGGGAACGGGGATCTTCTTGAACCGCTGCGTCAGTTCGACCAGCGGGCCTTCAACGCCGAGTCGCTCCAGCGAACTCGCTCCGACAAAGCCGACGCAGTCCGTGTGCTCGTTCACGTAGGCCGCGTCGTCCGGCGTCGCGATGGGGCCGCCGTGGCTGAGGAAAAAAATGTCTTTTCTCCCAGTCGAGCGCGCGCCCTCGATAATCGCCTGCGTGCGGCGCACGGCGTCGTCCATCGGGAGGACCGCGTCAGTGACCCCGATGCTCCCGCCGACGGTTGTGCCGACGTGCGCGATGATCGCGTCCGCGCCGACATCGGCCATGCGCTTCGCCTCTTCCGCCGTGGCCACATAGACGATGGTGAAAAGGTCCATGCGATGCGCAAGGGCGACCATTTCAAACTCCTTCTCCACACTCATACCCGTTTCTTCGAGCACCTTGCGGAAATGCCCATCGACGATGGTGTGAGTGGGAAAGTTGTTCACGCCCGAGAAGCCCATGTCCTTCACTTTGCCGAGCCAATGCCACATGCGGCGGCGCGGATCAGTGGCGTGGACGCCGCAGATGACGGGCACTTCTTCGACAATCGGCAGCACCTCGTATTCGCCGATATCCATGGCCACCTGGTTGGCGTCGTCATAGGCCATGAGCCCGCAGGTGGAACCGTGTCCCGCCATGCGAAAGCGTCCAGAGTTGTAGATGATGATGAGATCGGCGCCGCCCTTCTCGATGAACTTGGCGCTAATGCCCGTGCCCGCCCCGGCGGCGATGAGTGGTTCTTCGCGATCGAGCGCGGCTTGCAGGCGGGCGCGGACTTCGAGGCGCGTGTAGGGATTTCCTTTTCCGGTCCAGGAGTTGGGCATGAGCGTTGGTGATAGCAGGTAATGAGGTTGAGTGGCGGGCCGGGGGGGGGCGCGTGGAATCGCTGACACAACTGCGCTCGCACTCCAGCGGGAAGCATTTGTGCGTTTTTAATAGACGTTAGTGGAAGCTAAATGTTCCTGACCTGTTCACGCCGCGAAAGTCACCGACCTTCATCGCGCGACTGCGCGCTAACCACCTGCACCGCAGCGCCAAACCCAGCGGCGTCCGGAGCGATGAAATTGAGAACGTCGTATTCCCCGACAAAGGGCGAACGCGTATAGACAACGGCCGCTTCACTTGCCGCCGGCAGGGCCAAGCCGCGCGGGAAGATCTCCGCGCGGAGTTGATCGAGGAGAAGGACGTTATTCGTCGGCGTGCCGAAAAGAATGAGGTCGCTCGAAATCGTCTTCCACTGAGGGTAGCAATGCGGCGAACGCAACGGCTGCAGGCTTTCCACGATTCCTCCGGGCGCGACCGTGCCGTCATTCACCACCCGTCCCTGCTGTTCATAAAAGAGTCGCAGGGCCTTGGCGTGCGCGGTGAGCTTAGCATCCTGCTGTTGCTCGGGCGTGAGCGCGATGGTCAGCGCAACGTCTTTGCGGGCGGCAAACTTTCTGACCGCCTCCGGGTCACTCACTCGAACTTTGACCGGCGGGGTCTGACGAATCAGGGGGCGAATTTCGACTCGGGTGGTTTCCGCGAGGCCGGTGAGGAGTTCGGTGGCCGTGATCAGGTATTCACCGGCGTCCTCTTCGTTGAGCGGCAAACGCGTCGTTATTCCGGTTGTCGAAAAAACGGTCGCCTTCTCACCTGCCGCGCTGACGCCAATTTCGACGGGCACGCCATTGATCGGCGACGCCCCAGGCATCGTCACGAGAGCTTCGTAAAAGCCGGCCGAGCCTTTGCTGACCGTCACCTCCGGCTTGGTGACTTCGCGGGACGGGAGCGCATACCAGCGAAAGGCATCGCGCGTGAGATCGACGTGGGCCGCTTCCTCGAGCGTGATTTTTCGCCCCAGCTGCACGTCGTAGATCGGCCGGTCCGTGCTCCAGCGCAGCGCGCCGGTTTGCGGCTTTACGTAAAGGCTCGCGTTCGCTTTCGTCTTCCACGTCTCGGGTTTGGTCGCCCGCGGATCGGCAGGTCGGATGAACTCCTTGGCTTCTTCGCCTTCGGCAAACGCCTGATTCACCACGGTCACGTACTGCGTGTCCGCACATTGCGTCGGGATCGCCCACACCAGCGGGCTGTCCGAGGCCGCGACCGGGGCCGGCACGCCTTCCATCGCCGCCCGTAGTTTGGTGATATTCTCCGCGTTGCGGGCCAGCAACACCGGCGTGGCATCAACGTTTGTCTGCGGCGTGTAAGCGGCGATTTGCAGGCCGGTTTTCGTCGCCGGCACGGGGCAAACCGACTCGTGATCGGTCAGGATGCGCCCACCGCGAGCAAGAAATTGTTGCAGCGGCTGTTCCAGCCCTGGTCCCCACGTCCACGTTGCGTCTGGCTGATCGAGGCCGGTCAGAAGGAGCGCTTTCATGGACACCGGCAACGGCCCGCGCGTCAGTTCCTGATACGTGATAACGCGCGCCGGCCAACCCGCGGCGTGACAAAGGAAAAGCGCCTCAGTGACTTTCCCTTCGTGCGAACCCCGGAGCTGTTCCTCCTCGCCCACATTTTCGCCGACGACGACACGGCGCTGAACCGTCTGAAGATGGCCGTAGAAAACTCCGACCACCGGCTGCGGCTCGCAGCGCGCATAGACGCCGCCGTATTTGCGCATCCAGGCATTCATCTCCTGCTGCGCCGCGAAAACCTCAGGCTGGGCGCCGTCGCCACTCTTGCTGGCGAGAATGTTGGTGCCGACACCCTGCACGCCACGGGTCAAAGCCAAAGCGCACGCTCGCTGCCAGGCTTCGCGACCGTAGAGAAACTTGGAGTTATCCAGAATTGTCCACGTCCGCTTTTTCGGCGCGTAGCTGCGGAGACGATCGACGAGAGCCACATTGTGCAGCGGCTTGGCCGAGCGGAGTTCGTTCCAGTCGTAAGCCTGTTGCGTGGTCAGGCCCTCAAACATCACCCGCCCGGGAATGCTCGCCCACGGCCAGCCACCGCGACCACCTTTGCCCGGCGCGCTGCCAAACGATGCTGTGGTAAAGACGAGCGCAGGATCCACCGCGCGCACGGCCTCGGCGAAGTAGCCGTACTGCCGAAACGACGTTTCGTAGTGCTCCACGTATTTAATGAATTCTGCCGTCGTCTTCACCGGTTCCTCAAACGGCAGTTCGCGCGGTCCGAGGCTGGGGGCTCGCGGCATCCGCGGTTGCGACGAACCAAAGAAGGCGCTCATACCTTCGCCCCACGGACGGTCCGGAATCGGGGGAGCCCAGTGCCACGAGGAAACGTAGCCGGCGTTGTCCGCGCCGATCTCGATCCCGGCAAAATTGGGCAGCCGGGCAAACCGCTGGGCGGCGAGCGAAAGGCTGCGGTAGAGCGGCGCGTGCCAGTCCGGCATGGTGTGCGCGAAAAATGCGAGATTGGGATGCTGCAGCGACGGGCGATTCCAATTGTTGTCGTATTGCAGTCCGAGGCGCAGCCCACGCCGAGCCAAGGCCGTCGCGCGCTGCTCGAAACTATCTGCGCCCGCCGCGTCCGGCAGCGTCAGCGCGGGATCAAAAACCGCGTCGAGCCCCAGCTCCGCCACGCGCTCGGCATAGTCTTTCGCACTGTCCCCCTTTTTGAAAAAGCCACCGCTCATCCCATGCGGCAGCGCCGCCGCATAAAGAGTCAGCGGCGAGCGCTCTACCTGCATCCCGAAGTGTCGCTCCAACCCTCCGACTGGCTCAAGCAAAGGCTCGGCGGGCCGCGGCTGCGTGAGTGCCGCAAGGTCGGCCGCCCATTCTTTCGGGTTGGGAAAAACCTCCGCGCGCAAAATGTTTCGCACCGTGATGCGCGGTCCTTCGCCGCCGATCTCCGTCTTCAAGGCGAAAAGCACCTCCCGCGGATTGCCCAATTTCACCGGCTGCAAACCCACCTCCACCATGACCGGCGGGCGTCCGTCCACGATCAGTTCGTAGCGATGCCCGGGCACATTTTGCGGCAACAGCAAAGTCAGCGAACGCCACGGCCCGGCTCGGTGGTAGATCACTTTGCCATTCGTCTTCACCTCTACGTTTTTCACCACCGGTCCGCCCTCGCCTTTTATGCGCACGGCGAAAAGCCACAGCTCGTACCGCCCGGTCGTCCCCTCGCTGGCATTGGCACTGCGCGCCGTTGCGTCAGCCGTGTAAATGTGCCGCCGGCCCCCGCGCCAATCCATCGCGCGGAGCCAATGATTGCCGGGCTGGATCACATCATCGCCGGGCATTTGGAACGGCGACGACGCCTCCGCGCCGGCCCGCAGTCTCAGCGGCACTCGTTCGTCCGCGCCTTCGCGAAAGATGGGCTGCCCGTTAAGCGTGAAATCCGGCCAGTCCACGGCGTCGGGCGACTCAGTATCACGCCGCGCGAGCTGCCGCGTTGGCGCAAGCCCATTGCTCAGACCGAGCGGTGCATCATGGCGCACAAGGCTGAGCTGACCGGTAAAAGCAGTCGGTGCCTCCACGGCGGGCGCGGTGCCGGCGAACAGCAGCAAGGCCGAAGCGGCGAGTCTGGGGAGAAGCAGACGCATGACTTTCAATGCCGCCGAACCTCCCCAAAGAAAAGCGCGAATCTCCGACGTTTAGGGCAGAGGCCGCACCTGCACGTCTTTGAAGGCCGCTTTGGTCAGGCAGGTGCCTATCGAAAAATCCTTGCCGTTTTTGAGCGGGTCCGGGTCGGTCCAATTCCCCAGCACTTTGCCATTCCGCGTCACCTCGATGACGCCGGTACCAGCGTCATAGGTGATGCGCAGGTCGATCCATTGTCCGTTGATCGGGTCGGCTGAAAACTTCTTCATGCTCCGCGGCCCGTCATTGATTACCTTGTTGATCGAAACCTCAGCAACGCCTTTTTCATTCAGCGAATCGGCAATGAGATACGCCGTGCCGCGCCCCAACCGTCCACCCGCGTCGCTCATGAGGTAAACCGTCGTGCAGGCCGATTTACCGCCGAAGTAACGCTGCTTCAGCCGATATTCCATCCGGCCGCTTTGCGGAACGGACATGTAGGCGTTGGCCACTGTGTCCTTCACATCCAACTGCGCGATCTCAGTGTCGCTAACGACCGTCCACTTACCGCGCGGCATTTTCCAACCAGCCCGAAAACTTTCGACTTTTGCATCAGCCTTCGCCGCCGCGGCCGCCGCAGCCGCCGGAGACGCACCGACCCGCGCCACCAAATCTGTCGCCGCCGGCGGAATTGAAGCCACGCCTTTCCCGATCTCGATGGTCAATCGCGCGGCTTCGACACTTTTGACTTTGAGCGCCAAGCCGACGGTGCCTTGGAGTGCGCCGGTCGGCTTGCCGTTTTCGAAAAGCTGAATAGGCACGGCTTGCGTCAGCTTGACCTCTTTCGGCCAGAGCTTCGGATCGCCAGCAATTTGTTCGACGGTGAGTTGCGCGCGCAACGTGGCGGACAAAATGAGCAGGCTGAGACTGAGGCGAAAAAAATGCCGGAGGTTCATACGGGGTGCGGGACGCTAGGCGCGCGCGCTGCGAAGCCGCAAGGGGTTTCACAGCAGTTCTCGGCAGGCGCAGATTAGCGGTCCCAAAAAAAACTGGATTTTTACGTAGATCACTGACGTCCCGAAATCTACGTTGACACCGCAGCGGTTTTACCTCTGTAAATTCCCCCTCAACCCCCAAAACAGGTCCCTCGATGATAAATAATATCCTCGTCCTTGGCGCAGGCAGCGCCGGACTTATCGCAGCCATTTCGCTGAAACGGAAGATACCAAATCTCACCGTTCGCGTCGTCCGGAGTCCAGAGATTGGAGTGATCGGCGTGGGCGAAGGGACGACGCCGAACTTTCCCAAACACCTCTTTGATTATCTCGGCATCAGCCGCAAAAAGTTTTACGCAATGGCCCAGCCGACTTGGAAGTTGGGCATCCGGTTCCTGTGGGGACCGCGAGGACGTTTTGATTACTCGTTCGACCAGCAGCTGGATTGGCAGTGGCTCGATTTGCCGGTCCCAAATGGTTATTACTGCGACGAAGATTTTTGCTGTACGAGCATCCCCTCGTCGCTGATGTGGCACGGGAAAGCCTTTCCCCGCCTGCCCAACGGTTGCCCAGACATCCAAAGTTGGCACGCGTTTCACATCGAAAACAAAAAGTTCGTGGACGTTCTCGAAATCGTCGCCCGGGAGAATGGCGTGGAATTTATCGACGGAAAAGTCACGGGTAGCGAGCGGCTGCCCGACGGACCAATCGCCGCCGTGTTTCTTGAGGATGGCCAGCGGCTGGAGGCGGACTTTTTCATCGATGCGAGCGGCTTTCGGAGCGAACTGCTCGGCAGGGCCCTCGAGGAGCCATTCGTCAGCTTCGACCGCTCGCTCTTTTGCGATCGGGCGGTGGTCGGCGGCTGGGAGCGGACGACCGAACCCATCCTCCCCTACACCACCGCCGAAACCATGGATGCCGGCTGGGCCTGGCAGATCGAGCATGAACACCACGTCAACCGCGGTTACGTCTATGCCTCCCAAGTGATCTCCGACGATGAGGCCACAGCCGAATTTTTGCGCAAGAACCCGAAGGCTCCACAGTCCCCTCGCGTTGTGAAATTTCGCTCCGGCTGCTATCGGCGGCTGTGGGTAGAAAACGTCGTCGCCATCGGCAATGCCGGCGGCTTTGTCGAACCGCTTGAAGCGACCGCCCTCATGATCGTCTGCTCGCATACCCAGACGCTTGTTGACCTGCTTCAGCGCAGCGAGCTCGCACCCCCGGCCACATTGCGCAGTCTTTATAACGACCTCACGAGCGCGAGTTGGAACGACATTCGCGATTTCCTCGCGCTCCATTACAAATTGAATACGGCTTCCAACACTCCCTTCTGGAGGCATTGCCGCGAGGACACGGAGCTTTCGGGCCTCGATTCTCTCCTCGAATTCTATGCCGAAAACGGCCCAACCGGTTTCTGCCGCTACCGCCTGCCGCACACTGAAAACGACTTTGGCGTCGAAGGCTTTCTCGTGATGCTCGTCGGGAACCGGGTGCCGTACGCCACGCGGCATGTCATCTCTCCAGCGGAGCGCAAAGCGTGGGACGCTCGACGCGTTGATTTTTCGGCCAAAGCCCAAGCTGGACTGACGGTTCGCGAAACTCTCGCCTACGTCCGCCACCCCGGCTGGCAGTGGAATGCCGACAAGGCCGCCGGCCCCGTCCTAGCCACTGCTTGCCGAGGCCGCTAACTTACCAATCTCCGTTTGTGTGGCCGCCACAATTGGCCGCTCCGCCTCGATCAGCTTCACCCACTTTCGCCGTTAACATCAATTCACTTCGTTTGCCGCCGCGAGTCGCTCTCCCGTGTTCCGATTTTGCGAAGATGATCGAGCAGCAGTGAGCTGTCCGCGACGATCTCTTTGGCAGGTGCATCGCGGCCGCCGATGATCGGCACGACAGTGACGAGCCAGGCGGCACGAGACGCATATTGATCAACCGACGGCCATTCGCGCAGAGCGGTCGCGGCCAAGGCCAGCCTTTCGTACTGTCGCGGTTCGAGGTAACCATACGTCGAACGTTGAGCGAGATCCCGGATCGTCTCCAACGCACCCGACAGGTTGGGCGGCTTTTCCATGGAGTCAGCGAATTGACACCGGCACCCCGCCTTTGATCTTCGCCGCGAGTCGGACCACGTCCCAGTTGGCCAAGCGCACACAACCGTGGCTGGCCGAGCGTCCAATAGCGTCGGGCTCGTTTGTGCCGTGCAGGCCGATGCCCTTCTTGTTCAGTTGTATCCAAATAACGCCGACGAGATTATTCGGACCAGGCGGCAGCATGTGAAAGTCTCCACTGCGCTCACCCTTTTCCAACATCGCCTTGTCGTAGCGGAAATTGGGCATTTTCGCGACCCCGCGGACCTTCCATTCGCCGACCGGGGACGCGGTTCTTTCCGAACCGATGGTCACCGGGTAGGCGGCGATTAGTTTTTCACCTTCAAAGACGGTGAGCATGTTCGCCTTCGCGTCCACCTGGACGGAGACGGCGGCGGAATTCACACCCGGAGATTTCTCCTTGTCCGCACCTCGGCCGTCCGACTCTTGCTCATTGCCGTCAACATCGTTGGCTGCGGTCTCGCTTCCGGGTTTCAACCCCTTCACGCCCGAAAGATCGAACGGCACCACATTGGGGACGGCGAGGACGTCACCAACTTTAATCGCGACAGTTTTACCCGGATTTAGTTCCGCCAAAAAATCAACGTCCGTGTGAAATTTTTCGGCAATTGATTCGGCCGCCGTCTTGTACGGCATCGATTTTTGGGTGGCTTGTTCCGCCACCGTATTTGCCATTTCACCCACCGCTTGTAGATCCTCGGCGGTGACCGTGTATTCGACGAAAACGGGCTGCACGCTGGCCAAATCCAGCCCGCTCACATCCGGCGCGGCCTTGGCTCCAGCATCATCCTTAATCACCGCGGCCTGCTCACCACGAGACTGCCGGAAAAGGGCCAGCGCCTTGACCGTGAATTCACCGTAACGTCCATCGATCTTCCCGGGCGCAAACTCTGAGCGATCAAGGAAGACCTGCAATCGAGTCGCAGCCTCAATTTGCTCCATCCGAGCGTGTTTCGGCTCGGCGGCTCTCGAGGAAGCGGCCACCAATTGTAGTAGTACACAGACGGCAAATATTCGGATCACTCCTTCACATCGCACCCGAGTCGCGATTTGGCGGTCTGGGTCGATCGGTTCACGGGCATGTTGCCGCCGCAGGGTGACGAGGCTCCGAGATCGGCGCGGAAATTTGATCCGTCCACGCTAGAATCGCCGATGCGGTCAATTCGGGAGCAGAATATTGAACGCAGTGCGCCCCAAGCGGCAGGGTCTGCCATTGACCTGTAGAAACGTATTGCGCTGCGGTCTTTAGCCACCTCTCGGGGGCAATGGAATCGTGGGCCCCACGGAGCAGCAGGGTTCGCGCGGTAACGCGCGCGAGTTGGGCTTCGAGAGGATCGGCGAGCATCGCGCTGCTGGTTTGCCAGGTGCGGATGACGCCCGCCCGCAACCCGTCGGCCAAGGCCCGCCACAGAACCGGCAAACGCTCTTTTCTCAAATCGCGGACAAGTCGGAAAATCTGTCGGCTTCGCACCCGGGCATACACATCGATGGTCGGCCCGATCAAGGTTAACGTCCGCACCCGGGCGGGTTCCAATAGGGCCAAATGCGCAGCTACCTGGCAGCCCATCGAATGACCGACCAGATGGCACTCGTTCACGTCGCGCGCTTGCATCCAGTCTTGTAACCAATCCGCGTGTTCACGCATTGAGAGCGCGTGCGGTGGCCGACTACTACGCCCAAATCCCGGCAACTCCAGAACTCGCACCGGATGCCGTTCCGCGAGGACGCGAGCCAGCGGCACAAAGTAGGCGCCAGACATGGCGAGTCCCGGAATGAGGAGAAACGGGATCCCGTCCGAAAAGGAAAGTTCAAGGGAATGGAGCTTTGTCCCGCGGACATCGGTCCAGAAATCGGAGAAGGCAGGGAGGTGCTGCACGGGAGTTAAAGCATCAAGGAGCAGGTTTTAATCTTGTTCCCGGCACGCTTGTAAAACGCAAAAGCGCCGGGGGGCTCACATTTCCCGGGAACGTGTAGTTCGGGAAGCAGACACCCACCGGCGCAAATTTTAGTGCACTCGGGACTCGGAAGCTGGGCTTCGAGCGTTTTAGTTCCCAACGATTTTGAGAACCACAAACACCAGGACCGCCAAACCCAGTCCTCCCCCAAAAAGCCAAACGAGAAAGGCAGGCCCGGCAGCAGCGGTTTCGCGAAGTTTTTCAAGATTCGTGTTCATAACCATAAATCGCTGGTGGAGGAATAAGCGGATGTCCCAAGGCGCGCCTCACCGGAAAAGCAGGCGACAGGAGACCCCGTGCTTGCTGTGCAGAATCGAGTGCGCTTTTCTCTGCCGAGCGAAGAGCCAAGCATTAACCACTCAATGATCGATCCATTCCAAACCAAGCAAACCTTCGACCTCGGAAACGGTAAACAGGGCCAAATTTATAGTCTGCCAGCTTTGGAAAAATCTGGCATCGGGCCCATCTCGCGGTTGCCGATTAGCATCCGCATCGTCCTCGAAAGCGTGCTCCGCAATTGCGACGGCAAACGTGTGCGTCCGGAGGACGTGAGGACGCTTGCCAATTGGAACGCGAAAACACCCGAGCCGGTTGAGATTCCGTTCGTGGTCGCGCGCGTGGTGTTGCAGGACTTCACCGGCGTGCCGCTGCTCGTGGATCTTGCGGCGATGCGCTCGACGGTGGCCCGCCTCGGGCGCGATCCGAAAATGATCGAGCCTCTTGTCCCCGTGGATCTCGTGGTCGATCACTCGGTGCAGGTGGATTTCTTCGGCTCAGCGTCGGCCTTGCAGATGAACCTGGACCTGGAATTTAAGCGCAACCGCGAGCGGTACATGCTGCTGAAATGGGGCCAGCAGGCGTTCAAGACCTTCGGCGTGGTGCCGCCCGGCATCGGCATCGTGCATCAAGTGAACCTTGAATACCTCGCTAAAGGCGTGCTCGAAAAAGACGGGGTGTATTATCCCGACACGCTTGTCGGCACGGACTCGCACACCACGATGATCAACGGCTTGGGCGTGGTTGGCTGGGGCGTTGGCGGTATCGAGGCGGAAGCCGGTATGCTCGGGCAGCCCGTCTATTTCCTCACGCCAGAAGTCGTCGGCGTGCATCTCACCGGCGCGGTCAAGGAAGGCGTGACCGCAACCGACGTGGTGCTGCACATCACGCAGATGCTGCGCAAGGCGAAGGTCGTCGGGAAGTTCGTCGAGTTTTACGGACCGGGCGCGAAGTCGCTGCCGGTCGTGGATCGCGCGACCATCGCGAACATGGCGCCCGAATATGGCGCGACGATGGGCTTTTTCGGCGTGGACGAAGAAACCGTGGCTTACCTCAAGGGCACGGGTCGGACCCACGAGCAGGTCGCCGCGTTCGAGGCTTACTACAAGGCGCAGGAAATGTGGGGCATTCCGGTGAAAGGCCAGGTCGAATACAGCTTGGATCTCGAACTCGACATCTCGACCGTCGTCCCCGGCGTCGCCGGGCCGAAGCGCCCGCAGGATCACATCAATCTGCCGGATCTGAAAAGCACCTTCACCAGCCTATTCACCAAGGCGCTGCCCGACGGCGGCTATGGCAAAACCGCGGAAGATCTAGCGAGGAAAGTGCCCGTGCATATCAACGGCGCGGCCCCAACCGCAGCCCCAGAGCTTTTCTCCACTGAGGGCAAGAGCGCCGCGAGTCACATGGTGGAAGGCGCGCCGCAGAACGTCGCGGAGATGATCACAAACCGGCCCAGTCCGACGCCCGCGGAAGAAATCACGCGCACGTCGTACCGACCCGCCGACACGCAGATCGGGCACGGTTCCGTGCTCATCGCGGCGATCACGAGCTGTACGAACACATCTAATCCGAGCGTGATGCTCGCTGCGGGACTGCTGGCGAAAAAGGCTGTGGCACGCGGACTGAGCGTCAATCCGGCAGTGAAGACTTCGCTCGGGCCAGGCTCGCGCGTGGTCACCGACTACCTCACGAAGACGGGCCTGCAGACTTATCTCGACCATCTCGGCTTCCAGACGGTCGGCTACGGCTGCACGACCTGCATCGGCAACAGCGGCCCGCTGCATCCCGCGCTGGAGGAAGCCATCGCCAAAAATGATCTCATTACCGCCAGCGTGCTCAGCGGCAACCGCAACTTTGAGGCGCGCGTGCACCAAAACATCAAAGCAAACTTCCTGATGTCGCCGCCGCTCGTCGTCGCCTTCGCGCTGGCGGGCCGCGTGGACATCGATCTGACGAGCGAGCCAATCACCACGACCGCCGATGGCACGCCTGTTTTCCTCCACGAGCTCTGGCCGAGCCTCGGCGAAATCCGCGACGCCATGCAAAGCGCGCTCAGCCCGGAAGTCTTCCGCCGCCTTTACACCGACTTCGCCACGCTCAATCCGAAGTGGAACGAAATCCCCGGCACGGTCGGCGACGTTTACGCGTGGGACGACGCGAGCACCTACATCCAGGAGCCGCCGTTCTTTACTAACTTCGGGATGGAGCCCGGCCACATCCACGAGATCAAAGGCGCGCGTCCGCTCGGCATCTTCGGCGACTCGGTCACGACCGACCACATTTCGCCCGCCGGCGCGATTAAGAAAACCTCGCCTGCCGGAGCCTACCTCACGCAGCACGAGGTCGCCTTCGACGACTTCAACAGCTACGGCTCACGCCGCGGCAACGACCGCATCATGACCCGCGGCACCTTTGCCAACGTGCGCATCAAGAACCTCATGGTGCCCGGCACCGAGGGCGGTGTGACCAAACATCAGCCGGACGGCGCGGTGATGCCGATCTACGACGCCTCGATCAAATACCAAAGCTCCGGCGTGCCGCTCGTCATCCTAGCGGGCCAGGAATACGGCACCGGCTCCTCGCGCGATTGGGCGGCGAAAGGCACCGCGCTCCTCGGCGTGAAAGCCGTCGTCGCGCAGAGCTTCGAGCGCATCCACCGCAGCAACCTCTGCGGCATGGGCCTCGTCCCGCTGCAATTCCCCGAAGGCGTGAACGCCGCCTCACTCCAGCTCGACGGCACCGAAACCTTCGACGTCCTCGGCCTCAGCGACGACCTCAAGCCGATGAGCGACGTGACCCTCGTCATCCACCGCACCGACGGCACGACCGTGAACCAGACCGTCCGCTGCCGCATCGACACCGCCATCGAAGTGGATTACGTCCGCCACGGCGGCATCCTGCCCTACGTCCTCCGGCAGTTGCTGGCCGGCGAAGAGACAGGAAAGTAATTCACGCGAAGGTCAGGAACAAAGGATGGGTTTCCTCGTCCTCATTGCACTCGCCGTCATTTCTTACCGGATCGGTGAGCACCAGTATCGCAGCGGCTGGCCACTCGCCGGTGCGAGCCTCGGTCTGTCGTTCATCGGCAATCACTTTCTCCCATTCTTTGGCATGATGGGAGCCAACCTTCTCCTCTTCATCGGGATTACCGTTTACAACCTCGTCTCCAAGAAGCCCCCTGGCTCTTCCTCAGGATTCTAATCCTGTCTGCGCCACACCGGGCAAAAGAAAACCCGCGCTGCGCGCAGTCCTTGGGGGGGCGCGCAGCGCGGGTCTCGAGGAGGAAAGCAGGTTCGCTTTCGCGGAAATGAAATGAGTCGAAGGATCCTAGCGCTTGCTGAACTGGAAACGCTTACGGGCGCCGGGCTGGCCGGGTTTTTTGCGTTCCTTCATGCGCGGGTCGCGAGTGAGAAACCCTACAGGCTTTAGGATGGCGCGGAATTCGGGATTCACCTCGGTCAACGCCCGGGAAATCGCGAGACGAACCGCACCCGCCTGGCCATTTACGCCGCCGCCGCTGGCGTTCACGCTCACGTCGTAGGTGTTTGTGACCTTGGTGACCTCGAAGGGCTGAAGCACCGCGTTTTGAAGATTGGTCGTCTTGAAGTAATCCTCAAAAGCACGGCCGTTGACTTCGATCTTGCCGGTGCCGGCCGACATGCGGATGCGGGCGACAGCGTCTTTGCGGCGACCAGTGGCGATGAATTCTTGAGACATGAGAGGATTGGGTGTGAAAAAGGAAATCTTAGATGATCGCCGTGACCGCCTGCGGCTGCTGGGCCTCATGCGGGTGCTCAGCTCCGGCATACACCTTGAGCTTCGTATAAACTGCACGTCCGAGTTTGTTGTGCGGAATCATGCCTTTAACAGCCCGCTCGACGAGCAGGGTCGGCCGGCGGGCGCGGCGGGCTTTCACGGTTTCGCTTTTGTGGCCGCCGACGTAACCGGAGAAGCTCATGTAGCTCTTGTCCGTCTCCTTCTTGCCGGTCACGCGAACTTTGGCGGCGTTGATGACGATGACGAAGTCGCCGGTGTCGCAATGCGGCGTGTAAATGGCCTTCTCCTTGCCGCGGAGCAGCGTGGCGGCTTTGACGGCGACGCGCCCGAGCACTTGGTCGGCGGCGTCGATGACCCACCACTGGCGGTTCACTTCGTTGGCTTTGGCAGAAAATGTCTTCATGAAAGTGTTCGTCTCCCCGGTTTGGAAAAGGGCGGGCAAACTAGGCAGCCACCCGGAGAGTGTCAACGGGATTTATTCACCACTTTGTGCCTCCGCTGCACGAGCCACGACGCAAGCAGGGTGGCGTTAAAGCCGCATCCCGCCTTGACCTCTCCAGCCTCGGTGCGGACTCTCCGCCGCGACATGCCCGCCGCCGTTGCCGCACCGCCGCCCTCGTGGCACGAAGTCCAATTTCCGGACGGCACACCGAGACCACTTTACGGCAAACTCCTGGCCGATCTGGGCGACCTCCGCGTGCAGGATCTCAGGGCGCTCGACGATCGCATGGAGGCCACGCTCCGCGAGATGGGCGTCAATTTTGATATCACCCGCGCTGACCCCTGGGGCCGTCAGCCGTGGACGTGCGATCTGCTGCCGCAGATCTTCGATGGCGCGGACTGGGCGCTGATCGTCCGCGGCTTTCGCCAGCGTCTGCACGCTTTCGAACTGTTTCTCGAAGACGTCTATGGCCCCCGCCAAATCCTGCGCGACAACGTCGTCCCGATTCACGCGGTGCTCGGCAGTCCGCACTACCAACCCGCGGCCAGTGGCCTGCCGACCACTCACGGTCGCTTTCTGCATCTCAGCGGGCTGTGTCTGGCGCGTAATGCCCAAGGCGTGTTGCAGGTGAAGCATCATCACTTTGGCCACGCCACCGGCATCAGCTACATGATGCAAAATCGCCGCGCCCTGGCCCGCGTGGTGCCGGAGATGTTTCAGGACACCTCCGTGCTTTCGCTCGCGGAGACACCGCTCGCGATCATGCAGCGGCTGCGCGAAACGACGCAGGCCTTCGATCCGACGGTCGTGCTGCTCAGTCCGGGTGCGGGTTCGGCGGTTTCGAGCGAGCAATCCTTTCTCGCCCGGCGGATGGGTATCCCGGTGGTGCAGGGTGGAGATTTGCTCGTTTTGGACGATCACGTCTTTCTCAAAACCGTGCGCGGTCTCGAACGCGTGGAGGTCATCTACAATCGCGTGGCCGATGCCTACCTCGATCCGCTGGTCTTCCGCAGCGACAGCTACCTCGGCGTCCCCGGCCTCATCCATTGCCTGCGTAAAGGCACCGTCGCCCTGCTCAACGCCGTCGGCTCGCAACTCGCGGACGACCGCGCGCTCCTCGCTTTTGCTGGGCCAATCATCCGCTACTATCTCGGCGAGACGCCGCTCCTACCCACGGTCCCGACGCACTGGCTGGGCGACATCGATCAGCGCGAACTGGTGCTCGACAATCCCGAGGCCTACCGCATCCGCCCCGTTTCGCGCGAAGACACGAGCGGCTCGTGGGAGCGGGCGGCCGCGCAGGACCCGGCGCAGCTCGTGGCTGAGGTCCGGCGGCATCCGGCGCATTTTGTGGCGCAACCGCGGGAGGAAGGCGCGATGGCGTTGTGCTTCGAGAAAGGCCAGCGCGTGGAGCATCGGCAGGATCATATCGTCTTTGCCATTCGCGCCGGAACTTGGCGCGAGGATGTGCAGGTTTTTCCCGGTGCCCTCACACGCGTTTATAGCCGCGCCGATCCGGCGGGGGAATTTGGCTTTGGCTGGACGAGCAAAGATTCGTGGGTGCTCGAAAGCGAGGAGATCGCGCCCCTGCTGCCCGTCATCCACCGGCGCGGGCCGGACCCGGCGCTCCCCACGCGGCAAGTGACCAGCCGCGTGGCGGAGAGCTTTTACTGGATGGGCCGTTATCTCGAACGCGCCCATCATCAGGCTTACCTCATCCAAACCATCGAGGCGCTGGAAACCGAGGAACTCAACACCGCCGAGCGCCGCCTCTACCGCCCGATCTGGAACAAGCTCCTGCCCCCGCTGGAAAAAAGCGCCGGCACCTCGCGCCGCTCCATTGCCAACCGTCTCGACCGTTACCGGCTGCTCCTCGCGCCCGAACCGGGCAGCGTCCTCCGCACTTTCCAGCGCGCGATGTACAACGCCGAAAGCATGCAGGACAGCCTTTCGCCGGAAGCGTGGGCCACTCTCGCCCGCCTGCGGAGCACGTTTGCCCGCACCCGCTTCGCGGAAAAGCTTCCCGCCGACCAACTCGCGCGCGCCACCCGGCGGCAGGCCGACCACGTCACCCAGCTCATCCCGCAATTCCTCGCCATCGCCACGAACACCATGCTCGCCGACGACGGCTGGGCCTTCGGGCAGATCGGGCTCTTCCTCGAGCGGGCCGTCATCACGGCCAACAGCCTCCTTTCAATCGCGCCCGCGCTCCAAGCCGCGACCTCCGCGACCCACACCAGCGAGATCGAACTCTCTGCCTTCCTGCGCCTCCTCGGCTGCCGCGATGCCTACCGCCGCATCTACCAAATGCGCGCCGAGCCCATCCCCGTTCTCGAGCTTCTCTACCAGCATCCGCAAGTGCCGCGGAGCGTCTTTCGCTGCCTGGAAAGGTGCGCCCTCTTGCTCCGGGAAAGTGTGGCCCCCGAGCAAGCCAGCGCCGCTGGCGCCCCCGTCGCACTCGAAGCCATGCTTACGACCTTGCCTCGTCTCCACTGGAGCAGCTTCCTGCGCCCGGCGGCGGACGAAGACGCGCCCCGCCCCGTCCGGCCCGTGCATCCGGCCGGGGAAACCGCCGCGCTCGACCCCCTGCTCCGCCGCTTGCTCGGGCAGGTTTCGGATATTCACACGCACCTCGCAGATAGCTTTCTGAACCATCAAGCGCACATTGGCCGCCTCTCCCAGCCGATGCTGCCCGGCGTTTAAGACCCGCCTGCTCACCCGGCGCATCTTTAGCGCGAAATACCCTAAAATAGAAATGGGCTTGGGCTTGGGCTTGGGAATGATATGCGCGGCCACGCACACCGAATGAACCGCTCCCTTCTTACCCTGCTTCTGCTTCACTTCCTCGGTCTCGGACCCGTGGGCGCTGAGCAGCCCTTCTCCTTTGCCAAGACCCCGGGCAAGCTGCCGAAGACGGTGGTGCCTCTGGAGTACGCGCTTGTCCTTACACCCGATGTTGAAGCCGGGACGTTTGGCGGATTTGTCGAAATCACCGTGGACGTAACCGCACCCGCCGCGCAACTCGTGCTCAATGCGCTCGGGCTGAAAATCACCGAAGCCAAAATTGGCGGCACGACCCCCATGCCGTTGGTGGTCGCGCTGGATGCGGAGGCGCAAACGCTAACGCTGACGCCGCCGGCACCCTTGCCGCCGGGGCGGCACCTGGTGGATCTGACCTTCACCGGCACCCTGAACGAGCAGCCGCAGGGGCTATATATCTGCCGCTACAAAAAGGACGGGAAAGAACTGCGCGGGCTGGCCACGCAATTTGAACCGGCCGACGCGCGGCGCATGCTGCCATGCTGGGACGAGCCGGCTTTTCGCGCGAAATTTAAACTGCACGTCATCCTGCCGCGCGAGCAAACGGTGGTGAGCAATATGCCGCGGAAGCCCGGCATCGAGCCGCAAGGGAAACTCGCCGTGTGGGAGTTTCCGCCTTCTCCGCCGATGCCGACCTATCTCCTGGCTTTGTTTGCGGGTGAGTTCGACAAAGTGGAGGACGAAGTAGATGGCGTGAAGCTGGGCTTCTACACCCCGCCGGGGAAAGCGGCGCAGGCGCGGTACGCGCTCGAGATCAGCAAGGAAATCCTGCGGGATTTTGCCGAATATTTCGGCACGAAGTACCCGCTGCCAAAACTCGATCAAATCGCCCTTCCGAATACCGGCGCGGGCGGAATGGAAAATTGGGGGGCGATTGTCTATCGCGAAGACGCCGTGCTTTTCGACCCAGCAACCTCGTCGCAAGCCCAGCGGGAGCGCGTTTACAGCATCGTCGCACACGAGATCGCGCATCAATGGTTTGGGAATCTGGTGACGATGGCGTGGTGGGATAACCTGTGGCTGAACGAGGGTTTCGCGAGTTGGATGGCCACCAAGCAGATGGCGCTGCGCCATCCCGCGTGGAAGCCCTGGCTGCGCGCGGCAGGCGGTAAGGAAACGGCGATGCGCCTCGACGCGCGGGCCACGACCCACCCGATCCAGATGCCGGTTCGGACGGAGAGCGAGGCGAACGATGTCTTCGACGAAATCACCTACCAGAAAGGCCAGGCCGTCATCCGCATGCTGGAGACATGGCTCGGCGAGGAGCCCTTTCGGAACGGCGTGCGGGCCTATTTAAAGAAGCATGCGCTTTCCAACACGACCACCGCAGACCTCTGGACGGCTCTTGCAGCGGCGAGCAAAAAGGACGTGACCCGCTTCGCCAAAGGCTGGACTGAACAACCAGGATTTCCCGTGGTGCAGGTGACGAGCTTCCCCGAGGAAAACGCCGCGCGGGTGACCGCCTGGCAGCAGCGCTTCACGGTGAACCAACGCAACGCAGAAGAGCTGTTCTGGACGGTGCCCGTGTGGCACGCCCCCGCTGGCAATCCCACGGAGGCCCGGCTGCTCCTCCTCGCCGGGAAGGTGCCACAGGGCTACGCCATGCCGCCCGAGGGTGCGGTGAAGGCCAATGTCGGCGGCGTGGGCTACTACCGCGTGCAATACCAGGATTGGATTTTCAAACGGTTGATCAAGACGCTGCCCTACCTCAGCGAGGCCGATCGGCTGAACCTGCTGCAGGATACCTGGGCGCTGGTCGAGGCGGCGCGGGTGCCCGCCACAGATTACCTGCGTCTCGCCGAAGCGGTGGCCGAGACGGCTTCTCCCACGGAGCTCGAGCAAATCCTCGGCGTGCTTTGGACGGCGGACCGGATGGCGCGCGACGCCGGCAAAGCGGAAACGTTGCGCGCCTGGGCGCTGGGTCTGGTGCGCCCGCACCTCGATCGCCTCGGCTGGACCGCCGCGCCCGAGGAAAACACGCTCGTGACCCAGCTCCGCCCGCGGCTGCTCGCGCTCGCTGGCGCGTTCGGCGATGCAGAAACGCTGCGCGTGGCGCGCGGGCGCTTCGTCAAGTGGTTCGCGGACCCAGCTGCCATCGATGGCAATCTTCGCAGCACCGTGCTGACCATCGTCGGCCGCGAAGCCGACTCTGATACCTGGACCCAGCTCCACCGCCGTGCGCTCAAGACCACGAGCGCCGAGCAGAAGCGCGAGCTCTACACCGCACTCGCCACGGCCCGCGATCCCGCGCTGGCCGCGCAGACACTCGAGCTTTCCCTCACTCCGGAACTCCCGCCACGCGACGCCACCCGCCTCGTTTCCCGCGTGGCCGATGCCGGCCGCCAACCGGAAGCCGCGTGGGCTTTCGCCGCGAAGAATCTCGACGCTCTCCACGCCAAACTCACCGCGCACCAAGCCAACGAGTTTGTGCCCCAACTTTTCACGACCCTGCCCGCGAGCGACGCGCGCGCCGTGGAATTGGAGACGTGGGCGGCGAAAAATCTGCCGCCCGGGGCCGGCCCGAGCGTCGCTAAAGCCGCCGACGAAATCCGTTTTCAAGCCGCCTTCCGCAAACGCGTGTTGCCGGAAATTGAAGCTTGGTCTGCCGGGAAACCTCGGCGATAAGCACCAGCCCTTCGCGGGGCCGCCCGATGGAGTTCGAGATCACGCACGTCACTCACTACCGCTACACGCATCCCGCCGCCGAAGCCTACGGCGAAGCGCGCCTGACCCCACCTCAACTCCCGACCCAAACGGTGCTCAGCCATCGGCTCGAGCTCGATCCCGTAGTCCCGACCTCGCACTACATCGATCATTTCGGCAATCGTGTGGATTTTTTCTCGCTGCCTTTCCGCCACCAGCGGCTCGCCGTCACGAATCACGCCGTCGTCCGCACTTTCACCGCGGCCCGCCCGACTGAGGCCCTCGAGCTGCGCGTGCAGGAAGCGCGGCAAATTCTCGGCTCGGTGATGACCGATATTTTCGACTACCTCCAGATGACTCCAGTCGTTCAACCCACGCGCGAAACCGGCGTGTGGGCCAAGCGCTTCCTGCCCGGCAACGCGCCGCTCGGCGAATCGCTCCAGCGCTTGAACGAGGCCATCCACAAAGAGTTCAAATACCGCCCCGGCTCGACCGAAAACAGCACCCCACTGGCGACAATCTGGCGGCAGCGCGAAGGCGTTTGCCAGGATTTCGCGCACATCGCCCTGAGCATCTTGCGCAGCGCCGGGCTGCCCGCGCGCTATGTTTGCGGCTACATCGAAACCGATCCGGTGCGCCGCGCCGATGGCTCGCTCGCGCGCATGGTCGGCGCCGTGGCTACCCACGCGTGGGTGGAAGTGCTGGTGCCGGGCCGCGTGTGGGTCGCGCTCGACCCCACGAACCGCCAATGGGTCGGCGAGCGCCATGTCGCCGTGAGTTTCGGCCGTGATTACCGCGACGCCACGCCGCTACGCGGCACCTTTAAAGGCAACGGCGGGCAGAGCATGAAAGTCCGCGTGCTCATGAAACGCCGCACCCCGCGGGTGGAAAAAGCCAAGGTCGCCGCATGAAGATTCGCATCGCCTACCAGACGCAGTTTGCCTACGCCCAGGCGGTCAGCTTTTCGCTCCACTTCTTCCGGCTGTTTCCAAAAACGGGCCGTCACCTGACGATCAGCAATCTCCTGTTCCAGACGAATGCCGGTGCCGACGTCCACTACCGACACGACCTTTTCGACAACGAGATCGCGTCGGTTTTCTATCCGGGAAAATCTGCGCTGCTCGCCGCCAACCTGCTCATCGAACTCGACGTGCAGGAGCGTAATCCCTTTGGCTTCATTCTTGCAAAACACGCTGTCGATTTCCCGTTTCAATACACCCCTCGCGAAGCCGACGTGCTGGCGCCGTACCTCCACCGCGCCGACGCGCTGAAGCTGCCTTTCTGGACGGCGCCGAGCGAGCCCACCTCCACCGTGCAAGTGCTCACCGGCCTGAATGAAGCTCTGCACAAAAACATCGCCTACGTCCGCCGCGAGGAGGGCGAAGCCTATCCAGCCGCCGAGACGCTGCGCCTCGGGTGCGGTTCCTGCCGGGATTACGCGGTGCTGCTCGCGGAAGTGGCGCGCGGCCACGGCGTCGCCGCCCGTCTGGCGAGCGGTTATCTTTGCGAATTCGAAGGTGGCGAAAAAGTCGCCGAAGGTGCACTCCACGCGTGGACCGAGCTCTACCTGCCCGGCGCGGGCTGGATCGGCTTTGACCCGACCAATGGCTACCTCTGCAATCACTATCACCTGACCGCCGCCGTCGGTCTGACCCCCGACGACATCTCACCCATCGCCGGCACGTTCTCTCCCCCGGGCATATCCGCCGAGATGACCGCTTCGCTGCACATTGATCCCGCATGAAGATCCCGAAAGCCTTGGCCCGTGTGGCCGACCAAATCGATGCCACTTTCGCCGCGCAGGGCGTGAAGCTGACCTTGGGCGGCGAGCCGACCTATGTGCCCAACGATCCGGTCGGAGCCGAGTGGAGCATCACCGCGCTCGGGCCGACCAAGCTGACCTACGGTTACGCGCTCGCCGAGGCGCTCATCGCGCAGTCGATCCCGAATGCCGTGACCGTTTATTCACCGGGCAAATTCTACCCCGGGGAGGTCAACCCGCGCTGGGCGATTAATCTCGTCTGGAACCGCGACGGCACACCGCTGGTCCCCGCGCTCTCACGACCCGCGCACGAGGTTTCCTCCACGCTGGACACTTCGTCCCTCGCGCACTTTGCGGAAAAACTGCTCCTCCGCCTCGGCCTCGCGTCAGGCTGGATTCGCGGCATCGATCCGCACGACGAAGCGCGACCCGTCCATGTGCTGCCCCTCGATCACGACGCGGCCGGGTTTCTCACCGCGGATTGGGAGATGGGCGAGAGCCTCGAACTGCTGCGCGCCGAAGGGCACGCCGGCTTGCGGCTGCCGCTCGCCTCTGTCCCGGAAGGAGCCAACCGGCGGGCGTTGGCCATCGAAATTCGCGAGGGGAAACTTCACGTCTTTCTTCCCCCGCTGTTGCAAGCTCCGTGGCTCCAACTCGTCGAGCACATCGCCTCTGTCCTCCACGAGGTCCAGCTTGGTCCGGCTATTTTCGCCGGCTACGTGCCCAGCGACGAAGTCGATTTGTGGATCAAGCTGGGCATCGCCTCCGATCCCGGCGTGCTCGAAATCAACCTGCCGCCGTGCGCCAACTGGCGCGAATACGCGACTTGGCTCGATACGCTGGAGCGCGCCTGCGCGACGGCCGGACTGCGCTCTTTCAAACAGATCTCGCCCACGGAGCAGATCGGCAGCGGCGGCGGCAACCACATCCTTTTCGGCGGCCCGACCCTCGACGAAAATCCGCTCTTCACTCATCCGACGTGGGTAACTTCGATGCTGCGCTACTGGCAGCATCACCCGTCGCTGGCCTACCTTTTCACCGGCCAGTACGTGGGCTCGTCGTCGCAAGCTCCGCGGCCCGACGAGTGCGCCAGCTCGCTCTACGATCTCGAGATGGCCTATCAGTTTCTCGAGCAACTCGGCCGCGGCGACCACCGCTACCTCATCAGCGAAACGCTGCGCCATTTGCACACGGACACTTCTGGCAACACCCACCGCAGCGAGGCCAGCTTCGACAAATTCTGGAACGCGAATTTCGAGGGCGGCTGCCGCGGGCTGGTGGAGTTCCGCGCCGTGGAATCGTTGCCGCGGGCGGAGTGGATGTCGGCCATCGCGCTCCTTTGGCAGGCACTCGCTGCGCATCTCCTGATCACGCCCTTCACCGCGCCGCTGATCGACCACGGCGATAAACTGCACGACGCCTTTTTCCTGCCGACGCAGCTCTGGGCGGACTTCGAGAAAATCCTGCGCAACCTGCGCCGCGGCGGCTTCGCCTTACCGTCGAAAATCTTCCGCGAGATCTTTGAGTGGCGTTTCCCGCTCATGCTCGACCACGCCGACGGTGAGGCCACGCTGACCGTGCGCCGCGCCCACGAAGGCTGGCCGCTGCTTTGCGAACAACCGCTTGAAGGCGGCAATACGAGCCGCTTCGTGGATACCTCCATCGAGCGCCTCGAATTCGTGGCCAGCAAAACCTTCGCCGCCGAATGCCGGATTCATGTGCATGGCCGTGAGCTGACTTTACGACGCTTCCCCGGCGGCCAGACCGGCGCTGGCCTCCGCTACCGCCGCACCTCGCTTTATCCCTCGCTGCATCCCGGCATCCCGCCGCAGATGCCGCTCTACCTCGCGATCGCGCGCGGCAAAAAAACCACGCTCTACAAGCTCGATCACAACGAGCGGCACTTCGCGCCCGCGCCTCGCGGCTCTGGCCCTGCGCTTAGCAAAAGCCCCTGCAAAAAGCTCCACGCGCGTTTGGTGACCTGCGACTTGAGGCTGCCGTAAGCGGCGTTGGCGAAGCGCTATTTCGGCACGTAACCCATTTCGCTGAGAATCGCCTGACCGCGCGGCGATTGTACGAACTGAGTAAATTTTCCCGCGTCCGGTGTCTCTACCGCCTTGTTGGTATAAAGCCGCAGCACGCGGGAATACGGATACTTGCTCTGATTCACGGTCGCGGCCGCTGGGGTAATCCCGTCGATCGCGACCGCTTTCGCTCCGGCTTGCTGCGCCGGATCAATGCTGGCGTAGCCGATGCCGCCGGCATCTTTGGCCACTTCCTTGACAATCTCGCCGTAACTCATGAGCGCTTTCGGCTGCAAGCCGTACGGCTTCTTCTCCATCGCAAGTTCTTGAAAACCCAAATAGGTCCCGGATACCGGATTGCGAATGTAGAGGTGAATTGGCGCATCGGCCCCGCCGACGTCCTTCCAGTTCTGAATCGTCCCCGTGAAAATATCGCGCACCTGAGCCTGGGTAAGATTGGTGACTGGGTTGCCGGGATTAACCACGACAGCGACGCTGTAGTAGCCGATGACGTAGTCCTTGAACTCCATTTTCAAATCGGGAGACAACGCCAGCTCATTAGCCGTCACTTCGCGGGACGCGGCGGCGATATCGCATTTGCCAACCATCAAGGCGCCCAAGCCGTAAGACGTGCCTTTGAACTCGGTGTCGAAATCGACCTTGGGATTCTCCTTCTTGAACTCCGCAATCAAACGCGGCGCGAGTTCCTCACCGATGGTGTTCGAACCTCGTATCACGAGAACTTTGCCGGCTTTTCCATCGCCTTCGGAACATCCCGAAAGCAAGAGACCGACGGCCAACAGGCAAAAACATATCGAGTAGGAAATCCTCTTCATGTCGCGGTGGGCGGGGCCTGTTTGAAGGACGGTTCGTGGCGGATGTCCTCGCCTTTGTTGAGGTAGAAAACTTCCTCCGCAATGTTCGTGGCGTGATCGGCCACGCGCTCGATGGCCTGGGCCACGGTCATTAGGTTGAGCGCGCGAGTGATGGTCTTCGGATTTTC
This sequence comes from Chthoniobacter sp., assembly GCA_031390545.1. GTDB lineage: Bacteria > Verrucomicrobiota > Verrucomicrobiia > Chthoniobacterales > Chthoniobacteraceae > Chthoniobacter. Next base: position 103,727 of record JANMTP010000009.1, on the reverse strand, counting down.
GACCATGTAGCTCGTCAACTCCCGGGCGAGCTGCTTGTTGATGTTGTCCACGGATTTGTCCCGGGCGATGATCTCGACGGCGAGTTCGTTATTGGCATCGACAAAGGCGGTGATGCTGTCGCGCAACATCTCCTGGGCGATGTCGGCCATGAGCGGGATGTCGATGAGCGGTTTGAGCAGCGGCTCGGTGTTCAACTCGCGGGCGCGCCGGGCGATCTTCGTGGCTTGATCGGCGATGCGCTCCAGGTTGTTGGAAATCTTCGACGCCGTGAGCATGAGCCGGCAATCGCGGGCAATCGGGCCGTGAGTGGCCATGTAGGTAATGACCATTTCGTCGATCTGGATTTCAAGCTGGTCGATCTGCGTATCCTCGGCCTCGACGGTATCGCAAAGCTTGTCATCGCGCTCGACAAGGGCGCGCATGGCGAGGGAAAGGTTGCGTTCGGTGAGGCCCGACATCATGAGCAGTTGCTCCCGGATGTCGGAGATTTGTTGTTCCCAAAATTGGCTCATAGCGGTGGAAAGGATCGGAGGTCAGAACGAGTGAGAGTCGAATGGGACGCGACTTTTAGCCGAAGCGGCCGGTGATGTAGTCCTCGGTCTGTTTTTGCGTGGGGTTGGTAAAAATCTTTTCCGTCTTCGCGAACTCGATGAGCTTGCCGAGGTAAAAAAAGGCGGTCTCGTCGGAGCAGCGGCCAGCTTGCTGCATGTTGTGGGTGACGATGACGATGGTGTATTTGCCTTTGAGCTGCTGAATGAGTTCCTCGACCTTGGACGTGGCGATGGGATCAAGCGCAGAACATGGTTCGTCCATGAGGATGATGCTCGGATCGACAGCGATGGCGCGGGCGATACAAAGGCGCTGCTGCTGGCCGCCGGAGAGGCCCATCCCGCTGGCGTGCAGGCGGTCTTTCACCTCGTCCCAGAGCGCTGCCCCGCGCAGGCTTTTTTCGACGACCTCATCGAGCCGCTTGCGGTCATTGATGCCTTGGATTTGGAGGCCGTAGGTAATGTTTTCGTAGATCGATTTCGGGAAGGGATTCGATTTTTGGAAAACCATTCCGACCTGGCGGCGGAGGGCAATCACATCCACGTCGGGATCATTGATATCCACGCCGTGAATTCTGATCGCGCCAGCCCCGATGCGGGCGATATCGACAAGATCGTTCATCCGATTGAAGCAGCGCAGGAGCGTGGATTTGCCGCAGCCCGAGGGCCCGATAAAGGCGGTCACTTTGTGCGCAGGGACTTTTAAATTGATCCCGTCCAACGCCCTCGCCTCGCCGTAATAGAAGTCGAGGTTTTCGACCTCGATCATGGTGGGTGGCGCGGTTTCGTCGGAGATCGCGTCAGCGGAATTCTTGGCAGCGGTTTCGGGCGGGTTCATGCGAGATTCAAGAGCGGAGGTCTTCATGGAACGATTCAGCTACCAGCGATAGCGGTTTCTCATCCGAATGCGCAGGAAGATAGAAGTGAGCGCGATGCCCATGACAAGGAACAGAAAGACGAAAGCCGCGCCATACTGCACCCGTTCCGTGTATTCGTTTTGCGGGATTTTCGAGCTGACGACGTAAATGTGATACGGCAGCGCCATCACGCCCTGGAAAAGTCCACTAAACAGGCTGCCGCCACTCTGCTGATCGCGCATGACGTAGGCCGCGGTGAACATGATCGGCGCGGTTTCGCCGGCGACCCGGGCAATGCCGAGGATCGACGAGGTGAGCATGCCGGGCAGCGCGTAAGGCAAGACGTTTGTGCGAATGGACGTCCACTTCGTCGCGCCCAGCGCGAGCGAACCCTCGCGAAAGCCCATCGGCACGGCTTTCAACGACTCCTCGCTAGCGGTGATGACCACCGGCAGCGCCATGAAGGCGAGCGTGAACCAGCCCGACAGTAGGCAGACATTCCAGCCGCGGAAGTTCAGCCAATGACCGAAGCCGACGGGGATGCTGAGCACGGTGTCGCTGTTGAAAGTGTCGAGCATCGGCATGAAGTGGACGAACAGGCCAAGGCCGAAAAGGCCGAAGACGATCGAGGGCACACCCGCGAGATTGAGGATCGCGAGGCGGATGAAATGCACCACGCGCCCCTGCTTCGAGTATTCGTTCAGATAAATTGCGGCACTGATCCCGATGAAAAGCGCGATGGCCATTGAGCCGAGCACGAGCTGCACGGTGCCGACAATGCACGGCCAGATGCCGCCGGCGCTATGCGCGTAAGTTTCGGTGGGGATGTCGCCCAGTTGGTTGGCCGTCTTGAACTCGCGGAATTCGCGATTCCCCATCTCCATCTTCTTTCCCTCATGCTCGAAGACGTAGAGCGTCTCCGGGGCCGCCGTGAGAAAGGTCCAGTTCACAAACGGCGGTGTTGCTTTGAAAACCGTGGGTGCGCCGCGGACAAAGATCAGGCCAAAGATTAACGTTGCGCAGACGAGGATGAGATACGTCGCCGTCCGGAAAACGCCGAAAGCGGCCGCTTCAACAGTGCGTGACTTGGACGGCTGGCGAGCAAATGGATTGGCAATGGCTTCCATGGGAGATCAGCCGATCGAGATGCGGTAACGCGCGACGATTTTCTGGGCGATGAAATTGATAAGCAGTGCGAGGAAGAAAAGGAGAATGCCAACCATGAACAGCGCGCGGTAATGGATGCTGCCGGGCACCACCTCGCCCATCTCCTGCGCGATGATTCCGGTCATCGTGTGAACGGGCTGGAAAAACGCACCAAGCCCCTGCGTGAAATCGGGAATCTGAATGCGATTCCCCGCGCAAAGCAACACGACCATCGTTTCTCCAATAACCCGCCCGAAGCCGAGCAGGATCGCTGAGATGATACCGGAGATCGAGGCAGGAATGAGGATGCGGACGATGGTCTGAAAGCGGTTGGCGCCAAGCGCGTAGGAGGCTTCCTTGAAATGCTTTGGCACGTTGTTCAGCGCATCCTCGGCGAGCGAAAAGATGGTCGGCACGGCCATGAGCGCGAGCAAGCATCCCGCAGTCAGCGAGTTCAACCGCTCACTCATCGGGAAGCCTGGAAACCATGACAGCCACGAAACTTGCGAGAGCGAGCGGAGCGCCGTGCCGAGCACCGCGATGCCGAAAAACCCGAGCACGACCGAGGGAATCGCGGAGATAAATTCGATATATGGTTTGACGAAATTTTTCTCCTTCGGGCCCGCGATTTCGCTCACATAAATCGCGGCCGAAACCCCGAGCGGCACAGCGATGGTCAGGGCGATCAGGGATACCAGCAGCGAGCCGACAAATAACGGAATGATGCCATACCAATCCTGCCAGAAGCTCGCCGTGAGCCAGCGCGAGCCAAAGAGGAACCCGGTTACGGATTTCCACCACGGCACCGGCGTATCATAGCTCCAGGTCTGCATCGCCTTCTCGGTCGCAGGAAACCCCGCCACAAATTTTTGGGTCTGTGTCCTGATCTTGTCGATCAGCGCGGTGAGTGCGGCATCGGGCATCACCGGAGCGGTGGCCAGCGCAGCTTGGAGCTTTTCGGCGAACTGCAGGTTCGCTGTCTGGAACGCTGGGAAAGTGGACTTCAGCACCGCCGTCTCCGCCGCAAAATCGACGGGCCTAACGACCACCTTTTCAGCCTCATCCCGTTTGCCTGCGGCAAAGAGCATTTGCCGCTGTTCCTTGAGATCGTTGTTGATCAACTCCTTCTGCTTGATGGCCGTCGCCGCCTCGGTGAGATCGGAAAGCAACCCACGGACATCCTCGACGGAGTCGCCGTAGGCCGTGGCGAAAGTATCAAACGGAGCGAGGATCTCGTTCGCCTCCTCCAGTGTCTTGCCCGCCGCTGTGAGCTTCGTGAACTGCGCCAGTCGCGAATTGTTGAGGGTGCGGTTGATGTCCGTGAAGTCCTCGACCTCCGCGCGGATAAAATCGACGTACTCTAGTCCGGCCTGCCGGTAGAGGCGGATGTTGCCGAGGTTCATCCCGAAAAACCCGGCCCCTTCGCGGAAGAGGAAAATCGTGATCAGCGCGAGGACGATGATGGCGACCGTCGCGTTGCCCCCAAAGAAATACTTGATGATCTCGTCCGGAGTGAGCCCAAGGATGCGCAAGCGATTGCGATTGAGCAGCGCCTCGCCGATGGGGCGGCGGGCAGGCGGCAAGGTCGCGGTAGCGGAAGTCATGAAAAAGGCAGGACGCCCAAGGCAGTGGAAAGGATCAGTCGAAGCGCCGGGCACAAACAAGCGCCCAACCGTTACAAGTGTGTGAACTGCGCGCCGGAAACGCCCGGCGGTGGGGGAGGAGCCCGCTGAGTTGAGGTCAGCGGGCTCCGGGAACCACGGACCAAGAAATCTACTTCACCGGCACAAAGCCGACCTGACTGCAAATAGCCTGGCCTTTTTGACTGAGCGTGAAATCCACAAAGCCTTTGGCTTCACCCGAAGGGTCGCCATTCGTGTAGTAGAAAGTCGGACGCGCATACGGGAACGACTTGTTCTTAACCGTTGCCGCGGAGGGCGCGACGCCGTCAATGGGCACAATCTTAAGGCCGCCCGCTTTCATATAAGCGAGGCCCACGTAGCCGATGCCCGCGGGGTTCTTGCCGACTTCCGCGGCGATCTGCTCGTGGCCGGCCATCTTTTGAGAGGAGGGCGCGTAATCGCGCTTCTTCATCGCGAGTTCCTTCCAATCGGAATAAGTACCGGAGGACGTATTGCGCGTGTAGATCGAGATCTTGCCAGGTTTTCCGCCGACCGCGCTCCAGTCAGTGATGTCGCCCGTGAAGATCTGTTCAACCTGCTTTTTGGTCAGGCCGGTGATCGGATTGTTTGCGTTCACAATCACGCCCATCGCGTCGAAAGCGACGACCGTCGGCTTCATCGCGATGCCCTTGGCCCCGGCCGCGGACATTTCCGTGGCCTTGGCGCGGCGGCTGGACATGCCGATCTGCGCGGTACCGTCGATCAGCGCGGCGATGCCGGTGGTTGAGCCTTCGGCCGCGATCTCAAAGCTCGTGCCGGGACTCTGTGCCTTGTAAGCCTCGGCGAGTTGCGGGACGAGTTTCGCGCCCAGCGTGTCGGAGCCTTTGATGACGAGGCGGCCGGCGTGGAGCTGGGAAACTGCGAGCGTAAAGACGGCAGCAGTGGTGAGGAGAGGATGGAGTTTCATGGGCAAATGCAGATGCGGTGAGGTTAGAATTTAACGTTTACGTCCACTTGAATGACGTTAGCAGCGTTGTCCTGCGCGATGGCCGGCGAATTGGTAGCGCGTCCCCCAATGAGGTTTTTCTCGATGTTCCATGCCGTCATACCCGTGAGATTGAGGACCACCGATTCAAACGGCTGCCAGGCAAGCGAGAGCTTAAATCCACGCGTGTTCAATTCCCCGAGCGCGAAATCCGAGTCGTTCAGATTCGGATCGACCGAAGCGATACCAGTCTCGCGATAATTGAGATAAACCGCCCAGTCGCCCTTCTTTTTTGTTTCGCCGACCTGAAAACCAACCAGCCAGGCGAGCGCATCCCGGTCGTCATATTCACGGGCCGAGGACCCCAGTTGATACACCTCGTTGTAGCGATCTTCGCCGCTCAGGTTGTAGGCGAAGTCCCAGTAAAACTTGCTCTTCAAGCTACCGATCTTGAACGAAATGTCGCCCGGCGCGGTGATGATATGCTGCTGATTCGTGTTGCCCGTTGAGGCCGGCAGCGTCGTGTTGTTGGTCGTAATCGTCGTGCTGCTCGCCGTCTGCACCGTGGTCGTCGTCTGCGTGCCGGCGCGGCTTGGATCGGTCGCCAGACCGGATGCAGCGCCGACCAGCGTCTGCTGCCCGCTGCGGTTTGCTACCTGATTCGTCGTCACCGTTTGCGGCTGACTGGTGCCCGTCGCATTGGGCCGGAGCGTCGTCGCCGTCGCCGTGGTAATGGTTGTCGGCGTGCGCACCAGCGTCGGCACGCCGGCCGCGCTGTAGGTCACTTGCTCGATGAACGCATCGGTCGTCGTCGTCGCAACCGCCGTGGTCCCGCTGTTGATTGCGCCTACGTCCGTAAAGGGATTTTCGTTTTGCAGGCCGGTCAGCGCCGCCGCTGTGTAGGTCATGAACCCGGGAGCGACGGTCACGCTCGTATTGCTGTTGAATTTGTATGTCCCGATCAACTGCTGGACGAACATGTAGGCGTCCGTGCCCAGCGTGCTGACGCTGTTGAACTCGTTGTTGTCGTCGAAAATGAACTGCCCGGCCACCAGCGTCAGCTCCCAGTTCGGCACACTGACGACTTCAGACGACGCGTAGGCCGTTCCGTCCTTGCTGTAGCCGCCGGCGCTCGCCCCCCCGCCGCCGAGATTCATCTTGTGGAAAGCAATGGTCTCCACTGCACCTTGCGGATTGATGTCCGGATCCCAAACGAGGTCTGTCGTGTAGAAAGGATTCTTTTGCTTGCCTAGGACTACGGTGAACCACTCCGTCGGTTTCCACCCGAGGTAGGCTTTGGATATGTAGATGTTGTAGTCGTCGAAACCGTTATCGTACGTCTGATTGCCGCTGTCCGCTGAGATGCCCGTCTCGAGACCGACGCCAGCGAAGAAGTTTTCTGTCAGCTGGATATCGGCATTTAGCCGCAGCCGAAAACGCCAGCGCGACCGTTGGCTGACATTGTTCGGGCTGGCGATCTGCGCCTCGCGGTCGTCGTACTGATAACGAAAGCGGAAGTCGCCGTAGATCTTCAGTTCAGTGACCGAAGAGGTAAGGTTGAGTTTTCCAGCCGAAGTCTGCGAAAAGTCGCGCATCATATCGGCGCGGACTTCCTCGGCTTCCTGATCGGTGAGGACGCCTTTCTTCACGAGCTTATCGACGAGCGCGCCCGAATCCTGAGCGTGCGCGGCGGTGGCGGCAGTCAGCAGCGTCGCGGCGACGGCGAGCTTGAGTATGGGTGTTTTAAACATGGGTGTTTCCTTTTGGGGTTGGTCGTTTCGGCAGCGCGGCGCTTGGGGAGCCCGCGTTTTCGAACAGAAATAGCAGCCGCAGAATCGTCAGGCAATGCGACAGATAGATGACTTTAACGTCGCATTCGCGTGAAACCACGCCCCTGCCAAAACCCAAATTACGAGCGGGCGTCCCGCTAGGACTTGAAATCTCGTGCCGAGAAAATAACTGCGCCGATGAGGAAAAAGGTGGCGTCGAGGCCGAGGAGATAGCCGTAGTCTTCGATCATCTTCGGCCATGGCCAGGGGCTGCGGAACACATTCAGCCACGTGTTCATGTGGGAGGTCATGAGGAACGGGTGATAGGCTTCGAAGTAGGGCAGGAAGTGCAAAATCCAATCGACGAAGAACAGGCAGATGCCAGCGATGGTCGCCGCCGCCGGCTTGATGTCGCAGCACGAGAGGAGGAAGGAAAACGAGGTGATGGTAAGCAGACTGAGGCTGAGGCAGGGCAACGCGCAAAGGTAGCGGATGAGTCCCTCCCGAAACTCAAAAAGCACGACGAGTCGCTCTTCTGGCGCCGCGATGAAAAGGCCGCCATTTCCCCGGACGAGCGAGGCAGCGAGCAGCGCGCTGAGGCCGATGAAGAAGACCAGCGAGATCGTGTAGATGACGCAGGTGCAATACTTCACGAGCAACACGCGGAGGCGGGATATGGGCCGGCATAGCGTCATCCGCATGGTTCCGTCTTCGACCTCCTTGGCCACGATATCGCCGCCCACAAGACAGAGGAAAAGTGCACCGAGCAGAAAGACGGTGATCGGCACCATGATCATCGCCAGGGTCAGCCCGGAAAAATACTCTTCGAAGACCCCGCCCATACGCTCGATGACGCGCCGCAGCCCGCGCTGGCCGAAGGGAAGCTGGCACAGGACGAGCACCAGCGCCTCGACGCCGAGGAAAACGCCGAACCCAAGATACGTGCGTTTGCGGGCAAAAAGCTTCCAGAGTTCGCCGTGCAGTTGGAGGAGGAAAAGGCTCATGCTTTCGAGTCCGGCGAAGAGCCGTTCTTGGTCATCGCGAGGTAAATTTGTTCCAGGTTGCGCCGCTGCGGCTCGACTGCACTCACCCGCACGCCGCCTCGAACTAGGCGTGCTACGAGGTCGGCGGTTTCACATTTCTCGTCCAGCGCGAGCAGGCCCGGCGCAACCACGCCCGCGCCGGCGCTTTCACCGAGCAACGCCGCCGCGCGTGGCCAGTCATCCACCTCAAAGCGGACGTGCCGGCGTTCCCCCGCGAGATCCGCCCAACGGCCGTCGAAGATCTTCCGGCCTTGATTGAGAATGACGACGTGATCGCAAAGCTGCTCCACCTCCACGAGCAGGTGCGAACAGAAAACCACTGTCAGCCCACGCTCGCGGTTTAGCTTCTTGATCAGCTCGCGCATCTCGTGAATGCCTTCCGGATCGAGCCCGTTGGTCGGCTCATCGAGAAGGATCACCTCATTCTCCGGGAGCAGTGCCTGCGCGAGCCCGAGCCGCTGCCGCATGCCTTGCGAGTAAGTGCCCACCTTGTCGTGAACCCGGCCAGTCAGCCCGACGATCTCGACCGCTTCCTCAATCTGAGCCCGCGGCACACGCGCCGAGTAGCTCGTGTAAATCTCCAGATTGCGCCAGCCGCTGAGGTAGTCGTAGAAGCGCGGTGCTTCGAAAATCGCACCCGTCTTGGCCAGCGCTTGCGCCCGATCGCGCTGCACCGAGACGCCATCAACCAGCGCCTCACCCTCATCCGGAAAAACCTGCCCGAGCAGGATGCCGAGCGTCGTGCTTTTGCCCGCACCGTTATGGCCGAGCAGGCCGAAAACCTCGCCCTTTTTCACTTCCAATGATAACCCATGCAACGCCGGTTTCCCCGCCCACGCCTTCCGCAAATTCCGCAGCGCAATCATCGGCTGCCCGTCGTGGCCAGTCATCTGGCGGGCGGATCTCCGGTGAAAAACTTCAGGTCTTTAGTCGCGTGGCCGTCGGCGTAGAGAATGTTCACCTTATCTTCGAGGTAGGGGTGAAAGCCCTCCTTGTCACCGATGAGCGGGATGTGGCTGAGGTCCTGGACGAGGCCGAGGAAATTCAAACTGGCGAGCGCCTGGCCGTTGAGCGTCACGTTCCAGTGGTAGCTCGTCCCAGTGCGCGCGGCGAAGCCCGCCTTGTCGGCGGGGCAGGCAAAAACGGTTGACGTTGGGAGGTAGCGATTGAGCGTATTGTCGAGCACCGGAACGTCCTCGCCGACGCTCGCGCGGCCGGCCTTTAGCGTCGGCATGGTGTTGTTGTTCTCACCGAGATAAAGCCCAAGCGCGCTCCCGAGTTGTCGCAAATTGCTCGTGCAAGCCGTGGCTCGTCCGCTCTCGATGACGCGCTGATAGGCGGGATAAGCCACCGCCGCGAGCACCGCAACGATCGCGATGACGACGAGCAATTCCGCTAGCGTGAAGGCGCGCCGCGTTTTCATCGGCCCTGCAAGTTCTTCTGCAACTGCTCGATCAGCGGCGCGACATCCAATTTCACGTCCGCGCTCGCTTCGCTGTAAAACGACTTGAACCCCTGATCGATGATCTTCCGCCCGGTCGCGTCGAGTTCACCCTCGGGCGGTTTTTCGCCTTCGCGTTTCTTCATGTCTTCGAGGGCTTTTTCGACAAACTTCTGCCGCTTTTCGGGCGTCATTTTGTTGAGCGCTTCCATCATCTGCTTGAAGCCCGCAGGTAGCGTGAGATCGAGAAAACGCCCCTGCTCCTCCGGCGTCAGCGACCGGAAAAAACCATCGAGTTTCCGGCCCATGCGAAACTGCTGTCGCTCTTCGTAACCGAGCTGGTTGAGCTGTTGCGCGGTCTTTTCAATGACCTTCGCGCGGTCCTTTGGCGCGCTGCTGCCCAGCGGATGCGCTTCGACGTAGGCGACGAGCGATTCGGGCGTGACCTTCGCGTTGCGCCCGAGAAATATCACCGTCCCCGCAATCAACCAGATGGCGACCAGAATGCCGGTGAGTTTGAGCCAGGGAAGTCGCATGCGGGAGAATCGTCGTGCGGAAAGACGCCGCGCGCACGCCATTCGTTACACGCCGCGCGCTGTAGGGGAAGCTGGCAGCTTCCCCTACAGGCGCGGCGCCGCGGGTTTGATCGGATCGGCCCAGGCATTTGCACCCCTGGCTTTTACTTTGCGCTTATACACCTTGTCCCCGCTCGTCGCGTAGATGGTGTCAAACTCCGAGCCACCAAACGTGAGATTGGAAACGCGCCCGTTCGGCGTCGGGATAATGCAGTTCACTCGACCGGCCTGATCACATACTTGGATGCCCATCCGCGTCGCCACGTAAAGCCGGCCGTCGCGATCCACGCGCATGCCGTCGGCGCCGGACTCATCGGCGGTGTCCGGGATATGCAGCCAGTAGAAGCGCTGTTTGTGCGCGAGTTTTCCGTCCGGCTGAATTTGGTAGCTGTAAACCCAGTGACTGCGGGAATCGCAGACGTAAAGCAGCGACTGGTCGGGGCTCGCCGTCACCCCATTGGCAAACCTCAGCCCGGTATCCACGACCTCCTTTTCGCCGTTCGCCTTTACCAAAACGACGTTGCTCGCTTTGCCGCCCTGCGGCGCTGGCTCAGTCACGTAAGTGTGGCCGTTTTTCAAGACCACCAGGTCATTGCCACGGATGCCTTCCGCAACGGTCGTTCCCTGCCCGTTCGTGTCATAAGCCACGATCTTCGCCTCGGGATCAATGACCGTAAAAATGCGTCCGTCTGGAGCGAGTGCCTGGCCATTGGCCTTTTTCGAATCGGCGATGAATTCGCTAACTTTGCCATCGAGCGCGACTTTGTAGGTCTTCGCATTCGGGATGTCGTTGAAGAAAACCTCGCCCACCGCATTGGCGCACGGCCCTTCGGTAAATTTCCCGCCCTCCCACACGAGTTGCCAATCCTCACCCGGAATGAGCACGTCGTTGAGCATCCCGTTTTTGCTTAGGCCCGCCTTCACGGACTCCGGCCAGCCCTTCCACAGAAAGCGCATGCCGTCGGGAAAAATGGCTTTGGCGTGCTTGTCATTGTGCCCGCCGTCGCCCCACACATGCGCGCGCTCGTAGCCGGCGAAAGCCAGTGCCCGCTCCATCTCCTGATTCACCATCCACCAGTCGCCCGCGTAAATGTTCAGGTCGTTGGAGCCGTCCTGCAAAAAGATGCGCAGCGGCTTTGGCTCATATTTGCGCACCAGCGTCGGATATTCGTTCCCCCCGCGCAGCCCCACGTAGGTTCCGATGCTCGAAAAGACCCGCGAAAACGCGTCCGGTCGCTCCCACGCCGCGGTGAACGCGCACACCGCACCGCTCGACGCACCGCCGATCGCCCGATCGTTGCCGCTTTTACTGAGCACAATTTTCCGCCCGTCGCTCGCGGTCTTCTTTTCCACGTCGGGCAGGATTTCCTCGAGCACGAAGCGCGCGTAATCCGGCCCGAGGCCGTCGTATTCCAGGCTGCGATTAAACCGAGGGATCGCCCCGTCATTCGGCCCCAACACTTTCCCATGCATGATGAAAACGCCAATCGTTACTGGCATCTCGCCCTTCGCGATCAAGTTGTCGAAAACCACCGGGGCATTGTACTGCACGCCGTCCTGGCAGACGAAAACGCACGCCGGATTTCCCGGGTCGAACTGCCTCGGCACATAGACCCAATACTCGCGGGTCGTGCCCGGGAAGATCTTCGATTCCGCGAAGGTGAACTTCAGCACCTCGCCTTTCGGCACGCCCTCCTGCGGCTTCGAGTCCTCGGTCAGCGGATACTCCGTCTCGGCCAACAGCACGGGCGCAGTGAGAACGAGGGCAAGGGAAGCGGCTAGCGAGAGGAAGCGTTTCATGGGGATGAGGTGCTGACGAATGGCGGATTCAGGAAACGGTGGCGAGAGAAGATTGATGCCGAGGAAATCGCCTACTTCGTCCCATTCCCCAGCTTCGGCGGAGCGACGAGAAACTCGACGGTTTCGTCTTCGACCGGGACGATCTGGATGGAAACCGGCGTGCCCGCTGGGGGCGCACCCATGTCGTCATCGCGCAGATCAAACGCTCGGCGCTTCCCGATCATCCGTGAGTTCGACGAGCTTCCTCCGATCGGCGGGTCGCTCAACAGTCCGTACTCCTGATCCTCAACGCGATCTGTTCTTTTGAAACGCACGGCGATTTTCTGGTGCTGCTTTACCCACTTCATCTCCGCCGTCGCGTCCTTGGAAAAACCGAAAAGGAATACCAAAATCGGCTTATTTGAGTCCACCTTCAGCCAGGCTCCGCCGAAATCGCGTTCGGCTCTTGATTCGATACTCTGGCTCTTTCCGGGCGGACTCACTTCAGTGAAGACGCCGTTTTCCCAAAGAAAATGCCCCGGCCCGAAAAGGACGGCCATGCGGAAACCCTCTTTCATATCTGCTTCCGGCAGTTTGAAGGTCCGGAATTGTCCGACTCCCGGCATCTCTACAGGGCCAAGTGTGAGTCCGTCATTGTTGGCGAATGGAAAGTCGCCGGTGCGCCGGACCGTGGCTTGAACCTTCCACGCCGGCTCGCTAAGGGGAAGTGGAAGGGAGTTGCGGGCGGTATTCCCAGTGGCGTCGCTTAACCTGCTCCAAATCGCGAAACCCGGTGCCTTTTGGCCGTGAGCGACAACCGCAAGATCGGTGTTCACGCGCGGTCCGTGTTGTTCCTGTGAAACCGTTAGGGAGCGCAAAACTACATCGCCACCGGCTACAGGGCGCGTTTGCGGCAACGGCTCCGGCTTCCATTCTGGGAAGCGTGTTCCGGCAACTGGATTCGGGACAACCAGTTCCGATGTCTGGCCTTGCGCGGTCACGCGTAAGCGGAAGTCAGGTTTTCGGCGGTCATAGCAAGGCACCTCATAGGCAGTATTCGGCAGCGGCTGCGTGCCGTCGCCAAACCCGTTGTGCCCGGAATTCAGTTTAGGATCTTCAACAACTTCCAAACCAAGACCGTTAAACTGCCAGAATTTCCCCGTCTGCGGATCAAACTGTGTGAACCAAAGAACCGGGCAGGGCTGTCCGCTTTCAACACGATGAATGTACTCGGAACGGTAGTAGGTGAAGTTTGAACGCGGCACATAACTCCCGAGCCGCGATAGCCACTCGGCAACTTTCCCTGCTCCCGGGATTCTGTGCTCAGTTCCGTAGGTCACGTATTCCAGTCGCAGTTCGGTGCCGTCCGGCAACGGGACGCGAGCAACGGGTTCGTGTTTCTTGCCGTACTTAACAAAGATAAAACCGACCGCGAGCAACAGCGCCACTACCACAAAACCTTGCCGCAAGGTTTTCCCCATAGCCAAGTGCACGCCGCTATTTCCCCACCGAGATCAGATGCGTGAACGTCCGCAGATACATTCGACCGCCGCTGATCGCGGGCGTGGCGTGCGAGCCTTCGCCGAGCGGGATGCGGAGGGGCGGCGTAAACTTTTCGCCGGTGGCGAGGACGATGAGATCACCTTTGGTGGTCATGTTGTAGAGCCGGCCATTTACGGAAACCGGCGACCCGTAAAATGGACCTTCCACGCGCTCGCTCCAGAGCTGCTCGGCGGTGGCCGCGCGCAGGCAGGTGACGAGGCCGTTTTCCTTCCACAGAAAAAGCAGCTCGCCCACGGCGACGGGAGTAGGCACGTAGCCGCCGACGCGCACGATCTCGCGGAGCTTCTCCGCAGTCCTGCCATCGGCCGAAGGCCGCACGATCTGCACGAAACTCTCGGCACGGCCTTCGCCGCACTGCGCGACGATGAGCCCGCCGGGCGTGACGAAAGGCGTCGAAACGCAACGCTTCTTCATCAGTCCAGGCAACTGCCACACGACCGCGCCGGTCCGCGCGTCATTGGCCACGATGCCCGTGTCAAAGCTCTCCGTAATGACCATCGGCGAGCCGTCTTTGGGCGTAAAAATGCAGGGCGTGGAGGAGGAGTTCTTGGTCCCCGGATGCTCCCAACGCCAGCGCTGCTTCCCGGTGCGGGCGTCAAAGGCAGCGAGAAAGCTTTTGGGTTGATCCTGATCGAAACTGAGGATCACCAAGTCTTCGAAAACGATCGGCGACGCTCCGGGTCCGTGTTGCGAGATGAAAGGGCCGAGGTCCACTTTCCACAGCTCGCGTCCGTCCTCCTGATCCAGCGCCACGAGCCCCGAGCTCTCCGGCGACGCCCAGTGAAAATAGACGCGCTCGGCGTCCACGGCCGGGGAAGAGGCGGCATAGTTGTTGTCCGCATGGATGCGAAAGCCGCCCGTGGCGTATTCTTTTTGCCACGCCGTCTTTCCATCCGACGCGCTCACGCAGGCGATCACGCGCTGCGTCGTGTCCTTTGGATTCCCTGTTACGAAAACCCGCCCGCCCCAGATCACCGGCGACGAATGCCCCGCCCCCGGCAACTCGATCTTCCAGTTGAAGTCTTTTACGCCAAACTCCGCCGGTAGCGTCGGCGCAACCCCTAGCCCCGAACCATTCGGCCCCCGAAACCGCGTCCACTCCTGGGCCTGGGCGCTGCAGCTGAGGAAAGAAGCGAGGGCGACGATCAGGAGGGGGCACAAATTCATCGGGGTGGGATTAGCTCGCGAAGCCCGCAGCGTGTCAAGATTCGCCCGGACTCCGCCCGGCGTGTTTCTTTCTTTGTAAACGAAGGCTTGGCGTCCGGCGGCGAAACGTACACGTTTTGCCCTTGATCTATGATTCCTGACGGCGCACTACCGCCCATCCCGACCCTCGGCAAAGCCCAACTGCCGCGTGGTTTTAGCTATCCGCTTGGCGCCAGCGCCGTCGGCGAAGTGCTCATCACCGTGCCGCAATACGAAAAGTTTACCCTGAGCTTTTCCAACCAGTCCCCTTTGCTGCGTCCGCCGCTCAGCATTCCCGGCTATCCGGTCATCCGCTTCACGTATTCCAACTACCCCGAATACGTCCCCCGCGCGGCCTCCGCCTCCATTCGCCCACGGCGCCAGGGCGGCGAGCGTTGGCACTTCGATATTCTCCCCGTGCTTTTCGAGCGGCGCGCCATCATCCAACCGCTGCTGATCTCGACTGGTCTGCCGCTCCTCCGCGACTGGCTCACCGGCCCGGACTCCCCGTCCGGCCAAGTCAAACGACTCGCCTGCTCGGTCTGGTATTTCGAGGACACCGGCGCGATGAAGCTCCACGTCGAGGACCCGATCTAGCGCGCGCGGAAAAACCGCGTGGCACCGGCGACAGTCGCGTGCTTTCTTCGCCGCCCTGATATGCTGCAATTCACAAAAATGAACGGGGCGGGCAACGACTTCGTCGTCGTCGATAACCGCGATGGAAAACTCGCCCTCACCGGCGCCCAGATCGCTCGCCTGTGTGACCGCCACCGCGGCGTCGGTGCCGACGGATTGCTCGCCGTCGAACCCGCGCAAAACGGGGCCCACTTCCGCATGCGCTACTACAACGCCGACGGCGGAGAAGCCGAGATGTGCGGCAATGGCGCCCGCTGCTTCGCCCGCTTTGCGCAAAAGGTCAGCGGTCAGGCCGGCGACATTGCCTTTGAAACGCAGGCCGGCGTCATCACCGCCAAATTCCTAGGCGACCTCGTGGAAATTCAGATGAGCACCCCACACTCGCTCTGTCTTGAGGAAAAACTCCACGCGGGCGGTGAAGTGCTCCACGTCCACTCCATCAACACCGGCGTCCCGCACGCCGTCGTCTTCGTGGACGACCTCGAAAACACCGACATCCGCCACCTCGGTCGCGCCCTCCGTTACCACGAACATTTCGCGCCCAAAGGCACGAACGCGAACTTCGTCCAGCAACGCGCCGCCGACACCATCGCCATCCGCACCTACGAGCGCGGCGTCGAGGACGAAACCCTCGCCTGCGGCACCGGCATGGTCGCCTGCGCCCTCATCTTCCACGAGCGCACCGGCAACCCCTCTCCCATCCAAGTCCAGGTCCGCGGCGGCGAGACCCTCCGCATCGGCTTCAACAAAACCGCCGACACCTACGCCCACGTCACCCTCACCGGCCCCGCCGACTTCGTCTTCGACGGCACGTTCCAGGGCTAGCCTCCGCCTCAGCGCGGACCTCTGGGCGCCCTTCTCGGGGAGAAACTTCTGGATCGTCGTGAAGACCACGCCGCCGCTCGCCACGGCCAGCAGCTCGCGCAACTGCGCCCGGTTAGCTGCCTGCACCGGCTTCTGGCCGAGGATGTCTTCGCAGCGCTGGAACTGGCGAAAAGCTGATCGTCGAGATCGTTGCGGGCGGTCAGCACCACCAGCGTCCGGTTCTGCATCGCCGTTGCCGCACCACGCGCGCGTCTCGAAGAGTTAGAAGGGCGGTGTAACGGGTAGCTGTAGGTTCAACGTTCCGGACACGCCGGTCAGCACATCGAGCTTACGTTTCTCAACGGCAATGTGCTTCGCGAATACTTCCAGTAGTTCGAACCAATACTTGCTCCGTGCGGAATCGAAGAATCCGGCCTTATCGCAGTGAGTTACCACTGTGCCCAACAGTTCGTTTTTGTCCGACAGAACTGGGTATATCACGGATGAGCGAAGACGGTCCAATTCACCCGGATAGAGCTCTGAATATTTCGGGAACTGCTTTGTGTCATTCACGATCACCGGTTCAGGCCGGGGAGCACTGTAAATCTTTGCTGTTTCGGTATTCTTGTAAATATCGGGGTCGCCTGACCGCAGAACCATACTACGCGGCTGCCGGCTATCGCGGTTGGCGCACGCAGGAATCGTAATCTTTTTGTCCCGGTATGACAATGTCATGAAGGTCACCTCAAAATTGATTCGCGACATCGGGTCGGACCCGTTTCCGTAGCTGTCCGAAAAAGTGAGGTAGGCAGCTTTCACAAACTCACGAATCACGTCGACCGACCCGCAATAAAGCTCGATAAATTCAGCGGGCGAACTGTGTGGCGCGATCCGACCAATAATGGAACTTGTTACCCTGTCACAGTGGGCGTGAGCAGCAGCGAGTGCATTGCGTTCGTGCTCTTTCTGCGAACGAATCGCAGCCCGAGAAGCCTTAAACCGGTCAGCGATAAACAGAAAGACCGTGGCGACGAACACAAAGATAACTCCGTGGATGCCGACCTTCAGCCAAGCATCTGGCCCTTGCCACAGTTGGCTTATCCAAGTGCCTAAAAGCGCTGCGAAGTAGAACACTACCGCAGCCGGAAAGGCGGCAAGCAAGGTTTGAGCAATCGGACTGCACCCCTCGTAGAATTGGACAATTTTCTTCATAAGCGAATAGCGGCTTCCAAAAATGTTTGAACATCGGGACGATGAAGAACAGACGGAAGGTCGCGAACGCGCTCACATGAAACGACAAATGATCCGCTGGGAGCGCTGGCCATTCCTTTCGCCAAATAGGAGGTGGGAATCTCGGAACACTGGATCGATAGCACTGGCTTGCCCAACCCCTGCGCGAGGCCCACTTCATAATGTGCGCCGGGACTGTAGCCTAAAACAGCTATGACAAGATCCGCTCGTTGAACCGCCAGCTTGCAGTGCCCAAAAACATCGCCCGGGAGAACGGTTTTGTGGCCCCATTTGTTTACGTCGCGATGGGGAATCAACGTCTCAAGACGAAAGTCTTGGAGACGCCGCTCAATGCCCAAGAGCGCACGCCGATAAACACCAACAGGTATTGCACCATGCGGTTGCGGAAGCGGGATTAGTTCCCCGCTGTCCCGTTCATTCTCTATCGGGTCGATTCTGGCGAATTCGGTGAAAGGGGCCGCCAAATACGCGAATGGACCGGAGGGTAGTGAGATCGGCCCCTTTTTCGGGTCGACATCTGGGCTGCGAATGAAGCTGGACATGCGTTCCATTCCCCTGACTTCCTCGACAAGGACCGCTGTCTCAGCGGGACGCTGGGGCAGCAATTGCGCGAAGAGGTCTTGCTGCTCGTCGCGTCCGGGTCTCGCAAGCATGACGGATACTTCATCGGCAATACGCCGAATGACCTTCTCGTCTCGGAAATCATTTATTTCACTATCAATTCTTGCTAGGGGCCCCGAATCGTAAGTTGCAAACCAACGTTTATAAAGGCTTCCGATGTCTTCGACATGGTTTTCGGGATAGGATTTTTGGCTCTCGCGCTTTCTCGCATCAATTCGGGCTTTTGCGATTGCGACAGGGCAATCGCAGTAAATCGTGAGGTCTGGGGCCGGAACGATAGACGTGAAATAATCCGCGAGCGTGTTGTAGGTCGCAAAGGCACGATCATCAATCATCGCGATCTGATGAAAGTAATTTGCGAAGACGGCCGCGTCTTCATACAGGGTGCGGTCCAGCACCACATTCAATCCAGACGCAATCCGCTCCTGCAGGGCAATTGCCTTGTTGCAGAAAAAACCGATTTGAGCCTCAAAAGCCAATCTTCGCATGTCGCTAAACAAGTCAGGGATATAGCGCATAGCGGTTGCGCTCTCCGCGACGAACTCCCACCCAAACGTCTTTGCGATGCCGCGCGCCAAAGTCGTTTTTCCACTCCCTTGGAGTCCAGCGACACCGATCATGATTGGCTTGGCTTTCACGAGGGAGCTGCGTCAAAACCAGGGAGTGTTCGCGCTCTGTTGGAACGAGGGTTGGAAACTGGACGCCCGTCTTGGGTGAGGGTGGAAAGCGCTATCGGCACTAGCCAGCAGGCAAGGTCGGGATCAGCCACTAATCGCCGAGTTAGCTCCGCGTGAACGATTTCTCTTTTGGTCGGTTCGGCGTGGGGCGCGGAAAAGGACGCGTGCGAGCACCCTGATGAAAAAGTCGGCAGGCCAAGTTTGTCGCGTGCCTCGATGATGCTCTGCTCCGGCATGAAAAACATTGGGCGGATCAATTCTGTGCGACTCGTCAATCGCAGTCTCACAGCCATCGTGGAGGCGTTGTGCGCGGAGCAAAGGGATTCAAGCTGGTGCCTGTCGATGGGACACTGACTCACGAACTTCTGGAAGCGGCACCGGTCATATGACCCGTGCGTAGCGTGGTAACAGTGAACGAAGTAGTCTTTGAGCAGAGTTGCGAGGAAATCCTCGCGATGGTGCCCCAAAGCAACGTATCTGATGTTTCTGGATGCTGCATACTCAGCAAGGGCTGTCCGCTTGTTTCTTGAGCAGGCGCCGCACGGCGTGGTGCATTCGTCCGAGTCCAGCTCAAGGAAGTTCTTCTTTAGCGCGTCTTTGCCAGCCTGCAGGTAGGTGTCACTCTCCATTTCAGCTCGCAGGTCACACACTGTCGCGGTTAACCCAAGCTCTTGCAGAGCGTCTCGGATTCGAGGCGCTTCAAAATTCGGATAACGGAGGTCAACAACCAGGCACTCGACGTCACAGCCAAGATACCGAAGGAAGAGGGCGAGAAACGTGCTGTCTTTCCCACCAGACGCGCCAACAAGAACTCTCCCAGATGAAGGCAAAGCAAAAAGCGACATCCCCCGGTTGATGGTGGGTGCCGCCTTTTCGAAAATCTGGACTGCCGGTATTCTATCCATCGCAATGGGTGCTCACGGGCTCGATACTGTCGGTGTAGTTGGCGCAACTGCCGCGAGTGCGACTACCCGTTTAACTTTTGTGCCCCATGCCGCCCGAGTGGTTATTTGAAGTTCGAGCGAGGCCGCGAGTTCCGTTATGAACTGGTCGATTTGGGCCTCACTGGAAGCATCTAGCGCGTTGTGAGCCTTTAGTGGGTCTCGAAGCTCGCCGCCACGGAGCCCCCCACCCAGCAATAGCGACCAGTGGCGGCCTGCCCCCCCAACGAGCGCCGAGTTCAAAGAGGACGTAGGTGCTCGCGATACTTGCCTTCGTAAGCAGTGCGACGAACGTCTCGCTCTCGTGTATTTCCAGTCGCAATTGTTCGTTTGTATTCGCGCCTGACGGAAGTCGGTAGCCATCGACACTCGTGCACCGAATGCTCTGTGGAGGAAGCGAGAACGCATCGCGCAGAAGGTCAATTATTGCGGCGGCCAGTTCCGTGTCAGCGCTACTGTGGCTTAGAAAGATGCGAATGACAGTTTGGGTGGACATATTTTGCTGTGTGGTGGGAATGCTTCGTTCGAGTTCACTGAGGTAGTCATGGCCTCTGGGAAGGAGTCGCGTCATCACCGCCGTTACAAGTTGACCTTGGTTCCCCTTTAGGTATTGCCCGTCAACAAAACCTGCATCAATCAAGTAAGCACATTGGTCGAGCACTAACGCCTCGGGATACCCTTGTGTGTCTGCGCTATGCCCGCCGTCGCGGACATCGAGGAGCAGCAACTTCATGAGATTGATGTCGTGTTTCATTGAATCAATTTAAGTGAATCTGCGTGCTGTAGAAGAGCTGGCCGGGGAGGGCGACCATGCAGTCCACGAGGTCGGCCTCGATGAGGGCGCGGCGGATGTCGCGTTGCCTTCCGAGGCTCTGCGAATTGGTTGACCGCGTTTTGGACTGCGCGCCGCGCGGGCAGTCGCCGGACTGGTGGGAGGACATGCTGCCAATTGCGAGGACGAAGCCGGCCATGCCCCCGGATGATCCGGGCGCGGCGGGCGCGAGGTGGTGGATGAAGTGCTGCACCCAGGCGAAGTTGGCGTTGCCCCGGGGCGAGACGCCGATCTGCCAGCGCACGTCGTCGTCCTGGCGGAAGTTGTGCTGCCTTTCGGTCATGACCTGCAGTTTGCCTCCGGTTTGTACAAATGCGCTTCCGCGCGGGGCAGTGTCGGAGTCGTTGAAGGGCGGGTTGGCGAGGACGTAGTCGGCGCGGAGGTCGGGATGGAGGTCGCGGCGGAAGGTGTCGCCGTGCTCGGGGCCGAAGTCGGCCTCGATGCCGCGCAGGGCGAGGTTCATGACGACGAGGCGGCGGGTGGTGGCGTTGAAACCAAAACGGCGGTTCCGTCGCTCTGATTTGTCCCGGCAGAAGGAGGAGTGTGTAAACCGTTGGGATTCGGGGCCGACCATTAAGGCGAGCGATACAATGGATTTCAGGCTCGAAAGCACGCGTAAAATGACGTTACCGGCGCAGTTCTAGTCTGGAGGCTCGGCGCTCCACTGGCTTCACAGGTGGTCGGAGTGGCGCGCGAAGATTCGCCTATTCTTCCCGCGGGACCGCGGTTACTTCCCAGATTGCATTTCCCCCCATGAAAATTGCCCGCTTCCTCGCTGTAGCTCTGCTTGCCGGTCTTGCGTGGCCGGTCGCGGGGCGGGCCGAAGAGGCCAAGTTTCTCCGAGGGATTAATCTCGGCGGACCAGCGGTGACGATCGACGGGCAGGCTTGGGAGGGCAGCGAGGCGAAGTCATTTCAGGCGAGCGGAAAGACTTTCGAGAACCAACAAGTGACGCTTAAACCAACTACCGATGGCGAGCGGGCGCGGATGATCCGCAGCAGCGTGTGGGGCGACAAGGTGGATGTCGAGTTACGGGAGGTGCCGGCGGGGGCGGTGCAGGTTTTTCTCTATGTGTGGGAGGACAATAACAACGAGCGCTTCAACGTGCTCGTGAACGATCAGGTGGTCGTCGAAGCTTTTGAGAGCGGCGCCGCCGGCATGTGGAAAAAACTCGGTCCTTTCCCAGCCCACAGCGTGGACGGAAAATTGAAGATCTCCGCGCGGGCCGCAAGCCATGGTGCGGCGAATCTTTCCGGTATCGAAATATGGTCCGGTGATGGCTCGATCCCAATGCCGCGCGCCCCGGAGTTCGCGGCAGTGCCCTCGGCGGAGCAGACTGAGTTTTTCGAAAAACACATTCGCCCCGTGCTGGTGGACAACTGCTACGAGTGCCACAGCGCCAACGCGAAGAAGATCAAAGGCGGCCTCGTGCTGGACTCGCGCGCTGGGGTCCAAAAAGGCGGGGAAAATGGCGCGGTCATCAAACCCGGAGATCTCGACGCGAGTGCGCTCATCGAAGCCGTGCGGCACCTGGATGAAGACACCGCCATGCCGCCGAAAAAGAAGCTGCCGCCGGAGGCGATCGCCGCACTCGAGCAATGGGTGAAAATGGGCGCACCTGATCCACGCGCGACCGATACCGTTGCCGCGGTGCAGACAAAATCGGCCATCGACTGGGTGAAAGCGCGCAAGTGGTGGTCTTTCCGCCCGCTCACCGCACCACCAGTGCCCGCAGTGAAAGACATGGCCTGGCCGGCTAACGACGTGGACCGTTTCACGCTCGCCCGCATGGAAGCGGCTGGCCTTGCCCCCGCGGTGGATGCTGAACCGCGGGCGCTGATTCGTCGGGTGACTTACGACCTCACTGGGTTGCCGCCGACGCCCGAGGAAGTGGAGGCGTTCGTGGCGCAGTCCGCCAAACCGGCGGCCTACGCGCAACTGATCGATCGTCTCCTCGCCTCTCCACGCTATGGTGAACGTTGGGGACGCCATTGGCTGGATGTGGTTCGCTACGCCGATACCGCCGGGGACAATTCCGACTTCCCCATCCCGCAGATGCACAAGTATCGAGACTGGGTGATCGCCGCTTTCAACCGCGATCTGCCCTACGATCAGTTCGTGCGCGAGCAACTCGCTGGCGACCTGCTCGGTGGCGAGGGCGAAGAGCGGCTCCAGCGCATTGTCGCCACGGGTTACATCGCCAATGCGCGCCGCTTCGGCTCGCGGGTGGACGACTATCCCCAACACCTCACGATCGAGGATACGCTCGACAGCGTGGGCCGCACATTTCTCGGCCTCACGATCAACTGCGCGCGGTGCCACGACCACAAATTCGACCCGATCACCGCGCAGGATTACTACGCGCTCTACGGCATCTTTAGCAGCACGCGCTACCCTTGGCCTGGCATCGAGCTGGAGCAAAAGCAGCGCGACTTTATCCCGCTCGTCGCTCCGGAAAAACTGGCCGACGTGGAGGCTGCGAAGAAGGAGCGCGACGCCGAGCAGAGCCGCCTCGACAAGGACGTGCAGAAGCTGAAGGACGAAGCCAAGAATGTCGCCGAAGACCAAAAAAAGGCCCACGAGGAGAAGGTGAAAGCCGCGGAGAAGCTGGCCGCAGAACACAAATCCAAGCCGATGCCTTTCGAGACGGCGTATGCCGTGGCGGAAGGGGCGAAACGCGACGACGCCGTGCTCCAGCAAAAGGGCGATCCTGCGCGGCCTGGCGACAAAGTTCCGCGCCGTTTTCTCACCGTTCTCGGTGGCGCGGCTTTGTCTGCTGAGGAGAAAGGCAGCGGCCGGCGTCAGCTTGCGGACTGGATTCTCGCCGCGGACAATCCCCTGCCCGCCCGCGTCATGGCCAATCGCATCTGGCACTACCACTTTGGCCGCGGCCTCGTTCCGACGCCCAACGATTTCGGCAAACAGGGCAAGCCGCCGACCCATCCCGAGTTGCTCGACTACTTGGCCGCGAAGCTCCGCAACGACGGCTGGTCGATCAAAGCCCTGCATCGGGAAATCCTTCTCTCCCGGACCTACCGGCTCGCCTCGAAGCGCAGCCCCGATGCGCTCACCAAAGATCCCACGAACGAGCTGCTCACCGCTTTTCCTCGCCAACGTCTCGACGCCGAAAGTCTTCGCGACACCCTGCTCGCCCTCGGCGGGAATCTCGACCTTACCCCCGCGGGTGCTCATCCATTTCCCAAACCTGGTGAGTGGAAATTCACGCAGCACAATCCCTTCAAGGCCATCTATGACAGTCCTCGGCGGAGCGTTTTCCTGATGACTCAGCGGATTCAGCGTCACCCCTTTCTCGCGATCTTCGACGGCGCTGATCCCAGTACCAGCACCCCCGCGCGACCAACGAGCACGACGCCCGTGCAATCCCTCTTTTTTCTCAATGACCCGCTCGTCCACGAGCAAAGCAAACGCGTAGCCGCCCGCATCGTCGCTGAGGCCAGCGACGAACCCACCCGTGTCCAACTCGCTTACGCGCTCCTTTTCGCGCGAGCCGCCACCCCCACCGAGCTCACCGCTGGGCAGGCGTTCCTCGCCAGCAGCCACGCGAAAAATAACGACGAGCAGGAAGCCTGGCGCTCCTACCTCCGCACGCTGTTTCGCCTGAACGAGTTCGTCTATCTCGACTGACTGTTACCGCGAATTGAATGGTTCGCTCTCCAGCGCGAGTACGCCAGAGACGCATTCGTGGACGGGGCGGCAGAAAGCGGCGGCGTCCAGCAGACGTTACGGCTTCACCGCGGGGAGAGGCTTGCGGCTTTTGAGGATGTCCTCCTCGGAGGTGAGCGTCTTCGGTTTGCCGCTAAAGATGAGGCGGTTCGGCTTCTCGGCGAGCTGCTGAGTGAGGCCTTTCGCGTGCGTGGAGACGACTTTCAAGTTTTCCAAAACCACGCTCAATTCCTGCATGCGGGCGTTCAGATTCCGATCTGTGCGGGTCAGGAGTTGGTCGGCGCTGCCCATCGTTTGCTCGATTTGGATGAGCAGCTTTTTGATCTGGATGAGGTCCTCTTTGATCGGCTCGTCAGCGTCGGCGATAAGCTTGTCGAAGCGCTTCAGCGCGGTATCCGCGGAATCGGAAGTCGTCTTGAGTCCTTCGAGCAGCTTCGAGACTTTGGGCAGTGCGTCGCCGATGCCGTCTTTGAAAGTGTCGATGGCGTGATTGGTGTTTTTCAGGACGGGCGAAATGTCCCGCAGAGTTTCATCGAGGGTGCGCATGACCGGGCCGGCCATTTCCAACAGCCCGTCCAGCCCGCCACCCGTTTGGCCCTGGAGGATGGTGCCTGCTGCGAGCCTGGGTCCTTCGGGATTGCCGGCGGAGAGGGCGATGAACTTGTCGCTGAGGAGGGTGTCGGCGGAGATCGTTACACGCACGTCGGCGGGAAGCGGCGGCACGTCGGGTCCGAGCGTGGCGGTGACGCGCGCGGCGTTGCGCTTGGCGGCGTCGGTCTGGCCGGCCGCGCGCTCCTGCAACGTAAGCAGGCGGATGGCGCTGACCGCCCCGGCGGGCGCTCCCGCGTAGCGGAGTTCCGAATGCAAATGGAGGCCCGTGACATCGGCAAAATCGATATCCACGGTGCGCGCCGCTTTACTCCCCCGCCAGCCGCCGAGGGCGTAAGCAAGCGCGCCGAGCAGGACGAGACTACAGCCGATGACGAGAGCGGCGATGACGAAGTCGGTGAAGTTCTTTTTCATGTCAGGTAAAGGCGTTGTTCTTGTGCCGCGGGTGGCCGAGCAGGCGGGTGACGTAGTCGTCTTTGGAAAGTTTCAGCGGCACCGGGCCGTCGGGCAGGCCGTTGATGAACTGCTGAACCTCGCCGTGCGGATTGGCGCGGATTTCGTCGGGCGTGCCGGTGGCGATGATCTTCCCCTGGTTCGGCCCGGTGCCGAGCATGATCATACGCGACCCGATCCGAAAGGCGCTGGTCATATCGTGCGTGACGACGACCGCAGTGACGCCAAGTTTGCGGGTCATTTCCTGGGTCAAAATATCGACCACGCTGACCATGATCGGGTCCAGGCCAGCGGTTGGTTCGTCACTGAAAAGGAGCTCGGGATCGAGGGCCAACGCCCGCGCGAGGCCGACCCGTTTTTTCATGCCGCCACTGATCTCGGCGGGCTTAAGATGCTCGAAGCCGGTCAGGCCGACCATCTCGAGTTTCAGCTTCACCATAAGATCGACGATGCTGGGGTCGAGTTTGCTGTGCTCGACAATGGGCAGCGCGACGTTTTCGCCGACGGTCATGGACTGGAGCAACGCGCCGCTTTGAAAAAGCATCCCGAAGCGGCGGCGAATGCGGGCCAAGTCCTCCTCGCCCATGCCGGTAATCTCTTCGCCGAAAAGTTTGATCGAGCCGCTCGTCGGTTTCATCGCGCCGATGATGTGGCGCAGAAGCGTGGATTTTCCACAACCGGAGCCGCCCATGATGATCATGGTGTCGCCCTTCATCACTTTGAAGGACAGGCCGTTGAGCACCTTGCGACCGTGAAAATCGCGGACGAGATCCGTGACTTCGATGACCGGCGTGGCGCTGTCGGCAGGCGCGCTCATGTGAAGAAGAACAGCCCGGTGAGAATGGCGTTGGCGATGAGCATGATGAGCAGCGACCAAACGACGGAGCCGGTCGTCGCCTGGCCCACGCCTTCGGCGCCACCCTCGACTTTCAGACCCATGTGGCAGGCGATCGTGATGATGAGCCACGCGAAGATGACGCTCTTGATCAGGCCTGAGAAAAGGTCCCACGTCTCGGCGCGCGTGACCGAGCGGTAGATGTAGGCCGACGTTTCAAAATCGAGCGCGAAGTGACAGACCGACCAGCCGCCGACCATGCCCACGCAATCGCCAAACACCGTGAGCACCGGGAGCATGACGAGCATCGCCAGAAAACGGGGCACCACGAGGAAGCGAATGGGATTGATCGCCATGACCTCCAGCGCCTCGATCTCTTCGGAGACTTTCATCGTGCCTAATTCCGCCGTCACCGCCGAACCGCTGCGCCCGATGACGATGACGGCAACGATGAGCGGACCGAGTTCGCGCAGCAGCGAAAGCGTGACCAGGTCCGGCACGTAGTTCAGGCCGCCCATTTTGCGCAGCGCGCCGGCCCCCTGCATCGCCATGGTCAGCCCGATGCTGAACGACGTGAGCGCCGCCATCGGCAGCGCCCGCACGCCGATGAGGACCATCTGGTGAAAGACTTCGCTAAATTTGAAAGGCCGCCCTTGGAAGGGCGCGACGAGCGTCCAGAAAAGAATTTGGCCGTTTAGCGCGAAGTAGCTTTTCACGCGCCGGGCGGGGCGGAGAGCGCGGCTTTGGCGTCCGCGAGAGTCGGGTGGATGGAAAGGAACTCACTTAACCGCACGAGGTCGAAAATCGTCTGCACCCGCGCGCTGACCTGGACGAGGGCAAACTTTCCGCCGTACTCCTGCGCCTTGCGCACATACTCGATGAGTGTCGCTAGCCCGGAGGAATCCACGTAGCTCACACCCTTGAAATCCAGCACGAGCACCGGGCAGCGGGCCTTGGCCTGGGCGTGCAGCATCTCGCGGAGCTCGGGTGAGCACGCGAGATCGATCTCGCCTTCAAGGGCGAGGACGTGCAGTCCATCTTCAGAAAACTCCCGCGTTTGCATAAGGCGGAGAGGGTTAGCAGCGCGCGCGTGGCGGCGAAAGGGGAAAGTGCGCGCCCGCTACTTTCCGAGGGCCTTCGTCGCTGCCTCCTGGAAAACGCGACGGAC
Organism: Chthoniobacter sp.; assembly: GCA_031390545.1. Lineage (GTDB taxonomy): Bacteria > Verrucomicrobiota > Verrucomicrobiia > Chthoniobacterales > Chthoniobacteraceae > Chthoniobacter. The sequence goes on along the minus strand of JANMTP010000009.1, from coordinate 76,702 downwards.
TTCACTGGCATCGCTATTCGGGAAATTCGACCGCTGCACCATCAGCACGTAGGCGACGCCCTTCACCGGATCGACCCATGCCTGTGTGCCCCACGCACCGCCGTGACCGAAGGTGCCGGGTGAAAGCATCGCGGCCACGCCGTCGTGCGGGGTGCGGAGGACGCAGGTGCCGAGGCCCCACCCGTAATTTACGCCGCGCTGGCCCCCGGCCACGTTCTGAAAGAAGCCTGTCGGCAAATCGCCGGTCTGCGGCGTGTTCAGGAATTTCAGGGCCTCGGGACTGAGATAGGTTCGGCCTTCGAGCGTGCCGCCAGCGAGGAGCATCTGGCAGAAGCGCGCATAGTCCGGCACCGTCGAAAAAAGCCCGCCATTGCCCTGCGGCGGTCGGTCGCGCGTGCCGAAGTCCGCCCGCGGCGGCACCGCTTCGAGTGCGCCGGAGTCTTTGTTCTTCGCGTAGGCCGTGACCAACCGCGCGCGCTGCGCATCGGTCGGATAAAAGGTCGTGTCTTTCATCCCGAGCGGATTGAAAAGCCGCTCCTGAAGGAAGGCGTCGAAGCTCATCCCGCTCACCACTTCCACGATCCGCGACGCCGCATTGATGCCGCTTTGGGAATACTGCCACTTCGCTCCCGGCTCAAATTGCATCGGCGCGGCCAGCCACAGGGGGACGAGCTCAGCCAGCGTCTTCGCCTCTTTCGCCGCCGGTTGTGGCGCTTCGGCGAGCCCCGAGGTGTGCGTGAGAATTTGCGTGATCGTGAGATTCGCCGGCTGGCCCGAAGGCGTCTTCAGGTTGGCGAATTCCGGCAGATATTTCGCCACCGGATCGGCCACGTTCAACCTCCCCTCGTCCTGCAACATGAGCACCGCCGCCCCGGTGATCGGCTTGGTCATCGACGCGATCCAAAACAGCGCATCCGTCGTCATCGGCTTCTTCGCCGCCACATCCGCCAAGCCAGCGATCCCGACGTGCAGCACCTTGTCCTTCGCGACAACCATCGTCACCGCCCCGGCGATTTCATCCTTCGCCACCATCTCCCGCATCGCCGTCCCCACACCGGGCAGCCTCGGCTCCTCGGCGAAAGCGGCATGCGCGAGGCAGAGTGCGGCCGTGAGAACGAGTGAGCGGGAGAAGCGCAGGAGGAGCATGGCCGTTACTTTGCGATGGGTGGCCTGCTGGTGCCACGGAATTATCGGCGGATTCCGCGGCATTTGGCGATGCGCACGCTTTACCTCCGAGGAGCACCGAAGATCATCGCCGTCGGGTTCTCCAACTGCCGTTTCCGAACGGTGACAGCCCGCAATTTGATATGGCCTTCCTCCAATCCGGCTCATTCGACGTCCTCTGCCAAATTGTCATCGGCAGCGTTTGGGTCTTCCATGGGCTCTACAGCAAAATTCTCAACGGTATCCCGCGGCACCAGCTGATCGTCGGGAGAGTGCTCGGCAACAGACTGGCGCGCCCCGCGACGAAAGCCATCGGATGTTTGGAAGTCTTGCTCGGTGTGTGGGTCTTCACCGGGACGGCGCGCGTGGAGTGCGCCGCGGTTCAGACACTGGCGCTCATCGGGATGAATACGGTTGAGATCCTCCTTGCCGGCGACCTGCTGATTTCGGCGTTGGGAATGGTGGTGCTCAATCTTGGTTTCCTCGCGGTGATCTGGCATTGGGCGCTGTCAACGCCGAAGCCCTGATTATTGCACGCGCTCCAGCCAGCCCATCTGCACGCTGGCACAAGCGGCGAAAAGCAAGGTGAGTGAGGTCCAAACCAGCGTGAACCACCAGTGTATGCCCGTCTCCAGCCGTTTACCGCGCCATAGGCTGGCCTTGTAAACGAACCATTGGAAATAGAGCCGGGTCGCCCAAAAGCCCGCGGAGGACCAGGCGATCCACGCCCCAGCGCGGGATTTTTCGAGGAGGATCATCGGGTCGAAAACGCAAGGCAGTGCCATGAGGACGAGCACGAGACAGATGAAGAAGTTGTGAACGTGAAAGATGGATGCGTTGACCGGAGTGAGCTGCGCTATGTCGGCGCGCCAGTTCAGGTGCCGGCTGATTGGCACGTGTAGGATGGCCAACAGGATGAGGCCTGCGCCGGCAAGCCGCAGCAGAATGGAAAGTGTCTCGATCATGGCACCGTAAGAACGAAGATCCGCACCCAGAGCGTCACGCCAAATTCGTCATCCAACCGAAAGCCGGCGGCTTCCCAGGCGCGCCGCCAACTCTCGCGCGAGTGGAAGTGCAGAAAACCAGGGCCAAACGCCACGAAGTTGGCGAAGTCGCGAAGGTGTTCGACGAGCACGACCCGACCGCCGGTACCCAGACATCTCCGCGCCTCGGAAAACCAAGCGCCTCGTTCCTCTTCGCTCCTCAGCTCATGAATAGCGAGTAAGCCGAACACGGCGTCTGCGGTCTTATCAGCGGCGGGCCAGTAATCATAACTCGCCGCCAGGGTCCCCGCAGTCGGCGGAAATAGCTTCCGCGCCCGTCGAATGGAGGCCTCGGTCATCCGCGCGGCATCAAAGTGATCAAGAATCAGCCATTCGGTATTTGCGAAGCGTGTGCGCAGCTCTTCGGAAGTCTCGTCGAAACCGGAATGGCAGAATATGGCCCGGTGAAGATTCGCGCCGCCCAGCGCGCGATTGAGCCAATGCCAGCGATACAAATCCGAGCGGTCGTAGATGAGGTGGGAAACGCCGAGCGATCCAAACAAAAAATAAGCCGCGCCGGCCGCAGCCACGCCGCAGACGAGCTTGGCGATGAAAGCCGAAAGGAAAATCAGGCCTAGGAGCGCTGACAACAGGACGCCGGTAGCGGCCACGTAGAAAGGCCAGTTGAATCGCGCGATCACCGCCATGCCTTGCCAATGCGTGCGGACGCTCATTTTTCACCTCCCAGACGAACGACCCGACCGCGTTTCCAACGGTAGGAAACACCCTCTACCGCAAACGCATTCGCGAGGATCGGTTGCGCACCGCGAAAGGGTGGCTCGTCGAAAAGGCCAACGCGCCACTGCTTCACCGAAACCGGCCGCGGCACCCAGTCCTGACGGCTTCCTTCGATGACCACGAACCGGTCGTCGCCCTCGGGGCTGAAGGTAAAGGGCATCGGCCCGGCAAAACGTCGCGCCGTATGCCAATCCTGGAATGGCGATCCTTCCGGCAACAGTGACCCCTCGTCCGCGGTGGCGAAGCTCAGATCGAGCGTGGCCGTTCCATCGGCGAGCGATGTTTGGACTTGCGTCACCTCCGCGGCTTCCAGAATGCGGACGTTCACCTGACGGTAGTGGTAATGGGTCAGCAGGTTTCCGAAGAACGCCATGCGACGCTGGTCCGTCTCACTACGCAAGATCTGGAGACCGCGAAGTCGGCGCGCGCCGTCATTCAGCCGCGTAAAAATACGGTAGCCGGCGAGGAAGAAATCCTGTCCCAGGAAAGCTGGAAATCCGGCGGGGCGGAGATTTTTAGTCCAGACCATCGCGACGGTAACGAATCCGAAACCCGCATAGCCATCGATCTCCAATCCTTTCGGCACCAAAGGGCGGAGGGTTGCTTCCGGAAATGCAAACGACACCGCCACTACCCGGTCAAACCACGCCACGACCGGAAAGGGATGGCGGCGCAGGTAGTTAGCAATTTGGGCCATGCTCCTGTGCTATCCGCGCCCGCCGCCGAGCGCACGCCCCAGTTCGTACAGAAAGTAGAACGGCCGCTACGGAGCTGCCGATTCGGCGAGTTGGGGGAGTGGGGCATCGACCCACTTGCCGTGCTCGCGGATGAGGTCTTGGAGGCGGTCCACGGCTTCGGCTTCGGGGATGTTGAACTTCACGGGGGTCTTGCCGACGTAGAGGTTCACTTTGCCGGGGGCGCCGCCGACGTAGCCGAAATCGGCGTCGGCCATTTCGCCGGGGCCATTCACGATGCAGCCCATGATGGCGATCTTCACGCCTTTCAAATGCGCGGTGCTGGCTTTGATTTTCGCGGTCGTGGTTTGCAGGTTGAAGAGCGTGCGGCCGCAGCTCGGGCAGGCCACGTAGTCCGTTTTGAAAATGCGGGTGCCGGCGGCTTGGAGGACGTTGTAGGCGAGGCGGAGCGACTGGCCGGGCGCGGGCTCGCCTTGCACGAGGATGGCGTCGCCGATGCCGTCGCAAAGCAGCGCGCCGATATTCGTGGCGGCGGTCAGAAGCGTGGGGAGGAAGTCGGCTTGAGGGTCGGCGGAAAGAGTGAGGGTGTCCTTAAGCAGGATCGGATGACGTGGATCGAGCTGGGCGGCGAGGAGGCGGAAAGCGGCGATGACGGGCAAGTCGAGGCCGTCGCGGACGGTGACGAATTGCGGGAGGATACTGGCGTTGATTTGCGCGAACGCGCTGGCGTCACGGGGATCGATCTCCGCGATGTTCGCGTTTTCGTAAATGATCTCGGGCTGGTAGTCGCCCATCGCCTTCACCTTATGGGCGATTTTGTCGAAGGCGGCCTGGCGGATGACGACGCGGACGAGTTCCTCGCCGCCGAGAGCGATGCCGTCGCGTTCGGTTCGACCAGTCGCGCGGCGCGCGTAGGAAAATGGGTCGTAGCTCGGAGGGATGCGCTCCTGCGCGTCCGGGATCTGTTCGGCAGCGGTGCCACCCTCCCGTGTCAGGGACGCGTGGGAACGCGTCCCTCCGAGGTAGGCCCCGCCCGGGAGGGCCACGAGTGCTTTCGCAACGGGGATTTCATGCACGCTGTCTTCGGTGAGCGAAACGCGGATGGTGTCGCCGATGCCATCATTGAGCAGCGAGCCGATGCCGATGGCGCTTTTGATGCGGCCGTCTTCGCCATCGCCCGCTTCGGTGACACCAAGATGAATCGGGTAGTTCCAATCCGGGCCTTCCTCCGCGAGTCGCGCGGCGAGCAACCGGTAGGCTTCGATCATAACTTTCGGATTGCTCGATTTCATCGAGAAGACGAACTCGTGGTAATCGAGGTCGCGGGCGATGCGGGCAAACTCCAGCGCGCTTTCGACCATGCCGCGCGGGGTGTCGCCGTAGCGATTCATGATGCGGTCGCTCAACGAACCGTGATTTGTCCCAATGCGGATGGCGACGCCACGCACCTTGCACAGCTCGACGAGCGGGGTGAAACGCTCGCGGATGCGTTCCAGTTCCGCGGCATACTGCGCATCGGTGTATTCGATGATCTTGAACTTTTTTGAGTCGGCGTAGTTGCCGGGGTTGATGCGCACTTTCTCGACCCACTTCGCTGCCTCCAGCGCGGCCTCGGGTTTAAAATGGATGTCGGCGACGATCGGCACGGTGCAACTCTGCGCGCGAAGGCCCGCGACGATGTGCTGCAAATTCGCCGCGTCTTTGACCGTCGGCGCGGTGATGCGGACGATCTCGCAACCGACGGCCGCGAGATCGAGCGTCTGCTGAATGGACGCCGCGGTGTCCATCGTGTCGCAAGTGATCATCGACTGGACGCGGATCGGATTCGCGCCGCCGACCCCGACATTGCCGATCCGCACATCGCGCGTCGCGCGGCGGATGTAGCTGAAAGGCGACGCGCAGTAACTCATGCGAAAACGCGCGCGGGAGTGACCTCAACACTCGCCGCCGGCTGCGGTTTGAAACGCATCACCGGACCCTTTTTTCCGCCCCCGAAGAGGTCCTGCACATCGAAAACGGTGACGAAGAGCATGAAGCCAATAACAAGCATGGTGCCGCCGACCTGGATGTATTCGACGACCTTCGCGGTGCGTTCGCCCGGTGGGCGACCGCGGATCATTTCAATGAGCGCAAGCGTGATGTGGCTGCCGTCCAGTGGCGGGATCGGCAGGAGGTTCATCAGCGCCAAATTCACATTGATGAGCACACTGAACCAGAGCACCAGCCGCCAACCGTCGGGGCTTTCAAAAAGCAGGTAGTAGATGCGCATCATCATCACTGGCCCACCCATGTGCTGGATGCCGATGTTGCTGTTTGAGGTAGGACTGATCTTTTTGAAGGTCTGATACATCGCTCCCGCAGCCTCGCCGATCTGCTCACCGGGTGAGGGATAGATCGCCCCCATCTTGCCGCGCTCGTCGAAGTGGAGACCGTCGCCGCGGTCGAGAGCGACGCCGATGCTGGGTTTCTCGCTACCCTCCAGCGGCACCTCCGGTGTAACCGTGATGGTTTTGGACTCCGCACCGCGCTCAATGCCGAGGACGATGGGCTGGCCGTCGCGCGTCCAAACGTAGTCGATGAAATGTTCCGCGAAAGAAACCGGCTGACCGTCGAGCGAGAGGACGCGGTCGCCCTTCTGCAGACCGCCCCGCGCCGCCGGGCTGTCGGGGAAAACTCCGCCGATAAGGAAACCGCGCGGCTGGTAGTTGAGATCGACGGTCGGGTAACTGCCATCCTCGCGCTTCGCGCCACGTTCGACAGTGATCGGGAGCGGTTTACCTGGGTGCGCTTTCGCCCATTCGCTGAGCGTGCTGTCGTCGTAAATGAGTTCGCCACCGATGCGGGTGAGTACGTCATTGCGCAGAAAACCGGCCTTCTCCGCGGCGCTGCCGGGTTCGATTTTATCGACCATCGGGCGGGCCATCGAGCCGATTCCGAGCTGGCGATGGCCGCGGCGTTGATACCATTTCGTCTGCTCGGTTTTGGGTGTCGCTTCGATGAGTTTGGTTTCGTCGCCGCGCTTCACTTCAAGGCGAACGACCGATTCCTCGCCGCTGAAGATGCGCCACATCACGCTGTCCTCACTTTGCCCGCCCCAGCGGGTTACGGGGCCACCGTCGATGCTCAGGATTTGGTCACCGGCTTTGAGCCCGGCATTTTCCGCGGGAGATCCGGGGGAGACATAGCCGATGACCGTAGTGCGCTCAGATTCGCTCACCGGACGCCCGACTTTCCAGACGAGCACCGCGAAGAGAAAGGCGAGGCCGAAGCTGAAAAGTGGGCCGGCAAAGGCGACGATGATTTTGTCGAGTGGCTTGAGGCGCGGCAGTTCTTTGCCGACGTATTCACTGTCGCCCTCGATGGCCGAGTCCATAAGCTGCGGCAGTTTCACGAAACCGCCCGCCGGGATACTGCCGAGGCTGTAATTGATGCCGCCGATTTTCTTCTGCCAAATCGGCTTGCCGAACCAGATGCCGAAGCCTTCGATGACCAGTCCACGCCATTTTGCGGCGAGGAAGTGTCCGAGTTCGTGGACGACGATGAGCAGGTTGAACAGCAGGACGACTTCCAGGAGGATGCCGATGATTTTGAGGGTAGCCATGTGGTGGAAAAAATTGTTCGGATTTAATCAGGAAAGCAGGAAGACAGGAAACTGAGGGGGGAAACTCGGTCCGCGGAAGGTTTTCCTGCTTTCCTGATTTATCTGAAGAGGCATAGACGTCGGGCGGTCGGGAAGGTTCAAACACCCAGCAGTTCCCCGGCCCACGTGCGGGCCCAGGAATCGGCGGACAGGATAGCATCCAAGTCCGCGCCCGCAATCGACTGATGCTTGCCCATCACGGCAGCGACGGTTTCCCAGATCGCAGGAAACGAGCAGCGACGCTGGAGGAAGGCGGCGACGGCCACTTCGTTGGCGGCGTTGAGGACGGCGGGAAGGGTGCCGCCGATTTCGCCAGCGGTGCGAGCGAGGGAGAGGGCGGGGAAGTCGGCGATGCGGGGGGCTTCAAATTCGAGCTTGGCGAGTTTGGCGAAGTCGAGCGGCGGAAGGCTGTTCGGCACGCGGTCCGGGTACGTAACGGCGTATTGGATGGGGAAGCACATGTCGGTCGTCGAGAGCTGCGCGAGGATGGAGCTGTCGATGAATTCGACCATGGAATGCACGATGGACTGCGGGTGGACGATGACTTCGACGCGGGCCATCTCAACATCGAAGAGCCAGCGGGCCTCGATCATCTCGAGGCCTTTGTTGAAGAGCGTGGCGGAATCGACGGTGATTTTCGCGCCCATCGTCCAGGTGGGATGTTTGAGCGCCTGCTCGGGGGTGACGCCGGCGAGACTGGCGGCAGGCCATTTGCGAAAAGGGCCGCCGCTGGCGGTCAGGATGAGGCGGCGGATATCGTTGCGGAGGGACGGGCTCCTGCCCGTCCCGGACTCCGGTGCGGCGTCCACCCCGGGGAGAATGGGGACGCACGGGAGCGCGTCCCTCCGGGGTTCGGTGCGCGGGAGCGCAGAGCGGCGATCCAGGCACTGGAAGATGGCGTTGTGCTCGCTATCGACGGGCAGAACATTCACACCTTTGCGCCGCGCAGCGGTCATCACGGCTTCCCCGGCCATGACGAGGATTTCCTTGCTCGCCACGGCGATGTCTTTGCCCGCTTCGATCGCGGCGAGCGCCGGGCGCAGTCCGCCGGTGCCGACGATGGCGATAAGGACGAGGTCGGCCTCTGGCAGGGTGGCGAGTTCGATGAGGCGCTCGACGCCGTCGGGGCCGCTGGAGATGGCAAGCTTGGCGTTGGGGAAATCCTGCGCGGCGGCTTGGAGTTTGGCGGCGTTGGAATGGGCGGACAGGCCGACGATTTCCATGTGCTCGGAGATGTCGCGCGCCACTTTCAGCGCGCTCTGGCCAATCGAACCGGTGGCCCCGAGGATGACGACGCGGCGCTGTCTCATCGGGCGACGGTTATGCTTAACCGCAGAGACGCAGAGAACGCAGAGATGCGCAGAGGGAAAACGGAGCTTTTCAGACTATCCCCACCACTCTGCGTCCTCTGCGCCTCTGCGGTAAAATCCGGAGTCATTTTCATGACACGTCGAGGACGAAACGGAGGTAGAAGAAAAGCAGCGGGGCGGTGAAGAGGATGGAGTCGATGAGATCGAGTGCGCCGCCGATGCCGGGCAAGAATTTGCCCGAATCCTTCACGTCGCAACTGCGTTTGATGATCGACTCGCCGAGGTCGCCGATGATTGCCGCGAGCCCGAGGACGAGGCCGAGGATGACGGCGTCGCGCTGTTGCAGATAAGCCAGTTGCTTCGGCAGGAGCGCGAGCAGACCGCACGCGCCGCCGGTCGAGAAGGCTAGGGCGCCGAAAAAACCTTCCCACGTTTTCTTCGGCGAGATGTGCGGGACAAGCGGGTGTTTGCCGAACAGCGACCCGGTGACATACGCGCCCATGTCGCTGAACTTGGTCACCACGATCAGCCACAGCACATAAAAATGGCCGCCGACCTGGCCGGTGACCGCGTCCCGCGGAATGACATAGACGATCTTTGTCACGAAGCTGAATAGCCAGACCACGTAGAGCAGCCCGAAGAGCGTGTAGGCCATAGTTTCCAGCGGAGAAATGTCGCGCGTTTTCTGGAACATCTGCCGGCCAAAAACCACGAGCAGAAAGAAGAGCAGCGTGGCGACTTCAAAGTCGTAGGAATGCACCGGCCCGACTTTGCTGAAGTAGTAAAAGCTGCCCCAACTGAAGAGCAGCCCGCAGCACATGCCGATGATTTTGAAGTTCGGCAGCCGCTTATGATCGAGCATCGTGTAATACTCCCACAGGCCAACCAGCCCCAGCGTGGTGATGAGAAAAAGGAAGCCTGGTTCGTAGCCGGAGAAAATGATCCAGAGCGCCACCGACCACAGCGCTAGCGAGCTGCCGAGGCGGCGGAGAAAGACTTGGCGCGTTTGGGTCATGCGGATTCGGGGCGGGAGAATCAGTGGGTCAGCACGGCTTGGCAAGCCTTGCGGACACCGGCTGCTGACTACCGATTTGGCGGCACTTTCCGAACCACCTTCGCGCGACGAACGGGCATGGGAGTGGCCGCCGCGGGCTCCGAATATTTTTTGGTGCTCGGCCAGATGAGGCGCCAGGGTTGGCGCTTCACGGTGTCGCTGGCTTGCTCGAGATTTTCGCCGACGGCGGAGAATTGCGTGCCCACGTCGTCCACGGTGCGGTTCAGCTTGTCGGAGGCTTGGCGGAAGTTGCGGAGCATGACTTCGATGTCGCGGTTATTCACGAGGCTGGCGGTGAATTTCTCAGTGTTCTGCAGCGTTTTCGCCAGCGAGCTTTCCGGCCCGGTCAGGGTCGAAATATTGTCGAGTGACTTGCCGAGTTTTCCGTCGTCACTGGTCAGCGTTTCGATGTTCTTCAACGCCATGCGCAACTCGCCATCGGGACCCGTCATCTGGCTGAGATTGGTCCCCGTTTTTTTGATTTCGGAAAAAGCTACTGGTAAGTCCGCGCCTTCGGAGGTGAGGCGCGTCAGGTTGTCCGCGGTCTTTTGCAGGCTGTCGAGGGTGGTCGTCGCCTTGGTCAGCGCGGGATCGAGTTTTTCGAGGACCAAGGGGACGGCGTCGGCAAGGCCGCCGGGGCGCTCGCCGAGGAAATTCGCGCCATCCTGGGCGAGGCCGCTTTCTTCCAAGCCACTGGTGAAATCGATGACCGACTCGCCGAGCAGGCTATTCTGGGTCATCTGCACTTTCACCTTGTTGTAGATCTTCGCCGCACGATCGACCTGCACTTCAATGAGCGTCTCCATCTTCGGGGTGGGCCGGTCTTTCTCCGGCACGGGGGAGAAAAGCGAACGCACCTGGCCGATCTTGCGGCCCGCGAGCAGCACCTGCGCGCCCGGCTTTAGGCCGGCGGCGTTGTCGAAATAGATGCGGTAGGTGTGCTGTGGCGTGAAGACACCCGGCGCGCCGAGATAGAGCAGCACCGCGGTCAGCGCGGCGAGCGAAAGCACCACCAGCAGGCCGGTGCGGATTTCAGTGCGGGTGAGGTTCATTCAGGATTTACGGGTGCCACCTTCGAGGATGGGCCCCTCGGTGTCGCCGGAAATAAACTGTGCCACAACGGGGTCGGCGCTGTTCTTGAATCCGGCGGGCGTGTCTTCGGCGATGATCCGCCCTTGGTAGAGCATCGCCATGCGCGTGCCGACGCGAAAGGCGCTTTCCATTTCGTGGGTCACAATGACGGAGGTCGCACCGATTTTTTCGCTGAGCGCGATGATGAGTTCGTCGATGACCGAACTGATGACCGGATCGAGGCCGGCGCTGGGCTCGTCGTAGAGGATGAGCTCGGGATCCATGATGATGCCGCGGGCGAGGCCAATCCGTTTGCGCATGCCGCCGCTAAGTTCGGCGGGCATTTTTTCGCGGGCGTCGCTCATGCCAACCATCTCGAGCTTTTGATCGATGAGTTCGTCGATCTCGGCCGGCGTTTTGTCGGTGAGCTCTTCGAGCGGGAGAGCGAGGTTGTCGCGCACGCTGAGGGAGGAAATGAGCGCGCTGTATTGATAGACCATTCCGATCTTTTGGCGCATGGAATTAAGCTTGCGGCGGCGCATCTTGTTGACTTCGCGGCCTTGGAACTGAACCGAGCCGCCGGTTGGTTTCAGGATGCCGAGGAGCAGTCGGAGCAGCGTACTTTTCCCGCTGCCAGATTGGCCGAGCACGACGAGCCGCTCTTTCGCCGGCAGGCGCAGATCGACCCCGGTGAGGATCTCTTTATCGCCAAAGGCGAGATGCACACCGCGCAGCTCAATGATCGGCGCGGGGTCGCTCATTTATCGAAAAGGGCGACGAGCACGATGTTGCAGAGCGTGTCGAAGGCGATGACCGTCGTGATGGCTATCACCACGCTCTGGGTGGTCGCGTCACCGACGCCGGCCGCGCCGCCCCGCACGGTCAGGCCTTTGTAACAGCTCACCGCCCCGATGATCAGGCCGAAGAGAAAGCTCTTCACCACGCCGGCCACGATGTCCCGGATGAGCAGGCTTTCGAGCGCGCTCTCGAAGAAACTCGCGAAGGTGATATCGAAGGCCCACCGCGAGATCAGCGCAGCGCCGCACATCGCCGTGAGGTCCGAGATTACGACGAGGCACGGCATGAGGAAAAAGACCGCGAGCAGCCGGGGACTCACCAAAAAGCGCAACGGCCCGAGTCCCATCGCCTCGATGGCCTCGACCTCTTCCGCCACGGTCATCGTGCCCAGCTCTGCGGTGTACGCCGCGCCGATGCGGGCGGCGACCATGATGCCGGTCATGAGCGGACCGAGTTCGCGGGTGAAACCAATGGCCACGAGCGAAGGGACCAGACGTTCCTGGCCGAAGGTCTGGAGTTGATAGCCGGTGAGGAGCGCCATCGTCAGCCCGATGAAAAAGGAAACCAAGGCGACCAGTGGGATTGACCCGACGCCCGCGCGATCCGTCTGCTCAAAGAACACCGACAGTCGGAACGGGAAACGTCCGCGCCGCACTTGATCGCCCATCTCCTGCACTGTGTGGACGAGCAGCCAGACCACGCTGCTGAGGTGCGCGAGCATGGAGCGGGTGAAGGGGAGCGGGTTGAGCATGCGGAGCGCGCGGAGTTTCGGGCGGAGGGCGGGACCTGTCCAGTTTCAGCGCAGTTCGCTACTCGCGAGGTAGTTGGCCGCCCTGTCGCGAAATAGCCAGCCATCTGTGAAAGGGTGCGGCTTTTTGTGCGGCGGCATCCTTTGGCCCGCGGAGGGGGTGTCGCTGTTCTGTGTAAATTCCCCACTTCTCAGATGGCACAACCGTTGCTAATGCGGCGAAGTCCAAAAAAACGCACGCCGCGAAGGAGGGCTTCGTCCGAAACATCATCAACCACCCCGCCATGAAGAAAATCGAAGCCATCATCAAACCATTCAAACTCGAGGAAGTGAAAGACGCGCTCGCCGAACTCGGGGTCGAGGGTATGACCGTGACCGAGGTGAAAGGCTTTGGCCGGCAGAAGGGCCATACGGAGATTTATCGCGGCAGCGAATATACCGTGGACTTCCTGCCGAAGGTGAAGCTCGAAATCGTGCTCGCGGATGAAATCGCCGACAAGGCAGTGGCCGCGATCGTCGCGGCGGCCAAGACAGGCAAGATCGGCGACGGTAAGGTGTTCGTCCTGCCCGTGGAAAGCGCCGTCCGCATCCGTACGGACGAGACCGGCGACAAGGCGGTTTAAGAGGGTGTGCCGGAATAACAAAGCTCGTCATCCTGAGCGGAGATCCGCTCCCGGCTTTGCGGAAGGAACGGAGTCGAAAGCCGAGTCCGCGAGACAGCCGAAGGCAAACCTCGGTGGTCCGATCAAGCACCGCGCGTCAATGAACCGCCGGGGTTTGCCGCACGCCACCCAGCCCACTGGCGTCTCGCGGACTCGACTTTCGACTGCGCTGCGCCCGCCTTTCCGCCTCCGCTTCGCTCAGGATGACATGCTCTCTGACTTCCGGTACACCCTCTGAAGGACTGTGGGAGGAAGCAGGAAAGCAGTAAAACAGGAAACGGATGGGGCCTCAAGGTAGTGAACTTCCTGTCTTTCTGCTTTCCTGCTTCACTTTTTAGACGCCCTCAAAGACAGGAAAATCACGCGACCTCCACCACCAGGGCGGTGGTGTTATCCCGTCCAGACCTTTCCAAGGAGGCCGTGACGAGCCGCAGCGCCGGGGTGAGCGCAGCTTCGGCAGGATCGGGTTGGCGGAGACGTTCGAGGAGCTGCGCATCGAAGAGCCCTTCGATCAGGCCATCGGTGCAGAGAAGGAAAAGGTCGCCGGGTTCACAGGCGACCGCGCCGACGTGTGGCTCGACAAACTGATGCCCCGCGCCCAGCGCTTTTTGTAGGACGTTGCGCCGGGGATGATCGCGGGCCTGGCGTTCGTTCATTTGCCCCTGGCGAAATAGCCAGCCGACGTAAGTGTCGTCGTGCGTGATCTGCCGCATGCCGCCCTCCGCCGGCAGGAAGTAAATGCGGCTGTCGCCGATGTGCGCGAAGTACATCCATCCTGGGGTGAACCAGGCGAGGCTCAGCGTGGCGCCCATGCCGGCGCATTCCTCGTAGCTGCTGCCGAGGTAGAGCAGCGATTGATGGATTTGCTCAAAGAGTTCCTCAAGCACATCGCCAAAGCCCGTGCCCAGTCCGACGCCGCCCTGCTTGAAGGCGCGGGGCAGCAGGCGCGTGATTTTTTCCACCGTGATCTTACTCGCAAACTCCCCGGACATCGCCCCCCCCATGCCATCGCTGACCGCGAAAACAAAGTCCGCGTTCGCGCTCGAAGCCTCCCCGATCTTGCCGAGGAAACGGATTTCCTGGGCGTCGAATTGCAGCGCGAGAAACGAGTCCTCGTTATTCTTCCGCACGCGGCCCACATCGGTCTGGCCCCACCAGCGCAGACTGGTCGGTTTAAGGGGCGACTCAGGCGTCGGGGAGGATGGTAGCATATTCAAAGTCGATGACGCAGAAGCGCCCGTCTTGCTGGCGGTAAGTGATGTTGCGCGCCTCGGCATCCTCATGACGCACCCCAAAAGGCAGGAGCTGGGCGAAAATCTCCGCCGCGCGTTCGGCATCGATATGCTGGACGTGGCTCCCGCAGTTGGAGGTCACGATTTTCCAATGCTCCGCATCCGCCTCCAGCAGGCGCGGGACGAAATCGCACCCCTGTTTTTCGAGATGCCGCAGCACCTCGACCTCCTTGGTAAAGCGCTTCTCCGCATCCGGCCCGCGGAACTGTTTATAGACCCGGCCATCGTAGCCGACCCGGACGGTGGCGCGGAGGGTGTCTTTGACAACGGGCATGCGAGAAAGGTCGAGAGTCGGGAGAGGGCCGCAAGCGACGGTTTGTCGATACAGACCGCGAGTGGCTTATGCCCAACGGCGGAGTTGGTCAAAGTCTTCCCTTTCCCCGTCTAGCCCGGGGCTCCCCAAACTCTCCGCTTTCCCCACTGGCACTGGCTTTGCTAAAGGTGCGCGCGCGTCCCCGACTCCCTTGGGGCCGACAGAGTAAACCAAACCAACCCAGAGCAGGCGAAATCAGCGCAGCCTGCTCAAAAACCACCACCACGATTCGCCACATGGCCAAGACTAAGTACAAACTCGAATACCTTTGGCTCGACGGCTACGAGCCCGTCGCCAACCTCCGCGGCAAAACCCTCATCAAGGAATTCTCCGGCTTCCCCAAGCTCGATGAACTCCCCAACTGGGGCTTCGACGGCAGCTCCACCCGCCAGGCCGAAGGTAGCAACTCGGACTGCATCCTCAAACCCGTCGCAATCTACCCCGACTCGACCCGCATCAACGGCGCACTCGTCATGTGCGAAGTCATGCTCCCCGACGGCAACCCGCATCCGACCAATGCCCGCGCGACCATCCCTGACGATGAAGGCACCTGGTTCGGCTTCGAGCAGGAGTATTTCCTTTACCAAAATGGCCGCCCGCTCGGCTTTCCGGCGGAAGGTTTCCCCTTCCCGCAGGGCCTCTACTATACCGGTGTCGGTTACGACTCCGTGGGCGACATGGCCCGCGAGATCGTGGAAAAGCACCTCGATATCTGCCTCGACGCCGGCATCAACCACGAAGGCATCAACGCCGAAGTGGCCAAGGGCCAGTGGGAGTTCCAGATCTTCGGCAAAGGCTCGAAACGCGCCGCCGATGAAGTGTGGACCGCCCGCTACATCCTCAATCGCCTTTGCGAGCAATACGGCGTCGAGGTGAACTACCACTGCAAGCCGCTCGGCAAAGACGTGGACTGGAACGGCTCCGGCATGCACTCCAACTTCTCCACCGAATACATGCGCGAGACCGGCGGAAAACCGTACTTCGAATCCCTCATGGCGGCGTTCGACAAATACAAGAACGAGCACATCGCCGTCTATGGCCCGGACAACCACCTCCGCCTCACCGGCCTGCACGAGACGCAGTCCATCGACAAGTTCAACTACGGCATCGCCAACCGCGGCGCCTCCGTGCGCGTCCCGCACAGCTTCGTGAACAACGGCTACAAAGGATACCTCGAAGACCGCCGCCCGAACTCGCAGGGCGACCCCTACAAGATCGCCGGCCGCATCCTGCAGACGATCAATACCGTGCCGAAGCCCTAACCCCGGCTTCCGGTCCGCAAACTCCAGCGCCGTCCCGCCTCCCGCGGGGCGGCGCTTTTTTTCGGAGGGACGCGCTCCCGCGCGTCCCCATTCTTCATTGAGCGGCGTTCCGCAGAAAGCCGCGCTCCCCCACCCGCCCCGCCGCGCCGCGCGCCCGCCCACGTCAGGGAACCCGCAGGAGCGGGTCCCTCCGGAGGGATGCGCTCCTGCGCGTCCCCATCTTCACTTCGGCTTCCCTAGCTCGGAGAGGTAGCGGAAAAGGTCGCGCAAATCTTCGCGCGGGAGCGTGTCCAGGAGGCCGGCGGGCATGAAGCTGCCGAGTTGCTTTTGTTCGGCGATCTCGCTGGCGGCAAACTTCGTCTCCGCGCCGCTCGCTGGGTCGCGCAGCGTGGTCTGCTGCGGATCGCGGGCGGCGATGTAGCCGAGCGCGGTGCGGCCATCCTTCGCGGTGATCTGCAACGCCTCGTAGCTTTCCTTGATCTCGCGCTGCGGCTCCAGCGTGGCGCCGATGATGAAATCCAGCGGCTGCCCCGAGCCGATCGTATCGAGTGGCGGCCCGATCTTCCCGCCTTTGTCCTCGATGCTGTGGCAGCTCACGCACGCCAGTTCCGCGCGCCGGTAAACCTCCGCCCCGCGTTTGGCATCGCCGCTCGCGCGGACTTCCTTCACCAGCTCGGCCACAAACTCCGGCGTCGCCAGAAGCTTGCCGGTGGCGGCGATGGTGGAGGAAACCGGGACGCTGGCGGCGGGCGCGGCGGGTTTGGGGGAACCGGGCGGACGCTGGAGTTCCGCGAGGCGGAGGCGCCAGTCGCCGCGCCAGTATTCGGTGTCCTGATCGGTTAGCTTCTCAATTTGCGGCTTCAGTTTTGTAACGGCAGCGCGGGCGGCAATCTCCAAGAATTTGTCGCCTTCTTGATTCGGAACAGTTGCTACGGTGAAAATCGACAACGCAGATAACCCGCTCGGCCAATGTTGTCCCGAGGGTAGGTTGGCAGCGGCGACGATCGCAGAAAGGCGCACTCGGGCACTGGGATCGCCGGCGAGGTTGGAAACCTGAGTCCACGGGTCCATCCCGTCTGGGAAGCGACGGACGTTGACCCACTGACTGGCCGCATAAGCTCGAAGGTCAGCCGATTTGGACCGCGAGGCATTCAAGACCAATCCCATAAGGGGCTGCGAGGTGGATTGAAAAATGGAAATCATTTCAAACAGAAGCCGCTCATAAGCGGGATCGGCTTCATCCACCTCTGCAAAAAGCGGCCAGAGCACCTGCCACGACTCCTCTGGATCGCGTCCCGCCAGTTCCCTCCTTGTCTGCTCCCGTACCCAGCGCTCTGGCGACTTTAAGTTTTCGAATAGCGCCTCCACCTTCGCCCCGGCGATCTGCGGGGGCTTCACCAGCGGGCGGCCTTTGTAGGTGATGCGCCAGATGCGGCCGTGGGCTTTGTCGCGGTCGGGGTGGCGGAAGCTGGCTTGGTAGTGGCCGATGATCGGGTTGTACCAATCGCAAATGTAGATCGCGCCGTCGGGGCCGAGCTTCACATCCACGGGGCGGAACGACGTGTGGGTGCTGGTGACCAGCGGGGTGGGGGCATTGCTGATTGAGGATTGCTGATTGCTGATTGGGGGGGAAGCAGCGCTGCCGGGCGTGTGCGAATCAGCAATCGGCAATCGGAAATCAGCAATCCGAAACCCCGCGCCGTCGTCCTCGATCTTCAAGGCCCAGACCGCGTTGTTGATGTAGCCGCCGCTGAGCATCACCCCCTGCCATTCCGGCGGGAGGTGCGCAGTGCCGATGATGTCCGGCCCGCTGCACTTGCGGCCGCGGGCGTTTTGCCAGATCTGCTCGCGCCGGCCGTAGCGCACCCCGCGGATCATCTCCGGCAGCGGCCAGTAGATGCCGCCGTTATTGCCCGCGACCATCAGCATCTGGCCCCAGTCGGTCCAGACAAAGCCCCACGGGTTCTGGGGTTCGGCGGGGCCGCCGTAAAAGGAATCCAGGCGATGCTCACGCGGCCGATAGCGCCAGAAGCCCGCCTCATCCAGCGGCACGATCCCGTGCGGCGTCTCCACGCGCGAGTGCGCGTGCAGCCCCTGCGAAAACATCAGCTCCCCGCCCGGCGACCAGCGGAAGGAATTGATGTTTTGGTGATTATCCCCCGTGCCGAACCCGCGCAGCACCACCTCGCGCTTATCGCATTTCCCGTCGCCATCGGTATCGGTGAGCAGGAGCAGCTTGGTCCCCTCGCCTACGTAGCAGGCGGAGGGCAGCGCTCCTGCGCGTTCCCCGTCGGAGCCAAGCGCTCCTGCGCGCCCCGCGATCTCGGAGGGACGCGCTCCTGCGCGCTCCGGCTCCTGCGGGCCGCGGGAGCGCCTGCGCCCCGGATCCGTCGAGTCGGGCGCGCGGGAGCGCTTGGCTCCGAGGTCTGTTGGCGCGATTTCGAGGCCGGTGGGAATCATCAGGCCGTCGGCGAATACCGTCGTCTTATCGCACACGCCATCGCCGTTCGTGTCTTCGAGGATGAGCACCTTGTCATTGGGCGTCTCGCCGGGGACGAGCTGGGGGTAAGTGGTGCTCTGGATGACCCACAGCCGCCCGCGCGTGTCCCAACGCATCTGGATCGGCTTCACCACACCGTCTTTCTCTGAGGCAAAGAGATTCGCCTCAAAGCCAGGGGGCAGTTTGAAGGAAGCGAGCTCGGCGGCGGGGTCGTCGCGGTCGGGCTCGGCAAAGGCGGTTAACGGGGCCACCAGAGCGACGACGAGTCGGGCAACGCCGGACCGGAGGAGGGGGCGGGTAAGTGGGAGGTGTCGCATTTTGAGCAGTTTTGGGAAATCTCGGGTTCTCCTCTGTGTTATAGAGAGTGACGCGGGGGCGATATGGCTAAAGATAGCCATTTTTGACGGAGTAAATCGCGATTCCCACCGAGAGAATCGCGATTCTCTCCTTCATAATCGCGATTCTCGACTTGGAAATCGCGATCCGCTCGGTGGGAATCGCGAATCGCAACTTGAGAACCGCGATCTACTCGGTGGGAATCGCGATCCGCAACTTGGGAATGGCGATTTACACGGTGGGAATGCCGATCTGCGACTTGGGAATGCCGATCCCCGGCCTGACCATCGCGACTCGCGTCTTGGGAATCCGCCTTACGTCCCCCCAGCGCGGCCTTTCCCCCGCCACCCTTCGGAACATCAGGGAAGCTCATGGCTGGGCGAGCTGGGTGGCGAGGGCGTCGATCTCCTTTTCCTTGGCCTCGATGAGGGGGAGGAACTTTTCCCGCTCCTCGGGGAACCAGCGCTTCTGCGGGTCGAGGTGATCCCGGCTGCTCGGCTGGTTGGTCCGGTCCCCCGCCAGAAACGCCCAGTTCTGCACCCGCCAGTAGTCGAACCAAAGCTTGTTCTTGGCGATGATGAGCTGGCGGAGGGGCTCGTCATCGCCGTAGATGGAATTCTTCACTCGCAAATCCTGAACCGTACGACCGAAAAGACGCTCTTTATATGGTTTGGGCCAGCCCTCAGCAGCGTTAATCGCGTTCTTAATATTCACTGCAAAGTGCGCCTGCCCGACCTCATTCAGATGGCAACCATTACGCCAGGCGGGAACGTCTTCGCCGAAGCCAATTGGCCCGCCAGGTCCCAAGTAAGATAAATGTGCCTTGTCGGCCATCTTGAGAATGGCGTGGTGGTAAAACTCAACAACCACGTTATCCCCACTTTGGTCTGGGAGAAGATAGTCGAACCACGTCGGACCAAAGATAAACACCCGCCTCTTCCCCCCGCCGCTGAAGCGCGCGAGCAGCTTCTCATACGCGGCGATGAACTCCGGGAGCTTCTCCCTGCCGGCGAGGCTCTCCATCTGCCCGAACTGGCAGAGGACCACGGTGGCGCCGATCTTTTCGAGCTGCTCTTCCCACGTCGGGAAGCCGAGGTCGCGGCGTTGCTCGAAGACGGTGTCGCCCTCCCACGCGAGGTTGCGGAAGCGCAGGTGGTAGTCCGGCAGCGCGCGGGTCAGGAGCAGCTCGAGGTAGCCGTATTCGCTCAGCGCCACCATGTCCTCGCCGCCCACGATGGCGATGACGTCCCCCTTTTGGAAAAACGGCTCGGCGGCGCGAGTGGGAGCGGGGTCCACGAAAAGCACGAAAGCCACGAAAAGGAAGAACGCGCGGAGCCGGTGGGCGGAACTTTCGTGCTTTTCGTGTTTTTCGTGGACCGAATCGCGGGGAGAACGCATGGCCGAGAGGATGCGCACCCGCGCGGCGAATGCAATCCCGCGGAGGGACGCGCTCCCGCGCGTCCCCAATCTCGCGGGGCGGGGCAGCCTTTTCCGGAGCCGCGGTATCCCACGCAGTCAGGGAACCCGCAGGAGCGGGTCCCTCCGGGTGGGAGGTGACGATTTGCTTTGTGCGGGGCGCGGGCTTTGTGCGAGGCAATCGGGGAGATGAAAAGCGCCGCCGTCACCGAGTATCGCGAACTGGAAGCGCGCGTGCGCGCTGCGCTGCGGGAGGATTTGCGCGAGGCGGAGTTCGACGCGCTGGCGCTGGAGGTGCACGCTTTTCAGAAACGCTGGAACGCGCCCTACGCGAAGTTTTGCGCGACGCGCGCGGTGGCGACGACGTGGCGGGAGATCCCGGCGGTGCCGCAGGGCGCGTTCAAGACGGCGCGGCTCTCGTGCTTCCCGCCGGAGGAGACACCGGTGACTTTCCGCACGAGCGGGACGACGGGTGAGGGCTACGGGGAGCATCACTTTCTCGACACCGGGCTCTACGACGCGGCGGTGCTGGCGGGGTGGGCGCGACTGGGCTTGCCCCGGCTGCCGCATGTGGTGCTGGCTCCGGCGGCGGAGGCCGCGCCGCATTCTTCGCTGAGCCACATGCTGACAAGGCTGGCCACCCGCCGCAGCACGGGCGAGGCGCACTTTCTCCCGCCGGAAAACGGGGCGGTCGATCCGGCGCTGCTGCGGCTGCTCTGGCAGGTGAGTGCGGATGGAACGCCAGTCGCGTTGTTGGGGACGGCGCTCGCGTTTGTGCATTTGTTTGAGAACCGGGAGTGCCGGTCGTTCAAGCTGCCGGCGGGGAGTTTCGCGCTGGAGACGGGCGGCTACAAAGGCAGCGGGCGGGAGATTCCGAAGGCGGAACTTTACGGGATGTTTGGCGAGCATCTCGGGTTGGCGCCCGACGCGGTGCTCAATGAATACGGCATGACGGAACTGAGCTCGCAGTTTTACACGCGCGGCCTCGGCCGGCCACACGAGGAGCCGCCTTGGTTGCGCGCACTGGTTATCGATCCCGAGACGGGCGGCGAAGTGGCGCTGGGAGAAACGGGCGTGCTGAGGATCTTCGATCTGGCGAATCTCGGCTCCGTGCTGGCGATCGAAACGCAGGACCTCGCGGTGCGCCGGGAGCGCGGATTCGAACTGCTCGGTCGCGACCCCGCGGCACTCCCGCGTGGCTGTTCGCGCGCGGCGGATGAAAGGCTGCACAGGTGAGCGCGCGGGGTGGAGCACTTGACCCGAGTGCAGTTCGCGGCGACCCGCCGCGAACATGGAAGAGGCGCGTTGCAATCCTACGGCGCATTCGAACCGCAACGCGCTCTCGGTGCATTCGGCGGGTCGCCGAACGCAGCACGCGGGTCGCGTGCTCCACCCGGAACCTCCAGCGACGCTCCACTTCCCAATGACCACAGCCGAGCGCGCCACCCACCTTTCCACCGCGGCCACACGTTTCGCGTTTCTCGGCCCGACGAGCGCGGACGATCTGCTCGGGCTCGTTCGCACGGAGCTCGGGCACGCGGAGGCGCTGGATGATTTCGTGCCCTACGGCGGACAGCTCGCGCGGGCGGTGGCCCCGGAGACGATCCTGCACGTGATCAGCGCGAACACGCCGGCGGCGGGGCTTCAGAGCCTGATCCGCGGGCTGCTGCTCGGCGCGCACAACCTTTGCAAAATCCCCGCCGCCGGGCTGCCGGAGATCGCGGAGTTTCGCGCAGCACTGCCGCCCGAGCTGGCGGCGCGGGTGGAGATTGCGAGCGAACTGCCTGATGACTGGCTGCCGCGCGCCGACGCCGTGATCGTTTTCGGTCACGACGCCACGATTGCACATTTCCGCGCGCTGGTGCGTCCCGAGCAGCGCTTCATCGCGCACGGGCATCGGCTGAGTTTCGGGGTGGTTTTCGACGATCCCACTTTCCTCTCCGCGCCCCTAGCCGCGCGCGATGCGTCGCTCTTCGATCAGCAAGGCTGCCTCTCCCCGCACGTCTTCTATGTGGCAATCGAGGCCCGCGGCTACGCAGCCAGACTGGCGGAAGAAATGCGCGCCTTTCAAAAGCGGGAGCCGCGCGGACGCATCGCTCTGGCCGAAGCCAACGCCATCCGCACCTGCCGCGAGGAACTCGCCTTTCGCGCTGCGCAAGGTGAGCCGGTGGCGCTTTGGCAAAGCGACGGCTCGACCGCGTGGACTGTCGCCTACGAAGAAACGCCCGGCTTCCCGCATTCGCCGCTGAACCGCTTTGTCTTCGTGAAACCGCTGCCCGCCCATCTCGCCACGGAGCTGCGGGAAGTGCGCGCGCACCTGAGTTGCGCCGGTGCCTGGCCCGCGACGCCAGCTCACGCTCGCACGCTCGCCACGCTGGGCGTCTCCCGCATTTGCCCACTCGGCCAGATGCAGTCGCCACCGTGGACCTGGTTGCAAGACGGCGCGCAGGCCCTCGCCCCGCTGGTGCGCTGGGTGGGTGCCGACGGTCTTCGCGACTAGAGAGTTGCTTTTACCGCAGCGCCTTCGCATTTTTTCGGCATGTCCAAAGAAGGTGCCATCAAGACCGAAGGCGTCGTCAAGGATGTGCTCCCCGGAACCATGTTCCGCGTGCAACTTCCAAACGGCGCGCTGGTCCTCGCTCACATCTCGGGCAAGATGCGCAAACATTTCATTCGCATCGTGCCCGGCGATAAGGTCGAGATCGAACTCTCGCCCTACGACCTGGGTAAAGCGCGCATCATCTTCCGCGAAAAGTAGTGCCAGCCTCGGGGCGAAAACCGAATCACTTTACCTAGTAAACGCCAACTCAACCGAACCAAGAATATGCCTGACGAAAACAATCCCACGAACAATCTCGAGAGCGCCAAGGCCCACGCCAAAGAAGCGGTCGATAACACCAAGGCGCATCTCAAGGAAGCCTTCGACAGCTCGAAGGGCCATCTCAAGGACGCGGTCGATCATTCCAAGGAAAACCTGAAACACGCCGCCGAGGATCTGCGCGCCGCCGCTGAAGCGAAAGCCCGCGAATTGCGGGAGGCAGCCACCGCGAAGACCGCCGAATTCCGCGGCCGTGCCGAGCAAACCTACGGCGAAACGCGCGAGCGCGTGCGCACCTTCCAGGAAGACGGCGAGGCCTACGTGCGCGGGAATCCGACGAAAGCCGTGCTCACCGCGGTCGCCGCCGGCTTCGTGCTCGGGCTGATGTTCCGTCGCTAAACCCGGCGCGATGCCCGTGCCGACGACCGAAGCAGCTCACGCGGCCGAGACCGCCGGATTCTTCGGCCATTTCACCGCTCTCCTCGCCGCCAAGCTTGCCTACCTCCGGGCGCGGCTGGAATTGGCCGGATTGGAAGGCAAGGAGGCAGCGGTGCACTACGGCGTCATCGTCGGCCTCGTCTTGGGCGGGTTTGTGGCGCTGATCTTCGGCTACCTTTTCGCCGTCATCGCCGTCGTCTTTTTCGTCGCGCACCTCATCGGCGGCGAAACGGCGTGGATCTGGGTGCTGCTCGGCGCCGCAGCACTGCATCTTGTCGGTGCCGCGGTGCTGTTGCTGGTCGCGAAGGTGCGGCTCGGCGTGCCGATGTTTTCCGCCTCAATCAAGGAACTCCAAAACGATCAGGAATGGCTGAAGACCACCGCAAAGCCGAACTAACCGCCGAGCTAGCGCGCTCCCGCCGACGGATGTCCGGCGAGTTTGTCGGGCTACACCGCGCCCTCGATTTTCCCCAGCGCGCCAAAGACGCCATCGTCAAAAATCCTGTCGCTTGGGCCGGCGGAGCAGGCGTCGTTGGCCTGCTGCTTTCCAAGCTGCCGGCCCGGCGAAAACTGACCCGCCCCACTTCCGATGCAGCGACTGCCACCGTGACCGCCGCAGGTAAAACAGGGTTAATCCTCGGCGCGCTGAAAATCGCTTTCGATCTCTCTCGCCCCGCACTTACCAGATGGGCCAGTCAGCGCGTGTCCGACTACATGGAATCTGGTAGGAACGCGGGGCGCTTTCCGCGCTGAGTAGCTCGCCAAGCCTGTGTTTATCAGGGTTGACCCGACCATGGGCAAAGTTTCGGTTGCTTTTCACAGGCTGGCCGATAGCAGTCTCACAGGTCGTCATGGCTGATCCTACATCCCCTCAAATCCCCAAAGTTGTCGCTACTCCCCGTGTCGTCGCTACCCCCAAAGTTGTCGCTGTTCCCAAAGTCGCTGCCGCCCCACCAGCCTTGGCGGAAACGGCATCCATCACCGTGATCGAGCCGGAAGCTGAGCACACCCGCGGCCACGTCGATGAATACCTCCGCATCGCGCAGGAATCCGGCGCCTCGGATATTCATCTCGGCGTCAACTCTCCGCCCATCTGGCGGCGCAACGGCATCCTTGAGCCGGTCTGGCTGCGGGCCGACAAACTCACCGCGCAGGACACCGAGACGCTGGCCATGGGCTTCCTCAACGATGAGCAAAAGCGCCTGCTCGCCGAACGCGGAGACATCGATTTCGCCTACGCCACGGCGTTCGGTCGATTCCGCGCGAGCGTCGTGCGGCAGCGTCTCGGCATCGACGTCGTCTTCCGCATCATCAGCACCAACCTGCGCTCGATGGACGAACTAGGGCTACCCGCCTCGCTCAAGCAACTCACCCAGTATCACAACGGACTCGTCCTCGTCACGGGCTCCGTCGGGTCCGGCAAATCGACCACGCTCGCCGCGCTCGTCGATGAGGTGAACAAAACCCGCCACGACCACATCATCACGCTCGAAGACCCGATCGAATACGTCATTGAGTCCAAGGGTTGCCACGTCACCCAGCGCGAAGTGCACACGCACACGCGCTCGTTCGGCGCTGCCCTGCGCGGTGCGCTGCGCGAAGATCCGGACGTCATCATGGTCGGAGAAATGCGAGATTTGGAAACCATCTCGCTAGCCATTACCGCTTCGGAAACTGGCCACTTGGTGCTGGGCACGCTGCACACCGGCAGCGCCGCCCGCACTCTGGATCGCGTGCTCGACGTTTTCCCCATCGACCAGCGCGAACAGATCCGCGTCATGGTGAGCGAATCTCTCCGCGGCATCATTTCCCAGCAGCTCATTCCGAAAAAAGACGGTCGGGGCCGCGTGCTCGCCATGGAAATCCTTACGAACACCCCCGCCGTCGGCAACCTCATCCGCGAGGCCAAGACCTACATGCTCCCTGGCGTCATGCAGACCGGCAAAAAGCAGGGCATGAAGCTCATGGACGACTCTCTGATGGAACTCTACGACGCCGGTCTCATCTCGCAGGAAGAAGCCTACGTTCGTGCCGAGCAGAAAGCGCTGATGCGCCAGCATTTCGCCCACTAGTTTTCCTCAATGGCTTACATCGACCAATTCTTCGAAGTCCTCGTCAACGCTGGCGCTTCCGATCTCCACCTTGCGCAAGGGCAGTCGCCTAAAATCCGGCGGCACGGCGAGGTCATCGCCATCCGCGAGGAGATCCTCTCCTACGACGAGATGGCTTACATGATGAGCGAGATCAGCGGCCCCGAGCGCTGGGCGAAATACCATGAGATCGGCGATCTCGATTTCGCTTACGAGATGGACGAGCACTCGCGCTTCCGCTGCAACTTCCTCAAGCAGGCTCAAGGCTACGGCTGTGTCTTCCGGCTCATCCCGACGAAGATCATGACCCTCGACCAGCTCGGCATCCCGCCGATTGTTAAGGAATTCGGCCACCTGCGCGGCGGCTTGGTTCTCGTCACTGGTCCGACCGGCTCGGGAAAATCGACGACGCTGGCGGCGCTGATCGACTACATCAACGCGAACTTCACCCGGCATATCGTGACCGTTGAGGAACCGATCGAATTCGTGCATCAGAATAAAAAGTCGATCATCACGCAGCGCGAAGTCCCGGAGAATACAACGAGCTTTCCGCAGGGCCTGAAAGCGGCGCTGCGCGAGGATTCGGACATCGTGCTCGTCGGCGAGATGCGCGACTTGGAAACCATCCAGCTCGCGCTCACGGCCGCGGAAACCGGCCTGCTCGTCTTCGGCACACTGCACACCAACAACGCGCGTAAAACCGTTGATCGTATGATCGACGTTTTTCCTAGCGATCAGCAGTCGCAAGTCCGGACCATGCTTGCCAGCTCACTGCGCGGCGTGGTGGCGCAGTTGCTTTTGAAGAAGACCGCCGAAGTGGGCGGCGGCCGTTTGGCCGTGAACGAGATCCTCGTCGTCAACAACGCGGCCTCGGCAATCATCCGCGAAGGTGCCACGCAAAAGCTCCAGGACGTGATTGTCGGCGGCAAAGGTCAGGGCATGCAGTTCATGGACGACGCCATCTGGAACGTCATGCAGCAAGGCATCGTCTCTCCGCACGAAGCCTACATGAAGGCGATCGATAAGAACCGCTTTCGCGTCTTTCTCCCACCAGAAGACGAGGGTCTCTGATTCCAGAAGATACCGGCGGTCGGGGTCGAACCGACACTCCCTTACGGGAACAAGATTTTGAGTCTAGCGCGTCTGCCAATTTCGCCACGCCGGCTTTGGGAGCGGGGAAACTAGAAGACACTCACTGCACTGGCAAGTGTCTTGTCGCCTCGGGTCGGCTGTCAGTCGTCGCCGTATTTTTCCTGTTCGGCCCGGGCACCTTTGCCGGTGACAAAATTCTCCATCTGGTGGCTGCGTTTCTCAAAGCGCCGAGTGAGCCGATGGAAAAAATCATCCACCCCGCGGAAGGGTTCGCCAGGCTGCGAATAACCGCCACTGTTTGAACGCGACTGAGGCGGTGGCGGGTCGCGGCGGTCATTAGGCGGCGGAGGACGATTGTCGGCGGAGGCACGCCCGGCTGGGACACTGAGTCGCTGGGTGAGAATCGCGCCGGTATCGGCGGCCACATCGAGGCTCCCGGCGCGGCCGAGTTTTGTGTCGCTGAGTTCGAGTTGCCAGACGGGTGCGCCCCCGCCGCTGCCACTGCGCAGGAGGTAATCGACCTTATCGAACGGTGCGCCGACTTTTTGCGCCTCCTGATTGGCGATGGTAAAAGCGCCGTCGGAATCAAGGTTGAGCTGGGTAAAATTCATCGGCCGGCCCGCGATGGAGGAGGAAGCCGGGGTGCGCTCGCTGATGATTTTGCCGCGCTGCACTTCGATCTCGCGAATGCCTCCGCGGGCCCGCGGTTCGTCGAGCGTGATTTTCCAAACGGCAGGTTGCGGCGAACCCGATCGACCGCGGAGTTCGAGCACGCGATTGAGCGTTTCTTTGCCTTGAGCGCGCCCGACC
Organism: Chthoniobacter sp.; assembly: GCA_031390545.1. GTDB lineage: Bacteria > Verrucomicrobiota > Verrucomicrobiia > Chthoniobacterales > Chthoniobacteraceae > Chthoniobacter. The sequence continues at coordinate 49,412 of JANMTP010000009.1, read as the reverse complement.
ACGCGCAGTGCATTGTAGGCTGTTTCCTGGGCCGGGGCGGGGAGCGTGAAGACAAAAAGCAGAAGAGCGACGAGGGCGGATTTCATGGCGGCGCAGAATGCGGCGGGCCAACAAACTTTTCCAGCGCGAATGCACGGGAGCCGCGGAGCGCGCCCGGTATTTCGACCTTTCTTCGCAGCGCATCCTCGCGCATGACTGGTGATGTGATGCCCACCGCCGTCGATACACTCGAGCGCCAGCTCAAGGTCTATAAAGGCCTCGTCGAAGTGAGCGCGCTCATCAATGGCATCACCGAGTCACGCGAACTGCTCCCCGCCATCCTTGATGTCGCGCGCCGCGTCATGGAGGTCGAAGCAGCCTCGATTTTCCTCACGAAAGCGGATGGCGAACTCGAACTGGCAGCGGTCAGCGGCGGTCCCGGCATGCCGCCGGGCGCGGCGAAGATCACCGTGCCGCGGGGCCGGGGTATCGCGGGCTGGGTGCTGGAGCACAGCGAAGGTTTGCTCGTGCCGGACGCCTACGCCGACCCGCGCTTTTTCCAGGAGATCGACAAAATGACCGGCTACCGCACGCGCTCGATCCTCTGCGTGCCGCTGGCGCGAAAGGGCAGTGTCATCGGTGTCCTGCAAGTGCTGAATCCGACTGGGCGGCAGGCGTTCGACGAAAGCGATCTGGAGGCCTTCGAGGCCTACGCCAATCTTGCGGCCACGGCTATTGACAAGCTGCGGACCATTGAGCGCCAGCGCGAGCAGCAGCGGGTTGCGCAGGAATTCGCTTTTGCGCGGGAAATTCAGGCAAGCTTTCTCCCGCAGTCCCTCCCGCAGCTCGCGGCGGTGCAGTTTGCCGCCACCTACCGCCCGGCGATGAACGTCGGCGGCGATTTCTATGACGTGCTCGAGCTCGGCCCCGACGAAATCTATTTCGTGATCGGTGACGTTTCCGGCAAAGGCACACCGGCCGCGCTGCTCATGGCCCAGGCGTTGAGCATTCTACGGCTTATTCTCCAGCCCGGCATCTCGCCGGTCGCAGCGATGGCGCGCTGGAATGCCATGCTCAGCGGGCACACCATCCGCGGCATGTTCATCACCGCCCTGCTCGGACGCATGACCGTTTCCACGCGCCATCTCGAACTGTGCAGCGCCGGTCATTGCCACCCGTTTCTGGCGCGTGCCGACGGAACTTCGAGCGAATTGAAAATCGCCGGCTCGCCGCCCCTTGGCCTCCTCCCGGAGCTTCCGGCGCGCGCACACACGCTCACCCTCGCGCCGCGCGAATGGCTGGTCCTGTACACCGACGGGCTCGTTGAATCATTTAACGCCAGCGATGAACCGCTCGACGCCGAAGGCGTGACCCACCTGCTCGACCACCGCTTTAGTAGCGCCAATGAAGTCGCCGAAGCACTGAATCGCGGCGAACTCGACCACCGGCAATTTGCCGAACCGCACGACGATCTGACGATTCTCGTCTTTGGTTTTCCATGAAGAGCGAAATCGAATTTGCCAGTCATCCGGCGAACCTTTCGCTGGTCCGCGATTTCATCCGGCAGTTTCTGAAGCCGCTGAATTTCTCCGAAACGGAAAAGGATCTTATGGTCCTCGGCCTTGACGAAGCCTGCACCAACGTCATCCGCTACGCCTATCACCACGAGCCGGACCAGCTCATCTGCCTCGTCTGCGAGTTGCTTCCCGCGGGTATCCGCTTCCGCCTGCGCGATTTCGGCACGCAGTGCGATCCGTGCAAACTGAACGGCCGTCCGCTGGACCTCATCCAGCCCGGTGGCCTTGGCATTCATCTCATCAAGCGCGCCTTTCATCAGGTCGATTACAACCTGAAAAAGGAAGGCACTGAGCTGGTTCTCGAAAAACAATTCGAAGCTGCGCCGCCAGCCGGGAAGAAAAAATAGGGGGCCTTGGCCGGCCAGGCCGGCAGCGCAATTCCGAGCAAAGGCAGGGCAATCTCAAGGGAGTGCGGGAAGTCTGGGGCGGCTAGAAAACACGCCCATGAATCAGCCCCGCAATTTTCGGAAGGACGCCGCCGCTCTCAAGGTGGCGTCTCCTCACTCACCCCACGACCCGATGAACCCCCGCCCTGCCTCGCTCACCAGTTTCCTTCGCCGTTGCGGGTGGTCTCTGGCGATTTACGCTGGCATTGCGGCCACTTCAGCGCAGAGCCCCACTCCCGCCGTCATGCCGGAACTCGTGGTGCGCGGCGAGTCCGAATCCGATGAACTGGTGCAGGTCCATTTCCTGCCGCCGGTGCAAGGCACGCGCATTTTCTCCGGCAAGAAAAACTCGGTTATCGATCTCGATGAATTTCCGCGCATCATGAACAACAACTACCGGCAGGCGCTGGCCAAGACGCCCGGGCTGATGCTGAGCGAGGAGACGACACCGCTAGTGAGCATTGGCTACCGGGGGCTGGATCCGAACCGCATCCAATTTATGCAAGTGCTCAAGGATGGCATTCCGATTCACGCCGACCAATTTGGCTATCCCGAGTCCTACTACACGCCGCCGCTGGATACGGTGGATCGGATCGAATTTATCGGCGACGGTGCGGCGCTGATGTACGGGCCGCAACCCGGCGGTGCGCTGAACTTCATCACCCACCGGCCGAGTGCGGATCACCGCTTTTCTTTCGGCACGAAGAACACCTACGGGAGCGATGACTTCTACTCAAACTTCACCTACGTGGACGGCACGGTCGGGCGCGTGGGCTACTACGGCTACTACAACCGCCGGCAGGGCGAGGGCTTCCGCCAGGCCAATAGCGACTTCACGCTCGATGCCGGCCTGATCAAGTTAGTGCTGGATGGCCACACCGACAGCCGGTGGATTCTGGCCGTGGAAGGGTACGAGGAAGAGCACGGCGAACCCGGCGGCTTGACCTTTGCCACCACGCCCGGCGCGGCGAATTATAACGTGAATCGCGACGCGACGACGCGCTTTAACGATCGCTTCGAGCTGAAGCGCTACGCGGCATCGCTGGCGTGGGAGCGGGATTTTTCCGAAGGGACGAAGATGACCATGACGGCGTGGGCCAGCTACTACCAGCGCTGGAGCACGCGGCAGCGCGGCGGCGGTTTTGGCACGCTCCCGACAGGCGCGGCGGCGGAGACGACGACGATCGAGGATCAGGAGTTTTACACCCTCGGCTACGAGGCGCGGCTGCGGCACGACTACGATCTGTGGGGCGGCCGGCATACCATCGCGGGCGGATTTCAGGTGTATCACACCGATTCACCGCGTGAGGACAGCCGCGGCCAGACGGCCAGCGCGCGGAGCGGGATCCTGCGCAACGACAGCGACCGCGAAACGTGGTACGCGCCGGTCTTTCTGGAAAACCGCTTCCATTGGGGCGCGCTCTCGATCACGCCCGGCGTGCGCTTTGAAAACATCTGGCAAAGCGTGCAGGAAAACCGCCACGCGGATCGGGAAGCCGCCGGCCTGCCGCTGGCGGATCTGAACGAGTACGATTTCGTGCCGCTCTTCGGCCTCGGCATTACTTACGAGCTGGCCAAAAAGGTGGAGCTCTACGGGAATGTCTCGCAGTCCTATCGGCCGAAGATTTTCACTCAAGCAGTCCCGACCGGCGGCACGGTGCTCATCCCGGAGGATCTGGAGGAGGCGAAGGCGGTGCAGTACGAGATCGGTTTTCGCGGCCAGCCGCGGCCTTGGATCTGGTGGGATGTGAGCGCCTTCCTGCTGGATTTCGAGGACCAGATCGGCACCGTCGCGCGCGCCGATGGCTTCAGCACCGTAGCCAATGTGGGCCGCGCCCAGCATCGCGGCGTGGAGGCCGCGTTTGACATCGATCTCATCGGCCTGCTTGACGCCTCGCGGGATCCGGCGGAGCTAGCCGTCGCGGGGAAAGACGGCGTCGCGGTCCGCGCCACGCCAACCCTTGTCGAACGTTTCGGCTCGTTCAGTCTTTACGGCAATGTGTCGTTCCTCCACGCGGAATTCGTGGACGGCCCGCTTGATGGCCGGACGCCGCGTCAGGCCCCGGACTATCTCGTGCGCGCCGGAGCGATCTACCGCTGGGGCGACCGCTTTAAGGTGGCCATGCTCGGCACCTTCGTGGGCGAGGCCTATGCCGACGACGCCAATACCCCGCAGCGTCACATTCCCGCCTACATGGTTTGGGACCTCACCGCCGAAGCGAAGATCTACAAGGACTTCGTCAGCATTCACGCCGGCATCAACAACCTCTTCGCCGAAGACTACTACTCGCGCATCACCGACACCGGCATCGACCCCGCCTACGGTCGCAACTACTATATCGGCCTCTCGTTGCAGTTCTAGCGCGCCCCGCCGTGACGGTGAGTTGGCTCGCTGGCTGGCGGTCGAAGGCGACAGCGCATGCCTGAGCATGCGGGACTTGCGCAAACCCTCTTTCGCCACCAAGGAACGCGCGCACACGCCGTGCATGCCCAGCTAGATCGCTTGAACTTATGATCCAACTCTTCATCAAAGGCGGACCGATAATGTGGCCGATTCTCGTGGCTTCCATCATTGCGCTCACCGTCGTCATCGAGCGCCTGATTTTCATCATCAGCGAACGCGTGCGCCGTCAGCCAGAGGTTGTCGGAGAGATTCTGACGCGGGTTGAAAAAGGCGATTTGGCCGGCGCGGTGACCGTCGGCCAGACTTCGCAGGATTTTGTCGCCCGCACGCTGACCTACGCGCTCACGCATCGCGACAAATCCGTCTCCGAAGCGCTGCTGCGCGCGGCCAACTGGGAGCTGAAGCGCTTCAACCGCGGCCTGACCATTCTCGACACGATCATCACCCTCGCCCCGCTGCTCGGCCTGCTCGGCACCGTGACCGGCATGATTCACTCCTTCGGCTTGCTCGGCGCGAGCGAACTCGGCGCGCCGGCTGCGATCACCGGCGGCATCGCCGAAGCGCTCATTGCCACAGCCTTCGGCCTCGGCGTGGCCATCACCGCGCTGATCCCGTTCAACTACCTCAACTCCCGGCTCGAAGAAGCGCGCCTCGAAATCCAGGACGCTGCCTCCCACATCGAACTGAACCTCAACAAGCGGGCCGGCAACTGCGCTTTCCAAACGCTGGAGACGGCGAACGCATGAACATCCCCTCGCCACGCGCGGCGAAGCGGGCCCGCATCGAAATCGTCCCATTGATCGACATCATCTTTTTCCTGCTCGCGACGTTCGTGATGGTTTCAATGTCGATGGTCAAGAATCAGGGCATCTCCGTGAATCTGCCCGTCGCCGCGACCAGCGCGTCGCAGGAGCGACAGGATTATTCGGCGATCACCGTGACCGCGGCAGGCGAATACTTTTTCAACAAAGACCTCGTGACGCTGGAGCAGCTCACCGAGCGGCTGAAGGCGCTGAAAGCCGCGGAAGCGGACCCGCGGGTGTTCATCAACGGCGACGAGAAGGCTGAGTTTGGGAAGGCCATTGCCGTGCTCGATGCGGCGCGAAAGCTGGGCATCAGCAAAGTGGCTATCGAGACGAAGACGAAGTGAACGCTCTCGCGGACACGCCCGCTACGGCGTCCACCGAACTGCAGCGCTCTGGGCGCGATTCGTATGCGCTGGGCCTGCTCGCCGCGCTCGCGGTGCATGCCACCGTCATTTTCGGCTGGCCGAATACGCCGCCCGTTCTCGAGCAGGTGGAGTTTGGGGTGGAAGCGGGAGACTCGAGCGTGGAGGTGGCACTCGTGGCTGCGTTGCCCGCCGAAGATTCCGTGGAAGCAGTGCAACCTCCGCCCATCGAGCCACCGCCCGTCGAACTTCCACCGCCTCCCCCCGAGGTGATGCCCGAACCGCCACCCGCGCCTGTGAAACCGCCGGAGATGACCATCCCCGAGCCGGCACCGGTGCCCAAGCCGGCCCCGCCGCAGCCGAAACTCAAACTGCAAAATCCCGCGCCTTCAAAACCAACGCGTATCGCCCACGCCTCCGGCGACGGCAGTTCTGCGGTTCCGGGCAACGACGCCATTACCTCTCAAATCACCGCCGGCGCGCTCAGCACCAAGCCCGGCTACCTTCGCAATCCGCACCCGGCCTATCCCGACGCAGCCCGCGCCGCTCGCCAGCAGGGCTTGGTCACACTTTCCGTGCGGGTCGATGCCCGGGGCCATGTCGCCTCCGTGCGGATCGTGAGTTCCTCCGGTTACCCTGCCCTCGACGAACGCGCCCGCAGCACCGTCGCAGGCCGCTGGGCCTTCAAACCCGCCAGATCGGGCGGCGTGCCAATCGCCTCGGAGGTCGTCATCCCTATCCGCTTCACTTTGAACCGCTGAACCTACGGAACGCGCGACCGGCTCATGCTCACCGGCCCCGCCGCGAGCGGAGTTTTGCCACCGGCATCGTTGGAAAACTCCGGTTTGTGCCAGCGACAATGCTCGCAACGCCACGGTCGAAAAAAGTGCCCGAGGTAAATCGAGAGCCAACTCACCGCCCAGAGGCCCAGCGTGATTACCGAGAAAAATAGATGAACTCCATGATGCATCTGACTGCGCACGAAGGTCTGCTGATGCCGACAGCGGAGGCAATAGGCGCGTATCTTATCCTTTTTCATCCCGGGTAGTTCCGTATTCGTGCGTCACCATGCCATGCCGTGGATGCATTTCCACCACGGGAAATTAGGTATTTTTCGGCTCCATAGATCCATTCCGAGGCCGGGTAACTTAGGGGGAGGTGAGAACTACGCTCGCTCTCGGCAATACCACTCGTAGGTCTGCTCGATCCCTGCGCGCAGCGGGATGCGCGGTACCCAGCCGAGCGCCTTCAGCCGCGAGACATCGAGCAGCTTGCGCGGCGTACCGTCCGGCTTCGTCGGGTCAAAGGCCAGGTCGCCCGTGTAGCCCACCACCTCGCGCACGAGCTCCACCAGTTCGCGGATCGAAACGTCTTCGCCGTAGCCCACGTTCACGACCTCGGGTGAGTCGTAGTTTTCGAGCAGAAAGCGGCACGCGCTCGCGAGGTCATCGACGTGCAGAAACTCGCGCCGCGGCGTTCCCGTCCCCCACACCGGCACGCTGGCGTCGCCGCGCAGTTTGGCCTCGTGGACTTTGCGCAGCAGTGCCGGCAGGACATGCGAAGTGTTCAGATCGAAATTGTCGCCCGGGCCGTAAAGATTGGTCGGCATCGCGCTGAGAAAATTACGCCCGTACTGCCGGGCATATGCCTGGCAGAGCTTGATGCCCGCGATCTTCGCCAGTGCGTAAGCCTCATTCGTCGGCTCCAGCGCGCCGGTCAGCAGCGAGTCCTCGTGGATCGGCTGCGGCGCGAATTTTGGATAGATGCACGAGCTGCCGAGGAAGAGCAGTTTCGCCACGCCGAAGTCCGCCGCCGCCTCGATCACGTTGTTCTGCACCTTCAGGTTTTCGAGGAGAAACTCGACCGGGAAATCGTTGTTCGCCTTGATCCCGCCGACCTTCGCCGCCGCCACCACGACCACCGCCGGACGCGCCTCCTCAAAGAACCCGCGCACCGCGGCACGGTCCGCCAGATCCGTCTCCGCCCGCGGCCGCACGAGCAGGTTCGCGTAGCCTTGGGAGGTCAGTTCACGGACGATCGCACTGCCCGCGAGACCGCGGTGTCCGGCGACAAAAATGGGGTCGGTCTTTTTCACGGCGCGCACGCTAGCACGGCACCTCCATTCGGGAACCCGGAAAAATGCGGGCCGCACCTTTCCGCATTTCCCAACCCCCGCCCGATCCCCTACAACCACCGCCCGATGCCTAAAACCGCCCACCGCTAATGCGCGCCCTCCTCCTCGTCCTCGATAGCGTCGGCTGCGGTCACGCCCCCGACGCCGCAGCCTACGGCGACGAAGGCGCGAACACCCTCGGCCACATCTTCGCCGCCCAGCCCGCGCTGGCACTGCCCGCGCTCTTTTCACTCGGCTTGTGGAAAATCGTCACCGCCGATGTCCTCGACCATCGCTCCCGCGGCACCATCGCCAGCTACGGCCGCATGCGCGAACGCTCCGCCGGCAAAGACACCACCACCGGCTACTGGGAAATCGCCGGCGTCATCCTCGACCAGCCCTTCGCCACCTACCCCGCCTTTCCGCCGAAACTCGTCCAGGCCATCGAGCGTGAAGCCCGCGTCACTTTCCTCGGCAACTACCCGCAAAGCGGCACCACCATCCTCGCCGAACTCGGCGCCGAGCACGTCCGCACCGGCCACCCCATCCTCTACACCTCCGCCGATTCCGTCCTCCAGATCACCGCCCACGAGAGCGTCATCCCGCGCCGCCAGCTCTACGAAATCTGCCGCATCGCCCGGCGCCACGCCGACGCCTGGCGCATCGGCCGCGTCATCGCCCGCCCCTTTGTCGGCGAAGCCGGCGCCTTCCAGCGCACCAGCGGCCGGCACGACTTCTCCGCCGTCCCGCCACGCACCGTGCTGAATGCCATCGCCGAAACCGGCCTGCGCACCGCCGGCGTGGGCAAAGTCAGCGACATCTTTGCCGGCAGCGGCATCACCCACTCCACGCCCACCGCCACCAACGCCGAAGGCATGGCCGCCATCGACACCCTCTGGGCCGACGGCCAGGACGGCCTCATCTTCGCCAACCTCGTCGATTTCGACATGCACTTCGGCCACCGCCGCGACCTCCCCGGCTACGCCACTGCCCTCACCGCGTTCGACGCGTGGCTCGCCACCTTTCTGCCCAAAATCGCCGCCGACGACCTCGTCATCATCACCGCCGACCACGGCAACGACCCCACCTGGCCCGGCACCGACCACACCCGCGAGGAAGTCCCCCTTATGGTCCTCCATCAAAACCGCGCCACCCCCCTCGGCACCCGCCAGACCTTCGCCGACATCGCCGCCACCCTCGCCGCCTTCTTCGAGCTCCAGACCTGGCCCGTCGGCCAATCCTTCCTCAGCCAATCGCGCTGAATCCAATCACCCTCTGGCGGCCGATCAGCCTTCGTAAATCTCCGCCAAAGGCAGTTCCCCTTCGATGGCCGGCAGCGGCAGCGTGTCACTGATCTCATTATAGATCGTCATCGCCCATCCCTCCGCCGCACGCGTGTAGATCGTCACTTCGGGGCGCTCGGGCTCGATGAGGACGTAATGCTGGAGGCTGGCACAGGCGAGATACGCCTCCTTCTTTTCCGTGCGGTCGGTGCGCGCAGTCGAGGGCGAGAGCACTTCAAAAATCACCACCGGCTCTACGATCGCACGGGCCCCAGGATCAAAGGGGCCGCAGGTCACCGAGGCATCCGGATAATAGTAGCGTTCGTCATTTTGCCGGGAGAGGTGGACGAGAGCGTCCGAACCGTGCGGCCGGCAGCGGCGGCCCCGGAGCCGTGCCTTCAAGGCGCTCGTCACGTTCAGCCCGATAGCATCGTGCCCCAGCGTCCCGCCAGCCATCGCGTGGACGATCCCGTTGAGATACTCACGTTTCACATCGGAGCGTTCTTCGTCGTGGAGATACTCCACCACGGTGACGAAATTGCGGTGGCTCGAAAGCGAGCTCATGCGGCGGAGTATGCCGTGGACCGTGCCTTTTGCAATTTTTGCGGTTCCCTGTTCCGTCGCTCCGCTAAAACACTGCCACTCTGCGAACTGCCCGCTTAAGCCTCTCCCCCGGTGACCCTCCCCGCCCTCTCCCTCCACCTCCTCAGCGCTCCCGGGCGCGAAGCCATCCTCGCTGGCACCCTCGCCAGTTGGGCCGGCACGGACTTTGGCGAAACCCGCCCGCGCCTGCACCTCGATACCGCCACCTCCGGCCACCCCAGCCAACGCATCCCCGCCGCCTGGCACGCCATGCTCCGCGCCGCCCTCGCCGCCGACCGCCTCCCCTACCTCCTCCTCCTCGATGACGACCTCGCCTTCGTCCGCCAGCTCCGCGCCGCCCTCCTCCGCTGGCCGCCGCTCCGCGACGGCGGCATCGCCACCTTCGCCAGCCTCTACGATCCCGGCCTGCCCGCCAGCGTCCCGCCCACCGCCGCCGTCCTCGCCCGCACCCACTTCCCCGCCGACCCCGTCCACTTCATCGGCGCGCAAGCCCTCCTCCTCGCCCGGCCCTTTGCCGAGTGGGCCGTCGAGAGATTCGCCCAGCGCGGCGGCGTCCAGAGCCGGCGGCTCACCGCCCTGGCCGGCGAATACGCCCCGGGCGCGCCCCTCCCCGTCCACCGGCCCTCCCTCGTCCAGCACACCGCCACCCTCAGCGCCTGGGGCACCCGCCTGCACCGCGCCAGCCAATTTGATCCTGAGTGGGTGGAAAAGCCGGCTGTCTCATCACGCCCCACGTTTCCTCCCTAGCGATGCTAGGCGGAACGGCGCTCAGCGATGTTTATCTGTTGCGGCCATTTGCAAAAAGGCGTTGCAAAGATTCAAGGAATGCTTCCTCCCATCCTTTCATTCGAATGGTTCTCGGGTGCGGTGTCCGAAGCGTAAGTTGTGGAAGATCGGAGTGCGTTAGGTGCGCGAAATGGCTGCTCGGCAAGCCCTCCACATCAGAAAACTGGAGGCCTGGATACAACGCCTCAAGTCGGTGGTCGTATTTGCGGTTGGTGTAGAAAAGACACACTTCCGGGCGGAGGGTTTGAATCTCCTCTCGGAGAAGAAAGTCGAACGTGGGCATCGCGTCCAAAACGGCACCCGTTGGTGGTTCCCCATCGTGATCAAAACGGTTGAGGTTCGACCACGCACAAGAACAGCGGTCAACACCCAAGACCGTTTCGACCTTGCGAGTTATGTTCCAAAATGGCCCCGGCCAATTGTCGCCGAGATTGAACTTTCGGTAGCATTCAAGCTGCGCGTCGATGTCGTCGTGGTCATCGTGCCACCCTCCAGTCTCTTGCCCCACGACGAGAAGCTTGATTCGCTGGTCAAAATACGCGGTTGGCTCCATCAGAAGTGGTCCTTGCAGGCTTTCGTCGGGAAACGAACGCCCAAACTTAGCGAAACGCTCGCGATGGTTTTGATATAGGTCGCGGAGTGTTGTCATCAGTTTGGAGGAAGTACGCGAGCGACGGGCGCGGAGCAGTTCCCGGCAGCGCCGGGTTAAGCCGTTGGTTTTGGTGTTGAGGGCGTCGCACTGAAGAAGGGAATGCGCTGAATGCGAGGACGCAACCATGCGCTGAGGGGGTTGCGGAAGCGATAGTAGCCGTAGCCTGCCGCTGCGAGTAAGAGCCAGAAGGTGACGGAACCGGCAGTCTGAGAGCGACCGTAACTCGCAAATACAGGTTGGTAACGGCTATCGAGGCGAGTGCCGAGTGCCTCCCAGTCGCCAAACATCGCCTCGATAGACAAGCCGAGTCCCTCAACGCCGGCTAAAGGATTCTTGAAGCCCGTCACAAATGCCTTGGCAAGTCCGGTGAATGAGCCGGTCTCCTCACGGGTCTGGACGCCCGTGTTGAGTGCCATACGGGCCATTCGGGATGCGAAGTCAGCAAGCTTGCGGATGTCGGGGTCGTCAGCAGTCGTGTAGGCAGCATCTGCAAGTTGCTTTGAGTCGGCGTATCGCCCGCAGGTCATCGACTGGACGAGCGAAACGTATGCTCGCAGGTTGGGCGTAACTGCAGGTTCGAGTGATGAGCGAACAATAACCGATGCGATGAAGGCAAGCAGCCACGCCGCGATGATGAGCATCGTGTAGTATGCAATTGCTTGGCGGTGTCTGGAGAGGAGTTCTTTCATGAGCGCGCGAACGGCCACTAAAGAGGCCGGACCGGGGGAGGGTAGGAAGGGATGTGGGGCGGGGGCAAGGGGGAAAGGGGCGTGGGTGGGGATTTACACTGGCTAGATCGCGGTTCTCAGGGGCTAGGTCGGTATTCTTGCTGGCTAGATCGTGGTTCTCAGCGGCTAGATCACGATTCCCACCGGGTAGGTTGCGGTTCTCAGCGGCTAGATCGCGGTTCTCACCGGCTAGATCGCGATTCCCACCGGCTAGGTCGGGGTTCTCAGCGGCTAAATGGCGATTCCCACCCGCTAGATCGCGATCTAGCGTTTCGTTTTCTGAGTAAATGGGGAACATTTTGTTCCACGGAGGGCGCATTTTGTGGAATTCCGGGCTTGCCGGACGGAGAAGATTTTGGTGTTTCTGCTCTCCGTCCTCCCCCGGTGGCATGGTGTCGGCGGGGCGATGGAAATGTGTGCGGTTTCAACCCAAGAAATGAAAGTTCCTACGTTATGAGCAAAGTTAAACTCAGCATCAGTCAGATGACCCCCGATCAGCTCAGCCTCCTCGCCGGTGCGGTGGTGCTGGCGACGGATAATAAGGCGCAGTTTTCCACCATCCAGCCGCTGACTTCGGGGCTGAAAGATGCCCATTACCCGGTGGCGCTGCTCTCGGCGCAGATTAAGAATTTGCGCGATCAACTGGAGGTGCTGGTGCCGCAGCGCGATGAGCTGATTCCGGCGCTGGATGTGGCGCTGGAGGCGCACGCGAGCGGGGTGGATGGGGTGGCCAAGGGGGCGAAGTCCGTCATCGAGGCGGCGGGCTATGAGGCCACGGCGGACCGGCAGGCGCCGTCGCCGCTCGGGCAGGTGCAGGATTTCGCGGTCTCCATGGGCGATGCCGCCGGGGAGGCCGATTGGCATTGCGATCCGCTGGAGCGCTCGACGGCTTTCGAAGCCCGCTGGACGCTGACGCCGGCCGATCCCGCGAGCTGGCAATCGCTCGCGCTGGAATTCCCCAGCCGCAGCAAGGGCACCTTCACCGGCCTGCCGAGCGGCCAGATCGTGACTTTTCAGCTCCGCGGCACCGGCGGCACCACCGGCCACGGCCCCTGGAGCGCCCTGGCCAGTTGCCGGGTGCCGTAAGCCGGAGGGACGCGCTCCCGCGCGTCCCCAACTTTCGCGGGAGACGCGTCCGCAGGGGATATCAGGGACGTGCAGGAGCCCGTCCCTCCGAGGGGGCAAGCGCTTCGCGCAAGGCGCAAAGGCGCCGAGTTTCACCAACAAACCCTCCCCTCCCCCCCTTTGCGCCTTTGCGCCTTTGCGCGAACCCATTTTCAGCCCGTCACCAAGGGCGGCGGAAAAAGCGGGCTGGCGCTGGGGCGCGCTTTGCCGTGCGATGGCGGGCGCATGCACGTCCCCACTTTCATCGAGCACAAACGCGACGGCGGGGAGCTGGACGCGGCGGAGATCGCCGAGTTCATCCGCGGCTACACCGCGGGGGAAATCCCGGACTATCAGGCGAGTGCTTTCGCGATGGCGGTCTTCTTTCGCGGGATGACGGCGGCGGAGACGGGCGCGCTGACCCGGGCGATGATGCACAGCGGAAAGGTGCTGCGTTATCCCGCGGGTTCGCCGCCGAAGGTCGATAAGCACAGCACCGGCGGCATCGGGGACAAGGTCTCGCTGGTCCTCGCGCCGCTGCTCGCCTGCGATGCGCTGTGGGTGCCGATGATCTCGGGGCGCGGCCTCGGCATCACCGGCGGGACGCTCGATAAACTGGAAAGCATCCCCGGCTTCAACGTCGCGCTCAGCGAGGAAGAAACGCTCGCCCAACTCGCGCGCCTCGGCGTGGCGATGATCGGCCAGACGGCGAACATTTGCCCGGCGGACAAAAAGCTTTACGCCCTGCGCGATGTCACCGCGACGGTGCCGTCGCAGCCGCTGATCGTCGCCAGCATCATGAGCAAGAAGCTCGCGGAGTCGCTCGACCGCCTCGTCCTCGACGTGAAATTCGGCTCCGGTGCCTTCATGAAAACGCGCGGGGAAGCGGCGGAACTCGCCGCCGCGCTCGAAGCGGTGGGCCGCGAGATGGGTGTGGAGACGAGCCACCTCCTCACCCCGATGGACGAGCCGCTCGGGCGCGCGGCCGGAAATGCGCTCGAAGTCGCCGAAGCCGTGGAATGCCTGCGCGGCGGCGGCCCGCCGGACATGATCGCGCTCACCCTCGACCTCGCGGAAAAGGTGGCCAACGTCCCGCGCGCCCAGCTCGCGCAATGGCTGCAGGACGGGACCGCTTGGGAAAAATTCGTGGCCATGGTCGAGGCGCAAGGCGGCGACGCGACCGCGCTGGAGCGCATCACCGAAGTCCACCGCGCGCCCGTCATCCACGAACTGCGTGCCCCGCAGGCCGGCAGAATCACCCGCATGGACGCCGGCGGCATCGGCCGCGCCTGCGTCGCGCTCGGCGCGGGTCGGGCGAAAGCGAGCGACGGGATCGACTTCGCCGTCGGCTTCAGCGCCATCCAATCCGTCGGTGCCGAAGTGCAGCGCGGCGAACCGCTGCTCCGCATCCACGCCCGCTCGGAAGCCAGTCTGCAAGCCGTCCTCCCGCTCGTCGAAGCCGCCGTCGGCGTCGCCTGACCCCGCATGTCCGGCCCGCTCACGGAACTCTTGCGCGCGCGAATCGCGCACGACGGCCCGATCCCGTTCCGCGATTTCATGGACGCCGCGCTCTACCATCCCGAGCACGGCTACTACACCTCGGGCCGCGCCCGCATCGGACGCAGCGGCGACTTCTTCACCAGCGTCAGCGTCGGTCCGCTCTTCGGCGCGCTGCTTGCGCGGCAATTCGCGGAGATGTGGGAGCGACTCGGCAAGCCGGAAGATTTCACGCTCGTCGAGCAAGGCGCGGATCGCGGCGACCTCGCCCGCGATGTCCTCATGGCCTTGCGCACCCAAAACCCTGCGTGCTTCGCCGCCACGCACTACCAGATCATCGAGCCGTCCTCCGCCTTGCGTTCCGCGCAAAGCGAATCGCTCGCCGAATTTTCCGAACAGGTGCGCCGGCTCCCGACCCTCGACGCGCTGCCCGCTTTCACGGGCGTGCATTTTTCGAATGAGCTGCTCGACGCCTTCCCCGTTCACGCCGTCGTCTGGGACGGCGAGAGCTGGCGCGAAAGCCACGTCGCCTGGGAAAACGACCGCTTTGCCCTGACCGAGCGCGCCATCTCCAACCCGCCTTTGCTGGCCGCCCTTAGCAAGCTCCCACCATTGCCCGCGGGCTATCGCACCGAGGTGAATCTCGCCACGCTCACCTGGCTCGACGCGCTCGGCACCAAGCTGATCCGCGGCTTTATCCTCGTCATCGACTACGGCTTTCCCCGCGCCGAATACTACCGACCGGAACGCACCACCGGCACACTCACCGGTTACGCCGATCATCGCCGCGTGGATGACCTCCTCGCCGCGCCGGGCGACACCGACCTCACGGCGCACGTCGATTTCACCGCGCTCGCCGAACACGCCATCGCCGTCGGTTTGCGCATCGCTGGCTTTACCGATCAACATCACTTCCTCGTAGCTCTCGGCGCACTGCATTTTCCCGCGGAGATTGCCGAAACGCCCGCCAGCCAACGCGAACTGCGCGCCTTCAAAACGCTCATGCACCCCCAGATGATGGGGCGCAGCTTCCAGGTGCTCGCACTGGAAAAGGACGCATCATCCCCCGCTCCGCTCACCGGCTTCCGCTTCGCCCGTGAAGCCGGTGCAGCGCTCGGGATACCCGGCTAAACTTAATCAGCGTGTCATCCCGAGCGAAGCGAAGCGGAGTCGAGGGACCTCGGCGGTTCATTCCAGCGAAATACGTTATCGAACCGCCGAGGTCCCTCGACTTCATTCCGGTCGCTATCGCTCCCTGCATTGCGCTCGGGATGACGGTGCTCTGGAATCCCGGTTACACTTCTTACCCCGCCGCGATATTTCGCAGCACCGCACACAGCCCGCTGATCTGCCGCGGAGTGTGCCGGGCCGAAAGCGTGACGCGCAGCCTGGCCGCGTCGCGCGCGACGGTGGGGAAACGGATCGCCGGAACGAGATAACCTTTCCCGGCGAGCACTTGCGCTGCTTCGAGCGCGGCTTCGGCTTTACCCACGATCACGGGAACGATGGCGCTCTGCACCTTCCGTTCGCCGGCAAAAAGCACCGGCATTTCCGCCGCGAATTGCGCGAGGTTTTGCCGCAGTTGCTGGCGCCGCTTTTCGCCCGCGGGCGAGAGCATCCACTCCACGGCGGCGCAGCCAGCGGCAGCCACCGCGGGCGACGGGGCGGTGGAATAGATGAAACTGCGCGCGCGGTTCACGAGCAGCTCGATCAGCCGGCGCCCGCCGCAGACGTAACCGCCACTCACCCCGAGCGCCTTGCTCAGCGTGCCCATGTGGATGTCCACCGCGCCGGCCAGCCCGAGCTGATCGGCCAGCCCGCGCCCGTGCACGCCGATGACGCCCACGGCGTGTGCTTCATCGAGCAGCAGCAGCGCTCCGTAGCGGCGCTTCAGCTCGACGACCTCACCGAGCTGCGCCCAGTCGCCATCCATGCTGAAGACCGACTCCGTGACCACGACCACGCGCGCCTCGGGATAATGTTCGCGCGCCCACTGCAGGTGGCTTTCCAGTTTGCCCATGTGGTTGTGTGGAAAGACGCGGAGATGCGCGCCGCTCAGCTTGGCCCCGTCGATGAGGCTGGCGTGGGCGAGCTTGTCCAAGATGATGACGTCGCCCTTTTGACAGAGCGCGCCGAGCGTGCCGAGCGCGGTGGCGTAGCCGCTGGAGAAAACCAGCGCCGCTTCCGTGCGCTTGAACTCCGCGAGCTTTTCTTCCAGCCGCACATGCGGCGAGAGCGTGCCACAGACCAGCCGGCTCGCCCCAGAGCCCACACCGTATTGGTCGATCGCCGCCTTCGCCGCCTCGCGCAGCGCCGGCTCGGTGGCGAGGCCGAGGAAGTCATTCGAGGAAAAGTTGATCAGCTTTTTGCCCGCCAGCTCCACCGCCGGCTGCTGTGGCGAATCCATCTCCCGGAGCGTCCGCAGGAGCGCCTTCGCCCGCAGATCAGCGAGTTCGGCGGCGATGGATTGCGGCATAGGCATCGGTGTAAGGACAACCGCCGCCGCGCAAAAGTCTTATTCCCGGTCTTCCACCGGGACGGACGCGAGCCCTAGCTCGAAAGCCCCCACGCGAGCAGCTTGTAGCTGTCCGTCGTGATCCCGCGGTCGTCGCCCAACACCACCACGATGACGTGCTTCCCACCACGGCTCGCGCTGGAGATGAGGCAGCGGCCCGCCGCCTCGGTATAGCCAGTTTTCATGCCGTTGCAGTAGGGATAGGCTTTGAGCACTTTGTTCGTCGTGCCAAAGACCCGGGTGCGCCCGTCGTTGTAGTGCCAGACCATGCTTTTCTGGCAGACCATCTCGCGGATGGCGCGGTTGCGGTAAGCGACCATGGCCACCTTCGCCATGTCCCGCGCGGTGGAGTACTGGCCGGGCGCGGGGAGACCGTTGGGGTTCTCGAAATTGCTGTTGCGCATCCCGAGGGCGGCGGCGCGGGCATTCATCTTGTTGGCGAAAGCCTCGACGCTGCCGGCGTTGTCGCGCGCCAAAGCACGCGCCACGTCATTCATGCTGTGCACGAGCAGGATGTTGAGGAAATCGCGGCGCGAATAAAGGTTGCCCGGCTTGATGTAGAGCATCGTCGGCTCGACCCAGGTGTCGCTCGCCTCCACGCGAATCTTGCGGTCGAGTTCGCCGTCCTCGGCCACGATCAGCGCGGTGAGCAGCTTCTGCGTGCTCGCCACCGGGCGGCGCTGATCGGCGTTAACCTCGTGAAGGATCTGCCCGCTCACCGCGTCCACAACGATGACGGCACCGGCATTCGTCTGTGGCACGCCATTAAAGACAGGATCAAGGGGGAAGGTGGCGGGTGCGGCGACCGGCTTGGGCTTGGCCGGCGTCGTCTTGGTCGTCTTGCTGCTCTTTTTCTTGGTCGCCGCCTGGCCGGCGGGCGCGCAGACGAGGAGAGCGAGGGCGAGACTGAGGATGGAGGCTAAGCGCTTTTTCATGCGGCGCGTAGTAAATGGATGGGCGCGATTTTCGCAAGCCGCGAGAAACCGCTATTCTTTGGGCTCGGACAGTCCTTTCACCACGTCCGCGTCGGGCGCGGCCCCGAGATCGAGCGCCGCCTGATAATGGCGGCGGGCCAGCTCAACGGCGGGCGGATTTCGCTGAAGGTAAAAAACCGCGAGATTGAAGTGCGCTTCCGCATACGTCGGGTCGATCTCGATGGCCTTGCGCATCTCGTCCTCGGCCCCGGAAAGCCAGCCTTTCTTGCCAATGGTCACCCCGAGATATTGGTGGACCGTCGCGTTCTTCGGTTCCAACAAAGCGGCCTGCGCCAGCGCGGCGAGTGCGGCGTCCAGCTTGTCTTGATCGTAATGAATGACTCCGAGCACCAGCCAGCCGAGCCCCGCTTCGGGCTGAGTGCGCACGGCTTTCTTGAGGAGTTTTTCCGCCTCGGCGTATTGCTTCTGCCGGTAGGCGACGAGGCCGAGATTGATCGTCGTCGCCACGTTGTCCGGCGCGAGGGTGAGCACTTTCTGGAAATCTTTCTTCGCGGAAACCAGATCGCCTTTGGTCATGGCGATCATCGCCTGCTTGGCCAGCCGCTGGGCTTCGTCGGAAACCTGTTTTTTGCCCGGCTCATTGATCTCCGCTGCCGGCCCGACGCGGAATTTCGGCACTTGCGCCTGCACTACCAGCGGCAGCGCGAGTAGCGCGATCCATAGAAACGCTTTCACTTTGCCGCGCCGAGTTCCTGCGCGCGCTCGGTGGCGGCGCGCACGGCGGTGAGAAAAGCGGCGCGCACCCCGGCCTCTTCCAGCGCTTCGAGGCCGGCGATCGTCGTGCCGCCGGGGCTGGTCACTTCGTCCTTAAGCACCGCCGGGTGTTTCCCCGTCTGCAACACCATCTCCGCAGCACCGGCGACGGTTTGCGCCGCGAGCTTTTGCGCTAGATCACGCGGCAGCCCCATGAGCACGCCACCGTCCGCCAGTGCCTCGATGACCAGATAGATATAGGCCGGCCCGCTCCCGCTGACGCCCGTCACCACATCGAGCAGGCTCTCCTGCACACACACCACCTCGCCGACCGCGCCAAAGATTTTCTCCGTCAGCGCCGCATCCGCGCCCGTCGCCGTTGCCCCGAGTGCGTAAGCCGCCGCGCCCTTGCCCACGAGCGCGGGCGTATTCGGCATCACCCGCACGATGCGCACGCCCGGCCCGGCCGCCTCCCCCAGCGCCGCCAGCGGCAACCCGGCCACGATCGAGATGACCAACTTATCCGCCGCGCCGCCACGCAGTGACCGCAGCGCCGCCAACGCATCGTTCGGCTTCACGCACAGCACCAGCGCCTCGGCCATCGCCACCAGTTCCTCATTCGTCTCGGTGAAAGCCACGCCCGCCGTCGTGGCGAGCCGTTGCGCCGCGGCAGCGACCACATCGCTCACAAGGACATCGCCGGGCGCGAGCGCGCCGCTTTGCACCACGCCCTGGACGAGCGCGGAGGCCATTTTACCGGAACCAACGAAGCCGAGTTTCATGGCCTCATTCCTACCGCGCCCCGCCCTCGTGGGAAGCGGAAACATGAAAACCAAAATTCGCCGTCAAACCGCGAGCCAGCCGCGGAACCCCCGCGCGGCATAGTAGGACTGCGCGCCGTTGTAACCTACGAAAACGCGACCGTAGCGGCGGTCACAATGCAGCGCGCCGCCGAGTTTTCTGATCTCCGCAGGCGTTTTTACCCAACACGAAGTCTTCGTGTCGAAGTCCCCCAGTTTCTGCAGCTCGAAGTATTGTTCCTCCGTCAAAAGCTCGATGCCCATCTCTGTCGCCATGTCTATGGCGTTCGTTTTTGGCCGATGTTCTTTCCGGGATTCCCACCCTTCGCGGTCGTAACAAACGCTCACCCGTCCTTTGGGCGTTTCCGGGGAACAATCGAAAAAGGTGTATTCGCCCGTCTTCTTATCGTGACCCACCACATCCGGTTCACCGCCGGTCTTTTCCATTTCATGGAGCGACCAAAATTTTTCGCGGTTCGCTTCCAGCCGCACCTGCACTTTGGCCCATTCAAGTCCCCGGTGCCGATTCGTGTTTCTCGCGAAGCGCGCTTGCAACGCTTTGAGCAATTCTTCGGTTTCTTGGGGTGACAGTTGCTTTTGCGGACTGGGGTTTTTCATGGATTTGCGGAGTCGCTGATGGGATGCCTCACTTCTTTGATGTGGTGGTAATGGGTAAGCAATGGCCGACGTGTCAAGCGGGCGGACCACGCTAGCAAACGAGAAAAGGGGTTTCTGCAAGGGCCAACCACGCGGGCGCTAAGGGGCACGCCCCTACGAATGTTCAGGGCATCCGTGCGCATTGGAAGCGGCGATCAAGGGCTTATGAAAACTTTTCCTTCCATCTGCGTGGCTTCTATTTTTTGCAGCCTGAATTATGCGGCCATTGGAGCCGAAGCTGTCGCACCTGCTGCGGCGGTCCTGACGAACGATCCCGGATCGGCGGGTGATGGTGTCCAAGTCGGAGTTTCCCGGCGGGACGGCATTACCTTTAGCGGCGGGGAAATTTTCGTTACCCGGAACGGTGCGACCGAGAAACTCGCCAAAGAGTTGGTTCTGCCTTCTGGAGTCATCGCCAGGCCCGACGGAACAATTCTTTTGCCCGACAATACGCAGGCCGCGCTGCGTTCGACCCAACTGCTCACCTTTGAGGGCAAGTTAGTTGATCTTCCGGTTGATCCGAACGTCAACCCAGCGCCCCTGCCCGCAGCGAGGAGCACCACGGCTGTCGGTACCAATGCCTCCCAGCGGCCCATGCCAAATGCCTCCGGACGAACCAGCGTATTTCTAGGAGCTGACGGGCAACCTTTCATGGGCACCCTCAATTCCAATGGCACCATTTTGACGACTGACGGGAGAACGATGGCTCTCGACCGCTCCACGCGGGCGGTGACTTTTGGAAATGATGGGACCCCTGCCCTTGGGACAATCAACGCCAACGGCACCGTCACTAGGTCCGACGGTGCGTCGATCCTTCCCGACGGCTCGGTCCGCGGTGCTGACGGCTCATTAATGACACCGGCAAGAGCGACTAGTGGTAACAACCAGATTCAAAACGGTGCCGCGAATGGGCGGAATACCAATCAGAACCAAAATAATCAGGTTACGGGGCAGGACTCTAACGCAGCCAATCAAGGAAACACCGGCGCGGCCGCAGGGAATGTGGGGGGCAATAGCACGACCGGCCGTGGAGCTACGGGCAACGCCCAAAGCGGCGCAGCGGGCGGAAGTGTATCCGGTGGGCAAAGTGCGACCGGTGGGACGGGCAGTGGTGGGACGGGCAGTGGCGGAACAGGCAGTGGTGGAACGCGCGGTGGTGGAACGGGGACGGGGGGCAGCGGATCGGGCGGCGGTGGTGGGAGGTAATCCTGTGGCCGTAAGCGCGAGACCAGTGACCGGAATTCGTCTTAGAATGCTGTTCTACGATGAATTGGAACAGGCGTCCAAAGGCGGAGCTCGTGCGATAAAGTTCCGATGTTCCTCCTAAATCTCCTACGGCATTCAAGCGAACCACAACTCGAACTGCTGACCGTCCGCCTCGAAGCGGCTTTCCCGTTTGCCTCGTTTACGTTGGCCCAAGTCCAAGGTGACCTTGGGGTATATACTCTAACCCGCTGGGGCAGCGGCAGATCAGGACGCTACGTCTTCGCGGCAGAGTTGCTGACAAATCCGCAGCGCACCGCTGAGCTTAACCGGGCTCTTGATAGCTACCTTGTGGCGGTTCGTCGCGATCAAGATGCAACTATCCGTGACCAAAGCATCGACGTAACCCCGCCGGAAATCTACGTCCCACAAATCATGAAAACGGCGGCTTAGGCTTTAGCGAAGCGCGGATAAGCAGGTGCAAGGGTCGGACGATACCGCTCCTACCGATCACACTCGCCCATCACGAAATCCAACGAGCCTAGAATGGCGACGACGTCACTCATCATGTGGCCGGGGAGGATTTTCGGGAGGATCGAGAGGTTGACGAAGGAGGGGCTGCGGATTTTCAGCCGGTGCGGGGTGCCGCCGCCTTTCGAATTGATGTAGAAGCCGAGTTCGCCCTTGGGGTTTTCGTGGCCGAAATAGATTTCGCCGGGGGGGGCGTCAAGGCCTTCGGTGTGGATGATGAAGTGGTGGATCAGTTCCTCCATCTTCGTCAGCACGGTGGTCTTGGGCGGCGGGAAGTTTTTCGCGTCGGTGATGTTGATGGGGCCGCCGGGGAGCGTGTCGATCACCTGGCGGAGGATGCGCAGGGACTCGCGCATCTCGGCCATGCGGACGGTGTAGCGGTCGTAGCTGTCGCCGACGGAGCCGATGGGTACGTCGAACTCATACTGCTCGTAGCCGAGGTAGGAGCGCTTTTTCCGCAGGTCGTGATCGACGCCGGAGGCGCGCAGGTTTGGCCCCGTGAGGCCAAAGGCGATGGCGTCCTCTTTGGTGATGGTGCCGACGTCTTTGGTGCGATCGACGAAAATGCGATTCCTGGAAAGGAGAGCGTCCACGTCGTCGATGACGGGCGGAAGTTCGACGAGGAATTTTTCGAGCAACTCGATGAAGCCGGGGGGTAGGTCGCGGGTCATGCCGCCGACGCGGGTGTAGCTGGTGGTGAAACGGGCGCCGGAGAGGAGTTCGACGAGGTTGTAGATCTTTTCGCGCTCGGTGAAGGTGTGGAGGAAGACGGTCATGGCCCCGCAATCCATGGCGAAGCAGCCGACACCAAGGAGGTGCGAGGAGATGCGTGCGATCTCGCAGCAGATGACGCGAATAGCCTGGCCGCGCGCCGGCAAGGTCCAGCCCATAAGCTTTTCCACAGCCAACGCGTAGGCGACGTTATTGGCGATGGGGGCGAGGTAGTCCAACCGGTCCGTGTAGGGCACGAACTGGTTGTAGGTCATGTTCTCCGCGATCTTTTCATCGCCGCGGTGCAGGTACCCGATCTCCGGCGTGGCCTTGGTGATGATCTCGCCATCCATCTCGAGGATGAGCCGGAGCACGCCATGGGTAGCCGGGTGCGAAGGACCCATGTTGAGGATGAGCTTCTCGCCGAGGATGTCGCGGACTTCGCCGTTCTGCTGGGCGCGAGTGGCGGCATCGGGAAGTTCGAGTTCGGTGGTGGTAAGGGCCATGGCGAAAGAGCGTGCGGACTGCGCCGGAAAGGGTGGTTCGCGGCTTGGAGAGCAGCAAGCGGATTTTGTGAAAGTTTTCACAAGGCCTCACATAAAGACCTGAGAGTGGTCTTGCGCCGCGAATACGGTGCTGGCTATCTCGTGCCCCTCAGCCCAGGGTCTTGCGCATGATCAGTTACGATTTACGCCCCAGTGGGTGGGCGTGGTGCGGGATTGCCGCAGTGCTTATCGCGACGGGCGGAGTAGCCGGCGCGCAAAGCGGCGGTGCCTCCGGGGTGCTGCCGATGATGCCGGCTTCGGTACTGGCACCCGACACGGGACGGATGCCGGCGGAGCGGCGCTTTTTGCCGGCCACAGTGAATGAACCGCTGATGTCGATGACCATCCAGGTGGTCAAGGAAGGGGTGGGCGGGCGTTCGATCTATCGCTCGCGACATTTCGAGTTTGAAGCCCCCGCCAAGCTGGGATCCACGGCGATGAAGGAGATTTGCCGCGCCTTTGAAAGCACGCATGAACTGGTCACCCGACTGCCCTGGGGCATCGTGCCCGTGCCGCGGGATGGGCCGCTGTTTCGGGCCAGGCTCTATGAAACGCGGGAAGGCTACGTGGCGAGCGGCGCGCCGCCGTGGTCGGCGGCAAGTTACTCGCTGCAAGACGGCATTTTTCACATCCCGTTTGAAGAAGTAGGCATCTCCACGAAAGGCGGAAGCGCGGCATCAGATGATGCACGAATACCTGCCTTTCATGCCCATGTGGTTGATCGAAGGGACGGCGGAATATACCTCTCACCTGCCTTACGTCAGCGGCCGCTACAACGTCACCGCTGCGGTGGATGCCTTTAAGCAATTGCGACGCAAAGAGAAAAGCCCGTTGGCCAAGATGAAGTGGATCGGGCTGGAGGAACTCTGGGGATACACCACCTCCATTACTGAGCGGCGAGTCATTACCGGCTTAACGGTTGAGCCGCCAAAACCCGTGGAGAGGAGTCAATTTCGAGGCGGGCAGAGCGCGGTCCAGATCCAGCAGCCGATTCAGCCCCCGAATCTTTCCGGGCGCTATTTTTCATCGTATGTGACGGCCCTGTTTTTCATGCACCTCGATGGCGATGGAAAAGGGCTGCGCTTGAAAAAATATTTCGACGCCATCCACGAGGAACGGAAGCTCTGGATCACGTATGAGCGGTCGTTCGGCGACTACAAAGCCGCAGTGGTGCGTTATCAGGAGGCACTCGATGTTTTCAAAAAGAAGCCCGGCGTCGAGGTTCTCGGCGGGGGCAGGATCCGCTACCCGGCAAACCTCGTTCCGCCACCACAACCCGCCCTGCCCGTTGGGCCCGGCAATATCGATCCGCCGAAAGTCTGCGCGAAACATCTCGGAATCCTTTTGGACGGGCGTTCGCTGGCAGAACTGGACGCGGAAATCCGCGCCGCGTTTGCGAAAGTGGGCTCGCCACTTTGACCGTCCGGCCACCGGAGTCATTCGGTGGAATCGCGCTGGCGAGGCAAAAGCGGTTGCCTGAAATAAGCGGATTCGCCAGTTTGTGCGCCTTTTTTCCACGCATGCTGAAAGCCCTCGACATCTGGCTGCCTGCCTGGCGCCGACGCCATCGCCACCACGAGCACATCCTCGGCACGCGGCATGTAATGATCGCCGTGTGCGACCATTTCGAGCCGTTTCATGGCGTGGGGAAAAGCGAGGCGCTGGAGCGGGTGGAGACGTGGCGGCGGGATTTCGCGGCGCTGGCGGGGGAATTCCGTGACGCGGACGGCCAGCCGCCGAAGCACACCTTTTTCTATCCCGTGGAGCAGTACGAAGCCCAGGTGGTGGGCGTGCTCGCCGAACTGTGCGCAGCGACGGGCAGCGAGACGGAGGTGCATCTGCATCACGAAAACGACACTGCGGAAAATCTGCGTCGGACGCTGGAGAGCGCCAAGGAACAGCTCGCCGGACACGGCTTGCTGGCGCGCGATGCTGCGGGCGCGCTCCGCTACGGGTTCGTGCACGGCAACTGGGCGCTGGATGACTCGCATCCCCAGGGCCGCCACTGTGGTGTGCGCGGCGAGTTGCGCGTGCTGCGGGAAACCGGCTGCTACGGCGATTTCACGCTGCCTTCCGCGCCGAACCGCACGCAAACCCGAGCGATCAATGCGCTCTACTACGCCCGCTCGACCACGGCACCAAAATCGCACGATTCCGGCCGGCGCGTGCGCTCGGATCGCCCGCCAGAGCGCGCGGCAGAACACGAGTTGCTGATCGTGCAGGGCCCGCTGGCGCTGAATTGGCAGCGGCGGAAGTTTGGCCTTTTCCCGCGGATCGAAAACAGCGATCTCACCGCTCTAAATCCACCCACCCGCGAGCGCATGCAGCTCTGGATCGACTGCCGCATCGCGGTCGAAGGCCGACCCAACTGGCTCTTCGTCAAGCTCCACACCCACGGCGCGAAACCCGAAAACACCCGCATGCTCCTCGGCGAACCGATGCGCGCCTTTCACCGCAGCCTCGCGCAAATAGCCGACGAGGACAGCAGCCTGCGCTTTCACTATGTGACGGCGCGCGAAATGGTGAACCTCATTCATGCCGCCGAAGACGGGCACTCCGGGGAGCCGGGACCTTTCCGCGATCATTGCTATCGGAAAACAGGCGCGGCAATCTCGGCGTGATGCGGCTCCTCTTCGTTTCGAACCTTTTTCCTGATACTCGCGAACCCTACCGAGGACTCGACAACGCCACCGTGCTTGACCGACTGACGGCGCATTGGGATATCCGCGTGCTCGGCCTGCGCCCCACGCTGCCGCTGCGCTCCGGCACCTGGACGGCGCGCGATGACGATCGACGCCTCCAGCCGCAATTCCTTGCCACGCCTTATCTGCCGAAGATCGGCAGCCGCTGGAACCACCAGCTCATGGCCCGCGCCCTGCGCGGTCCGCTGCGCGAAATCGGCGCGCACTTTCCTTACGACCTCGTGCTCAGTTCGTGGATCTACCCCGACTCATGCGCCGTCGCTCGCCTCGCCCAAGAGATTGGTTTTCCGTTTGTCTCGATCGCCCAAGGCTCGGATGTGCATCAGTATCTCCGGCATCCCGTGCGGCGAAAAATCATCGCGCGCTCCATGCCGGGTGCGGCGTCCATCATCACCCGCAGCGGTGAACTCGGCCGGCTACTTGGTGAAGCGGGCATCGACCGCGACAAGTTGCACACCGTTTACAACGGCGTGGATCATTCCGTCTTCAAACCCGGCGACCGCGCCGCCGCGCGCCAGGCGCTCAATCTTCCGCCGGATCTGCCGATCATTCTTTTCGTCGGCAATTTCTACCCGATCAAAAACCCTATCCTGCTCGTCGAAGCCCACGCCCACGTCTGCAACAACGACCACGCGCTTCTCAGGACGAAGCTCATCATGCTCGGCGGCGGCCCGCTTACCGACAGCGCCCGAACGCTCGCCGACCGACTGCAGTTTGGCCCGAACGTGCTGCTGCCCGGCCGCAAGTCCGCCAAGGAAGTAGCGCGCTACATGCAGGCCGCCGACGTGCTCTGCATCCCGAGCGTGAATGAAGGCGTCCCCAACGTGGTGCTCGAAGCCTTTGCGTGCGGGCTGCCCGTCGTCGCCAGCCGCGTGGGAGGACTTGCTGAAGTGCATCCCGGGGAAACCTGCGGCCGCCTGATCGAACCGCATCTCGCTCCGCTCACTGCCGCGCTCCGCAGTGTCCTGCGCGAGCCGCCCGCACGGGAGGTCATCGCCGCGCACGGCGCGCAGTTCACCTGGGAGCGCGCTGCGGCGCAGTACCACGACGTACTCGCCGCAGCGGTGCGCCCGTGAACATCCTCTACCACTTCCGCACCCAGGGCACCGGGGCGGAAGGCGTGCATATCGCAGGCATCGCCACGGCCTTCGAGCAGCTCGGACATCGCGTCGTTTTCTCCAGCCCCACCGGCGTCGATCCGCGCGTCACTGCGGGCGAGAATCCGTTCGCGAATAACCAGCGGCGCAGCCTGCTGGCACGCCTTGCCGCACGAGCGCCAGCCTTTGTTTTTGAGCTGCTGGAGATCGGCTACAACGTTGTCGCCTACGCGCGCAACCGCGCTGTGATGACCCGCGAAAACTGCACGCTCATCTACGAACGCCACGCCTTCTTCCTATGTGCCACCGCTTTCCTCGCGCAACGCCGGGGCGTGCCGCTGGTCGTTGAGGTAAACGAACTCGCCGGCGACGAACGGGTGCGCGCCAGCCCCTGGCTGCTTCCACTCGCCCGTCTCTCCGACCGACTAACTTTTCAACGTGCGAGCCTTATCGTTGTGGTCTCATCGCACCTCGCGCGGCGTATCGCTGCGCTCGGCATGCCACCGGAAAAAATCCTCGTTTTGCCCAATGCGGTCAGCGCCGCCTCGCTCGACACGCCCGCCGACGGCACCGCGATCCGGGCGCGTTACGGCCTCACCGATTCCGTCGTCATCGGCTTTGTCGGTTGGTTTGTCGCGTGGCATCGGCTCGACGTTCTGCTCACGCAGTTCGCATTGCTCGCCGCCGACAATGCTGAGTTGCGCTTGCTTCTCGTCGGCGACGGCACGCTCCGCGAAAGCCTCGCCGCACAGGCCGCTGCCCTTGGGATCAGCGAACGCGTGATTTTCACCGGCTCCGTGCCGCACGCCGAAATCTCGGCACATTTCACCGCGATGGACATTTGTGTCGTTCCGCACAGCAACGAATACCGTTCACCGATTAAACTCTTCGAAGCCATGGCTCGCAGCCGCGCCGTCGTCGCCCCACGCACGGAGCCCATCGCCTCAGTCATCACCGACGGCGTGAACGGCCTCCTCTTTGACCCGGAAAATCCCGCATCTCTCCGAGAAGCTCTCCGGCGCTTGATCGCGAGCCCATCGCTGCGCGATCAACTCGGGGCTGCCGCGCGCGAATCAGTTCGCGCAAACCACACTTGGGACCGCAACGCCGCGGCCGTGCTAACTCGGGTTACGGCAACTCCTTAAGCTGAATGCGCCGGTACTCCATCGTCCCGCGGTCTGCTTCCAAGCCAATCGGACCGGTACCGGGAAGCTTGAGCGCGGCCTCGAGGACTTCGCCATTGCAGGTGCAGCTGGCCACGCCGTTTTTGACGGTCACTTCGACCACGTTCCAATCCTGAGGCTTGTAGGCTTTGAGCTCTTTGTAAGGGCCGGCCACGAGGTAGTCGCGGCATTGCAGCTGTGGCCCGCGAACAAAGATACCGCTGTCTGCGTTCACCGAAGCGCGAAACTCCAGCTTGAGCACAAAGTCCTTTGGAAACTCCTTTAACGTATAGAGCTGGCGAAGGTGCGGCCCCTTGGCGTCATCGCGGGGATTGACGACGAGCATGCCGTCTTTCGCGGTATAACGTCCGTCGGTGGCATTGGTTTTACCATTCAGGTCCGGCTCATCCTTGTAATGCCAGCCGGTGAGATCCTTGCCGTTGAAAAGGCTGATGAACCCCTCCTCCGGTTTCCAATCGTCGGCGTGAGCGAAGACGGCGGTGAGAAGCAGGATGGCGGGGATGAGCTTGGTGAATTTCATAATGGGTGGAATTGGACGCAGCTTTTCCGCACGCGCCGACGACAGCAAGCGCGAATTGCTCACCAGATTAACGGTCGTTGCGTCTCCGTTTTAGAAAGTTCAGGCAATTTCGGGTCGCGTAGCTGTGCGACGATGCGTGTCGCAGGTGCCCTTACCGGACTAGCGCACGGAGCTTTCATCGTTAAGAGAACAGACTGGGAAGCTCGTCCTCACCCACTTCTCAGGGTTCAGTCCTATACTTAACGCCTTGCCCATCTGAGTTCAGTTAGACCATCCAGACATATCGCGCGCACATTGAGCCGGCCTTTGCCTTCCTCGCCTCCACCACCAACCATGACGCAAAAAAGTTCCCCGAAGCGCGCTCCTTCGCCGCTCCCACCGAATCGTCCCGGCGAAGAACAACTCCGGACCGAGAACGCGGACCTGCGCGCCCGGCTGGAGGAGGCGGAGGAAATGGTGCGCGCCATTCGCGCCGGGGAAGTCGATGCCTCGGTCGATACGGAAGCGACCCGCCTGCGCGGCGACATTCTCGCGCAAATCAGCGAAGCGGTCCTGATCATCGATGCCGAGCACCGCGTGACGTATTTCAACGCCGCCGCCGAACGCCAATACGGCATCGCCGCGTCCGAAGCTTTGGGCCGCTGCGTCAGCGAGATCTTTGAAAACAGGTGGCCACACTCGGACAACGAAGCTTCGGCCGAGGCAGCGGTTCAGGAGACGGGTCACTGGCGCGGGGAAATTGTCCACGTCAAGCGCAGCGGCGAGGTCGTCGAAGTAGAAGCGTCCGTCAGCTTGCTCCCGGCGGATCACGGGGCGAAGGCCGGTGTGCTCGTGGTCATTCGGGATATTACCGATCGCAAGCGCGCCGCAGACGTAATGGAGCAAAATGAGGCACTTTTTTCCACGATCATCGAACAGGCGCCGGGCGGCGTTTACGTGATCGATGACCAATTTCACGTCCGGAAGATGAACGCCCTGGCCATGCCTGTGTTTGCGGCTGCCGAACCGGTGATCGGACGAGAGTTTGGCGAGGTCTTACGCGTGATTTGGGGCCAGGAACTCGGCGCGGAACTCGCGGTGATTTTCCGCCGTACCCTGGAGACGGGTGAGCGGTATATCTCGCCGCCGTTTACCCACACCCGCTGGGATCTCGGTCAGGAAAAATCGTACGACTGGGAGACCCAACGCCTGACCCTGCCGAACGGGAAGTGCGGGGTGGTCTGCTACTTCACGGACACCACCGAGCAACGGGCGCAAGAGGCCGCGGTGCGCGAGGCCAAGGAAGCTGCGGAAGCGGCCAATAGCAGCAAAGATCGCTTCCTCGCGGTCCTCAGCCACGAGCTCCGCACGCCGCTGACGCCGGTCCTCATGGCCATCTCGGCGCTGGAACACGACCCGGAATTACGACCGGAAGTCCGCGAGGATCTCGCGATGATGAAGCGCAACGTGGAACTGGAGACGAAGCTCATCGACGACCTCCTCGACCTGAACAGAATCACCAGCGGAAAACTCGTGCTGGCGGTCGAGAGTGTCGATCTCAACGAAGCCGTGCGCCAGGTCTGTGGCATCTGTCGCGGGCCGTTACAGGAGCGGGAGCTTCGGCTCGAAACGACGCTGGATGAGGCGGCTGGACTGGTGACGGTGGACGCGGCGCGGCTCCAGCAGGTGCTTTGGAACGTCTTGAAGAACGCGATCAAATTTACCCCCGAGCAGGGGACGATTCGCGTGTTCACAAAACGCCTCGACGAGGAGCGCTGCGAAGTGCGGGTGCAGGACAGCGGCAGGGGGATTTCACCAGAGGTGCTGCCGGTCATCTTCGACGCCTTCGAGCAAGGGGACGAGAATGTGACCCGGCAGTTCGGCGGACTCGGGTTGGGCCTGGCGATTTGCAAGGCGCTGGTGGAATTGCACCACGGCTCAATCCGTGCGGAAAGCGCGGGACCGGGACAGGGATCCACCTTCCTTATCACCCTGCCCCGGGATTCCTCACCAGATGTCGGGGCACCCTTGGATGCGACCTCAGCCGCCGACGGCCTGCCAGGGCAACTTCGCCTGTTCCTCGTCGAGGATCACGCCGACACCGCACGCACGCTCGGCCGGCTTCTGCGCAAAGCGGGCTACGCGGTGCTCACGGCTACGAGTGTGGCCAGCGCGACCGCAACCGCCGAGCGGGAACCTTTCGATCTGCTGATCAGCGACCTCGGCCTGCCGGACGGCTCTGGCTTTGACGTGATGGAGCTAGTGCGGAAGAAGCGGGGCGTTCCGGGCATCGCCATGAGCGGATACGGGATGGACGACGATCTGCGTCGCAGCCGGGAGGCCGGCTTCACCGAACACCTCGTGAAACCAGTTGACGTCCCGCAACTCATTGCCGCCATCGAGCGCGTCGCGGAGAACCGCGGCTAGGCTCCATTCACGAGCACCGCGAAAGGGAATTCGGCGAAGACCTCGGAAGCAGCGAGCGCCCCGCCTGGGTATCGGCTGCCCGTGAAGACATTGCGCCAGCCCACAGCAACTTCTGAAGTAATCCGGGTATCTTTCCAGGCATCGCCGATAGGTGGAAAACCGAGCCGCTGAGTGTGCCGCGGAACGATGACGAGCAAAGTCACGTCTTCAGCACGCCGCGCAAAAGCGATCACGTGGTCCGCAAAAGCGCCGCTGGTGACGACGGGTGCGTAGGTGCCACTCGCGAAAAGTTCCGCGCGCTCCCGGCGGAGTTCCAGGAGGCGATGGATGGCGAACATCTTGATCCGCCCGTCGCGCCAGTTCTCCAGCAGGTCACGCGGCGAGGTGCCGGGCGTGTTTTCAAGCTGCCGGACGCGCAAGGCGTAATCCACGGGCCGGCGATTATCGGGATCGACCAGGCTGAAATCCCAAAGTTCGCTGCCTTGATAGAGATCTGGCACTCCGGGGCAGGTCAGCTTGAGCACGGTCTGAGTCAGCGAATTGATCATCCCCAACTCCGCCAGACGGTCCGCGAAGGGCGCGAAGATCGACGGGAAACGGTTGCCTCTACCGGGCGCCAGCAACGCGGCGACGAACGTCTTCACCGCTTCATCCCACGCCGAGTTCGGCTCCAGCCAACTGCTGTTCACTTTGGCCTCGTGCAAAGCTTTCACCATGTAGTCCTGAATGCGCTGGATGAACTCCGCGCGGTTCCCGTCGTGCAAACCTTCCAGAGGCCAGGCCCCAGCAAGCGTTTGGTAGAGCAAATATTCCTCATTGGCGTCGGGCGCGCACTCGCCCTCGATCTCGCGGCGGTGCCTGCGATTCCTCGTTTGCCAGCGACGCAGCGCCCGCGCCCACGCGTCCGGCATTTCGGAAATCGCCGCGAGCCGAGCGCGGACGTCTTCACTGCGCTTGGTATCGTGGGTCGAGCTGGCGAGCAGACAGTGCGGAAATTCCACCAGCCGGTCGGCGTTTTGCCGATGAAACGCGTCGATGCTCAAACCGGTCGCCGCCGGCTCGCCCCCCACTTCGTTCAACGCGGTCAGACGGTTGAAAACGTAGAACGCCGTGTCTTCCACGCCCTTCGCCGTGATTGGCCCGGTGCCTTGCTGAAATTTCAGGACGAACGCGCGCCGCAGCTCTTCGTCCACCGGATGCGGGTTATCTTTGGGCGGGAGCAAGACGTCGCGCAGAAAGTCGAAAACAGTTCGCTCCATAACCCGATTGCGCCGCCGGGCGAGCGCGAGAGCACGATGGATCACGCGGATGTCCGATTCGTCAGCCGGCTGCGCGGGATCGAGGTAGGTCCGATAGACGGGAAAGCAGGCGATGACCTCGCGGACGACTGCGGTGAGCGCGGTCGCCGTAAAATCGCGATACCAGCGGTGACTTTCGGAAATGCGGTTGAGCAAATGCCCAAGGACATTCACTTCGCTCGCCATCGACGACTCCATGACCAGCTTCTTACTGCGATACGCGACCTCGCGATAATCGAGCCGGAAGCCGAGGAACCGGTCGTAGATCGCGGCCATTTGCGGCATCGCGTCCGCGGCGACTAGGACATGCGTGAGCTGGTTGGAAAACTCGTACCCGGTGGTGCCCTGCACCGGCCAGTCGAGCCGCAGCTTTTCGTCGGGTCCGAGGATTTTTTCGACGAGCAGATAGAATTCGGGACCCGCACGTGCGCGTAGCCGCGCAAGGTAGTCGCGCGGATGAGCGAGACCGTCGATGTGATCGATCCGCACCCCGGTGACGTGCCCGGCGTCGAGCAACTCGAACAGCAACCGGTGGGTCGCGTCGAACACCTCCGGCAACTCAATGCGGATGGCGGCCAGCGTGTTTACGTCAAAGAACCGCCGGTAGTTGATCTCCTCCCCGGCCACCCGCCACGAACTCAGCCGATACGCCTGGGCATTGATCAGTTCGTCGAGCCGGTCGAAACGTGCGCCGTCCTCCGCGTCATTCCATTTCGCGACCACCCGCTGGATGGCCTCAGCGACCGTGGGTGTTTCCGCGCACAGGCGCGCCAGTCTTTCGCGGACGATC
The DNA here is from genome assembly GCA_031390545.1 of Chthoniobacter sp. Taxonomy (GTDB): domain Bacteria; phylum Verrucomicrobiota; class Verrucomicrobiia; order Chthoniobacterales; family Chthoniobacteraceae; genus Chthoniobacter. The sequence continues at coordinate 16,485 of JANMTP010000009.1, read as the reverse complement.
TGCCGTTCGCGGACGCGCTCCGCGATTCGTTCCGGCTGCGTTTCCGTGTGCGGCGCTAGATGCTGAATTGCCGTGATGATGCTCGATAACTCCGGCGGCGCGGGAGCCAGCGACTCGACCGCCTCACGCAACAACGGCGGGGTGGTTTGCGGAGCCAGCGGCAGGGTGAGATCGCCGTAGTGCAGCGTGAAATCGCCCTCCGCAAACACCACGCGGAAACCGCCGTTCTCTAGCGTGCGCCCATACTGTTCCCCGAGCACGGGGAGCAGCACTTTGTCTTCGAGTTCACGTTTCAGCGGGCACCAGTCGATGTCGAAAAACTTGGCGTATGGCGAAGACGGTCCATTTTCCAAAACATCGCGCCACCAGGGATTCAGCGCCCGGTCGATGCCCATGTGATTCGGCACAAAGTCCACGAGCAGACCGAGACCGTGCGCTCTTAGTTCCGCCGAAAACGCCTCGAAGTCGGCGCGCGAGCCGATCTCGGGATTCAGCTCGTTGTGGTCGCACACATCGTATCCGTGCGTGCTTCCCGGTGCCGCGCGAAAGAACGGCGAAGCATAGACATGGCTGATGCCGAGCTGGGCCAGATAGGGCACCAGCTCGCGGGCTTGCGCAAAGGTAAAGCCGCTGTGGAATTGCAGGCGATAAGTTGCCCTAGGAATCTCACTCATGTCCGTGCACTCTTCGCCCCGGAGAGGTTCTTCGGGCGTATCACCATCCGCTGCCGTGCTCTAACGCGACACGCGCGACCGCGCCGCTCCTCTCGATAATGATACGAATGAGCAACCCCCTTTGGTTCAAAGACGCCGTCATCTACCAGTTGCACGTCAAGACGTTCCAAGACAGCGACGGCGATGGGGTTGGTGACTTTGGCGGGCTGATCCAAAGATTGGACTATCTCGCGGAACTCGGCGTGACGGCGGTGTGGGTCATGCCATTTTACCCGTCGCCGTTGCGCGATGATGGGTACGACATCGCGGATTATCTGACGGTGAACCCGAGCTACGGAACCATGGAGCAGTTCGACGCCTTTCTCGCGGCGGCCCATGCCCGCGGCCTCCGCGTCATCACCGAGCTCGTCCTCAACCACACCTCCGACCAGCACCCCTGGTTCCAGCGCGCTCGTCGGGCGGCGCCAGGGTCGCCGGAGCGCGATTACTACGTGTGGAGCAACACTGCGGAGCGCTATCGCGAGGCGCGCGTCATCTTTCAGGATTTTGAGTTATCAAACTGGACGTGGGATCACCTCGCGGGAGCGTACTTCTGGCATCGCTTCTACGGCCATCAGCCGGATCTGAATTTCGATAATCCGGCCGTTCATGAGGAACTGCTGCGCGTCATCGATTTCTGGCTGGAGCGGGGTGTCGATGGCGTGCGCCTGGACGCCGTGCCCTACCTCTACGAACGCGAAGGCACGAACTGCGAGAACCTGCCGGAGACCCACGCCTTTCTCCGGAAGCTTCGGGCGCACATCGACGCGAAGTTTTCCGACCGCATGCTGCTCGCGGAGGCGAACCAATGGCCTGAGGATGCCGCCCGGTATTTTGGCCAAGGCGATGAGTGCCAGATGAACTTTCATTTTCCACTCATGCCGCGCCTCTTCATGTCGCTGCAGATGGAAGACCGCTTTCCGATCATCGACATTCTCGAGCAGACCCCACCCATCCCCGCGAACTGCCAGTGGGCGATTTTCCTCCGCAATCACGACGAGCTCACGCTCGAGATGGTCACCGACGAAGAGCGCGATTACATGGTGCGCGTTTACGCCAGCGATCCGCGCGCCCGAATCAATCTCGGCATTCGCCGTCGCCTCGCGCCATTGCTGGGCAACAACCGGCGCAAGATTGAGCTGATCAACTCGCTGCTCCTCTCCCTCCCCGGCACGCCGATCCTCTACTACGGCGACGAGATCGGCATGGGCGACAACATCTTCCTCGGCGACCGCAACGGCGTCCGCACGCCGATGCAATGGAGCCCGGATCGAAATGGCGGCTTTTCCTCGGCCAATCCCCAACGCCTGCTCCTCCCGCTGATCATCGACCCCGAGTATCACTACGAGACGGTGAACGCGGAGAATCAGCAGCGCAACGTGTCGTCGCTCTTCTGGTGGATGCGGCGGATGCTGGCCGTGCGGAAAAGCTCCGAAGCTTTGTCGCAGGGCACGATTGAGTTCCTGCAACCGGAGAACGCGAAAGTGCTGTCGTATCTGCTCTCAGCGGAAAGCGAGACCGTCCTCGTCGTTGCGAATCTGTCTCGTTTCTCGCAGGTCGTGGAACTGGATTTACACGCCCACGCCGGGGCCGCGCCGGAGGAAATGTTTGGCAACACGACCTTTCCCGGCATTCGCGCCGACGCGCCGATGATCGTCACGCTGGGGCCACACGGATTTTATTGGTTTGCGCTCCGAGTCAAAAAGATTGCCCGCTTGGACTACGAGGTCCTCCCCGAAGTTCCGGCCTTTACCGTCTGGAGCGGGGCCTTGAAAACCGCTCTCGCGACGGTGGTGCTGCCGGGCTATCTGCCGCGCTGCAGCTGGTTTCAGCCGGCGGGTCGCAGGATCCGTGAGTATCGCCTCGCGCATATCGTGGAATTGATGACGGACGCCTGGGTGGTCTTCGTGGAGGTGAGTTTTCAAGAGGGACAGCCGGAAACCTACTTGTTGCCAGTCGCGAAAATCGACGGCCCGAGAGAAGTGCAGTTCACCGGCGCGCACCCGGATGCGGTCATCGCCGGCATCGAGGGGGGTGGCGTCCTGGTTGACGCGCTATTTCTGGCCGAGGTGCGCGAACGCTGGCTGGGCCTGCATTCCCACGCGGACAATGCGTTGCATTCAGCGCCACGCCAGATTCTCCCCCTCGATCCCGCAATGATGGAGCGCATCGTCAGCCAAAGCCGCGTCGTCGAAGAAGATTGCGCGAATACCAGCATCGCTTTCGGCGATTGCCTATTGCTGAAAGTCTATCGCCGTTTCGAGGAAGGGCCGCATCCCGAGGTGGAATTGCTCGAAGCACTGCAACGGCGCAGCTTGCCGACCACGCCGCCGATCTACGGTGTCGTCTCGATCGCTCGCCCGGGCGGTACTGCCGTAGTCAGTTCGCTGTGCGGCTACATCGTTCATCAGGGCGATGGCTGGACTTTTACGCTCGATGCCCTTTCCCGCTACTTCGACCGAGTCTTGGAAGCTCGGCTCGATCCCATGTCGGCCGACGCCACCGAGGTGATTGGCGGTGTCTTTCCCGAACGGATGCACAACCTGGGAGAAAACATGGCCGCATTGCATCGGGCGCTGGCCGATTCCTTCACCCCGGAGCCGTTTGGTGGCCTCTACCAGCGGTCGCTCTACCAGGCGATGCGCGGTCGGGGCGGTCGGGTCGTGCGCCTGCTGGGGCAGGAGGCCGCTCGCCTCAGTGAAAGTGACCGAGCCCTCGCGACCCAAATCGTCGAAGACCGGCCCGCCATGCTCCGAGTCTTCGGCGTCCTGCTCACCCAACAGTTTTTGGCGGCGAAGACGCGGGTTCATGGAGATCTCCATCTGGGTCAGTTGCTGAACACCGGAAAGGAATTTGTCTTCATCGACTTCGAGGGCGAGGCCAGCCGTCCGCTTGGCGAACGCTCGCTCAAACGCTGTCCGCTGGTGGACCTCGCCGCCATGCTGCGTTCACTGGATTATGCGGCAGACGCCGCCCTGCGACGCGAAGCGGAAACGGATCGAGATGCCCTGCGGCCCTGGGCCACAGTCTGGGCTCAGACGATGAAGCAGGCGCTGACGAAAGCTTATTTTGATGCCAGCACGGACGCGTCCTCTGTGCCGCCGACCGCTGCGGAACGCGAGACATTGCTCAGGGCGTTCGTCCTAGACCGCGGGCTGCGGGAGCTTGCGCAGGAGCTGGAACACAGGGGTGAATCGGTCAGCGTGCCGTTGGCTGCTGTCGCCGAGATGCTCGCCTCGGGCTAACTCGGTCGCTTCCGTTCCGTGATCGTATAAGGCGAGCGCCCGGCTGAGGGTTGGTGAGACAACCGTTCCGCGAGTCATCACCGATGGATCACGTAATCTGATCTTATGAACGAAAAACCACCGCAGAATACTGAGTCGGTGCTTCTGAATGCCCTTGTCGCGGACGAAGACGTAGCGCTTCACCCTCAGGACACCGTGGAAACCGCGGGCGATACCATGCGCCGACATGATGCCTCGACCTGGCCTGTTGCGGAAGATCGCAAGCTGGTCGGGGTGGTCGGAGAAAAGAATCCTGATTGGAGCGTCGGGGGACATGGGCACGATCCAAAAACCGAGAAAGTGAGTACGATCATGAATCCCAACGCCATTTTTTGCTATGAGGATGAGGACTGTGCGAGCGCACGCCACCTCATGGAGACACGTGGACTGAGCTACCTGCCAGTCGTCGATCGGCAGATGCGAATCGTCGGCATTTTCACGAGTGAGGAAATCAAAGAAAAGGCGGCAGCTCTGCCGACTCTTCAACCCAAGATCCTCTCCGATTAAAAGGTCCGCTTATTAGCCTCGGCCTTTCGCTCCCCATCCTCGGAGCCACCATCGCCCTCCTACTTCTTGCTACGATCCTTTGCAGAGCGGTTGATCTTCCATGTCGTCTGCTGCGGTTCGGCCGTCATGTCCGCGTCCGGCCACAGGCGCAGTGCCCCACGAAAGGCATCCTGGTTGTCTCCTCTTTCGCAGCCCTCAGGGACGGGATCAATGTGTTTGGCATTCCCGCCTCCGAGCTTGAAATGGTCCGGCCAGAAGATGTCGCGCAGCACCCCCACCGCCCGCGTAACCGACTTCTGCCAACGACGTTTGCCGCCCGTGTCCAGCGCTTCCTTGCTCAGCCGATCCATGAACGCTTCAGATTTTGAAAGCGGCATGATTCCAATTTCCAAGGGTACCACGATGTCATCCGCGATCAGCGCAGCACCGACACTGGTTCCGAGCCCGAGGAAAATCATGCGGCCGGTGTCGTAGTCTGCGAGCGCCTGCATGGCGGCGTCGTTGATGATCCGGACGGGACGTTTGAAGGCTTTTTCAAAATCGAAATCCGTCCATCCACCGCCCAGATTTAGCGGGTTACGCGCGATGCGCCCCTCGCGAACGAGGCCCGGGAATCCAAGAGAAATTGCTTCAAACTCCCAATCTTCGGTCGCTGCAAGCACCCCTTTCACCATCTTGGCTGCGGTCAACGTGCGGCCAGATGCAAATTTTCGGAACCCTTCGTGTCCGCTCGCCATGAGCTTCACGTTGGTGCCGCCGACGTCGATCATCAGAACCTTCATACGCTGGCCTGCGCATTCACCAAAAGACGCCCGATCAATTCCGCCACTCCGTCTCCGTGATCGCCCACCGTAACGAAATCGACTTTTTCCCGGATCACTGGAAGTGCATTGGCCACCGCGACCGAGTAACCGCAGAGGTCCAGGAAAGCGTGATCGTTTTCGGCGTCACCAATGCCGACAACTTCCTCGGGACGAAGGTCCAGTTCACGGAGGGCGGCCGTCAAGCCGGTCGCCTTATTGACTCCGCTCGGCAAGATCATCACCGCCCCTTTGTTAAAAATTACCTGAAGTTCCAAGCCCATATCCTTGATCGCCTCCAACACCTCGCTCTCGTGTGGCTCCCATGTGGCGACGATTGCTTTTCCAACCTGCAGCGGCAAACCGCGTTCGTGCAGGCGCGCGATAAATTCGCTGGGCGGAGGCTCAGCGAGCGCCTCCACCTGGCCGGTGCTTGGATTAAATAGCACCGCGCCATTCTCCATGACCGCCAGATCGAACCATTCGATCTCCGGGAAGACCGATTGCAGGTCATTCAATTCACGCCCGGTCACGAGGATCAGTCGAAAATCCGTTTCTTTGAGCTGCGTGAGCGCTTGTAAGGTTGTCGGGGTCACGGCGCCATTGTGTGCCAGCGTTCCATCATAGTCTGTGGCCAGAGCCCGCAATTTTTTCGGCAGGAACGTGGTAGTTATTTCCGTTTCTTTCCCGCTCCGCTGTGACCATTGATGCGATCGAGGCTACGTACGCTTTCCGTCCGGGGATTTGGCAAGGTCACCATTCAATCCATTTTCGTTCGGTTCACCAGTCGCGGACGTATGGTTCGATGGAGCGCGAGTCAGGAGCGGCGTGCGCGAGTGAGAGACGAAGCGCGCTGTTTGCCGCCGGTTCGGCCAGCCTGCGCGAGGCGCTCGCGAAGAAGCATCATCACCGCGGCTTCCGCCGGCTTCAGTTTGGTCAGCGAACCACGCAGGCTCTGCTCGGCAGATTGCTGGAGCGTGGCAATGGTTTGGCCGGTGAGATAACCGTCGAGAATCGCCGGATGAATATAACAGCGCCGGCAGACCGCCGGCGTGTTGCCGAGCATTTTGGCAACTGCTTCAACCGCCTGGCCGACGTTGCGTTTAGCCTGCTTTTCCGAGTTGAATTCCTCGAACTCGTGCAGGGCAACGGCCGCGAGGACCGTGCCGGCCCAGGTGCGGAAATCTTTAGCTGAAAACTCCTCACCCGCGATGGCCCGCAGGTAGGCATTCACATCATCCGAGGTTACGTCGCGCACCGAGCCATCGTCGCCCACATAGCCGAAGAGATCCTGCCCCGGGAGATCCTGACAGTGGCGAACGAGTTTTGCGAGTTCCGGGTCGCGGATGTCGATGCAATGCCGCTTCCCGCTCTTGCCCATGAATTCGAAACTAATCTGCCCACCTCGAACCTTCGCGTGCCTGTTGTGTAACGTGGTCAAACCGTAGCTGCCATTCTGTTCGGCATACTCATCGTTGCCAACGCGGATCAGAGTCGTCTCCAGCAGGCGCACCACGGTCGCCAAGACCTTCTCCCGGCTCATTCCTCGTTTGCGCAGATCCGCACTCACACGGCGGCGGATGCGTGGAAGCATTTCTCCGAAGGCGAGCACCCGTTCGTATTTCGACTCGTCCCGCACCTCGCGCCAGCTCGGGTGATAGCGGTACTGCTTCCGTCCACGCGCATCACGCCCCACCGCCTGAATGTGGCCGTTGTCGTTCGGACAAATCCACACCTCCGTCCAGGCCGGGGGAATGGCTAGGGAGCGGATCCGACGAAGCACCTCCGGATCGCGCAGCGCAGCTCCACTCGGCAGAAAGTAGCGGAACGTTTTTCCACCGCCTTTGCGCGTGATTCCGGGCTTCGTGTCCGACACGTAGCGCAGCCCAGCGGCCTTTGCTGCAGCAAGAGGAGCAAGATCGGGGGCAGCGGAATCTGGACGGTGCATGCACTGGCACATCGCACCCGCAAGCGCCGCTGGCTGTGGAGGTGTTTTGCCGTTCTGACACGGCCAGCGCAGCCCACTGCACCGATATTTTTTTGCTATGACTAAACTCGAACTCAAAGGTACCTGGAACGAAGCCAAAGGTAAGTTGAAGCAGAAATACGGCGAACTGACCGATGACGATCTCACCTTCGCCGAAGGCAAGGACGATGAAATGCTCGGTCGATTGCAACAAAAGCTGGGGCGCACTAAGGAGGAAATCCGCAAGGAAATTGCGGACCTCTAAAACGACGTATCCCGCACTCAACAAGCAAGCGGCGCGAACTAGATGTTCGCGCCGCTTTTTTTGGTCGAGCTTGGAGCAAATGGGTCAGTAAAACACAACTGCCCGCGCCTTGAACCAAAGCGCGGGCAGATTGTTTTTTTGCAAATGACGGTCTCAGGCAGCCATTGGGACATCGTCATCATGCAGCTCACCAAAAGCCAAAATGGACGACCGCAGTTTGCGGAGCGCCAGTTCTAAACGGGTCTTTACGGTCCCGAGCGGAATCCCTGTGTGAGCGGAGATTTGCCGCTGCGACATGCCGCGGTAATAGGCGAGGCGCACGGCTTCTTGCTGCGCGATCGGCAAGTGAGCGATAAGGCGCGCAATGGCTTCGGCGCGGTCACTCTGCGAAGCCTCTTCGTCGGCCCCAGAGTGCGTGACCTCCGCCATGGTGGAGGACTCGTCGCGAAAGCGATCTTGCGCCCGGCAGTAGGCGGATTTGCGGCGAATGCGATCGATACTCCGGCGGCGGATGAGCGTAACGATCCACCCAATTGCATGCCCCTTCTCAACGCGATAGTTCGCTGCGTGGCGCCAGACTTCGAGCAGGCATTCCTGCTCCAAATCGTCCACGTCATGTTCGTTATTGATCATGCGGCTGATCACCGTCCGGATCAGGGCGCGGTGGCGCTGGTGCAATTTTCCGAGCGCGCCTTCGTCGCCTTCCTGAATTCGCTGCATGAGTTGCTCATCGGTGAGTTCGGCTTCGGGCTGAGCGACGCGAGCGGTGATGTATTGATTTTCGAATGAGTGGAGCATGGTGTGTTGGAAAGGTTCTCCACACCCCATTGCCTACCGCGTGCCACGGCACTTTTACTCTGATAACAGGCGCTTGTGTCCGGAAAAAGTGTCAGGAACGGCGACACATGTGTCGTGATTACGCCACGCACTCTGCGCTCAGAAAGCGCCAACTCCACTCCCCACAGAAGACCGCCGCAAAACCTCGCCAAATTCCGATTAAACGCTCGCTGCTACTCCTCGACGACCATTGTCTTTTTGCCGCGTGGCCATTCACGCAACTCTACCTTCGCGGCTTCGACTTTCTCGAGCGGCTTATTGCAGAGGGCGACACCCATGAGTTGGCCGAGGACAAAGTGGCGGACGAGGAAGCGCTTTTTCTCGCGGTCCCCCTCGAATTCCAGACGGGTAGCGGGCTTCGAGAAGTCCCCGATGAAATCGAAGTGCAGGTCGAAGAGCGTGCTGCTGAAGTGCGGGAGATAGTCGAACTTGATGCGCTTTTTGCCGCTCATGTTCGCGCCCGCGACCAGGCCTTGCTCAACGGTGCAGGGCCAATGCTCGACGCGACGAACGCCGCCGAAAATCTTGTCCGGGTAGGAGGCAATGTCACCGACAGCGAAAATGCCTTTCTCGTCGGTTTCGAGGTATTCGTTGACCGGCGTGCCGTGCGGATAAGCGAGTGGGGTGCCCGCTACGAGCCCGAGATTCGGCTCCGCGCCGAGGGCGACGATGGCGATGCCCGCGGAAAAGCGGTCGCCGCTTTTGGTGGCAACGTTTTTCAAAACCGTGCGTCCCTCAAAGCCGCTCAGCGACTGGTTGAACATGAGCTTCACGCCGTGCGCGGTGTAATAGTCCGCCAGCCACGCACCCATTTCGGGCCCGAGGTAGCGCGCCCAAAGCTGCGCGCCGCGGTGAATGATGCTCACTCTGGCCTTGGGTAATTGCGAAAGCAGCGCGGCCGTTTCCAGCGCAACGCAACCGCCGCCGACAATCGCGATCTCATGCTCCAGCTCGGCCACTTCGCGCAGCGCCTGCACATCGCGCAGGGTCCGCAGATAAAAGACATTGCCGAGAGTGCCGCCGGCGACCTGCGGACGACGCGCGCGGCTGCCCATGGCCATGCAGGCCTTGCGAAATTCAACCGCCTGACCATTGCCAAGCACGGCGATGTGGCGCTCGAGATTGATCTGCGTGACGAGGGTGTCCGTGCGCAGGTCGATGTGCTGTTTGGCGAACCAATCCGCGTCATGCACGAGCATCTGCTCCGGGCCGGAAGCCCGTTTGCCGAGGAGGCCCTTGAGTTGGTGGCGATGATACGGAACGGCGGTCTCGTTGCCGGCGAGAAGGATTGTCCCCTTTTTGTCATGCTCGCGAATGCCCTCGCAAACGCTGACCCCACCGACCCCTGCACCGACGATAAGGTAATCTCGACGAATCATTTGCCGCATTGGATTACCCCCAATGGCCGCCCGTTCGCGAGGAGATTCTTGGGCGGGGGTGGGATTTACGAGGTTTCAGGACGTGGGTGGGGAAATGGATTTCCCAAACCGGTGGCATGGCGTAACTCCGTCCCGCAACCGCCACATGATCTCGCTCACGATTGAAAACCTCACCAAGCGCTTCGGCGATGTGGTGGCCCTGCACGGGTTGAATCTAAAGATCGAGGCGGGGGAGATTTTCTTCCTACTCGGGCCGAGCGGCTGCGGGAAAACGACGCTGCTGCGGAGCATCGCGGGCTTTTACATCCCGGAGAGTGGTCGGATTCTTTTTGGCGACGAGGACGTCACGCGGGTGCCGCCGCATCTGCGGAACACCGGGATGATGTTTCAAAGCTACGCGCTGTGGCCGCACATGACGGTGGCGCAAAACGTGGCCTTCGGCTTGGAGGAGCGGAAGGTTGCGACGCGGGAAATCGCGGAGCGCGTGGCCGGGGCGCTGGCGTCGGTGCGGATGGAGGCGCTGGGTGAGCGGCGAATTCATCAGCTCTCCGGCGGACAGCAGCAGCGAGTGGCGTTGGCGCGGGCGCTAGTCATTCGGCCACGGTGCCTGCTGCTGGATGAACCGCTCTCGAATCTGGATGCGCGCCTGCGGCTGGAGATGCGCGCGGAAATCCGGCGCATCTGCAAAGAGTTCGGACTCACGGCGATTTACGTGACGCACGATCAGAAAGAGGCGCTGTCGATCGCGGATCGGATGGCGGTTCTCGACGGAGGGCACATCCGGCAGGTGGGTTCACCGGGAGAGGTTTATCGCCACCCGCGGACGCGATTCGTGGCAGATTTCATGGGCGAGACGAATTTTCTCGAGGGCACCGTCCGCTCGGTTGAAGGCGCGGAGGTCCTCGTGGAAACGGCGCTGCGGGAGTTCACCGCGAGACTCACCCCGACGAGTTGGCGACCAGCCGCTGGAGAGAAATGCACGCTTTCCATCCGGCCCGAAAGCTGGCGCTTGGCGACGCAGGCTGACGCGCTGAACACGATTCCTGGTCGGCTCACGGATCGCGTTTATCTGGGCGAGATGGCCCAGTATCAATTCACCGCTGGTGCCCACGCGCTGAAGGTCTTCGAGCAAAATCCCCGGTTCGTTGAGCTAAGCCCGGAGCGCGAACTTTTCGCCAGTGCAGAACCTGAGGATGTGACCGTGCTGCCCGTATGAGTTTTAAGCAGGAAAGCAGGAAAACAGGAAAAGTCCGTGGGGCATCTGCCTTCCCTTCCTGCTTTCCTGCTTTCCTGCTTCATCCCTTCGGTTCCCGGAAATGAAGACGAACTGGCCGCTGCTGCTGGCGCTGATCGGCGTGCTCTTGGGGCCCATCGTGCTGCGGCCAAAGCAGGAAGGCGCGGCCAAGGCTGGGGAGCGGGCGCTAGTCATTGTCACGCCGCATAATGAATCGATTCGCTCGGAATTTGCGCGCGGGTTCGCGGCGCATTGGCTGGCGAAAACCGGGCAGCGCGTGCGCGTGGACTGGCGCGCGCCGGGCGGGACCAGCGAGATCGGGCGCTACATTGCTTCGGAGTATCTTGCCGCGTTTCAAAACCACTGGACGCGCACGCTCGGCAAACCCTGGAGCAAGTCGATCGAGGCGAGTTTCGACAACGGCAAGATCGTGCTGCCCGCCGACCCGGGAAAGGACACGCCGGAGCAGCAGGCGCGGCGGGCTTTTCTGGCGTCGGAGATCGGCTGCAAGCTCGACCTTTTCTTCGGCGGCGGGGCCTACGATTTCCAGCAACAGGCGCGGGCGGGGCGGATTGTGGACAGCGGTTTTGTGAAAGCGCACCCGGAGATTTTCGGCGACGGCCCAGGGGCCATTCCGCAGACCGTGAGTGGCGAGCCGTTCTGGGATCCGCAAGGCCGCTGGATGGGCAACGTGATTTCGAGCTTCGGCATTTGCTACAACACCGACGCGCTCGCCCGGATCCGCATCAGCACGCCACCGACGCGCTGGAGCGATCTCGCCGACCCGCGCTACTTCCACGAAGTCGCGCTGGCCAATCCCACCCAAAGTAGCTCGGTGAACAAATCGTTCGAGATGCTCATCCAGCAGCAGATGGGCGAAGCAGTGACGGTGACGGGACAGGAGCGAACCGGCGTCCGCGAGGGCTGGACGCGGGCCATGCGGCTGCTCATGAAGATCGGCGCGAACGCCCGCTATTTCACCGATTCCTCAGTCAAAATCTCGCTCGATGTGGAAGCCGGCGAGGCCGCGGCGGGAATGACTATCGACTTCTACGGCCGCTTCCAAAGCGAAGCCGTGCGCCGGCCCGACGGGACCTCGCGGTTGCAATACGTTAGCGCGGCCGGCGGCACTTCGGTCGGGGTCGATCCCATCGCGCTTTTCCGAGGCGCACCAAATGCCGAAGTCGCTCGCGAGTTCATCGCCTACGTCCTTTCGCCCGAGGCCCAGAAGCTGTGGAACTGGAAGGTCGGCACACTCGGAGGGCCGCACCGCTACGCCCTGCGCCGGTTGCCCGTGCTGCCCGCGCTTTACGCGCCGGAGTTTGCCCCGCTGCGCTCCGATCCCGAGATCAATCCCTACGAACTCGCCAAGACCTTCACCTACCGTGAGCCGTGGACGGGTGCGCTTTTCCGCTCCATTGCCTTCACCTTTCGCGTCATGTGCATCGACACGCACGACGAACTCACCGCCGCCTGGCAGGCGCTCATCGCCGCGGACTTTCCACGGGAGGCGATGGCCGTTTTTGAGAACGTGGACGCCGTGGACTACGCTACCGCCAGCGGGCGCATGCGCGAAGCGCTGGCCGGCGACAAGATCAGCGAAGTGCAACTCGCCAAGGAACTCGCCGATCACTTTCGTCAGCAATACACCCGCGCCGCGGCACTGGCGAAAGCCGGACACTAAGCCGCGAACTGGCGCGTTTTGCACACCTCCACTGCGCAAATAACTCATTTTTAGGCTTGTCGCAGACGCAGGAATTCTCCAAATCAACGCCTTAGCAAGGCGGGCACCCTACCTGCTCAACGTGGAAACTTATGATGCAAAACTGGCTAAACTCACCCGTCCTGATGATTCTCAGCTTCCCGTTGCTCTACGCAACCCTGCTGCTTTTCGTCCATGGCGTCGTCGAATTTGCCCCCCGTTACATCCGCGAACACCGCGTCAGCTACCGTCCCATCCAGACGCGCGTCGCGGACTTGCTGCTCATCGTCCGCCTCGCCTTCCAACGCCAATAATCGGCCGGTAAAAATCGCGTCGCACAGTCGCGACGCCGCAAAAGTCATCGCCCGGCAAATTCTGCTTGCCAGCGTGCTTTCCTCGTCTAGCTTCCGCCCCTCTTTCTCCCGACACTGGCGACTCATGTGAGCTGCCCGGACGGAAAGACCAATCGGAAACCCGAGGAACGTTATGAGCACATCAATGATTCAAATGCAGGAACTGATCGCGAAATCTCTTCGCGACTTTAAAGAGGGCAGCATCGTCAAGGGCCGCATTCTGGAACTCCGCAATCGCGAAGTCCTGGTCGATATCGGCTACAAATCCGAAGGCGTCATCCCCATGAGCGAGTTCGACGACATCGACGACCTCCAAGTCGGCGACGAAGTCGAAGTCCTCCTTTGCCGCCTCGAAAATGACGAAGGCATGGTCATTCTCTCCAAAGAGAAGGCCGCCTATCGCCAGAACTGGGAAAAAATCGTCGCCGTCTTCCATGGCGACGGCCTCATCAAGGGCAAGGTCAAGTCCGTCGTCAAAGGCGGCCTCATCGTCAACATCGGCGTCGAGGCGTTTCTCCCCGGCTCGCAGATCGACATCGTCCCCCCGAAAGATCTCCAGCAGTTCGTCGGCAACACCTACGACTTCAAGATCGTCAAGATCAACGACGACCGTAAAAACGTCGTCCTTTCGCGCCGCGAACTCATCGAGCAGGAGCGTAGCGAGAAGCGCCAGCGCTTCCTCGACACCATCAAGATCGGCAGCACCGTCAAGGGCGTGGTCAAAAACCTCACCGACTTCGGCGCATTCATCGACCTCGACGGCATGGACGGCCTCCTCCACATCACCGACATGAGCTGGGGCCGCCTCGGCCACCCGAGCGAAATGGTCAAAGTCGGCCAGGAGCTCGACGTGCAGGTGCTCGACATCAACAAGGAAAAGGAGCGCGTTTCCCTCGGCCTCAAGCAGACCCAGAAGAATCCTTGGGAAGAAACCGAAAACCGCTTCCCCATCGGCACCCACGTCAAAGGCAAGGTCACGAACCTCGTTCCTTATGGCGCCTTCGTGCAGATCGAAGAAGGCGTCGAAGGTCTCGTCCATGTCTCCGAACTCTCCTGGACCAAGCGCATCACCCGTCCCTCGGACGTGCTCGCCGTCGGCCAGGACATCGAAGCTGTCGTCCTCGGCATCAACAAAGAGGAGCAAAAAATCTCCCTCGGCGTGCGCCAGCTCGAGCCCAATCCTTGGGACGCCATCGAACACCGCTACCAGATCGGCCGCCAAGTCAAGGGCACCGTCCGCAACCTCACCGCCTACGGTGCGTTCGTGGAACTGGAAGAAGGCATCGACGGCATGATCCACGTCTCCGACATGTCGTGGACGCGCAAGATCAACCACCCGTCCGAGATGGTGAAAAAGGGCGACGAACTCGAAGCCGTCGTCATCGACATCGACAAACAGAACCAGCGCATCTCCCTCGGCATGAAACAGCTCGAAGGCGATCCGTGGAAAGAGATCGAAGCGAAATACAAGATCGGCGACCTCGTCAAAGGCCAGGTCTCGAAGATCACCACCTTCGGCGCCTTCATCGCGCTCGATGGTGACATCGACGGCCTCGTGCACATCTCGCAGATCAGCGAAGACCGCGTGGATAAGATCAAAGACCATCTCAAGATCGGTCAGGAGATCGAAGCCCGCGTCATCAAAGTCGATAAGGCCGAGCGCCGCATCGGCCTCTCGCTGAAAGCCGCGAACTACAGCGCCGAAGACCTCCAGCGCGAAGCCGCCGCCTTCGACTCCCTCAAACCGGGCGAAGACATGGTCGGCCTCGAGCAAGCCTTCGCCGCCGCCGCCGAGGAATACCGCCCCGGCGACTCGAAGAAGAAGTAACCGCCCGCGCGGCCTCTGGCATTTGCCGGAGGCCGCGCGATCTTCCCTTTCACACCAACTCCAAATCCTATGCCCGCACCTGAAATCACCGCTTACGTCAAAACCCAATGTGGCTGGAGCAATGGCGTCCGCGCCGTGCTCAAGAAGTACGACCTCGCTTACACCGAGAAAGACATCATCCAGAACCCGGCGTTCCGCTGGGAGATGGAGCAGAAGAGCGGGCAGCCGCTCAGCCCTTGCGTGGAAGTGAACGGCACCATGGTCGCCGACATCTCCGGCGAGGAACTCGAGCAATACCTCCTCCAGCAGGGCCTCGTCGGCGGCACCGACAAGACGACTAACGTCCCGCTCAACGCCGCCTGCTCCCAGGAAGAGCACGACGCCATGGCCCGCGGCATTCCGGTCAAGCTCCAGAGCTAGGCCGACCAACAAATCTCGCGATCCCCTCGCGACCCAGAGAAGGCCGCGCTTCGGCATACGAGGCGCGGTTTTTTCGTGCCTGGTGGGTCGGTCGAAACCTTCCTTACCATCCCGGAGGGTTGGGAATGGCGAACACACGTGTATTCAGCGCTCCCGGAGGGTCGGGGACGGCAAATACATGGGTGGCTAAGAGACTGCCTAAAAGTCAAAGAAGAGTTCACGCAAAGGCGCAAAGACGCAAAGTTTCAGAGCCTGACTTCCTGGGCTTTGCGCCTTTGCGCCTTTGCGTGAACCAATTTTTAGACAGCCTCTAAGCGCGGGAGGGAGCCGGTTTTACCTGTTGGCCGAGGGCGGCGGCAAGGAGGAGCTCGGGGGTGGCTTCGGTGCGGAGGAATTCGCCGCCGAGTCGGCCTTCGTGGAGCATAAGGATGCGGTCGCTCATGCCGAGCAGCTCGGGGAGCTCGCTGGAGACGAGGACGACGGCTTTCCCCGCGTCGGTGAGCTGGTTGATGAGCTCGTAGATTTCCTGTTTGGCGCCGACGTCGATGCCGCGGGTCGGTTCGTCGAGGAGGATGACGCGGGGGCCGGTCATGAGGGCTTTGCCGAGGACGACTTTTTGTTGGTTGCCGCCGGAAAGCTTGCCTACGGGGGTCTCAAGGCCGGGGGCTTTGACCTGGAGAGAGCGGAATTGCGCCCAGTTGGCGGTGTTTTCGGCGCCGCGGCTGAGGAGTCCGGCGTGGGTGAGCTGGCGGAGGGAGCTGAGGGAGAGGTTGAAAGCGATGGGCTGAGGGAGGTGGAGGCCGTAACGCCGGCGATCTTCGGAAACAAGGGCGAGGCCGCGGGGGAGGATCTCGGCGGGGGTGAGGCCGCCCGGGATTTCCTCGCCACTCAGCCACACGCGGCCGCCCCGCCGCTCGCCCCACGCGCCGAAGAGGTGCATAAGCAGCTCGGTCCGTCCCGCGCCCATCAGCCCGCCGATGCCGAGGACTTCGCCGGGAGCGAGGGTGAAGCTAAGGTCGTGGAGTCGGAGCCGCCCAGTGCGCGCATCGGCCACGGTGAGCGCTTCGACACGCAAGATCGCCGCGCCCGCCCCCCCGCGCTCCCGCGCGCCCCCCCCCGGAGGGACGCGCTCCTGCGCGTCCCCAATCTCCCCGGGGAGCGCTCCCGCGAGAGGGGCGGTTTCTCCCGTGGCGTGGG
>JANMTP010000034.1:0-54252 GCA_031390545.1 Chthoniobacter sp. | reverse complement strand
GTCGCTCGACTTTTTCAAAAAGATGCTCGTCGGCGACATCGTGCAGGGGCCGCGGAGCCAGCAGCAGTTTGAATGGGCCACGCGCCAGGCGTACATCGCGCTGGGCAATTTCATGACCGCAGCCGCGCTCGTGGGCATCGATACCTGCCCCATGGAAGGCATCGACCCAGTGGCCTACGACGACATCCTCGGCCTGGCACCGAAGGGCTACCGCACTGTGGTCGCCTGCGCCGCCGGCTATCGCGCCGCGGACGACAAATACGCGGTCGCTCCGAAAGTCCGTTTCCCCGCCGACGAACTCGTGATCCACATCTAAGCCACCAACCACCGCATCCACCTCACCATGAGTTATCCATTCCAAAACAAAGTCGCCATCGTCACCGGGGCGACATCTGGCATCGGCCGGGACACCGCCCTCGCCTTCGCCCGTGACGGCGCGAAAGTCGTCGTCGCCGGACGGCGGGAGGCCGAAGGAGCCGAAGTCGTGGCGGCGATCAAAAGCGCGGGCGGTGAAGCGCTGTTCGTAAAAACCGACGTGTCGGTCGAAGCGGACGCGAAGAACCTCGTGGAGAAAACTCTGGCGGCTTATGGCCGCCTCGACTTCGCGTTTAACAATGCGGGGATCTACGCCGACATCGGTCCGGTGACGACTGCCACTTCCCAACTCTACGAAAAGACGTTCGGCATCAACGTCGCGGGCGTGCTCTACGGCATGAAGTACCAGATCCCGGCGATGCTGAGCAGCGGCGGCGGATCGATCGTGAACAACGCGTCCGCGCTGGGCCTCAGCGTCATTCCGGGCGCGGCGGTCTATAACGCGAGCAAGTTTGCCGTCATCGGCCTGACGAAAACCGCGGCGGTCGAGTTCTCCGCGCAAGGCGTGCGGGTGAACGCGGTCTGCCCGGCGGTCGTGGAGACGGACATCAACGCCTCCGCTCGCGGCGACACCAACTCGCATGACTTCCTGCTGTCCAAGCACCCCATCGGCCGCTTCGGCAAAGTGGAGGAAATCTCCGCCGCCGTGCTCTTTCTCTGCTCGCCCGGCGCGAGCTTTACCACCGGCGTCGCCCTGCCCGTCGATGGTGCTTTCACGGCGATCTAATCCAGACCCCGACTGATCATGAACATTCCTGTCACTGACCTCACCCAACGTCCGCCGCGCAGCGCGCGCGCCCGCCTCGGCAATTACGCCCTACTCCCGCGCATGCTGGATAAAGGCCGCGCCGAACTCATTGGCAAAAACGGCGACTACCACTTCGCCTGTCCGCTGGATCAAAATTTCGTCCGCTTTGTCGGCATCGACACCGAAGCCCTGAAAGCCGAGCTGGCCACCGGCAAAGGCGACGGCGAAATCCTTGAGTGGATCGAAGCCCACGCCGCCATCAAGCGCACGCCCTGGGAGATCGCGCAGTGGTCGGCGTGGCGCGACACGGCCGTGCCCACGGACGTGGAAACGCGCACGTTTTTCAACGGCCTCCACGAGCAGGCCGGGTCGAAACGCGAGGACATCGCCACGTGGGCGGACGTGCTCGATCTCGATGACTACGTGAGCTTCGGCGGCAAAGCGTAGGCGCTGTCCGCCCGCGCGGAAAGCGTTTGAGCGTTGTTGGATTCGCCCGCTAGATTGCCGCCGTGATCGCCACATCGTCCCTTCGCATCCAGCACCTCTACATTTCGCCCGGACACAATTTTTTTGGGCATCACGAGCGGCCCGCGAGCGAGCATCCGATCATCGCTTGCGAGGAAATCCACTGCCGCGCCGGACGCGGCATCGTGGGTGACCGCTTCCTGGATTTCAAATCGGACTACGTGGGCCAGATCACCTTTTTCGCTCAGGAAACCTACGACGCGCTCTGCGCGGAATTCAGTGTGTCGGACCGCGAGCCGTCGGTCTTTCGACGTAATGTCATCAGCGCGGGCGTGGCGCTGCCGAGCCTTTACGGCCAGGAGTTTGAAGTGCAGGGGGTCCGTTTCCTCGGCACCGGCCACTGCACCCCTTGCCACTGGATGGACACCGCCTTTCATCCCGGCACCGAAGCTCGCCTCGCCGGGCTGGGCGGGTTGCGGGCGAAGATTCTGACCGACGGCGTGCTGCGTGTGGACTCGCCGCTGTAGGGGAAGCTGGCAGCTCTTCCTACAGCCGCGTGGAGTGCGCACCTATTTCGGTGCGTACCAGCGAGCGATCTTGAATTTGCCGCGCATTTGGGTGGCGTCGGCCGCGTCGATCTTGAGGTTGGCGGAATCGAGGACCACGAACTGTTCGGGGGTTTGCAGTTCGCTGAGAAAGGCGATGAGAGCGCGCCAGGTGCTCTTGGTTTCGACCTCGATGCCGATGGGGATGTAAGGCGTCTCTGTTTTTCGAACTCCGGTCGGTGAGAACTTCGAACTGTCGATGAGGACGGTATGCTTTTTCGCCAGTTCTTTGACCTCGTTGAGCAACTGCGGCCCGGCGCTATCCGCATTGGCCAGCTTGGGCTGTTTCTCCAGCAACCAGGCGTCGCGCTGGACCCAGAGCGCCTTTTCCGCGTCGAGGCTCTGCATGGTTTTGAGCTGGCGCGTCTTCGTGACGAGGTCGGCCTGCAGGCGCGCCTTGTTTTTCGTGAAGTATTCGAACACGAAAAAGGTCACGAGGACGAAGGCGATGCTGCCGACGGCGATGGAGAGGTTCCGCTCCCGGGTGGAAAGCTGGCGGCTCATAGCTTCCCCCACACGGTGAAGGGCGCATGATCGTTGGGCAGCAATTGCCCAATCTTAAACTCGATGGAGAAGGCGCTCAGCTCCTTCTCCTCCTTCAGTTTCGTGACGAAGTCCGCCACGAGATTGGCCGAGGGCGCTTCGCCGACGATCTGCCACTGCGCGGCCTTGAGGTCGAATTCGGTAATGCGCACCTCACCAGGGGGAAGATTTTTGCTGGCTTGAAAAAGCACCTCGACCGGATAGCGGCTGGGATCGATAGCCGGCGCGAGGGTGCGCCAGCGGGCCTGCCGGCTTTGCACGAACTGGAGGACGGGTTGGGCCGCGGCGTACTGCACGGAAACTTTCCGCGCCTGCGCCTTCAGCCACGCCAGATAGGCAAAGGCGGCAACGATGGCGAGGACGTAAATGATCGCCGCGCCGATGATTCGCTGCCGCCACTGCGTCGCGCGCCCGGCCCGGGCGACATCGGCGTGCCACGCGGCCGGCACCAGATTGAAAGCGGGCTCGGGAAGCTGGCCCTCGAAGGAAACCAGCTCGACCGGCACTTCGAAATACTCGCGCAACGGCGCGGCGAGCGCGGCGCTTTCCTCGGCGAGCCGAACCCGCGTGAAGTTGGTCGGCACGCCTTCCATCTCCGCGCCGAGCAGCATCTGCGGCAGTTCGTCACGTAGCTGAGCCTCGTCTGGCACGGGCAGAATGTGCGTCCAGGCGAGGCGGCTTTTTTCGCAAATGGCCACAACGAGTTGCCCTTGCTCGGGATAAACGGCGAGCACAGTTTCGTTCGCCGGGCAAGCCGCAGCGACGTGCATGGCGAAGGGCGTGATCTTTTCCGGTAACCGGCCACCGGCACGAAGCGGGCGGCAGAGCGTATCAAGCTGCGTATTCTGCGCGGCGGCAGAGACGAGGGTGGATTCATTCTCGCCGCTTTCGACGACCACGAAATCCGAGGACACGTCCTCGATGGAAAACGGCAGCGTTTTTTCGAGCTGGAGCTGCACCATGCCGGCCAGCTCCGCGCGATCCGTGGAGGGCAGCGTCATGCGCTCGAGCAGCACGGCCTGGCAGGGCAGCGCAAGGTGGAGATGCGTCCCGAGCGGCAGCGCTGCGGCAGCTTCACCGAGCGTGGCGATCTTCTGCGCGGCCAGACCGTTGCGCGTCAGCCGCCAGCCTTCAGCGTCGGGAGTGAGGAGCGCGCGGTCGGCGGACGGTTTCTTCATTCTTTCCAGGACAGGATTTGGGGATTGCCCGCTGCTTTTCGGACAACGACTTCGAGTTGTCGATAGGCATTTCCGGCGCGCCCTTCGCTGATGATGTGCATGGTCGGATCCTTTTGCGCGACGAGCCCGCCGATCTCCTTGAACTGCGCATCGCTCAGCCCGAGGAAACTCTGGATGTCTTTGAGGCTCTTGAATTCCGGGTCGTCGATGGTGCCATCGATCCCGTCCTTGCCCTGCCGGTAGGTGATGAAAGCAGCGATGCGCGTTTCGCCGATGCCGGGGAGCAGACGCAGCGTGTCCTGGGAGGCGGCAATAAGGTCGATCGGGCCCTGACTATCGACGGTCAGTTCGTCCTTCCAGCCGGGCTGCGAAGTAAGCGGGGCGGTATTCGCGCATAGGGCGATTTCATCGACGCTGGTCAGCTCGCGGTTGGCTGGCTTGTAGTCGCCGGAATCCTCGACGCCGTTCAGTCGATGGACATCGTCGCCATCCACGTAATCGAGCAGCGAATCGACGAGCACCTCGCGATCCTGAAACTCGAGGCCGCGGCGTTCCAGCCATTGCTTGAGGATGGTCAACTTGCGGGGCTCTTCACCGCGGAGCAGCCAGTTGATATTTAGCCGGCCGCCTTCGCTGACGATGCGCACTTTGTAACCCAAATCGGGCGCGACCTCTTCCTCGAGCAGCGGGGTCTTCTGCGTGACCAACGGGTGCAGCGCCAGCGCCAGCCCGGAGTGAGCCATCGCGCGTGCCTCGACATCGCGGTTCGCCTCCGAGTGAAGCTGGAGTTCGCCCTGGATCATCACCGCCCAGGTGAAGACCGACGCGGTGAGGACGACGAGCGCCCACATCACGAGGAGGAGCGCCGCGGCTTCGGTGGAAGAAGTGCCCCGCTTCATGGCTGCTGCATGCTAGCGGACGGCACGGGGAGCACGGCCTCGACCGGTGGTTCGTCCGCGTTTTTCCACAACCGCACGCGGACGAGTTGCGGGCGCGCGGACTGGTCGGTCCAGCGATCCAGCCAGGCGTTCAGGCGCAGGTCAAAGTAGCGGACCTCAAAAGCGGCCATCGGGCGGATGAGCGGCACCCAGTTGTATTTGTTGGCGCCGGTGCCGCGGGAGAAAAAATCGGCGTTTGCCCGGGCTTCATCGGTCACGGGCTCGCGACGCAAGCCCAGTTCCAACTCGTTCGACGTGCTCTCCACCGGCTGCACCGTCATGGTCACGCGATACTGCCCCGGCGCGGAGGCGGTGAGCACGCCCTGGCCAGCCGTGGTTCTCCAGATGAGCTCATCGCTCGGCAGATTCTTGAGCTTCAGCGGACTGCCCAGGAGCGCACCGTTCTCGCGTCGCGGCAGGTCGGCGAGCTGCGCTTGCAAAAAACGGATAACCGCCTGCACGGACTCCCGCTCGTCGTGCATTTCCGTGGTCAGTTGCATCGCGCGAAGATTCGAGGCCACGAAGCGATACACCGAAAACGAGAGCAGGCCGACGATCATCGTGGCGATCATCACCTCCAGCAGCGTGAAGGAGCGGCGGCTATTGGCGCGGGCGCGGATAGACATAAAACATCAGCTCTTTCGACTGCTCCTCGCCGTCGCTCTGCCAGGTCGCGGTCAGGGTTACCCCGAAGATCCCTTCGACCTTCTCTTCCTTCTCGTTTTTCCGCTCGATCGGCACGCTCGTGATCCGCAGCTTTAGCGCGTGAAAAGGGCTCGTCTCATCAAACTCCTCGGTGGTTTCTTTCGGCGGAGCGACAGCACCAGCCTCGATTTCCGCCCAGCGATTTTCCAGCAAGCGGCGCGCGAGCACACTCTCCTCCTTGAGCCGCTCCGCCGCTACGCAGTAGCTCACACAGCGCCCGAGGGCGATGACACCAAGCGCAAAGATGGTCACGGCCAGCATCGCCTCCAGAAGCATAAAGCCGCTCCGCCTCCGCCTCCGGCTTGGGCTTTGCGAAAAGTAGCGCGCGATCTTCATTTCACCTCCGAATCGAGGAAGGTCGGCCGCACCGTCAGCGGGTCGTAGCGCACGCTCCAATTTCCGGCCTCGCCCGTGAACGTCACCACGGCCTGTTCGCACAAACCGCTCCGCCAGAACACCCATTCGCTGGCCGGCTTCTTCACCAGGGCCGAGGGGCGTTCGAGGGTGAAAGTCTCGCCTTCCTCAAAATCAAAACGATCCGGCCCGACTTCGGGATCGTCCGTGTCGCGTTTCTCCATCGGGAGCAGCGCGATGCCTTTATCGTCCCAGACCATCGCGTAAGGCCGCCGCTCGGTGATGCTTTTCTCGCGGGCTGAGCGGACGAATTGATCGAACTCATCGAAGGACGCTTTCATGCGCTGCTCGGCGAGCACCGCGGAAATGCCGGGCACCGCAATCGTGATCAGCATCAAGCCGATGAAGAGAGCGAGACAGATTTCGAGGAGGGTGAAGCCGGCGCGGCGGGACATCGCGGCGCAAGCTAGCACCGACCGCTGCCGGGAAAAACGCCCAATTTCGCCGAAGTCACCCGGCGTCCGCCACGGTTGACCGTGCTTCTCTGCGCTGGTAGTGAAGCCGCGTGTTGCGAATCACCCCCGTCCTCTCTCTACTCCTCGCTGTTGCGGCCGTTGCGCAAAACGCACCGATTCCCGCGCCGGCGCCCATCCCTGCTCCGGCGGTGCCCTCGCCTGTCGTCACGCCGCGCACCGATATGGTGCGGCTCCAACTCACCGAACTCAAAGCCGTTCTGGATTTCTACGAGCGCCTGACGAAGAAGCGCCTGGTCTATGATGCCCAAGCCGCAGCTGGGGGAATCGCCATCCCCATTAACGTCAATGGGGAAGTAACCAAGGAGGAAGCCATACGCATCATCGAAACCAGTCTCATCCTGAATGGTGTTATTCTGGTTCCAGCCGAACGCAGCGACATTGTGAAAGTCATCATCGGCAAAAGTCCGCGCCCTGCCGGCATCCCGATCATTTCCGACGAAGCCCTAATCCCTGACGGCGAACAGGTCATCACCTTCATGGCGCGGCTGGAATACGCCGACCCCATTGAGCTTCAGCAACATCTCGTGAACTATCAGCCACCGGGCCTAATCAACGGCATGACTGCGCTGCCCAAGTCGCAGGCTATCCTCATCACCGACAACACCGCGGTCATCCGGGGCCTGCTCCGCATCATCCGCGTTGTCGATGTGCGTCCCGCAGATGTGTTCAGCGAGTTTGTCGTCCTCGAGCGCGCGGATGCCAAAGACGTGCTCGAAAAACTCGTCACCATCTTTCAAAAGGATGCCGCCACTGGGCCGGCCGGCGGCGCCGCCCCACGCGGCGCGCAGGTCCCGCGGCCCGTCACCACGACGCCCGACGGAACCCCGCTGCCGCCCGGCGCGACTGCGGTCGCTACGGCGCCGGATTCCGTCGAAATTCGCGGCGACGCGCTGTCAGAGGATTCGATCGTCGTCGGAAAAATCAAGCTTACCGCCGACGTGCGGACGAACCGCATCCACGTCATCGCGCGAAAGAAGGGACTGGAATTCATCACGAAACTCATCCGCGAGTTCGACACGAGCGTGCAGTTTGGCGAGCCGGTCAGCCGCCCGCTCAAATTTATCTTCGCGGGCGATATCCTTGATGTCGTAGCACAATCAATCGCCGACACTGGCGTGAAGGTGGAGAAAGTCGGCGAGGGCGGGGCGGGCGGAAATCGGCAGGGCGCGGGCGGCGGCGCGGCCAGCGGAGGCGGTGGCAGCAGCCTTTTTGGCAGCAACGGCGGGGGCAACAGCACGGGCGGAAGCGCAATCAATACTTCCGAGGAACTACAGATCGATCTCGTCGATGCCAAGCCCGAGGCCCGCATCGTGGGCACGAGCAAACTGATCGCCGACAAGAACGCCAACGCCATCATCGTTGTCGGTAACGCCGACATTCGCGCAAAGGTTTTCAAACTCCTCGACCAACTCGACCGGCGCATCCCACAAGTCATGCTCCACGCCGTCATCGGCGAGCTGAACCTAAATCAGCGGGAACAGTTCGGCGTCGATTACATCATCCGCAGCGCCGGCCTCGGCATCAGCCCCATCGTCGTCAATCCGGGCACTGGCACGACCACCACCGGGGGCACCACGACCGGCACCGGCACCGGCACCACCACGACCACCACTACGACTGGCACCACCGTCGGCCAAACTTCTACGAATCTCGTCAGCGTCAACGGCAGCAACCAACCCGTACTCGATATCAATGCACTGCTGCGACAAGGCGTCGTTAAGCAAATTGCGACCGCCGGCGGCTCGGGACTAACCGGCTTTTTCACCGCGGGCAATTCCATGACCGCCATTGTCACCGCCCTGGAAAATACCGGACGCTTTCACGTGATCAACCGGCCGAGCGTTTTCACCCGCAACAACAAGAAGGCCATCATTACCTCCGGCCAGGAGATCGCCGTGCCGACGAGCACCATCAGCTCCGGGGCCAGCGGCAACGTCAACGGCAACCTTTCTCAGCAAACCCAGATTCAATTCAAGCAGGTCGCACTCAAGCTCGAAGTTGTTCCACTCATTAATTCCGACAAGGAAGTGTCGCTCGATATTCTCCAGAGCAACAACGAGGTCTCCGGCTCAACGATCATCGACAATAACGCCATCCCCACCATCGCCACCCGCTACGTCCGCACTTCGGTGACCGTGCCCAACGACGCCACCCTCGTCCTCGGTGGCCTCATCAAAACCAGCCAGAGCCGCGCGCGCAATGGCATCCCCATCCTCAGCAGCATCCCGCTCATCGGCTACCTTTTCAGCACCACGACGAAGGAGAAAACCCGCAACGAACTCGTCATTCTCATCCGCCCTGTCGTGACCTGGGCTCCGCCCGACGCGATCAAACTTCGGGAACGCGAGATGGAGTTCATGAACATCCAGCCCGATCTGGAATCGACCATTTACCCTGAGGTGAAAAAGAAGAAGTCCGCGCCCGAGCCGATGCTCCGCAAATCCGCCGCCATCCCGTTGCGCGATAAGTCGGCTTCGCTGAAGTAGCTCCCCCTCCGTCCGGATGACTTCGCGCAAAGTCCTCATCGATCTCCTCGTCGCCTGTGGCGTCGCCGCGGACGAAGCAACCACCCTCGCCGCCCTCCAGCCCCCTCCGGGCGTGAGTTGGACTGCGGAGGTGCTGAACTCCGGCAAGGTCGATGAACACAAGCTCGCCGCGGAACTCGCCCGCCTTTTCAAAAGCCCGTGCGAAACCATCGAGGTCGCCAAAGTCGAGCGCGCCTCCCTCCAGCTCCTCCCCTCCCGGTTCGTCTTCAAGCACCACATCCTCCCCCTCGCCAGCACCGAGACTTCCGTGCGACTCGGGACTTACGATGTCTTCAACGCCGTCGCCCGCCGCCTCGCCGCCCAGCAGCTTCCCGGCAAAAAACTGGACTGGGTCATCGTCCCGCGCGGTCCCCTGCTCCGCACGATCAAAGCCGTGTATGGCGTCGGCGCGGAAACCTTCGACGAAATCCTCGCCTCCACCCGCACCTACGACGGCGACGCCCACGACAAAGCCCAGGACATCACCGGCGACGACCCCGAGGCCAGCGTCGTAAAATTCGTCAACCAGATCATCCGCGAAGCCATCGTCGAGCGCGCCACCGACATCCACGTCGAGCCGCTGGAAAGCGATCTGCGTATTCGCTACCGCATCGACGGCATCCTCCACGAAGTCGCCGTCCCCCCGCAGCTCCGCGTCCTCCAGAGCGCCATCATCTCGCGCCTGAAAGTGATGGCCCACATGGACATCGCCGAGCGCCGCCTCCCGCAGGATGGCCGCATCAATCTCACCACCGGCGCCGGTGCGATCGACGTCCGCGTTTCCACCATCCCGACGGTCAACGGCGAATCCATTTCCCTCCGCCTGCTTTCCCGCAGCGAGACCCTCAGCTTCGGCCTCGACCGGCTGGACATGAGCGAAAAGCAGATTGCCACGGTCAAGGCGCTCCTCACCCAGCCGAACGGCATCATCCTCGTCACCGGCCCCACCGGTTCGGGGAAAAGCACCACGCTCTACAGCTTCCTCACCTCCATCAACGCCGTCACCCGCCGCATCATCACCATCGAGGAACCGGTCGAATACCGACTGCCCGGCGTCTCCCAGATCGATGTGAAAAGCGAGATCGGCCTCACCTTCGCCAACGGCCTCCGCGCCATCCTCCGCCAGGACCCGAATATCGTCATGGTCGGCGAGATCCGCGACTTCGAGACGAGCGAAATCTCCATCCGCGCCGCCATGACCGGCCACCTCGTCTTTTCCACCCTGCACACGAACGACGCCGTCTCCGGCATCACCCGTCTGCTCGACATGGGCATCGAGCCTTTCCTCCTGGCCAGCGTCGTCCGCTGCTTCCTCGCCCAGCGCCTCGTTCGCACCATCTGCCCGGATTGCAAAACCGACACCAGCTACCCGGTCGAGTACCTCCTCGAAATCGGCGCGCCCATCCCGAAGGATTTCAAATTCTACAAGGGTGCCGGCTGCGAACACTGCCGCCAAACCGGCTACCGCGGCCGCATGGCCATCTACGAGATCTGCGTCGTCACCGAGGGCCTTCGCCGCATGGTCATTCGCAAGGAAACCGGCACCGCCATGAAAGCCCGCGCCATTACTGACGGTATGGATACCCTCCGCACCGACGGCTGGCGCCGCGTCCTCCAGGGAAAAACGACCATCGAAGAAGTCGTCCGCGTCACCCAAATGGACGAAGACCTCGCCAGCACCGACTGACCGCCTCCTTCTTCCCCGCGGCCATGAAGCGAAGGGCGGCGGAGGCGGACTTTTCGGGTGGAGCACTCGACCCGAGTGCTGGGGTGGGCGACTCGCCCGCCCCACCGATGGACGCGTGCTCGCCCCCGGGCGCAGTGCACCCCGCTGCTATCGGCGAGCCGCCGAAAGCAGCACTCGGGTCGAGTGCTCCACCCGGATTTCTCCAACACCCCCCACACTCATCCTCAAACTCTCACTTTGCACGACCGGCTCGTCACGGTTGCGGCGCCGACGGCTCGGGAAGCGGTGCATTCTTCACGACCTCCTTTTTCGGCCAGAGCAGCGAAGAGAGGACCGCGCCGGCGAGCACCGCGATGATCACACCCAGCGACACAAGGGTATCGATCTTGTAGGCGGTGTGACCAAGCAGCATCTTCCCGCCGACAAAAGTGAGGACGACGCCGAGGCCGATCTTCAGGTAGTGGAATTTGTCGATCACCCCCGCGAGCGCGAAGTAGAGCGAGCGCAGGCCGAGGATGGCAAAGACGTTCGATGTATAGACGATGAACGGATCGCGCGTGACAGCGAAGATCGCGGGGATGCTGTCCACCGCGAAGATAAGGTCGGAGATCTCAACGAGCAGAAGCACAACGAAGAGCGGCGTTGCCATCCGCACACCATTCTCGCGGACAAAGAAGCGATCACCCCGGTAGTCGGTGGTCACCGGCATGAGCTTCTTGAACCACCGGACCACCGGATTGCGCTCGGGATGAATTTCCTCCTCGCGCTTCACGATCATCTTGATCCCCGTAAGGATGAGAAACGCACCGAAAATGTAGATGATCCACCCGAACTTCGTGATCAGCACGGTGCCCGCCGCGATCATGATCGCCCGCAAAACGAGTGCGCCGAGAATACCCCAGAAAAGCACGCGGTGCTGATAGACCGGAGGCACGGCGAAATAGGAAAACAGCATCGCGAAAACGAAGATGTTATCCACGCTCAGCGAATACTCGATGATGTAGCCGGTGGTGAACTCCAGCGCCTTCTGCGCTCCTGCGTAGTACCACACGCCAAGATTGAAGAGCGCCGCGAGCGTGACCCAAACGGCGGTCCAGCTGAGCGCTTCACGGAACGAGACGATGTGCGCATGCTTGTGAAAGACGCCGAGATCCAGCGCGAGCATCACGAGGACGAAGCAGTTAAATCCGATCCAGAGCCAGAGTGTGTCAGTCATTGGGAAGAAGAATTTGAGGAGATTCCCTCACGGGCGGGAGCTGGGGCTGGCACCTGGCCGAGGCGCGGCTGGTTCCTGGAGATCATCGCTTTTGTCGTGCAACTCCTCGACCGCCTGATGGAGATGCTTGATGTGGAGTTTCATGGTTGTGGCTCAGCCTCCCAGTCGTTTCCCGCTTTGCATAATACGTAAAGTCGCAGATACGCTTCGTATTAATGGAAACATCATCCCCGCCCGAATGGCTGAACTATCACCACCTGCGCTACTTCTACACCGTCGCGAAGGAAGGCGGCCTGCGCCGGGCTGCGGAGAAGCTGCGCATCTCGCAGTCTTCCATCTGCGCGCAGATTCAGCTTCTGGAATCCGCGCTGGGCGAAGACCTCTTCCGGCTGAATGCCCGTTCGCTGGTGCTGACCGAGTTCGGCGATCTTATCATGGGCTACGCCGAGGAGATCTTCGGCCTCGGCCGGGAGTTGCTCAGCGCACGCAAGCATTTCCCCGGGGTGCGTTCACTGCGCCTACAAGTCGGCATCGTCGATTCTTTCCCAAAGCTCACGAGCTTTGACATTTTGCGGCCCATCTTCACCCACCAGCCGCCGATCCAAGTCACCTGTCACGAGGGCAAACTGAACGACCTGCTCGCCCAGCTCGCCACCCATCGCGTCGATGTGGTGCTTGCCGATGAACCCGCCTCGCCGGGCCTCAAGCTCAAAACTTTCAACCACCCGCTCGGCACCAGCGGCATTACCTTCTGCGCGGCGCCGGCACTGGCCCGCACCCTAAAAGGCCGCTTTCCCCGCAACCTCCACCAAGCCCCCGCCCTACTCGGCACCCACAACACCACCCTCCGACGCGACTTGGAAAAATGGTTTCGTAGCGAAGGCCTCGAGCCACGCATCGTCGGAGAGTTTGAGGACGGCGCGCTGGCGAAGATCGTTGCGACTGAAGGGCTAGGCTTCCTCCACGTCCCAACCGTGGCCGCCGCGGAGGCGGTGGAGCGCTACGGCTTCGAGGTCTTGGGGAGGACGACAAAATGCACGATGCAGTTCTACGCCATCACCGCCGAGCGCCGCGTGGACCACCCCGCGGTGCGCGCAATTACCGAACGAACCGTAGGAAGACGCGCGAAACGAACACGTTGATGGGGACGACGACACTTCCACCTGGGGCGTTTGTTGCCAAGCTCTTCCCGGCTCCTTGCCCAAACGCCCGCGGTGGGGCTGAAAGCAGACGTGGCGCACTTAAAAGATCAGCCGCACCACCATTACGCGATCGGGAACGGCGAGGGACAGCGTGTCGGTATTGGTAAAGGTCTGCACCACTTCATCACCGTCATTCGGGATGAAAACCTCGGCGCGCTTCACGGCCTTGGTAAGCTTGAGCGTCGCGGGCATGGGCGGAGCGAGTGGGACTCGACGCCACGGTTTCTTGCTCGTGTCGTCGAGGGCGATGTCGTGCCAGATGAGGAGCAGGAAAGAGCCATCGCTGCGCTGCAGCGCGAAGTGATGGACATACTGCACGCGGTCGAAGCCCTTCGCTGGTTTCACCGTGAGATCGCCGGGCAGGGGCGCGGGCGTAAAGGGACGCGCCGCCGGTTCCTCGACGAGCCGGATGAGCCGGCGCAGCGCGTGAAACGCGGGCTTTGGCGAGAGGTCGTGGCGGATGAGGCCGAAGTTCGCCTCGCGATCGTCGGGCTTGTTCCACTCGTCGAGAAATTCGTAACTGTAGGTGCGCTGCACGCCTTTGCGGAAATACTCGCAGAACAAGCGTGGCAGATACTTCGCGTGGGCGGCCTCGCTCGGTCCGTCGAGGAAAGTCGAGTATCCGGTTTCGGTCGCCGCCATCGGCTTCGGCGCGAACGGCGGTGCATACACATCGAACGCATACGGGGACTCGTCCATATTCGCGGACGGCTGCCCGCCATGCCACACATACTTCTCCAGACCAGCATACGGCCCCGGCACGCTGAAGGGATTGCCACCGGGATACGGGTGAAAATTTCCCCAGTCCACAAACTCCGTGAGCGTGCCTTTGCCGAGCGGCGATTTCGTATCGTAGCCGTAAGTCTTGCCAAGCGATGGGCCAATTACGGTAAGCGCCCGCGTGGCGGGATCAGCCTTTACCGCGGCATAGAGATCTTTTTGGAAAGCGATCACGCCCGCAATGATCCCGGCATCGCCCTGCTCGGCACCCTGCCCCGCATAGCTGCGCTTGTTGTTCTTCCAAAACAGGTCCGGTTCGTTCGGCCCTTCGATCGCGACGATGCGCGCGCCTTCCGCATTCGCTTTTTTGATCGCTGCAAGGGACTCCGTGATCGGCTTGTCCGCATCCACCACAACCGTCGCGCGAATCCCCAGTTTTCCGAGTTCCACCAGGCGTCCGCTCAACCCGTCGCGCACATGGCGGATGCCGCTTTGCACCAGTCGCTGCTTCACGCCCTCGAAAGCGAAGCCATAAGGCGTATCGGGATACGACCAGTGCGTACACACGCCGATGCTGTCGGCGAAACGATCCGCGGGTTGCGTCGGGATCTCCGCGCGTGCCGATGCCACGAGGAGTAATCCCGCGAAGAAAAAACTGCGGGACGCGAGAAAAGTGA
Source organism: Chthoniobacter sp. (assembly GCA_031390545.1). Taxonomy (GTDB): domain Bacteria; phylum Verrucomicrobiota; class Verrucomicrobiia; order Chthoniobacterales; family Chthoniobacteraceae; genus Chthoniobacter. The sequence continues at coordinate 39,778 of JANMTP010000034.1, read as the reverse complement.
AAAGCCGTGGATTCATAAAGATAGCGAGTGTGTCGCTCGCATCTTCGACTTCAAAACATATCGAAGGCGGACTGATTCCTTGAATGGGGATGATTAGAACTGCCGCAACCGGATGTTTTTGAACTGCACTTTCATGGGTGGACCCGTGTGGACTTGGAGGGCGAGCAGGCCGGAGAGGGCGCGGCGCGGGTCGTGGTCGCGGACTTCGCTCATCACCACGTCGTTGATGCGGAGCAGGACCAAGTTGCCCCGCACGATGACGTGGTAGTCGTTCCAGTCGCGGTCGCGCACGGCCTTGAGCAGTTCCTTGGGGTCGCCAATGGATCCGGCGTCCTTGCGTTCGCCCTGCTCGGTGTAGAGCACTTTCCGACCACGCTCCGCTAGCTTCTCGCGGCCCAGGTATTCCATAACCACGCCGGTCCAAACATGGTCGGCGGAGAAGTCAGCCTGCGGGCCGACGAGCATTTCGGCCTTGCTGCCGGGTGCGCGTTCTTTGCTGTGGAAGTAGATGCCGGAGTTTCCGCCTTCGAGTTTGTAGGAAAGCTTGATTTCAAAGTCCGCCGGCTCACCACCGGTCCAGATGAGGAAGTTATTCTCCGCGATGCCGCCCTCCGGGGTGATGCCGGTGATGCAGCCATCCTGCACCGACCAAAACTTCGCGTCGCCGCGCCAGCCGGTCAGGTCCTTGCCGTTGAAAATGGAGAGGAAGCCCTTTTCCAAATCCACTTTGGGCTGCGGAACGGGAGTGGTGTCAGCGGGCAAATCGCCGAGCGCATACTGCACGCCGTCTTGCAACAGCCGGAGAAACGCGGGGTCGCGGAAGGCGTTTTTGTTGTGGCCGAGAGCGGTGTAAAAGCTGCGGCCCGCGCCGAAGTTTTGCATCCACGCGAGCGCATAGTCCTTGTCCGATCGCTGGCCTTTGTCGGGGGTTTCGCTGACGTCGAGGCTGAAGAGCACGCGCACTTTTTCACGCGAAAAGGGCGGGTCGAATTGATACAGCTCCTCGCGCCACGGAAGCGGCTGCGCGGTCTTCCCAGCCCACGCGGCGTTAAGCGGATGCGCCGGGTCCTCAACGCGAATGGTCGCTGGATCGAACTCCCAAGGATGATTGCGAAATCGTCCGCCGATGAGCTGGCGAAACTCGGTTTCGGTCGGATTCGCCGCGTCCTTTTCCCACACACTCGCGGCGTGAATGCCGACGACGCCTTTGCCGCCCTTCACAAAGTCCACGAGCGCGCGCATCCGTGTCTCCTCGACCTCGAGCGAACCGAAAACATTGAGCATGGTGTTGTTCATCACCACGGCGTCGAACTCGCGCAGTTTCTCCGGCGTGAAGACGCCGGGATCGAAGCTCGCCGTAGTGGTAAACGCGCCAGTTTTTTCGCCCATCAACTCCAGCGCCCGGATCGCCCACATGATAGCTTCATCGTGGTAAGTGCCGCGCGTGAAATTGTAGATGAGCACGCGCCGCGGCTGCGCGGGTTTGGCGCTCGCGGCGGCGGGAATGTTCTGCTGCAAGTGCGCCACGTCGCCGTCGCTGAGCAAGGGCATCTGGCGCGGCGCTTGGGCAAAGACAAAGAGCGAGGTGCTGAGGAGCGCGATCGGCAGGGCGGCGGCGAGACGAAGTTTGGGATATATGTGCATGGGTGTTTAAAATGTCGGTGCGGGTTTTTTACGGGCGCTGCGTGACCCTAAGCCGCAGGAAGCCTTTGGCGCTTGTGCCGATCGGGACTCCGGCGCGCACGGTGCGGGTAAGTCCGTCGTCGCTGAGGATGAATTGCTGCACGTTGGTGGTGCTCCAGCCTGCGGGGGCGAGGGTTTCGCTCCATTCGACTTGGTAGGAGATATCCGGCGTCAGCGTGGGGCGGGTGTAGGTGAGCAGTAGCCAGCCGCTGTCGAATTGCGTAGTCAGGCCGGCGGCATTCGCCTGGTTGGGCGGGGTGCCGCGGGCGTATTCAATTAGGTTGCTGTCACCGTCGCCATCGGGGTCGGCAGTGGCGAGGTTCTGGCTGCCGGTGAGCGTGGGATGGTTGCTCATCCAGCGCGTGTAAGACATGGGTGAGGTATCGACAAAATAGGTGAGCGTGAGCGCAGCGGGCGTGCCGCCGGATTCGTCGTAGGCATCGGCGGTGCGGTGGCCGGTGCCTTCGATGAGAAAGACGAGGGCGTTGCCGCTGGCCCAGCCGGGGCGGCTCACGATTTCCTGCACCACATTCGTGAGGCTGGGCGTGGTTTGCGCGGCGCTGGGGACACTCCATGCAGGCGGCGACCACGCGACTGAAGCGGCGGTGCGCGGCCGGGCGCTGAGGTTTGTCGCGGTGGTGGTGAACGTGGGCGCGCTGTCAACGGAGTGGGCGCGAATGGTGAGGGCGGTGGCTCCACTCTGCGCTTCATCAGCAGCGAACGTGATAGCGGCGCTGGTGATGACGGCACCGGGCGGCACGTTCACGCCGCCGAAGCGCAGGCCGACGATTTGATTGCCCAGCGCGCCGTCGTTGACGAGTTCGAGGTCGGTGCTGTTGATACTCACGGCTCCGGCTGCGGATTCTTCGGCGTCGTCGCTGCTGGCAGCGATGGGCAGCGTAAGCGTGACGGGCGCGGGCCGTGGGAAATAACGCACGGTGAGCCGTGCGGGCGTGCCGCCGGATTTATCAAACGAGTCGGCCGTGCGATGACCGGTCCCATCGATCACGATGGCGAGGGCATTGCCGCTGACCCAGCCGGGACGGTCCACGATTTCTTGGACGATGGCGGCAAGATTCGGCGACTGCTGCGCAAGGCCCGCGGCACCGGCGGTCCATGCGGCGGGCTGCCACGCCACGCTCGTGGCGGTGAGCGGACGGCTGGTGATATTTTGCGCCGAGGCCGTAAAGGCAGCGGCGCTGTTCGCAGCCTCGGCGGCGAGCGTTAGTGAGGCTGCGCCACTTTGGCTTTCGTCGGCGGTGAATTGCAGGCGCGCGTCCACGATGGTCGCACCCGGCGGCAGCGATAGTCCCGCGAAACGCAGGCCCACGCTTTGCAATCCCGCGGCGCCGCTCTGGTCGTTCACGATTTCCAGATCGTCACCGGTGAGACTAACCAAGCCTGTCGCCAGGGATTCCTCGGCGTCGTCCGCGCTGGAGGCCACGCTCGCGGCGATGGACTGCGCCACCGGAGCAAGGCTCACGCTGCCGAACAGGCTCGGGTTTTGGTAGGCGTTGTCCGTGGTGCCATACCACGCGAGCTTACGCTCGCGCGGTCCGCCACTGTCATCGTCGGTGAGCATGATCTCCAACCCGAGCGTGCGGCCATACGAAGGCGCGACGCCGAGCGTGCTCCACGGAAACTTGATTTCGATGCGATAGCCCGTGGCCGTGGCGGTGCGGGTAAAGACGACGCCATTGGTGCGATTGAGTTTGGTTTCCAAAACGGTCGCGGTGTTCCAGCGGAAGACATATTGATAGTCGTTCAAGCCGTCGTAAGTGCTGCCCTTGCTGTTATCGGCGTCGATATAGACCTCGAAGTTATCGTCGTCATACCACGCCGCGCCGGAGTCGGTGATGAGAGAGTTATCGGCGACTTCGGCGAACACGTAGAGCGCGGAGGCATCCCACATCGCGCGCCAGGTGCCGGAAATATCGCTTGCACCTACAACGGCTCCGAGCACGGGAATGGCGATGGCTTTGGGCGAGGCTAGAGACCACGCGGTTTCGAGCACTCCATCAACAGTCGGCGAAAACAGCGGCGAGCGGCAGGGTGGTCTGGCTCACCACATCGGGCGTCCACGTCCAGCCGTTGGCGACAGCGTCGGCCCACATGATGGGAAAGTTATTGTCGAGCTGGCTTTGGCCGTTGATGAACCACATGGCCCAGCCGATGCCGAGGCGTTCGCAAGTTTGGTTGGCCCAATTGTCACCCGGGAAGGGCTGGGAACGCCACTGGTCCAAGCCAATGGCGCCGGGAAAATTTCCAGGCGGGAACGCATTCTCCGAAGGCCAGGCGGGATAACGCGAGTGCAGGTTGCGGAGATTGGCAGCGTTGTTAGCCACACCATACGCCGCATCATTGCCATAAAGATGGTAGGCCACGGAGGTCTTCGTCCAGTCCACGAATCCGGGCAGCGCAGCGAAACTAGCGGCGACATTTCCCATGCCCGTGCCGAAGGCGTGGTCATTGATGCCCGGCGGGGTGAGAATCATGAGGTGCGTGTCCGGCGCTCCGGCGCGGGCGATGTTGTAACCGCGCTTGAGAGCCTGGAGCCGTGGTGAGTTTTGCGCATTGCCTCCGGTGTCCATGTCACCATTGGGTCCGATGCCATTCATCGGCTCATTCGCCAGTTCGTAGAGGACGTGTGTGCGGTTGGCAAAGTAAGGCGCTACATGGGTCCACAGCGCGTTGACGTAGCTCTCGTTGTAGCTGGGAATGTGATTGTGGGAATTGATGATGATATACATCCCGTTGGCCGAGGCGTAGTTCACCGAGCGTTCCATGCGGGCCAGTTGCCGGGTACGATACGCCGCGTCATTCCAGTCGGTCGGCGTGAAGTTCGGCCCTGGCGGGTAGGTTTCCACCTCCCACGTATCGAAGAGAATCATCCGCACCGAGTTTAGCCCCTTCGCCCGCATGGAAGCGTAATAGCTGGCCGGTTCCTCCTGCCCCTGCTTTTCCCAAATCCATGCCGTGCCCGCGCGCAGCGGTGTATTCGTGTCGGTGCGCAGGACCTTTAAGTTGGGGCCGCCATATGGGTCGGGAATGCTGGCAACGGTAATCCGCGCGCGGTCGGTCGGCAAAGAGGCCGACTGCGCAAGAGCCGATGCCGTCAGCAGTAGGCTGACAAAAAGCGTGGTGAGAAAGGTCGTGAGAAACGTGGGGGGAAACGTGGCTTTCATGGGTGAACTGGTTGCGGCGATTACATTTTGTTGGGTTTGTGGGTGGAGATACTTGGGGGCTAGAGCGTCCAGCCGTTGTGTGATGCACGGGTGAGCAGGGCATTGGCTTCGTCATTGCCAACGAAGCGCAGCGCCTGCGAGTCCCACTTGAGCTTGGTCTGCAGGCGTGCGGCGATGTCGGCAATCATGCCGAGATAGGACGCGGTGAGCGTGGCCTCCACATCCGAGACCGGGTCTTTCCGCGAGCGCACGCACTCGATGAAGTTCCCCTGGTGATGGTCGGATTTGTAGAGCGGCTTGTCCTCGGGTTTGAGTTCGATTTTAAGGTTGGAATTCGGCGCTCCTTCGATGCCGGGCCGGTCGGCGTGGACCCATCCCGTCTCGCCATAGAAACGGCAGCCGGTCTTCATCTGATACTGGTCTTTGAAAATCAGCTTCACGCCATTCGCATAGGTAAAGAGCGCGTTCCATTGCCTCACATTGTCGGTGAAACCTTCGTCCCGATAGCTGGCCTTGCACTCGACCTCGAACGGCGTCGTCCCCAGCTCTGGCATTCCCCACAGCGCGATGTCGAGATGATGCACACCCCAGTTCACAATGAAGCCATTGCTGTAGTCGTTGATGAGAAACCAATCGCCTCCATGCCGCGCGGGATGATAGTCGCGCTCCGGCGCTGGGCCCTGCCACATCTTCCAATCAAAGCCCGCCGGCACCGGCGGCACGGGCTGCACATCGCGCGGCCCTTTGTAGCCGGCCTTGAACTGCGGTCCATCGGTCGAGACTTCGACGGTGTGAATCTTCCCGAGGTAACCGTTGCGCGCGAGTTCGCACGCCTGCCGGAAATGCTTCTGCGAACGCTGCCAGGTGCCTGCCTGAAAGACGCGTTTGCTGTCGCGCACCGCCTTTTGGATCGCTTGCCCTTGCTCCAGCGACACGCCCATCGGCTTCTCGCAATACATGTCCTTGCCCGCTCGCGCGGCGGCGATGGCCATGAAGGCATTCCAATGATCCGGCGCGGCAATCGAGACGGCATCGATGTCCTTCCGCGCCAGCAGCTCCCGGAAATCCACCAGCATCGCGCAACCCGCATCGCCATACTTGGCATCCACGAGCTCTTTCGCCTTGCCGCGTTTCCCCTCCGAGACATCGCAGACCGCCACGACCCGTGCGCCTTCCAAACCGAGGAATTTCTGCATGTTGCTCGTTCCCATCCCACCCACGCCGATGCAGCCGACGGTGATTTGATTGCTGGGTGCCGTCTGCCCGTCCGCGCCGAGCAGGCGCGAAGGGATGATTTGCGGCAACACCGCCGCACCCGCGAGCAATGAGGTAGATTTGAGGAAATGACGACGGTCGATGGATGGGGGCATGGTTTTACTTGGTTGGGGTGGATTTGATTTTTCGGTGCCCGGCGGTCTGCACTGGAGCCGATGCCGCATCGCGCGCACTGCGCTCCGCTTTCAAAAACGCGACGAGATGCGCCGAGTGCGATGCCATGAGCGACGCCGCAAGATCGGGCATCCCGCTCTCCAGCGCGTCCACGATGGGAATGTGCTCCCGCGCGATGGCCACCGGGTCGAAAGTTTGGAGATAATCCATCGTCCAGCGCGTGCGGATCTGGAAAAAGAGCGAGTCCCACGTCTTGAGCAGCACTCCGCTTCCCGCCGCCGCCACGATGGCGCGATGGAATGTCTGATTGTGCTCCTGAAAAGCTGCGAAATCTTTCCGCTTTGCGGACTCGATAACGGCCTTCGCCGCGCGCCGGATATCGGCGCAGCGTCCCTTCAACAGTGGAGCCGCCGCCCGCGCCGCCACCGCCTCCAGCGCCGCCCGCACCTCGAAAGCTTCGATGGTTTCCTCCAGCCGCATCTCCCGGACAGACGCGCCCTTGTTGTTCTGCGCGTCGAGCACGCCCATCGCCACCAACTCGCGAATGGCCTCCCGGACCGGCGTCGCGCTGATGGCAAACTCCGCCTCCAAAGTCGCCTCCACCACGCGCTGCCCCTCCGCCAAATCCCCCCGCGCAATCCGGTCGAGCAACGCATCGCGAACAAACTCACGCAAAGATTTCACCGGCGAAACCACCACCTCCGCCCGCGCGGTCCTCTGGCCGGAAGCTTGGGATTTTGACGGGAAAGCACTCGGGCGCGGCGGTATCATGGATTATGTATCATCCATGATCCGAGAGGCTGTCAAGTCTTCCGAATATTGCTTTTTTACCTCGGCATCCGGTAAACGAAGCTCGGCAGGTATTCCGCTCCGTCAGGTGCAGCGCGACCAGTTCCTGCCCTTGGATCTAGGCGCGAGCCTCACAAATTGCCTCACCGACGGCGGCAACCAGCCGAGCAAGAGACCCGGTTATTACGCCAGCCCGGTGAGCGTGCCGGTAGCGTCCTGGAATTTGTCGGTCTCGACGCCCATCTTTTGTGTGACGGTGAGGAGGACGTTGGCGAGCGGCGGATGCGCTTTCTCGTCGTGGGCGAGATGCTGGCCGTGCTTCAGGCCCCAGGCGCCGCCGCCGGCGACGAGCAGCGGGAGGTTTTTCGGCGAATGATCGCCGCGTTCGCCACTGTTCATGCCGGAGCCATAGACAACCATCGTGTGATCGAGCATCGAACGTCCGCCTTCCTCGGTGGACTTCAGGAAGGTGAGAAAACGGTTGAGCCGTTCGAGGTAGGCGCGGTCCACGCCGGCGAGTTTCTTGAGCATGCCGGCATCGCCGCCGTGGTGGGAAAGTTCGTGGTGATTTTCGCCGCCCGGACCGTAGCCGCCGGCCTCGCGCGCCCACTCGAAGGTGATGACCCGGGTGGTGTCAGTAAGGAAGGCGAGGTAGCTGATTTCGAGCATGACATCGAGCCACATCGGGCGGTCGTGGGCGTCGCCGGGTTTGCTGTTGAGCTGCAGGCCAGCGGATTCAACTTTAGCCTTGGGCACGTCAATCCAATCGACCTGCCGCTGGACCCGCAATTCGGTCTCGCGGACGCTGGCGAGGTATTCGCCGAGTTTGGCTTGGTCGGCTTTCCCGAGCTTCTTATCGAGCGCTTTGGCTTCGCCGAGGACGTCGTCGAGGATGCTCCGCTTTTCGGCGTAGCGCTTGAGCGTAGCCTCGCGCGAGGCGGCGTCGTCGGGCACGAAAAGGCGCTCGAAAAGCCGCTGCGGATTGTTCTCCGTGGGCAGCGGCGTTCCATTGCGGTCAAAAGACAGCGTGTGGCTGTGCAGCGCCGCGCCTGTGCCGGACAGGTCGCCGATCTCCAGCGACGGGAAACGCGTCTGAGCCCCGATTTTTTCCGCGATCAACTGATCGGCGGAAATGGTGTTCGTATAATCTTTGCCAGGTACGGCGCGCAGGTCTGCGCCGGTCAGCCAGGTGTCTGCGCCGGAGTGCCCGCCGGTAGCGTGCGGATGGCCGAGGCCGGTGAGCACGGAAAAGTTTGAGCGATGCTCTTTGAGCGTCTGCAGCGTCGGCGAAAGCTCATACTCCGTGCCTTTGGTCGTCGGCACCCAATCGATGATGTTCACGCCATTCGAGACGTAGCAAAAAATCACCCGCGGCGTCGGCTTCGCGCCGGCCTTCGCCAGCGGCTTAAAGGTCGAAGGCGCAGCGTAAACGGAGCGCGGCAGCATGGCTTCCAAGAACGGCAGCGCAAGCGAAGCGCCCAGGCCGCGCAGGACGGTGCGGCGGGATAGCGGAGTGTGAAATAGCGGGTTCATGAGCGTGGTCTATTTTGTGGTGAAGAGATCGGACTGGACAATCGTGAGCAGCAGCGCGCGGACAAGGTAGCGATTGCGCTTCATCGCCTCGACGGAAGCGCGGACGGCGGGACGGTCCGAGAAGCCGAGTTCGCGGCCGAGACCGTAGGTGTAGAGCTGCGAGGCGAGCGCGTTGAGGAACAGATCTTCCTTTTTCAAAAGCTGCGCCTGCAAGCCCTCGACGCCTTTAAACTCCGTGCCATCCGGCATCTTCGCGCTGGCGTCGATGATCGGGTCGTTGGCGTCAATGCGGCCCTCGTAGCCGTGACCCTCGCGGTCGCGCCATTCACCGGCGGCGTTGTAGTTTTCCATGGCCAGGCCGAGCGGATCGATCTTGTCGTGGCAGCGCGCGCAGGCCGCGGCTTCGCGGTGAATCTGGAGCCGCTGCCGCACCGTGGCCTTGTCGATGCCGGGCACTTTCGACGCAATCTCGCCGACGTTGGCCACCGGCAGGCCGGGATCAGAGCCGAGCAGAGTTTTCAAAATCCAAGTGCCGCGCACGACCGGCGACGTGCGCGTGCCGTTCGAGGTGATGCTCTGGATCGAGGCCTGCGTAACGATCCCGCCGCGATGGGACTCGGGCGGCGCGGGCACGCGACGAATGGCGTCGCCCTTGACGCCGGGGATGCCGTAGAAGCGCGCGAGCCGCTCGTTGATTGTGACGAAATCGCTCTTCAGGAGGTTCCGTGCGTCGAGATCGCGCCGGAGGATTTCCGCAAAGAATCCTTCGGTCTCGCGGACGATGGAGATTTCGAGATGCCGGTCATATTCCGGGTAAAGATTTTTTGCGGGCGGATTCGCCCCGACCTTGCGCAAGCCGAGCCACTGCCCGGCGAAGTTTTTCACGAACGCCTCGTTCTTTGGATCGGCGATCATCCGCGTGGCCTGCTGCCCAAGGACCGCGGGTTTGAGCAGTTCGCCGTTGGCGGCGAGGCGGAACAGTTCTTCGTCGGGCATCGACGACCAGAGGAAGTACGAAAGCCGCGTCGCGAGTTCGTAGCCGTTGAGCTTGCGGGGCTGCGCGGCGGGCGCTTCCGGTTCCACCAGATAGAGGAAATGCGGCGAGGCCAGCACCGCGGCCAGCGGCACTTTGATGGCCTCGACAAACGAGGGCTTTTCCGCGCGCAGCTTTTCAAACAGCACCAGCTTCGCCTCAACCTCTTCCACCCGCGCGGGGCGCCGATAGGCCCGCGACATAAAGCGCGTCAGCACTTCGCGCGCATAGGCTTTCTCGTCTTTGTCTTTCAGCAAGGAGTCAAAGAGCACCCGCCGATGGCTGGCCGGCGGCCACTGGGGATGGAGCGGTCCTTCCAATTCAATCCAATCCACGAGCAGCAATGGCCGCGCGAACTCGTCCTTGCCCTGCATCCAAAAATTCTCCAGGGATCGCGGCACGCTGTAGGCGTATTGGAGCTCCACGCCGGCGTTCTGTTTGGTGAATGACGCCCGTATTTCGTAGGTCTTCGGCGCGGTCTCCGGGGCGTCGATATCCATTTCGCCCAAAACCCGCGGCGTCCCGCCGAGATGCTGCGAGAGTTTTACCCGTGGCGGCCCGTAGTCGTAGCTGCGGTGAGTCTCATAGTGCTTCAGATCGCGCTCAAACTGCTGGTCGTGATACACCTTGTCCTTCGGATTCTTCGCCGTCTCGTCGTCGCGCCGCTTTTCCAAAATTGCCCGCGCGGAGGCCACCACCGCCGCGCGCGCCGGCACCCGACCCGCCGCGCGAAAACGAATCACGTATTCACCTTCCTCCGCCAGGTTGAACCCGCGAAAGCCGATCCCCTTATTCCACGACTCGTGATGCACGACGGTGAACCCATTCTCCGTCGAATTCTCCCCGTCATTGAGCAGGATGTTATTCCCATCGCGCTTGACCCGGTAGCGATCACCGCCCTCCGTGTTTTCCTCCGGTTCAAACCGCCATTTGATCGCCGCGGGCTGCGGCCCTTCGACGAGCGCGCGATCCAGAATCTGCCGCGCCGCCGCGTAGTAGAGCTCCACCTGCATCGGTGAAATCGAGAGCGCCTGGCCGATGTTGTCGAAACCACCCGCCGGTGGATCTTCGGGGAATTTTTCAGACGGACGAAAGTCCACGCCGACGAGGTCGCGGATGGTGTTGTCGTATTCCGCGCGGTTCATCCGCCGCAGCACCACCCGCGTTGAACGCTTCGCGATTTCCGCGCGACCCAACTCCGCCGCCAGCCAGTCGGCAAATTTCCCCGCCCTCTCCGCCGGCGGCTGCTTTTCGTCCTCGGGCGGCATCTCGTGGCCGTTCACCGAGTTGACCACCTCGGCCCACTTCGACGCCACCAGCGGATCGGCAAAGTTGTTGGCCAGCGTATCCAGCCGCAGCTTGCCCTTCTGCTTCTCCGGCCCGTGGCAGCTCACGCAGTGATCTCTGATAAACGGCTGCACGACGCCCGCGAAACCCGCTGTATCTGGCCGGTGGGCTAGGTCCTGCGCCTGGAGATTCGTCGCCATCAGGCCGAGGGCCAAGGCACCAAATACGGTGCCGAAAACAGGAGCGAAGATCAGGAAACGGGGACGCATAATAAACTCACACCTTCCTGTAGGGGCGTGCCACTAGCAATAAGAGAGGCACTCGACTTTCGTCTATCTGCACGTAGCGAATGGGCGCCCTCGTCGAACTGGGTGAACCTCACGGAAAGAAGACGGCCCGACCTGTTGCCAAGCGGGACCGTTTCAGGACTTAGAAATCCGCAGCTCAGACGGCTCGGCGGCGGCGCATCAAACCTAATCCCGCAACGCCCAACCCGAGCGTCGCAGCGGTGGTGGGTTCCGGCACGGTCGTGATCACCAAGACCGGTTTGTTGGTTTGATTGGCACCTTCAAAAAACGCGCGTTTGCCGATCGCATTGACCGCGGCCGCTTCGGCATCTGCGGAAATGCGGAAGAAGGCCGTGTCACCTGCACTGTAGCCAGTGGCAATGAACGACGTGACGTCGATGGGCGTGAAATAACTGCCGCTGCTGAGTGCGACATTGTCCTGAACCTTAAGGCCCGACTGGGTGCTCCCGATTCCGAAGTCGCTCGCGGCAAACGCCCCACTTGAATCCTTCCGAATGCCATAGACATCAGCCCCGAAACCAAGGTTGGCCGGGTCACCACCATCGGCGTTCGTGCCATTCAGATACGCGCTGAAAGTTACGGAGGTAATAAACTCGCCAAGCGGAAGAGTTGGCAGGACGAAGGAAAAGCCAGCCGCAACATTGAAGCTGTCGAGGCCAAAGCTGCCATAGGCCGGGAAGCCTTCCGGGTCGCCGGTGACGTTATCGCCCACTCCATCGCGATCATCGTCGCGCAGGAGCACTGTGCCGGGAGGATTGCTTATCGTAGGATTTACGGTGATTACGGCCGCATGGCTTTCCGCCACCACGAAGGCGGTTGCGAGTGCGAGAGCATATGGAGCGAGGTGGGTTTTCATGTGGGATGGTGGGTTCTGCGGAGGCTGATTTTCGAACCTCAGCGGAGTGCCGAGACCGATCTGCTTGGTGTCCAAAATTAGTTGGCCGCAGAAGTCGGACAAGGGGTGTGGGGTTAGACTTTAGTCGAATGGCCACCGCACCGACGGTCCTCATGAAGAGGGCGCGCAACCCCAGTGCGCTCCCAGCTATTCCAGACGGAGAATCCCGCGCTCGATGGCGACCGCGACGGCGCGGGTGCGGTCCGGCACGCCCATTTTCTCCATCACCCGGCTCACATGCGCCTTCACCGTCGCCTCGGTGATGTGCAGTTCTTCGGCGATCTGCTTGTTGGCCAGGCCTTTCATGACCAGGCGGAGGACGCTGATCTCGCGTTCGCTCAGCGCCTCGTGCCGGCTCCGCTCGGCCAGGCGTGCGGCCACCGCTACCGGGATGTAGCGCCCGCCGGCGTGGACGCTGCGGATCGCGCTAAGCAATTCCTCCGGCGCGGCGTCCTTCAGCAGATAGCCCAGCGCCCCCGCATCGAGCGCGCGGAAGATGTCTTCGTCGCCGTCGTAGGTCGTGAGCATGATGATCCGCGCCGCGGGAAATTCCGCGCGAATCGCCCGCGTCGCCTCGACGCCGTTGCATTCCGGCATGCGCATATCCATCAGCGTCACGTCCGGTTGATGGGTGCGAAAGGCCGTCAGCGCCTGCGCGCCATCCTCCGCCTCGGCGACGAGCCGCAGGTCCCGCTCCTTTTGCAGAATGGCCGCCACGCCGATGCGCACGACGTAATGGTCGTCCACTAGCAGAATGCGAATGGTCGCGGGCGCAGTCATGACGGGCTCGCCGCGACCACGGCCGTTGCGACTCGCACGGCGAGCACCGTCCCCGCGCCCGGCGCGCTCGTAATTTCAAATTTCCCACCGATGCGCCGCGCCCGCTCGCGCATCCCAGTCAGGCCGAAGTGTCCGTCCGCCGTGCTGAGTGCCGCCGCAACATCGAAGCCGTTGCCGTCATCCACCACCCGCAGCGTGACCGCGTCGGCGTGATACTCGAGGTTCAGGCGAACGGTGGATGCGGCGGCGTGTTTGAGCACGTTCGTCAGCGCTTCCTGGCCGAGCCGCAGGAGATTGCTTTCGACGATCTCCGGCAGCCGCCGCACCGGGCCCTTGACCTCCACGGAGGCGCTCACTTTCGTGCCCTCCACAATTTGCCGCGCCGTCTGACGCAGCGCTCCGGGAAGATCGTTTTCATCGAGCAGTTGCGAGCGCAAATTCCACACCGAGCGGCGCACCTCCGCCTTGCTTTGGCGGATCAAGGTGCGCGCGAGATCGAGATGCCGTCCTGCTTCCGCCGGCACCACGGGTTCGGCGCGCGCGGCGGCGTCGAGTTGGAGCGCGATGCCCGTGAGTCCCTGTTCCAGCGTGTCGTGCAGTTCGCTGGCCAGCCGCCCGCGCTCCTGCAAAATCGCCTCGGCCTCGTGCCGTGCGCTGATTTCCCGGCGCAGCGCGGTGGTGCGCTCCTCCACACGCTCCTCAAGAACGTCGTGGGCCGTTTGCAATGCCCGCTCCGCCTCGTGGCGCGCCCCCACCTCGGCGACAAGCACTGCGTTCTTCCGGCGCAGCGAAAGCGCCCACGCAAGCGCCACCAGGGAGCAGAAACCAACGGCCGCGAGCAGCCAGGCGATGCGCTGCGCCGTCCACCACGAAGGCCGTTGCAAGACCGCGACCTCCGACGGGTCGCGTAGCCACAGTTGGAAGGCAAATGGCGCCTGCACGTTTTCAAACTGCGGCACCCGCGCCGTCAGGCAAATGCCGCCGACCCGCAGCCGCATCCCGCGTTCCAGCCTTGGCAGCCGCCCGGCGCTGTCGCGCAGCAGGCGGGCGAGAAAGACGGTGCCTTCATCCTCTAATACCAGCGTATCCTCCGCTGCGCCGCTTTGCTGATCGAGCAGCGTCGCTTCCACAAGGATCGGAGCGCCGTGGATGATGTCGCCCGTGACCTCGCGCGCAGGTCGGCGCGCGAATAGCGGTGGCGGGCCCGCGGCTTCTCGACGAAAGAGCGCGTCTGTCAGCAGCGGCAGGCGGTCGAGCATTTCCTGCCGGCCCACCACTTCCACCACATCGCCAGGCTCCAGCGTGCCGGGAGCCACCGTCTGCACCCACACCCGCCCGACCTCGTCGCTTCCGTCGTTCATTTCCAAGAAAAAGCCCACGCCCGCCCGCGCGGCGACCACGCGTCCACGGACCCGCGCCCGCCGCGGCTCACCAGCAAAGTCATATTTGAAAAGCTCCGAGCGCGTGAGCAGCGGCCCCTGAAAACGCTCGGCGAGCGCTTCCGACGCCACCTCCACCAGCGCCAGCGACTGCGTATAGAGCACAAACCGCGGCCGACCATCCCGAAGCTCGCCATGGCGGACGTAAACGCCGCGCACGGTCACAGTGAGCCCGCGCAGATAGGACGGCGAAGGGCGTTTCTCGACACCCCGTGGAATCGCCACGCGAAGCTTTTCGCCATGCACATCGAGATCGAGCAGCAAGCTGTCATGGACCTCCGAGAGCCCCGCCACGGTCCCACGCACTTCGACCCACCGACCATCATAAGCGCCCGTCGCAAAATGCCCCGGCTCCGTGGCCAGCGGCTCCGGCCACACCCCCGAACGCAGGGCCCGCACGCGGACATCGGTATTGCCCGGCCCGGTCAGATTCCGCCCATCGTTCCCTGCAGCCACTACGCCCTCCACCTCCACCTCCGTGCCCGCGCGCAAGTTCGGGTCGGAGGATTTCATATAAATTGCCCCCGTCGCATCCTGCACAAAACTTAGAAACCAACTCGGCTCATGGAAGGTCACGATCCCGCGCAGTCGCACTGCGGGGGCGGCCCGTTCATCTACGACGCTCAAGGTGCGGACTTGCTCCACGGTCGTCAAAACCTCCTCCGCCGCGTGCCCCCCTGCCCCGCCAAGTGCGATCAGCAGCAGCCCAGCCGCGCTCAGGAAGCGGCGAAGAGCAAGAGCGGGAGACACGCCGAGAGCGAAACACAGCACCCGTTCGACGGCAACCTGCCGCAGAAATTCCTTGCCGCCCAATCGCGCGCTCCTAGCCTGCGCCGACGCGGCGAGGCTTCTTTTGCATCCGAGTTTGGAACCTCCATGCCGCTGCCGCGCCATTTATTTCCCCATGAAAACCCGCCTGCTTCTGCTGACTTGGGCTGCATGCGGGCTGCTTTTCGCTTCATTCACTCCCTTCGCCGCAGCCGATGACGGAGCCAACCCCGACCGCGTTTTCGTTCCGTCGGACGCCGGCCTGATCAACGTCCGGGACCACGGCGTCAAAGGCGATGGAGCGACCGACGACACGGCCGCTCTGACCAAGCTGGTGCAGGCCAATCTGAATCAACATAAGACGCTCTTTTTTCCCGCTGGTACCTATCTACTGACGGACGCCATTCCTTGGGCCACAGACAAGGGAGTGTTTTGGCCGTGGCTCACCTGGCAGGGCGAAGGCCGCGCACAGACCGTGATTCGGCTTGCCGACAAAGCGAACGGGTTCTCCGACCCGGCCAAACCCAAGGCGCTGATCAAGACCGGCTGCTACGATGGCGAGAAGCGCCAGAACGCCGCCTTCAATTGCTATTTCTTCGATCTCACCATCAACACCGGGCGCGGCAATGCCGGCGCCATCGGACTCGACTACTGCTCGAATAACAACGGGGGGGTCGTGCGGGTGGACATCGTGTCGGAAGATGGGGCCGGGGTGATTGGCCTTTCGATGAAACGGGACTCCCCCGGCCCAGCGCTCATCCAGCATGTGCGCATTCGCGGTTTCGATACCGGTATCGCCCTGGGTTCTTTGCTCTTTGGGATGACGTTTGAAGCCATTCGGCTGGAGGGGCAGAGGCGGGTCGGCATGGTCGTGGAAGGGAACACCGCGTCGATCCGCCAGCTGCAGAGTGTGAACAGCGTGCCTGCGCTTCGCCTCGAAGGCTGGGCCTCGGCGGTGGTTCTGATTGACTCCGAATTGCTCGGAGGTGATCCGCGGGCCTCGGCGATCGTCAAAAAAGATGCGCCCACACTCGTGCTGCGCAACGTCCGCACCAGTGGATATACCCACGCCGCACGCATCTCCTCGGACAAAGGCGAAACCACTCTCCCAGGCGGTCAGATCGACGAGTTTGTCGCTGGCGACCATTTGGCGCTCTTCGCCGACGCCGCCAAAGGCAGGACTCTCAATCTGCCGATTGTGGACGCGCCGAGTTTCTTCGGCGGCGCCGACGATTGGGTGAACGTGAAAGCTCACGGGGTTATCGGAGATGGCGACACGGACGACGCTCCCGCCGTGCAAAAAGCCATCGATAGCGGCAAGTCCGTGGTCTATTTCCCGGCGGGCAAATATCGGCTGGCGTCTCCGGTCATCGTGCGGGCGAATGTTCGTCGCGTCGTCGGCTTTTCGTCCTCATTCACCCACGCGCGAGGCCGAACCCTTTTTCGCTTTGAGAACGCAACCGGCCCCGCAAGCCTGGAGCGATTCTGCTTTTTCGATGGTGGAAAGATTGAGCACGCCGCCACCAAGCCCGTGATCCTGCGTCACGTCACGGGCCCAGAAAAGCACGGGATCGTCACCAATGGCGCTGGCCGGCAATGGTTCTTCGAGGACGTATGCACGAGCCATTTTACCCTCCCACGCGGGACGACCTTCCATGCCCGGCAATTCAACTGTGAGCCGGAACCGCCAGGTGCAGGTTTTACCAACGAAGGCGGAACCATGTGGATCCTGGGGCTGAAAACCGAATGGGGAAACACCATCGGGGTCACTCGAAACCAAGGCAGGACCGAAATTCTCGGCGGGCTCATGCTTCCGGCGCAGGGGTTCAAAGACCAGGCCACGCCAGCCTTCATCGTCGAGGACGGGAAATTCTCTGCGACGTGGAACGAGGTTTCCTTTGGCAGCGGGAACTATCGAACAGTTGTGCAGGAAATGCGGGCCGGTAAGACGCGAACGCTCACGCCCAAGGGCGAGGGCACTCAGCGAGCTTGGTCGCTGTATACGACAGAGGAAAAATAAGGTTCTGCGTGCGAGCTGGGGCGCCCGCGCACTGAGTCGCGGGAGACGGGGTGCCGAGTGATCGCGCCGGACAACCGGCGGAACTTTTCCGCTGACCACGGCGAGCGGGTGTGTATGCTGCGCGTCCTTTTTACCGCCATGGACCCACTCATCTCCCTGCTTCGCCAAAACGCTCGCACCTCGGTCGAGGATCTGGCCAAAGAGCTCAGTCTCTCGCCGGCGGTCGTGACTGAGCGGCTGGCGCAACTGGAGACGGATGGAATCGTGCTCGGCTATCAGGCGATCGTGGATCAGCAGAAAATACAGGCGGGCGTGGTCACCGCGGTCGTCGAGGTGCGGATCACGCCGGAGCGCGGGGGCGGGTTTGACCGGCTGGCGGGGCGCATTGCGAAATTTGCAGAGGTGCAAAGCTGCTACCTGATCAGCGGCGGCTACGATCTATTGGTGGTCGTCGAAGGCAACACGCTGCAGGACATTGCCGCGTTCATTTCGGAAAAACTGAGCACGATCAAAGGCGTGATTTCCACAGCCACGCGTTTCCGGCTGAAGACCTACAAGGAAAACGGCGTCTCGCTCACGCGCGAGCCGAAACCGCAACGCCTCGCGGTGACGCCATGAAGGCATTTCTGATTGCTGATTGCCCCGTATCGCCATGGCGTCTCGCAACGCTCGGCTTAGGATTTAGGATTGGGGCCGTGCGAGCTCGCTAGCCGCCTGCAAGGCTTCCTTCGGCGCATCTCTGCTGAGCAGGAAGTGAAAGCAGGCGGCATTTTCCTCCATTCCCAAAATCCTCAATCAGCAATCCTAATTTTTTTCTCATGCTTCTTAAAAAACACATCGCGACCCATGTGCGCGATCTTCCCAAGTCTGGAATTCGCGAGTTCTTCGACATCGTGGCCCAGGAAAAGGAAGTCATTTCCCTCGGAGTCGGCGAGCCCGACTTCGACACTCCATGGCACATCCGCGAAGCAGCCATCTATTCGCTCGAACACGGCCGCACGCACTACACCTCGAATCTCGGCCTACCCGAGCTGCGCACGTCGATCTGCAAATACGTCCACAAACACTTCGGCATCGCCTACGACCCCCGCACCGAAGTCATTATCACAGTGGGCGTCAGCGAAGCCATCGACCTGGCCTTGCGCGCGGTCATCAATCCCGGCGACGAAGTGCTTTACCACGAGCCGTGCTACGTCAGCTACTCGCCGAGCGTGGCCATGGCGCATGGCGTGGCCGTGGCCATCGCCACGCGGGCGGAGGAAAACTTCCGCCTCACCGCCGCCGCGCTCGCCGAGAAAATCACCCCGCGCTCGAAAGTGCTGATGCTGAACTTCCCGTGCAATCCCACGGGCGCGACGCAATCCCGCGCTGAGCTGGAGAAAATTGCGCGGCTGTGCATTGACCACGATCTCATCGTCCTCACCGATGAAATCTACAGCGAGCTGACCTACGACGGTGCGGAGCACGTCAGCATCGCCAGCCTCCCCGGTATGCGCGAGCGCTGCGTCTTTCTGCACGGATTTTCCAAGGCGTTTGCCATGACCGGATTCCGCATCGGCTACGCCTGCGCCCCCGCCGTGCTCACCGACGCGATGATGAAGATCCACCAATACGCCATCCTCTGCGCGAACACGATGGCGCAGGACGCAGCCATCGAGGCTTTGGAAAACGGCGCGCGCGCGGTCGAGACCATGCGCCGCGAGTACGAGCTGCGCCGTAACTACATCGTTTCCGCCTTTAATGAACTCGGCCTCGAATGCTTCAAGCCCGTCGGCGCATTCTACATCTTCCCGAAAATCACGAGCTCCGGCCTCACCAGCCGGGATTTCTCCCTCGGCCTCCTGGAGAGAAAGAAAGTCGCCTGCGTCCCTGGTCCCGCCTTCGGCCCCAGCGGCGAAGGCTTCGTCCGCTGCTGCTACGCCACCAGCCTCGACCAGATCAAGATTGCCATGAGCCGGATCGGCGAATTTCTCGCCGAGACGCGAAAATAGCGCGACCTTCTGATGGGCTTAGCCCCCGGTTGGGCCCCAAAAAAGTCGCATTTTATTCCCAAAAACCCGGTATTGACTGGCCACCCAAGCACCCCTAGCCTGCGACCCCGTAAAACCTCAACCTTTCAAGTTCCAACCACCACCAACGGAAATTAGCCATGCCAGAAGTCATCGTTCGCAAAGGAGAGCCTATTGACCGCGCTCTCAAACGCCTGAAGAGCAAACTCGAAACCGAAGGCATTATGGACGAAGTTCGCCGCCTCCGCGCGTTCGAAACTCCGACCCAGCGCACCAAGCGCAAAGCCAAGGCCAACGCTAAGCGCGCCAAAGCCAAGTTCCGCTTCAGCCCAGCGTAATCCACCCGCGGACTTCCGTCCGCAGTTTGGGTTTTACGCGATTTTCAAAACAGCCAGCCCGGATTGGGCTGGCTGTTTGTTTCTTAGGGCAAGCCGCAGCTATTCGGTGCACTCGCAGACTACGCGGAAGCCCACGTCATTCGACGAGTAGTCGGGCAGATTGAAATTGCGCGCGCTGGTCCGCAGGTTCCCGGGGCGGGATTTCCAACTGCCACCGCGATACATGCGTTTCATGCCACCAGAAGGGCCGCGCGGATTGCTGCGCTCCTTCCCTTTGTAAGCCTCGAAATAATCGGCACACCACTCGAAGACGTTGCCTGCGAGATCTTCGAGGCCGAAGGGGCTCGCGCCGCGCGGGTAGCTCCCGACGGGCGAGGTTTCGGCGAAACCGTCGTCGATGAGCGGATCACGCCAGGCGAAGCTGGTAAGTTTGTCTGCGAAATTAGCATACTCCCCGGAATCAAGGCGGCCGCCCCACGGAAAAGTGAGGTTTTCCGCGCCCCGCGCCGCATATTCCCACTCAGCTTCGGTTGGCAGTCGGTATTTTTTGCCCTCCTTGACGGACAGCCACTGGCAGAATTTCTCAGCCTCGCGACTGTTGACATAGACGACCGGGTGACGGTCGTCGCCCCATGCGGCCCGCTTGTTGGCATGGTTCGGGTCGAACTTCTCAAACTGCGCGTTCGTGACTGGATGACGGGCCATGAAAAAGCAGCTCAGGGCGATCGGCGTGACTGGTCGCTCGTGCTCCGCGGCATCAGGAGCTTCGCTGCCCATGAGGAAATTACCCGACGGCACGAGGAGCATTTCCATCTGCACGATGTTCGTGAAATTCGGGAACTTCTGCCGCTCCTGAGCACGGGCGAGGGGCGAGACGACGATCGCCGGAGCCTTGCGTGCGGCTGGCGCGGGTGCAGCGGGTTCGGGCCGTTTCACCGGCGGGGCGACCACCGGTTTCGCGGCAACGGCAGAGGCCTTCGCCAGAGTTTTGGTTGCCGTAACCGGAGTCTGACATCCGGCGGCTTCCTCGAGGTACTCGTCGATCAAATCTTCCGCCTCACCTCCGGTAAGTCCGAGACTTTCGCCCATGTTGCACATCGCATCGCGTTGGCCATCAGTCATCTCATCCCCATCAAGGCAGAGTTTGGATAAGCGCAGCATGCGGCGGAATTCGGCCTGAGGATCGCTGCCTGCGGGCAACGGAGCCGCCACCGTTCGCGCCACTGCGGGACCCGTGGTCGCCGCCGCTGCCACAGCTGCCGAAATGCGCTCGGCTCCGTGGCGCTCAAGCTCGGCATCGATGGCCGCCTTCATATCGTCGCGCGAGAGGCCGAGCCCGCGACCCCGCTCGTAGAGTCGCTGCTCATCCTCTTCGCGCAGGCGGTTATCTCCGAGAGCGAAGGATAGCAGTTTCTTAAATTCGGTCAGCGCCTCAGCTGTGATCTTGACGTGGAGTTGCTGGTCGAAGATCGCGCGTCCCTCAGCGTCGAGAAGCTTGGTTCGCGCCTCGGCCAAAAAGCCGGGCGCTTCATCCATGCCGCCGCGCAAAAGCTGCGCGATGGGATTACTCGGCTGGTTTTTGAGCGGCAGCTTTTTCTGCCACCAGACCAGCAGCTGGCGGCAGTTGTCCTCGATCTGCTCTCCGTTCGGATTCGACTCGAAGGTCAGACAAAGTCGCGCGTAAAAGTCGTCGGAATTGTAGTTCTTCCAGCCGTCCCACCGGAGGGGATTATCGGGCAGCGGGTTCGGGAGGGCCACGTCTTAGACGACCTTGATCTGCAACAGGTCCGCGGTTGCCGTTTCGATCTCGCTCTCCGAGAGACCGGTATTGCGGGCGATCTGCACACGGTTCTGGCGACCGTAAGCATCGACGATCACTTCGAGCACCTGATTTTCGTTGTAGGTGTAAGTAAGCTCGACCGGCGATCCTTTCGGCAAAAATGGCGGTAGCTCAATGTCGCAAATTCCGAGCGGCGTGCATTCCGCGGGCACCGTGCTCTCGCCCTCGACCACGCGCACGATGGCGTTCTTCATATTTGCCTTGGCCGTGCCGAAGGAATTCTTCGTCTCGACCGGCACTGGCGTCATTTTGCGGATCATCGGGAAAACATATTCCTCGACTTTGCCGTCATCCCACAGCACGACCCCGAGGGTATGCGTGGTGATATTGGTGACCTTGATCAGGGAACCGTCGTCGCTGGAAAATTGGTCCCGCACTTCCTGCGGGAGCACGCGCTCACCTTTCGTGTCTTCCTCGCCAAGCATCGAAAGCACGCCCTGCACTGCTGCGCCGATGGCTACTGCTTCGTCGGGGCTTACGTCGTCGGCGATCGGGGTGTTCGAGATGGCGCTGATCATCTCACGGACTGAAGGCATCCGCGTCATGCCGCCGGTCAGGAGAATGCGATCGATCTGATCCCAGCCGAGGCCAGCTTCCTGCATCACGATTTCGCAGATCGTTTTACACTTCTCCAGCAGGTGCCGACAACGATGCTCAAAATCCTCGCGGGTCAGGTCGAGCTTGACGCTTTTGCCGGCGTAGCTGTGGACGATGGTCGTCCGCATCCGACTCGAAAGCTGGATCTTCGCGGTCAGCGCGCGGTTGTACATGTCCTGATAGCTCTGGAGATCGAGCAACGGGTTTTCGCCATGCACTTTATCGAATTCCTCGGCTACCCAGTTCACGATCACGTCGTCCCAATCTTTGCCGCCAAGCCGGTGATCGCCGTTGCTTGCGACCATGCGAATGTGGTTGTTTTCGATCTTCATGATCGTCACGTCGAAAGTGCCGCCGCCCAAGTCGAAGACAAACACCGTCTGGTTCGAGTCAAGCTTGTCGAGACCGTAGGCTAGCGCGGCCGAGGTCGGTTCGTTGATGACTTGGAGGACGTTCAACCCCGCCAACTGGCCCGCGTGCAGGGTGGCGGTGCGTTCGGCATCGTTGAAGTAGGCGGGAACGGTGATAACCGCGTCGGTCACTGGTTCGCCGAGATAGCGCTCGGCGTCATTCTTCAGCTTCTTGATGATCAGCGCCGACAGTTCCTCCGCGGAGTAAATCTTCGCGTTAAATTCCCGGTGAAACTGCGCCTTGCTCTTGCCCATCTCCCGCTTCACGAAGTCCACGATCTTCTCTGGTTCGGCCACGGCATTCTGCTTGGCCAGTGTCCCGACGATCGCGTTGGTCCCGTCGAAGAGAATAACGGAAGGCGTAATTCTCTCACTCTCAGCATTGGGAATGATCTGCGGCTTACCGTAAGCATCGATGTGCGCGATGGCGCAAAACGTGGTGCCGAGGTCGATTCCTACTGCTTTACGCGAAGATTTGGCGGGGTCAGATGCGCTCATGGGTGGGTTGAAACAATCTCAAAAATAATAGTGCAGAACGCGTGCCGGAGCCGCGCACCCTTTCATTTTTGAGACAAACTTGCGGCTAGCGCAACGAGGAAACCGTCCTTCCACTTTTTCATCACGACTTCCTCCGGCCGAACGACCCGCCCTTTCCACATGAACCCCCGTTTTAAGGTCCGCACTACTTTCCCGTCGTCTTCCGGATCTTCGGCGATTTCAACAGCCAAAGCGCGCTGCGTGACCATATCCAGCTTCCCCGTCCCCACCGGCAGCAGCGTGACTTCGAGTCGTGCGAGAACCTCGATCAGAAACTCA
Organism: Chthoniobacter sp.; assembly: GCA_031390545.1. Classification (GTDB taxonomy): domain Bacteria; phylum Verrucomicrobiota; class Verrucomicrobiia; order Chthoniobacterales; family Chthoniobacteraceae; genus Chthoniobacter. The sequence continues at coordinate 16,659 of JANMTP010000034.1, read as the reverse complement.
CAATTGTGCTCGATGTTCATGTCCATCGTCTTGAGCCGTTCCAGCAGCGCGGCCCCGGCGATACCTGGCGTCTTGGCGGCATCGACCACCGTCTCCTGCATCTGCGCGTGGATCGCCGTCAGATCGTCGTAGAGCGAAATGAGATCGCGGATGATCGGCTTGTGCACCGACTCCAGAAGGAACCCATCTTTGTAGCCCTTCAGCTCTTCATGCAGAGCGGCAAACATTTTGTGATTCACCCCGTTTTTCTGCTCCAGCAAACCCCGCAGACTCTCAACCAGTTCCGGCAGGATATTTTGCGGGTCGGGCAGATTCTCAGTTTTCGGTCCGCCACCCTTCTCTTCCAACTTCTGTTCGATTTTATTTAGCAGAACTTTGTTCTCACCCGTAGCACGAGTTGCAGCCTCTAGTCCCAAGACCAGAGGACGCAGCATTTGTGGCAAGCTCGCATACGACTTCAGCGCTCGTTCATCCTGATTTCTGGCCTGCTCTTTCTCCCCGTCCGTTCGCTGTGCGCTCTGCTCCCGATCGGCCTCCACACGACGCGCTGCAATGGTTCTTCCTTCGATGTTCTGTTCCGCTTCCTGAAAGAGTCCCCGCAATTGAGAGTCGAAATCCAAGTCCTGAATTTGTTCGTGATCGGGCATAGCTCCCGATGGTTTAGCGAAAACCACGCCAGCCGCAGCGTTTTCTCACACGGAACTGCTCGCCGCTAGACTCCGTAAAATCCGCGCACTGCGGCAAGTAGTCCTGGAATGTCGAACTGCTTTGCCTCCACATCCACCGTCAGCCCGTGTTCGCGCATGGTCGCGGAGGTAATCGGTCCGATGGATGCGGTTTTCAATCCCGCAGGCAGCGGCAGCTTGAGGGCGAGAAAATTCTCCACCGTCGAACTGCTTGTGAAGGTGATCAGATCCGCGCCTTCCTCACGAAGACGCGCAAGACCGCCGCTCACGTCCTCGGTTTCTGGCACCGTGCGGTAGGCCGTCGTCACGTCCACGATCGCGCCGAGCTTCGTCAGTTCCCGTGGCAAAACATCCCGCGCCTGCTCGGCCCGCGCGATGAGGATGCGCAGATTTTCCACGGTGCATTCCTTTTGAAAGGCCTTCACCACGCCCTCGGCCACAAACTCCTCCGGCTGAAGGTCCACATGCAGGTGAAATTCCCGCACCCGTGCAGCCGTCGCTGGCCCGATCGCCGCGATGCGCACACCGCCGATTTCCCGCGCATCGTTGAAGATTTTGTAAAACATCTCAAAGTAGGCGTTCACCCCGTTTGGGCTCGTAAAGACCAGCCAGTCGTAGCTGTGCGTATCCTGCACGAGTTGGCCGAACTCGAATAAGTCCTTCGGCGGTTCTATGCGAATCGTCGGCAGTTCAAAGACGTCCGCACCCAGCGCCCGCAGCTCACCGCTCAAGGCACCCGCTTGTTGCCGGGTCCGCGTGACCACGATGCGCTTGCCGAATAGCGGACGCGTCTCAAACCAGTTCAGAGTCTCCCGCAGCTTCACCACGTCACCGAAAACCGCCACCGCCGGCGCTTTGAAACCCGTCTCCTCAACTTTCGCCGCGATGTCACCCAGCGTTCCACGCAGGGTGCGCTGCCGCCCGGTCGTGCCCCAGCGCACCAGCGCCACCGGCATCTCCGCCGCCGCGCCATGCTCGCGCAGTTTCGCCGTAATCGCTCCGATCCGCTCTACACCCATGAGCATGACCTTTGTCCCCGGAGTCTTCGCGAGTTGGGCAAAATCGAGCGTGCTTTGCGTCTTTGTCGGGTCTTCATGGCCCGTGAAAATCGTGAGCTGCGCGGTGTGGTCACGGTGCGTTACCGGGATGCCCGCATACGCCGGTGCGGCCAGCGCCGAAGTCACCCCGGGAATGATTTCGAAGCGTAAGCCCGCCGCTGCCAGCGCCTCGGCCTCTTCGCCACCACGCCCAAACAAAAACGGATCGCCGCCTTTCAACCGCACCACGCGCTTGCCCGCCCGCGTTTTCTCCACCAGCAACGCGTCGATTTCTTCCTGCTTCAGCGTATGCGCCCCCGCCTTTTTGCCGGCATAAATGATCTCCGCATCCGCCGGCGCCCAGCGCAGGATTTCCGGATTGCTCAGGTAGTCGTAAACGATTACCTCCGCGCGCTCGACGACTTCTTTCACCCGCAGCGTGACCAGCCCGATATCACCCGGCCCAGCCCCAGCGAGATGGCAGATTCCTTCGGTTTTGCGCGCAGGTTTTTTCATAAACGGGGCGGAATCCTAAAGCCTTTTAGCCACCGAGCACACGGAGATTTGGAGGAACAGGACGGATATCGCGCTTTTGAAAATTCTCCGTGCCCTCCGTGTGCTCGGTGGCTCAACCGTGCATCGGCGACGCTTGACGCTCCAGCGACGCGAATGTCACTTGCCCGCTGCCATGCGCCTTGCCCTCCTCGCCTCTCTTTTCGCCTGTAACCTCGCGCTCCGGGCACAGGACGCGCCGGCGGTGAAAGAAGCTGCGCCCAAACCGCCAGGCCATTCCACTCATGGCGAGGCCTTTAATGAAGGCCCGCGCCAGGGGGCCGTGCTCATCTCGGGCACCGGCGACATTCACTTTCCGGTCACGACGAAGAATGAGCAGGCGCAGAAGTTCTTCACCCAAGGCGTCGGGCAGCTCCACGGCTTTTGGTATTTCGAGGCCGAGCGCTCGTTTCGCCAGGCGGCGGCGCTCGATCCCGAATGCGCGATGGCCTACTGGGGCATGGCGATGGCTAACATCAAAAACCCGAAGCGCGCCGGGGAGTTCATCAAGCTGGCCGACGCGAAAAAAGCCGCGGCCTCCCGCCGCGAGCAGCTTTGGATCGATGCGTGGACGGCGTTTTATGCCGAGTCGAAAAAGGACGAACTCGACCGACGCGCAAAACTCATCAACGCGCTCGAAGGGTTGATCTTCGAGTTTTCCGACGACCTTGAAGCCAAAGCCCTCCTTGTTTTTCAGCTCTGGGATAACAGCCAGCACGGATCCGCGATGCCCAGTCGCCTCGCTGTCGATGCACTCGCCAAGCAAGTGCTTGCGGTAAATCCGGCGCATCCCATCCATCATTACCTCATCCATCTCTGGAATGGTTCAGACGGCGACAAGCGCGCTCTCGCCGCCGCGGCGCACTGCGGGCAGGCGGCCCCCGGCATCGCTCACATGTGGCACATGCCCACGCACACTTTTACCAATCTCAAACGCCACGCCGACGCCGCATGGCAGATGGAAGCCTCAGCCCGCGTGGACCACGCCCACATGGCCGCCGCGCGGCTCCTGCCGGAGCAGATTCACAACTACGCGCACAACAGTGAGTGGCTGGCGAAAACGCTCGGCTACATTGGCCGCGTGCAGGATGCCGTCGATCTGGCGATGAACATGATCGAATTGCCGCGCCTTGGTCCGACGCTAAGCCAGGCCTACAATCTGGGGCGCGAGCGGTTGCTTGAAACGCTCGTCCGCTTTGAAATGTGGGGCGACCTGGCTGCGCTTGAAGGTTCGATCTACCTCGCACCCGATCCGAAGATCGAGATCGAAGCCCGACGGTTCGCCGCCCTCGGCGTAGCGTGGTTCAGCGGCGGGAAAAAGGCGGACGGCGAACGCCAGTTGCAGGCCCTGGAAGCCTTACTGACGAAAGCGCGCACCGAGCGCGTAGCCGCGGCGGATGCTGCGGAAGCAAAGGCCAAGGCCGACAAGAAGACGCCCGACCAAATCACCAAAGCGATGTCCGACGCGCTGCGCAATTTTGCTTATGCCGTTTCCACCACCGAAGCCGCGATCGCGGAGATGAAGATCTACCAAGCGCTCGCCGACGACAAAAAGGACGCAGTCAAGCCGCTCCTGGCCGACGCCCGCGATCTCCCGGCCGAACGACGCGCCCGCGTGCTCCTCGCCATTGGCGACAATGACGAGGCCGTGAAAATCGCCAGGCAGGCCAGCGACGCTGACGCCACGCAGGTTCAGCCGCTCGCGAATCTCGCTGGCGTCCTGTGGCAGGTCGGCAAAAAAGACGATGCCCGCGCTGCTTTCGAAAAACTGCGCCCGCTCTCCGCGCAGCTCGACCTCGACTTCCCCGTCTTCGAGCGCCTCGCCCCGCTCGTTGCCGAGTTGAAACTCCCCGCCGACTGGCGCCAACCGGCGACCGTCTCCACCGATGTCGGCGTCCGCCCCGAACTCGCCTCGCTCGGCTCGTTCCGCTGGCAGCCCCCCGCCGCGGCCGCGTGGAGCTTGCCGGATCGCGCGGGAAAAGCGCACGCGCTCGCCGACTTTCGCGGCCAACCCGTGCTCGTCCTTTTCTACCTCGGCAGCGGCTGCTCACACTGCATCGAGCAGCTCAACATTTTCGGCCCGCTGACCGCGCAGTATGCCGCCGCCGGGATCAAGATCATCGCCGTGAGCACCGATTCTACTGAGGGTCTGCACAAGACATTCGACCTCGCCAAAGATGCCGCGGGTTTCTCCTTCCCCATCGTCGCCGACAACAGCCTGTCTGTCTTCAAGGCCTACCGCGCCTATGACGACTTCGAGCATTTTCCCCTGCACGGCCTCTTCCTCATCGACGGTGCCGGCAATGTGCGCTGGCAAAACATCGGCTACGAACCCTTCCGCGACGCTGCCTGGCTGCTCGCCGAAAGCCAACGCTTGCTGAAGGTTCCCGTTGAGGAAAAAGCTGCGACCGCCGCCCAGTTCGCCCGCTGAAAAAACGCCGTCATCGTTGCGCTTTTCTTCTCCTGTCTCGCAGGCGCGAATCCCCGCCCCGCATCTTTCCTTTCTTTCACCGGCCAGTGCGTGATTGATTCCCCGCCCAGCCCATGCCTACCGCGCCGCAATTTGATTCCATCGAAGACGTCATCCGCGACATCCGCGCCGGGCGCCTGGTCGTCGTCACCGACGACGAGGACCGGGAAAATGAGGGTGATCTCGTCATGGCTGCGGAGAAGATCACGCCTGAGGCGGTAAACTTCATGGCCATGCACGGACGCGGATTGATCTGCGCGCCGATCACTGAAGAGCGTGCTGAGCAACTCGGCTTGCAGCGCATGGTGCTGGAGAATCGCGAGAGCTATCGCACCGATTTCACCGTTTCCGTCGATGCCGCCAAAGGTGTCACCACCGGAATCAGCGCGCACGACCGGGCGCGGACCATCCAACTTCTCGTCGATCCCCAGGCCAAGCCGCTCGACCTCGTCCAGCCCGGCCACGTCTTTCCGCTGCGCGCCAAATCCGGCGGCGTCCTCCGGCGCGCGGGCCACACCGAAGCCAGCGTGGACCTGGCCCGCCTCGCCAGTCTCGCGCCTGCGGGCGTGCTGTGCGAAATCCTCAATGCCGATGGCACCATGGCGCGGCTACCGGAACTGCTGAAATTTCGGAAGAAGCACAAACTCCGCATGTGCTCGATCCGCGATCTCATCGCCTACCGGCGCTCGCAGGAGAAGCTGGTCGAGCGCGAACAGGTCATCAAATTGCCGACCGACTACGGCGATTTCGATCTGCACATGTATCGCTCCGTGGTCGATGGCGGGCATCACCTCGCGCTGGTCAAAGGCGAGATTTCCTCGAAGAAAGCCACGCTCGTCCGCGTGCACAGCGAGTGCCTCACTGGCGATGTCTTTGGCTCGCTGCGTTGCGATTGCGGCGGCCAGCTTCACACCGCACTCCAGCAGATCGAAGCCGCCGGCCACGGCGTGCTCCTTTACATGCGGCAGGAAGGGCGCGGGATCGGCCTGCCAGCAAAAATCCACGCCTACAAACTCCAGGAAGAGGGCCTCGATACCGTGGAGGCCAACGAAAAGCTCGGCTTCCCCGCCGAGCTGCGCGACTACGGCCTCGGCGCGCAAATCCTTTTCGACCTCGGCGTACGCCGGATGCGCTTCCTCACGAACAACCCGAAGAAAGTCATCGGCCTCGAAGGCTATGGGCTGAAGATCGTCGAAGTCGTCCCGATCAAATCACCGTCCAATCCGCACAACGCGAAATATCTCGAGACGAAGCGCGTCAAGATGGGGCACCTGCTTTAAAACTGCGTCGTCCCGAAGTCCCCAATCGCGGTGCGGTGGATTGACAGGCAGGGGGTGGCGCATAATCTCGCGGCCCTTTTATGAAACGCGTCATTGCCACCACTGAAGCTCCCGCCGCCGTCGGGCCATATTCTCAAGCCATCGCCGTCGGCGATCTGCTTTTCTGCGCCGGGCAGATCCCGCTCGATCCGGCCACGGGCGAACTGGTGGGCGTAGATGTGACCGCACAGGCGGAGCGCGTGTGCCAGAACATCGCGGGTGTGCTCAAGGCGAACGGGATGACCTTCGCCAACGTGGTGAAGACGACGGTCTTTCTGACTGATCTAGGGCAGTTCGCGGCGATGAACGCGGTCTATGCCAAGTATTTCACCGAGCCTTTCCCCGCCCGCTCGACCATCCAGGTGGCCGGACTCCCCCGCGGAGCGCAGGTGGAGATCGAAGTGACCGCCGCCGCTTGAGCCATGACGAACGCCGAAGTCCTCGACCTTTTCCGCCAGACGAACGCGCTGCTCGACGGCCATTTCGTGCTGCGCTCCGGTTTGCACTCTCGGCAGTTTTTCCAGTGCGCGCTGCTGCTGCAACACACGCAGATCGCCGCGCGGGTGTGCGGGGCGCTCGCGGAGAAGCTGCGGGAGATTGAGGCCGAACGGGTGATTTCGCCGGCACTCGGCGGGATCATCGTGGGGCATGAAGTGGCCCGCGCGCTGGGCAAGCCGCATATCTTTGTGGAGAAGGACGACGCCGGGCGGTTGGTGCTGCGGCGCGGCTTCGAGATCAAACCGGGAACGCGCTTCATCGTGGCCGAGGATGTGGTCACCCGCGGCGGGCGCGTGCAGGAGACCATCGACATCGTGCGCGCCCATGGCGGCACCGTCGCGGCGGTGGCGACACTGGTGGACCGCAGCGGCGGAAACCTGCCGGACTTTGGCTGCCCCTTCGTCTCGCTCACGGCGTTGGATGTGGAGACCTTCGAGGCGGATAAACTGCCGCCTGATCTCGCGGGGACGCCAGGGGTAAAGCCGGGCAGCAAGTAAACGGCCGGCGGACGCGCCCTGCGGGAAGGGCTGAGATTTCAGTTTTCACCAGGGGCACTCCCACGTAACGTCCCGCTCCCTTTTTCCAAACGCATCCTGCCCCGCGCTCCGACTCCCGAATTCTCTTCACCATGATCAACTGGCTCATCAAAAAGGTCATCGGCTCCAAAAACACCCGCATGATCAAGACCATGCGGCCGATGGTGGCGCGCATTAACGAAATCGAGGCCGGCTACCAGAAGCTCAGTGAAGAGGAGTTGCGCGCCAAGACCGCGGGCTGGCAGCAGCGGCTCACGCAGATCGAGGAATACGCCGAGCAGCAGCGTGTGCTGAATGAGATCCTACCGGAAGCTTTTGCCGCCGTGAAAAACGCCGCGCGCCGGATGGTCGGCCGGACTTTCTCGGTGTGCGATCAGCCCTACACTTGGAACATGGTGCATTTCGACGTGCAGCTCATCGGCGGCATGTGTCTGCACCGCGGGATGATCTCCGAAATGGCTACTGGCGAGGGCAAGACGCTCGTTGCCACCCTCCCGCTCTACCTCAACGCACTCTGCGGACGCGGCGCGCATCTCGTCACCACGAATGATTACCTGGCCCGGCGCGACGGCGAAACCATGGGCGCGCTCTACGGTTTTCTCGGCCTGACAACGGGCATCCTCCAGCACGACCAATATCCCGATCAGCGACGCGCGCAGTATTACTGCGACATCACCTACGGGATGAACTCGGAGTTCGGCTTCGATTACCTGCGGGACAACGGCATGGCTTCGACCAAGGAGCAGCAGGTCCAGCGCGGCTACCACTACGCGATCGTCGATGAAGTCGATTCCATCCTCATCGACGAGGCGCGGACGCCGCTGATCATCAGCGGCCCGGCGACTGTCTCCACGCATCAGTACGACACCTTCAAACCGCTCGTCGATCAGCTGGTGAAAAAGCAGACGCTGCTCTGCAACCGGCTCGTCTCCGAGGCGGATACGCTGTGGGAGGAAAAGAAATTCGAGGAGTTTGGCCGCGCGCTTTACAAAGTGAAACTCGGCCAGCCGCGGAACAAAGGTTACCTCCGCGCGATGGAGGAGCATGAGAAGCGCAAGGCCATCGAAAAGGTGGAGCTTTCCTACCACGGCGATACGCGGAAGGAGGAGAAGTTCGCGCTTAAAGAGGAGCTGTTTTTCGTCATGGACGAGCGCAATCACGAAGCAGACTTGAGCGAGCAGGGCCGCACTTTCATGAATCCGGACGACCCGGACACCTTCGTGCTGCCGGATCTCATCACGCAGTTCGCCGAGATCGACCAAAACCGCGATCTGAACGACGCGCAGAAGATTGAGGAAAAGTCCAAGCGCCAGGCGTTCGCCGATCACCAGAGCGAGCGCGTCCACAACATCTCGCAGCTCCTCAAGGCCTACTGCCTATTCGAGAAGGATGTGCAGTACGTGGTTGAGGAAGGGAAGGTCGTCATCGTGGACGAAAACACCGGCCGCAAGATGACTGGCCGCCGCTGGAGCGATGGTTTGCATCAGGCCGTGGAGGCCAAGGAAGGCGTGCAGATTGATCGCGAGACGCAGACCCTGGCGACGATCACGATTCAGAATTACTTCCGCCTTTACGCCAAACTCGGCGGCATGACCGGCACGGCAGAGACCGAGGCCAATGAGTTCTCCGACGTCTATAAACTCGAGGTCGCCGTCATCCCCACGAACCAGCCCTGCGTGCGGCTGGATATGAACGATTTCATTTACAAAACGCGGCGTGAAAAATTCAACGCCGTCGTTAAGGAGATCGCCACTGCACACGGGCGGCAGCAGCCCGTCCTCGTCGGCACGGTCAGCGTCGAGTCGAGCGAAGTCCTGTCGCGCATGCTCAAGCGGGAGAAAATCCCCCACGCCGTGCTCAACGCGAAATATCATCTACAGGAAGCGGAGATCGTCTCGCGCGCCGGCCAGCCGGGCACGGTGACCATTTCCACGAACATGGCAGGCCGCGGCACGGACATCAAACTCGGCCCCGGCGTGGTCGAAGTCGGCGGGCTCTACGTCATCGGCACCGAGCGGCACGAATCGCGGCGTATCGACCGCCAGCTTCGTGGCCGCTGCGCGCGGCAAGGTGATCCCGGCCTTTCGCGCTTTTACGTCTCATTCGAAGACGACCTTATGCGCAACTTCGGCGCGGCCGATCGCATGACCAAGATGATGGAGCGCTTTGGTCTCGAAGAAGGTCAGGAACTCGAACATCCGTGGCTGAATAGAAGCGTCGAGACCGCGCAAAAGCGCGTCGAGCAGCGCAACTACATGCAGCGCAAACGCTCGCTCGATTACGACGACGTGATGAACAAGCAGCGCGAAGTCATCTACGGCTGGCGCAACGACGGCATCAACACCGAGGAGCCGCGTCCCCTGCTCTACGAGGTCATTGACGAAGCGATTCCCGAGAAAGTCCTCAGCTTTCTCCCGCCCGAGGGCGAGGACCGCAACCCCGAAGGCCTGCTCACCTGGGTCAACAACACCTTCCCCATCGGTCTCACCGCCGAAACCGCCGGCTTTGACTCGAAGACCATCGAGGAGATCGGCCAATACCTCATCGAGAGGGTGAAGAAGAGCTACGAGCTGAAGTGCGCCCACGAGCCCGCAGAAGCGGTGAAATATCTCGAGCGGAATACCCTGCTCAACGCCATCGACCGGCTCTGGCAGGAGCACCTCTATGCGATGGATGCGCTCCGCGAATCCGTGCATCTACGCCAATACGCGCAAAAGGACCCGCTCATCGAATACAAGACCGAGGCCTACGACATGTTCACCGAGCTCATGGGGAACATCAAAAATGAGGTCCTGCACAATCTTTTCCGCTCGACCGCCAACCTCGAAGCCTTCGGCACCTTCCTACAAAATCTTCCGCAATTCCTCATCCACGCCGACGAAACCGGCGCGCAGCAGACCGAGTCAGGCGGCGGTACCGCGCCCTCACCCAATCGTCCCGCGTCCCTCGCCGAGCCCGAACCGACCATCGCCGAAGCCATCTCCAGCCGCACCTTACCCGCCGACCCCGCCAAAGTCGGCCGCAACGACCCCTGCCCCTGCGGGAGCGGGAAAAAATACAAAAACTGCTGCGGGCGGCTGGCGTAAAGCCCAATTTTCTTCCCACTTGGGCCGACTTGGGAAGTCCCTGCCGCGGGCGTCGCGCCTAGCTTCCGAAGATCGCCCCGATCTCCGCCTGCATCGCTTCCGCGGCCGCTCGCGGATCGGCGGCCTGACGGATGGGGCGACCGACGACGACGTGGTCGGCGCCAGCACGGAACGCCTCGGCGAGCGTCATGGTGCGCTTTTGGTCGTCGCTACCGCGTTCGCTGGCCGCGCGGATGCCGGGGGTGATGAGGAGCGGGCCGGGGCCGAGTTCGCGGCGCAGACGTATAGCCTCCTGGGCGGAGCAGATGAGGCCATCGATGCCGGCAGCGACCGCAGCGCGGGCCCGGAGGGAGACGAGTTCTTCAACCGGGCCGCCGCGCCAGCCGAGTTCGGCGAGATCGCTTTCGTCCATGCTCGTGAGCACGGTAACCGCGAGGAGCTTCGTGCCGCCACGGACGGCCACCGCTTCCCGATAAATTGAGCTGACGCCGTGCAGCGTGCAAAATTCTGCGCCCGCCCGCGACAGATTGGCGACGGCACCCCGGACGGTCGCGGGCACGTCGTAGAATTTCAGGTCGGCGAAGACTTTCTTCCCCGCGGCGCGCAGCTCGGCGAGGAGCGCGAAGTAGTCGCCGCTCATGCAAAATTCGAGACCGAGTTTGTAGAAGGTCACGGCGTCGCCGAGCCGGGCGACCCACTCGCGAGCCTCGCGGATCGTCGGCACGTCGAGCGCGAAAATGAGACGGTCGCGCGGGTCGATAGGCTTGGTGGAAAGGAGCGGCTGATCATTCATCTGGGACGCACTTTGCCTCGCAAATTTCGGGGCTGCCAATGTCCGATTTGCGCCAGCAGCGTAGAAACAGGCGAAGCGGCTAAGAAACCCGAGCCCGCAGGCTTGACGTGGGGCGCGCGGCAGCGCGAAGTATCGCGCCCCGCCCCAAAACTCCCACCATTTATGAAACTTCTCTCTCGCCTTGTCTTCGTCGCCGCCTTCGTCTGCTTCTCCACTGCCGTATCGGCGGCTGACGGCGCGAAGAAAAACATTCTCCTGCTTGCGGGAAAACAATCCCACGGACCGGGCGAACACGAGCACAATGCCGGCGTTCTCTTGCTCAAAAAATGCCTCGACGAAAGCGGCCTCCCGGTGACCACCACGACCAAGCTGAGCGCCGAGTGGCCGAGTGCCGAAGAACTCGCGAAGGCGGACACGATTCTCTTCTACTCCGACGGCGGCGGCGGGCATTTTCTGCTCCAAGGTGACCGGCTGGCCCAGGTGGAAAAGGAGATGAAGCGCGGCGCGGGCTTTGTCGCGCTGCATTATGCGGTTGAGTTTCCCGCCGACAAAGGCGGGCCGCAGGCGCTGGATTGGATGGGGGGATTTTTCGAGGCGAACTGGAGCGTGAATCCCCACTGGAAGGCGGACTTCAAGGAGTTGCCGAAGCACCCGATCAGCAATGGCGTGCAGCCCTTCTCGACGAACGACGAATGGTATTTCCACATGCGCTTTGCCGGCGCGGACAAAGGCAAGCTGGCACACATTCTTGCTGACGTGCCGCCAGCCAACACGATGTCCCGCGGCGATGGGGCGCACTCGGGGAATCCGGCGGTGCGCGCTGAAGTCGCCGCCAAGAAGCCGCAGACTACCGCCTGGGCTTTTGAACGCGCCAATGGCGGGCGTGGCTTTGGTTTCACGGGCGGGCATTTCCACAAAGGCTGGGGCAACGACGACCAGCGCAAGCTCGTGCTCAACGCGATCGTTTGGACAGCGAAAGCCGAAGTGCCCGCAAGCGGGGTTCCGTCGAAAGTCACTGCGGCGGATCTGGAAGCGAACCTCGATCCGAAAGGCGCTCCGAAGCCGAAGCCTGCGGCGGCGGTGAGTTCCGACGTGAAGCCGGTTTTTGCCAGCAACGTGGTGCGCGAAGGAACCGTAGCGGTGAAAGCCGACCTGAAAGGCGCGAAAGAACTTTACCTCGTTGTCGAAGACGCGGGGGACGGATTTCAGGCGGATTGGGCGAATTGGGTGGAGCCGCTGCTGGTAAAGGCCGACGGCACGAAAATCAAACTTACGGACCTCAAGCCGAAGGTGAAGGAAAGCGGGTGGGGCCAAGTCGAAACCAACAACAACGCCGGCGGCACCTCGATGAAGATCAAGGGGCAGGGCGTGGTGTTTGGGCTCGGCGTGCATGCGCCGGCGAAGGTGGGTTACGACCTGCCGGAAGGCGTGATCGCGCTCGAAGCCAAAGCTGGCCTGGATGATGGCGGGACTAGCCAGAACATCGGCAGCACCGTGGTCTTCAAAGCCTACACGCAGAATCCCGGCAGTTCTGCCCCCACTGCAGCGGCGCCTGCGCCAGTGAACGAAGCGCGCTACGGACTCGAAGCGGCGAAGGCCGCAGCACAGGGTTTCAAAACGCCCGACGGGTTGAAAGCGACGCTCGTCGCGGCCGAGCCAATGATCGTCAACCCGACGAATATCGAGATCGATCCTCGCGGCCGCATCTGGGCAGTGGAATGCCTCAATTATCGCCGCTGGATGGAACAACGTCCTGAGGGCGACCGCGTCGTCATTCTCGAAGACACCAATGCCGATGGTCTCGCGGATAAAGAGAAGACCTTTTACCAAAGTAAGGAGATGACTAATCCGCTTGGCATTTGCGTGCTGCCGCAGGCCAAAGGCACGAAGGTCATCGTCAGCGCGGCACCCAACGTCTGGCTGCTGACCGACGCCGACGGCGACGACGTCGCGGAAGACGCGAAGATTATTTTCAAAGTCGGCGGCGTGTGGAACTACGACCACCAAATCCACGCCTTCGTCTTCGGACCGGACGGCAAATTTTATTTCAACTCCGGCGACTCGATCAACGAACTGAAATGGCCGGACGGAACGATCGTGAAAGACCTCGCAGGAAACGAAATCACGAACAAGGGCAAGCCCTACCGAAAGGGCATGGTCTATCGCTGTGACATCGATCTCGAGACGGGCAAGGCGAGCAACGTCGAGACGCTCGGGCACAATTTTCGCAACAACTACGAGGTCGCGGTCGATTCCTTCGGCACGATGTGGCAGAGCGACAATGACGACGACGGCAACAAGGCGGTGCGGATCAACTACGTCATGCAGTTTGGCAATTTCGGCTACACCGACGAGCTGACCGGCGCGGGCTGGTCCGCCAAACGAACGAATATGGAAAGCGAAATCCCGCGACGGCATTGGTACCAGAACGATCCCGGCGTCGTGCCGAATGTGCTCCAGACCGGCGCAGGTTCGCCCACCGGCATCCTCGTCAATGAAGGCGCCGCGCTCGGGCCGCAGTTCACCAACCAGATGATTCACTGCGAACCCGGCCCGCGCACCGTGCGTGCTTATCCCGTGGAAAACGACGGCGCGGGTTACAAGGCGACGATGGTCGATATTCTCACCTCGTCCGACAATTGGTACCGCGCAGCCGACGTGGCCATCGCGCCGGATGGCTCGCTTTTCGTGGGCGACTGGTATGACTCGGGTGTCGGCGGCCATAATATGGGCGATACCGTGAAGGGCAAAATGATGGGCCGCGTCTATCGCGTGGCGGCAACCAGCCCGACAACCGCCGCACCGCGTGCTGATGTTTCCACTGCGGCCGGCGCGATCGCGGCGCTACAGTCGCCCAACAAACCCACGCAATATCTCGCTTGGACTGCGCTTCACAAGATGGGTGCCGCGGCTGAACCCGCGCTCCTCCAACTCGCGCAGAACGACAACCCGCGGATGCGTGCCCGCGCTCTTGGCTTGCTCGCGCGCATTCCCGGCAAAGGACTTGCGCATTTGCGCACCGCGCTCGGCGACAAGGACAGCGACGTGCGCATCGCCGTCATTCGCCTTTGCACCACGCTCGAACGGACCAACGTCATCGACACCAGCCCGCTCGATGAAGACGCCGCGCTCGTCGGTAAATTGATCCGCGATCCGAGCGTGCAGGTCCGCCGCGAAATCGCCCTCTCCCTGCACGGCGCGAAAGACATCGCCAAGCTCTGGGCCGCGCTCGCCCAACAGCACGACGGCAAGGATCGCTGGTTCCTTGAGGCACTCGGCATTGGCGCCGCAGGGAATGACGACGCCTGCTTCGACGCCTGGCTTGCCGCGGTCGGTGAAAATTGGAATACGCCGGCTGGCCGCGACATCATCTGGCGGCTGCGCTCGGCGAAAGCAGCGGCTTATCTCGCAAAAATTCTGGAGGACAAATCCATCGCCGACGCGGAAAAGCCGCGCTACCTCCGCGAGTTCGATTTCCTGCCTGCCGGACCGGAAAAAACCAAAGCGCTTGTGATGCTCGCGGGCCTTGGCGACGGCATGGGCGCAGTTGCTGGTGAAGCACTGACGCGTTTGAAGAGCTTGGATTCCAACGCCAACCCTGAGGTGAAGGCAGCCATCGAAAAGCAGATCGCCGCCAGCAAAGGCACCCCGCGCTTTATCGAACTCGTGCGCGACTTCAAACTCAGCGGCCAGTCTGCCGCTTTGCTCGACACGGCGCTCAAAAATCCGCAGGACCCGCTGGCTGCCGATGCACTCAAACTCATTCTCGCCGACGAGGAATCAAAACCCTTCGATGCGACGTTAGCCGGCCCACAGTCCGCTGGCGTCATTGCTTTGCTCGGCGGCAGCAGCGATCGCCGAGCGGTCGCGGCGCTCACGAGTATCGTGGTTTCCCCGAATGGCGGCCTGGCGCGGACGGATGCGGTCAAAGCGCTCGCCCGCACCCAACCCGGCGCCACCGCGCTCGTGCAAATTACCAAGGACGGCAAACTTCCCGCCGATCTCAAGCCTGCGGCGACGACGGCCCTCAATCTCGTGCAGTATCCGGCGCTGAAAGCCGACCTCGCCGCGCTCTTCCCGGCCCCCCAAGCGCTGGGCGGAAAGGCCCTCGCGCCTGTCGCAGAGCTGATCAAAATCACCGGCGACATCGCGAAAGGCAAAGTCGTCACGGAACGACTTGAAAGCTCTTGCGTGACTTGCCACCGCATCGGCGACCAAGGCATCGACTTCGCGCCCGCCCTTACCGAGATCGGCTCGAAGCTGCCGAAGGAGGCGCTCTACGAAGCGATCATCAACCCCAACACCGGCCTGACCATGGGCTTTGAAACGACCCAGCTCGAAACGAAAGACGGCGGCGCGGCGCTCGGCATCGTCCGCAGCGAGACCGCCGACGAACTCGTCCTCGCCCTGCCTGGCGGCGCGACCAACAAGTTCGCCAAAAGCCAAATCGCCAAGCGCGAAAAACTTACCACCTCGCTCATGCCCAGCGGCCTGAACCAAGCCCTATCCCAGCAGGACCTCATCGACATGGTCGAGTACCTCGCCTCGCTGAAAAAGAAGTAGTCCAACGAGATCTTCTCTGCCTGTTAGCGGCCCCAACTGCCCCGTGGACCGGCGGCCTCAACCCGGTGTCGGAGAACTCCGATAGCAGACTTCCAGACGGTTGCCCCACGGGTCTTCGAAAAAGACCGCGTAGTAAGTTTCCGCCTCGGTTTCGAAGCAGGGACCTTCGATGTTGCACGCACCCAGTTCGCGAATGAACGCGGCGAGATCATTGACTTCCTGCGTCGATGCAGCGCGGCAGGCGATGCGGTTCGCGTTGGGCCGGTGATTCGCGTCTTCGGTTACGCCGAAAAACGGAGGACTGTGGGTTCCGTCGCCCACGACGAATTGCAACCAGCCCTCCACTTTTTCCTCGGTGCGAAAGCCGAGCCGCGGCAGGAGGCAACGGTAAGATGGTTCAGCCGCTTTGAGATCGGGGACGCGAAGGTCGATGTGATCGAAGGGCATGGATGGGGATTAAAGTTGGGTTCATCCCGGCAGACAACTCTGCGCCTCCACGCCAGTGGAGCCTCGGCCTTTAGGCCAGCGCGATGCGCCGCACCACCTCACCCGCGGCGGCGAAGCCGAAGGCACCGGTGACGAAGGTGGCGGTGCCGAAGCCGGTGGCGCAGTCGAGAGTCAGGCTGGAGTTGGGCTCGGGCTCGGCACTGCAGGTGCCGTCGGCCCAGGGATAGACGGGCTGCTCGGGCGAAAAGACGCAGGGCACGCCGAAGTCCGCACGTACGTCGCGCGGGTAGGCGAACTCGCGGCGCAGTTTGCGACGCACTTGGCGGAGAAGTTCGTCCTGCACGGTGTGGGCGAGGTCGGCCACGCGGACGGCGGTGCCGTCGCGCTTGCCGCCGGCTCCGCCCATGGTCAGTACGGGGATGCCGCGCTCACGGCAGCCGGTGATAATCGCGCACTTGTTCGCCAGCTTGTCCGTGGCATCGACCATGAAATCGTAGTGCACCGCGAGCAGCCGCGCGGCGCTCGTCGGCGTGAAAAACTCCGTCAGCGTGGTAACGGCGCAACCTGGGTTGATGAGCGCGATGCGCTCGGCCAGCACGGCCACTTTTTCCCGCCCGATCTGCCCGTCGAGTGCCGGGAGCTGGCGGTTCACATTCGTCACGCAGACATCGT
>JANMTP010000068.1:0-7569 GCA_031390545.1 Chthoniobacter sp. | reverse complement strand
CCGGAACTCCGCTCGGGATGACACGCTTTCTGTAGGTTTTGCCCATTTCTTCCCCCGCCATTTTTCCAAACCCTTATGTCCGCCACTATGACCACGCCCGTCCAATGGATTGAATCCACTTCTTGGGAGCTGCCATTCTTTGGCCTGCCCACCCGCATCCCCTGGCCGTCGGACGTCGATGTCGCCCTCGCGAGCAGCGATCCGTTTGAAATCGAGCACCTGCTCCGCGCCATCGAGTCGCTCGGCACCGAAGCTGGCGAACCGTGGACGTCCTTTCTCCGCGCGGCGCAGCATCTTGATCCACTCGCCGAAGCCATCGATGAGAGCGAAGCCAGCGAGGCGGCGGAGTTGCTGGAGCAGTTTGAGGAAATCCATCCCGGCACCGCCTTCGGGCTGTTCCACCGCGGCACCGTCGCCCGGCTGGAAGGCCGCGAGGAAGATGCCATCACCCTTTTCGGACAGGCCGCCGAGAAGATGCCGCAGGTCGCCGCGATCTGGAACAACCTCGGCGTGATGCACACCATGCGCGGTCAGCGCGACGAAGGGCTCGCCGCTTTTCAAAAGGCGCTCGCCATCGCACCTAATGACCACACCGCAATGGAGGGCCTGACCCAGCTCGGCGCGGCGGTGAAGCTTCTCCGCGATCCGAACGATCCAACTTCCGCCGCCTACGTCGATCCGCAGACCTTCGCCAAAATGGTCGCGCAGCAGCTCCAGCAGGTCGTCAACGATCCCGACGCGCTGCTCGCGCAAGGCGAGCATTTGCTCAAGCAGGGGCTCATTCCGCAGCTCGGCGTACAGGCACTCCAGCGCGTGCTCCAGCTCCGGCCCACCGAGCGTCGCGCGGTCTTCGCGCTCACTGCCGCCGCCCGCACCACGGGCCACCTCGAGGAGGCGCGCAAGATGATCACCGACTACACCGCGCAGATGCCGCAGGACCCGGAAGGTTTTTTCCACCTCGCCCAAGTCTGCAACGCCAGCAAAGACGCCGCCGGGGAAACGGCCGCGCTCGACGCCGTGCTCACGCTCGACCCGAACGCGCAGGCTCCGCTCGGCATCCGCTTCGGCCTTACCCAGACCGAGCACGATCCGAAGAAAGAGCAGGCGCTCGCGCAGTTCGGCGAGGAGCGGCAGTCGTGGATGGCCTTCATCCTCGCAAGCAATATCGCCCGCCAGCGTGCGGACGCGAAAAGCGCGGTGCAGTGGGCGGAGCGCGCCTTTGCGCTTGCGCCGGAGTCTGAAGACGTGCTTCTCCACTACACCGCCGCTCTCGGCGAGGCGAAGGGCTTTGAGAAATTGGTCAGCATCATCAAGCCGCAGATCGACAGCGGAAAATTCAGCAAGCGACTCGACTGGAACTACGCGCAGACGCTCCAGCAAATGGGCCTGACCAACGACGCCCTCGGCATTCTCCGCAAGATCGCCGCCAGCGATGTGCCCGAGGAGATGAAAGCCCACGCCGCCCTAATGATGGACGCTTGGACCAATCTCGTGGCCGGCTGCGGCGTCCCGCTCGAAGTCCACGCCTCCGGGTTCCTCCAGCGCCCGGTCGTGCTCGTGCTCGAAGACGGCGACGGCGGTTACGTGCTCAAAGCGGGCGCGCGTCTGCCGGTTGAAAGCAAGTTCCCGTGGCGCGCCGGTGCGGCGGAAGTTCAGGTCCGTCTGCAACAAGGCCAGAGCGGCGGCAGCGTCGAACCGCGAGGCCTCGGGGCCTACATCGTGCGTGGCGTTCAGCCGTCAGCCACGACCATCGACTGTCATCTGGTCGGCCTGCCTGACGGCGGCATGCATTTCCGCGCGAGCCAAGGCGGACGCCGCCTCCAGGTCGGCTGGGCTCCGGT
This sequence comes from Chthoniobacter sp., assembly GCA_031390545.1. GTDB lineage: Bacteria > Verrucomicrobiota > Verrucomicrobiia > Chthoniobacterales > Chthoniobacteraceae > Chthoniobacter. The sequence goes on along the minus strand of JANMTP010000068.1, from coordinate 5,728 downwards.
CGGTCTGCAGCGCTGATTGTTTGCGGCGCAGCCTCACCCGAAGGGATGCGCTCCTGCGCGTCCCTGACTCAATGGTAGTGGGCATCGCTGCAGGGCGACGGACGCGCAGGAGCACGTCCCTCCGGTTTGCGGTCACGCGCAGAAGCGCGTGTGTCAGTCAGGCGGCACTGCACATCTGCGGATTTGGCCGGCGAGGAAGGCTTTTTCCGAGGGCAACTCGGCCAGTTTTTCCGCGGCGCGGAAGTGCGCGAGCGCGGCGGCGGCATGGCCGAGTTCCGCTTCGAAGCTGCCGCGCACGGCGTGGAGCAGGTGGTAGTTTTCCAAGCCGCGGATTTTCGCCAGCGCTTCGAGACCAGCGCGAGGGCCGTGGACGCGGGCTGCGGCCACCGCGCGGTTTAGGGCGATGATCGGCGAGTCGCTTAATTCCACGAGCCGGTCGTAGAGCGCGAGGATCCGCGGCCAGTCGGTGCCCGCGTCGTCCGGCGCGGTGCTGTGGCAGGCCGCGATGCCCGCTTGAAGATGGTATTCGCTGAGGTGGTCGCCGGTCGCAGCGAGACCGAGGTAATGAAGGCCGCGCGCGATCATTGGCCGATGCCACGCCGCGCGGTCTTGTTCGTGAAGGCGAAGCAGATTGCCGGTATCGTCGGTGCGTGCGGGCAGGCGCGCGGCGTTGAGCAGCATCAGCGCAAGCAGCGCGTGGGTCGGCGGTTGGCGCGTGGCGGCGTGCTCGGTGAGCAGGAGCGCGAGGCGGATGGCTTCGTGGCAAAGCTCCGCGCGCACGAGGCGGTCGCCGCTGGAAGCTTTGTAGCCTTCGTTAAAGAGCAGATAGAGCGTGTGCAGCACACCATCGAGCCGCGCGGGGAGTTCATGTGGCTCGGGCACGGCGAAGGGCAATGCGAGTTCGCGGATGCGCTGGCGGGCCCGGACGAGGCGCTTCTCGATCGCCGCCTCCGTGCTGAGGAAAGCCGCAGCGATCTCCGCGGCGCTAAAACCGCAAAGGGTGCGCAGTGCGAGCGCCGTCTGCATTTCCGCCGAGAGCTGCGGATGCAAACACACGAACATCAGGCGCAAGCGATCGTCCGCAATGCCTTCGTCCGGTGACGAAGGCGTCGCCAGCCAGCGCGCATGCTCTTGCGCGATGCCGCCTTCCTTTTCGCGAAAGCGCTGCTCCCGCCGCAGATGATCCAGCGCGAGGTTTTTCGCCGTCTGCGTCAGCCACGCCGCGGGATTTGCCGGCACGCCGCGGTAGGGCCATGTCTGCAAGGCGCGGACGAGCGCTTCCTGCACCACGTCCTCGGCGAGTTGCAGCCGCTGCACGCCGAGATGACTCGTGAGCACGGCCACCAGCCGCGCTCCCTCATGCCGGAAAAAATGCTCCGCGACCTGCCCCGCGGCCGCGCTGTGCTCGGGCGCAGGCGAATCCATTCCCAGAAACCGCGTCCGCTTTAACCCGCCAGCGGCCGATTCAGTTCCGTGCGCCAAGTCGACGGATCTGGATTGGCCTCGGGATTGGTGAGGTAGCACTCGTAGAGGTCCGGCGTCGTCTGCAGACCGCTCGTCTCGATCCATTCCATGAACTTGCCCCAGGCCTCGGGCAGACCTTCGTAGGGCCCGTGATAGAACGTCCGCGCGACGCGCATCGCCGGCCAAGTGCCCGGCTGGACGCGACCTGTCGCGGTCATCGGCGCGCTCACGGCCACACTCAATTCAAAATCAAAAGTCTCCGTCGGTCCCCGCAAATGATGCGCGAAGACCGGGCCGGCGGGCGTGATGCCTTGCGCGGCGAGCGTCGCCATCAACTCGCCGATGGTCGGCCCGAAGACCTGCATCATTTCCTCCGGCGTGACCGTGAGGTGGATGAAGGCGGTGTTCTGCGGCGTGGTTTGGACGATCTGCGGGGTGTCGATCATGGCGAGTGATTCTTTGATGTTCAGGCAGCGGCCATCGCTTTCACTTCGGCCATCGGACGACAGAGATCGGCGACCGGGCGAACTTCGATTTGTGCGCCGTAGGCCAGGATCGGGCAGGCTTGCGCGAGGCGGACGGCTTCATTGATGTCCGGCACGGCGAGGAGAAAATAGCCGGCGATGGCTTCCTTCGATTCGGCAAAGGCGCCGTCGGTCACCGACCGACCTTTCGCCTCGGCGACGAGCTTGCCTTCCTCCATCAGCGGCTGCGCGCCCCGATGCACGCCGCTTTTGACGAGGCCATCGACCCACGCATAAAAATCGGTCATCACGCGCTGGAGTTCGTCGGGTGAAAGCGCGGCGTTCCAGTGCGTGCCGCGGATGAGCAGGAGATATTCGTCGGTCGGAGTTTGCGGATTAGAGTTAGACATGCCGGGGGTTGGTTTAAGCGGGAGCCAGCTCCGCCTGTTCGCGAAGACGGCGGGAGATCGCACATTCGTCGACCATCGCGCGGACATCGAGGGTCAGGCCATACTCGAGCAGCGGGCATTGCTGCGCGATGGCCGTGGCCGCGGCGAGGTCGCTGGCCTGCACCGAGATGTAGCCGCCGACGACTTCCTTGGCCTCCGCGAACGGCCCATCCGCGACCATGCTGCCGTTCTTGCCAGCGACGATCTTGCCGTGACGGGCGAGCGGGCTGCCCCCGGTCGCGACGCCTTGTTTCAGCAGGCCGTCGAACCACGTCATCATCCGCTCAAGCGCGGCCCGCGCTTCGTCGGACGAGAGGTCTTTGTCCCAATCGTAGCCGACGATAAGGAACATGAATTCGGAATTAGTCGAGGTGTGCATGAGTTGGAGGTTTAAAGACTGACGAGGCTTTTGAAACCGCCGTAAGCCATGCGTTTGCAGTCGAAGAGCGGGCCGTCTTTCTCGCACATCGCCATGAGACGCGGGTCGGCGAAGATCTTCTTGTTCACCGCATCGCGATGCGCGCGGGATTTGAACACGGCATAGGCAAAGATGACGACTTCGCCTTCCTTGGCCTTCGCCATTTTGGGAAACGCGACCATGTCTTTCGCGACCATGTCGTCGCCCACGCATTCGCGATATTCCAGCGCGCCGTGTTCGCGCCAGACCTTGCCGGCTTTGGTGGCGAGTTTGGTGTAGGCGGCGAGTTTGTCCTGCGGAATGGAGAGGACGAATCCATCGACGTATTGGGGCATAAGTGGAGTGGCTGGCTGACTGGTGGGTATTGGAGCGGTCGCGTTCAAGACTACGACGAATGGGTCATCGCGGTCAGGACATTCCCGCGGAGGATTTTTCCATCCCTGCCGGCCGTCAGGCAATCGCGAGATTGGGAGCGGTGGCGATCCGTCCGGCAAGCTCGTCGATTTTGCGTTCGGCATCGGCGAGCGATTGCTGGAAACGTTCGTCTTTCGCTTCCTCAAAGGCGACACGGACAAACGCGATGTCCGACAGCCCGATGAAGGAAAAGACGGTTTCGAGATGCGGCTCGAGGAAGTTCTGCTGGGCAAACGGACCGCCCGGTTCGTATCCACCAACGCCTTTGGAAGTGATGATGACGAGCGGTTTCGAGGGGACAAGCGGCTCGTAGGGATGGGCGGGGTCCGCGTCGTTGAAGTTGAAGGTGCGCCCGACGCGAATGATCTGATCGATATACGCCTTCATCTGCGCGGGCATGCCGAAGTTGTACATCGGCACCCCGACGACGATGGCCGTCGCGCGAAAGTGTTCGTCGATCAGCGCGTCGCTCACTGCGAGCGCGGCCCGCATTTCGGGCGTGTGCCCGGCGGGATCGGCGAAGGCCGCGGCGATCCAGTCGTGGCTAATCGGCGGCACGGGCTGCGCGCCGAGATCGCGGTCGATTACTTCGCTATCGGGATGGCGTTTGATCCACGCGGCGGCAAAGCGTGCAGTGAGTTGACGGGTGATGGAGCGCGTGGTGCGCGCACTGGAGTTGATGACGAGGAGTGAGTTCATAACGGGCGCAGTCTGCCGCCACCCGCCCAGGCTTGCTTCGTCGCAAGATGGTGACCCCGTCACCAAAAAGTGACTGGACGCCCTGCTTAACGCCCGCGGGACTGCCGCCGAAGATAGACTTCACCCCACGCCTCCAGTTCCTCCATCACGCTCGTCAGCGTGCGCCCGTAGGCGCTGAGTTCGTATTCCACGCGGGCGGGAATTTCCGCAAAGACCGTCCGCGTCACGATCTCGTCGGCTTCCAGCTGTCGGAGCTGGACGGAGAGGATTTGCGCCGTGACCTGCGGCAGCGCCGCGCGCAGTTCGGTGAAGCGTTTGGTTCCGTTGCACAAGGCGTGCAAGATGGACGGTTTCCAACGACCGCGGATCACGTCGATCGCGGCCTTCGCCGGGCAGGCGTCGCGCAACGGATCAATCTTTTGGCGGTGATCGGTGGCGGAAGGCATGAATGAAAACTCTGTCGTTTGTCCGTCGCTGCCAAGAGGGAAGGAGCGCTTTACGCTACCGGCTTCGCCCAGACCAAGTCGGCTGGCGTGATCTGCGGTGGGATGGCGACGAATTGGCCGACCGCGCGCAGATATTCGTCATACCACGCGCCTTGCAAAAACTCCTGCATCGCTGCCGCGTCGGTGTAGAGCTGGAAAACGCAGATCACGTCGGGATCGCCGCGGTCGTAGCAAAAGAAATACGCCTCGTGCGCGGGATTGGCGGCGGCGCGGGGCTGGACGTATTTTTCCCAGACGCGGCGCACGTCATCGCGCTGGCCGGGCTTCGCTTGGTGTCGAATGAAGAGGGCGGTTTTGCTCATGGCGAATCGTCAGCCGCCAGCCATCGCGCCGACGATCATGAAGGGCTCGGTGCCGTCGAGCACGGCGGCCGGCAGGGGAGTTTCTGGAGGATCGAGGGAGAGGTCTTCTTTGCAGGCGAAGAAGCGGATGAAGGGGCGACGCTGGAGGGTGTGGTGATCGCGGATCGTGCCGCGCAGGGCAGGGAAGCGGGCTTCGAGGGCGTCGAGCGTGGCGCGGATGGTGATCGGCGGCGGCACTTCGAGCGGCACTTCGTCATTCACCCGCGCGAGGGTGCGGAGGTGGAAGGGCAGCACCACGCGGATCATGGCAGCGTCTGGACTTCAACGGAGAGTACTTTGGGCAAATCGCGCGCGATGCACTGCCAGGTGTCGCCGCCGTCGGGCGAGCAATAGACCTGGCCGCCGGTGGTGCCGAAGTAGATGCCGCACGCGTCGAGCGAATCGACCGCCATGGCGTCGCGCAGCACGTTCACGTAGCAATCCTGCTGCGGAAGGCCTCGGGTCAGCGGTTCCCATTCGCCGCCGCCGGTCCGGCTGCGATAGACGCGCAGTTTTCCCTCGGGCGGGAAGTGCTCGGAGTCGCTCTTGATCGGCACGACATAGATCGTCTCCGGTTCGTGCGCGTGGACGTCGATGGGAAAACCGAAGTCGCTCGGCAGATTGTCGCTAACCTCGCGCCAATCGTCGCCAGCGTTGTCGGTGCGCATCACGTCCCAGTGCTTCTGCATGAAAAGCGTCTCCGGACGCGTGGGATGCAGCGCGATGCGGTGGACGCAATGGCCGACTTCGGCGTCGGGATCGGGCAGTTCGTACTGCGATTTCAGCCCGCGATTGATCGGCTTCCACGACGCGCCGCCGTCATCGGTGCGAAAGGCGCCCGCCGCAGAGATGGCGACGAACATGCGCTGCGGATTCTGCGGATCGAGGATGATGGTGTGCAGACACATCCCGCCCGCGCCGGGCTGCCAGAGCGCGCCTTTGGTCGCGCGCAGCGCGGGCAATTCGGTCCATG
>JANMTP010000059.1:0-20598 GCA_031390545.1 Chthoniobacter sp. | reverse complement strand
CGATACCGCCCTGTGGTATTTCATCGGCTCGCACGCCGACTACGACCGACCCATCAAAACCCTGTGAACTGTCGCCCGACCGGCGCTGCCGTGAATTGCTCCGGCTGGCGCTGAATTGGGGGGCTTAGGCTGAATGGAAATCGAAGCGTGGATGCTGTCGTGCGCGGAGCGGGAGGCGGCGCGGGCGGCGACGTTGGGGCGATGGGCGGGGACGGATTGGGGCGCGGCGCCGCGGGTGCATCTGGATGCGGGGAAAGCGGCGGCGGGGCCGTGGGGGCAGCCGGAGCGGGCGGGACGGATCGTGGCGGCGTATGGGGCGCTGCTGGCGGCGGCGGTGGCGGGGTGTCGGGCGGAGTGGTTGCTGGTGCTGGAGGATGACCTGGCTTTTGCCCCGCACCTCCGCGCGGCGCTGGCGGCGTGGCCGCCCTTGCGCGATCCGCGCTGTGTGCTGGCCTCGCTCTACAATCCCCACCTCGCGCCGGCCCCGGCGGAACCCGGCACGGAGGGGGCCACCGGGCCGACGTGGTTCACCGCCCGGCGCGAGACTTTCACCGGCGCGCAGGCCCTGCTCTTTCGTCCCGCCGATGCCGCCCGCGCGCTGGCCCGCTGGGCCACGGTGCCCGGCATGCAAAGCGCCCGCCTCGCCCGCCTGCTCACGGCGGAGGGGGGGCGCATCTGCGTCCACCGTCCCTCGCTGGTCCAGCATGTGGCCACGGACAGCGCGTGGGGCGCGCGGCTGCACACGGCGGGGGATTTTGCGGGGACCGCGCCGCGGTGAGAGGGCGGACTGGAGAGTAAAAGAACCACGGGGCTCACGGGGAGCACGGGGGAAGGAATAGGATTTACCCCGTGCTCCCCGTGTCCCCCGTGTTTAAGAAATCGATGCGTCGCGGAAGGTCATTGGGCCCTGCAGATGAATTCCCCTCGTGCCCAAGCTCCAGCTTGGGCACGAGGATAAAAATTGCCTAACCGTGAAACCATCGCCGTTTCCCCCGCCACACCCTTTCCCAGCCGGTGTCAGGCGAAAGCCTTGGGAAAACTTTTCGACTAATTCAGAGTTAGGCGTTGCTCGCGGCACCCATTAGAACTGATCGAATGCACTCTTGGTTTTTTCCTCAACGTCTAGGCAGGCTCGCATGGCTGGGCCGCGTCATTCTCCTTCTCGTTCCCACCATCGCAATAATCGGTGTCACCGGAGCGCGCGGATCTCTGCGTCCCTATCTCGGCGACATGCTCGGGGAGATTATTGGTTGGGCAGCAGTCGTATTGGCCATTCTCTACGCTGTGTTCTTCATTCATCTGCCGCGCTGTCGTAGCCTCGGTCTTCCAGGAGGCGCTCTGGTCGTTTTGCTGCTCCCACCGGTCAACGTCTTGCTCGGGATGCTCTTTCTTTTCGGGAGTGAGGGCTATTGGCCCCGCCTTCGTCAGCAGCAACAGTCTCCGCCCCAGAATCCCAAATGACCGCAGCGGCTAAGCATGCGCTGAAGCGAACTGCTTCGCGTGTCAGGGTAGCTGTTATTCTGGCTTGGACCCGTCCCGTCCGTCCGTGGCATGGTCCTACGTCCGTGGCCTCTTTCTTCGCCCCACCTTCGCAGCTAGCGCGCCACGCTCCGCGGTCGCTGAGCTTGGGCTCGTAGGCCTCACGAGCCCATGCCGCTCTTTTCATTCGAACATGCCGCGTAGAGGTTAAAGTTTTGAAGGCATTCATCTACAAGAGATACGGGCCTCCCGAAGTGCTCGAGATGAGCGACGTTCCGAAGCCAATCCCAGGGGACCACGAACTTCTGATTCGGGTCCGGGCGGCCACGGTCAGCGCGGCAGACTGGCGAGTGCGTAGCCTGAAGATGCCTCCGGGCTTCGGTTTTCTTGGGCGTCTCGTCCTGGGGATCAGAGGACCCAGGCAACCGATTCTGGGAACAGAACTCGCAGGCGATGTGGAAGCGGTGGGAAAGGCCGTGACGTCATTCAAGGTTGGCGATCCGGTCTTTGCTTTCCCGGGCGGCGGCATGGGCGCTTACGTGGAGTACAAGTGCATGCCGGCAAATGGCGCTGTCGCCATCAAGCCATCGAACCTGAGCTACGAGCAGGCTGCCGCCTTGTCCTTTGGTGGATCAACGATGTTGGATTTCTTCCGAAGAGGCGCCCTTCGAAGCGGTGAGCGTGTGCTCGTCAATGGCGCTTCCGGCGCCGTGGGCACTGCGGCGGTGCAACTCGCCAAACACTTTGGCGCGCACGTGACTGGGGTTTGCAGCACGGCCAACCTCCACCTCGTGCGCTCCATCGGGGCGAACCAGGTGATTGACTACACCGAGCACGACTTCGCCAAGTCAGGCGAGCTCTATGACGTGATCGTGGACACCGTGGGCACCGCGCCGTTCGCCCGCAGCGGCACTGCGCTCTCCCGCGGCGGACGTCTGCTGCTCGTTCTGGCCAGCCTCCCGGAACTCCTGCGCGCGCCGTGGCACACGATGACGAGTGGCAAGAAAGTCGTCGCCGGACCGGCGGCTGAGCGCAATGAGTACCTTCACCAGCTTGCCGAACTTGCCGCGTCGGGAAACTTCTTGCCCGTCATTGACCGCGGCTATTCCTTCGAGCAGATGGTCGCCGCGCACCGCTACGTCGATCAGGGCCACAAGAGAGGCAATGTCGTCATCACACTTGGGGCGAGCGGCGAGTGAGGTCTAACCCTTTGTTCGAGGCGAGTCTCCTCGTGCCCAAGCTCCAGCTCGGGCACGAGGATCGGCGGGATCATTAGACTGATGGACATCGAAGTGTGGATGCTCTCCTGCGCGGAGCGGGAGGCGGTGCGGGCGGCGACGCTGGAGCGGTGGGCGGGGACGGATTGGGGGGTGGCGCCGCGGGTGCATCTGGATGCGGGGGAGGCGGCGGGGCCGTGGGGGCAGGCGGCGCGGGCGGGGCGGATCGTGGCGGCGTATGGGGCGCTGCTGGCGGCGGCGGTGGCGGGGTGCCGGGCGGAGTGGCTGCTGGTGCTGGAGGATGACCTGGCTTTTGCCCCGCACCTCCGCGCGGCGCTGGCGGAGTGGCCGCCCTTGCGCGATCCGCGCTGTGTGCTGGCCTCGCTCTACAATCCCCACCTCGCGCCGGCCCCGGCGGAACCCGGCGCGGAGGGGGCCACCGGGCCGACGTGGTTCACCGCCCGGCGCGAGACGTTCACCGGCGCGCAGGCGCTGCTCTTTCGTCCCGCCGAGGTGGCCCGCGCGCTGGCCCGCTGGGCGACGGTGCCCGGGATGCAAAGCGCCCGCCTCGCCCGCCTGCTCACGGCGGAGGGCGGCCGCATCTGCGTCCACCGCCCCTCGCTGGTCCAGCATGTGGCCACGGACAGCGCGTGGGGGGCGCGGCTGCACACGGCGGGGGATTTCGACCGAAAGGTTTGAAGTTGAAACGGCCCCACGGGCTGGTCACATGACTCCATGTCCCGAGCCAGCCCGGCCATTACCTTTCGCAACGCGGTCCATGCGGATCTGGATGGCATCCTCGCGGTCGAACAAAGCTGGCCCGAGAGCGGGCGGGCGAGCGCAGATAAGTTCGTCGCGCGCCTCGAGCGCTTTCCTCAGGGGTTTTTTGTTGCGAGCATCACCGAAGGCGGCCGCGAGAGGCTCGTTGCCACGCTCACCTCGATGCCTCTGCATTATGATCCTGCGCATGTGCAGACATTCCGAGGTTGGGATGCTGTGACCAATCACGGCTACTTGTTCCCCGACACGGACCTCGCGGACTGCAACGCAATTTACATTGTCTCCGGTGTCATCGACAACGCCTGCCACGGCTTAAACCTTTTCGGGCCGGGAGTCTTGCTAGAGGTGGATTTAGCGAAACGGCTCGGACTCCGCTACGTCATCGGAGGGGCCGTGCTTCCGGGCTACAAGCGCCATTGCGAAAGACACGGGCAACTCGACGCCGCGGCCTATTGCCGTCGGCGCCGCGGTAAGACCCTCGCCGATCCGTTGCTGGCCATGTACGAAAGCATCGGCTTTTCCGTGCCGGATGCCGCCCACGTCATTGCGGAATATTACCCGGACGACGCCAGTAAGAACTACGCCGCGCTCGTCGTGCGTGAGGTGCCGCCGGCAGTTTCATAGCTGCACAAGGCTGACGAACTCTTCAAACTTGCCTCGTGCGCTGGAAGGGATTGCTTCACAGCGCGTGAGACGAATGTGGAAGGGATGCCCGAGGTTTTCCTGCACCATCCGCGTCACCTTTTCCGTTTCCTCGCGGGTAAAAACGCGGTCGGTGACGAACTTTACTTCCACCTCCTCCACGCTGTGCTGCACAAACTGGAAGGCGAGCACATGCACCCCGGTCAACCGGTGAACCTGGCCGTGCTCGCCAAGATACGGAAACTCGCTGCGCCCATCCGGCAGGATCAGCCGGTTGCGGGTGCGCCCGAGCACTTGGGTGATCACGGGCAGGTGGCGACCACACGGGCAGGCTTCGCCAAAGACCGCGTGATCGCCCAGTTCATAGCGCAGCAGCGGCGTGGCGAAATTGTGCAATGAGCTGAGCAAGACCCGTCCGCTTTCTCCCGGCCCGCACGGGGCGCCGGCTTCATTCACGATCTCCACCAGCACATTCTCGGATTGCACATGAAAGTGCGCATGCTCCGGGCATTGCAGGGCGATGTAGCCGGCCTCCTCGCACGAATAGAGATCGACCGTGTCCACCCCCCACGCCGAGCGAAACAAGCTCCGCTGCGCCGGCGTCAGCGTTTCGCCGATCGTGCGCACCTCCAGCAGGTCGGGAAAGAGGGTCTTCTGCTGGATGCAGTAGGCAGCCAGCGCGGCGAGGTTCGACGGATAGGAAATGAGGTAGCCCGGCTTCTCGCGAAGCAGCCAGGCAACCTGTTCTGGCAGGGTCGCGGTGACGTTGAGCATCGCCGCGGGCGCGCTTTCGTAGAGCTGGTCCACGGCGGCGCCCCACGTCGCTTCTCGGTAACCGTCCGGCGGTTCGCAAGTGCCTCGCGAGGCCCATTTGATGGCGCCGAGGCGGCGGGAAAAATCGCGCTGGTGCCAGGCGTGATCGCGCAGCGTCAGGGCCGCCCACATCCGTTTGGTCACGTCCGTGCCGAGCAGCTTTACTGGGTGTCCGGTGGAACCAGAGGTCGTCTTCGGGTACGTTTTCCCGTGGCCCGGTGGCAAAGCCTGCGAGCGCATTTGTTCATCCGCCTGCTGCACCATGCTACGTGTGGTGATCGGCAGGGTGCGCAAGAAATCCAGCGTGAAGCCCGATTGGTTGCCGAGCGCAGTATCGGCAAAGAGTTTCGTGTAAGAAGGAACCGTCCGGCGGGCATGCTCAAAAACCTTGTGCAGCTTTTCTAGTTGCCGCTCCAGGATCGTCGCCGCGGGCAGCCACTGCGTCGCTTCGAGTTGCTTGAGAAGCGCGGCCATGGCGGCGGCCGATGGGTCGAGCGCGGATTTCAAAACGGGAGGGTGCATGCCCGGCCTGTATTAACTGGTCACGCCCGACGGCGGCTGCAAGTGCAGGATCAGCGAATCGAGACTGCGCATCGAAGCGTTCGGCGACCAGCGGTGCTCGATTAGCTCGATCGTTCTGGTAGCGCGCAGCAGTTCCTCCAGCGCGATGCTGGCCTCCCGCACCGCCAGAGGGCGCCCGATGCAGGCATGGCCGCCGCGGCCAAAGGCGAGATGCGGGGGATTTAGACTGCGCCGGAGGTCGAGCCGGTGGGGATCGGCGAAGCACGACGGATCGCGATTCGCGGCGCCGACGAGGGCGACGACCAGCGTGCCGCGCGGGATCGCGTAACCGCCCAGCGTTACGTCCTCTCTCGTCCAGCGGCTGAGCTTCTGCAGCGGACCGGTGAAACGCAGCAGCTCCTCGATCGCGGTCTTCAGTAGCGCCGGCTTGGCGCGCAGCCGTTGCAGTTCGGCCAGGTTTTGCGCCAGGGCGAGCACGCTGTTGGCGATCATATTGCGCGTCGTTTCAAGGCCGGCCACGAGCAGGAACAGGCACCCATCAATCACCTCCTCTTCCGAAAGCTCAGGACCTGCGTTTGTTTCCCGCAGGTCGCCAACGAAGCCTCCCGTTCCGCGTGCTGCTTCTGCCACCACAAATCGGCTGAAGTATTCTCGCAGGGCGTTCGCCGCCGGAGCCGCGTTGCGCATCCCTTCCTCCTCTCCGGAGTCGAGCGCGCTGGCGGCTTGAAACGCCCATGGGCCGAGCTCAGCAGAATCCCCCGCCGGCACGCCCATGAGATGGCAGATGACCAGCGCCGGCAGCCTTCCAGCGAGACCGGATAGGAAATCCACCGCGTGGCCACCCAAGCTTTCAGCGATGAGCCCCCTCGCCATTACGCGCATTGTGGCATCGGTCAGCAGCGCCACTCGCGCGGACAGCACTTGGCTGAAAGCGCGTCGAACGATGGGATGGCGCGGCGCATCCATGAAGATCATCCAGTTCGCCATCGTGGCGTGCAACGCCCCGGCTTTCTGCGGCTTTGGGACCAAGGAATTCGGTGAGCCATGGTCCGCCTGGCGGCCAAACCGCTCATCGCTCAAGAGCCGTGCGCAGTCCTCATAGCGCGTCAGGTAAACCACGCCCTCTTGGTTGCGAAACACCGGCGTATCTCGCTGCCACTCAGCGTAGCGCTCGTACAGCCGCTCCTGATAATCGGCCGCCGTGAAGTCAGTGACCACCGCCGGGATGGCGAGCGGGGAGCGGTGACTCAGGCCGGCATTGGCCAGGCGCTTTGCCGAGTCGCTCGAGTGATTAAGCGAGCATGGCATCTGGTGGGGACACATCGCCGCAATATGGAGCAAGGCCCGGCGGGCCGTCCAGATCCCCCATTTCAACTAAGCCACCAAGCGTCGCTCCCGCCCGCGCCTTACGACCTTTCGCGTTTAATTGCATAACGCTTTTCTCAATTCAGGGGCCGTCTCGATGGCCTGTGGAGAGGCGAATATGTTTACCGAACGAACGTCTTCCCGGTAATCCGGAAACAAGACCGCTGCCGACGACCACTATTCGCTTGATTCGCTCTACTCACATGCGGCAAAACCCCGTCGCAGGTCACTCAACCAGCACGCCCTCCTCCCGCTTCATGAAATCCTCGAGATCCAATCATTTTGCCGCATCCGCACTTTTTCTCTGCAGCGGAGCGGTGACCATGTTGAAAGCAGGTTACGAGATCGCGGAGAGCGCTCCCACTTACGGCCCGCTGAGCGGCACGCTATCGCTGGAGTTGGGCGCCAGTGAGGACGTGGTCGGTGGCCGCGCCAATCTGCTCGCGCCGCTCTACAAGGACCCGAACGGGAAGACGATGTTCTTCATCGACGGGAACTGGAGCGGCAATGGCGACGGCAATCAAAATGGGAGCGGAGGCCTGGGCATCCGCCATCGCTTGGACAACGATGTCATCGTGGGGGCGAATGCCTTCTACGATTACGGCGATTACTCGGGCCGGGGTTACAACCAGCTTGGCGTGGGCATTGAGGTGCTGTCGAAATGGGTCGATTTCCGCGCCAATGGCTACTTTCCGTCCGACTCGGAGCCGGTGGTGGGTCGGCACTCGAGGACGCGTTCGACGTCGAGCAGGTCGTCCTCGACGACTTCTTCCAGCACTTCCAGTTCGGTGCTGATCGATGGCGGAGAAGGATTTCCTTTCCCCGATCCGGACATCCTGCAGACGACGACCACGACCTCAACCACGACAACCACGCGCACGACGAAGAAGCGGTCGCGTTCCATCTACGAGCAGCGGGAAGCGGCGATGCCGGGCTTCGACGCGGAACTCGGAGGGCTCATTCCGTATATCAGTTGCTGGTCGGAGACGCGGATCTACGGAGGCTACGCCTATTTCGATGACCCGTTTGGCAACGACATCAACTGCTTCACGGCGCGTCTCGAAACGCGCCCGTTGCCGGCCACGGTTTTCAATGCCGAATACAAAGGCGATTCGCGGCTGGTCGATGGCCAGAATCACTGGCTCTTCAGCGCGCGGGTCGAGATTCCCTTCGATCTGGGAAATCTGGCGAGCGGGCAGAGCCCATTCGCGGGCATCAGCGAAGCCTTCACTCGGCAGAACCTGTGCGAGGATCCCGCCATCCCAAGCGATGGCAAACAATACGCCAAAAAGGTCATCATCCCTGCTCAGGTCCTGCGCAATCGCATGAACGAGAGCATTGTCCGCAACTGGCGTCCGACCATTACCCGCTCGGATTTTGAGAAAGTTTCCGAGCGCAGGACGGTGCGGCGCAGCGAGGAAAGCACGACCACGGTGCAGCGGTCGGTGACGGAGGTTGAGATTTTTCCGGAATTCCCGAACGGGGACATCCAATAGAGGAAAACTGTTGTCCACGATGCTCGCGTCCGGGGAATGGGCTTGCGGGAGGCGGTGCGGGCGCGTATCGGCTGCGCTCCCATGAGAGCTGCTTTTCGCGAAAACCCGACCGGCGAAGCCGATCCCGCCGAGAAGATCGAGTTTGTCCCGGCGGACTATTTCGCGCAGGCGCGGATGAGCGACATCTTCCCGCGGGAGGCGCCACTTCAGGTCGATATCGGGTGCGGGGAGGGTTCGTTTCTTGAGGCAATGGCGGCCCGGCATCCCGATCATAATTTCCTCGGCATCGAGCGGTTGCTCGGCCGGGTGCGCAAAGTTTGCCGCGGGGTCGTCCACAACAAGCTGACCAACGTGCGGTTGCTGCGCATCGAGACGGCCTACGCGTTGCGCTACGTGCTGCCGAAGGAGTGCGTGACCATCGCGCATGTGCTTTTTCCCGATCCATGGCCGAAGCGGCATCACCAGTCGCGGCGACTGGTCCAGGATGGCTTTATGGAAGCGCTGCACGGCATCCTCGTGCCGGGTGGGGAATTGCGAATCAAGACGGACGATCAGCCGTATTTCCTGTGGATGGAGAAAGTGCTGGCGAAGGCCAAGGGCTACGAGCGGCTGGATTGGCCGGACGATCCGGACTATCCGATCACGGATTTCGAGCGCCGCTTCATGGCCCAAGGCCTGCCGATCTACCGGGCGCGGCTGCGGAAGGTGTGACCGCCGAGCTGGGCGCGGATTTCGTAGCTGCCGGCCCGGATTTCCACGCGGACGGCACCGGTCTGGTCTTGGCGGAAAAGGGCTCGACCCTGTTCAGAAACACCCTGCGCCCAAGTGTCGGGCGGGATGGGCTGCGCGGAGTAGATGAAATCACCAACGATGACGGCTTGAGGCTGGACGCGGTTAATAAAATCGGGCGTGGCGGAGAGGTCTTTGGCGTGCTGGCCTTTGATCAGAATGTCGCTCGGCAGATCGGGTGCGTTTTCCAGCAGCCACTGCTCGGTGGCGAAACCGCTGTCGGACATGAAAAGCACGCGGGTGCCCGCGGCTTCGAGCTGTAGCACGAGGGCTTTGTCGTCGGCGACAGAACGCACCAAACCCGCGGGCGGGTAGAGGACGCGCAGAGTGGCGCCGGGGCTGAGGCGGATTTGGTCGCCGGCCGTATAGAGGCCTTTGCCGAGACTGCGGTCAGCGAGGGCGGCATGAAAATCACGACGCGAGCCGGACCGGTCGCGAAGGACCGAGTCCACGATCCGGTGGGGGTGAAAGTCATCGAGGACCGTGGGGGCGCGGCCGATGTGCCGGGCATCGCCGTGGGTCAGGAGGAAGCCATCGAGGCGGTTCACCCCGCGGGTGCGCAGATAAGGCAGGACGATGCGGTCATAGTCGAAAGTGCCACCGCAATCGAACAGCCAGTCGCGACCCTCGGAGCGCACGTGGATGGCGCCGCCGTCGCCGAGATCGAGGACGGTGATTTCACACGCGGGTGGTCGAGAAAGCCGCGGCGTTTCGAGATAATGCCAACCGCCTGGGATCAGTGCGCAGGCTTCGAGGACCGCGAGCAGGGCTTTCGCGCAAACCCAGTTGGCGTTGCTGAACAGCAGTGCGCCGTATTTCCAAACCGGAGAGAGAAGCAGCGTGCCCAACCCGAGCGCGAGGACGCCGAAGGCGATGGGCACGGCGAAGAGATTCGCGAGCAGCGCCGATGGGAGGAAGAGATGAAAATAGCCAACGGTGAAAAGCAACGATCCGAGCCAGGCGGAGATCGTCACGCCCGCAGTGGCGGCGAAAAGGCCCCAGCCCCACGCCACGGCATGCTGTGGCCAACGCCAGAGCGCGCGGGGGAGAAAGGCGTCGGGTTGGCCGAGCGGTTCTAGGCGACGCTGAATTTTCCCCGACAGCCAGAGAATGACGGCGACCAGGACAAAGGAGAACTGGAAGCCTGGGGAGAAGAGCTGGTTCGTATCCCAGCCGAGCAGCAGCAGCGCCGCTGCCCCGAGGCTATTGAAGGGCAGTGGCCGGCGATCCACGAGCCACGCCAGGAGCACGAGCGAGCACATGACCGTGGCGCGCACGCAGCTCGCGCTCAGCCCGGTCACAAAGGCGTAGCCGATGAGCACGGGGATGGTGACGAGGATACCCGTGGCACGGCCCAGGCGCAGCGGTCGCAGGAGAAAAAGGACGATCGCGGCCAGCATGGCGACGTTCAGCCCGCTGACGGCGAAGAGGTGCATCGTACCGGTGCGCTGAAAGAGGACCTTCATCTCCGGCGGAGTTTCGCCGCGCAAGCCGAGAACCATGCTGGCGATGAGGTCGGCGATTTCTGGCTCGTCTTCGAGACCCAGCGTGAGGCGTTCCTGGATGCCGTGGGCGGTGCGATACGCGAGCGCCTGGACGGGGCGACCGTGGCCGTGGCTTTCGATGCGGCAGTCGGTAGAAAAGCGCGCGCGGATTTCCGACCACACCCCCTGCCGGTGCAGGTAGGAAGTGAAGTCGAACTGACCGGGATTGCGCGGCGGTTCGAGATTCGCGGCGCTACCGGTGAGCGTGACGCGGTCACCGTAGCTGGGGAAGGCGCCGGCCCAAGCGACGTTCATCACGACCTCCGACGGGCGCTTTACCCCCTCAAAAGTGAGCGACTCGACCTTCAGCCGAAAGCGCGCGGTCGTGGTGCGCGAGGTCGTAGCGGGCTTTTCGGGTTCATCCCACACAATGCCCGTCGCCTGCACCACCCGCGGCTCGTTCGCAAACTCGCCCGCGAGGGCCCGGGCCGCGTTTCCGTGATGGCGCAGCGTGTGCAGCGAACTGAACGCAAGTCCGCAGCACAAGGCACAGGCAAGCGTCGTTGGGCGAAAAAACGCGGCGATCGCGGTAAGTGCGAAAGCGGCGAGGGGCCACTCGACGTCCATCGGCCAGCGATCCGCGGCAAAAATCGCCAGCACCGCGCAGAGCGCCAAGCCAACCAGCGGCTGGCGGGGGCGCGGCTGCCAGAGGGTCATGGCCGCGGAGTGTTTCGCAGCGTGCGCCGCGCGGCAAGCCGCTAGGGCGCCTTGGTCCGCTGGAAATATTCCGGGTAGCGGCTCTGTAGAAGGTTGGTGAGCTTTTTCACCTTCTCCTCGTTGGCCGCCGCGCGGTAGGCCTGAATCGCTTTGGTCAGGGAGCGCGGAGAGATTTCAGGATGATCGATGCCTGTGGCGTAAACCGTCTCGTAGAGCTTGCCCGCTTCCTCCGCTTTGCCGCGGGCCATCTGGATGTCACCTGCGCTAATCCGTCCCTCGCCGTTAATCTCACCTTCGGGTTGCAGCGTGATCGCTTCGTCCACGGACTTCTGCGCAGCGTCGAGGGTTTTCAACGCCATCTGCGATTTTGCCAGCGTGAGTAGTCCGGCGGCGCGGAGCGAAGGCGACTTGACGGACTTGAGATAGCTCTGCAGCGACTCCGCGGATTCCTTAAACCTTTCCAACTCGTACTGACTCCGGCCCAACAAAAGGAAGTCGTCGGGCGTGACCTCGTCGCGCGGAGCCAGCATTTTCAGATACTTCTCTGCCGATTCAAAAGCTCCCCCCTTATAAAGCTCGCCCCCGAGCCAGCGCAGGATTTCCGCCGGAACCGTGGTCTTGCCCTCCTTTGAGTAAAAATCGACCTCGCGGGCCGTAGCCACTTTGTCTTCGAGGTAGTACTGCGCGAGCAGCAGGCGGATGCTCGCCTTCTCGCTGAACTTTTCCGCGTCGAGTTTCCGTGACTCCTCCAGGTACGGCACGCACTCCTTGTAGTTTTTGGCATCAAAAGCCGCGAGACCGACCCAATAGTCCGCCTGCGCGCGCGCGGCGGTTTTTGGGAAGTCCTTGAGCAGGAGCTTGAAAGCCTCGGTCATGCCGGCGTTGTCGCCCTGCTGGCCGAGAATCAGGGCTTTTTGCTGGATGGCGAGCTCGCGCTCTTTGGCCTGCGGGAATTTTTTGATGATGTCACTGTAGTCGGCGAGCGCTGCACCAAGGTTTTTCTGTGTCTGCCACGCGATCCCGCGCTGGATCAGTGCGCCTGGCGCAAGTTTGTGCGTCGGATAGCCGTCGATAAACGCGGTGAAAGCCTTTGTGGCTTGGTCCAGCGCCTGCAACTGCACCTGACACCAACCCAATTTGAAAAGCGCCTCCGCCTTCATTGCACCGCTGAGCTGCCGGGAAAGTTCAAGCGCGGAGTAGATCGGCGCGGCATTCGCATAGTCCCCCTTTTTGAAATAGACCTCGGCTTTCATGAGCAAAACCTGGTCACGCTTTTCGGCTTCGGGATTCGCCGCCAGATATTGGTCGATAGCCGTGAGGATTTGCTCGTCGTTGGCCGTGTAGAGCATTTTCAGCCGCTCGTACTGCGCTTCCTTGGCATAAACGGAGTTGGCGAAATCCTTGGTCACCTGGTCGTAGATGCGCATCGCGTCGCCGGTGTTGCCGAGCTGGCGATAGGAATTGGCAACCAGCAGCAGCAGCTCCGGCCGGACGTCCGGCGAAAACTGGGCCCCGGGCTGGTTGAAAGTGTCGATCACTTGCTGGTATTTCCCGGTGTCAAAAGCGATCCGGAGGCTGCCGAGTTGAGCGATCTCTTTCCACCGCGCCGGCCCCGCCATGCCGAGGGCTTTTTTGAACGCCGCGTCGGCCTGGGCATTTTGCGGTGGCTCGAGCTCCAGCGACCAGAGTCCGGTCCGCACGGTGGCTTCCATTTTCAATTCCGGATTCTCCGCCTTGACCGCGAGCACCTGCATTTGTTTGAGCGCCTCGGCGGTGCGGCCGCCGTCCTTCAGCAGCAGCGCCAGCGACAGCCTGCTGGCATCCTGAAAGGGATTATTCTCGTTCGCCCCCACCAGATCTTCATAGGCGATGCGCGCGTCCATTTTTTGCCCCAGCGCCTCCAGACTGCGCGCAGTGAAAAACTTCGCCGAGTTTGCCACCGTCGGCTCTTTCAGTCGCACGGAGGCTTTGCGGTAGAGATTCAGAGCGTCGCGAAATTGTTTTTCGCCGTAGTAAAGACCCGCGAGCTGGTAGGCCGCGGGGCCAATAAACTCTCCAGTTTGATATTGGGCGAGGAGCGTCTCGTAAGCGTTGCGCGCAGCGTTGACGGTCCCGTTACGCCGGTAGGCTTCCCCGAGCCGGAAGAGCGCCTCGGGCCGCTGTTCGCCGCTGGGGTATAGAGTCAGGTATTTCTCGTACTCGGGCGCGGCGAGATCGAACATCTTTTTGCTGTAGTATCCGTTCGCGACATCGATCTGCAGCTGCTCGGCGGTCCGCGGGGTACCGGCGGGGCCGATGCGAATGGTGCCCGGATCTTCCGGCTCGGGGACCGCCATCGGCTTGGGGGGGGCGACGACTCCGGCAGGCCGCGGCTTCCCGGTTGGTGGGGTCGCCACTCCACGCTCGACCGGCTCAGCGCGCGGGACGGGCTCGGCCCGCGGAATCGGCTCGGCGCGCGGCGCAGGTTTCACCGGTTCGGCGCGGGGGATGGGTTTCCCGTCTTCGTCCAAGGCGAAGGGCTTGAGAATTTGCGACTGCGCTTCCTGCGCTTGCGATGGCGGTTGCGCGAGGACCAGCGCGACCAGACTCACCCCCACGAGACAGCGTTTCATTCCACTTTCCGCGTGGCAAAGGCGACGTTCCAGATGTTCGCCTCGATGCATGTTTCAACCACAGCCGAAATGTAGCGAAACTCCGCATGTTCATCTCCGCGCACGATGATCGAATAGTCGGGAAAAAGGCCCGAAAGCTCCTTTAGCCGCCTGAGCAGTTCGCCACGCGGCACGGTCTGGTTGTTCAAGACCACCGTGCCGTCGGTGCGCACGTTGAGCACGGTTTGATTGATCACCGAGGCGGACTCCTGCGCGTTCTCCGCCGAAGGAACGCGCACCTTTAGATCGAGTTCCTTTTTCGCAAAGCTCCACGTCACGATGAAAAAGCAGAGCAGCACGAGGAGGATATCGACCATCGGCGCGATCTGAAAGCCGAGGGTTTGGGGCTCGGCGCGTTTGCGGAGCTTCATGCGGCGCGATTAAAACTCGTCATCCACCGCCACGCGCGAGCTTTCGCGCTTCTTGTTCCAGTTGAGCGCGATTAGCCCGAGGATATGCGCCGAGGCGATTTCGAGATCGGAGATGAGGCTCTGCACGCGGTTGCGAAAGAGCGAGTAAAAGCCCATCGCCACGATGCCGAGGACGAGGCCGCTGGCCGTGGCCACGAGCGCTTCGGAAACGCCATTCGCGAGCAGCAGATCGCGCGAAGTCGCCGTCTGCCCGCTGCCCAGCAGGCCGAAGGAGCGAATGATGCCGAAGACGGTGCCGAGCAACCCGATCATCGGCGCGAGCGTCCCGATGTCCGCGAGATAGACCGTGCGATGCTGAAGCGAGGCCGCCTGGCTGCCCGCCTCCGTCTCCGCGATCTCGCGGACGACTTCGAAAGAAGCGGTTGGGTTTTTCGTCGCAAAATCGAGCGTCCGCTGGACCACCCGCGCCACCGCTTCGCTGTGCCGACTTGAGATCGCGAGAAGCCCGAGGTAGTCGCGCTTTTTCAAAAGCACGTCCGCCGTATTCATGTAGTGCGGCGTGAGGATGGAACTGCGGCGGAGAGTGAAAAGATAAACGAGCACGAGCATCACCGTGATGACCGAGAGCACGCCCAGCGGGATCATCGCCCAACCGCCGTCCTGAATGAGCTTCCACAGCGTGACCGCGTTCACCGGTGTTCCTTTGACCGACGCAGCCGGGCTAACGCCCGAAGAAGCCGGGATGCGCATCATGTCTTCCGTTGCCGGCGCCGGCGCGGCGTCCTTGGCCCCACGGTCGTTGATCGCCGTCACGGCGTTTTCCTTTTTGACCGGCGCGGCTTGCGCGAGCAGCCCGGGCGAATTCGGTTCGGGAGGGGTGGGCTCCTGTCCGTGGAGCGTCGCGGCCCCGAGCACGGCGGCCAGGAAAAGAGCGTGGAATTTCATGAATGACGAAGGCGCATAGTAGCTTCCGAAACCGGCCTTGCAACCCTCGCGTCGCCCGCCGGAGTCACCATGTGGCCGGGTCGGGCACCCAGTTTTTGGGCAGCGGGGTGACGTCGAGCGGCTGGCTGCCGGATGGGTCGGGTGTGCCGGGTGGAAGGGCGGTGAGCACGACTTTACCGGTCGGCGGATTCGCGGAGCGGTAGTGGAGAAAGGGTTGGCCCGTGGCTGGTGGCGCGGCGTCGGCTGGAAGCAGGAGGCGGAGGGTGCGGAGGATTTGCGGGTGGCGCTGGTAGAGGGCGATGTCAGTCAGCGCGGTGGGGTCCGCGAAGCGGTTGAGTTCGCGGGTGACGTCGACGGAGTTGCCCAGCGTGGGCCAGCCCGGCTTTTCAAAACCGTGCGTATGGATGACCAGCGCCGCACTCACCGTGAGCACCGCGCCGCCCACGCCGTAGAGCACGCCGGGCACTGCGCCGAAGCGCCAGCGGCTGAGCGCGGCGACGGCCAGCCACGCCATGAAAACGTGCAGCACGAATGTCCCAAAAAAATACTGCGGCAGCGTCGGGACACGCATCACGCCGGCGAGCAGCATCTGGCAAAGCAGCCCGGCCAGCGCCACCACGGCCACCTGATCGCGCACCGCGAGGTCGTCGATCCGGCGGGTGCGTGCCGCGCGAAACACCGCCCACCCACTAAGCGCCGTGCCGAGCCAGATCAGCGGATAAATCAGCCGCACACTCCACTGCGCCGCCGCCTGCAAAGCCGGCCACGCCGCCGGGCGGGCGAGGCTTTCGAGGTAGTCCGCCCCGCACAGCAGCCGCCCCCCGAGCAGCGGCGCGAGCGCGCTCACCGTCCGCGGGCCGCCGCCCGGATAGCCCTTCGACACCTCGCCGGAGAGCCGGGCGAAGAGCTGGCCAGTCGCTTGGAAAAGATAAACAGCGTGCAAGGCAAAGAGCCCCAGCGCGACCAGCGCCAGCGCCCTCCGGTCGCCCCACAGAGCCGCCCGCTGCCGCCATGCAAGCCAGCCAAAAACCGGCACGCTAAGAGCCAGGGCCTGCGGATGAATCAGCGGCAGCACCGCTGTCGCGCCGACGCACGCGCGCAGCGACCACGCCCGCTGCGTGCGCAAAAAATCCGCAAACGCCGCGAAGCCTAGTGCTCCGAGCGGCACACAAAAGCTCGCATCCCACAGCACGCGGTGAAACGCCACGACATGCGGCGAGACCAGCACCGCTGCCGCAAACCACGCCGGTAACGCGAGGCTCCGCGCCAGCCACAGCAGCGCGCCGCCCGTGACGCCGGCGCAAAGAAGCCCGCGCAAAACCACGAGCGTCACCGGCTCATGCGTGAGCAGCAGGAGCGCTTGGTAGAGCTGCGTCGGCAGCGGCCCGTAGCGGATGCCGAAGTTGCCATACAGCCCGCCGTCCGCGAGCTGCCCGTCCGCGTTCGCATGCCACGCCGCCGCGAGGATGCGCGATTCGTCGATCAGCCACGAGACGTCCCCGGGCCACAGCCCGACGGGTACCAGCGCGAGCAGCACCAACGCGAGAGCGAGGCGGTGAGAAATGGGTGGGTTTTCCATGCGGGCCGCTGGGGAGCGAAGCCAACCCTAGAGCTCAAAAAACGAAGACAGCTTCTTCAAAAACCCTGCCTTGTATTCCTTCTGCTTCGTCAGCACCTGCTCGGCTCCCGCGTTCGAGGCGAGGATGCCCTCCGTCTCCAGGCGGCGCCGCGCCAGCATCTCGCCGAGTTGCTCCACCAGCGACTCGTTCTCCTGCAAAAGCTCCGCGACCACCGGCTTGTCGATCTCCCACATTTCACAATCCGTCTGCGCCACGACCGTCGCGCTGCGCGGTTCGCCGGTGAGCAGCGACATTTCTCCGCAGTAATCGCCCGCGCGCAGCTTGGCCACTCGCGTGGGCTGCCCGCCGACCGCGACCAGCACGTCCGCCTCTCCGCTCAGCAGGATAAACATGGACTCCCCCGCCGCGCCTTGCTCGATCACTTTTTCCCCGCGTCCAAAACGCTGCAATCGCGCAAAAGTGAGCAGCTTGTCCACCTGCTCCTCGTCGAGAAGTTGGAGGAACGGCTGCTGGCGCACCTTCGCCCGCGCCGCGCCCAGCGCGTCCTGTTTGCGGACCCCAGGGCGCTCCATGCGGACGGTGCGGATGGGGAAAGGCATGGTCATCCCCTGGCGCTGTGCGGTGTACCAGATGTTCGTGCGGATGCCGTCGAGGATGTCGTTGAAGCGCGCCTCGTCATCGAGCCAGAACTTAATCTCGTAGAGCACCTCGGAGTCGGCGAAATCGCGCAGAAAAACTTTCGGCGGCGGTGTGGCCAGCACGCCGGGCACTTCCGCCGCGGCCCGGCCCAGCATGTCTTTCACGAGGTTCGGCGGCGTCGAATATTCAAAACCGACGCTCAGCCGGATGGCATGCTGCCGCGTCGGGTAAGTGAGGTTCGTGATCGTCGCGCCAACGATCGTTTTGTTCGGAATGTCGAGGTAGATGTCGTCGTTCGTCCGCAGCCGCGTGGAGCGCCAGTTCACCTCAATGACTTCGGCGTGCTGGCTCTCCACCCGCAGCCAGTCGCCTGGCTTGAAGGGCTTGCCGATCTCCAAGGCAATGCCGGCGATGATATTGCCGAGCAAATCCTGCATCGCAAAACCGACGATGCCGACCACCACGGTCGAGCCAAAAACCACGCCTTCGATACTTTGCCCGTAGACCCCACCGATGATGACGAAGATCGCCACGATGACCGCCACCAGCCCGATGATCTGGCTGAGAAACTTCGGCGCCTTCTCGCGGCGCTGGGTTTCGTACCACCGCTCCCAGAAATATCGCCGGACCAGCGCCAGCACAAAGACCGTGCCGAGCAGGATATTCGCCGCGCGCCCGAGCTGGATCAGCGATTCGCGATTCGGAAAATCCGTGCCGAGGATTTCCAGCGGCAGCCAGATGGAAAAAACGATGCAGAAAAGCTGGTAGAGCACCCCGAGTTGCACGCCGGCGCTGCGCTTCAGCCACCGCCCGAGAGCCAGCGTGGCGATATAAAGCACCGGCATCGCGGCCAGCTCCACGAGGAGCGCATTGAAGTCGGGCAGTCCGGCAAACATGGGCGCGGAGTGTAGGAGCGAAACGGGGTCGATCAATCGCAAAGCCCGGCTCCCGCGCGGCTTTCGAGGAAGAGGCGCTTCGCCCGCCGCCGGGCGTGCCAGCCGCCCGGCAGGTTAACCTTTGCGCGGCGGGCGGTGAGCAGGCTGCGCACGGTTTCCACTTCGTCAAAACCCACGTCACCCACGCCGCGCGCTTTCACCCAAGCGTAGAGAATGCGCCGCTGGAGCGCGACGGGTTGGTCGCGCAGGGCCGCGGCGTCCAGCGTCTCCGGCAGCTCGCGCAGCGCGGGCAGGCTGGCAAGAAAGTCGTCCTCCGCGCGCAAAATCTCCGCCGCCCGCCAGACCGCCCGCCGGACATCGCGCCCCCACGCGCGCTCGATGCCAGGGATGATTTCGTGCCGCAGCCGGTTGCGCGTGTGGCGCGGGTCGGCGTTCGACGGGTCTTCGCAAAATTTCAGATCGTGCGCCGCGATGTAAGCGTCAATTTCCTCGCGCCAAGTGCCGAGCAACGGACGGGCGATCTCCAAGGTCACTCCACCGACCGTGCGTGTAGTCAGCGGGCGCATCGCCGCCAGCCCGGCCGCGGCGGAGCCACGGAAGAGATTGAAGAGGAACGTCTCCACCTGGTCGTCCGCATGATGCGCGAGAAACAGTCGCGGACATTTCTGCCGACGCGCGACTCCCGCGAAAAACTCGTAGCGCGCCGCCCGCGCCGCAGTTTCCGGAGACATTCGCTTTCGCTTCGCGAGCGCTGCTACATCCACCCGCGCCACCACCGCCTTCAGCCCCAATTTTTTCGCCAGCGCGCGGACAAACTTTGCCTCCTCCACACTCTCCTCACGCAATCCGTGATCGAGATGACAAACCACCAGCTTTTCAAACCCTGCCCCGCGAAGCAGATGCAGTAGCGCCACCGAATCGCGCCCACCCGAAACGCCGATCAACGCGGGTTCCCCGGCTGGCGGCAGGTCGTGGAGGTTCATGGCATCGGTGAAAGGTGGCTGCACGGAGTCCCCGGGAATGGCTGCACAGTGTGGCTGAAGAACGCCAACGGCGTTTCATCAACCAGCCCAGGGTTGGCGGCCCAGCCGCCTACCCTGGGAACACGCCCCCAGAACGCGACAACCCTGACGGGGTTGCATCGGTGCTGGCTGCTGCGCTGGTGGATACAACCCCGTCGGGGTTGGCGGTGTTTTTTCACGATTCCCAGGGTAGGCGCTCCTGCGTCGCACCAACCCTGGGCTGATGGATGAAACGCCGTTGGCGTAAAAAGAGTCATTTCGAGCAGCAGTCTTTGGGCAAACACTCAAAGCCCTGACTTCCAGTAGTTCGGCGGTTGATCGTGCATCCTGCGACGACGCTTTCGATCAATGAGCCACGCGCCCAAAACCCCGATTAGCAGCGACCACAAAAGCGCGAAGAAAAACGGCGCGGGGATGCTGCTTTGATAAATCCCGAAAAAACCTTGCGATGGCAAATGCCCGAAGTGCATTCGGAACAACAAGTAATTGATCAGCAGAAGCGGAAGATCAAAAAGCCGCGCCAGCACCATCAACGGGTCGGCGAGATGAGCCTGAGAGCCTCCACTGAAAGCGGACATACCGAAACCGAATGCGATTAGAGCCAAGCCGTAGGCGAGTGGTCGGTGCAGGACAGCTATTAAAATACATATCGCGATTGGTCTCACGTTAGAAAACGCCCGAGGTTAGCCAAGCCGCTCCGCCCCGAAATAGTTCCGCAGCGGCTCCGGAATAACCACCGAACCATCCGCCTGCTGGCCGGTTTCCAACAGCGCCACGTAGAGCCGCGGCAGCGCAGTCCCGGAGCCGTTGAGCGTGTGACAGAATTGATTTTTGCCGTCCTCGTCCTTGAAGCGCAGGGCCATGCGGCGGGCCTGGTAGTCGCCGAAGTTCGAGCAACTCGACACTTCGAGATACGCGTTCTGGCCGGGTGCCCAGACTTCGATGTCGTAGGTCTTCGTCGCGCCGAAGCCGAGGTCGCCGGTGCAGAGTTGGAGGACGCGATAGGGCAGGTTGAGGCGGCGCAGCAGCCCTTCGGCGCTCTCCATCATCCGGTCCAACTCGGCCGGCGAGTCCTCCGGCGGGCAGAAGGTGTACATCTCGACCTTATCGAACTGGTGGCCGCGCTTGATGCCGCGCGTGTCGCGCCCGGCGCTCATCTTCTCGCGCCGGAAGCAGGGCGTGTAGGCGAT
>JANMTP010000044.1:0-342191 GCA_031390545.1 Chthoniobacter sp. | reverse complement strand
CTTCGATGTCGTAGGTCTTCGTCGCGCCGTAGCCGAGGTCGGCGGTGCAGAGTTCGATCACGCGGTAATGCAGGCCGAGGAACTGCAGCACGCGCTCGGCGTCGGCGGTCAGCGCTTCCAGTTCGGCGAACGCCGCTTCCGGCGTGGTGATTTTCACCAGCTCCACCTTGCCGAACTGGTGCGTGCGGATGAGCCCGCGTGTGCCGAGGCCCGCCGAGCCGGCTTCGCGACGGAAGCACGGCGTGAACGCCGCGTATTTTTTTGGGAGCTGATCGAGCCGCAGGATTTCTTCGCGGTGCAAATTGGTCACCGGCACTTCGGCGGTGGGCACAAGGTAAAGGTCGTCGCGCTCGCAGCGGTAGAGCTGCTCCTCGAATTTCGGAAGCTGCGTGGTGCCGATGAGCGCGTCGGCATTGACGAGCAACGGCGGGCTGACCTCGGTGTAACCGTGCTCGCGCGTGTGCAGATCGAGCAGGAAATTGATGAGCGCCCGCTCCAGCCGGGCGCCCACGCCGGTGTAGAGCGCAAAGGCGCTGCCGGTGATTTTTGCGGCACGCTCGAAATCAAAGAGCCGCAGGCTCTCGCCGAGCTCGAGGTGTGACTTCGGGGCGAAAGTAAACGTGGGCTTTTCACCCCACGTCCGCACCTCCGGGTTCTGCTCCGCGGAGTCGCCGAGCGGTGCTTCCGCGTGCGGCAAATTCGGGATGCCGAGCAAAAGGTCGCGCTGCTCGACTTCGCCGGCCGTGGCCCGTTCGTTGAGTCGCGCGATTTCGTCACCGATCCCCCGCACCTGCGCCTCGATCGTCGCGGTGTCCTCCCCGCGCGCCTTCGCGCCGCCGATCTCCTTGCTGATCCGCTTCCGATCTCCCTGCAGCTGCTGCAACCGCGTCTCCGCCGCCCGCCGCTCCGCATCAATCGCCAGCACCGCATCGATCTTCGTGTGCGCGTCGCCGCCCCGTGTCGCCAGGCGGGCGCGGACGAAGTCGGGATTTTCGCGAATCAGGCGGATGTCGAGCATGGGGCGGGGAAACTAGGGACTCACCTTTTGAAAGGCAATGCCTCCATGACAAGCTGCGCTTGGCAAGAAGCGGCGGCGCATGCCACGGTCCGCGGCATGACGAAACAGCGGGTGCTTATTCTTTCGACCAGTGCGGGGACCGGGCATGTTCGTGCGGCGCAGGCTTTGGAAAAAGAGTTCGCCCGCGATCCCCGGGTTGGCGAGGTCATTCACGAGGATGCGCTGAAGTTCACCAACAAGCTCTTCCGCGATTTCTATTCCACGCTTTACATGAAGCTCGTGAGGGATGCGCCGCAGTTGCTGGGTTGGGTTTACAAGGCGAGCGACGAGCCGTGGAAGGGTGACGCCGCCCGCATGCAGCTTGATCGGCTGAACACCCAAACACTGATCAAGTTCATTCAGGAGTTCGACCCGCACATCACCGTCTGCACGCATTTCATGCCGGCCGGGATTATCTCGCACCTTATCGACAAAGGCCTGCTCGACACGCATCACTCCATCGTCGTCACGGATATGGACTGCCACGCCATGTGGCTTTCGCGCCTGTTTCATCGCTACTTCGTGGCCATCGATGAAACCAAGGCGCACCTCGAAGCGCTCGGGCTGCCGGCAGAACGCATCACCGTCTCCGGTATTCCCATCGACCCGATTTTCGCAGAACCCATCGATCGCGCAGCGGTGCGCGGGAGCTACGGCCTGGCGCCGGATAAAACGACACTGCTGCTTTCCGCGGGCGCGCTCGGCGTCGGGCCCACGGAGCTAATCGTCGGGCGGCTGAAAGAAATGCGGCACGATTTTCAGGCGCTGGTGACCTGTGGGCGGAGTGCAGAGGCGCGAGAGCGCGTCACGGCCGCAGTGGGGGGGAGCAATCCGCGGTTTCGGGTGCTTGGTTACTCGGACCGCATGCATGAGCTGATGCACGCGAGCGATCTTTTCATTGGCAAACCGGGCGGGCTTACGACCAGCGAAGCGCTCGCCTGTGGTCTGCCGATGGCCGTGTTTTCGCCCATCCCCGGGCAGGAGGAACGCAATGCCGACCATCTCCTCGAAGAAGGCGCAGGTATTCGTTGCAACGAGCTCACTACCCTGCCGTTCAAACTCGACCGACTGCTCGACGACCCGGCGCGGCTGGCTGCGATGCGCCATGCCGCTACGAAGATGGGCCGACCAAACGCGGCGCGCACGGTCGTCGAAACGTTGCTCAACGATCATCTTCCCCCACTCGCTCTTGCCGCCGAACAGCGCGAAGCCATCGCCCAGGCGGCCGCCCGCGAAGTGTAGGGAAATGAACGATTTTCTCTGGGGGGTCGCGACCTCCGCGTACCAGGCCGAAGGCGGTTACAACGGCCCCGGCGAACCGCAAACCAATTGGGCGGCAGCCGAGGCGAAGAGTGACGTGGCCGTGACCGGCGCGGCGGCGGATTTTTGGCATCGCTACGAAGAGGACTTCGCGCGCTGCCGGGAGCTGGGGTTGAAAGCCTTTCGCCTCGGTTTGGAGTGGAGCCGCATTCAACCCGCGCGCGATGACTCGCGCGGCGCACCGCCGTCCTTCGACCTCACCGCGCTCGATCATTATGCCGCGATGCTCGCCGCCTGTCAGCGCCACGGCCTCCAACCGGTGGTCACGTTGCACCATTTCGTCCATCCCGCGTGGCTCGGTCCCGATCCGTGGCTCGACGCGGAAACGCCCGCGCTTTTCGCCCGCTACGTCAGCACCGCCGTAGAGCATGTGAATGCGCGGCTGGAGCGCCCGATCCAGTGGTTTATCACCATCAACGAGCCGAACATGCTCGTGCTCAATTCGTATCTGGGACGCCAGTTTCCCGCCGGGCCGCACTTCGGCTTCGGCGCGATGATGGCCGCCTATAACCAACTCCTCCGGGCTCACGTCCTTGCCTACAATGCGCTGCACGATCTTTACGAAGAGCGCGCGTGGCCCGCCCCACGCGTGACCTTCAACAACTACTGCAGCGACCTCTACTGGTCCGACAAGCTCCTCCTCGATCTTGTCTGCGCCCGAGAGCGCGGCATCGCGCAGGAGCAAGTCGGCGCGCACATTCGCGAGCAGGCCCACATTTTTGAAAAAGCCTTCATCGCCGCGCGCATCCCGCTGCACCGCGACCTCGCCTACTACTTCGGCGCGGGGCTGAAGCGCTTCAGCAACTGGCTCGGCTACCGCAGCTTCGACGCGTCGCATTTCACGCCGCTACTCGAGACCATCTACGCCTCGTCACGGGCGCGCATGCTCGACTACATCGGGCTCGATTACTACGACCCCTTTGCCGCCCACGCCTTCCGCCTGCCGGTGCTGTGGGATCACGAATTTAAAAGTCGCTCGCTCCGCACTTGGATGCTGGCTTCAGTGACGAGCAAATGGTGGGACTGGCGGGTTCTCCCGCGCGGCCTGCATTTTTTCTGCAAACATTACGCCGAAGACTTCGCGCGCCCCGTGCTCATCGCCGAAAACGGCATGGCCTTGCGCCGCCGCCCCGATGGCCGCGACCGCCCGCGCCGCGATGGCATGACGCGCAGCCAGTTCCTCCGCCTACATGTGCACGAGGTCCAACGCATCGTCCGCGACGGCGTCCCGCTTGTCGGCTATCTCCATTGGTCGCTCTTCGACAACTACGAATGGGGCACCTACACCCCGCGCTTCGGCCTCTACTCCATCGACTTCGCCCACAGCCTCGACCGCCTCACCACCGATCCGGACGGCGACACCCCCGCCGAGACCTACGCCCGCCTCATCCGTGAAAGCGAGGCGGAGATCCCAGCGGGCAAAACCTAGAGTTGGAAAAGCCCCGGCTGGTTCTTGGTAGGTGCGCGTTCGGCCTGAAACGCGGCGGTCGCGGCGCGGAGTTGCTCGCGGGTGAACTGCTTTTTGAGCCGCGCGATCTCCGCACCGGCGAGCACGTCGCAGCGCTCGTTGCCGGCGTGACCCGCGTGGCCTTTGAGCCAGCGCCAGTGGATGCGGTGCGGCGCGACGGCAGTGTCGAGCGCGCGCCAGAGATCTTCGTTCTTCACGGGCTGCTTCGCGGTAGTCAGCCAGCCGCGGGCTTTCCAGGACTTGATCCATTTGGTGATGCCGTCGCGCAGATACTTTGGTGATGCCGTCGCGCAGATACGTTGAATCGGTGAAAAGATCGACTTCGCACGGGGCCGTCAGCGCTTCGAGCGCGGCGATGGAGGCGCGGAGTTCCATGCGGTTGTTCGTCGTGGCGGGTTCGCCGCCGCTGAGTTCCTTGGTGTGGCCTTCGCACTCCAACACGGCGGCCCAACCGCCGGGGCCGGGGTTGCCTTCACATCCGCCGTCGGTGTGGATGGTGACGCGTTTCAAGCCGCTCACGCGATGCGCACCGCGCGCGTTTTATCGAGCTTCAGCACGTCGCCGGTTTGGAAGGCGGGCGCGGCTTTGGGGTCGGTGACTTTGGCGTCGCGGAGTTGCACGCTGCCCTGCTCGACGAGCCGCCGCGCGTCGCCGCGGGATTTCGTGATCCCAAAACCCTGCGCGTAACCGGCCACGACCACGGTGACGATATCGCCCGCAATCCCTGACAGCGACAGCATCGGCAGCTCCGCGCTGGCGAAATCGCGCTTGCTGAAGCGGATGTTGAAATCCTCCAGCGCCGCGTCCCCTGCCTCGGCACCGTGGTAGCGCTCGACGATGCGCCGAGCGAGCTGCTTCTTCGCATCCATCGGGTGCCCGGCGGGTACGGGCTCGCCGAGGAGCAGCAGGTAGTAGCGGGCCATCAGCTCGTCGGAGATGCTCATGAGTTTGCCAAACATCTCCACCGGCGGCTCGTTCACGCCCACGTAATTGCCGAGGCTTTTCGACATCTTTTGTACGCCGTCGAGCCCCTCGAGCAGCGGCATGAGAAAGACGACCTGCTGCGGCTGGCCTTCCTCGCGCTGGAGATCGCGACCCACGAGAATATTAAAAAGCTGGTCGGTGCCGCCAATTTCCACATCCGCCTTGATGACCACGGAATCCCAGCCCTGCATAATCGGATACTGGATTTCGTGGAGATGCACGGCCTCGCCGCGGTCCACGCGATTCTTGAAATCGTCGCGCTGGAGCATCTGCTGGAGCGTCACGCGGGAGTTCAGCTTCATCACTTCCTCAAAGGTCATCATCTCAAACCACTGGCCGTTGAAGACCGTGTGGGTGCGCTGCGGGTCGAGGATTTTGAAGGCCTGCGCCTGGAAACTTTTTGCGTTGCCCATGATCTGGTCGTGCGAAAGCTGCGGGCGCGCTTTCGAGCGGCCGGTCGGGTCGCCGATCATCGCGGTGAAGTCGCCGATGATGAGAATGGCTTGGTGTCCGAGGTCCTGAAACTGCCGCAATTTTTGCAGCGCCACGGTGAAGCCGAGGTGGATATCGGGTGCCGTCGGATCGACGCCGAGCTTGATATTCAGGGGGCGCCCGAGCCGCAGCTTCGCAAGCAACTCCTCTTCACTGATGATCTTCGCGGAACCGCGTTTCAGGATTTCGAGTTGCTCTTCGGGTGACGGCATATGGGGTTCATCGCTTTGGATAAATGCCCTGCTCTACGCGAGGCGAGCAAGAAAACCGCGCTCGTTGTCTCCTGAGCCCAGAATCCGGATTCTCCCCGTAAACCGCCCGCCCAGCTTTACTTGTTCTTATTCAACAGCTCCCGAATGTCGTCGATCGTCAGCGTTTTCATGGTGCTGTACTTCTCCACGGAGCCGCCGGTGTCGGTCACGGTTTCCTTGGTGTTGCGCCAGTCGCCCATGGTTGCGGGATCAACGGGCGTCCGCAACTTTTTGCTCTCTGGTCCGAGGTATTCGCGCTTCCCATCGGCGAGTTCCCGGCTCGCGGCGGTCTTGTCCGCGTCCCGAGCCTGCTTGGTGTAAGCGGATTTTGTCGGAGCCTCCTTGGTCGCGAAATCCTTGCTCGCGGCGTTCTTGGTCGCAAATTTCATGTCGCCAGCCCAGGCGGTTTTTGAGCCGTAGAAACCGCGTGTCCGAAAGCTGTTAGCCGTGGCCTTCTGCGCGTATTGAAAGTCTTTGGTCTTGGCCTTGCCGACATTGTAAGTGCGCCCGCCGACAGCGCTTCGGCTTGGGTCGAACGTTTTGTTGGGGTCATACACGGCGATCTCGGCGCCGCGCTTTGAGGACACCTGGCGCCCGTCAAGGAGTCGCTGCCGGCGCTCTTCTACGAGCCGACTGCTTTCGGTCTGGA
The DNA here is from genome assembly GCA_031390545.1 of Chthoniobacter sp. GTDB lineage: Bacteria > Verrucomicrobiota > Verrucomicrobiia > Chthoniobacterales > Chthoniobacteraceae > Chthoniobacter. The sequence goes on along the minus strand of JANMTP010000044.1, from coordinate 335,970 downwards.
CTTGCGCTTCCTGTTCGCGCGCCTGCTTCTCAGCCTTTTTCTGCGGGGTTGAGCAGCCCGTGCCGAGGAGCGCGAGCAGGAGCGAGAGGGGGAGGAGGAAACGCACGCGCGAGAAGTGGCACAGGCCGGGGGCGCTGTAAAGTCCGAGCCGGGTGGGCCGCGGCCGTTATTTCGCTTCCAAGCACGCCCGAACATTCCACCCCGCGCGCTCAAGTCGGGCGCGCGCTACTTCGTAATCCAGCCCACACGCCGCGCTCACCAGCCGCACGCCGCGGTCGCGCAGCTTAACGTTGGAGATGTGCAGATCAACCATGCTGTTGCCGCGCACCCGGCCGAGGCGGATCATCGCGCAGGTCGAGAGCAAGTTGAGCGTCACTTTGGTGGCAGTGCCCGCTTTGAGCCGCGTCGAACCGGTGATGATCTCGGGACCGACCGGCAAATCGATTTCCACATCCCACGGTGCGGTCGCGCGTTGCCGGGCGGGATTGCAGGTCAGCAAAATGGTCCGCGCCCCCAGCTCGCGCGCTCGCGCGAGGGCGCCGAGGACAAAAGGCGTGCGCCCACTTGCGGCGATCCCGCAGAGCACATCGCCCGCGCGCAAACCGCGCTCCAAAACGGCCAGCGCGCCCGCCTCCGGTTGGTCCTCCGCGCCTTCCACCGCGCGGTGCAGCGCGGTCGCCCCGCCGGCGATAATGCCCTGCACGAGTTCCGGCGGAGCGCCGAAAGTCGGCGGGATTTCGCTCGCATCCAGCACACCCAGCCGTCCGCTCGTCCCCGCGCCAATGTAAAAAAGCCGCCCCCCGGCGAGCAGCGCATCGCTCAACAAATCGACCGCTGCGATCAAATCTTCGCGGCACGTGGCCAGCGCCCGCGCCACATTCTCCTCCTCCGCAGTAAAAAGCTCTACCAACTCCGCCGTCGTCCGCTCCTCCAGATTCACCGACCGCGGATTGGCCTGCTCCGTGGCCGCGATGGCCAGCGAGCCGCCGTCGTGCGGCAACTCCACACTTCCGCCTTCCGCCTTCGGCCCTTCGCCTTTTGCCGCCAGCCACGCCGCTCCCAGCGCGCCGCTTTCGTGGCACACGCTGACTTCGGCCTCGGGCAGCAGAATACTCAGCCGATATTTAAACAGCGCTGCGTACTCCTCGTAGTGGGTGAAGAGCCCGCCGATCAGCTTCACCGGCGCGTGCCGAAACTCCAGCCGCTGCGAGACCGCGCGCGTGAATTCGGCCAGCACGCCCGCCCCGCCCTGCACCGTCGCCAGCATCTCCGGTTCGCCGTGTTTCGCCGCGTGAAAAATCGCGGGTGCGAGCCGTGCCACGCTCATCTTGTCGGCCTGCATCGCCCAGCCGACCAAGTCTTGGAGCCGATTTAGCCCGAGCGTGCGGAGAATGTCCTCCGCCAGCGGCGTGATCTTTTGGTTTAAATCGTAATGCGTGAGCACGAGCCGCAGCCCTTGCATCGCGAGATCGTAACCGCCGCCGCGGTCGCCGAGGAGTTGGCCCCAACCGCCTGCCTTTTCCACCCGCCCACCGCGCCGCCCGTGAATTGCCGCCCCGGTCCCGGCGATGACGGCGATCCCGTCAGCCTCGCCGAAAGCCGTCGCGAGTCCCGAGTCCCGATCACTTCCGACGGTCAATGCCGCGCCTAGCCAGGTCTTTTCAGCCAAACCCCGCAGTCGCGTGCGGTCCTCGTTCGTGCCACAGCCTGCGAGGAAAACGCCGACATGAGTGGCGTCGCCTGGTAGAACGGAGAAGAGCTGGCTGAGCGCCTCGTCGGTGATCAGCCGAAGGTTCGACGCCGGGAGTACCCCCTGACCGAGGATCTTCTGCCGATCAGCTCCGCCGGTCACCAGCACCCATTCGGTTTTGGTGCCGCCGCCTTCGATTCCGAGGATGCGCTTTGGACTTTCCATCACCCGACTATCGTGAAGACTCCCCGCGCACTCAAACTTTCCTGTGAACCGCACCGTCCCTCAATGGCTCCGCGTCCTCGCCTGGATCGGCGTGGCGATCTGGGCCACCGCAATCACGGTCCTTTCCTCGATGACGCCGCCTCAAATCGAAGAAATCGCGCCCTTCCAAGTGTGGGACAAAGCCGCGCACTTCGCCGCGTTTCTGGCTGGTGGAATCAATCTTACACTCGCTCTTTCTTGGAGCACGACGTGGTCGTGGAAACGGGTGGTCCGTTTCGCGTTGGTCGCGCTCGCCGTCTTCGGAGCAGTCGATGAGATTCATCAGTATTTCACTCCCAACCGCAACGGTGCCGATCCCCTCGACTGGACCGCCGACGCTTTGGGCGCGCTCGCCGGCACCCTGCTCACCGTCCTGATTTATGCCCGATATTTCCGCCCGCGCGACCCAGCTCCGGCAGGAGCTTGAGGAGCACAATCATCGCTACTACGAGGAGGCCGCGCCGACTGTTTCCGATGCGGAATACGACGCGCTTTTCCGTGAACTCCGCGCGCTGGAAGACGAGCACCCGGAGCTGATCACGCCGGATTCGCCGACCCGCCGCGTCGGTGGAAAAGCGACCGCCGGTTTCCGGCAGGTGCGCCACACGGTCCCGATGCTGAGTCTGGATAATCTGTTCGCCAAAGACGGTTTCGAGGCGCTGCGCAAGTGGATCGCCAGCGTGGAAAAGCTGCTCCCCGGCGAGGCACTGGAATGGCACGTCGAACCGAAGATCGACGGCGTGGCCATCAGCTTGCGCTACGAGGACGGCCTCTTCAAAACCGGCGCAACACGTGGAGATGGTGAGACCGGCGACGACATTACCGAAAACCTCCGCACCATCCGCAGCGTGCCGCTTAAACTCGGAGGGGCGCGCTCCCGCGCGACCCACGCTTCTGCGGACGACGCTGCAGCTGATGAGCGTGGGACGCGCGGGAGCGCGTCGCTCCGGGTTTTGGAGGTGCGCGGCGAAGTTTATCTGCCGGCGGCTGCGTTCATGCGCATTCAGGAGGAAATGATCGCCGCGGGCGAAGAGCCCTTTGCCAACGCGCGCAACACCGCCGCCGGCACGCTGAAGCAACTCGACCCCGCACTCGTCGCCAAGCGCCCGCTCGAAATCGTCCTCTACGGCCTCGGCGAAAGCAGCGCCGAGCCGCCGCCCACCCAAGCCGCGCTACTCGCGTGGCTGCACGCGCTCGGGCTGCGCACGCCAAAGTTCACCCGCGTCTGCCGGACGGCGGAGGAAGTCATGGTCGCGATCGAGGAACTCGACGCCATCCGCGATACGTTCGGCTTCGAGACGGACGGCGCGGTCATCAAACTGAACTCGCTCGAACAGCGCGAGCGCGTGGGCTTTCACAGCCGCGCCCCGAAGTGGGCGAAGGCTTGGAAATACGTCTCCGAGCAGGCGGAGACGCGACTGAACGGCATCACAGTGCAGGTTGGCCGCACTGGCGTGCTCACGCCGGTGGCTGAGCTTGAACCCGTTTTCCTCCGCGGCAGCACGATCAGCCGCGCGACGCTGCACAACGAAGACGAAATTCGGCGGAAAGACATTCGCCTCGGCGACGCGGTGATCATTGAGAAGGCTGGAGAAGTCATTCCCGCGGTCGTCCGCGTGGTTGTGGAAAAACGGCCGTCGAGCGCGATGGCTTTCGATTTCCTCGCGCACATCGGCGGGAAATGCCCGGCCTGCGGCACAGCCCCCAAGCGAGATCCAAAGTTTGCCGTTTGGGTCTGCGAAAACGTGAACTGCCCCGCGCAGCTCACGCGCCGGCTCGAATATTTTGCCAAACGCGGCGCGCTGGAAATTGACGGCCTCGGCGGGATCGTCGCCGACAAGCTCGTCGAGCGCGGCCTTGTGCGCGATCCGCTCGACCTATTCGATCTCACGCTCGAGCGACTCGCCCCGCTCAACCTTGGCACCGACGACGAGCCCCGCATTTTCGGCGAAAAGAACGCGAGTAAGGTGTTGGCCGCCATCGAGCGTGCGAAGACGCTTCCGCTCGCCCGCTGGCTCCACGCCCTCGCCATCCCCGAAGTCGGCGAGGAAACCGCGCACGATCTCGCCCGATTCCATCGCTCGCTCGAAACCCTCCACGACTCCGCGCTCCTGCGCGACGTGCTTGCACTCGACCAACTCCACACCGAAGCCGACAGCGCTAATCCCCGGGCTCGGCTCAACAAAGGCGCTACCGAGCTCGAAAAGCAGCAACTTGCCACCCGCCACGCCGCACTGCTCGCTGCGGCCAGCGCTGCCGGCGGGCGCCTGCTCGCCGCCGGTTTCGCTGCCCCGGCAAAAAAGAAATCCGCGACGGATGCGGACGTCGTCACGGTCATCGGTCCGGTAGTCGCCAAGGCCGCGCTCGCCTGGTTCGCGAGCGCCACGGGCCGCGAGACGTTACGTCGTTTGCAGGAACTCGGCATTACGCCCGCTGGAAGCACCGGTGCGCCCGGAGACGCGTCCTTTGCAGGCAAAACCTTCGTCCTCACCGGCAGCCTTGAAAAGATGTCGCGCAACGAAGCGGCGGAAAAGATTCGTGCCTCGGGCGGGAGTGTCTCCGGGTCCGTCAGTCGCAAGACCAACTACGTCGTCGCCGGGCCTGGTGCGGGCTCAAAACTGGAAGAGGCGACGACTCTCGGGGTGACGATCTTGGACGAAGCGCAATTTCTCCAAATGCTCGTTTCGAAAGAGCCCCCGGCAACTCAGCCTGTCCTATTCTGAGCGCGAAAAGCGGCGATCGCGTAGCTTTCTCGCTGACGAGCCGGCCTCTCAGGGAAGCTCTGCGCGGCGCGCGGTCGGCGGATCAATTGGCTGGATCTGGAGTTCAAACTCCGCACCTGCACGGCTCGCGCGGATCGGCACGGTGTCTTCTGCGGTGAGAAAAAAAGACGCATCGAGCACATCCTCGGGCAAAGCGATTTTGCGCGCGCCGATTTGCAGCAGGATGTCGCCCGGCAGCAGGCCGGCTTTTTGCGCGGGCGCGTCGGCCATGACTTCATCCACTCGGGCCGTAGAGCCAGCGACCGGAGCGTCGGCGGCCTTTATCGCCAAGCCCAGCCAGCCCGGCCGGATTTCGCGGAAGCGCATAAAGTCCATGCGGACTTTTTCGGCCGCCTCAATGGGCAGGACAAAGGATGCACTGCCGCCGTCGAGCGTGCTGATAAGAATGCCTACCGCCTCACCTTTCAAGTTGAGCAGCGGGGCTCCGCCTTCGCCGCGCTGGACTGAAATATTCGCTCGAATGTGGGTGGTCGCGAAATAGCGTCCGGCGTGTTTCAAATCGAAACCGCCGACGATCCCAAAGGCTGGGGTGAGCGGCTTTTCCATGGGATATCCGAGGGCGACGACCGGTGAGGCCAATGGGAGATTGTTGGTTTTGCCAAACGTGAGGAAGGGCGTTTGGGCTTCGATTTTCAGCAACGCGATCCCGCTGCGCAGATCGCTGATCAGGCGGGTGGCGGGCCGCCGTTCGCCCTGAAAATAAACGACGATATCTTCGGATTCACCTCCGACGCTATAGGAGGTGTAAAGAGTCCCGTTTGGATCAATGAAAAACCCCGTACCCGCGAGACGCCCGTGAATGTCCGTCGCTTCGATGCGGACAACGGCCGGGCCGTTTCTGTCGTAGATCCCTTGGACCTGCTGCTGGATGGTGTCGAGCAGTTTGCCGGAGTCATCTTCCGCAGAAAACGCCGGAGAGCTGCCAACTAAAAAGCCACAGGCGACAAAGGCCAGCGGGCGCGTGTGAAGCCTAAAAATTGAAGGAAGACGACGGCTCATAACTCACAGGCCGGCGGTCAATCACGTACCGCGGCTCAGGCAGCACCGGCCCCGGGGCCGATTGGCGGTAGGCCAGCGAACGGTCGTCGAGTTTCAGATCCGGGGAGGATTTCTGGAGAGTCACGTATCTCTCGGGCGTGACCTTCGGTCTGACGGCGATGGTCGTCGAAGCGCCTCCCCGCCCGCCCTCGCCGCTCGGAGTTAACAGCCCAATCGCTCCTACACCTACGACGAGCACCGCAGCCATAGCTCCAGCATACGAAAGCGAGCCCATGCTGTGCTCGCTGAATAGGGTCTGCACGCGGTCGAGAGCGATGCGCCAAAGCGGGCGGTGGAGGAGTTCGGCACGCTGACGCCGATGGATGTCGCGCAGCAGTCCGTCGAAGTATCCCGCGGGCGGCTGTTCGTAGCGTTTCAGGCGAAGGAGGGCGGAGAGTTGTTCTTCGGTCATAAGTTAAGCCGCGGGTTCTAATGAAATTCGGTCAAAAAATTCTGCAATTGCCGATGCGCGTAAAACAGCCGCGAACGCACCGTGCCCTCAGATATGCCGAGGATTTTCGCGATCTCCGCATGGGGCATCCCTTGGATGTCGAACATGGTAACGACCGCGCGGTGGTCATGCGACAGCTTCTGCATGGCCTCGTTCAACCTTTTCTGAAGCTCTCCCAGATCGGCCTCACGCACTGGCGTGCTCGCCGCGGTGAGTTCGATGAACTCCTTGTCGTTCTGCACATTCGCATCCACGTCATCCAGACTCAGCGTATAACGACGGCTGCGTTTTTTGAGAAAGTTGATCGTCATGTTCACCCCGATGGAGTGCATCCAGGTATAAAAAGACGACTTGCCGCGAAAACCGGTGATCGAGCGATACGCCTTGGACCAGATATCCTGGAGCAGGTCGTTCGTGTCCTCGTGGTTCGAGGTCATGTGGTAAACGAGGCCGTAAAGACGCGGGCTGTATTTGACGATTAGCTCATCAAACGCCGCGGCGTCGCCGCCTTGGGTGCGGGCGATCAACTCATCGTCTTGCTTGCGGCTCTGTTCGTCCTGCATCGTCCGCGGCTTGGTAGCAGGCCGCGCGGCGGTTGGGAATGTTGTTTGCGCCGGCGCGGGCCAGAACACTGAGCCGGAATTGGGGAGGGCGGAGGCGAAAGACATGCGAGAACAGTTGGAAAGCGGACGCGGAAAACAGACACGCGTCTGGTGAACGCGTTCAAAATCCAGCGCCTACCCATTGTCTTAAGTCGCGCGCACCCGGCGCAGCGCGACAGCGACGAAGGCGGTGTCGCGCAGGATGTATTTGCGCAGCTCGACTTCGACGGCTTCGATGGCGAAGCGCTCGAGAAGGTGCGTCGCAATTTCCTCGGCGAGGGTCTCAATGAGATGGCGCGCGCGTGCCAGGCTGAGCGCCTTTACCTCCTCGCCGACACGGAAATAATCGACGGTCCTTTCGATGGCGTCGCCGAGGTCGGAAAAGCCCCGGGTGGGTTCAAGAACAAGGTTCACCGTCAGACGCTGAGCCGCGGCGCGCTCGTGCGCAGAAACTCCGATGAAGGACGAAAGCTCCAGCCCGTCGATGGCGATGCGGTCGGTCATGCGTTCAGCCGATGCGGAATTTCACCTCGCGGACGGCGCTCTTGCCAAAGCGCTCCTTGAGCTTCGCCAAAATCTCGCGCTTCCACACGCGATCGAGCTCGAAAAGGACGGTCGGCTGGAGCACGCGCACGGTGAGCACGCCGTCCTTCAGCTGCTGCGGGCAGGAATGCCGCGCGACGAATTCGCCCACAACCTCGTGCCACGCGCGCATCACCTCCTCCGCGTGCAGGCGTTCTTTCAGACCGAGCGCCGCCATCACCTTGCGCATCGCGTCGCCCAGCGCTGTCGTGCGATCTGGCCGCTCCGCGGTCTGCGGGAGACCGCGCCATTCGGCGAGAACGCGGGCGCGGAGTTGCTCGAGTTTCATGACGGAGGAATGTCCACGAAAGGCACGAAAAGGCACGAAAAAGGGCGGCTTCTTTTCGTGACCTTTCGTGCCTTTTCGTGGACCAAAAACAAAACCCTCACCTTTTTGAGGTGAGGGTCTTGAAGAAATGCGTGTCGCTTTCGCGCGCCGGCTACTCGCCGTCGCTGCCGATCGCCTCGACCGGGCAGCCTTCCATGGCTTCCTTGCAGAGCGAAGACTCGGCGTCGTTTTCCGGCTGCTTGTAAACGTAGCTATGGCCGCCGTCATCGTTGCGGGTAAAATTGGCGGGAGCCGTCTCGCGGCAGAGGTCGCAATCGATGCACTGGTCATCCACGTAGAACGTGCCAGTGACGTTTTCGGTATATTTGTTCGCGAGGTCGGCCATAAGTGTTTCGGTTTTGAGCGCGCCAAAATAGGGGCGAATTCCCACTAGGCAATGTCTTTTTGTGGGGCGGCTTCCCGATTGACCGGCGCGCGCCGGCTAACGACATTCGTGCATCTATGACCGACAAACTTCCCGACGCCGTGATCTCCGCCGAGGGCTGGCACGTCCTCCACCTTTTCTACAAAATCGAGCACGGCGCATGGGCGCTTTTGGACCGCTCGGAGCAGATCGCCGCCAAGACCCAGCTCTCTGAACTCGTCGCTGAAATCCGCTCCACCGAAGGCGCGCAGCTCCTCACTTTCGCCATGGTTTCGCCGAAAGCTGACCTCGGCTTCATGCTCCTCTGCGCCGACTTGCAGGCGGCCAACGCTTTTGAGAAACGCCTCACCCTCGCCCTCGGCCCGGACGTCCTCACGCCGAGTTACAGCTTCCTCTCCATGACGGAGCGCAGCGAATACACGACCAGCGACGAAGAGTATTCCGCCTCCCTCCTGGCCGAGGAAAACCTCGCCGCCGGTACCCCCGAGCATGAGGCCAAGATGGAGGCCTTCCGCCAGCGCATGGCCAAATACATGAAGGACCGCCTTTACCCCGTGCTCCCGCCCTGGCCGGTCATGTGTTTTTACCCCATGAACAAGCGTCGCGGTGCCGCGGGGCAAAATTGGTATGCGCTCAGTTTCGAGGAGCGGAAAAAACTGATGCTCGGCCACGCCAAAATCGGCCGCACCTGGCATGGCAAAATCCTCCAGCTCATCACCGGCTCCACCGGCCTCGACGACTGGGAATGGGGCGTCACCCTGCTTGCCCACGATCCGCTAAACTTCAAAGGCATCGTCTATGAGATGCGCTTCGACGAAGTGAGCGCGCAATACGCCGAGTTCGGCGAATTCTTCATCGGCCTTCAACTCCCGCTCGACGAAATCTTCCGCCGGGTGGTGCTGTGAAAACCACGTTGGCCGCAAAGTTGAAGCGCACGCTCCTCGCGGAAACAAAGCTGCGCACAAAAGTGCATCGGATTTATCGCAAGGTATTCGGGAAAAGGGCAGAACGGCTTCTCTTCTTCGACCATTCGTCCGATTCAAACACAGCCGTGGAAGCGGCATTTCTTCGTGAACTCGGAAGGAAAAAGGCCGATGAATTGGGGTTCCACGCTTGGGACTGGCGCGAAGACGCCGCTTTCATGGTCGCGCTTCACCTTTTTCCCGAAAGGTTCACTCCAGCCGAAATCCGCAAGGGCATCGATGCCTGTGCATGCCATGCTTCCTACCACGTCAACGGAATGGCCGAGTCGCTCGGATACGACAGAGTTCGCCGTCGGAGTACGACGCCACGCCTTTTTTACAGTAGGGATACTTGAAGACTGTAATGAATGATCGAGCTTCCGCCCTTCCCTTGCTCGTGCTCGCCGCATTGTGCGTCGGTTTTGTTGCCGATGTCCTGCTGACCGCGAACCAACTCCCCGCCCGGCTCGCCACGCACTTCGGCGCGGACGGGCTGCCAAATGGCTGGATGACGCGGTCCGGGCATGTGCGCTTCACGCTCGGCTTTGGGCTGGGTCTGCCAGTGTTCATCCTCGCGCTCGCCGCCGTCATCACGCGGCTCGGTGGCAAGGGGCTGAACATCCCGCATCGCGATTATTGGCTCGCGCCGGAACGTCGCGCGCAGACGCTGGCTGCGATGCAGCGCATGCTGGTTTGGTTCTCCTGTCTGCTGGTCGGATTTTTCACGCTCATCCACCACTCCATCCTGCTCGCCAACGCGCAGACTCCCGTGCGCCTTTCGTCAGACAATCTATGGATGGTGCTCGCGCCGTTTGTCACCGCCATCGGCACCTGGGCGGTGATGTTCATCCGTCCTTTTATGCGCAAGGCATGACCGAAAAACTCGTCCATCTCCACGCGCAGCTCCACGCGCATGCTCCGCTGGTCATCGCCTATAGCGGCGGCGTGGATAGCGCATATCTCCTCGCGGAGGCGCAGGCGACCTTGGGCGCGCAGGTAATCGGCGTGATCGCCGACAGCCCGAGCCTGCCGCGCCAGGCGCTGGCCGACGCGCTGGCGCTGGCGGAGAAAATCGGCGCGCAGGTCGAGGTCGTGCGTACGGATGAACTCGCCAATCCCGACTACTCCACCAACCCGCCAAACCGCTGCTATTTCTGCAAGGCCGAGCTTTTCACCAAACTCGACGCCCTCGCTTCGGCGCGCGGTTTCCGCGCCATCGCCTACGGCGAAAACGCTGACGACATGCGGCAGGTTCGCCCCGGGCGGCAGGCGGCGACGGAATTCGCAGTCATCGCCCCGCTCCGCGACGCCGGACTGACGAAAGCGGAAATCCGCGCGCTTTCCCGCACCCTTGATCTGCCCACCGCCGACGCCCCCGCCCAGCCCTGCCTCAGCTCACGCATCCCGCACGGCACGCCCGTCACGGTCAATGCGCTGGCCATGATCGAGCGCAGTGAAGCGCACGTTCGGAGCCTCGGTTTCCGCGTCTTCCGCGTCCGCCATCTTTCTGCCGAACGCGCTCGCGTGCAGATCGCCCCAGAGGAAATGCCGCGCCTCGCCGCCGTCGCCACCGAACTCGAAGCCGGGCTCCGAATCGCCGGTTACACCACGGTGGAAATTGACCCCGCGGGCTACAGCGCCGCCGCTCCGCCGCCGCTGTAGGGGAAGCTGCCAGCTTCCCCTACAGCGGCGCGCTCCCTACCTCATGCCTTCGCGAAAAGTCCCCACGGTGCCAAGGCCGCGCGTCTTTACCGTCGAGTGTACCGCCCGGGCGCTCCGCCGCGAAATCGTCGGTCACAATTTTCGCGCGGTCGGCATTGCACTGCTTGCGCTCGTAGTCGCGGTCGGGCTGTGGCTGGTGCTTTACGGCGTGTGCGCGTGGGTGTTGCTGTTCGTCATCGTTGGCTTGCTCGATCTTCCCCATGCCGACTTACCGCACGGCTTCACTATCCTCTTCATCGTCGCTGCCGCCTGCTCCGTGGCGTACGCCTGGGTTGATCGACGATTCACCCCCAATGATCTCCCTCAGGACGACAAAGCGCCGGGTGAGATCGTCTCGGATTTCCTCCTCGCCCTCCCGCGCATCACCCTCTCTGTCTGGGGCACCCTCCGGGCCGCGCTCTGGTTAAGCCCGAGCGAACGTCTGGGCGCCGCTGCTTTTCTCCACCGCCTCGCTGTCGAGCGCCGCATTCCCTTGCACGGCACCCCGCTCGACTTTCCGGACGTGGCTGCTCGTTTGCGGATTCTCTTCGCCCTGCAGATGCTTGAGGTCATCGATCTACGCCGCGACGAACGCGAGTTCGTTATCCGGCTGAATTCCTCCCGCCCGCAAACCCTCGGTCTGCCGCGCTAACCGGCGACTTGACCCAGCGCGCTTAAATCGCATCCTGCGCCGCTATGCGTTCACTCCTTTCCTTGCTCCCGCTTTTTCTCGCCCCGCTCATCGCTCGTGCCGACGAAGTACCCGGTGGCCACCCGGCCCCGCGCGACGACACCAAGGCAGCGGCCGCCGTCGTCACAGGCAGCGGAGTCAATACCTTCAAAACCGTCCCGCAGTGGGGAAGCATCCCCGACAAGCTGCAGATCGGCCCGACGCACGGGGGCATCGTCGTGGATAAAGCGGGGCTGGTTTACGTCAGCTCGGATTCCGCGAAGGGCATCTACGTCTTCCAGCCCGACGGCACCTTCGTCAAAAATATCGCCGCCGAATTCTCGGGCATTCACGGCGTCGCCATTCACGAGGAAAAAGGCGAGCAGTTTCTCTACGCCGCGCATCTGCACGGCTCGCAAGGCCTCAAACTAAAGCTGGACGGTACGGCGGTATTAAAAATCCCCTTCCCCGAAGAAGCAGCCGCTAGCTATCCGAATGGCGTCAAGGACTACAAACCCACGGCCATCGCCGTCGCTGCGGATGGCACGATTTTCATCTCCGACGGCTACGGCAAATCGCTCATCCACAAATTTGACGCGACCGGCAAATACCTCAAAAGCTTTGGCGGCAAAGGCTCTGCCGATGGCCAGTTTGAGACGAGTCACGGGCTGGTGATCGACCCGCGTTTTGAAAAACCGCTTCTCCTCGTCTGCGATCGCGAAAACCGCCGACTTGTCCATTTTGACTTCGACGGAAATTTCGTTGGCATCATCACGACCGGGCTACGCCGGCCCTGCGCCGCTTCGGTCCACGGCGAAAACGTGGCCATCGCCGAGTTGGAAGCGCGCGTCGCGATCATCGACAAGACCAACAAGGTCGTAGCCGTCCTCGGCGACAATCCGGACAAAGCGCAGTGGGCCAAGTTCGACGTGGCGCCAGACTGGTGGAAGCCGGGCGTTTTCACTGCGCCGCACGGCGTCAGCTACGACGCCGCCGGCAATCTTTACGTGCAGGATTGGAACAAGACCGGCCGCGTGACGAAGCTGGTCAAAGCCGCAGCCGCGCCCTGATCGCCCTCGTGCGGCTGCTGAATCCGGGTGGAGCACTCGACCCGAGTGCTGTTTGCGGCGACCCGCCGCGAACGCTGGTGTGCGGGCCATTTTCGAAGTGCGTTTGATGGTTGCGACACGCCCCGTCATTGCGGTCGGCGAGTCGCCGACCGCAGCACTCGGGTCGAGTGCTCCACCCTGATCAGACGCCGCTCTCGACTGGCACTTCGGCTTTTTCGCGGAGCGGTGTGATCGGCGCGTCCATTGAGACCGTCTGCCTGATGCGCAAGACCACGCCAGCCGCGAGCAGGCCGAGCAGCCCGCAGCCGAGCCACATCAGCAGCGGGTCGAGGGCAAAGAGCCGAAAACCGAGTTGCGGGCCGAGGATGCCGGCGCCATTCCACGAAAGCGCGAACACGCCCATGTAGCGTCCGCGCATCTGCTCCGGCGCGATCCGCGCGATGTAGGCGCTGGCCGTGGGCTGGCTGATCATTTCGCCGATGGTGAAAACGGTCATCGCAACCCACAGCGCAACGATGGTGTGGGAGACTGCGTTCATGGCGAAGCCGAGGCCGGTGAGCAGGTAGCCAAGTGCCATCACCCGGCGCGCATCAAAGCGCATCGTGGTGGTGGTCAATGGCAGTTCGGCGCAAACGATGAGCAGGCCGTTCCAGCCGAGCAGCAGGCCATAGACGGTTTCCGCCGGCAGATGCCAGCCGAGCACGTCGAGCGTCAGCCCGTTTTGGATGATATGCAGTGAATACGTGGAGCCGAACTGCGCAAAGACCAGTGCCGCGCAGAACCCGGAAATCCATAGCGCGTGAAATGCGCGGTCCTGCCGGAGGCAAACCAGGGCTTCCCTCCATGGCGTCCGCTTGGCCAATGAGCGGAGACCGTGCGGCAGCCAGAGGAAGGCGATGCAGCCGTAGAGCGCGGTCGTCAGCGCATCGCCGGCGAAGAGCCAGAACAGCGAGTAGTTCGCGAGGATGCCACCGATGGAAACGCCGAAAGCGAAGCCCGCGTTCGCCGCCAGCCGGATGGCCGCGTAGGCACGCACTCGCTGGGCATTGGGGATGATGTCCGCGAGCAGCGCCGAGATCGCCGGGTGATAGGTGCCCGACGCCAAGCCGGCGAGCGTGGTGAAAAGGATGATCAGCGGCAGCGTTGACGCCGCGTAGAGCAACATGAAAAACGCAGCCGAGGCGAAACAGCCGAGCGCGATGGTGTTCCGCCGTCCGAGATGATCCGCAAGCCAGCCACCGAGCGTCCCGCCGAGCAGCGAGCCGAGGCAGAAGGCGCTCACCGCCCACGCCGCCACAGTCAGCGAATGGCCCTGCCGCGTGAGATAGATCGTGAGAAACGGCCAGACGAAAGTCCCGAACCGGTTGATGAAGGTCCCGGCAAAAAGAATCCAGAACGTCCGCGGCAAAGCGCGGAGGTCGGTCAGTAAAGGCGTAGGTAGAGTGGGCGTTTGCATGGCTTTCGGCAGCCGCCGGAAAACAAAAAACCCCGCCAACTTTCGGTTGGCAGGGCTGCTTTCGGAGGTCTGAGTTTTTGGGGTTAATCAGGCATCGGGGAAACAGCCCTGCGGCAGTTGGCGATTGTGTTTGTTGAGGACGACGGCAATTCGCAGCGAACCTTCCATCGGCGCAAACACGCTCAGCCAGCCAGCGACGGCGGGGCGGAGGGTGGAGTGCGTGGTGAAGGAGTTCGTCATGAAGCGGGGCGGAGATTTCCAGCCACGGCGAGAGCTGTCAAGCGCCTGCTGCCGTTGATTTGTCCTTAGCCCTGACCGCTTTGCGCGGCACCGTAGCCGCATCCGCCGCGCGCCACAGATACCACGCCGCGGTCGTTCCGTGCGGTCGCCAGCGTTCGCCGTAGGCTAGCAGTTCCTTCGGCGTTGGCATGGCGGGCAGATCAAAGGCGCGGCGGAAGCCGTTGCGTACGCCAAAGTCATCGGCCGGCAGCACATCGGGCCTTCCCAGCTTGAAGATGAGCAGCATTTCGACGGTCCAGCGGCCCACGCCGCGCACGGCCGTGAGACGCGCGATGATTTCTTCGTCGCTCATTTTCGCAATGGCCCGCGAAGTCGGCACTACCCCCGCCAGCGTCTTCTCCGCGATGTCGCGAATCGCCGCTGTCTTCGCGCGCGAAAACCCGCACCCGCGCAAAGCTTCGTCTGAAACTTCCGCGAGCCGCGCCGCGGTCGGAAAACGCGCGGGCGCAAACAGTGCACGAAAGCGCCCAAGGATCGTCGCCGCCGCTTTGCCGTGGAGTTGTTGGTGCGCGACGGCATTGACCAACGCTTCAAACGGCGAGCGCTCGTTTTCGACCACGAGACTGCATGACCCATGCACGCGAATCAGCCGGCGCATCACGGGACAGCGCCGACGAAGATGGGCCTGCGCCTCGGGCGTCATGGCTGGACCGGGCGAGCCAGCAAAGCGCGCGCTCTCGCCTGGCAGAGGTGAAAAGCCAGACCCAGCCCCGCGCCGAAACCGAGGCCGTAGCCCACGCCCCAGAGCAGCATCGCCAGAGTCATCGTCCCGCGACGGCTGAGCCCGAAAAGCGTGAGGTCGCGCTGGCTCATGATCGCAATTTCGATCCATCCGCCGATGAAATAGCCGGCCGTGTTTAATAGAAAAAGTGCGGCAATCACCGCCACCGTCCTGCGACGAGCGTCGAAGGCCTGTGCGAGGAGAACGCCCATCAGCGCTGTGCCCGCGAACAGGCCGGCGAGGCTGCCCGCATCGCCGCGGAGAGACACCCAACCGACGATCCACGCCACCGAGTAGGCGGTAAACGAGATCGTGAAGATCTTGGCAAAACGCGGCAGCGAGCCTGGGCCGAGGATCAGCCGATGCAAGATGGGGCTGCTCAGGCCGAGGAAGACCGCGGCGCAGACGAGATACATGCCGACTTCGCCAATCGCCCGATCCAGCGGCCGACCAAACACCGCCCACGGCACAAAACCCGCCACGCTCACGAGCATGAAACCGATCGCGCCACGCGCCACCGAGTTGGCGAGGGAAGGCACGCACGCCCTCTCGCCGCCGGCGCGAACGCGAGCGGCAATGCTTTCGGGATCGAGTTGGAACCAGCTCATCGGCTTAGTTGCGGTGCGCCTTGTGGCAGGTCGTGCAGGATTTTCCAGCGCGCTGCAACGCCGCGTCGCGGGCGACGGTGTCGCCGTTCGCTGCGCCCAACAGCCGGCGCAGATCGTCGGCGGCGTGTTCGGATTCGGTCAGCATCATCTCGTAATCCGCGCCGCGTATTTTCGTGTGCGGATCGCGGGCGTGTTCGCGCAACCGCTCCCAAACCAACGTGCCCGCTTGGCGCGGCGTGAGATCGGGATGCCCGGGAATCTCGCGCCAGCCGGTTTTTTTCGCCGCTTGAAGCGCCTCGAAATAATCGTCAATCGCGACCATCGCATCGACCAGCGGCTCAGCCTTCGCGCTTTCAGGAAACGTCGCGGGCAGTCGCGCCAGCTCCGCTGCTGTCGGCGCACGGAAGCGGCGGACATCGCGGTAGAGCCCGGCGTACTCCGGCGCCGTGCCGGCCTGTTGCAAAAAGGCGTCCGCCTTTTCCACGCTCCAGCCATCGAGCGCACGGCAGATCACCGCCGCCGCAGCCGGTCCGCGATGTTTGCCGTGATGGCAATGAAGATAAACGGGACCGTTTGGCGCGGCGGTCTGCGCGGCCTTGGTCAGCTCCGCCGCACGGACCTGCGGCACGCCGTCGTAGCCAATCGGCAGATGCACGTAGCGCATCCCAAACTGGTGGGCGAGCGCGAGCTTCGGCGGCGAACCATCGACGCTGATGAGCGTCTTCACCCCCAGCCTCGCCAGCTCGTGAAACGCCGCCTCATTCTCCGGTCCGCTGCCCGAGTAGAGCCCTGCATCCACGCGGAAGACATTGTGCAGCGCCGTCGTTTCGATCGGTTGCGCTGGATCGGCAGCGCCAGCGCCGGACTCGCCAAAAAGCATGGCCGCGAGCAAAGGCAGAATTTTTCGCACGAAAACCATGAGCACGCAGGCTGATGGAGGATCATTCGTAAAACAAGCCAGCCGAAAGCCGTCGTCGCGCGATGGTCGAATACGTCAAGCACGCGCCGTAGCTGAAATCACGGCCCTACTAAGAAACACCGCGGACATGCCTTGTGTGGGCGGGCCTTTGGGCATAACCCGGAAGCCCTCTCGCCACTTCGACACCCATGAAAATTCTCTTCACCTCCCTCGCTCTCGCCGCGCTGTGCGGCACCGCTTCCGCCGCTTCCATTTGGGTGGAGGGTGAGGCGCCGACGAAGAGCGAAGTGGCGAAACACAACTGGTACGACACGGTGAAGCGCGATGTGCTTTCCGGGGGTGACTGGCTTTCGCATTACGGCGGAAAACCGGGCGAGGCGAGCTACGAAATCGACGTGAAAGAAGCGGGCGATTACACCTTCTTCGCGCGCTTGAATCCAGTGGGGTCGGAGCCGAAGTGGAAACTCGATGGCGGCGCGTGGACCGCAGTGGCAACGGGCACGGCGCAGCAGCAGCAAAACATCGCCGGCAATGGCGCGCTCGATCATCGGTTTATCGCGTGGATCAAAATTGGCGTGCTGCCGCTGACCAAGGGCAAGCATACGGTTGCTTTTCGCTGGGAAGGCGGCGCGGAGAATAGTGGCGGGCTGGATTGTTTTGCGCTGACCACGGAAAAATTTGTGCCGCAAGGCACGATGAAACCCGGAGCGCCCGGCGCGCAGGCGGCCGCCGGGCCGAGCGACTGGTTTCCGCTGATCGCGGATGACGACACGTTTTCACCCGCGAGTGTGATCGACATGTCGCGGCTGGTCCCGGCCCCGGCGGGGCAATTCGGCGTTTTGCAAGCCGTGGGGAAAGATCTGCGCTTTGCGAAAGCCACCGCGCCGGTGAAGCTTTGGGGCGTGGGTGCGAACGTGCAGCCGGGCAAATACACGCGCGAGCAGCTGACGCAGCGGGCGAAGTATTTGCGGAAATTTGGCATCAACATCGTCCGCCAGCATGCCGTCTTCGACGAGTTGCAGACCGGCGGGAAGATCGACGCAAAGAAGCTGGATGAATACGACTGGTGGTTTGCCGAGCTGAAGAAGCACGGCATTTATACGGACTGGTCGATCTTCTACCACTGGACGGTCGCGCGCGATTCCGGTTACCCGCTGTTCGACGATCTCGAAGGGAAAGGCGATCTGCGCGACACCTACGGCGTGATCAACGCCGCGCCGAAACTCTGGGAGCTGCGCAACAAAGTCGTGACGGAACTGCTCAATCGCAAAAATCCCTACACCGGCCTGCGCTACGCGGACGATCCCGCGCTTGCCGTGGTCGAGATGCAAAATGAGGACTCGATCTTTTTCTGGAATCCGCTGGCTGAACTCGCGAGCGATAAGCCCAAGAAATGGCCGGCGCACGCGAAGCAACTGCGGGAAAATTTTGCTGCTTGGGTAAAGGCGAAGTACAAGACAGATGACGCGCTGACGAAGGCGTGGGGCACATTGAAGGAAGGCGACTCCGTGGCCGCGAAGGAACTGCTGCTCATGACGCCGTGGGAGCTGGATGGCAAGGGCGCGCGCGGACGTTTCGCGGGGCAGAATCAGCGGGCGGGCGATATGATCGCATTCCTCGCGGAGATGCAGCGCGCGGAGTTTGAGAGCTGCGAGAAGGCGATGCGTGCGACGGGTTTCAAAGGCGTGACGATGACCACGGCGTGGCAGGTGGGCGGCTCCGCCACGGATCCGGCGAACACCTGGGCGGACACCGTGGGCGGGATGATCGACCGCCACAATTACGGCGGCGGCGGTGTGGGTGGGCACGGGATCAAGGAGGGCAAGGTGAACAACGAATCGCATTTGGGAAAACCCGGCAGCGGCATCTTCACCGTCGGCATGAAACAGGTGGAGACGAAGCCGTTCTCGATCACGGAATGGACGCAATCCGCGCCGAACCAATGGAAAGTCGAGGCGGCGCCGATCATGGCGTTTTACGCGATGGGGCTGAACGGCTGGGACGCGTCGTTTCATTTCATTCAGAGCGGCACGCGTTTCGGTGACGGCTGGCCCGGCATGTCGAGCTACGCCTCAGACACGCCGGCGTACCTCGGGCAGTTCCCGGCGCTGGCTTTCGCGCTTTATGCCGGTCACATCACCGAGTCGCCGATCATCGCCGCGCGGCGGCTGGCGAAAGGCGATCTGTTCACGGGGCTCGACGCGCTGAAACAGGATTTCACGAAAGGCAGCTACGACATCAAAACGCTGGTCAACAGCGGCGGGACACCGGCTGAGGCCTTTGCCATTGGGCGCGTGACGGTGGGCTTCGACGGCGGCAAAAGTGAAAACATCGATTTCGCGAAATATTGGAGCGAGGCCAACAAGACGATCACCTCGGCGACCGGCGAAATGACGTGGGATTACGGACGCGAAGTCATCACCGTGCACACGCCGAAGACGCAGGCGGTCATCGGCAAAACGAGCGGCAGCACCTTCGCGCTGCCGGGGGTGAATGCGAAATTCCAAACACCCTTCGTCAGCACCATCTTCACCCCGCTGGATAACCTCCCGCTGGCGCAATCGAAGCGCATCCTCATCACCGCGCTGGCGCAGGACAAACAAACCGGCACGCGCTACAATGCCGCAGGCACGGAGCTCGAATCAGCCGGCACTTCACCGCTCTTGCTCGAGCCGGTGCAGGCGACGTTGAAGTTTGCCGGCGCGAAGCCGCTGAGCGTGACGCCGTGCGATCACTATGGCGTGCCGATGTCCGGCCAGTCCGTGCCAATCGCCGCAGACGGCAGCATCACGATCGATGGGCGCTACCGGGCCTACTACTACGAAGTGAAACGCTAGTCGCGCGGTGGGCGGGCGGCTTGGAGATGGGCGAAACGCTGTGCCCAGTCCGCGGGCAAGCGCACCGGTTTTCCCGCCGGCATTTCGATCACGGCAAGCCTTTGACGCGAGGTGACGAGTAACGCTCCGTCAGCCGGCCGGCGAATCTCGAAGGCGCACCAGAAGCGCAGACGGTCCACGGTTTCGAGCCGGCCGTGGACGATGAGGTGGTCGCCCAGAACCGCGGGCTTCTTGTAGTCGATCTCCGTGCGGATAACGACCGGGTAAATTTGGGTGCGGGCCATGTCCACGAGACTCATGCCGAGTTGCTCGGCGAAGAGCGTGCGCGCCGTTTCGATGAAGCGCAGGTAGGCGATGTTGTGGACCACGGCGGCGCAATCGGTGTCGAAAAACATGACCTGCACAGGCACCTCGATAGTCGGAGTTTCGGCGACGGACGGCTCGGGAATTTGGTGTTTCACGGGGCGGAAAAAGAATCTAGTTTCCACCGGGTGAACAGCACTTTAGCGCAGGAAGATACGGCCGGTCCGCCGTCGCCCAGAAAGCCCGCCCCCTGGCGGCGCTGGCTGCCGCCGCTGCTCATCGTCGCCGCGGCACTGGCTTACTACGGGAGTTATCTGGGGTATTGGTTCAACCCGCACGACGAGGGCGGCACCGTCTGCCTCGTCGCCCAGCGGCTCATGCACGGTGAGCGCCCGTGGGTAGATGTGGAGCTCGGCTACAACATCGGCTGGTTTTATCCGGTCGCCGGGCTCTTCCATCTCACCGGGGTAAACTACCTCGTGGCCCGAGGTTTCTTTTTCGCGCTCTCCACGCTCACCGCGCTGCTCGGCTACGGCATCGTGCGCCGTCTCGCCGGCCCACGCTGGCTCGCGCTGGCGGTGGGGCTCGTGCTGGTGGTGCTGCCGGGGTCGCAGTTCAAAAACTATATCCCGCTCGCCGGGATGGCGAACCTCGCCGCGCTGCTTCATCTCGTGCACGTCGATTTTTCCCCACGACGAAAATGGTTCGCCGCGCTCGCGCTCGGTGGCGCCGTGCTCGGATTGACCGCGCTGGTCCGCGTGGAGATCGCCATTTTCTTCGCGGTCATCTGGGCGCTGCTGCTCCTTCTCGTGCTGCTGGACAAACGCCTGGCCCTCGCCCAGCGCGCCACACGATTTTTTCTCGGGGCGATCCTTCTGACCGCCGTCGCCGCCGCAGTACAAGTGCCCGCGTATCTTTACGTCCGCAAACTTGGCGTCGAACAACAATTTCTCGCGCAGGTGCCGAGCTGGGTCGTTTCCCTGCGCACCGGCCTGCGCGACCAGATCGGCGCAGCTTCGCAACCCGCTCCGTTGCCCGCACCGGCTCCGGCTAAAGCAGTCGAAGACACTGCTGCCGGCTCTGCGAACGCGGCCACGCCCATCGACCGCTCCCTGCTCCAGCGCCGGCCGATCGCCGATGTCTGGCATCAAACCGGTCGGTGGAACCGCCTGCTCGCTTTTCTCACCTACGCGCCATTCGTCGGCTTCGGCGTCTTCTTCCTCGCCGGCGTTGGCGCGTGCGCACGGCGGGTTCTGCGAGGCGATTTTCTTCTCAATGACCACTCGCTGAAATGGCTGCTCCTCGTCGGTGGCTCGCTCACCACCTTCCCGCAATTTTTCTTTTTCCGGCCCGACCGCCCGCATCTTTCCGAATTCATGCCCGGCTACATCCTCGCCATGGCCGGTTGCGTCTGGCTGCTCTGGCCGCGGGGCGAAAAGCGCAGCCGCCTGAAGCTAGTCGCGGCCCTCGCGTTGGCCCTCGTCTTCGTCGGCCACCTTGCGCTCTTTGGGCTCTACGCCTTTCGGCACCCCTCCGCAGGCACCATCGCCGCGCGCTTTGGCCGGGAGACGAAATTTGCCGGCGACAACGGCGTCCGCGTTCGCGATTTCAAGCGCCAGGCGACCAATCTCGCCATCGTCCGCGACGCCATTCTCGCTCATTCGAGTCCCACGGATTACGTCGTCTGTTTCCCCTACATGCCCGGCTATAACGTGATGACCAACCGACCCACTTACCTGCGCAACGTCTATGTCGATAACGCCACCCACGAGCCCGACTGGGCTGCGCAGACGATGCGCGAGTTCGCCGAGAAAAAGCCGGCCGTCATCGTAATCGACGACCGCGCCATCAATGGCACCGCGGCTTCGCGCTTCTCCCGCTGGGCCGCGCCCGTCTATGACTACGTGAAGATCCACTATGCTCGCGTGGCTGAGGTCAAAACCAAGGACACTACCATCCAAGTCTTCGCCCAATCCTTCGCTCCTATTTCTCAATGAACCGCAAAGCCATCATCCTCGCCGGCGGCGCCGGCACCCGCCTGCACCCGCTCACCCGCATCGCCTGCAAGCAACTGCTGCCGGTCTATGACAAGCCGATGATCTACTACCCGCTCGCCACGCTCATGCTCGGCGGCATCCGCGAGGTCCTGATCATCTCCACGCCCAAGGATCTGCCCCAGTTCCGCGGCCTCTTCGGCGACGGCTCGCACCTCGGCATGCGCTTCGAGTACGCCGAGCAGGAAAAGCCCGCCGGCATCGCCCAAGCCTTTCTCATCGGCGAAAACTTCATCGGCGGAAACGGCGTGTCGCTCATCCTCGGCGACAACATTTTCTACGGGAAACTCGACTTCTTCCGCGATGCCCTGCGCGTGGTCGAGAGCGACGGCGGTGCGTGCGTTTTTGGCTACCAGGTTCGCGACCCCGAGCGCTACGGCGTCGTCGAGTTTGGGCCGGACGGCAAAGCGCTCAGCCTCGAGGAAAAACCCACGAAACCGAAAAGCCACTTCGCCGTCCCCGGCCTCTACGTCTATGACCGCGAGATCGTGGAAATCACCCGCGGCCTCGCGCCCAGTCCCCGTGGCGAACTCGAAATCACCGACGTAAACCGCGCCTACCTGGACCGTGGCAAACTCAACGTCCGCGTCCTCGGCCGCGGCATGGCTTGGCTCGACACCGGCACCCAGGCCAGCCTGCTCGAGGCGAGCAACTACATCGCCGCCATCCAAAACCGGCAGGGCCTGATGATCGCGAACATCGAGGAGATTGCCTACAACCAACGTTTCATCGACCGCTCCGGCCTGCAAGCCGCCATCGCGGCGCTGCCGAAGAATGAGTACCGGGAGTATCTCGAAACAGTCGCCAACGAAGGGTGAAGCTGAGTTTTACACGGTGAGACTATGAGTTTGTGGCGGCGCACCGCAGTTGAGCGAATTCCCTCTCTGTCGAAACTCATCAGCCGCAGAGAAATCGACAATCCGATGATGCTCTGGATCGAACTAAATATGGAGTTCGGCAAAGCGTTGAGTTCACAACCCGTCAACGAAGTGGTCATTCGCCAGATTTGGAATTACGCCATGTGGTGCTTGGCTGAGAGCCACAACCAAGACGTCCAGACCGCCGTTGCCCTTGGGTTCGTCGAACACCTTTTAGATTCTCCGAAGCAAATAGAGTGGCTACCCAAACTGATGAGCCGGAGCGAACTGCTCGGATTCAAGTCACTTCTCTTGGTGCATAACTCCGAAGCAGACTTTGATCGCGCACTGAAAATTTACATCCCTTCGTCCAAGTAGCTCTGCCACTCCGGCGGCAGCGGCGCGCGCTCGACGCCATCGGCGATGCGGCCTTCGAAGGTCGGCTCAAACTGCGTGCTCGTGCCATAGACCATGATCGTATCGCGCGACCCCTCCGCCCGCAGCGCGTGCGCCACTCCGGCAGGGATGACCACGCCCGCGTTATTCGGCCCGCGTTGGTCATCGCCTTCGATGACGAAGCGCATCACGCGGCGCGGCATTCCCGCACGTTCATCGACGAGCAGCATCTCGACATTGCCCTGGACGAAGAACATCGCGTCCCACTGCTCGCGGTCGTACGGGCGCAGCGCGTAGTTTTTCGGCTCCGCCGCAAAGAGCCGCTGGAACCAGGCTTGGGCAGTCGTGCCTTCCGGGATATGCGGCGGGTGGATGTGGAAGCCCTTCGCCGTGCCCGCAAACATGCGCGCGGTCGCCCACTGGCGCGGCCAAAGGGCGATCTCCGCAAGGGCGCCGTCACCCATCCGGGCAAACTCGCCGAAGAAACCGCGATGGCGCTGCGGAAAAATCCGCCGCCCGAAGATGACCACGCCGGGAATCCACGCGGCTTCGAGCTCACCGCGTTTGGCGATCAACTCACCAGCCTCGACGCCGCTCGTGGCAAGTCGCTCAGCGAGTGAACTGGAGGAATAATCACGCTGCGTGAGCTGCGCGCGGGCGTCGGGTTGGAGGGCGTGCCAAAGGTCGGACATGCGGCGGAGACTAGTGAAGGCGGGAGCGCACTGGCAGCATCAAAAATTTTGGGAGCGCGCCGCCTCCTTGCGCGGGTGGAGCACTCGACCCGAGTGCTGCTTTCGGCGACTCGCCGAAAGCGCGGGTGAAGATATAGCCACCAGATCGACCGCGCGCACGAGGTGCCGCGCGTTCACTCATGTTTCCGGCGAGTCGCCGGAAACGGCACTCGGGTCGAGTGCTCCACCCGTCACTCACGCGCCCGCCGCATACCAGCGAAGCGTTTTCTCCAACCCCTCATCCACACTCATTACCGGCTCGAAGCCCATTTCGCGGCGAATCTTGCCGATATCCGCGGAGCTGTGCTGGATATCCCCGGCGCGTGGTGGGCCATATTTCACGGATCGCGCAGGCTGGCCGGTCTCCGCCGCCACGCGGGAGGAGATGCTCTCGTAGAGCGAGGCCAGCGTGGTGCTATCGCCACCGGCCACATTGAAGACCTCGCCGAGCGCCGCACGATTTCGCGTCGTCGCGGCGAGGAGATTTGCCTGGACCACATTCTCCACGGGACAGAAGTCCCGCGTAATCCCGCCGTCACCGTGGATTAAACACTCGCCACCGCGCAGGAGCGTGGTGATCCACTGCGGAATCACCGCGGCGTAACCACCGGCGGGATTCTGTCGTGCGCCGAAGATATTGAAGTAACGGAGGCCCACGCTTTCCAACCCGTAGTGGTCGAAAAACTGGCGGGCGTAAATCTCGTCCATCAGCTTGGAAGCCCCGTAGGGACTCAGCGCGCGCCCGATCTCGGCCTCGACTTTCGGCGTGCGCGGATCGTCGCCATAAACGGCGCTGCTGCTGGCATAGACGAAGCGGCGCACGCGGTTGTCGCGGGCGGCGGCGAGCAGATTGAGCGTGCCGGTGACGTTCGTTTCGTGGCAGCCGAGCGGATCTTCGATGGAGAGCGGCACGGAGATGAAGCCGGCGTGATGGAGCACGTAATCAACGTGATCGCTGGCCTCGCGGCACGCACCCATGTCGGCCACGGAGCCTTTGAGAAACGTAAAGCGCGCCCACTGCTCGGGCGCGACGCGGGCCTGAACGTCGGCGAGATTTTGCGGCGAACCGGTCGAGATGTTGTCGAGCCCGGTCACGCGCTGATC
The DNA here is from genome assembly GCA_031390545.1 of Chthoniobacter sp. Classification (GTDB taxonomy): domain Bacteria; phylum Verrucomicrobiota; class Verrucomicrobiia; order Chthoniobacterales; family Chthoniobacteraceae; genus Chthoniobacter. The sequence continues at coordinate 311,158 of JANMTP010000044.1, read as the reverse complement.
AAGCAGCAGCAGGGTTTCCAGAAGATGCGAGCCGATGAACCCGGCAACGCCTGTAATGAGCCACGAGCGCGGCTCGGCAGCGAGTTCCTGGCGGAGGAGGGAGTAGGCGGTCATCGGATTGAGGGAGTTCACGAAAGACTCGAAAGGCACGAAAGGGAACAATCCTTTTCGTGCGCTTTCGTGTCTTTCGTGGACCTACGTCCCCGCGGCGCTGCGCAAGACGCGCTCGTATTCACTGGCGATCCGAGCGAGATCGAACGTGCGCGCCTTTTCCCAGCTCGCGTGTTTCATCGCGAAAAGCGTGGCGTCGCTTTCGAGCAGCCAGTTCAGCTTGTGCGCGAAAGCGTCCAGGTCGCCGATGGGAACGCGGTAGCCGTTGACGCCATCGTCCACCACGTCGCGCACGCCGGGAATGTCGCTGGCGACGATGGCGAGGCCGTATTTCAGCGCCTCGATGGCGGCGACGGGGAGACCCTCACTCAGCGATGGCATGCAAAGAATGTCGGCATCGGCGAGCCGGCGATGCACTTCGTCGGCTTCCAGCCAGCCGGTGCTAGTGACCTGATCACCGAGGCCGTAACGGGCAATGCGCTCGCGGACTTCGACCATGAGCGGTCCGTCACCGATGAAGGTCAGCCGCCACGGAAGCCGGATCAGTCGGGCGAGCACGTCGAGCAGGAACGCGGGGTTTTTCTGCGGGTTCAGTCGCCCGATGAAGACGAGATGACGCAGTCTCCGCGGCTCGGGTGGAGCGGGGCGGCCATCGTCGAGGTCGATACCATTGAGGATGCGCTCGACCTTTCGTGCGTAGGCGCGCTCCGCGAGTTCTTGGACGAAAGAACTCACCGCGGTGGCTGCGGCGGCGTGCTTCCAGACTTGGCGGGCGAGCGGGCCGATGAGCTTGAAGAGCGAATCCGTCTGCTCCGGCACGCCGCCAGGCACATCGCCGAGATGCGCGGTGAGGGCGTAAGGCACGCCGGTGAGGCGATGCACCGCCCAAGCGAGGAGGCCGGTAGGCATGGCGAAGTGCGCGTGGATCACGTCCGGCTTCCACTCGCGGATGTGGCGCAGCGTGGGGAAAAAGCTGGTCGCGCAATAAGCGGCCATCTCGTGGACGCGGCACGTATCGGGTGCGCGGCGTCCGCTCGCGGTGCGATGGATTTCCACGCCATAGACCGTCTCACGCGTTGAACGCCAGCCCAGCGCGGCGGTCTGCACGCGGACTTCGTGACCGCGCTTCGCCATTTCCGTAGCGATGCTCTGCGCCACACGTCCGCCGCCCCCGCCGAGGGGCGGATACTCGTAGCAAAGGACGAGGATTTTCATCGAAGGTTCCGGGTAGCGCGGGCCTCCGGCCCGCTGGTTGGCGCATTCTGCGCCGACGAACTTTGGCGGTTAGTCTGCGGGTGCGGAGTTCTTGTCGCGCGGAGTGTTAATGGCGAGAGCTCCGCGCCGGACAGAACTGCCAGAAAAGTTCGTTTCCGCAGGATGCGGAAACCAGCGGGCCAGAGGCCCGCGCTCCCCGGAGCTTGGCGGCAAAGCTTCACCGTTTCATCCACTGGCTGAGCAGCCAGTAGCTCCAGAGGAAGAGGCGTTCGTCGGCTTTGCCGGCCATGTGGGCGGCGTGCTTTTGCTCACCAAAGGCGACGTCTAGATGCGGGAAAGTGCGCGCGTGGTCGAAGTCGAACTTTCCTTCACGCAGCCAACGGCCGATGGGCATGCCGAAGCCCTTTTTTTTTCGCTGGATGATCTCGGGCGGGAGGAGGGGTTCGAGGGCTTTTTTCAAGATCCACTTTGTCTGGCCACCGCGAAGCTTGAGCTGCCAGGGGATGCGGCGGGCGAGATCGACGACTTCGATATCGAGGAAAGGCGAGCGGGCTTCGAGCGAACAGAGCATGGAGGCGCGATCGACTTTGGCGAGGATGCCGTCCTGCAAATAGAGGTTGGTGTAAAACTGGAGCGCGCGATCGACGAGATTTGGCTGCGCGCAGCGATCCCAGGCTTCGATGGCTTCGCTGTACACTTCCTCCTCGTCGCACGGTTCGCGAAAAACCTGGGCGAGGTCGCTGGGTTCGAGCGCGCCCATCCAGACGGCGTTCCAGAGCTTCGGCGGATAGCTGAGGCCCATGAGGGTGCGCTTGATTTTGAAGTCGAAACTGACGTTGTCGTGCGAGACCGGCAAGCGGGCGGCGACGAGGCGGATGGCGTGGTGCAGCGGGCGCGGGACGAGCCTGGCGTAAAGCTCGGCGGCGCGCAGAGCGCGGAACGGATCGTAGCCGGCGAAGAGCTCATCGCCGCCATCGCCCCCGAGCGCGACGGTGACGTGCTGGCGGGTGAAACGCGAAAGGAGATAGGTCGGTAGGAGCGAGCCGTCGCCGATTGGTTCGTCGAGGCGGGCGATGATCTCGGGGAGAAGGGCGACGGATTTGTCGAGGTCGAGCGTTTCGTTGCGATGCCGCGTGCCGAGTTTCTCGGCGACGAACTGCGCGTAGCCCGATTCATCGAAGCTCGGCTCGTTGAAGCCGATGGAAAACGTGTTGAGCTGTCCGGTGGGGACGTGCTTCGCAGCGAGCGCGGCGATGGCGGAGCTGTCGATGCCGCCGCTGAGGAAAACGCCGAGCGGGACATCGGACATGAGCCGGCGTTGGACGGCACGATCGAGCTTGTCGCGGATTTCCTCGCAGAGGTCGTTGATTTCGGAGGGACGCGCTCCCGCGTGTCCCGCGCTTGCCGCGGACGTTTGGGACTCGCAGGAGCGCGTCCCTCCGAGAATGAATTCCCACCACCGCCACGTCTTCAACTCGCAGCTCGCGAGGTCATAGGAAAAGCTGTGCCCGCCCGGCAGTTTCCAGACGCGCTCATAGATGGAGCGTGGGGCGGGGATATAGCAGTAGGCGAAGTATTTTTTGAGCGACAGCGCGTCGAGATTACGCGGACAGTTCGGATGTTGGAGCAGCGCGGGGAGTTCGCTGGCGAAGGAGAAAGTTTCGCCCTCGTGAAAATAGTAGAGCGGCTTTTTGCCGAAGCGGTCGCGCGAGCCGAAAATCCGCCGCCGCGCACGGTCGTAGATGACGAAGGCCCACATCCCATTCAGCCGTTCGGTGAAGCTGTCGCCCCACTCGCGGTAGCCGTGGAGTAACACCTCGGTGTCGCTGTGGTCAGTGACGAACTCACAGCCGCGTGCCTTCAGCTCCGCGCGGAGTTCCGCGTGGTTGTAGATCTCGCCGTTGAAGGTGACGCCGACTTGGCCGTCGCGCGTCCACATGGGCTGCGCCCCGCCGCTGAGATCGACGATGGAAAGGCGTCGATGCCCGAGATGCACGCCGGTGCTTTCTTCCACCCAATGCCCATCCGCGTCCGGCCCGCGATGCGCGATGGCATCTGTCATCCTCTGCAAGACGCCGCGATCGCCCGGGCCGACGAAGCCGGCTATCCCGCACATCGTTTGAAACGCAAAGGCGCTTGTGCGAGCGAGCCGTGTGCGTTCATGGCACGCTGAGCGTTGAACGCTGCGTGCTCGGCACCGTGACGGCGAGTGGCAGCTGCGGCGCGTCCACATTCCGCGTGGCCCGCACGAGATACACGCTCTTCCCCTGGCTCTCGTAAAAGGTGCGCATGATCATTTCGGCCAGCAGGCCCATGAGGAAACACATGACGCCGGTGATCGCGGACATGACGAAAAGCAGCGGGAGCGGGGTTTCGATGAAGGATTTGCCGTCGAAGAATTTCAACCAAAGCGCCGCGCTGCCGGCGATGGCGCTGACGAGAAAGGACACCGCGCCGACGCCGCCGAAGACGTACATCGGCTTCTCGGCGTAGCTGTCGAGGAATTTCACGACGACGAGGTCGCAGAGCACTTTGGCCACGCGTTCGAGGCCGTATTTCGATTTGCCACTGGTGCGGGCAAAGTGGTTGACGGTCACTTCGATGATCTTCGCGCCGTGCCAGCCCGCGTAGATCGGGAGGAAGCGGTGCATCTCGCCGTAGAGCCGCACGCCTTTGATGACTTCGCTGCGGTAGGCCTTCAGCGAGCAGCCGAAATCATGGAGCCGCACGCCGGAGACCCAGGAAATGAGCTGATTGGCGAGGATGCTCGGAAAATTTCGCTGGAGCGCGTCATCCTGCCGATCCTTGCGCCAGCCGGAGCAGACGTCGAAGCCTTCGTCGATCTTCGCGAGGAGCTTCGGAATGTCAGCGGGATCGTTTTGCAAGTCGCCGTCGAGCGGGATGATGACCTCGCCGCCGGCGAAATCGAAGCCGGCCATCATCGCCGCAGTTTGGCCGTAGTTGCGGCGAAAGTGGACGACTTTTACCTCGGGGCTCTCGGCGGCGAGGACGTCGAGCACGGCATCGCTGCCGTCGCTGCTGCCGTCGTTGACAAAGATCAGCTCCCACGGGCGGCCGAGCGTCACCATCACGTCGCGGATGCGCGCGTGCAGCGTGAGGAGGGACTCCGCTTCATTATAGACGGGGACAGTGATCGAGATCATGCAGGCGACTGAGGGGTGGCATTAAAGGCGACGCGCACCGGGCCGGGCAAGAGGGAACGCGCAGCGGTCAGGCACGGGTTTTCATTTCCAAAATTATTTTGTCCATCGCGTTCATTTTTATTTGAACATATTGGGCGGAGCGGCGAGAAAGCCCGCCGATGCCAGCCAAAATCTCCACTCTCGCCTCGCGGAAAGCGGCGGCGCGCCGCCCGGCCGGCGGGCTTTCGCCGTTGGAAGTGGAGGCCATCGACCTGTTCATCAGTTTCGTGCGACTGCTCGGCATGCCGAAGTCGGTCGGCGAAATTTACGGCCTGCTTTTCGCTTCGCCGGAAGCCCTAGCCTTGGATGCGCTGATGGAGCGCCTGCACATGAGCAAAGGCGCTGCTAGCCAGGGACTGAAGGTGCTGCGCTCCTTCGGTGCGGTGCGCACGGTGTATGTCGCGGGCGACCGCCGCGATCACTACCTCGCGGACTTTGAGCTGAGCAAATTCGCCAGCGCGTTCATCAAGGAAGAGGTCCAGCCGCATCTCGACAGTGGCGCCGCGCGCATCGCGCGCATGGAGCAGCATTTGGTGAAACTTCCGAAAGCCGAGCGCGAGGCGGCGACTTTGCGGCTGGCGAAATTGCGGCACTGGAAAGAAAAGGGCGAAGGGATGCTGCCGTGGCTGTTGAAATTTCTCGTCGCCTGACATGAGCGCCCTGTTTTCTCCCCGTATGGAAAGCCCACTCGCTGGTGAACCGCAGTGGTACTGTCTGCGCTCGCAGCCGAAGCACGAACACATCGCCGCCGCCCATCTGCGCCGCGAGGCGGGCCTGGAGGTTTTCTGTCCGCGGGTGCGGCTTCAGCGGCGCACCCAGCGTGGGCTGAAGTGGTTCGTGGAGGCCATGTTCCCCAATTACCTTTTTGCCCGCTTCGATCTCACCGCCAGCAAGTCGCAGGTCCGCTACAGCCCCGGCGTCAGCGGCATCGTGCATTTCGGCGACCAGATTTTGCCGGTGCCGGCCGCGTCGATCGAGGAGCTCGCCAGTTTTCTCGGCGGCGACGACATCCGCACGCTGGAGTTTCCGCTGGTCGAAGGCGACGAGGTCGCCATCGTCAGCGGCCCGCTCACCGGCCAGGAAGGTGTCGTGACCAAGCTCCTTCCGGCGCGCGAGCGTGTCCGCGTGCTCCTCGAGTTCCTCGGCAACACCCACGAGGTCGAACTCGGTCTGCTGGCCGTCTTTCGCTCCGCGTCTTCCGCTCCACAGCCGACGACCTGACTTTTCCGACCGTTCACCGCTCCCGCGGCGCGCGGTCCTACCACAACGCATGAACCCTGGACCGCCCAGGCCCGCCCCGGTCTCGCCGAAGTTTCGGCCCGCGACCAAGGGCGGCAGCTTGCCAAAATCCCGCCGATGACGACGACTGACAGCGCCAAAGAGGACGCCGCGTGGTCGAAGGTGATCACGCCGCACCGCGGGTGGCTCGACGTGCGCTGGCGGGAACTCTGGCGCTACCGCGATCTCATCGCGCTTTTCGTCCAGCGCGATTTCGTGTCCGCCTACAAACAAACCATCCTCGGGCCGCTTTGGTTTTTACTTCAACCGCTGTTCACGACCCTCGTATTCACGGTGGTTTTTGGGCGGGTGGCGCAAATCTCCACCGACTCCGTGCCGCGCCCGCTTTTCTACCTTTCCGGCGTCGTCATGTGGCAATACTTCGCCGACTGCCTGAACAAGACCTCGCACACCTTCACCTCCAACGCGGGGCTGTTTGGCAAAGTCTATTTCCCGCGTCTCGTTATCCCCGTGAGCACGGTGATCACGAGCCTCATTACCTTTGCCATCCAGTTCGCGTTGTTCCTCGCGTTTCTCGCCTACTACAAATGGCAAGGTGCGGCGGTGGAGGTGAGTTTCCGCATCATTATCCTGCCCCTTCTTCTTCTTCTCATGGCGGCGCTCGGGTTGGGTTTCGGCTGCATGGTTTCCGCGCTCACGACCCGCTACCGCGATCTTTCCGTGGCGGTTGGCTTCGGCGTGCAGCTCTGGATGTATGCGAGCACGGTCGTCTATCCGCTGTCCGAGATTCCGGAAGATTGGCGCTGGGTGTTTGTCTTGAATCCGATGGTGCCGATTATCGAGTCGTTCCGCTTTGCCTTCCTCGGTTCCGGGGTGGTCGAACTGTGGCAACTCGCCCTCGGTGCCGGGGTCAGCTTCGGCGTGCTGCTGGCCGGCATTCTGATTTTCAACTACGTGGAAAAAACCTTCGCCGACACGGTCTGATGTCCACCGCCATCCGCGTCGAAAATGTGAGCAAGCGCTACCGGCTGGGCGTCATCAACCGGCACATGCTCTATCAGGATTTGCAAAGCCGATGGGCGCGCTGGCGTGGGTTGCCGGATCCCAATACCCCGGTCCTCCAGGCGAAACGCCGCGGCGACGAGGATTCGCACGAGGAATTTTGGGCGCTGCGCGACGTGGGCTTCGAGGTCCGTGAGGGCGAGTCGCTCGGGGTCATCGGCAGCAATGGGGCGGGTAAATCCACACTTCTAAAAATTCTTTCGGAAATCACCGCACCGACCAGCGGGCGGGTGCTGATGCGAGGTCGCGTGGCCAGCCTGCTCGAGGTCGGCACCGGGTTTCATCAGGAACTCACCGGCCGGGAAAATGTCTTTCTGAACGGGGCCATCCTCGGCATGGGACGAAAGGAAATCGCGCGGAAGTTCGACCAGATCGTGGAGTTTTCCGGCGTGGAGCAGTTCATCGACACGCCGGTGAAACGCTACTCCAGCGGCATGCGCGTCCGGCTCGCCTTTGCCGTCGCGGCGCATCTCGAACCGGAGATCCTCATTGTCGATGAAGTGCTCGCCGTGGGCGACGTGGCCTTTCAGGAAAAATGCCTGAATCAAATGGAGGAATCCTGTCGCTCGGGGCGGACGATCCTTTTCGTCAGCCACAATCTCGCCGCGGTGCAAAACCTCTGCACCCGCGGCGTGGTGCTGGAAAATGGGCGGCTGACCTTTGATGGCACGCAAACCGAGGCCATCGCCCACTACGGCAAGACCTCGGCCACGCAGGGCGCGTCGGTCGCCAATCGCAGCGACCGCTCCGGGACCGGCCAAGTGCGGGTGACGCGCGTGGAAATGCGCAACCGCGAGGGGCAATGCGTGAGCGCGGCGGCTTCCGGCGACGACCTGGAGATCCGCCTGCACTATGAAAACCACTCCGGCAAACGCTTCGCCAAACTGGATGCCGCGGTCTTTTTCCAAAATGAGACTCGCGTGCTCGTCTTCCAGCATTCCAACGCCTACTCCGGCACGCCTTTTCTCCTGCCGCCAGAACAGGGCACCTTCGTCTGCCGGATTCCGCGGCTTCCGCTGCCGGCGGGCAATTACCTGATTGGTTTCCGCGTCTCCGCCGAATACCCGGCCGGCGAACTGCTCGACAAAATCGTCCATGCTGCCGATCTCGCGGTAACGGCAGGGGATTTTTTTGGTGCGGGCGTCATCGTCCCTCCCAGCAACGGCGCGGTCTTTGTGGATGCGGAGTGGAAACTCGAAACCTTATGAAAATTGGAATCTGCGGCCTCGGTTACGTTGGTCTGCCTCTTGCCATGCCCTTTGCCAAAATGGGCATCGAAGTCATCGGCCTCGACGTGGATGAAAGGAAAGTCAGCGCCATCAATCGGGGCGAAAGCTACATCGCGCACATTCCCAGCGCGGCCCTCGCCGAACTCGTGCAGGCGGGCCGCTTCCGCGCGAGCCTGGACTTTTCCGAAGTCCGCCAGCTCGACGCCATTCTCATCTGCGTGCCGACGCCGCTGACGATCCACCGTGAGCCCGACCTTTCGTATGTCCTCACGACCGGCGAATCCATTGCGCCCCATCTCCAGCGCGGCGCGCTCGTGGTGCTCGAATCGACGACCTACCCCGGCACCACCGTGCAGGAATTGCGGCCCATCCTCGAGCGCGGCTCCGGGCTAAAGGCGGGCACAGATTTTCACCTCGCTTTTTCCCCGGAGCGGGAAGACCCCGGGCACGCTCACAGCAAGCTCTCGGAGATACCAAAGGTCGTCGGTGGCCTGACCCCGGCGTGTCTCGAGCGGGCCTGCGCGCTGTATGAAAAGGTCGTCCAACGCGTCGTGCCGGTGTCGTCCTGCGACGTGGCTGAGGCGGTGAAGCTGACGGAAAACATCTTCCGCTCGATCAACATCGCGCTAGTCAACGAACTGAAGGTCATCTACGCCGCGATGGGCATCGACGTGTGGGAGGTCATTGAGGCGGCGAAAACCAAGCCGTTCGGTTTCATGCCGTTTTATCCGGGGCCGGGGCTGGGCGGGCACTGCATCCCGATCGACCCTTTTTATCTCACTTGGAAAGCGCGCGAGCACGGGTTGCATACGCGCTTCATCGAACTCGCGGGGGAGATCAATACGGCGATGCCCGCCTACGTCATCGAGCGTGTCGTCCAGGTGTTCAACGCACAGGGCAAGGCCGTCAAAGGAAGCCGCGTGCTCCTCGTCGGTCTGGCCTACAAACCGGACGTGGACGACGATCGTGAATCGCCCACTTACCGGCTAATGGACTTGCTGCATGCGCGCGGCGCGGAGGTCGCCTATTACGACCCGCATGTGCCGGTCGTGCGGCCCGGACGCGAGCACGCGCAATGGGCCGGCCTGCGCTCGGTGGAATGGCGCGAGGAAGTCGTCGCCAGCTTCGATTTGGTGATGATCGTCACGCATCATCGGGCCATCGCCTGGCCGCAGTTGGCCGACTGGGCGAAAGCCATCATCGACACCCGGAACGCCCTCGCTGCCGTGCCGGTGGACGCCGCCAAAGTGTGGAAAGCCTGACGCCCATGACCCGCTACGAACAACTCCAGCACGATCTCCGCGCTACGCCAAAAACGTGGCTCGTCACCGGCGCGGCTGGCTTCATCGGCTCGCATCTCACGGAGACGCTGCTGCGCCTCGGCCAGCGCGTCACCGGCTTCGATAACTTCGCCACGGGCCGGCGCGGCAACCTCGCTGCGGTCGAAGCCGCCGTGGGCGCGGAAGGGTGGGCGCGCTTTCGCCTCGTCGAGGGCGACATACGCGATGCCGCGCAATGTGAGGCGGTGTGTACCGGCGCGGACTACGTGCTGCACCAAGCCGCGCTCGGCTCCGTCCCGCGTTCGTTGGAGCGACCGCTGGACACGCACCAGGCCAATGTGGACGGCTTTGTGAACATGCTCATCGCCGCGCGGACCGCGGGCGTGCGGCGCTTCGTCTATGCGTCAAGTAGCTCGGTCTATGGCGACTCGCCGGTGCTGCCGAAAAGCGAGGCGCACATCGGCCAGCCGCTCTCGCCTTATGCAGCGAGCAAGTGGATCAACGAAATTTACGCGGGGGTATTTGCCCGCTCCTACGGATTCTCGGCGGTTGGTCTGCGCTATTTCAATGTATTCGGCCCACGCCAGGATCCGGACGGACCTTACGCCGCGGTGCTTCCGCGCTGGATGGCGGCGCTCCGGCGTGGAGAGAACATCGCCATCTTCGGCGACGGCGAAACCAGTCGGGATTTCTGTTACGTGGCCAATGCCGTGCAGGCCAATCTGCTCGCCGCCGCGTCGGCTGGCGACGAAGTGCGCGGCGAGGCGTTCAACGTCGCGGTAAGCGGGCGCACGTCGCTGAACACGCTCCTCGCGCTGCTCAAGGAACAGCTCGTGGCCCACGGAGCCGCTCCGGCTACGGCAGTCGCCGAGTATCGTGATTTCCGCGCCGGCGACGTGCGTCATTCGCAGGCCGACATCTCGAAAGCGGAGCGCCTGCTCGGCTACGCCCCCACGCATTCGCTGGCGCAAGGGCTGGAGGAAACCGTTGCCTGGGCGGTGTCTCAATCCACCCTTTGAAGCCACGCCGCTTTTTTCATGCGGATATTTTTTCTCTCGTCGAATATCCCGCAGCGTCCCCACGACACCCGCGCTCCCAGCGTGTTGGTGCACGAGGCCATCGGGCAATTTGTCGAGGCCGGACACGAGGTCGTCCTGCAACTCATCCTTCCCGAGGAAGAGCGCGCGCTGACCGACGACGAATCCGCCAATCTCCGGCGTCTCGAAGCGGCAGGTGGGACGACGCTCGTTCCACCGCTGTGGGCCACGGACATCGTGCGCTGCGGCGGCACCGAGAGGGGCGGGCGCTGGGATTTTCGTCGTGCGAGTTGCTATCCCTACCTAGCTCTCGCGCCAACGATTGCCGAGCGCGTCCGCACGACTGGCGCAACGTTTGTCTTCTCCATGTATTCTGCGCCTGCGTTGGCCGCAGCGAGCGCCGTGACCGGCGTGCCGAATGGAATTTTCTACGGCAACTTCGACTACGCGCCCCAAGCCGTTCAGTTGGAAGATCGCGCGCTCTTTGGCCTGACCCGGCTGTCCCTTGCGGAGCGACTGCGGCGGCGATGGCGGCTGCGAGCCCAGCAGCGCTATTTCTTTGAGCTGATGCGCGGCTACGACCTCGTCTGGAACTCCTCCGCGCGCGATGCGGCCCTCTTGCAAAGCCACGGCGTGCCCCAGGCGCGTTACATGCAAAATATGTGGCCGCTGCCCCCCGCGGTCGATTACGCCGCCGAGCGCCGCACGCGCGAACAACTCACGCCGTTCAAGATTTGCGCCAGCATCGGCGGCCTGCAGGGCACGGCGAATACCTATGGCCTCGACTTCCTCGGGCGCACCCTCGCTCCGCTGCTCACAGCGCGGCTGAGCTTTCCGTTCGAACTGCACGTCTTCGGCGCGCGGCAGCCGACCAAAACCGTCGCCCAGGTGCTCGCTCACCCGCACATTCGCGTGCGCGGGTTTGTTGAGGACATCGACCGCGAGATTCTTGAGTCACCCGTCTTCCTCATTTGCAACAACGCCGGCCGCTACAAGGCGCAGCACACCCGCTTTCTACACGCGTGGAGCCTCAGCGCCTGCATCATCGCCCACTCTGACAACCGCCTCACCATGCCCGAGCTGGAGCACGAGCAGAACGTCCTGTTGGCCAGCGACGCCGCGGAATTTGCCGCCCAGATCGAGCGCGCCGCAGGCGACCGCACCCTGCGCGAACGCCTGGCGCAGGGTGGGCGGGAAACTTTCCTCCGGCAGTTTTCGCCGCCGGTGGTGATGAAAAAACTGCTCTCCGAGATGGCCGCGGCCAGCGCGTTACGGTCATAACGCACGACGCTGTTTTTCCGTATGAAAAAATTCCTGACCGCCTTTCTGCTCAAAAAATGGGGCCACGATCCCGCGTGGATTCAAAGCGTGGCGCAATTTTACGACCGGCAGCCGAGCAACCTCTTTCTTGACTCCGCCGCGGAGCTGATCGGCAAACGGAAGCGCCTCTCTGGCGATCTGGCCTTCACCCTCGAAAAGGTGCCGGCCCGCGTCGAGACGTTTGAGGACTGTGCCTTTCTTTTTTGGTCCTCGATCCTGAACAACGGCATCGCCCGCTTGCGCCTCGATGAGGCCGCGCTGCTCTTCCGGGTGGTGCGCAGTTTCTCCACGCCGTCGGTGGTGGAAATCGGTCGTTATTTCGGCGGCTCCACTTTTCTGCTCGCCGCCGCGCTGCAAGGACGCGGCGCGCTGTTAAGCATCGACTTTCATGCGCCGGGAAAGATGTCGCAGGACCAAGGCCGCCAGTATGACGAGCGCACGCAAGCCGCGCTGGAAAAGGCGGGCCTGGCGGCGCCGGTGCGGATGGTGGTGGCGGATTCGCAAACCTACGACACGACGGGCCTCGCGCCGGACATCGTCTTCATCGACGGCGATCACAGCTACGAAGGCGTCCAGCGCGATTTTCAAACCTGGAGTCGGGCGCTCGTGCCGGGTGGGCTGATTCTGCTCCACGACGCCCAGCCGGAGACTCCGTTTGGCGTGCTTCCGGTGGATCAAGGCGTGGCCAGACTCGCTCGCGAAGTGGAGGCAAATCCCGCCTTCACGCGGTACGCGCAGGCCGGTTCCATCATCGCCTTTCAGAAAAAGTAATGCTGACTCCGCCATCCACGCCACTCCGCGAGCATCCGCCGGTCTGTCCGCTGTGCGATACTTTGCTTGGGCGCACGGTTGTGGAGTTGACCGCGCCCGACCGCTATGAGCGCGCCGCCGGCATCGGCGAAGCGGACTACCGGCGTCGCTGGGTCGAGTGTCCGGGCTGCCAGGCGCTGTGCGATGTGCACCTGTCGCCCGAGGCCGGCAAGCTGGAGGCGTGGGCAACCAACTACTATTCCCACGAAGAAGGCGACGATTTGCCGACGCGCTTCCGCAAAATCATGGCGCTGCCGCCCGCTGCTTCCGACAACCGCCAGCGAGTGCGCCGGGTGCAGGATTTCGCTGCGGCGTGGAGCGGCGCGTCCACGCTTGGTGGAAAGCGGAGGGTGCTGGATGTCGGCGCGGGTTTGGGCGTCTTTCTTGCCGCCCTGCTTGAAGCCGGGGACTGGGAGGCCACCGCTCTCGAACCGAGCCCCGTCGCGGCGACTTTTTTGCGCCAGATTGGGGGCTTCACGGTCCGCGAGGAACTTTTCACTCCCGAACTGGGCCTAAAGAGTTTCGACCTCATCACCTTCAACAAAGTCCTTGAGCACATTCGCCAGCCACAGGCGGTCCTGGCCGCCGCCGTCGCGGCCAGCGCGCCTCGCGGCTTGCTTTACGTGGAAGTTCCGCATCGCCTTTCCGCCTCCTGCCACCCACCGGAGCATTTTATCCTCGGCGCACTGCATTGGCACCTTTACGCGCCTTCGACGCTGTGTCGGCTGCTCGAACGCTCCGGGTGGATGCCGCTGGAGTGCCGCACAATTTTTGACCCGAGTGGAAAAGTCAGCACCTGCGCCTTTGCCTGCCTCGAGACATGCGCCGTCGAACTCGGCCTGAGCAGCCCATCCCGGACATGATCTCGCTCATCGCGGAAATCGGCTCAGTCCACGACGGCTCCTTTGGCAATGCCTGCAAGCTCATCGAGGCCGCGGCGCAGTGCGGGGCCACGGCGGTTAAATTCCAGACGCACATCGCGGAGGCCGAGACGCTGCCGAATGCGCCGATGCCCGCCTACTTCAAAGGCGAGCCGCGGATGGACTACTTCCGCCGGACGGCTTTCACCGAACCGCAGTACCGCGACCTCGCCGCCGTCGCCGCCGCCGCGGGCGTCCAGTTTCTCTCGTCGCCATTTTCACTCGAAGCCGTCGATCTGCTGGAGCGCCTCGGCATGCCGCTTTACAAAGTGCCGTCTGGCGAAGTCACGAATTTGCCGCTCCTCGAGCGCCTCGCCGCGACTGGCAAACCCATACTGCTTTCCTCCGGCATGAGCGACTGGCGCGTACTCGACGCCGCCGTGACGGTGCTGCGCGCGGGCGGGCCGCTGACCGTCATGCAGTGCTCCTCGCTTTACCCCTGTCCGCCGGAAAAGGTGGGGCTGAACGTGATGCGCGAAATGGCCGCGCGCTACGGTCTGCCCGTCGGCCTGTCGGATCACACGCTGGGTCCGGCAGCGGCCCTCGCGGCGGCGGCCCTCGGGGCCGTGGTGATCGAGAAGCACTTCACTTTCTCGCGGCTCATGTATGGCAGCGATGCCCGGCACTCGATGGAGCCGAGCGAATTCCGCGCGCTCGCGGCGGCTTTGCGCGAAGTCAGCGCGATGCTCGGTGGCCCGGTGGACAAGGCCGACGCCAGCGCCTACGCGGGCATGAAGGTGATTTTTGAAAAGAGCATCGTGCTCGCCCGTGATCTGCCGGCCGGAGCTACGCTCACGCGCGCCGATCTCGCCTTCAAGAAGCCGGGCGACGGCATCCCCGCCGCGGAGCACGCGCTCATCGTCGGTCGGACGCTGGCTGTGCCGCGCCCCGCCAACCACCAGCTCGCGTGGGACGACCTGCGCCCGCTCTGATTTTCCATGACCGCACCGCTCTCCTCCGCCGACCTCATCGCGCTCTTCCGCAAATACCGCGACGAACTGGCGGCCATCGCCCGCCCGATCCGCCGCCAGTATTTCCGCATGGCCCACGCGGGTGACGGGGCCACGTTCGGCGATGTGGAAGGCGAGACGCTTTACGTGCTGGTCCGCGAATTCCGGCCCACGCTGCTCTTTGAAATCTCGCCAAACGCCGGCTACTCCACGAACTACCTGCTCGCTGCGCTGACCAAAAACGCCCACGGGATGCTCCATTCCTTCGAGCTGGAAACGACGATGCGCGGCCTGCCGACCGAACAGCTCATCCGCGGCAACCAAGCCCCGGAATGGGACCAAAGCCGCCTCACCCTGCACCTCGGCGATGCCCGCGAGACCACGCCGAAAATCGCGGGCCCTGTCGATTTCGCGCTCATCGACAGCTGCCACGAGGCGTGGTTCGCCGAATGGTATACGCGCGAAATTTTTCCCCGCTTGGCCGGACATACGGTGGTCCAGGATATCGTCTTCCACGACCGTCTCGAGCCGAGCGGCGAGGCGGCATTTTTGTGGCCGTATCTCCAGGAGCGGCGGGTGCCACTGGTGTCTATCGGCGCCGTGGAGCGGGAACTTACGCAACTCGGTGTGCGCGAGGGTTTCGCCGAGCGGCGACCCCTCGAATGCAACTCACTACTGCTGCACTTTCCCCTCACCACCGCGGCGGAGGAAAGCACACCATTTCGACCCGCAGGCAGCGTAGAGGAAGCGCTCGCCGCGAGCCGCGCGCAGCTCGGCGCGGGATCGCTGGACGAAGCCGGGCGCACGGAAATCGACCGACTGCTCAACGTCGCCGGCCGCCGCCTGTTGGAGAATTCCCACCGCAATAATCGGCACCGGCTGGCCTGGCAGGTCGCGGAGGGTTTTCAGCACATCGGCGACGCCGACGAAGCCGCGCGTCATCTCCAGCGCGCCCTCGCCTTTGCCATGCAGGGCGATCTCCAGCAGCGCCGTAAAGCCTTGCGTGAGCTCATCGCTTACGCCCGCACGCGGCGGCTCTGGCGGCTCTGGCTCACGGCCCGGCTGCTCGCGCTCCTCAACTCCTAACCATCCCCTATTCGTTATGCGTAAAATCTGCGTCGTCATCGGTTCCCGTGCGAATTACAGCAGCATCAAATCCGTCATGCTCGCCATCCAGCGCCATCCTGGGCTGGAACTACAGCTCGTCGTCGCAGCCTCCGCGTTGCTCGACCGCTACGGAGCGGTGGTGAACCTCATCGAGAAGGACGGCTTTGAGCCCGCGGCCCGCATTTACATGCTCATCGAAGGCGAAACCCCGGCCACCATGGCGAAGTCCACCGGCGTGGGCCTGATGGAGTTACCAACCGTTTTTGAGCGGCTAAAACCCGATGTGGTCCTGACCGTCGGCGACCGTTTCGAGACCATGGCCACGACGCTCGCGGCCGCCTACATGAACATCCCGGTGGCACACACTATGGGCGGGGAAGTCTCCGGCACGATCGACGAAAGCATCCGCCACGCGGTCACGAAGTTTGCCCACATCCATTTCCCCGCGAGCCGTGAGGCGGCAGATCGCATCATCAAACTCGGCGAGCGCCCAGAGCATGTGCATCTCGTGGGTTGCCCGCGCATCGACCTCGTCGCGCAGATTTTGATGCAGGACGAGAAAGTGACCGCCGAGCAGCTTTTCAGCTCCGGGGTGGGGGCGACGCTGGATTTGGACCAGCCCTTTCTCCTCGTGTCGCAGCATCCGGTAACAACCGAATACGGGGCCGGCGAGCGCCAGATCACCGCGACGCTTGAAGCGGTGGGCGAGGTGGGACTGCCAGCCATCGTGCTCTGGCCCAATGCCGACGCTGGCTCCGACGACACGGCGCGCGGCATCCGCAAATGGCGTGAGCGCAAACTGGACGCCGGCATGCACTTTTTCAAAAACCTGCCCATCGCCACCTACGTTCACCTGATGAAACGGACCGCCTGCCTCATCGGAAATTCCAGCAGTGGCATCCGGGAAGGCGCCTACATCGGCACGCCGGTGGTGAACATCGGATCGCGCCAGGAGATGCGCGAGCGCGGGAGCAATGTGATCGAAGTCCCATGCGATACTGCCGCCATTCGCGATGCCGTCCGCACCCAAATCGCGCACGGCCCCTACGCCATGGAGCCGATCTACGGCAGCGGCGATGCCGGGGAAAAAGTCGCCGCCATCCTCGCAAACTACGGCCCCATCGAGGTGCAGAAGCGCATTACCTATTGAGCGTCATCGCCCTCATCCCGGCGCGCGGCGGATCAAAAGGCATCCCGCGCAAAAACCTCGTCCTGCTGGGCGGACGTCCGCTGCTGCACTACACCGCCGAGGCCGCGCGGCAGAGCCGCACCGTCGCGCGCGTGCTCCTTTCCACCGACAACGACGAGATCGCCGCGGCCGGCCGCGCGGCCGGGCTGGAAGTTCCTTTTCTCCGCCCCGCGGACCTGGCCGACGACGGTGCGCCAATGGTGGCCGTCCTGCGCCACGCGCTCGCCTGGTTGGAGACTGATACCGGCACGCTCCCCGAAGCTCTCGTCCTGCTCCAGCCGACCTCGCCCTTGCGCACCGCCGCTCATATCGACGACGCGGTGCATTTGCTCCGGGAAAAAAATGCCGAAACCGTGGTCAGCGTGGTGGCTGTGCCGCATCAGTTCAATCCGGTTTCGGTGCTGACCATGGACGACGGACGGCTCACGCCTTTCCTCCCCGGTCCCGTCCACACCGCTCGCCAAAGCAAGCCGCCGGTCTATGCGCGCAACGGCCCCGCCGTGCTGGTCGTCCGTCCCGCCGTGCTGGCGCGCGGAGAACTCTATGGCGAGCCAACGATCGGATCCGTGATGAATCAGCGTGACTCCATCGACATCGACACGCCGGAAGATCTGGCCCTGTGCGAAGCCCTGTTGCGTGGAGGGATGGCGCAATGACTGCCGTGCTGAAGAAGGCCGCCGCTTTCCTCCACGGCCGGCGGCGTCACAGCGACCTCCGTACGGAGCTCGCGCGAACGCGCGTGGAAGTGGCGTTTCTGCGGGAGATTCCTGAACCCCCGCCGGACGCCCCGGGCGCGTTGGTCCCGTGCATGGCGGACTGGATGTATGGCCTGAAAACGGAGGCGATGTTTGCGCTCGCGCTGAAGCTGGCGGGCTGGCGGGTGACCTTTATTCCACCGCCCGCGGCGGACGGGCTGGCCGAAGAGTTTTTGCGCGCTTACGGATTTGCGGATTTTCGTACGTGGAAGGAATTCGAGCCCGGTGAATCTGATTATAGGGAAATCGTTCGCGAAGCCGAAACGCTGCTGGAGCACGCGATTTCTTTTCCGGCGCTCAAACAGATGACCGCTCGCGGTTGCTGGATTGGGCCGCAGGTGCTGGCCACGATTGCGCGACGTTTTTTGGACACGACCTTCGATCCCGCCGATCCGGAAGTTCGGGCGATCATTCGCAGCACCGTCATCAAATGCCTCGTTACCATCCGCGCCGCACACCAGCTGTTTGCCGCCTGCGGTCCTCGGCTGATCTGCGTGAATGAAGCGAACTACACCTACCACGCGGCCATCGTGGATACGGCCATCTGTGAGCAGATCAAGGTCGTACAGTTTATCCAGCCAGCGCGCGACGACGCCTATTACCTGTGGAAACTGCGCCCCGAAACCCGGCGGCAGCATCCCTCCACGGTCTCGCGTGAAACCTTTGAAAAAGTGACGGCCCGCCCGTGGACGCCGGCGCAGGAGCAGCAGGTCGAGGCGGTGCTCCGCGACCGGTATTCCGGCAAGTGGTTTCTCCAGCAGCGCAACCAGACCGGGACTGCGGCCAAGGCCAAGGAGGCGCTGGTGGCGGAACTCCAACTCGATCCCGCCAAGAAAATCGCCTGCGTTTTTTCCCATGTGCTGTGGGATGCGAACCTTTTCTATGGGGAGGATCTGTTCACGGACTACGGCGATTGGTTTGTGGAAACAGTGAAAGCGGCGAGCCGCAATGAGCACGTCAACTGGCTGATCAAATACCACCCGGCGAACACTTGGAAACGGGCGCGGGAAAACGTCACGACTGAGCTGGCTGAAGATGTCCTGATCCGTCAACACCTCGGGACGCTGCCGGAGCATGTGAAAATCCTGAAGCCCTCGTGCGGGATCAGCACGCAGTCGATTTTCGAGTCGATCGACTGCGGGGTGACCGTGCGGGGCACCGCGGGAATCGAGCTGCCGTGCTACGGCGTGCCGATTCTGACCGCCGGCACGGGACGTTATTCGGGTCTGGGTTTCAGCATCGATTCCCAGTCCTGCGAGGAATACCTCGCCCGTCTGGCGGACCTGCAAAATCAACCGCCGCTCACACCCGCGCAGGTGCGCCTCGCCCGGCAGCACGCCTATGCCGCCTTCTGTCTGCGTCCGTGGGTGATGAAAAGTTTCCGCGCTGCCTTTCAGCCGCCGCGCTATCCCGGCGACCCGCTCGACTACAACCTGCACCCCGCGGTGGCCAGCCTCCCGGCGCTCCGCGCAGCCGGCGATCTGGCGCAATTCGCCGCTTGGGCGACGCAGGATGGCCCGCCCGATTTCCTCCAGGAACCGGAGCCGGAATCCGCGGTCTGACATTCATGCGTGTCGTTCACCTCAGCACCTCGGACCTCCAGGGCGGCGCCGCCCGCTCGGCGTGGCGGCTGCACTTGGGGCTGCTCGAACTCGGGTGCAACTCGACGATGCTCGTGCGCGAAAAGTCATCCGATCATCCGACGGTGCGCGCGACGGGTTGGACGCGAAGTGCGCGGGAGCGATTTTGGGAGGGCTTGGCGGCCGAGCATGTGTGGGCCAATCGCACGCCGATCTCGACGACGCACTTTTCTCTCGGTCATCCCGGATTGGATTTGCGCCAGGAGCCGGAGATTCAGCAGGCGGAAATCATCCACTTGCATTGGGTCGCTGACTTTCTTTCGGCGGACTCGCTGACTGCGTTGGCGGGTCTGGGCAAGCCGCTCGTCTGGACGCTGCACGATCAGCGGCCTTTCACCGGCGGATGTCACTTTTCCGCCGGGTGCACCGGGTTTGAGGCACACTGCGCGCACTGTCCGCAGTTGCGCCGCGACCCGTGGCGCATCACGGAGCGCATCCTGCACGACGAAGCGGCTACTTTCACCGGCACACCCATCCAAGTGGTCGCCCCGAGTCAATGGCTGGCTCGGCTGGCCCGGCGCAGCCGGCGCTTTGCCCGGCACCCCGTTACGGTCATTCCCTACGGCGTTTCGGAGCGCGAATTTTTCCCGGAGGATAAGACCACGGCCCGTCGGCGGCTGGGTTTGCCCGAGGACGCTTTCCTCATCCTTTCCGGGGCCGATCATGCCGGGGAAAAACGGAAGGGCCTCGACCTCTTGCTGAACGCCTTTCAACCACTCCCGGCGACGACTGAAAGCGGCCGGCCCATCCGCCTGCTGGCCTTTGGCCGTGCCCTCTCGGGCGACACGTCGCCGGGTGACCGGGAACTCCGCTTGGGTTATCTCACGGAGCCGGATAAGCTGCGCGCTGCCTACGCCGCCGCCGATGTTTTTGTCCTGCCCAGCTTGGAAGACAATCTGCCCAATACCATGCTCGAGGCGTTGGCCTGCGGGACGGCGGTCGTGGCCTTTGCCGTGGGCGGCGTGCCCGATGTGCTCCGCGAGGGTGAAAACGGTTGGCTGGTGCCCGCGGGCGACAGCGTCGCGCTCGGGGCGAAATTGCGAATGCTCGCGGACGAGCCGGGGGTCGTCGGCGCCTGCGGGGTGCAGGGTGCGGCGGACATTGCCGCGCACTACACCATCCGGCAGCAGGCGGAGCGATACCTCTCGCTTTATCGCTCCGCGGCGGCAGAAGTGCAGCCCACCAAGCCGCCCCGCACCCGGAGCAGATTGCGGCGTGCAGCTCCCTGGCTGGCCTTGGATTTGATCGCCCGCCGGGGCCTGCGCCATGGCTGGCGTCAACTCCGCGAGGGCAGCCTCATCGGGCGCTAAAACATTTTTGTGTCGAAGAACGTCCTGTCACCACCGCCCACAGTCGTCGCGCCGCCGGTCACCTTCGCTGAGCAGATCCGGCGCTGGATTTTGATGCGCTACCTGCGGATGCCGGGCCGCTTCCAGCAGTATCGGCCGCGCAAGGTGCGCCTCGAAAGGTTTCCGCCGCAAGAGCCGTTCGAGTTGCCGTGGATCGCAATGGTCACGCCGTCTTACCAACAGGCCAGTTACCTCGAGCGCACGCTGCGCAGCGTACTCGATCAAAACTATCCGCGCCTGCGTTACGCGGTGCAGGACGGCGGATCGAAGGATGGCAGCGCGGAGCTGATCGAGCGCTACGCGGCGCGACTGGCGACGCACGAGAGCGCCCCAGATGGGGGCCAAGCGGCAGCCATCGTGCGTGGATTCACCAAGGTCTCCGGCGACATCATGGCGTGGTTGAATGCCGACGATTTGCTCATGCCTGGGGCGCTGGCGTTCGTGGGCCACTACTTCGCCACGCATCCCGAGGTGGACGTGATTTACGGACATCGCGTCGTCATCGATGAGCGCGATCGCGAGATCGGCCGCTGGGCGCTGCCGCCACATGACCCGGAGTTTTTGCGCTGGTGCGACTACGTGCCGCAGGAGACGCTTTTCTGGCGGCGCAGCGCGTGGGAACGCTGCGGCGGACTCGACGTGAATTTTCAATTCGCGCTCGACTGGGACTTTCTCCTCCGCCTCCAGGACACTGGCGCGCGCGTCGAGCGGGTGCCGTATTTTCTCGGCATGTTCCGCATTCATGCGGAGCAGAAAACCTCGGCGGCTTACACGGAAACGGGCTTCCCGGAAATCAGCGCGATCCGCCGGCGAATCCACGGCGACCACTACACGCGCGCGGAATTGGACCGCCACATTTGGGCCTGCCGTTGGGAGGGGGCGAAGCTGGGCGTGTTGCTGCGCTTCGGCATTCGCCGCTGAGTTTTGGCCATGGAAACGCTGCCTCTTCCTCCGGTCCCTGCCGCCGCGCAAAAGCGTGGATCGGCGGTCGCCGTGCTGCTTTTGATTGTCGCCTTTGTCGTATTCTCGTGGGGGATTTGGAAGGCGCGCGTTGGGTTTGGAGACGACACGGTGCCGGTGCTGAGCGCTTTGGAATTTGCGCGAGCTGGGGAGTATCCGCGCAATCTTTACACACTTGCCTACACCCTGCTGCTCCGCTGGGTGACGCCCGATCCGGTGAGTGCCGCGCTGGTTATGCGCACGGCGGTTTCGCTGCTCAGTACGCTCGCGCTTTTCTACATCCTCACGGCTTTTCGCGCCTATGTCCGGCGCACCGCGGGGCTCATCGCCTGCGCGGTGTGGATGGCTTCGCACCTGAACTCGCCGCTGGTGCAGTATTCCAACTTGAGCCCGTTCACGTTCAGCATTGCGGCCCTGGGGTTAGGGTGGCTGCTCCGGCGGTGGTCGTGGAGCGGGTTCTGCGGATTCATGGTGGCGGTGGCGGTCGCGGTGAGCCTGCGGCCGGAATACCTCGCACCGGCGTCGCTCATTGGCGGGGTGAGCGGTCTGACGCTGCTCTGGCAAACGGTGCGGCCTCGCGTCCGTCCGGGAGTTTTCTGGGCCGGGCTGGCGGTCGCGGCAGTTCTTATCGTGGTGGCATTGGCGCCGCGGTTGCGGGGAGGCGGGAGCATGGATCGCTACCTCCTCTTCGGCCTCGGTCAGTGCTATGCCACGTTTTACAAGGCCGAGCATCCCGACGCAGCTCTGCACCCGATGACCGAGTATCAGCCGTTGCTCGATGAAACGTTTGGTCATCCGACCAGTTTCTTCGGCGCGATTGCCCACAATCCCCGCGAGGCATTCCGCTACTTTGCGCTCAATTCGCTGAGCAATCTGCGCCAACTCCCACCGGCGTTGCTGAGCACGCGGCAGACGATGGCCCCGACCAATCATCTCGCCGGACGCCTGCACGCGCTTTTCCTGCTGGCCGCTCTGCTCATCGGCGGCGCGCTTTTGCTGCGGTGCGTTTTTGCCTCGGCGCGTAGTGCGAAAACGTTGGGTCGCTGGCGGCAGGAACACGTCCAACAGCTGCGGCAGCTCGCGCTCGTCGCCCTTTTTTGTTCGGCATCCTCAGCGGCGATTCTGATGCTGGTGCCGTCGCCGCGGTATTGGATTTCATGGGTGCCGCTCATTTACCTGACAGTCGCGGCGTGCTTCGAGGCGCTGCTGCGGCTGCCCGCCTTCGCCGGGCGCGCGTGGCTGCTCGGGGTGCCCGCGTTTGTGTTATTCTGCCGCCCGCTTTTTCTGCACCTCGGACCCAATGAAAACCACGAGGTCACCGCGCTGCGCCATATCGTACCGAAGCTGTCGGAGAATCCGGTCATCGCTGGTATCTATACGCGTCCCTATCAGGCCTACGCCTTTCGCGGGCACGCGGTTTCGGTGAACGCGGGCGCCGACCTTTCCGCGGACGGCGTGCGCACCGGGCAGTACGACGTGCTGATCGTGGACGAGGCCCTGCGCACCTCGCGGGTGTGGAGTGAAGACGCCGCATTCTTTGCCGCCTTCGAGGCCGACCCTGCGACGCTCGGCTACGTGAAACTGACCGAGGCTTTCACCGGGCGGCGCGACATTTACTACCGGCCTCGCGCCACCGCGCAGCCGTGAGTGCGGAGCTTCCTTCGATCGGAGTGATCACGCCGTCTTTTCGTCAGGCGGGATTCATCGGCGAGATGCTCAAGTCCGTGCGCGCGCAGGAATATCCGGCGCTGGAGCATTGGATCGTGGACGCCGAATCGAACGACGGGACCGCTGAAGTCGTGGCGCGGTACGCTTCGCCGAACCTGCGCTGGATCTCCGAGCCGGACCGCGGGCAAAGCGACGCGATCAACAAGGGCATGCGTCTCGCAGGCAGCGAGATCGTAGGCTGGCTGAATGCGGACGACCTGTACTTTCCGGGCGCGCTGCACGCGGTGGGCGCGGCCTTTCGCGACCATCCCGACGCCGCCGTGGTCTATGGCGGCGGCGTGAAGATGGACGCGGCCGGTGCGGTGCTCAAAGAAGTGCCCGCGTCGCCATACGACCGGCGGCGGCTGCAAAGCTTTTTCTACGTGCTCCAGCCCGCGCTCTTCTTTCGGCGCAGTCTTTTTCTCGAAGTGGGCGGGCTGAACGAGGCGAGTCACTACGCGATGGACTGGGAACTGATGCTGCGTTTTCCGCCGGAGCGTCGCGTCGTCGTCATCCCGCAAATGCTCGCGAAATTGCGCTGCTACCCGAACACGAAAACCGAGCTCGGCGGTTGGAAGCGCATGCGTGAGATCGGAGCGCTGGGCCGGAAATTCCACGGCCCTTTGGATCACAATCATCTTTCCCTGCGCGCGCGGGAGCTAGTCTACCGAATCGGCCATTCCGGCCTGCAGAAAACTGCGCGCCGCGTGGTGGACGGGTTGTGCGATGCGCTCTTCGGCTGGGATGGCTACATGGTCCGGGGCTGGCCCGAGGCGAAAACAACGGCTCCGCTGCCATGAGCACCCCAGTGCAAAGCACGCTGATGCTCTTCCGCGGCGAAAGGCGCGAGCGCCTGGTGCAAGTGGAGCGTGGCGAAGCGCCGGACGAGTTTCTCTACGGCTGGCCGCAGCTCGACCGGCGGCTGGGCGGGGTGACGATTATCGAGCCCGACACCCAGCGGACTTTGCTGGGAAAGTTTTTGCGTCCCGTGGAAATCGTCACCGCTCGTTTGGGATTTGGGCTTTTCCTAACCATGCCGCTCCTCCGACTGCGCGCTTTTCGGGAGGCGCGGACGGTGATTGCCACCACCGACAGTACGGCCGTGCCGATCCTGCTCTTCAAACGCCTCGGGCTGGTGCGCGCGCAAGTCATCCTGATCACGCAAGGCCTGCACAGCTTCGATGCCGGCAATGCGCTGCGGCGCCGGATCGAAGGCCAGCTCGGGCGCTGCCTGCGCGTCGCGTCGGGCATCGTGGTGCTGGGCGAAGGCGACTGCCGCGCGCTGCAGGAGCGGTTCGACCACGTCGGCCTGCCGCCCGTGGCCACGATTCAGTTCGGCATCGACGAGCGCTTTTGGTCACCGGGGGCCGCGGCCGTTGCGCCGGACGCGCCCTATTTTCTTAGCGTCGGCAGCGATGTCCTGCGGGATTACGACACGCTCCTGCGCGCGAGCGGAGACTTTCCGCTGCGCCTCGTCACCCGCCTGCCGCTGCGGGCGGAGTTGCTCGGGCCAAACGTGACCGTGGAATCCGAATTCACCTGGCCCGAATTGCGTGCTCGCTACCGGGCGGCAGCTTTTGTGGTTACGCCGGTAAAAGACCAGCCGCGTGATTCCGGGCACAGCGCGACTTTGCAGGCGATGGCCTGCGGCAAGGCGGTCATTCTTTCCGACACGCGCGGACTTTGGGATCGGGACAATCAGCGCCACGGCGAGACCTGCTGGCTGGTCGAGCCCGGCGATCCGGAGGCTTTGCGCACGGCAATCCGGCACCTGTGGGAGCATCCCGAGGAGGCGGCGCGCATCGGTGCAAACGCCCGCGAACTCGTAGTCCGGAAGTATGCCAGCACCAGATTCGGCGAAGAGCTGGCGGATTTCGTCGAGGCGCTGCGTTCCTGAGATATGGCCGACGATCCTGTCATCCTCGTCCCTGTCTATCATCCGTACCGCTGGCTCGCGCCGTTCATGCAGCGGGCGTTGGACACGTTTTGGCCGGATCATCCGCCGGTCTTCTACTGCGGTCTGGCGGCGGACGAGGCGGGCGGTCTCCCCACGCTGCCGCTGCACGAAACCGCGTTGCCCCGCGACTGGCCGGCGTTTGTGCGCGATGCGGTGGACGAACTGCTGGTCCGTGGTTTTGCGCAATGTTACCTGCTGCTCGAAGAGCACCTGCCGTTGGCCGAATGTCACACGACGCATCTCAACACCACGCTGCCCCGGCTGCTCGTCGACCTCGATGCCGCCTACGTTGGCCTGATGGGCTGGGACAACCGCCGCTACACCACGCGCGCCCCGCTCCTTGATGCCGGCCGGCACCGCCTCATGCATCTCTCGACTCCGGCGGCGCCCCGCTTCCATCTCCACCCTTCGCTCTGGCGGTTGGAGGCTTTGCGCGACTGCCTGGATCTCGTGCTGCGCGACCCTGTCCACTCGCCGTGGCGCTTTGAAAAAGTGACCGAGCGCGCCGCGGCTGATCTCCCTCAGCGATGGAAAGCGGGATGCTACCAGGTCTGCGGGCAGGCGCTGGCCGCGCATCCGCGGACGCGCGCCGGGGCTTGGGCGCAGGCGGTGGAGCGCTTCGTCTTTCACAAGCTTATGGCCCTCCAGCACCGGCTCCCGACGGCGACGTTGCGCCGCACAGCGTGGGAGCGCATCGGCTTCGACGATTTCTTCTACAACGGCCCGTACCCGATGTTTTTCTCCGGCGTGATGGCCAAGGGCGGGCTCAATCCCTATTA
Source organism: Chthoniobacter sp. (assembly GCA_031390545.1). Classification (GTDB taxonomy): domain Bacteria; phylum Verrucomicrobiota; class Verrucomicrobiia; order Chthoniobacterales; family Chthoniobacteraceae; genus Chthoniobacter. Next base: position 285,339 of record JANMTP010000044.1, on the reverse strand, counting down.
CGTTCGCTTCATGAAAAGGCATGCCGCCAGCCATCCGCTCCTCGAAGAACTCGTCGCCACCGCGCAGTCCGCGGCGGCGGCCTGAACGCAGTTCCTCGCCTATGCCCGCCACGCCCTGTTTCCCCGAGCCGCTGCTCGCCGCCTATCGCACTGGGAAAGTGCCGACGGCCGACGGGGGCGAGGCGACGTTTGACTCGAACATCTCCCAAGAGGAAGCGGCAGGCCTGTACCGCGTGGTGTGCGAGCTAAAGCCGCAATTGTCCGTCGAGGTTGGCCTGGCACTGGGTGCTTCGACCGCCGTCATTCTCCAGGCGCTGGCTGATGCCGGACAGCCGGCGCACCACCATGTGCTCGATCCATTTCAAGAAAAGGACTGGCGCGGAGCGGGGTTGGAGATGATTCGCCGGACCGGTCTCGGGCATCTTTGCACGTTTCACTCCGCGTTTGCCGAGGAGGTCATTCCGCAACTCGGGACGCTCGATTTCGCGTTCATCGACGCCTCGCATCTTTTCGACTTCACGCTTTCCGAGTTTGTCCTTTGCGACAAAAAGCTGCGGGTCGGCGGGATCATCGGCTTTCACGATCTCTGGATGGGTGCGCAGCAAAAGCTCCTGCGCTTCATCCTCACAAACCGCCACTACGAAGCCCTCCCCATAGCCACATCGGCAAGCCCGCGCCCCTCCGGGCGGCGCGCTCTCGGGCGCTTGCTTTCAGCGCTCCCCGGGGCCCGGCATCTCCTGAATCCCAAACTTCTCGATCCCACCACCGCCACGGAATACGGGAACCTTTTCCTCGTGCGAAAACTTCGGGAAGATGACCGCCCCGCCAATGGCCGCCACTACGTTGATTTCTGAAAACCTCCCGCCTATGCATCCGCCCGCTCCTGCCATGATCGGCCCATCCCGAGGAAAGAATCGCCCATGATCGGCACGCTCATCTGGCAGTTAATCAAGTGGCACAAGATCATCGGCAACGCGATCGCCACGCGACTTTTCGACCGCCCGCTGCCACCGCCCACGCCGCGCGAACTGGAGCTGGCGGCCGCATTGCAGGCGGAACTCGAAGCCGCCCCACTGGTCGAAATGCTCCCGAAGTGGGTGAAATTCCGCGAGTCTGTCCGGCATGCTTTTGCGACAGAAGACCCGCGCAATTTCCTGCGCTTCGACATCATTCAGCACACCATGTGTGTCACCAATTCCGGTGCGGTCGTGCGCGAACTGCCGGCGCTTCGGCTTTCGCCAAAATGGCCGGTCTTCCGACAGGCCGTGGTCGAGTCGCCCGTCGGCCATCCCATCCGCTTTCTCTACCACCCGGCGAGCAGCGGAAATCTGCTGCACCACTGCTACCATCTCCTCCGCTTCGAGGAGGCGACCGGAGCAACTCCGTCGGGGCTCGATCTCGTCGTGGAGTTTGGCGGCGGCTACGGAAGCCTCTGCCGGCTCTTTCATCGCCTCGGATTCAAAGGGCGCTATTTCATCTACGACTTGCCGGAGTTCTCCGCGATCCAGCGCTATTTTTTGCGAAACCTCGATCTCCCCGTGCGCGACGCCGCCGGCGATTGCGCGGAAAACGGCATCTACCTTTTCTCTGACCTCGCACAACTCCAGCGTGCCCTCGCCGAGCAAACCATCCCGACGGCTTCCGCCTTCGTCGCTACCTGGTCGCTTTCCGAATCACCGATCGAACTGCGCGAGCGTTTCCTGCCGCTGGTCACGCCGTTCAGCTACTTCCTGATCGCCTTTCAAGACCGCTTTTTCGAAGCGGACAACAACGCTTTTTTCGCCGACTTCGAGCGTGTCACCGCTGCCCGCATCGCCTGGCAGAAAAAGCGCCTCAGGCATTTACCGGGCAACAACTACCTCTTCGGCAAACGCCGTGCGTAAGCGGCGTCCATAAATGGGCGCGCGACAGATCGTAGGCATCGTGCTGGTGCGGAATGAAGACCTGCGCATCCGGCAGGCGGTGGAAAATGCCGCCGCTTTTTGCGACCGTATTTTCCTCGCCGATCACGGCTCCACCGACGGCACTTCCACAATTCTCCGCCAGCTCGCCGCCGCGCATCCGCAGATGAGCTATCACCGCCTCGACACTCCTCGCGCATCGCACGATCTCATCGCCGGATTTGCTGGCAGCGATACCTGGATTTTCGGCGTGGATGGCGACGAGATCTACGATCCCGCCGGCCTCGCGGTCATGCGTCAGCGACTTCTCGCTGGCGAGTATGACGACTGGTGGATGATCTTCGGCAACGTGCTGAATTGCGCGGAACTCGACCTTACGGAAAAGACTGCGACCGGCTTTCTTGCCCCGCCCTGCCGCAGCATTACCAAGCTCTACAACTTTCGGCTCATCCGCTCGTGGACCGGCGACACGCCCGAGCGGCTGCACGGCGGAAAGCTCGATTTTTATTCCGGCCACACGGCCGACGCGCGGTTGTATCTGCACGAGCAAACCCCGTGGGCCGATGCCGCGCTGCGCTGCCTGCACACCTGTTTCCTCGCGCGCAGTAGCGCGGATGCGGCGGTGCCGCTGGTCCGCGAAAACATCATGGATGTGCAGGCCGGCGGGTTTCTTCGACGCTGGCAACGCGGCTGGAAAATGCTCCGTGGCGTGCCGCTCGAGTCCGACTGGAAAAAGTCCCGGTACGCTCGGGGCGAACGTGTCACCATCGACGCCCGCACATTTTTTCCATGAGCCTTTTCTCCCGCACGCCCCCGGTGGCGACTGTCGCCTTCAATATGAAACCGCTCGCCGGCCCGTACGGCGGCGGCAACCAGTGGGTACAGCAACTCTCCGCGTATCTGCGGCAATGCGGCTATGCCATCCGCTACGACCTCGCGAAACCAGTGGATTGCCTGCTGCTCACGCACGCTGGGATCTCGGGGAAACTGGAGTTTGGCGTCCCGGAAATCCTCGCCTACCGGCAGCGCCATCCGCACGTCCGCGTCATTCAGCGGATCAATGACAACGACCAGCGCAAAGGCACCGATGTGATGAACCCGATGCTCGCGGCGACTAATGCCGTGGCCGATCACACCGTTTTCATCTCCGACTGGCTGCGCGATCATCACGCGGCCTTGTGGTTCGACCGCGCGCGGCCGCACACCACGATTCTCAACGGCGCGGATCCGGCCGCCTTTCACCCCGTCGGTAGCCGCGTGTGGCGCGAGGGTGAGCCGCTGCGCGTGGTCACGCACCACTGGGCGGACAACTGGATGAAAGGGTTCGCCGTTTACCGCGAACTGGATGAGCTCATCGCCGCGGGCCAGCTCCCCGGCGTCGAGCTGTGGATCATCGGGCGCTGGCCCGCGGAGATTCAGTGGAAAAGCGCCCGCACCTTCCCACCGGCGCGCGGCGCGGCGCTGGGCGCATTGCTCCGCGAATGCCACCTCTACGTGACCGCGTCGCTGCACGAGCCCGGCGGCATGCACTTTATCGAGGGCCTGCAATGCGGTCTGCCCCTCATCTATCACGAGGACGGCGGCGGCATCGTGGAACTGGGGCGTCGTTACGGCATCGGCTTTCGCGACAACGGCGTGGCTGCCCTTCTCGCCGCGCGCGACCGGTATGCCGAACTTCGGCGCGCGGTCATTGCCGAACCGCCTTCGGGTGACTTCATGTGCCTACAATACCGCCGTCTCATTCAGCAATGCCTCGCGAGCTGAGCGTCTCTTGAGCCGGTCCATCATCTTCTGGAAAGTCGGCGCGTTTTCGCACGTGAACGAGAACGTCCGCGCGCTCCTCGCCCGCGAATTCCCGGAACATTCGCTGCGGGTGATCGATGTCTTCGACGAAATCCTGAAACGCCGCCCAGTGGTTTGTTTGCGGGCCCTGGCGGACGTGCTGCGCATTTACCCGCGCCACATCCTCGGCCAGCGACGGAAGCCCACCGACTTCCTCCTGCGCACGCCGGCGGCCTTTCGCGCGATCAAAGCGTGGAGCGCCGCCCACATCGATCCGGCGCACACGGCTTTCACCTTGCAGACGCAGTCGCTCTTCGACGCGGGCTGCCCCGGCGTGCCGCATTTTATCTACACGGACCAGACCTGCCTCGCGAACCGCCGCTACCCGCTGCCCGTCGATCCCGAGTTACTCGATCCGCGCTGGTTGGCCGTGGAAAAGACGGCCTACCAAACGGCCCGCGTGACTTTTACCACCAGCCATCTTGCCGCACGTTCGGTGGTCGAAGATTACGGTCTGCCGCCAGAACGCGCCGAGTGCGTGCTCTCCGGCGCCAACGTCGCCGCACCGTCTGCCCGCGCGGAGCGACCGTTCCGCGGCGTAATCCTTTTTGTCGGCATCGACTGGCGGCGCAAAGGCGGACCCGATCTGCTCGCGGCCTTTTCTCGCGTCGCCGCGGCGCACCCAGAGTCCCGGCTGCGCATCGTCGGCTGCACTCCGCCGACCGCGCATCCGCAGATCGAAACCCTCGGGCGGCTGACGCTCGCCGAAACCGCGCGCGAGTTTCAGGACGCCGATTTTTTCTGCCTCCCGAGCTACCACGAACCCTCCGCCTTCGCCCTCGTCGAGGCGCAGCAGCACGGCCTGCCGGTGATCACGACGAACGTCGGCGGCTCGCCCGATCGCGTGCGCGAGGGCGTGACGGGTTTCCTCGTCCCGCCAGGCGACGTGGACGCGCTCGCCGCGGCGCTCGACCGCCTGCTCAGCGATCCCGCGTGCTGCCAGGAGATGGGAAAGGCGGCGGCCCGTTTTGCGCAGGAAACGTTCACCTGGGAAGCGACTGGCCGGCGCATCGCCACGCGCATCCGCAGCGTTTTGGAGGCCCGATGAAACGCGTGCATCTCACTCCGGGCGATGGAGCCGGTTGGGCGATCGATGAAGACCTACGCCTGCTCCGTGGCTCGCTCGTCGGCGAAGGCGAGTTCACGTCACTGGCCCGCGCGGACATTGTCCACGCCGTCTGGTGGCAGCGTCTGCTGCGATTTTCGCCGCGCGACTTCACTGGCCGACACGTCCTCTGCTACGCGGATAACGCGCCCTTTCACTACGCCTCCGGGCCGGAGTTTCTGAAAGCCCGCGCGCTCGTGACATTGTGGATCGCGCGCTCGCGCGAAGCGGTCGCGCAGTTCTCCACGCTCGGCATCGAAAGCCAATTCGCTCCTTACACCTTCGATCCCGCGATCTTTCGTCCGCTCCCGCCCGACGATGCCGAGGTGCATGCGCTGCGCGAGAAATGGCGCATTCCCGCGAATCGCTATCTCCTCGCCAATTTCCATCGCGACACCGAAGGCCGCGACCGGAACTTACCCAAGCTTCAGAAAGGCCCAGACGCTTTCCTTGAGATCGCCACCCAGCTCTACCGCGAGGGCCTGCCCGTGCAAGTGCTGCTCGCTGGCCCGCGACGCTTTTACCTGCGCACCCAGCTCGCGCGGCGCGGCGTGCCCTTCACCTTTGTCGGCGAAGACACGGGCGAGCGCGACGACTACGCGGTGAACATCCTGCCGCGTACCACGCTCAACGCGCTCTATCAAATCGCCGACCTTCACCTGATCACCTCGCGGTGGGAGGGTGGGCCGCATTCCGTTCTCGAAGCCGCCGGCGCGCGCTGCAATGTGATCAGCACGCCCGTCGGCATTGCGCCCGATGTCCTCGCGCCCGAGTGCCTTTTCGAAAGCCTCCCGGAAGCTTGTGAAATCATCCGTCGCGATCTGCGGGAAAAACATCTCCAAGCCTTTGCCGGTCGTCATTTTCAAACGGCGCACGAGCACCACACCGCGCCCGCTCTGCGGCGACATCTCGTGGAGATTTACCGTCGGCTGGAGCCGCGCTCGGGCGCGCACCGCGGCGTTGCGAGCACCGTGGCCGCAGGGCTGCGCGACTTTGCGCAACGGGTGCGCAGTTGTTTCCCGACGCGGCCTCACCCGCTCGACGTGGCCATCGTGCACCAGCCTGGCGGTGCCGGCGGCGCTTCATTCGACGCTCTGTTCGCGGAACTTGTCGGCGCGCTGGAACGCGGTGGTGGCACGGTGACCCGCGAGTTAACGCCTCAGACGAACGCGGTCCTGCTCGGCGAAGTTGCGCCTAGCGACCCGCGTCTCAAGGAACTTCGGACGCGCCCGGAACTTCCGGTTATTGCGTGGCCATCGGAAACGAAGGTGGGCGCGCTGCCGGCGGGCACAGAGCCGCGCCACGACGTCGTCATTCTTCCTTCGATCGATGCGCTCGACGCGCTTCGTCGATCTGGCCTGCTGCCGCCCCGAGTTCTCGTCCTGCCGCCACCGCCCGCGAACGATTCGAGCAGCCCGGACCCGCTGGTGATCGCCACCGGCGACGCGTCTGCGGCCGGTCGGATTGCGCGAGCGCTGGCAGAAGGGCGGCCGGTCCTTTATCCCGCCAATTCGCATTACCGCTGGCTCGTTTGGTTTGCCGGTCTGAGCTACGGGAGCGCGGAAGAGTTGCCGGTCCGGCATGAGACCCTGCGGGCGCACCCGGCGCTTTGGCCGGCCACCGTGCCGCCGTCTGATCTACCTTCCGTCGCGGACCGGTTGATGCGTCTGTTTCATATCATTCGCGAACTGCGCCGGGTCTAATCCGATGATAGAAAAGGCATTCAGCACTACCCTTCCACCGGCCTTACGGCACCGGCTGCGGGGCGTCGTGGACTGGCCTGGCGCGCAGCTTTTCGTGCTCCGTTTGCGCCGCGCGGGCTGGAAGCCGGCCGTCGGCGCGCCGGTGCTCAGCTACGGCGCCGCTCTGCCGAGAGTCAGCGGAGCGGTGGTCCACGGCGGGCGGGTGAAGCTCACGCATCTGGACCGCGCTTTTCCCGAAAGCGCGACCACCGCGAATGTGCTCTACCTCGTGAGCAGCGCCATCCCGCCGCACGCGCGCGAGCTGGTGCGCTTCGCGAAAGGGCGGGGTGTAAAATTCGTTTGGAATCAGAACGGCGTGGGCTTTCCCGGTTGGGCAGGCGAGGAGGTGGAGACCTTCAATGCACCGATGCGGGCACTGCGGCGGATGGCCGATTTCGTGGTCTATCAAAGCGCGTTTTGTCGCATCTCCGCGGAGAAGTTTCTCGGGCCATCGTCCGCGCCGTCCGCGGTGCTTTTTAATCCTGTCGATCTCGCCGCCTTCCATCCGCAGCCGGTCGCAGGAGACGCGTGGCAGATCCTCGCAGCGGGCACGCACATGGAGGCCGAGCGCGTCACTCGGGCCGTCGCCACGCTCGCGGAGTTGCGCCGTCGCGGACACCGCGCGGAGTTAACGGTCGCGGGCGAGTTTCGCTGGCCCGGCGCGGCGGAGCAGGTGCGCACAGCCATCGACCGCGCGGGCGTGGCGGAGTGCGTGCGGCTGCGACCCGCGTATTCGCAGACGGAAGCGGTGGCGATGCTCCAGGCCAGCCACGTCTTGCTGCATCTCAAATACGCCGACCCGTGCCCGACAGCGGTCATCGAGGCGCTGGCTTGCGGCGTGCCGGTGGTCGGCTCGCGCAGTGGCGGGCTGCCGGAATTGCTGGGCGCGGATGGCGGCGAGCTGCTCGACGTGCCGGTAAGTTGGGACGCCCGGCATTATCCCGCTGCTGGAGACGTCGCGAACGCCGTCGAGCGGATCATGACGCAGCATCCGGCGCGCAGCGCAGCCGCACGGACCCGGGCTGAGCGACTCTTCGATCACACCGCGTGGGTGGCGCAGCACGCGGAGATTTTCCGGCGGCTGCTGGAAGGAGGACACCGATGAATACTCGCTCACGGCGCCGTCTTCGCGTCGCCCTTCTCGTGCTCGGCTGCTCCGGAGCGGTCTGGGCGACTCTCCATCTAACGTTCATCCAGCCAGCCCGCCTGCGCCGCAAAGCCGAGGCTGCCGCCACCCGGACGAAAGCCAAAGCGGAGAAGAAAGCGGGGCGACCGGCCCAGTCGCTCGTCGCGCGCTCCGGCCTGCCGCACCTGCGCGCGAAGCTCGACGCGCGGAATCCGGTGACGGTCGCCTTTCTCGGCGGGTCGATCACCCAGAACGGCGGTGCGGACGGTTTTGTGAGCATGCTCCCAGCCTGGCTGGAAAGCCGCGCCCCGGGTGTGAAAGTGCATGCGATCAACGCGGGCCTCGCCGCGACCGGTTCGGATTTCGGCGCGAAGCGGATCGACCGCGATGTGCTTGTTCACCGGCCCGATCTCGTGGTCGTGGAGTTCGCCGTGAACGACGGCTCGCGCGAATGCACCGCTGACATGGAGCGGCTCGTGCGAAAGGTCCGCTTGGCGGACGCGCAGACGGACATGCTTTTCCTCTACACCATCATGGACTGGTCGCTGCCGAAGCTGGAGCGCGGATCGTTTCCTAAGTCGGTACGGCAGCACGAACAGGTCGCCGCGCACTACGACATTCCGACCATCGCGCTGGGCTACGAGGCGGCCCGTAAAATCCGCGCCGGCGAATGGACGTGGGCGAACTTTTCCCCTGACGCGTGCCACCCGACGCCAAACGGCTACGCCAGCTACAATCACGATCTCGCCGCGGTCCTCCCGGCGCTGATCGCCGTTGCGGGACCTCGACCCGCGGCTCTCCCCCCGAGTCTTACCCCGGGCCTAGTCGAGTATCCGCCGCCGGTGCATGCCGAACCGCAGCCTCCGCCGCTGGCGATGGGCGACGACGCCGGAAGGGCGGCACTGGAAACGTGGGAGCTGCCGGTCATCGGCGCGCAGTGGATCGGCGAGCCGGTCTATTCACGGGGTCCTGAAGTCCGTTGGAGTTTGTTTTTTCGCCCGCTCGCGGAGCCGTCGGCGGGCGGGGATCGCGCGTTGTGGAAACCGGCCCGCTGGTTTGAGGAGGAGCGTTCGTTCACCGGCAACACGGCGCATCCCGTGGCGCAGTGGCAAGCGGGCGGAAACCGGATCGGGGCGAATCCCACGGACGGCGCAGTGCTGACTTGGCGCGCCGCGGAGGCGGGGGCGTACACCATTCGCATCTCGGCTGGTGGTGCGGAGGGTAGCGGGAGTGGCAGCGCGGAGTGGTCAATTCTGCGCTTTACGACGTCAAACGGACTCGGGGAGAAACTCGGCGCGATGAAGGTCACGCCCGGCGAGGCCGGCGCGGCGTGGGAGCAGCGGGTCGCGCTCGGAGCCGGCGGTGAGGTAGCCTTGGCGATGCTTGTGCAGCAGATGGAATACGTCGTAGCGCGGGATTTTCGCGTCACGATCGGCCGCTTCGCGCCATGAACACCGCCCCACCCACCGCACCAGTCGTCACCGTGCTCATGGCGATGTACAACGCCGCAGCGCATCTGCGCGCGGCGGTGGCGAGCGTGCTGGCGCAGACGTTTTCGGACTTCGAGCTGGTCATCGTCGATGACGGCTCGACGGATGACAGCGCGACCATCGTCGAGAGCTTCGGCGATCCGCGCATCCGGCTGATCCGCAACGCCGCGAACAGAGGCCAAACGGCGTGCCTAAACCAAGGCCTGGCGCTGGCCCGTGGGGCATGGATCGCGCGGCAGGATGCGGACGATCTGTCCGATCCCGAGCGGTTGGCCAGACAGATGGCCTACCTACAGGCGCACCCGAAGACGGTGCTGCTCGGGGCCGGCGGGCGGCAGATCGATGGCGAAGGGCGGGCGCTCGGTGAAGTGCGACTGCCGGTGGAGCCGTGGGAAATCCGGTGGCTGAATTTTTTCGACAACAGCTTTCTGCACAGCGCGGTGATCTTCCGCACGGCCGTCGTGCGCGACGGCTTCGGCGGTTATGACGAAAGCTTTCGCTGTAGCCAGGATTACGCGCTGTGGTCGCAGCTCGCGCGGCAGTGGCCGGTGGCGAATCTGCCCGAGCCGCTGATCTCGCTGCGTGTGCATGCGGCCTCGATGATGCGCTCGCAAACCTCGCTGCTCGAAGCGGAGACGGCCCGTATTCAGCAGTCGAATCTCGAGACGGAATTCCCCAACCGCGTGTTCACCGAAGCCGACCGGGCCTTGATCGGAAGCTACCGCTGGCGCGTCGAGCCCGCGTGTTTGCGAGATTTTCATGCACTCGTGAAAAAGATGCGCGCGGATTTTGTTCATCGCCATCCGGCGGCAGGTCCTGCGGTGCGCGGTGCCAGCGCCCGGCAGGCGGCGCATCTCGCCTACAATCTCCTGCCCGCTCACCGCGTCGCCGCCGCGGGTGAACTGCTCCGCGCGCTGGTGACAGATCCGGCGATCGGTCAGGCCCTACCGTGGTCACGGTTGCTCGGGTTGTTTTTGCTCGGGGAAAATGCGCGCACGCTTTACCGGAAGTTTGCTCCCGCCAAATGACCCGCCCGTATCGCGTCCTCCACGTCATCGACAGCCTCGCGCTCGGCGGCGCGCAGGTCGTGCTTTGGAATCTGCTCACGCAAACTGACCGCTCGCGGTTCGCGCCGGAGGTGGCGTGCATGCATGGACGCGGGGTTTTCTGGGAACGCATTCGCGCGACGGGTGTGCCCGTGCGCTCGCTGTCGTTCGATCACCGCTTTCCCAGCTACGTACCGCTGCTCGCCTGGCTCTATCTCGCGCGACGCTACGACGTGGTGCATTGCCATCTGCTCGCGGCCAATGTCATCGCTAAGCCGCTCGCGGCGTGGCTCGGCGTGCCAGTGCGGATCAACCACGACCACTGCAACGACAAGCTCGCTGATCCTCGGAAATGGGTGCCCGCCGCCGACACCTGGGCGAACCGCTTTTCCACGCACATCTGCGCCGTCTCGGAATCCACGCGCCGCTTCCTCATCGCGCACGAGGGCGTCACCGAGGATCGCGCCACAACGATCCACAACGGCATCGACCTCGCCACCTTTCATCCAGACCCGGAGGGACGCGCTCCTGCGCGTCTCCGCTGGGCGCTCCCACCGGACGCCTTCGTCATCGCCGGCATCGGGCGGCTGACTTACCAAAAAAACTTCGCCCTCTTTCTCGAGGTTGCCGCGGAGATTGTGCAGCGGCACCCGCGCGCGGTCTTTGTGCTGGCGGGCACGGGCGAACAGGAAGCGGCGTTGCGCGCGCAGGCCGCGGCGCTCGGGCTGGGCGAGCGGGTCCGCTTTCTAGGCTATGTCGCGGAGATGACCGCGCTCTATCCTGCGCTCGATATGCTCCTGCTCACTTCGCGCTACGAAGGGCTGCCCATCACGATCCTCGAAGCGATGGCCTGCGGCGTGCCCATCGTCGCTTCGCGGCTCGACGGCGTGCAGGAAGTGCTGAGCGATGGCGAGGATTGCGCGCTCGTGCAGGAGGGCGACCGCGTGGCCTTCATCGCTCGGGTCGATGAACTCCTCGCCCAGCCCGCGCTAGCCCGCCGCTACGCCGATGCTGCGCTCGCCAAAGTGCGCGCCAAGTATTCTGCTGAAGGCATGACCCGCGCTGTTGAGGCGATCTATCTCCGCTACCTGGAGCCGCGCGCATGAAAGACTGGCTTTGCGATTGGGAGGCGAACCGCGGCAACCCGAAAGGAAAGATCGTGCTCGTGCTTTTCCGCGTCGCGCAGTGGGTGCGCGCGCTGCCCGATCCATGGTGGCTGCTCGGTGCACCGTATCTCGCCGCCTACCGCCTCGGCGTGGAATGGCTGCTCGGCATCGAGCTGCGCTTCCAGACGCGCGTCGGCCCGCGGCTTCGGCTCTACCACGGCCAGGCGCTCGTCGTGCATGAGGGCACGGTGATCGGCGCGGACTGTACGCTCCGGCAATCCACGACCATCGGAAACAAAACCCTCGCCGACGGCACCTCAACCGCCTGCCCCGTGCTCGGCGACGGCGTGGACGTGGGGGCCAACGCCGTCATCCTCGGCGCGATCACGATCGGCGATCGCGCGGTCATCGGCGCCGGCGCGGTAGTGGTCAAAGACGTGCCGCCCGGCGCGGTCGTAGCGGGGAACCCAGCGCGGGTCATCGGGCAGCGGTGAGAGAGCTAGTCGGCGGGACTTGGAGCCTGTCATGCATATTGACTGTCCCTTCAATCACGTCCCCACCTACGCGACCGAAGTCGAGGCCGATGATCGCCGCCCCGACGCTGTTCCCGAATGGTTCGGGTGGGTGCTCGGTCTTTCCAAACCTTGTGCCCACGGCTTTCTTCGTCCTGCTTCTCACTACATATCTCCTCGATGAATTTGGTGTCTCCTCGACTTCTATGGGGAAACCAGAGGCGCTTCCGTTTTTTGGACGCTCTTGAAGTAGAGCGCGTCGTCGTCGCGCTGCTTCAAGCTCCTCAACCGTGACCTTCAGCCGAGCACTTCAGCGGCATCTTGATTCTCCAAACGAGCGTAACGTTTAATTGTTACCCAACCACATTCAGTGCGGACGCCGAAAGGCTAATAGGCGCGGCGCTTGCTAAGAACGGGAGTATATTACCATATGAAAACCCGAACCAAAAAAAAACAAAGTCAAGGGAAAAGAGTGCCTAGCGCCAAAAAACTTGCGGGCCGTGTGAGTAAGAATATCTTGCCTGCCCCCGAATCCGCCACCTACAAACCCAACTCCATGACAACCACCGAAACACCAGTTCTAAAGGATTTCTCGCCTGCGGGTCGGGAATTTCTCTCCGCCTTCTACAAGGGTCACGAAGTACCGCGAAATGATGCGGCGGAGAAAATCAAAGCACTTCGCAAAGAATTCGTCCGGACGCCCATGATGGTGGCCTCGTCGGAAGGAATCTTTGATGACGCTGCGGAGTTGCGCGCCCTCGAATTCTACGTCCTCGATAAATACGGATTCTAATCGAGGATGCTACCCCCCGAGTTAGCGGATAAGGCGCTCGCCTTATCCGAAGAGGTTTTTTTACGTGGGCGAGATTGCTTGTTGGCCCATGCGGTTCGTGCGGTTGAGCAAATGGTTTCGGAGCGACTGCACATCGAAGGATTTCCTATCGATATCAACGTCCGGAAAGATATTTACGCAGAACAAGGGCGTTGGGCCATGCTGTTTCTCACTGCTGAGTTCGCTCGCATCACGGTTGACGATGGCCTGACGATTGAAGAGCAGCGCATCCGAGTCGCGCACGAACTCGCGCATATTCTCCTTGCCTTCGAAATGACGGGACGTGGGATAGGCTTACCCAACAGGGCAAATCCTGAGCACGAACAGTGGTGTCAGGATTTCCAGCGACAGTTGTGCATGCTCCTCCACCACCTCTATACCGAGACGGACTATGTGAAGAAAAACAACTTCGAAAGCTTGGGAGAAGTTTGCAAGGCCAACGCCGACCACCTCCGTGAGAAAATGAAGGGCATTTCAAAAAAGCGGAAGCGCCGACTCTGATAGATCGTTTCCCTCGAAGTAGAAGTGCTTCCCAAATTTCCAGAGAGCGCAGTCTGTGAAGGCTGCGCTCTTCGTTTTTTTCACACGATTCACGAAATAACCGCGTCCAATCCGAGCCCTGCTGCGTTGTGGATCTGTAGGTGGGCGGGGATGTTTTTCGTGAGACCCTCCCCGCCCGTGGAGGCGATAGCGTAGTCGCCGAGTAAGCGCGAGGCCGGCGTCGCTCGCCGCTTGCCCGCCCGCCACGCGGCGACCTAGCTTGCGGCACGTATGTATATCCCCCGGCACACGCGTTCGCTCATTCTGATTGGCTGCGCTGGGGTGCTTGTGGGTGGGGTGCTTGGCTACCTAATGCGCGGCGAGGCGCCGGCGGTGGTTGGTGTTAGTGCGTCGGGGGATGGCCGGAAGGTGAAGGCTGGTATTGAAGCGGCGGAGGCCGGCGGAGTTCTACCCGTCCGTGACGGGATGGCGACGGGGGAGGAAAAGGTGGCGGGGGCGGATGGTGGGGAGATTGATTTTGTGACGGAGATGCGGGGGGCGATGCGGGAGGTGGCGGACTGGGACCGTTTGCGGCGGTTGCATGCGGTGATCGATCAACTCGATCCGGCAGATTTGGCGGTGGCGGCGGAGCAGGTGCGGCTTTTGCCGCTGAGGGACCGTTATCAGATCTCCTACATTCTCGGGGAACGCTGGGCGAGCATCGATCCGGCGGCGGCCATGGCCTTTGCGCGCAAGCTCGGTCGCGACCAGGGCGGGAATGGGATGATGACCGGGGTTTTCCAAAAATGGGTGGGCGTAGATGCGGATGGAGCGCGCGCGTGGTTGGAAGCGCTGCCGGCGGGGCAGGAGCGCAACGGCTTCGCCCAGACGCTGCTCTCCGCGATGGCGAAGAGGGATCCGGCGATCGCTTTGCAAATCGCGATGAAGCTGAATCTCGCGTCGCGCGACAACTATGTGGTCGGCAACATTTTCAGTCAGTGGGCTGTGGATAATCCGGCGGCCGCGGCGAGTGCGGCCATGACCTTGCCGGCGGGGAGAATGCGGGACAATGCGATGAGCAACATTGCCAACGGATGGGCGATCAAAGATCCGGCCGCGGCACTGGCTTGGGCGGGACAACTGACGGAGCCGAAGAATCGCCGCAGTGCGCTTTCGTCGGTGGTTTCATCGTGGGCGCAGACCGATCCCGCTGCGGCGTATGCCTGGGCACGCACCTCAACCGAGGACGCAACGACGCGCCGGAATCTCATCGCGCAGACACTCAGCTCTTGGATGAGCCGAGACTCGGCGGCGGCGCAGGTGCAGATCCTCGCTTTACCGGCCGGCCCAGAACGGAACGCGGCGCTGAACTCCGCGATTCAGAATCTTGGGCGGCAGGACTTAAATGCGGCGCTCACGCTGCTGGGTGAATTGCCCGTGGGTCGTGCTCGGGCGGACGCGATGCGCAATCTGATTTATAATTCCGAAGCGGCCAACGATCCCAAGCTCGCCAATCAGCTCTTCGAAATGCTGCCCGCGTCGCAACGCAGTCAAGTGGCTTCGAACATCGCGAGTCGCATGGCCGACAACGACGTGGCCGGGGCTGTCCAATGGGCGGCAACACTGCCGCCGGGCCAAGGGCGGCGAAATGCGCTACGCAGCGTGACCCAGACGTGGGCGCAAAACGATCCCAAGGCCGCGCTCGAATGGGTGATGCAAAACGATCCGCCGACCAAAAACGAAAACACCCTGTCCAGTCCGTTCTACTCGTGGATTAGTACCGCGCCCGACGAGGCACTAGCCTGGGCCCTGGCCTTGCCGGCCGGTGAAACGCAAAACCAGCTCACGGCGAACGTCGTCTCCCAACTTGCGCAAAACGATCCGCAACGCGCTCTGGCCATTTTCTCTTCCAAGCTGACCTCGGAAGCCCAGAACCGGGCGGCGTCTGGTCTGTCTTCGACTTGGGCACAAAACGATCCCGTGGCGGCCGCCGCCTGGGTGCTAAAACTGCCCGAAGGTAGCGGTCGGACCAACGCAATTACCAACGTCGTCGACCAGTGGACCGAAGCAGATCCGGCGGCAGCCGCGGCGTGGCTGGATCGGTTGCCCGCAGGGAAAGAGCGCGATGCGGCGATCGGCAATTTTTCTTACATGGCCATTGAGACCGACCCCGAGGGTGCGATGGCGTGGGCCGCGTCGATCGGGGACAAAAATCAGCGCGCCAACCAGATCAACAATCTGGCCTCGAATTGGTTGCGCAACGATCCGACCAGCGCCCGGCCCTGGATTGAAAAAACGGACCAGCTCACGCCCGAGCGGAAAGAGCAGCTTTTGAAGCGGGAGCAGTAAGGGGGAGCCCAAGCGGCGCGCTAGGCGAGGATGCCCTTAACCGCTTTTCCATGGACGTCGCTGAGCCGGAAATCGCGGCCTTGGAAGCGGTAGGTGAGGCGTTCGTGGTCGATGCCCAGGAGGTGCAGCACGGTGGCCTGCCAGTCGTGCACGTGGACGGGGTCTTTGACCACGTTGTAGCAAAATTCGTCCGTCTCGCCATAAACGCTCCCCGGCTTCACGCCACCGCCGGCCATCCACATGCTGTAGCAGTGGCCGAAGTGATCGCGGCCATACGACGGCTTGGTCACGTCGCCCTGGACAAAAACGGTGCGGCCAAACTCGGCCATGAAAATGACGAGCGTGTCGTCGAGCATCCCGCGGTCCTTGAGGTCGCGGACGAGCGCGGCGCTGGGCTGATCCACGTCGCGGCATTGCAGCTCGAGCTGGGTGGGCAGATTGCCGTGCTGATCCCAGCCGCTGTGCATGAGTTGGATGAAGCGCACGCCGCGTTCGGCGAGGCGGCGGGCGAGCAGGCAATTGCGCGCGAAGCTGCCGGGACGCTGCACGTCGGGGCCGTAGCGTTCGAGCGCGGCGGGCGTTTCTTTCGCAAAATCGAGGAGGTCAGGAACGCTGGTCTGCATTTTAAAGGCCATCTCGTACTGCGCGATGCGGGTCTCGATTTCCGGGTCGCCTTGCTGGGCAAAGCGGCGGGCGTTGAGCGCGGCGATGTCGTCGAGGAGCGCACGCTTCTGGTTGGGCGCAAGGCCAGGGGCGTCGCTGAGGTAAAGCACGGGCTCGCCTTCGCCACGCAGCCGGACGCCCTGATACTTCGAGGGGATGAAGCCGCTGCCCCAGTAGTATTCGTAGAAAAGCTGGCCGCAGGTTTTCTTCTCGTCGGCCGAAGTCATGACGACAAACGAAGGCAGATCTTCGGCTTCGGAACCGAGCCCGTAGCTGGCCCACGCGCCCATGCTCGGGCGCCCGGGGATCTGCGAACCGGTGAGGCAGAAGGTGACTCCGGGCGCGTGGTTCACGGCCTCGGTCTGCATGGAACGCACGAGGCAAATCTCGTCGGCCACCGAGCCAATGTGCGGGAGCATCTCAGTCAGCCAGAGCCCGCTTTTGCCGTACTGCTTGAAGGGCTTGATCGCGGGCAGCACCGGGTAGCCTTTCTGCGTGGCCGTCATCGTGGAAAGGCGGGTGCCGCCCCGGACGGATTCCGGCACGTCAGTCAAACGCAGTTTTTCGAGGCCTGGCTTGTAGTCAAACAGATCGACCTGCGAAGGCCCGCCACCCTGCCACAGCACAATGACGCGTTTCGCTTTCGGCGCGAAATGAGGAAGGCCGGTGAGTGGACCGCCCTCCGCCGACGGCGCGAGCGCGGCTCCGGCGGGCCCTTTCAAAATCGAGGAGAGCGCCGCGACACCGATGCCTGTGGCGGCCCGGCCAAAGAACTGCCGCCGCGTGGAGTGAAGCTGATTTTCGAGGAGCGGGTTCATTCTTTGGTCAAGGTTTCGTCGAGGTTCAGGATGCCGAGGCAGACGGTGGCGTAAGCGGCGAGCTGGGGCGCGTCGAGCGCGGAGTCGGTCGGTGCGGCGCCGGTTTTGAGGAAGAGTTCGGCGGCTGGCCGATCTGCGGAAAATTTGGCGAGTTGCTTTTCAAAGCTGGCGCGCAGGAGCTTCGTTTCCTCCGCGTCCGGCGAGCGGGCAAGCACGCGGCGAAAGGCGAAGGCGAGGCGTTTCTCCGGTTCTGGTCCGGCAGCGCGCAGAGCGTGGCTGGCGAGAACGCGGGCGGCTTCGATGTAGGTCGGATCGTTGAGCGTGGTCAGCGCGTGGAGGGGTGTGTTCGTCGCGCCGAGGCGGACTTTGCAGACGTTGCGCACGGAGGCGTCGAAGATGTTCGAAGGCGCAACGGTGCGCCGCCAGAAGGTGTAAAGACTGCGCCGGTAAAGATCGCTACCGGTCGATTGCGGGTAAGTGAAATCGCGCTCTTTGGTGATGGCGAGCGAGTCCCAGATGCTCGCCGGCTGATACGGATAGACAGGCTTGCCGCCCAGCGTCCCGACGAGCAGACCGCTGGCCGCGAGGGCCTGGTCGCGCAGGATGAGCGCGGGGAGGCGAAAGCGGGAGGCGCGGGCGAATAAGCGGTTTTCCGGATCGCGCTCACGAAGTTGCGCCGTGAGCGCGCTGGTTTGGCGATACGTGGCGCTGGTCACGATAAGCCGGTGCAGTCGTTTCACATCCCAGCCGCTTTCACGAAATTCCACAGCCAGCCAATCGAGCAACTCGCGCTGAATCGGTTGCTCGCTTTGCACGCCGAAGTCCTCGCTGGTTTTCACCAGTCCCAGGCCGAAAAACGTCTGCCAGTGACGATTCACGATGACGCGCGCGGTCAGCGGCTGGTCTGCGCTGACCAGCCAACGCGCAAAGCCGACGCGGTTCATCGGACCACCTGCTGCCGGGGCCGGGAGAAACGCCGGAGTCGCCGACGGCACCTCCTCTTTCGGCGAGAGGTAGTCTCCGCGATCCAGCACTTTGGTCGGCCGCGGTTTCGCGTCGGACATGATCATCACACGCGGGACGGTGTTTTTGAAATCAGTGAGCGCTTTTTCTGCCGCCACCTTCGCTTGGCGCGCCGTGGCGAGAGCGGCCGGGGGCGCATTGGTGAGAAAATGGGTGCGGAGTTTCCCGGTGTCTTCCGCTGTGCGTTTCGCCGGATCCATCTTCAAGATCGCCGCGATCGCCGCCGGCAGACTCTGCCGCCCGACCGGCTGGACGCTGGCGGTGGCGGCGATGCGGAAGCGACCCAACTGGTGCTGGCCGTGCGTGGATTGAAACTCAAAACGCAGGGTGAGTGGCGCGCCCTCGGCGGCGGTCAGCGGCTCGGGAAGTTGGACCACGAGCGTATGCGGCTTGGTGGTCTCGGGAAAAAACGCCCACGCCGTAGTCGGGTCTTCGTCGATCGCTCCGCCGGGCGAAAAACCGTTCTGCGAGTAATCGGCGGACGCCGCGGTGAACCGGATTTTTTGTCCGTCCACGCTAAACCGCAGCCGGGTCAAAACCGCGTTGCCGCTGTCCGAGCGGCCGGCGCCTTTCGAGGGCAGGCGTTCATCCGGAATGGTCTCGATACGGAAGCCCGTCAATCCGCGCACGCTGCCCGGAAGCGTGATTTCGTAGTTCGTCTTATCGGGCCGTGGGCCGGTGGCCAAAATGGAGAGATCGTCCTGCACCGTGAGCGTGACGCCTTCGCCCGCCGTCGCGGTTAGCGGGCGCAGGTTGACCCACTCGACGTCGGCGGCTCCTGTCAGCGCTTTTTCCCACGCGCCCAGTGCCGCGGCGGTCTCGGGCCGTTCGGCCTGTTTTTGCTCTTCGGCAGCCGCCGCCGCCACGTCGGCTTCGAGCGTTTTCAGCTTCGCCGTTTGCTCCGCACTGCCCACGAAAATCGCGGGATCGGCGATCCGATACTGCCCGCCGCCCGAGGGCACTCCGCTTTCCGGCACGTTGTTGAAGAAGGCCATCAGCGAGTAGTAATCACGTTGCTTGATGGGATCGAATTTATGGTCGTGGCACTGCGCGCAGGCCACGGTCAGACCGAGCCAATTCGTCGCCGTAGTGTCCACGCGATCAAACAGAATGACGTTGCGCTGCTCTTCCGGAATCGCCCCGCCTTCCCCGTTGAGCATGTGGTTGCGGTTAAAAGCCGAGGCAATTTTTTGGTCGAGGGTCGCGTCCGGCAGCAGATCGCCGCCGAGCTGCTCGATGGTGAACTGATCGAACGGCATATTCGCGTTGAGCGCCTTCACCACCCAGTCGCGCCAGATCCATTGATGCGTGTCGCCGTCTTGCTGGAAGCCATTTGAGTCGGCATAGCGCGCCGCGTCCAGCCACGGCAGCGCCATCCGCTCGCCGTAGTGCGGCGAAGCGAGCAGGCGATCAACCACGCGCCCGTAAGCCTCCGGCGACTGGTCAGCCAGAAATGCGTCCACTTCCTCCGGGGTCGGCGGCAGGCCGGTGAGATCGAGTGAGACGCGACGGATCAGCGTCTCGCGTGAGGCTTCGGGGGAAGGCTTTAGACCTTCCTTCAAAAGTCGGGCACGAACGAAAGAGTCGATCGGATTCGACATACCCTCGATCTTTGGCACCTCCGGGCGTCCCGGTTTTTCAAAGGCCCAGTGGGTGCCCCACTTCGCGCCTTCCGCCACCCACCGCCGGAGAATCTCGATCTGCGCGGGCTGGAGCTTCTTATTCGACTTCGGCGTCGGCATGATCTCATCGGGATCAGACGAAGTGATCCGCGCCACAAGATCGCTGATCTCCGGTTTGCCGGGCACCACTGCGGTGACGCCGTCGATCTCGGCGGTGGCGCCTTCGAGAGTGTCGAGCCGACGGTCGGCCTTGCGATGGCTTTTGTCCGGGCCATGACAGTAAAAGCAGTTGTCCGAAAGAATCGGGAGAACCTCGCGCCCGAAATGGATCGGAGGTTGGGATTCCCCGGCACGCACCGAGGGGGCGGCGAGCAGCAGTAGGGTAAAGAAATGGCGAAGGAGGGTCACGGCAGGGAAGATGCACGGGAAAAACCCAACGAACACAGGGAACTTTGAGCAAAATCGGACGATCCCGCTGGTGGTGGAACGACAAAACCAAGAATTTCGCGCTTTTGCCGTGAACATTGCCGGCGCTTCATCTGTCATGTGCGCCCGACCGCGCTTTCCCACCCAATCGTGTTAAGAAAACGCGGGGAAGAGGCGGTGCGTGTCCCCAATTTTATGCAAACCCAGAACACCCTCGCCGCGCAGGAAGCGGATGTCGCCGCCATCGATGAACTCCGTGCGCTCAATGGCCGCATCACCGCGGAGCTCGGCAAAGTCATCGTCGGCCAGAACAAGGTCATCGAACTGATGCTGACCTGCATTTTCGCCCGCGGCCACGCCCTGCTGATGGGCGTGCCGGGGCTGGCGAAAACGCTGCTCGTGCATTCGCTCGCGGACCTGATGTCGCTGAATTTCAACCGCGTGCAGTTCACGCCGGACCTGATGCCGAGCGACATCACCGGGACGGAGATTTTGCAGGAGACCGATACACCGGGGCGGAGGGCGTTCGAGTTTGTGAAAGGGCCGATCTTCGCAAACATCGTGCTTGCGGATGAAATCAACCGCACGCCGCCGAAAACCCAGGCGGCGCTGCTCCAGGCGATGCAGGAGCAGAAGGTGAATGCGGGCAAACACAGCTTCACGCTCGAGAAGCCGTTTTTCGTCCTCGCGACGCAAAACCCCATTGAGCAGGAGGGCACCTATCCGCTGCCTGAGGCGCAGCTCGACCGCTTCATGTTCCTAATCAATGTCGGCTACCCGAGCGCGGCCGAGGAACTACAGATCGCCAAATCCACGACCGGCGGCGCGCTGCCGGTGCTGGATAAGATTTTGCACGCCGCAGACATCCTGCGCTTTCAGGAAGTCGTGCGGCGCGTGCCGGTCCCGGATCACGTCTATGATTTCATCGTGAAACTCGTGCGCAAATGCCGCCCGGCGGGCGAGGAGTCGCCAGAGTGGGTGAAAAAATGGGTCATGTGGGGCCCCGGTCCGCGCGCCGTGCAGTACCTCGTCCTCGGGGCGAAAGCCCGCGCCGTCCTGCAAGGCAGTTACCTCGCCCGGCTCGAAGACGTGCACGCGGTGGCTGAGCCGGTGCTGGCGCATCGCATTCTGGTGAACTTCCACGCAGAGAGTGAGGGCATCAATAGCAGCGAGATCATCCGGCGGATGATCAAAGAGACTGAAGTTTAGGCGCCTCGATTCCCGATGCCCGCTTCCAGCGACGACACGGCCTTCCTCGACCAAGGGGCCATTGCCCGCCTTTCGCGGCTGATGCTGAATGTGCGCAGCCCGATGCTCGGGAGCGTCACCGGGCAGCATCGCTCGGCCACGCGCGGGGCGTCGGTGGAGTTTGCGGAGTATCGGAAATACGCGCCGGGGGACGATATCAAGCATCTCGACTGGCGGGTCTTTGGGCGCACGGACAAGTTTTTCATCCGCGAGTTCGAGGCCGACACGAATCTGCGGTGCTACCTCGTCGTGGACACGTCGGCTTCGATGAAATTCACCAGCACGCCGGAGGGGGGCACCCGCTTTGACTACGCACGGCGGATGGCCGGGACGCTCGCACATCTGCTCGTGCATCAGGGCGACGCCGTGGGGTTGACGTGCTTCGCCGACAAGGCGCACGACCTCCCACCGCGCCGCACACCCACGCATCTGCGCGCTCTTTACCGGATGCTCGCGAACACGCAGCCGGCGGGGGAATCGCACATCGTGCAGACGCTGCATGACTTCGCCGAGCGCATCCGCCAGCGCGCGCTCGTCGTCATCGTCAGCGACCTTTTCACCGAGGTCGCGCCGCTCCTCGACGCCATCAAGCACCTGCATTTTTACAAGCACGACGTCGCCGTCTTTCACTTGCTCGACCGCCAGGAATACGACTTCGATTTTACCCGCCCCGTGCGCTTCGTTGATCTCGAAAGCGGCGCCGATCTCATCACCGACCCTGCGGTCGTCCGCGAAGCCTACGGCGAAGCGCTGCGGGACTATCTCGACGCCCTGCGACACGGCTGCCAGCAGTTCCGCGTGGACTACCATCTCACCTATCTCGACCAGCCGTTCGAGGGTGTGCTGACAAACTTCATGCTCCAGCGCATCCGCGCTTCGCGAAAAGGAGGGCGGTGAGGGGAACGGGATGCGAGATGCGGGATGCGGGATGCGGGATGCGCTTCGAATCGCCGCTAGCGGGGGGGGAGGTGTTGCTCTTCGACCGAAGTAATAAAGCGATTGAGTTTGCCGCCGAGTTGGTTGAAGCGGGCGTGCAGAGCACTGTAGAGAGTTTCGTCGGTCAGGGAGTTGGTTTCATAGAGCGTTTCGAGGTGATCGATGGTTTCGTCGCACGAGCCATGTGCGTAGGTCAGGTGCTTGATGAACTCCAATTTGTAGCGTCGCCGTCCGTAACCCTCGACGATGTTCGCCCGAATCGATTTGGCCGACCGGCGAATCTGCGAACCAACTTCATAATCCTCGAATTTAGGAAGTTTCGTCAGCGTCATCCGATGCACCTCAATGCTCAATTCGCGCGCGAGCTTCCAAATATCCAAATCCCGGTAACTCATGCGGGGAGTATGGGACTGGGGAGGCAGGATACGAGTTCGGAAAGCGCTCACCTCCATCCCGCATCCCGCATCCCGCATCCCGCATCTCGCTGATGGCCTACCTGCAACCATGGATGCTCTGGGCGCTGCCGGCAGTGTTGCTGCCGCTGATCATCCATCTGCTCAACCGGCTCCGCTACAAGACCGTGCATTGGGCGGCGATGATCTTTTTGCTGAAAGCGAACCGCGCCGCCACGCGCCGGGCGAAGATCCGCCAGTACCTGCTCCTCGCCGCGCGGATGCTGGTCATCCTTTTCCTCATCTGGGCAATGGCGCGGCCGCTGACCGGCGGCTGGATTGGTGCGGCGGCGGGTGGCATGCCGGAAACCGTGCTCATCTTGCTCGACCGCTCGGCGAGCATGGAGGCGCATGGCGGCGAGCAGCCGGAAAGCAAACGCGCGCACGCGCTCGGGCTCCTCGCACAGGCGGCGAAACAGAGCGCGGGCAGCCGGTTTATCCTGCTGGAAAATGTGCTTCGTCAACCGCTCGAAATTGCCGACGCCACCGGCCTCGCCACCATGCAGATGGCCGAGCCGACCGACACCGCCGCCGATCTCCCCGCGATGCTCCGCACGGCGCTCGATTATCTCGTGAAGAACAAGCCCGGCAGCGCGGAGCTTTGGATCGCGAGCGATTTGCAGGCGAGTAATTGGCGGCCGGAGAGCGCCGAGTGGCAGGACATCGCCGCGCGTTTCGCCGGGCTGCCACAGAGCGTGCGGGTACGCGTCCTCGATCTCTCCGCGGCGCCAGGACGGAATGTGGCGGTCGCGGTGAAAGCCGCCGATTTGCGCGTGCGCGATGCGAAGACGGGCAAGGCGCAGCTCAGTCTCGGGCTGGAGCTGAAGGCGGATGGCGAGCGCAAAGGCGCGTTGCCGCTGCTCGTCACCCGCGAGGGTGCGAAGAGCCAGAGCGACCTCACGCTGAGCGGCGCAGTGCAGCGCCAGAATTTGAAATTCGACCTCGCGAAAACCGAACCCGGCTGGGGCAAGGTCGAGCTGCCCGCCGATGACAATCTCGCCGACAACACCGCCTACTTCGCCTACGCCCCGCCGCTGCCCCTGCGCACGGTGATTGTCGGTGACGGTGCGTCCGCTTCGCGGCTCCGGTTCGCAGCCGCGCCCGACAAGACGCGCACGGATCGCACCGCCGATCTGCTTTTGCCCGCGCGGGCGGAGAGCATCGCGTGGAAGGAGACGGCGCTGATCATCTGGGCCGCGCCGGCCCCGGGTGAGGCGGTGGCGAAAGCGCTGCAAACGTGGGTGGAAAGCGGCGGCGTGCTGCTCTGCCTGCCGCCGGGCGGTGAAGGCGGTCCGGGGCTGCTTGGGTTGACGTGGGGCGGAGTGGAGAATGCGCCGAAAGACGCGCCGTTTCGCGTCGCCGCGTGGGACGATCTCGACGGTCCGCTCGCCCGCACCGACAGCGGCGCACCCCTGGCGCTAGCGCGGCTGGAGATCGCGCGCCGTCAGCTCCCCGCCGCGGGTGAGGCGGCGCATGTTGCGGCGACGTTTGCAGATGGCCGTCCGTTTCTCGTGAGTCGCAAGACCGGCGCGGGCCACGTCTTCGCAGCGGCCACGCTGCCGGAACCGGAGTGGAGTAGTCTGGGCGACGGCTTTGTGCTGCTGCCGATGGTCCAGAGGCTCGTGACGCTCGGCGGGCAACGGCTCGCGCCGCCGGTGATGGCGGTGGCGGGCGAATGGAAGCCGCTCGATCCCCAGGAAGCTTGGAGCGCCGTCGAGACGGACAAGCGCCGCGACTGGCGCTGGCACGCGGGCGTGTATCAAAGCGGCGCGAACCGCGTGGCGCTGAACCGTCCCGACGCCGAAGACGCGCCCGAGATCACCGACCGCGCGCGGCTACCCGAACTGCTGCGCGGAGTGAAGCTGACGGTGATGGCTGGAGCGATGGAATTGAAAGCCGACCGTCTGCAAAGCGAGATCTGGCCGGCGATGATCGTGATCACGATGCTCTTCATGTGCGCGGAAATGCTGCTCGCCACGAGCAAGGCGATGCTCCCGCAAAAGCCGCCGGTGCGGACGGCGGGACCGGCGGCGAGACAGCAGCCTGCGGGGGTCGCTGTATGAGTCGCGTGAGCGAACACCCCGGAGGGACGGGCTCCTGCACGTCCCGCGCATGCTGTGGCGGCACCGCACGCCCCAGCGTGGGACTCGCAGGAGCGCGTCCCTCCGGGGACGGACTCCTGCACGTCCGGCGCATTTTGCGGCGGCACCGCACGTTTCAGTGTGGGACTCGCGGGAGCGAGTCCCTCCGGGGTTTATGAACGAAACTTGGCAGATCAATACGGCTCCGTGGGTCATCGTCGTCGCAGCGGCGTTCGTTGCGGCTTCGGCGTGGTTTTTTGTGCGGAGCCTGCAGCGGGAGGGGAGCGGCGGGTGGCTGACGGCGCTGCACGTCCTGCGGTTTGTCGTCGCAGTGCTCGTCGCTTTGACGCTGCTGCGGCCGGAGCGGGTGGTGGTGAAAAAGCGGACGGAACAGCCGCGGGTGGTCGTGCTCTACGATGCCTCGGGGAGCATGGAGACGAAGGACGTGCTGACCGGCGAAAAGCAGACGGTGTCGCGGGCGGATTGGGTGAAGCAGCAGCTCGAGGCGAAATTCAGCGCGCCGCTGGAAAAGCAGTATCAGGTGACGTTCGAGCCATTCTCCGAGCCGCCGGACGCCGACGCAAAAGCGGATGTCGAGACCGAGATCGGCACCGATCTGAACGACCCACTGGAGCGCGTGCTCAAGCAGCACTCCGACCTTCGCGCGGTCCTGCTGCTCTCCGATGGCGATTGGAATCTCGGCAAGTCCCCGATCACCGCCGCGACGGCGTTGGCGCAGCGGGACGTGCCGGTTTTCGCCGTTGGCGTGGGCAGCGAGACGTATTTGCCGGATGTGGAAATCCAGTCGGTGCTCGCGCCGACTTACGGGCTGGTGAACGAGCGGATTAGCGTGATGTTCACGGTGCAAAACCATCTACCCCGCGAAGTGAAAACGACGGTGACCGTGCAGGGCCCGGGCGACGCGAAGGGCACGAAAGCGGTGACGCTGCCGCCGATGGGGCAAGTGCAGGACATGCTCGTTTTCACGCCGCAGGCGGAAGGCGCAGGCGACTTCACGGTGCGCGTGCCGGTCGAGCGCGAGGAAGTTTTTTCCGCGAACAATGAGCGCGGCTTCCACCTCGCAGTGCGGAAAGAAACGCTCAAGGTGCTGGTCGTCGATTCCCAGCCGCGCTGGGAATTCCGCTACCTGCGCAATGCGCTGATGCGCGATCCCGGTGTGGCGATGAATGCGGTGCTCTACCACCCGGCGCTCGGGGCGGGCGAGGGCGCGGGCTACCTCAAGGAGTTCCCGGCGAAGCGCGAGGAGTTGCAGAGTTTCGATGTGATTTTCCTCGGCGATGTCGGTGTCGGCGGCGGCATGCTCACGCCGGAAAATGCGGCGATGATCAAGGGTCTCGTCGAACAGCAGGCGAGCGGGGTGGTTTTTATGCCGGGCGCGCTCGGGCGGCAGAAAACGCTCGCCGATTCTGCGCTCGCGGATTTGCTGCCGGTGGAGACGGATTACGTGAAAGGCACCGGTTTCGCGAGCGGCGCGGAGGCCCGGCTGGAGCTGACGTTTCGCGGACGCGATCACTGGCTGACGATGCTCGCGACCGACCCCGGTGCCAACCAGGCGGTGTGGCGCGGGCTGCCGGGCTTCTACTGGTATGCGCCGGTGGTGAAGGCGAAGCCGGGTGCGGAAGTGCTCGCGGTGCATGAGGCGGCGCGGAACCCGAATGGGCGCATCCCGCTGCTCGTCACGCGCGCCGCGGGCAATGGCAAGGTGCTCTACATGGGCACGGACTCGGCGTGGCGCTGGCGCAAGGGTGTGGAGGACACGTATCACTATCGGTTCTGGGGGCAGGTGGTGCGGTGGATGGCGCATCAGCGGCACCTTTCGCAGGATGAAGGCGTGCGCTTTTTCTACACCCCGGAGACGCCGAAGCGCGGGGACAAAGTGCGGCTCAACGCGACGGTGCTCGATAAGCTGGGCATCCCGATCAGCGAGGGGAAAGTGGCGGTGACTTTGACCGCGCCGAGTGGGACGAGTGAGACGATCGAACTCGCAGCGGAGAATGCGGAATGGGGCGTGCACAGCGGGCTTTTTGTGCCGCGCGAAGGTGGGAAGTACGAGGTGGAGGTGAAGGCCGATGGCGCGGGGCGGCGGTTGAAAACGCAGCTCACGGTGACGGTGCCGACTTTGGAAAAAGTGGGGCGACCGGCGAAGCTCGACGTGCTGCGGGAAATCGCGGCGCTGACGGCGGGGAAGAGCGGCGGCCCGGGCGATCTGGCGCAGATGGTCAGTGGGCTGAGCCTGCTGCCCGAGCGGAAGCCGGAGGAGCAACGATTCCGGCTGTGGTGCGATCCGTGGTGGTGCGGGGCGCTGCTGGGGTTGCTGACGCTGTATTGGGTGGGGCGGAAGATCGGGGGGCTGACGTGACGGCGCGGCGCTGCAAACTCCGGGTGGAGCAACTCGACCCGAGTGCTGGGTTCGGCGACCCGCCGAATCCTCGACGGAGCGCATGGCGGTTCGCTCGATCTTCCGAAGCCAAACGCACCCCATGTTCGCGGCGTGTCGCCGCGAACAGCACTCGGGTCGAGTGCTCCACCCGGAGTTTGCGGCGACACTGCGCTAACAAATGAATCATTTCCCCCGTCCGTATTCCGCATAGACTCCGCCTCGCCATGAACTCGATCACCTTGCCTGATTCGTTGGTCTCGCAGCTCCGCAGCTTTGAGGCGCGTCTGCGAAAAATGGAAACCTTGGCGGCGGTCGCCGGCGGATTAGTTGGTCTCTTCGCTACCTTTGTCCTGCTGTTTGTTTTCGACCGCTTCGTGGAAACGCCGCGGCTGGCGCGGCTGGTCCTCACGCTGAGCGGCGGTGCGCTGGCGGCGTGGTTTGCGCACGCTTGGGCCGGGCACTGGCTATGGAATCGGCGCGGGCCGGCGCAATTGGCAAAGTTGCTCCAGCGTCATTTCAAATCGCTCGGCGACCGCTTGCAGGGAGTTATCGAACTGACCGAAACCAACGATCTACCCGCCGACATTTCTCCTGCACTGATGCGCGCGGCGATCCGGCAGGTCGCGGAGGAATCAGACCGTTTTGATTTCGGCAACGCAGTGCCAGTGCGTCCAGTGCGGCGTTGGGCCCTCGCGGCGGCGGTTCTCGCGACGCTAACGGCGGCCCCGTTCGTCTTCGTGCCGAAAGCCGCGGTCAATGCGCTGGCCCGATGGGCGATGCCTTGGGCGCAGATCGAGCGCTATACTTTCGCCAGTCTCGAGGCGCTGCCTCCGGAACTCGTGGTCCCGCATGGCGAGGCCTTTGAAATCGCGTGCGGGCTGAAAGCGGATTCCGCGTGGAAACCGGCGACGGCCAGCGCCCGGCTGAATCGCACTGAGCCGCAACAGGCCCGTTTGGAGCAAGGCCGCGCAGTCTTTAAGCTCACCGGACAAACGCAAACCGGCGTGCTCGCGGTGCGCGTGGGCGATGCCACGCGGGACATCGCCATTCGCCCGCTGCACCGGCCGGAGATGAAGGAGTTGGCGGCGCGCGTCGAGTTGCCCACCTATCTCGGCTACCCGTTGGCGACGGTGCCGATCCAGGGCACGACGGCGGAATTTCTCGAAGGCAGCAGCGTCCGTTTTTCTGGCAAGACCAGCCGCGCGCTCAAGGAAGCCGGGATGAATAACGTGAAGGCGGAGGAGGGCGATGTTTTCGCCGGGCTACGCGTCCTCTTCCCGAAGCTGCCCGTGCAAACGCGGGAGACGGCGGAGACTTCTTCCGTCGAGGGCGAGACCTTCCTAACGCCCCCGAAGCCGATCGGCGAGCTGGCCGGCGAAGCGACTTTCCGCTGGGCGGACACCCACGGTCTCACGCCCACGCAGCCGTACACGTTGCGCGTCGGGACGACCAAGGATGCCGAGCCGCGCGTGGAGCTGACGGGACTGGAGCAGGAGATGGCGATTCTGCCGGACGAAGTGCTGAAACTGAATTTTGCGTCGAGCGACGACTACGGGCTGAAGACGGCGTGGGTCGGCTGGACGGTGCGGGCGATGGGTGCCAAAAAAGATGAGATTGGCAAAGGCGAGGCGGCGCGAATGGACGGGGCGCAGTTGAAAAAGGAACTCACCGGCGCAGCGGAGTTCACGCCCGCGTTTTACAAAATCCCGGAGGACAGCGTGGTCGAGCTGGCGGCGTACGCGCTGGATTACAAGCCGGAGCGGAAGCCGGTCGAATCGTGGAAGCATGTCGTCTATGTGCTCAGCCCGGCGAAGCATGCGGAGAAAATCCGCGAGCGGATGGATCAGGTGTTGAAGCAACTCGACGAGCGCATTCGCGACGAGGAGCGGCAGCTCGAGGAGACCAAAGCGATCGCCGAGGCGAAGAAGGAATTGCCGACCGAGCGCGCAGGCGAGGACACGAAACGCGTCGAAGCGAGCGAGCGGGCGAATGAGGCGGCGCTGCAGAAGATGACCGAGGAGATGGCGTCAGTGATGAAGGACGCGCTGCGCAACAAGGAGGTTCCCGCGGGAACGCTGGCCGACTGGCAACAACTCAAGGACGCGCTCGAGCAAAAGGCGAACCCGCCGATGCAGGCCGCGGCGGAGGCGCTCCAGCAAGGCGCCCAGAAACCGGCAGAGCGCAGCGAACAGCTGGCGCAGGCGCAGAAAAATCAGGAAGCCGCGCTCGACGCGATGCGCCAGGCGGCGAAGAAGATGAACACGACGACGGAGAATCTTTACGCGCGTAACTTCTACAACCGCATGCGGGCAGCGGCGGCAAAGGAATTCAAGATCTCCGAGGGTCTCAAAGGGCTGGCCAAGGATACGGTGGGCCTGAAACCCGAGGAAATTGCCGAGGGCAAGAAGAAGGATTTCACGCAGGTCGCGGACAGTCAGGACGCGACGACGAAAGACGTGGACAGCATCGCCAATGACATGGCGGCCTTCATCAAGCGTGTGCCGAACGAGAAATACGAGGCGGTGCAAAAGGACATGCAGGACAAAAAGGTCGTGCCGGAGCTGAACGAGCTGGCCGGTTTTGTCCGGGCCAATCTCGGGCTGAAATCTGTGGGCCGGGCGAAGCAGTGGGGCGCGCAGCTCGACGAGTGGGCGAGCGCGCTGCAGAGCGAATGCAACTGCCAGGGGGGTGGTGGAGAGATGGATCCTGATCTCATGGAACTGATTGTGGCGATGGTTCGCGCGGCGCAGCAGCAGGACAACATCCGCGAACAGACCGAGCTGCTCGAAACCAAAAAAGACGCGAACTCCGGTCACGCTGAAGACACCAAAAACCTCGCCAATCAGCAGCGGGACCTCAGTGACGTGGTGGGCAAACTGCGGGAGACCACGAAGTTTGACGACGTCAAGCCGCTGCTGGAAAAGGTGGAGTTTCTGATGGATGAAACGGCGGGAAATCTGCGCCAGGGGAAGACAGACGCCGAGGTCGTGACCATTGAAGCGGCGACCATTGAGCTGCTCGTGCCGCCGGACAAGAAGGGTGGCAAGTCGCAGTCGCCGATGCAGCAGATGATGCAAAAAATGATGGCCCAAGTGACGCAGGCTAAAAAAGGTGGCGGCAACAACGCCAAGTCCTCGAGCGCCTTTGCTGGAGCCGGCACAAGCGGCGCGGCAGTGCAGGGGAAATCGACCGGCCGCGCCGTGGAGAAGGCTGGCGGAGCGAGTAATGCGGGTGAATGGCCGGAGGAATTCCGCGATCAGTTGCAGGCCTACTTTCAGCAGCTCGAAAGCGGCAAGTGAGGAAATGACGGATGAGGAAGGTCGCCCGAAGGCAGCATGGCAACGTGGTTGGTTGGGCTACGCCGTTCGCGAGCGGTGAGCGTCGGGCTGTGCCATTGGTTCGCTATTCCCTCCACTTCGTTTGCGCGCTCGCGCTCGCGACCAGCCTGCCCGTGCGCGCTCAACTCGGGCTGCCGGTGGAGACAGATCTTTTTGGTGACGACATCGTGCGGAAGCTTGATGCGGACGGTAATGACCTGCGTTTCGCCGAGGCGAACAGTGAAGAAGGCGGCGGCGGGAAGCCAAAGGCCAAAGTCACCGGTTTTGAGCACACGCTGGTTTTTCAAGACGGGCGGCAACTCCGCGGTGCACTGGGAGAGTTGACGAAAAGCGAGGTTGTGTGGCGGCGGGCGGACGCCAGCGCGCCGCTACGCTTTGCGCGGAGCGAGGTGCGCCGGTTGGTGCTGGCGGCAACCATGGATGGGCGTCAGGGCGATCATCGCTTTAACAACGCGAACATGGAGCTTTATGCCCAGGTCGCCACCCAGCAGTTTGTTCAAGGCATTGGCGAACTCATGCTCGAGGCTGTCGCCCAAGTGGTGGTGGGCGATCCGGGACGGGTGGTGCGGCAGCCGAACCTGATCCAGCTCATCATGCTCAAGATGACTGAAACGATGCGCGAGATGGGTCTGGGTGGGCGGGGCGAAATGGGGCGGACTGTGGAGAAAAAAGCGGACGTGCCGACGGCGACGCTCAAGCTGCCCGGGGGCGACTGGCTTTTCGGCGAGGTCGCGAGCGCGGACGGCGTGAAATTTACCCTGAAGCTGGCGGACGGCAATGTCCTGAGCATCCCACGCGCGCCGCTGGAATGGCTGTATTTCGACGATCAGGCGGTCCCGGCCTACGGCTTCGCTGGAGGCGTGCTCGATCTCGAAAGCTGGCCGGTACGAACGGCGGACGCGCGGCTGGAGGTCGCGGACGGCACGCTGCTACTGCGGGACGGCTGGCTGCTCGGCCGCACGCTCGCGCCGCCGAAGCGCTTCGAGGTCGCCTTCGAGGTGCCGGAGGACGCCGAGGAAGGCTTGCGGCTGTGGATTCAGCCTTTCGGACCGCAGCCGAATTGCTACGGCACCGGAACTGTTGTGCTGCGCTTTGGCAAAAAAGAACTCCAGCGCTGCATTTACATTCGCGACATGGACCGTCAGACGACCGCGCTGCCGCCGGAGGTTGCTGCGCAAAAGGGGCCGGTGGGTTACCGCGTGTTTTACGATGGCCAGGACAAACGGCTGATCGTCCACCGCAATGGCGTCCAACTCGGCGATTGGAAATTTTTTCCTGACGAAAAAAAAGACAAGGACGCGAAAGAAGCGCCGATGAATGACGCGGAGCGTGAGTTCCATATCAGCGGCCTGTGCTTCGATCAGGAAGAGCGCGGCTCGTCGAAGGCCGGGCTGCGCTTTAACCGCGTGCGGGTGCAACCGTGGGATGGAGCACTGGCCGTGACCGGCGCGGCGGCGGGAGCGGGCGACCAGCTCAGCACGAGCGGTGCGGCAGCAGTGACCGGCCGGCTCGAGTCGATCGCTGGCGGCGAACTGACCTTTTCCGGAGCGAAGAAGAAGCGCGAGCCGGGGACTTTCGTGCGGCTGCGCGAGGCTGGGGCGTCACTGGCGGATGCGGATGCGATGCTGATCTTCGGGCAGCAAGGCGAGGTGAGTGTGGCGAACCTGGAAATCCGCGACGGAAGGGCCCGCGGGCGCACCGGGTTTGCCGCCGCGCTCGATCTACCGGTCGGGGCGCTCAAGACAGTGGCCTTTCCCGCCCGACCGGTGGCCGCGGAGAAGGCGGGCGACGCGCTGGTTTTCAAAAACGGCAACGAACTGCGCGGGACGCTGCTCGCCGCGGACACCAGCGGCGGGGTGCGCTGGAAAACGACGGGCGGGCAGGAGGTGCAGTTTCAGTCGGCCCGCCTTGCCGGGGTGCGCTTTGCCGCGCCGAGCGAACCGCCAAAGGGTGGGGAACCCGCGACGGTGGAGCTGCGCAACGGCGACCGGCTGCGCGGGGAGTTCGCCGGGCTCGACGAAAAGCAGCTCCACTTTCAGCAGGCGCAGCTCGGCACGGTGCAGGTCGCGCGGGAGCGCCTGTGGAGTCTTTATCCAAATCCCCGGTTTCCTGTGGTCGATGGCGGGCGTGAGACGGCGTTGTGGACCGCGCCGCGCGTGACCAAGGATCCGGGCGCCGAATTCTCCGTGCCCGGCGCGTGGACAGTGCTCGATGGCAGCTACATCTTGCGCGGCCAGCGCGGCAGTTCGAATTCGGGCGAGACGCCGTGGCTGAACGCGCCGCTCAAAGAAATCCCCGAGCGCTTCGAGTTGCGCGCGGAGGCCACCGATGTGAATGGCAACCCGCCGAGTTTCGGCGTGAACCTGACTTCCAAGGATAACCGCACGGCCCTGCGGGCGTCGTTCAACTACTACAACCTTTCGCTTTCCATGAGCAACCCGAAGCCGAAAGGGCAAGGCCGCAGCAGCAATTACAGAAACGTGATGCTGCGCGGGAAAATCCCGGACCCCGGCTCGCGACTGGCGGTGCGCATCTTTGTGGATCGCCGCGCAGGCACGGCGGACATCTTTCTCAACGGTGCGCCGGCGGCTCGTGTGGGTCAGCAGGCCAATGAGCGGCTGCCCGGCTTCGGCGAGTTGGTGAGCATCAACGCCGGGCAGCAGGATGAGACGACCTCCATTTTGTCCGGCCTCTGGCTGGGCCCGTGGAATGGCGAGCTGCCGCGGACGGGTGATGGTGTGCCCGCGGCGGTAGCCCTGAGCAATGGTGACGCGGCTCCCGGCACGCCGGTAAAGGCGATGGATGGGAAATTCTTTGTCGAGACCGAGGCTGGGCCTTTCGAGCTGCCTATGGAGAAAGTGCAGGCGGTGGAGTTCGGCGGGTTGATGACCCCGGAGAAAGCGCCGGCCCGCCTGCGCCTTGCGGACGGGGGTGTGCTGAGCGTGGAGGCCTTTCGCTGGGATGGTCGCGAGCTGACAGCGCAAAGCGCCACGCTTGGCGAGCTGCGGCTGCCGGCGGCGGCGGTGAGCGAACTCATCTTCAACCCCGCCCCCGTCCGACCGCCCCGCACCCCGCCGACCAAAGCACTGGTGCAAAAAACGCAGGCGAAGCCGGACGCCGCCAACCAGCCTGCCGAGATCGAAAACGTGATTGACCAATGAAGACCATTCTCACCGGCCTCCTCGCGTTCGCGGCCTGCACCGCACACCCGCTCCAAGCGCAGGATCTAAATGTCTATCGCGGGACGCAGGTTCCGCCGGAGGTCGAGCGGATTTACGAGCGCGGTTTGCAGTGGCTGGTCAAGGCGCAGAATGAGGAGGGCGGTTACCCGGGCAACTACGGCAACGAACCCGCGACCGCCGCCTTCGCCATGCTCGCCATTTTCGCTCACGGCGACGACCCAAACCACGGGCCGTATGCGAAGACGATCAAGCGTTGCCTCGACTACGTGCTGAAAAACGCCGACGAGAAAACCGGCTACATCGGTAGCTCGATGTACAACCACGGCTTCTGCACGCTGGCGCTCGCCGAGGCTTACGGCGCCGTCCAAGACGAGCGGATCGCGCCCGCGCTGAAAAAAGGCGTCGAGCTGATCCTGACCTCGCAGGAAAAGAACAAGTTCAAGGCGTGGCGCTATTCGCCGGACGCGCAGGATGCGGACAGCACGGTGACGGGAGCGTGCTTCGTGGCGCTGGTCGCCGCGCGCAATGCCGGGCTGCGCGTGCCGGACAATGCCATCGACGGAGCACTGAAGTTTTTTTCCGACTGCCAGAGCCCGACCGGCGGCGGGATCGGCTACGTGCCGGGCTCCGGCGCGCACGGCGGTTCGACCACGGCGATCGGCGCCGCGGCTTACGCCTACGCGCGGAAGAAGGACCAGCCAACCTTTACCAAGGCCTACAAGGCGATGAAGGAAGGAGATGAGCAGGTCGGCGGGAGCTACCCATACTATTACGAGTACTACGCGGCGCAGGCCTTTTTTCAAAGCGATGTGAAGGCTTGGGAAAAGTGGAACGAGAAGCGGGTGAAGGAACTGACCGCGGCGCAGAATGATGATGGGAGCTGGGATGCCGGGCTAGGCAGCGGCATTTCGACTGGGCTGGGCCTGCTCTCCATCGCGCTCAACTACCGCTACCTACCGATCTACGAACGGTGAAGGCTCGCCTCGCGAAGAAGCCATTTTTACACCGCGCCGTCCAGGCACTCGCGGTCGGCGGACTGTTGCTTCTGGCGGGCCAGATTTCCGCGTTAGTCATTAATTTCGATGGACCGCTGGTCCGCGAGGACGACGCCAGTGCGGACGACACCAAGGCGGGTAGCGACAAGACGCAAAGTTTGGAATTTGCCAGCGGCGACCGGCTGCACGGCACGCTGGAGTCGCTGGACGGGACGAAGAAGGAACTCGTCTGGCGCGGGCTGGACGCCTCAGTCCCGATCACCTTTCCGCTCGCTCAGATTACGCACCTGAATTTTCCCGTCGTCGCAAAAGCCGACGCCAAGGCCCGTTCGACGGTGAAACTCACCGGCGGCGATTGGCTGACCGCGGATGTGACCGCACTTCGCGACGGCCGGTTCAGCTTACGGCTCGCCGACGGCACGGCGCTGACCGTGGACCGGTCGCGCGTCGAGTGGATTTATTTCTCCAAGAACAGCGCCCCCGAATGCTACGAAGGGCCTTTCAGCTTTTCAGGCTGGACCTCCGCAGGCGGATGGAGTTATCGCGAGGGAGCGTTTCGGGCTTCTCAGGCGGCGCTGATCGGGCGCTATTTTGAAGCACTGCCGGATCGAGTGGAATATCGTTTCGAGTTTGATCAAGGCGCGAGTTTCCGAGCCTACGGCGTGATGCTGCACGGGACGGATGCCGTGGGGAGAAACCTCAGCGACGGTATGGTGCGGCTGATGATCAACGGCACAAATCTTCAGCTTTGGCCGCAAGCCGATCAACAGGTGCAGGTTGACCTGGCCAAATTCCTGCCGCCGCCCCCCAAGGCCATCGACGGAACACCTGCGGCCAAGATGAAGCCGCTCCGTTGGCGCATTTTCGAGGACCGGCCGGCTGGCCAACTCGTAGTCTTCATCGACGGAAAAAAGGTTGGCGACTGGCGCGTGGCCAAGGCCAAGCCCGGGGAAAATCGCGGTGCTTTCACTTTCCAGCCCATGGCTTGGAGCGCGAATTCCGAGCAGTCGCTCTCCAAAATCCGCATCGTTCCGTGGAATGGCTTCGTGCCGGTGGATGACGCGATCGAGGATGCGCGGCCTAAGACCGATCAGGTGCTGCTCACCGACGGCGAGACGAAGGAAGGGCGCATCGAAAGCATCACCGGCGACAAAGTGAAGATCGGTGCGGCGATAGTCGCGCGTGACAAAATCGCGCAACTGCGCCTGGCCCGCGCGGAAGATCCTCCAGATGAAGATCCGCCGGTCGGGCGCGTGCGGCTGGCGCAACGCGGGGAATTTGAGGTGGCGGCGCTGGGGTTTCGCCAAGGGCGGTTGCAGGCGCGGACGAATTTCGCCGGCGAAGTCACGCTGCCCGTGGCGGCCTTGCGTGAGATTGAGTGGTTGCAGCTCGCGCCAGTCGCGCCGAAACCGGTGGACCAGCTCGTTTTTAAAAACGGTGATCAGCTCCGCGGCCAGTTGGAGACCGCGGGCAGCGGTCAGAAGCTGCGCTGGAGGACGGCTCCGGGCGCTCCGCCAGTCGAGATGGACACCGCGCGCACCGCCGGAGTGCTGCTCGCTCCACGGCCGGATCGCCCCGCGGTTCGACTCGGAGTGCTCGCTCGGTTGAGCAATGGCGATCTGCTCAGTGGCGATTTGGCGGGGCTGAGCCGCGAAAGTCTGCTGCTCGAAAACTCTGCGGCGGGCCGCGTGAGCGTGCCGCGGACTCGGGTGCAGACCCTTTATTTTTCTCACGACGGTCAACTGCCGGTACTCGACGGCGCGGCGGACCGGGAAGTCTGGGAGACTGGGATCGACTTCAATAGAAACAGCGCCCAGTTGCGAAAGAAACGCCTGCCTGACAACAAACCGACGCCGAGTCTTTGGTCGTATTTCGACGGTGCGTTCGCAGTGCGCCGCGCGAATACGTCCCGCGTTGCCGCGGCTTACAACAGCGGCGGCTTCAATCTTGGGCGGGTCATCGAGGGACTACCTGCGCGGGTGGATTTCAGCTTCGATGTCATCGGTGGGAAAAAAAATCAGACGCATTTTTCCGCATACCTTTTTTCCGAGCCGGAGAACTCGGGCTACATCATGCAGTTTCATCAGGGTGGGATGTTTGTCTATGACACCGGCGGGCAGCAGCAGCGTGGACGGGCCATCGTCCAGCAATTGCAGGTTCAATTTCGCGACAAGGTGCGACCCGATGCGACCCAGCACCGCGTGCGCGTGCTCGCCGACCGCACCGCGGGGCGGATGACACTGCTCGTGGATGGTGTGGTCGTGGGGCAGTTTGGACCCAAAGCTGGCGCGCCGCCGCGCAATCTCGCTCGCGGGCTCGGACTGATCCCGCAGCAAAACATGGCGATCACGTTCGCCAATCTGTGGGTGGCTCCGTGGAATGGTCGGGTCCCTGGCGCGCCGCCGACGGCAAGCGCCGGCCCCGACAGCGTGTTGCTGGCCAACGGCGACGAGGCCCAGGGCACCATCGGCACGGCCACGCCGGAGACGCTACAGATCGAGGCCGAAGTCGGCCCGCTCGATCTGCCAGTGAACCGACTGACGATGATCGAATTTGGCGACCGCAGCGAGGAACCTGCGTCCGGGGTTCGCTTGCGACTCACTGATCGCAGTATGCTCACGGTCGCGTCTTACCGGATCGAAAATGACACCGTGATCTGCCAGAGCGCGATGGCTGGTGAATTGAAGTTTCCCCTCAGTGCCGTGCAGGAATTGGTGTTCGCGCGGTCCAGTTCACCCGCAGCGAAACCCGATGAAAAACCGGGCAGCACCAAACCAGCGGGGATCATTCTCAAGGGTGCGCTCAACGGACCGGTGATCGTCAATTGAGGTCGCGAGCGGGCCTCAGCCGCACCCTTGATCGAAGCGCTCCGCGGCCAGCAGAATACCCGCGGCTTTATCAAGGGTTTCCTGCCATTCTTTTTCCGGGATGGAGTCGGCAACGATCCCCGCCCCCACATGGAAATGCGCTCGGTCTTCTTCGACGACCACCGTGCGAATCGCGATGCTGAACTGGCTTTCGCCATTGAATCCAAACCAGCCGAGCGCGCCCGTGTAGAGTCCCCGCGGCGTTGGCTCGAGCGCGGCGATGATCTCGCGGGCGCGCTTCTTCGGGGCTCCGGTGATCGACCCGCCAGGAAAGCACGCGCGCAGCGCGGCGGTATGATCGACCGAGGGCCGCAAGCGCCCTTCGACGGTGGAGACGAGGTGAAAGACCTGCTCAAAACATTCCAGTTTCAGCAACTCACCCACGGCCACGCTGCCGAATTCGCAGACCTGCCCAAGGTCGTTGCGCTCAAGATCGGTGATCATGACCAACTCGGCAGCCTCCTTCGGCGAGGTGCGGAGTTCGTAGGCCGAGAGCGTGTCGGCGTGCGGTTCGGCGCGGCGCGGTCGGGTGCCTTTGATCGGGCGCGTGCGAATTGCCTGGCCCGACATCTTCAAAAAAAGCTCCGGCGACGCAGAGAGAATCTTGCGGTCACCGAGGGCGAGGTAGGCACCGTGAGGAGCCGGGGAGTAATGGCGCAGCGCTTCGTAAAAGGTGAAGGCATCCCCGCGCCACGGGGTGCTGAAACGGTGCGCGAGATTCACCTGGTAGATGTCGCCCGCGGCGATGAATTCCTGCGCTTTGGCGACCATTGCGCAGTAGCACTCGCGGGTCGTCTCCGGCGCAAACACCAACCGCTCTCCCGTTCTGGCATGTGCAGGCGTAGCGTGCGCAATTTTCGACCAAAGATCGCCGACCTCGTGCCACGAGTGATCGGCGTGGCGGAAGATCAAGACGTTCTCGTAGAGGCCAAAGCCAAACGTTCCATCGTATTCGACAAAGCCGGCGGCGATCCCGCCGGGCAGACCGTCATCCGGCGCAGCATCTGTCTGTCGCGCGGCGATCTCAGCGCGGAGTCGAGACCAGTCCGCGGCCGAGTTGCCGCGAATCACTTTGGTCGGAACGGCCGCGATCAGCGAGAGCTGCGGTGGATCCCCGCTCTCTAGTGACGTGTCAAAAAAAACCATCCCCGGCAGGGACCGCGCCCGGGCCGCGACCTCGGCCGGCGTTTGATCCAGAGAGATCGGGCGAGGAGCATTGATCGACAGCGGCATGCGGCTTGGCCTTGCGCGAGGAGCGCGCCCTTTTCAAACGAATTCTTTCCAGTATCGTCGCGCCCTTGCCCATGAAACGACTGCCCGTCTTCTTTGCTGCCTCTCTAATCGCTGCGCTCCCCCTTTTCGCCGAAGAGAAAGCCGTTCAACCGTCGGCTCCGACTCCTGCGGCCCCGGAGGCTCCCGCCGATACTTCGCCACCGCCGCTCGCGCCTTCGGAAAAAGACAAGGACCGGCTGGAACTGATGCCTTCGAAGCCGGCCCAACTCATCCCGCCCCCCGTCGATCTCCCACTGATTCCGGAAATTCCAATGCCTCAGGATCGACCATCACGCCGCAACGTTGAAAGCCCGATCAAGCCCAAGCGGGATTCCGCAACGGCCGCTGCTGAGGACGAGCTGAAACAACGCGTGCGCTTGCGTGAGGCCCGGACGAAAGCGCTGCGCGATCCCGCGGTGCAAGCGGAATGGGAGCGCGCGAATGAGGTCAAGACCGACTACGAAAAGCGCGCGGCGCTGACGAGCTACTACAAGTTGCTCTACAGTCGCATCGTAAAAATTGACTCTTCGCTCAAAGCTCCTGCGGACAAATTGCTTAAGCAAGCCCTCGCGCAATTCGATCAGAACCGCATTACGCCGACGCAGCCGCCTTCCGGCGCGGCCGACCCTGCTACGGCCCCACGCGCCCGGCGCTGACGGGCCGGCCACGACAAAAATACCATTTGTTCGCGTCTGGAACTTGGTTAACCTCCCGCCCTCCTCGAAACGGCGCTATCGTCTAGGGGCCTAGGACACTGCCCTCTCAAGGCGGGGACACGGGTTCGAATCCCGTTAGCGCTACTTGGTTCTATCAGGGTTTGCGGGCGATTGGCTTGAAAGCAGGACAAATTGGCGACGTGAAGCGTGCTGCAAAACCAAAAACCCGAGCCCGGATTCATGAGGTCAAGGTCGGCAGCGTGGGCGTCAAGATCTACGAATCCGAAACTCGAGGGCGGCCACTTTTCACGGTCACCTATCGGGATACGAAAAACCAGCGGGTGAAAAAAAGCTTCGCGGATTTGAAGGAGGCTAAAACCGAAGCAAATGCCGCTGCCGCCAAAATCCAGAATGGGCAAATTGATGTTCTCGAGCTGAACAGCCGGGACCGGGTCGCGTATCTACACGCCCTCGCGGTCCTCAAGAATACCGGCCAGACCGTTGATTCCGTGGCCGAACAATTTGCAGAAGCCTTGAAGCTCCTTAACGGAGCGGGCTCGGTCGTTGAAGCCGCGCGGTTTTTCGCCAGACATCACCCAACGGTGTTGCCGAAAAAAACGGTGACCGAAATTTATGTAGAGTTTCTCGCGGCCAAGAAAGCAGACAACGCAAGCATTCGCTACCGCCACGATATCCAGAGCCGATTAGGCAGGTTTTCCAAGCATTTCGAGGGTCAACTCTCCGAGCAGACAGCGAGCGAGTTGGAAAACTGGATTGCTGGACTCGGCAGCGGTCCTGTCGCTCGCAATAGTATGCGGGCGCTCGTCATCACCCTTTTCAATTTTGCCCGGCAGCGCGGGTATTTGCCAAAGAACCAACCGACAGAAGCCGAAGCGGTCGCCGTGGCGAAGGAACCGCCCTCACAGATCGGCATATTCACGCCGGTGCAGATGACAAAATTGCTGACGAAAGCGAATGCTCAGATCGTTCCTTATCTTGCAATTGGTGGTTTTGCTGGTCTTCGACACGCCGAGATGATGCGGCTGGACTGGAGTGAGCTCAAACTCGAAGAAGGGCATATCGAAGTCACCGCGCAGAAAGCCAAAACCGCTCAGCGGCGTATCGTTCCAATACAGGACAACCTCGCAAAATGGCTGCGCTCTCGCTCCCCTAACTCTGGGAAAGTATTCATCGGACACCCCTCCCGCTTTCTGGGCAAAGTCACGAAAGTTGCCCGAGACGCTGGCTTCGAATGGCCACATAACGCGCTCCGCCACAGCTTCGCCAGCTATCGCCTTGCGGCGTGCAAAAGTGCTGCTGAGGTGGCGTTGGAAATGGGCAACACGCAGCGGATGGAGTTCCAACATTACCGGGAAGTGGTTACGTTGGCAGAATCCGAGGCTTGGTGGTCAATCATTCCAGTTTAAGAATCGGCTCTTGACCGCGTGATTGGTCATCCGGTCTTCGATCGCTACCTGCGGCGCCGTGGACCGGAAATCGGCGGCACATTATTTTTGTGGGCGGAGTTTAGCCAAACCATGGCTTCGGGATCAGCCGCTCCCCGCACGTTTGGCGAGGCTTTCGATGGGTTCGAGCCGGGCACGGACCTGCGAGGAAGATGGCGATGCGCTGTTTTGCCACCCAGACCTTCTCCGATTCATGAACCACTTCGGCCCATCCAGACGGCGCCGAAG
This sequence comes from Chthoniobacter sp., assembly GCA_031390545.1. Classification (GTDB taxonomy): domain Bacteria; phylum Verrucomicrobiota; class Verrucomicrobiia; order Chthoniobacterales; family Chthoniobacteraceae; genus Chthoniobacter. The sequence continues at coordinate 244,134 of JANMTP010000044.1, read as the reverse complement.
ACGAGGACGAGATTTCGCAAGGCTGCGCGGCGTTTCTTCATTTCGGAATCACGCTCCTGTTACGCCCGGCACGGCGTTTAGCCGCGTTCCGAGCCTCGCCTCTTGACTCCGCGCTGCCACTTGAAGAAATCGTTTCAGAAAAGTATCCGAATCGGGAGCGGCGGCGTAAACCGTCTGTTCAAAGATTCTGACCTGCCAACTTTCTCGCACATGCTCAACGAATTCTTGCAAGACCAGGCTGCGGCTTATGCCGCTGGAACCATGACGGCTCCGGAGCGCGAGCAGTTTGAGCTGGTCCTCGAATTCCACCACGAACTCCGCGCCTCTGTGGCCGGACTCCTAGAGGTCGGTGCCGCGTTGACGCTGGCGAAGCGACCGAGCGCTGGTGCGGCGCCTTCGCAGGGCCTGAAGGCGCGGCTCTCCGGCCTGATCAGCGGACGCCCGCAGCTTGTCACACCCGAGGGCATGGTGATGTGCGGGCCGGATCGCCTCGTGCAGTGGGTCAATCCCGCCTTCAGCGAAATGTGCGGATACTCCCTCGAGGAACTGCGCGGAAAGAATCTTGGCCCGATCTTGCAAGGCGAGAAGACCGATCGCGAGGCGGCGGCGCGGATGCGTCGCGCAGTGCATGAATACCGTCCGTGCAGTGAGACCATCCTCAACTACCACAAGAACGGCACGCCTTACTGGGTCGAGGTCGCCATCACGCCGATTCTCGACGATGCGGGTCAACCCCTCTGGCTTGTCGCCCGTGAGCGTGAGCTGACGGATCGCGTCGCGGCGTAGCGGGCGCAGCCCGAAAGCAAAACATTACAATTCCGGGCTGAGGACGTCCTTCAGCTTCATCATGCCGCGCCGGATGCGGGCCTTGATCGTGCCGAGAGGCTCGTTCAGATGCTCGGCTATCTCCGTCTGCGTGCGCGAGGAAAAGAACGCGAGTTCGATCGCCTCGCGCTGGTCTTTGGAGAGTTTCTGAATCGCCTCGCGAACCAGCTTGCTCGTATCCCCCGCGGCGGCCGCCTCGAAGGAACTGCGGTCGTCGAACTGCTCGAATGTCTCCGCCTCGCGCTGCACGTCGTCCTGGAGGCGATTGCGGCGCACCGTCGAGCGCAGGCGGTCGATCGCTTTGTTGCGCGTCAGCGTCACCGCCCAGGTCATCGGCTTTCCGCGCGAGGGGTCATAGAGAGGCGCTTTTTCCCAGATTTGGATGAAGGCGTCCTGAAGCACATCTTCCGCGGCCTCCTGATTATTGAGCACCCGGTGAGCGATAGAGAACAGGACCCCGGAAAACCGATCGTAAAGCTCCTCGAAACTCCGACGGTCGCCCTGCGCGACGCGGCGCAAAAGAGCGATCTCGGCTTCGAGCCCTTTTTCAGGATCGGGGTTCATGCGCGCGCAGCATGGTGGAGCCGTTGCGCGCCGACAACAGAAACCCGATTTCCCGCGTCTGCACGGCCGAGGCAGACGAGCCCTACGATTAACCGCCAAACCGCATGAAACCGACTCAACTTAAACAACTCAGCAATCTCTGCTTCATCCTTGGATTCGCCTCAATTGTGGGCTCCATCGCCATTTGGTTCCTGACTGGTGGACAGGCACCCGAAACTCAAGCGCATGCGGAGCGTTTCGGCATCTTCGTCGGACTGTGGGCACCGACCTTCTTCATCCTCTCGAACCGTTTCGATCGCTACGCGGAAAAGGCGGCCTGATCGCGCCAGACGCCCGTCACACCTGCGCTAGAGGACGACCACGAGCAAACTCAGGACGAGCAGGGTGGCGGCGGGCAGCAACTTCTTCAGGGGGTCGCCGATCTTGAGATGCATGGCGACGGCGCCCGCCATGAGCAACGCGACTCCGCCGGCTGCGGGCGTGGTCACCGCTGGGAGCCAGATGCCAGCGAGCAAAAGCAGCGCGCAAAGCAGCTTCAGAAATCCGACCAGATACATGGCACCCACGGGAAGTCCGTAGGCGGCAAACTCTTCTTTCATCGAGTTCGCCGAGCCGCCGCGCCACGCGCTTGCCCGTCCAGAACGCAAGAGCCAGACGTTGATGATGCCGAGCGCGGTCACGGTTTGCAGGATCAATTTGAATAGGTGCATGCCGTGCCGGGTAAGTGTTGGAATCGACCGATGGCGATCGTAAAAACAAATCCGTGACCCGTCACGCGTTCTTCAGGAAACCGGGCAGCAGGTAGAGATTCAGCGCCATGAGAAAGAGGGCCGGGAACGCGCGCAACGCGCCGTCCTTGATTTTCAACCGCACCAAGAAACCAAGCAGCATGAGCAACGACAGTCCACCGGCGGCGAGGCAGCCGAGTATCGGCAGGAACAATCCAAGCACCAACCCACCGCCTCCGGCTATTTCCAGCGCTCCCGTGAGTTGCCGGAGATTTGCCAGCCCGAATCTTTCGAACTCCTGCTTCATCGAGTGGGTGAAGAGGCTCCTCAATCCGTAGATCAGGAAGCAACCACTGGAGAACAAAACGAGGGGAGTAAAGAGGGGCATCAGGATGACTGGACAACGGGATTTGCTCCCGCGCGTGGGCGCACGGACTGCGCAAGTGGGCCTCGTGATGGGACCGGAGCAGTCGGCCGTTCGGTGTTGGCGCTTCGCGCGAGGCGGCGCGTTTTGCTCCGCGGTTCGGTGTTGGCCAGCGTGGTGACGGTGAGGCTGGAGACGAGCATGAGCAGCGCGGCGGCCACCGGATGCAAGACTCCGCTGGCGGCGAGGGCGAGGCCGATGCTGTTGTAGGCAAAGGCGAAGCCGATGATTCGGCGGAGTGTCCGGCGAGTGTGGGTGGCGGCGCGAAGGGCGGCGGGAAGCCTGCTGAAATCGGGCGAAAGCCATTCGCCATCAGCGGCATCGCGCGCGGTGTCGTGGCCGCTGCTCACTGCCAGACCGAACGTGGCGCGGCTCATGGCTTCGGTGTCGTTGAGACCGTCGCCAATGAAAAGCACGCGCTCACCGGCCTGCTCCCAGGCAGCGACACGCTGGGCCTTTTCCTCGGCGGAAAGTTTTGTGGCGACTTCGAGCGGAAGATCGTGGAGCACGGAGGGAAGGGCGACGTCGCCGGTGAGGAGCGCGAGCTTGATCTCTGACGAGCGCAGGTCGTCCATGAGCTGCGCGAGGCCGGGGCGCGGACTTTCCACGAGGTCCACGGTCGCGACGCAACGGCCGTCGAGGAGCACGCAAAGCCGGCGCGTTTGACCGCCCGCGGATTCCGGCGCGGGCAGGAGAGTGGCGTTGCCGATTTCCACGATGCGGCGCTCACCGCGCTGCGTGAAGATTCCCCGCACGCCCTGCCCCGGGAGCACGTCCACGCCTTTGAGCGTCGTGTCCGCGGGCAGCGCGTCACTCCACGCCCAGAAGGGTCGCGCGACGGGATGCGCAGTGCGGCGCTGAATCGCGGCGATCATGGCTCGCAGGTCCGGGAGTGCGCCGTCGCACAGGCGGAGCGCGCCGGCTTCGAGCCCGACTTCGGTGAGGGTGCCTGTCTTGTCGAAAACCACGCGCGTGATCGTGGCGAGACGTTCGCTGACACTGGCGTTGCGCGGCATGAGGCCGAGCGCGGCGAGACGCTGCAGCCCGAGGCGATGGGCGAGAGGCAGCGCGATGCCGAGCGCGCACGGGCAGGCGACGAGCAGCACGGCGAGAGCGTTGAAGGGCGCACGCGCCGGACCCGCGAACGGCCACCACGCGAAGAATGTGCCGAGGCAAAGCACGATGACGGCGGGCAGGAAAATTCGCACTGCGCGGTCAGCGAGGTTCTCGATCTGCGACTTCTTGCGGCTGAGGGAGGCGACGGCGGCGGCCAGACGGTCCACTTCGCGCGCCGTGCCCGCGCGCGTCACCGTGAGATCGAGCGGACCATCGAGCACGATGCTGCCGGCGAGCACGTGGTCACCGACCTGGCGCGCGGCCGGGAAGGGCTCGCCACTATGCGCGGTCTCCATCACGTAAGCGCGCCCGCTGATAACCTCACCGTCGAGCGGAGCGGTCTCGCCTGGCTGAACACGAATGGTTTCTCCGCGCAGCGTCCGACTGGTGGTGGCGGTCTTCGTCCCTCCATCCGCCAGCACGACCGTGCAGCGCTCCAGCGTGGCGCGCCATGCATCGAGGGTCTGCGTGGCGGAGGCGCGCTGGCGCTCGGTGAGCAATCGCCCGAGAGCGTGAATGGCGAGCAGGATGATGACGACTTCGTAGTAGATGTCGCCTCGCCCGCGCAGCGTGCTGAGCAGCGATGCGCCAAAAGCGCCGGTCATGCCGGCGAGGAAAAGTTGATCGGTGACGATCCGGCCGCGGCTGAGCGCCTCCCACGCGCCGCGCAGCACCGGACCGCCGAGGAGCGCGAAGCAGAGAACATTCAACGCAATCAACACACCATGCGTGATGGTTCGCGCGGTGCCTTCCGGCGGCGTGAGATTCAGCGCCAGACTTAGGGTCATCGCGATTCCGGCGACGGCGGCGACGATGGCAAACTTGAGCCAGCTATTTCCTCTGCGGCGCGAAGGCGGAGTCGTGGAGCAGCACGTCTGCACTGGCTCTTCGACCGGCGGTTCAGGCGGATGGCAACAGCAACTCACGGCTTCGGAGCGGTTGCCGCGTTTCCTGGCTCGGCGGCGGCTTTTGCGCGTTTCGCTTCCACCACGCGTTCGAGGTATTCGCGCTTAGCCCGCGCGCCGGGCCGGTGCTCGTATTCGTTCCAGTCAAAGTTCCCGCTGTAGTTGGCGAGATAGGCATAGGCCAGCAGAGCGAGCGCGAAGTAAAGGAGGTGCAGATACCACGGCACCCGGCGCTTATTCTCACCCGGCAAACTAAACTCGCGCATGATTGCGCCATGCACTTCACGCACGTTCATCAACTCGCCGGGATCGGTGTTATGGGGTCCGGGATCTGGCATGGGTCAATCCTCCGGGAGCGGCGCCTCGGGCAGGCTGTAAGCTGAGCGGCGCAGCGATTTGAGGTAGGCGACCAGGGCGCGGGCATCGTCGGTGGGAATGACTTCGTAGCCCGGAATGCGCTCCTCCGCGGGCAACGAGAGCGCATCGGCGCGCGGCTGCGGGCCAGCCTTCACTTTTTCAAAGAGGAAGGGAAACGGCGCCATCGTGGAACCGGGTGAAGTGAGCCGCGGATTGTAGAGATGGAGCAGATGCCAGCTATCGCTCGGATTGCGCACGCCGATGTTAGACAGATCAGGCCCGGTGCGCATCGTGCCCATCACCGCGACCTGATCGCGCAGATAGTCGCGCGAAACGGTGCGCCGTTCGCCCCAGCCTCGGGCGATGTCCGAGCCCGCGTCGGCCGTGCGCACTTGCTGGCTGTGACAATAGACGCAGCCGTTGGCTAGATAGACCCGCGCGCCGCGCTGCGCGAGCGGATCGAGCAGCGGCGGAAGTTCCGCACCACTCGTGGCATCCGGCACCGGCTGGAGCGTGGCGAAGTGGCGGCTCGGCAGCATGGCGAGACCGACCCACGCTGAAGCGAAGGTAAGGATGAACCCGAGGAAGATGATGCGGAAGTTATTCATGTCAGGGCGGCAGCTTGCGGCGCGAGCAGCGTCGCTTTGCCAGTCGCGGGCGTGCGACGGGTGAGCACGCGCCACAGCGACCAGGCGAAGATGATATGGCCGAGAGTCATCATCGTGCCGGCCCAGCTTCGCAGTTCGAGATAGGGAAGCGTGCGCTTCACCACTTCCATGAAAGGAATGCTTTCATCGAGCAGCGCGAGCCCCTGCTTAAATCCGCCGATGCTCAATCCGACCCAATATAGAATCACCCCGAGGCCGCAGAGCCAGAAGTGGGCTTTGATCGCCGCAGCGGATGGCCATTCCCGCCCCGTCAGCCGCGGCACGATGTAATAGATCGCGCCAAACATCATCATGGTGACAAACGCATACATGCCGAGGTGCGCATGCGCGACCGTGTAGTGGGTAAAGTGCGTGAGACGATTGAGCGAGCGTATTGCGGTGAGACTGCCCTGCAAGCTGACCACGGTGTAGGACATCGCCGCAAAGACCACGAAGCGCAGGGTTGGACTCCAGCGCAGCGCATCGAAGTTGCCGCGCATGGTAAGATGATGGTTCACGGCCACGGTAATGACCGGCACGAACATCATGAGACTCGCCACCACGCTCACGCTGATGAGCCAGGCCGGGAATGGTCCGCCAATGAGATGATGCATCCCATTCCATGCATAGAAGAAGGCCAGCGACCAAAAGCCGACCATTGAAAGGTAGTAGCTATGGATCGGCTTACCGATCACTTTCGGGATGAAGTAATAAGCGGATGCCAGCCCAACAGGGGTGAACCAAAGGCCGAGGGTATTGTGGGCATACCACCAATTCACCGCCGGCTGCGCGGGGCCGGGCGCCGGGTGCCAGAAGAGCAGCACTTGCGCGGTCGCGTAGAGCCACGGGAACCAGAAGAAGGCGGCCAGGATATACCACTGCGAGACATAGACGTGGCCCGGCTGGCGTCGCCGAACCATGCTCACCGCCTCGATCATCACAGGCACAAACGCAGCCATCAGCACGAGGCCCGCGACCGGAGGATACTCCAGCCATTCCACCGAAGTGCTCCAGCCACCAAGCACGCCCACGAGCCCCATCGCGTTTCCGATGTTCCAAAGTAACGCCGAGCCAAGGAGCAACCGCTGGTGCCGAATCGGCGCACGGCACAGGCGGCTGGTCATCCACAATCCGACTCCGATGCAAGCCGCCGAACACCATCCGTAAATGACCGTATCGAGATGCGCTGGACGCACCCGGCCAAACGTCAACCACGCCGCGTCCGCAAGGAAACCGGGAGTGTGGAGTTTAATCGACGCAACGAGTGCGAGCATCGAGCCGAGCAACAGCCAGAAAACCGCCGTGACAAAAAATGCGGTGATGGGCGCGCGCGCCGCGCGGTCCACTTCGATCCGGAGGTGGACGCCCTGATCCAGGGATTCCCGATGATGTTCGACGTAGGGCAATGAAGCGGTCTTCATCGGCGCGGATCGGGAAACGAATCGGTCGTCTGGCCGGCCGGTTCGTCCGTGTCGAAAACCGCGAGCGCTCCGTCTTCGATATTCTCAAACTGACCGACCGAGGCCGCCCACCAAAACATCAGGAGAGCGGAACCGAGGATTCCGAGCAGGACGAGGAAGATGAGCGCGAGCATGAGAGCAAAGAGGTTTCCGTTGAGCGGATCGCTTGTGAAAACTTTCACAAGCGCTGAAACTGATTCGCCCGCAGGGGCCATGTGGATGCTTTCACGCCGACCGCAGCCACCCCCCGCCAACCCGTGATCTCAAACGACTTCGAGCGGAAAGATCGTCACATCTACGCCGCGCGACATGATGATGTGATCCGGCGGGCGGCCCGTTGGGATGAAGCCGTCGAGCGTCAGAAGGTGTTCATCCCACGCCGCCACCTCAGCGCGGCAGAGCGGATACGGCTGATGGAAAACGGACCCGCGGCGGAGACCATCGGGCGCGCTGGAATAGAGCCGGTAGCGCTCGACGAGAAAGAACTCCAGCGAGCCCGGCGCCGGCAGCGGCAACTCTGCGCCGGGGGCGTATTCAAAAAGACAACTCCTGCCGTTTGCCCGGTTGCCGGTGCGCAGCGATTCGTAGCGGATGCGGCCCTCCGCTGTGCGGCTAGATCCCATCTTCGCGTGTTCGTAGGGCAGATGGAAAAACCGGCGCGCGATTTTCACCGCGAGCCACTGATTCGCATCAAGCGAGTAAAACCACACACCCGGCACCCCCGCGCGGTCATGCACGTAGGTGCGCAGATTCAGCTCCATAAAATGCGAGATGCCTGGCACCGCGGGCAGGAAGCGGGGGCGAATGTTGCGCATGAAAAATGGCACGACGCCGAGATAGGCTTTGCCGCCGAAGGTATCTACGAACAAGCCCTCCGGCAGCGTCGCCTGAATCGCCGCCGCCGAATATTCCCAGTGCAGGAAAAGCAGGTGGCGCCACTGTTGATACATCACGGGCCTTCCCGCCGGTCGCAGCCGCGCGGTGAGCCACTGCGCCTCTTCGGGAGAGTGTGGAGTTGCTGATGCGGCGATCATCTTGGTGCGCCCTCCGTTACGCCCGGCGCGAATAGAGTGAAACATGAAAGACTGAATGCAGGGGCCAACTCAAGATGTGGATGTGCTGGTCATCGGCGCGGGCATGGCCGGGCTGACTGCAGCGGCGGAGTTGCAACGGGCTGGCCGCAGCGTCCTCGTCCTCGATAAAGGTCGGGCCGTGGGCGGGCGCATGGCGAGCCGGCGGATCGGGGCGGCAACCTTCGATCATGGCGCGCAATTCATCACGGCACGCGATCCCCGATTTGCAGCCGTGCTCGAGCAGGGGCGGCAGGCTGGGGTGATCGAGGAATGGTGCCGCGGATTCGCGGAACACGCGGACGGGCACCCTCGCTGGCGCGGCAATCCCACGATGACCGCCGTGATGAAGCATCTCGCCCGCGGTCTCGAGGTGAGCTTGGAAAAGCAGATCGTGACGCTGCGACGCGCGGCAGATCGGTGGAGCTTGGAAACAAACACGCGGGAAGTCTTCTCCGCCGCCTCGGTGGTGTTGACGCCACCGGTGCCGCAATCGCTGGCGCTCCTCGACGCGGGTGGCGTGCCACTTTCGCTCGAGACCCGCTCGCGTCTCGCTGGGATCGAATACGAGCGCTGCCTCGCCGTCCTGGCCGTGCTCGATGGTCCTTCGCGCATCCCGCCCCCCGGCGGCCTCACGCCCACCGCCGGACCAATCGCGTGGATCGCGGACAACCAATTGAAAGGAATCTCCACGGATCCCGCCGTCACCATTCACGCCACGCATGCGTTCAGCCTGGCACATTGGGATCGTGACCGGCAGGAGAGCGGTCGGCGCCTGCTCGACGAAGCTGCACCATGGCTCGGCGCGGGGATCAAGACTTTCCAAGTCCACGGCTGGCGCTACAGCAAGCCCATGCAGGTCGATGAACAACCCTGCGTGCTCGTGAGCCAGTCGCCGCCGCTCGTGCTCGCTGGCGACGCCTTCGCCGGACCGCGCGTCGAAGGAGCGGCATTATCCGGCTGGGCTGCCGCCGAGGCTCTCCTGACAAAAACGTTGTTCCGCCAATCCCCAGCCTGAGTCAGGCATTTCTATTAGTTTCCCGCATCTACACACCTTTGCCCATCCGTAGCTAGCTCAATACAACTCTTAACCTATGAACCTAAACTCACGATCCTTGACCCCAAAGATTGCCACCTTGGCCCTGCTCGGTTTGCTAGCACCCAGCAAGGTCTTCGCCGCTGGTGACATAACTCTCCAAGCTAACGACATTGTCGGGATCTCCTTTTGGACAATCTCGATGGCCCTCGTGGCGGCAACCGCATTCTTCTTCCTGGAAATCCAGCGCGTTGCTCCCAAATGGAAAACTTCTTTGACCGTTTCCGGCCTGGTGACGCTGGTGGCGGCCACGCATTATTTCTACATGCGCGATGTATGGGTAGCCACGGGTAACACGCCGACCGTGTTTCGATACATCGACTGGTTGATCACGGTTCCCCTGCTCATGGTTGAGTTCTACCTGATTCTTTCGGCGATCACCAAAGTTCCGGCAGGCGTGTTCTGGCGTTTGATAATCGGCACGTTTGTGATGCTCGTGGGCGGCTATGTCGGTGAGGCGGGATACATGAATACCTGGCTTGCATTCCTCATCGGAATGGCGGGCTGGGCATTTATTCTCTGGGAGATTTTTCTCGGCGAAGCGGGGAAGATCAATGCGAACTCAGCGCCACCAGCCGTGCAGTCTGCCTTCAAGTTGATGCGTTGGATCGTAGTGGTGGGCTGGGCGATCTACCCGATCGGCTATTTCCTCGGCTACCTCACTGGGGCGAGCTCCGCGGATAGCATGGTGCTACTCAATGTGACCTATAACTTCGCGGACGTGGTGAATAAGATCGCCTTTGGCGTGATCATCTGGACGGCAGCGGTCAGCGAAACCGATCGGCACTCCATCCCTGCCAAAGGTTAAGGTGGTTCGTGAGTCCGGGCGTTGGAAGCCACATTGCTCCAGCGCCCGGCTCGTGAGCAGAAACCCGATCGCTACCGGGGCGGATCTCAGGCCATGATGTTATTCCAAGCTTTCCTTATGAACACTTCATCCCTTCAAGCTCGTGGCTCACCACCGGCAGCTTCCGAGGGTTCGCTCGATCAGGTGGAGGAAATGATGCGCTGCCTGGTCACCGGCGACGAAAGCACGGAGGGAGAGTTGCCTTCGGACTCCGTTCGAGCCGCCGTCGATCACTTGGCTGCGGGTGGTCGAAGGATCCGGGCCCGCCTAGCGCTTCGTGCGGGCACGGCACTGGGTCTCCCGAGAGTAGATTCCATCGCGATCGCCGCGACCGTCGAACTTTTGCACAACGCGTCGCTCGTGCATGACGACGTGCAAGACCGTGAAAGAATCAGGCGCGGCACCCAGACGATCTGGGCTGCCTATGGCGACGAGGTGGCGATCTGCGCTGGCGATCTGCTCCTCTCCGCTGCTTACGGGGCGCTCGCGGCTTTCAGCGACGCTTGCCTTTTGCCCGACCTGCTCGCGTTGGTCCATGCGCGCACTGCCATGGTGATCCGCGGCCAATGCGCCGAACTCTCGGCGAGGGGACAGCAAGTCGCTGACATGGAGGTGTATGAGAAGATCGTCATCGGGAAGTCCGGCGCGCTGCTCAGCCTGCCGCTGGAGATGGCCTTTGCGGCGTCCGGAAAGAGAGAGTGGATGGTCGAAGCGCGGCGCGCGGCCGAGGCCTTTGGCATCAGCTATCAGATCGTGGACGACATGGAGGATGTCGAAAGTGACGCGGGCGGCGACGCTGGGCCGCGCGCGGTCAACGCCATCCTGGTCTTGAAAGCCGCGGGCTACGGAGCGAACGCGAACTCGGTGGCGCGGAAGATCGGTCTGCGGCATCTTCGCACCGCAGTGGAATCCGCGGACCGTCTCCCGAACGGGTCGGGTGCATATCTGCGGGAACTGACGCTGGCGCTCTGCCGGCGGCTCTAGGTTCCCGCAACCTACTCCGATGCGAGCCCTCGTCATTGGTGCCGGTTTCGGAGGAATCGCGGGCGCGCTCAGACTGCGCGCCAAAGGATATCGCGTCATGCTCATCGATCGCTGCGCTCACTTGGGCGGTCGCGCGCAGATCTTCGAGCGCGAAGGCTTCCGCCACGATGCCGGCCCGACCGTCATCACCGCGCCGTTCTTGTTCGAGGAATTGTTCGCACTCTTCGGCGAGCGCTTTTCCGACCATGTAAACTTGGTTCCTTTGAAGCCGTGGTATCGCTTCCACTTTGCTGACGGTGACCACTTCGACTACGGCGGCACGCTGGAGGAAACATTGGCGGAGATCGCCCGCATCGAGCCGCGGGACTGCGATGGCTACCGTGCGCTGCTGGCCCACTCGAAGCGCATCTTCGACGTCGGCTTCACGGAGTTGTCCGCGCTCCCGTTCGACCGCTTCATGACGATGGTCCGCCAGATCCCGCGACTGATCGGGCTGCGCAATTACGAGACCGTTTGGGGAATGGTGTCGCGCCATTTGACCAGTCCGAAGCTCCGGCAAGCCTTCTCGATTCAGTCGCTGCTGGTGGGTGGCAATCCGTTCGACACCACCAGCATTTACGGGCTGATCCACTTTCTGGAGCGCGCGCATGGGGTCCACTTCGCGATGGGCGGCACGGCCGCGATTACCCGCGCCTTGGGTGCGCTGATGGAGCGGCAAGGCATTGAAATCACCCTCAACACGACGATCGATGCGGTGAACATTGAAAGCGGGGTCGCGAAAGGAGTGACGCTGACTGACGGTCAGGTGCTCACCGCGGATGTGGTCGTCTCGAATGCCGATGCCGCCCATCTTTACCGCCGCATGATCAAACCCGCGGTGCAGGCTCGCTCGACCCGGATGAAACTCGCGGCCGCGCATTACTCGATGGGTCTGTTCGTTCTCTATTTTGGAACGACGCGCACTTACCCCGAGGTGGCTCATCACACCATCTGGATGGGACCACGCTACCGCGAACTGCTCGACGACATCTTCCACCGAAAGATCCTCGCTGAGGATTTCTCCCTTTACCTGCATCGCCCGACGGCCACCGATCCGACCTTCGCCCCACCGGGTGGCGATAGCTTCTATGTGCTTTGCCCGGTGCCTAACTTACAGGCGAAGATTGATTGGGAGATCGAGGGTCCGCGTCTCCGGGACCGCATCGTCGCGGCGCTTGACCGCACGATTTTGCCGGGCCTCGCCGCGACGATCACCGCCGATTTTTTCAAGACGCCGGAAGACTTTCGCAGCGATTACCTGAGCGTCCATGGTGCGGGATTTTCCGTGGCGCCGTTGTTCCGCCAGTCGGCCTGGTTCCGCTTTCACAATCGGGCGGAGGGGATCAAAAATCTCTACCTCACCGGCGCGGGAACGCATCCGGGAGCCGGACTGCCCGGCGTGCTCTGCTCGGCGAAAGTCGTGGACGCGCTCATCCCCGCGGTAGCGACGACATGAGCACGGCGATCGATGCGCCCGAAGCACTCGCCGCCGCCGATGCGTCGCTCGCCGCGAAGGGACGCAGCTTTCATTGGGCGCGGCGGCTTCTCGGAAAAACCCACGCCGCGAGAGCGACGCGGCTTTATGGATTCTGCCGCCACCTCGACGATCTCGCCGACGAAGCGGCATCGATCGAGACCGCACGGGCGAATCTCGCCGCCGCCCGCCAGGCCATCGCCTCGGGCGAATCCTCCGACCCAGTGCTCAACGATGGGCTCCGCCTCATGACGGAGTGTCGGATTGCGCCGGGCATCTTGCTGGAGTTGATCCAGGGACTCGTCTCGGATCTTGATCCCGTGCGCATTCCCGATGAGGCGGCTCTCCTGCGCTACGCCTATCGAGTGGCGGGAACGGTCGGCGTGATGATGTGCGGGGTGCTCGATGTGCACAGCCCGGCGGCTTATTCCCATGCCGTCGATCTCGGGATCGCCATGCAGCTGACCAATATCTGCCGGGACATCGCGGAGGATGCAGCCCTCGGCCGGCGCTATCTTCCCGCGTCCATGATCTGCGACGCAGGCCCGGAGCAGTTGATCGCGCCCGCCGAAGGTCTTCGTCCCCGCCTCCGCGAGTGCGTGGCTTCACTGCTGGAGAAAGCGGATCATTACTATGTCAGCGGTGAAGCCGGCCTTTCCTATCTTCCGCTCCGGGCTCGCTGCGGCATTCTCGTCGCGGCGCGCGTCTATCGGGCGATTGGATGGCGGCTGCGAGCCCGCGATTGCGCTTTCTGGCTCGGTCGCGTCGTGGTGAGCAATCGCGAAAAAGCGGCGCTCACCGCTCGCGCGCTTTTGAGTGCGCCCTTGAGGAAATCATTTTGGCGGCAGCCATCGTCGCATAACGCAACCTTGCACCTTGCCTTGCGCGGGTTGCCCTGCATCGGAGTGAAACCATGCTGACTAACACCGACATCATCATCCTCGGCGGCGGCTGTGCCGGCCTGAGTCTGGCGATGCGGCTCGCCAATCTCCGCGAGCGCAGCCCGCGCACGGTCGTCATCGAAAGCCGGACGCGCTATACCAACGACCGGACCTGGTGCTTCTGGGGCACTGGCTCGGCGCGGCTGAGTCACCTCGCACGGCATCGTTGGACGACGGTGTCTCTCGCGACTGCGGATCGCCGCGTCACGGTGGATTGCCGCGCGACGCCGTATCAGATGATACCGGCGGAGACCTTCTACACCGCAGCGGTCGAGGCGATCGTGGAAGCACCTCGCGTCGAACTAGCGATGGGCGAAACCATCACGTCCGAGCCACGGAAGGACGGCGACCTTTGGTGGATCGAGACCACCGCGGGGCAGCGCTGCGCGAAGATGATTGTCGATACCCGCCCCGGCCGGAGCCCGGAACGCGGCGCGGCATCTTTATGGCAGTCCTTTTCCGGTCAGGAGATCGAATGCGACGCCGCCCGCTTCGATCCGGACTCCGCCACCCTGATGAATTTTTTGCCGACCAGAAATGGCCGGACCTCATTTCTCTACGTGCTCCCGGTCTCGCCGCATCGCGCCCTCGTCGAGGCCACCGTCTTCGCGCCGGACCCGCTCGGCCCGGACGATCTCGCCGCGGAACTCGATGCCGGCATCGCGCGGCAGGTCGATGGTGCGGGTTTCTCCGTGCTCCGGTCCGAACACGGCATTCTTCCCATGGGTCAGGCGGCCCCTGCTCCCAGTCCCGACGTTACCTACGTCCGCGCAGGAGTGGCAGCGGGCGGGGCGAGACCCGCGTCCGGTTTCGCCTTCCAGCGGATTCAACGCTGGGCGGACGCCTGTGCCGAGGCGCTCGCATCCGGGCAGCAACCCGTCGCGCATCCTCCCGATCCCTGGCGGATGCGGGCCATGGATACTCTTTTTCTCCGCGTCCTTCACGCCCGGCCCGAGATCGCGTCCGATCTTTTTCTCGCACTTTTTGCCATGAAAAATCCCGGTAGAATCGTGCGCTTCATGAGCGACTGCGCGACGTTTGCGGACTGCGTCGCGATCGCCCTCGCGCTCCCGGCGTGGCCTTTCCTGCGGGAAATCCCCGGCGGGCTCGCGGCACGCCCCCTCGCACCCGCGGGAGGTCGCAGCGGATGAATGCCCTGCGCATCCAGGGACTGGTTTTCAGCCTCGGCGCACTTCTGCTCGCCCTCGCGGCAACGGCCATCGGGCCGCCGGGCTCGAGGATCGAATTGCTCGTCGTCGCCGCTCTCATCGTCGTCCTCGGCGTGCCCCATGGCGCGCTCGACACCATCTTTGCCCGCCAGCTTTACGGGATTCGCTCGCTCCGGGATTGGCTGCGCTTTGGAGCCATCTACCTCCTGCTGGCGATGCTCGTCGTGGGGCTGTGGCGTCTGCAACCCACGCTGTTCCTCCTCGGGTTTCTGGTCATCTCTGCGGCGCACTTCTCCGGGGATCCCACCACCGGAACGCCGTGGCCGGCGCGCGTGCTCTACGGCGGCGCAGTGGTCGTTCTTCCCGCCGCACTCCACTCGGTCGAGATCGCGCGCCTGTTTTCGTTGCTCGCCGGGGACGATGTGGCGGCCCTCGTGGTCCCATGGTTGCGTCTCCTTTCGTGGCCGTGGCTGATCGGGCTGTTTCTCGCCGCCGCGCATCGGGCGCGAACGGATAGGCTGACGGCTTTGGAAATGGGATCGGTCGGCCTTCTCGCGGTCCTCGCGCCGCCGCTGTTCTCCTTCGTTGTTTTCTTCTGCGGCATGCACAGCGCCCGCCATATCATCCGGACGATCAACTACTCGGGCCGATCCTCGCCCGGCCTCATCCTCGGAGCCGCGTTACTGCCCATGCTCGGCGTGCTGGTCGCATCCGCGGCCGCCTGGCATTTCCTCGGTGGCACATCGCTCGACGCGCGGGTCATTCAATTGGTCTTCGTCGGCCTGGCTGCCCTGACCGTTCCGCACATGGCCCTGGTGGAACGCGTGCGACTCTCGGGCTGGGTCAAGGGAGCGGCGGGCCAGCGCGGCAAATTCCCCAGCCCCACGCAGCGAGGGGCTGGTTAGCCGAGGAGGGCGTCCGCGGTGCGGAGGCCGGAGAGGATCGCGCCTTCGATGGACGCGCTGGTGAGGTGATCTCCGCACACGAAGAAGCTGTCGATTTCCCGAAAGCACGGTCCGAGCGGTCCAGCGATGGGCGGCTGCTCTGGCAGGGCGCGCTCGATCTGGTCGGTGCGGAGGTGCCGCCAGCCGCGCACTTCCGGTCCGAACCAGGGTTCGAGTTCCGTGAGGATCTGCGTTTCAAAATCCGGGACCGCGGGCGTGCCGAGGACGGAGATGGAGATGAGCGCCTGGCCCGGCGGCGCGTAGCCGGGCGCGACATCGGAGAGCACGCAGACGTTATTGACCAGGCCGCGGCCCGTGCCGTTGAGGGCGATGATGGCTTCGCGCAGCGGTGATTTTCCCGCAGCGAAATAAATTCCGGTGACGGCGCGCCAGTCGGGCTCTTTGGTCACGAGGCCGGGGATCAACCGCGCGACGGTCGTGGCATCGGCGGCGACGACGACGGCATCGCCCTCGAGAGATTCGCCAGACGCGAGTTTGATTTTTCCCGGCTGAACTTCCGTCACCCGCGCGCCACAACGGATCGCGTCCGCCGGCAAGCGGCTGGCGAGCTGGCGCGGGATTTCCTGCATGCCCTGCGCGGGCAGGGTCGCGCTTCCCCGCGAGAACATTTGGAATGTGAACTCAAACATCCGGCTCGAAGTGCGGAGGTCTCTCTCCAGAAAAATGCCGCCGTAAAAGGAGCGGAAAAACACGTCAATCATCCGGCGCGAGAAGCCCGCGCGGCGGAGATAGGCTTCGGTCGTGAGGTCTTCGCGGGCGGCGATTTGTTCGAGGGTCGAGCGGCTGATGCGCCACTTCAGTGCTGCCACCCGCAGCTTGTCGGCGAGTGAACCGACGGGCGCTAGCGCGCTGGCGAGCAAATGGCTCGGGTCGCGAAAAACGTCCATCACCCGGTGCAGACGGCCATCGAGATAAACGAGTGCGCCCGGCTTGAACGGGCGCAGATCGAGGCGCGGCAGGTTCAGGAATTTTCCGGCTTCCGGATAAGCGTCCAGATAGACCTGAAACCCGCGATCCAGCCGGAAGCCGTCGACCACGTCGGTCCGCACGCGCCCGCCCACGTCGTCGCTTGCTTCGACGATCACCGGCTGCGCGCCGGCTTCGTGCAGCCGGACGCCACAGGCGAGGCCGGCCAATCCACCGCCGACGATGAGGACCCGTTTCTTCCGCGGCGTCATTCCCGGCTTTTTCCCTCGCGACGGATCTCGTCGCGGCGCATGGGCATTGCATCGATGAGGGTGAACCAGCTCGCGAGCTTCAGCGGGCCTTGCTGGCGCGCCTTTTCGCCGCCGTCTTTTCCGATGAGAATGAAAACCGCATTCGTCTCCCGTGCGCTCAGCTTGAGCTTCTCCCGCAGCGCGGTCGTCTGCTTCGGATCGAGCCGGACGGTGCCTGGAATGCGCGCCGATCCCGGTGAAACATCGACCACTTTCAAATCCCGCTCGTCGATCTCCGCGCGAGTCGCGGCGAGCGCAGCCGTGAGCTGATCGCGGGCTTCTCCGGGCGGAACCGATGCAATGATCAGGCGATTTTTCCAGCGATAGGCGTCGAGGGGTTCAGCAGCAGCGTCTTGGTTCATGATGAAAAAATGTCCGGCGAGCAAAGCGGCGCGGCAAACGTGGCCAAGGTTCATGGGAGAATTTGAAGAAAGAGCCGCAGGTTTCGTCGGGGCATGGCTGCGAGGTTGAGCCGGGTCGCTCACGCCGATGGAGGAAAAACCCAGAGGGCCGGGCGGCCGACATTGCAGTGCACGGCGCGGCCTAAAAGTGTGAGCGTCGCCCAGGAGTAGTAAAGGTTGCTCCGGGCCAGATTGCCGGGCACGAAACCCGCCGGGGCACGGTCCAGTGCTTGCAGACGCATCGCCGCTGATGGAATCGGGTAGAAGATGGTCTGCACGGCGCCGCTTGCGCTGCCGTCCTCGCCGGTGAGCGTGGGAAAGCGCGTGATCCACGCACGCGCCTCGAGCCCGGAATCGGCGGCGGCGCGGTCGGCGGCGAAGACAGCTTTGCGGCTCAAGACCGGCAGCACCAGCAGGCTGGCAAAAGCCCACAGGGTCATCCAGCAGGCGTGTCCGAGCAGCGCCTCGGCGGGCGCGCGTTTGGCCAGTTCCAAGGCGATCGTTCCGACCGATGCGCCCAGAAGATTCCAGCTCAGGACCACGAGAAAGGCGCGCCCTGGCAGGCCATTCGAGATCTGCCACTCCCGTCGAAGCGACTCCACGGCGAGTTCCGATTTCGGCAAACTTTCCCGCCAACTGGCAGGCAGCACGCTCAAGGCACGACGCCCGAATCCGACGATCCCGCCGGTGAACGCCGGGTCGTCCACCACTGCGGAAATTTCGCTCTGCCCGCCGCGAGTGATGTTCGACAACGATGCTCCGCCGATCATCCCCAGGAGATGACTTCGCCCCAGCGCGAGCGCGACCGACGCCAGCAGGACGGCGAGCGCGAATCCGGAGCTAATTACGAAACTCGCGTAGCTGAGCAGCCCCACGCCCGCCAGCACCAGCGTGTGGCCGAGAGCGCCGGGCAACCAGCGGCGCAAGAAAACGGTCGCGGTTGGCCGAGGGCGCGGCATCAACCACCAGCCGCCGATGAAATCGAACACCGCTTGAGCCATGATCGCTGCAACCCCGATGAGGACGCATAAGCGCGAGTCGATCAAGTTGCCGCCGAGGCTCGCGACCCAGTAGAGCCCGCCGCACGCGGCCAGCACCCAAAAGCCGACGTTGGCGATGCCGAGCCGCAGACGGCTGCGGGCCAGCTCCATTTGATCAAGAGTCATCCTCAGATCAACGATTCAACCGCAGAGTGGGGACGCGCCGAATTCCGATCTTTGGCGTTCGTGCCACGCTCACCATCCGTTTCACTTCCTCCGATGCCATGATTTTGGCCGACAATGCTGAGCGCGGCGGCATTCAGGCCGATGGCGGGCTTGAAGGCGATCTGCTAGATGCGCGTGGCGATGCCGCTGGCAGCGACGGCTTCCTTTCCAAAGTGCTTCACGAACCATGTGATGACGAAGACGGCGAGCGTGTCCTGATCTCCCGCCCGTACGGCTTGGAAGACAGTAGCCGATACTGGTCGGTGTGGATGACGCTCGATCATCTGCCCGTCGTGCATCACTCCTTAGTGCGCGTGATCCGCGCCCTCACCAATGGCAGCGTGCCGCGGGGTCGAGCCAGCACGGCCGACGTGAAGCCGAGTCCCGATGTCACCCACGCGGTCCTCGCCGAGTATGAACAATCCTGTGACGAATTGCTGGCGACCGTAGCAGAAGCGCCCAACCTGAATAACCGCGTGCGCTATGCGCACCCGTGGTTCGGCCCGCTGAACGCCGCCGGTTGGCACGCGCTTTCGGGCGGACATTTGAGCATCCATCGGGTGCAGATTGAGCGGATACTCGCTGGCGTGAGCGCGTCGCCGCTGCTTGCCGAGAAATGATGACCGCGATCCAGATCGCCTACCTCGCGAATATCGCGCTGCTGCTGCCCATCGCCGTGCCGACAATGCTGCGGCTCTATCACACCGATCAGGCGAAGTTTCCCGAAAGCGCAGGATGGCGCGTGCTCGTGGGCGCGCTCTGGACGGCCATCCTGGTCCTGTCGGCCCTCGGCCTGCGCGAACCGCTGCGCTACAGCCCGGTGCTGTTGCTCCAGCTTATTTACAAAAGCCTATGGCTGCTGGTGTATGTGCTGCCGCTGGCTGTGCGTGGTAAGTGGCGGCTCATCCCGTGGGGAATCGCCGGTTCCTTCCTCGCGATCGTGCTGGTTTGGCCGTGGCTCATGCCGTGGAGCTACCTGCTCGGTCGCTGACTTCCTTCGATGTAATCTCGTGGGCTCAAAGGAAAAGCTCGTTCACGGCCTTCTCGCGGTGGGCGAAGATCTTTACGAGTTGCGGCTTCACAATAAAGGGATGCACGAGGTTGCCCAGCGGCCCGAAAGGGAGGAAGTAGGTGACCCGGTCTTTCATCTCAACCCGCCCGCCGTCGAGCTCCCTGAACTGATGTTCGTGGTGCCAGATGCGGTAGGGGCCGATGCGTTGCTCATCCACGAAGAATTTTTCCGGTTCGACGTGTGTGAACTCCGCGACCCATCGCGCCGGGATGCCGAGCAGCGGACGCACGCAGTGGATTTGGTCGGTTTGCGTGGTCTTAAAGAACAGCCGCTCGCCTGCCCATTGAACATTGGCCTACCGTCCCAGCCAGCGCTGTATCGATTAAAACCCCACTGGATCCGGGTGCCGTCTGGCGCCCTGAGTCATGCTGCCGTTTCTGAGCACGAGCTACGGCTTCGTTTTTCGGTCTTCAGCCACGGCGGTAAACTTCGTGTCGGCGTCAATATGACGATAGTTTTTACGCTCCCCGGGGGGCACCGCACCGGCCGGCCAGGTGATTTTGTAAAAGCCACTGCCCATCGTGCCGGCGATGATTTGCGTCGTGTCAAAGGGATCAAACGCCACCGCGACACCGCGGAGCATCGCGAGGCCCGCATTCGCCTGCGACCACGTCGTGCCGCCATCGGGGCTCAGCCAAACGCCCGTGGCCTGCGAGAGCTCAGTGTAAGGATTCTGGTTGGTGATGATCGCAAGCTGCTGCGGCTCGGCGGGATCGACGGCGACATTGCTCACCCATCGATCCTCCCACAAACGCGTCCAACGCTGACCGTCCGGCTGGGAGCCGTCCCAGCGCCACTGGCCGCCGCGCTCGCCCTCGGGCGCGCAGGCGAGGAGACGGCCTTTGGCATCCCCGCCGTCGCTGCTTTTGTAGGGACCCATCAGCGTGCCGAACCATGCAATTTTCGGATCCTTCGGATGCCACGTCGCGTCGTTGATCTCCCAGCTCGAAAACCCCGTAGTGGCGCCCCACAAGGCAGCGACGGATGAGAGAAGGAAAGGCCATTTGGATGAGTGTCTGGAATTACCGAGCTATTGGGCCTCAATCGTGAGGCCCTCGATGCTGAGATTAGTCGCGTTGTTGTAAAGTCCCTGGAGCATCGGCACGAAGAGCAGTTCGTGGCCGGTGGTGAGTTCGACTTCCGCGGTGAAAGGCACTGGCGTCCCGTCCTTCGGGAGCTGTAAGATTTTCACCTCCGCCGCGCGTTGCGCGTCCTTTTTGCGCAACGAAAGCGGGAACGTCTTTGCGCCGCCTTCCCACGGCTTCGCACTGGCGGTGCCGGTGATCTTGTAGATGCCCGCCCGCGGCGCAACGAAGGCGAGCACCGGAATTTTCGCGAAATTCAGGTCTCCGCCATTCCACGGTCCCATCGCCGCGAGATTGATCTTTCCGTTGGCCACTTCCGCGCTCGGATGCCCGGCGTGCGTGTGGTCGGGCGCGGCCCAGCGGGTCCCGTCCCAGATCATCGGCGCATAGTTTGCGGTCATGATTGCATCCTCGGGAAACAGCCGGTCGAGCCGCCAAATTGGCTGACCATTTGCGAGGGCCGGGTTGCCCGCCGCGCTGCCTTTTTCTTGGCCGTCCCACGTCGCGGGGAGTTTGTAGCCAGCGGTCACGGCGGCCTTGGCGCCCCCGAGCGAGATGGAAAAATTTTTGAGCCGCGCTTCCGCGCCCGCGAACATGCCGTCCACCTGCGGCAGCAGCGTCAACTCGTCGCCCGCGGCAAGCGCGAAGCTCTGGCCTTCGAGCGAAGTCTCGCCGTCGTGCGGCACGCTGATGCTGCCGAGTTTCTCGACGCCGCTCGCGTTCTTCTTGAGGAAATGGACACTCGTTTTGTTTTTGCTGTCCCACGAGCGCGACCACACCGAGCCGTGCAGCGCATACGTGCCCGCGCTCGGCACCACGAACGTGAGCCCCGCGGTGCGCAGGTGGCGGTCGTTGTCCGGTCCATGCGGGGCGCGCGTGCTCAACGCCAGCGCACCGTCCTTCAAGTTGGCCGATGGCTGTCCGCCGAAACCGCCTTCCTGCACATTCCACTCGGTGCCGGTCCAGGTCATCGGGCGGAAGTTTTCGCGCTTCTTCCAATCGGCAGGCCAGAGCTGTTCGAGTTTCCAAATTGGTTTGCCGTTCGCCAGCGCGACGCTGCCATCGCTTGCGCCTTTGCTTTTGCCCTCCCAAGCGGGTGGGAGTTTCCACGTTGGCGCAGCGCCGGGGGCAGTGGTGACAAAGCTGGCGTGCTTGCGATCAAGCGGGGCAAGTTTTTCCAGGAAAACCGAGCCAGCCGTTTTTGAACTGGCGTAGAGCACCACCGGTCGGCCCGTCTTACTTAGGGTCAGCTTCTGCGGCGCGGTGCCGCTGTTGCCCATGATGTCCTCGGCCATGAGCGCTCCCCCAAAGTTCGGCAATTCCACCGTCACGTCGGCTTTGGCCTCGCGATCCGCATACGCGATCATCACTCCGCGCCCGTTTCGCTGATCCTGAAAAATGCAGAAGTTCGCGCCGGGCGGACGAATGAAGCCGATCTCGTCGCTGATACCGATGTGGTGATTGAGCACATTCCACATCGCGACCAGCGGCAACGGGTAACCATACCAGTCCCACAGCATCTGTCCCGGCCCGCTGTAATCCCAAAAGCTCTGCCCGTGGTCTTCGTAGCCGAGGTGAAAAAGGATCGTCTTTTCCTGGCCCGCGATCGTCATCTCCGCGACTGAGCAGGCGTGCGCATTTGTGCTCTGCGCGGCGGTGAGGTGCGTGCAGGCGAGCGGCTCGTCCACCGCGGTATTGGTATAGGCCCAGCCTTCGTTGAACCACAGTTCGACATGCTTTCCGCCGGCTTCGTCCATGTTCTGTTTCATGCGCTTGACGCCTTGCGCATCGGTGAGCCAACCGGCGTGGTAGTCGTGCCACGAGACAACATCGATATGCTTCAACCCCCCCGCCTTGAAAAACGCCGCGTTCACCGGGCTGGGAATGCCATAGACGTTGTTGACCATGATCTTCGCGGCGGGATCGGTCTGCTTGAGCAACCGCGCCGTGCGGATAGTGAACTGCGCATATTCCGGATAGTGCTGCTCCCACTTGTCGAACTCCGGCTCGTTTTCGATCTCGAAGATGACCGACTTGCCTTTGAAATGCGCCGCCGCGGCCTTTACGTATTTGTCCCACGCAGTTTCGATCGTCAGGTCCTGCCAGCGCTGGTCGTTGGCCGGCCATTTCATATCCAGTGGGAGCGGCTGGCCACTGTGCTCTTTGTCCATCAGTCCCGGCGGCCAGCCGTAAAGCACGACGTGCTGCGAAATGCCGTGCTGATGCGCGAGCGAGAACTCTTTCTCATGCCAGTCGAAAGGTGCCCCCGCCTGCTTTTGGAAATAATGCCACTTGGTTTCCGGGTACCAGCGCGTCCAGCCAAAGCCGATACGCTGTAGTTTCCGCAGCATCTGTTTTCCGCCCGCGAATGAGCCGCCGAAGCGTTCGCGAAAATCCGGCTTCGTCGCCGCCTTCGCATACGGCAACGACGTGAGCGGGAAATCAGATTTGTCGATCACCTCGCGACCGCTCGCCGCCGCTACCGCTTTCACCCGAGCAAACACGAAACCCACTCGACTCAACGGCATCTTCACCGCGCGACTCACCGTTTTCCCCGGCGGCAAGGTGAGTTGCATGGTCGTCACCGGCCAGACGACCACGTCGCCTTCGTAGTCCACCAACTCCCACAGCGCGGCAATCTTGATTTCACGATTGGTCGGATTGGAAAAATACCCCGCGATTTCGGCCGTCGCACCTTTCTCAAACGCGTTGCCCGCCGCGCCGTCCCAGCCGGGCAGATTTGTGCATTCCGCCACCACTTCCACCTCGCGCCGCGGCAAGTAATCCGTCGCGCTATCCTTGCCCACCACGACGCTCACTCCATCAACGACGATCGGCTGATCGTGCCCACCGATCTGCACGAGATAATGCGGCTCAGGCCAGAACCCATCCTGCGGCACATCGGCTTTCCACGTGAAAGACACGCGCCGCCAGTCGGTGCCGATTTCCGCGCTCTGCTCCGCTTCGCGCATCCAGAGCCGTTTCGCCTTTTGCCCCACCTCGCGCGCGCTCGGCGGCATCTGCACGCCCACGCGCCCCGGTTTCTCGCCCTTCACAAAGAAGGAAACCGTCATCTCGGCACCGCGTTCGGCCACAAACGGCGCACTCATCACATTGCCCTTCGCGATGCGGAGCGCGTGCTCCCCGACCTTCGCATCCTTGACCAGCGTGTGCTGCTGCGGATCGATGTTGTGCCAGTAAAGCAGCGCCCCCTCGAACGAGCCATTCCGCAGCACATTCACGGGAGCCGCGTAAGCCGAGGCGGCGAAGACAATAAGGGACAGAAAGACGTGGGGTTTTTTCATGGGTGCAGGTGGAAAAAGGCGCTCGGTGGCGCGAGCAAGATGACAACCGTCGCGAAGGAAATTACTTCGGTGAAAGTTCCTTCACCGCCACGGTTCGGAATTGAATTCGGCCGTGCTCGTGCTGGAAGCCGATCGGGCCGCGCGCGGGTAGATCAGAAAGCGCGACTTGGCTGATCACTTCTTCGCCATTCAAGACCACCGTCACTCGATCGGCCTGCACGGCGATTTGCATGACGTTCCAGTCTCCAACCGGGGCGTCCGCCCGCTTCTTTGGCGTGACCCGGCGCGCGAAATCCGGCGTTTGCGCCTTGTCTTCGCGGTATTCGCAAAACTCGCCACTGCCGACCGGGTAGCAGAAGAGGTTCGCCTGCGCCTTGCGCCAGCCGCGGAGGAACACGCCGCTATCGCCCGCATCGAGCACTCGCGCCATCTCCTTCGTCTCCTTGCCCTCGGCCGTGATGATCGGCAAATCGGTGAGCGTCGGCTGACCCGGCCAGCGCCATTCGAGGTGCAGCGTGAAGTCGCCAAACTCCCGCTCGCTCCACAAGTCGCCCTCGACGCCGTCGTGCTCGATGCGGCCTTCGATCACTTTCCAATGACGGCGGTTAATGTCGGTCATCCGCCAGCCCGCGAGATCGTGTCCGTTAAAGAGCGGCGCAAATCCCGACGGCAGCGGCGGCACCGGCTCGGTGCGCGGATCGCTGCGACGTGAGGCGACGTAGGCCACCAGATCGCTGAATTGCTCCGGAGTGAGGCCGGCGTGTAGGCCTTCGGGCATCAGCGAAATATTGAGCGCGTGCCGATCGGCCACTTGCACCCGCGGAATGAGTGTCGTCTGCCCGGCGAGATCGGCGAGCGTGATTCCTTCGCCGGTGTCCGCCTTCATCGATCCGACGACCTCCCGACCGTCCGTCGTCTTCACCGCGAACTGCTGGTATCCTTCGCGGACGACGCGGCTCGGATAGAGAATGCTTTCCACGATTTCCTTCCGCGAAAATTGTTTCCCCGCCAACGTAAGATCAGGCCCGAGTGCCACGCCGAAGCCGGCAACCTGATGGCAGGCAATGCACGCTGTGCCGGCGGCTCCGAAAAAGATCGCCTGGCCTTGCACCGGATCGCCGGGATGAGCCGCCGCGTGTTTTTCGTAGGCTTCCGGGCTGGTGGTTTGCAGTTGGGTAAATAGCGGATGTTTCAACGCCTCGGCGTCGTCTTTGAACACGTCGCGCAACATTCCGCGCACGGTCGGTGGCAATGATTCGGCCAGCGGCACGATCGCTGGAATGGCGGTCGCGCCCAGTTTGCCCAGTGCTTCTCGCGAAGCCTGAGCCGCGCCCGGATCGGAGTCGGCGAGGCCATTGAGGTACGCCGGCGTGGCCCGCACATCCGGGGCGGCGGCGAGCGCGAGGAGAGCGCCGCGAGTGAGTTCAGCGTTCTTGCGCGCTTCGAGAAAATCCGGCGTGAGTTCGTGGTCAGCGAAACGCGCCAACGCCTGGACGGTGGCGAGTTTCTCCGCACCCGTGCCGGTGCGCAGGAGTTCGCGCAGAGGTTCGCGCAGAGGTTCGCGCGCGGCCTTCAACTGCCCGAGCGCCGGAATGGCGGCGAGACGCAGCGCGGCGGGTGTGCCAGGTGAAAGCAGTTTCTTCAGGGCTTCCACCGGCGGCGGTTGCACCGATGCCGCGTGTCCGATGCAGGCCAGACGCAACGGCTCGGAGGCGCCGCCATCGCCCAGCAAATGCGCGACGAGTCCCGAAACCTCTCCGTCCTTCAACGCGACGAGCGAACTCAGGGCAGCGATGCGCACCGAATCGGCTGCGTCGTGGGCCAGCGCCTCACGCAAGGCGGGCGTCGAGTTGGAATCGGCAGCCAGCGCCTGCGCCGCGCGGCGACGGGATTCCTCTTGCTGGGATTGGGCCAGCGCAAGACGCAGCGCTGCGTGGGCCGCATCCGTCCCGGCCCAGCGGACGGTTCGGGCGGGCGGCGGCTGTTTGGCGGGGTGATAAGCACCCCACTCTCCGCGCCACGGATTTGGCTGAAAGACCGTGTCCGCGAGCAGTTCGACGGCGAGCGTTTGATTGTGCACGCGTTCGGCTAGCAGTGGCACCAGCCGTTCCGACCAAACGTTGCGCAGCGCAAAACGGCAGCCCTCCCGCGTGCGGGCATCCAGTGCTTCGATGCCTTGCACAACGAGCGGCCAGACGGATGCGTCGGCTTCGCCCAGCCGGCGCAACGCGGTGAACAGCGCGTAGCGAACCACCGCATCCTCTTCCACGCCGAGTCGCGCGATGACCGACGCCGCAGCGGCGCTATAGCCGAGCCGCCCGACTGCCGTCGCGGCTTGAAAACGCACCGGCGCGGATCTCGCGCTCAGACCTTTTTCCGCAGCCGCGCCTGCGGAGATGACGCGCCGCTGACTCAACTGTCGAAACGCCTGGCTAGCCAGCGCGTCATCCCCGCCCGCAGCCAAGGCGGTGATTTCCTGACGCGCCGAGACTCCGCCGTCGATGCTGTCCAGCGTCCACAGCGCATGCCTGCGAGCCAGCGGCGGGCTTGCCGCGGACACAAGCAAATTGCGTAACGCATCCTTCGTCGCGTCGTTCCCGTTTGCGGCGAGCGCCCGCTGCGCGGTGAGGCGCACGCTCTGCGCCGGATGCGCCAGCGCCGCCAGCAACTCGGACGGCGGCACTTCCCGCTTTTCCCCGGAAGCCAGTGGAATCCACCAATGTGGCCGCGGTGGAGCCGCACTGTCGCCGACCCACGTGACCTTCCACAAACGACCCAGATCGCGATTCACCTTCTGATCGCGAAATTGCCAATCGCACACGTAAAAACTGCGTCCATCCGGTGCCCAGCCGAGACCCACCGGCCGGAAGTCATCCGGCGGATTTGGAAACAAATCCTGCGCGCCCGCCATCCGCCACGTCGCTCCGTCGCGCTCGATTTGCACTTGCGCGACCTGGCGCTTGCCGAAATCCGCGAGGAACAGATTTCCGCTCATCGCGGCCGGCAACGCATCATCCGTGTTGCAGAGCGTGCCGCACGCTGCGCCGGCGCCGAAGTCGTGCATCATCCACAGCGTGTACGGCCGCCGCGGAATGAAATCGTGCGGATAGCCGTATTCGCCCGCTTCGACCATGTGCGTGAGGCGCCCCATCCACTGGTGTTCGTCCGTGTTGTCGTAAGTGAACATTTCGTCTTCCGCGTTGAGCGCCACATCGAGGATGTTGCGCACGCCCGTGGAGAAGACTTCAAGTTGCGAGCCGTCGGGCCGAAACCGCGCGATGCCGCCGCCCGGCAAATCGATCTTGCGGCCATCGGTGCCGGTGCATCCGAGCAACCCTTTGTCGCCGACGCTCAGATAGAACCAGCCGTCCATGCCGAGCTTGAAATTGGCTGGAATGTGATCGTTCCAGCCGAGCGCCCACGGCTCCTTCAGCGTGTGCGTGAGAATGTCCCGCGCATCCTGCCCCACACCCTGCTCGTCGCGAAAGACGGTGAGCTGCGGATTGTGCAAAACGTAAAGTTTTCCCTCGAGGTATTGCAGCCCGTACACCGCCTGCAGTCCCTCCGCAAAAATCGTCCGCCGACCGTCTGGATGCAGGCAGACGATCCGGCCCTTCTTCGCGTCCGGCGGCGTGTCTTCGCGGATGTCCATCGGATCTTCCGCCACGAAAATGCGCCCGTCTGGCGCCGTACAGACCACGGACGGATGTTTGATCTCCGGCGTTCGCGCAACCAATTCGACTTTCCACCCCGCCCGGACCGCCGGCACATCTGCCGCACGCACCGGCATCGGCCTAAGCCACACGGAAAACAGCGAGACGAAGACGGCGAGAAACGAACGGTTCATCGGCATGTCAGGCGAGAACTTCAGCGCGTTTTATTCGCCGAGTAGAAGCAGAAACGCCTCCGCCGCATGCCAGGTGTGCGGAGGCGAAATCTTCTTTTCGGCGAAAACCGGCGCGAGGATTCTCAGCCCGTCGTAGTGGGCCTCGCTCGCGCGGGCTTCCCAAGTGAGCGGGTAGTCGCGATTGCTCAGCGGGCTTTTCCTCGTGCCGTGAAAATGATCGCAGGCCCAGCCGAGATATGGATAAGCGCCGCGGTCGTCGCTGTCTTTGCCGGCCACGTGCTGGTCGCGGTAATCCATCCAGAACAGCGCGCTGTAACCGTCCGCAACTTTCGGGATGACATAGGGGTCGGGCAAGCCGAGCGCGCGGAGGCCGTATTTCAGCCACTTGGTTTGATAGACTGGATGATCGGCGAAATCGGAGCGACCGAGGATGAATTTGCCAGTCACGTCGCTCTTCTCAAAGCGCGGAATTTCCGCGAGCACCTTCGCGACGAGTGGATGGTCTTTGTCGGACACGAGCGAGACGAGGAAGAGCGCCTGCCCAAGATTGTCCGCTTCAGTTTCGCCCTTGTTGTTGCGGTCGAACGGCTCGCGCAAGCCGAGAATCCAAGGCTTCAGCACGTCGAGATTGCCGGTCTCTTTCAACGCGAGCGCCATCATCGCGGCGTCGCGATACCAAGGCTTTTCATAGACAAAAAAATTGGGCACCGGCCCGGCCTCAACGATGTTGACAAGCAGTTCCTGATTCAGCACCCGCAGCACGCGCGGAAACTTTTTCCCCTCGAATCCCGGCAGCTTTACCGGCGCCTTCGTTCCTTCGAGCGCAGTGCGCTGACCGCCTTCCTCGATCCACACTGCTTCGGCATCCTCGCGCAGCACGACGCCACCGCCGTCTTCGGTTTTGAGATGCACGGCGTAATCCGGCGGCACAATGATTTCGCGCCGCACCTTCCAGCGCCGCAGCACGCGCCCACTCTTCGCCTCGGACAGAGCGCCGTCGCGGTAGAGCAATTTGCTCCTCGCGCCCATGCCAAAGAGGAAAAACTTCACGTCGGGCACATCGTAACTGCCGCCGTGTGCCTGGCGGCAGCGTTCCAGTTCCGCGCGGTAATCAGCCAGTGCCTCCTCCGGTGTCTGCGCCAGGCCGGAGCCGATCAGGAGAAGCAGAACGATTAGTACGTGGCGAAGGGATTTCATGGGAGGTTTGGAGAGCAAGTCGCGGCGGCGCTGGCCTCACGCGAGCAGTCCTTTGACCACTTTTCCGTGGACGTCGGTGAGGCGAAAATCGCGGCCTTGCGAGCGGAAGGTGAGCTTGGTGTGATCGAACCCGAGCAGGTGGAGGATCGTCGCGTGCAGATCGTGGATATGCACCGGGTCGCGGGCGACATTGAAACCGAGTTCATCGGTTTCGCCGTAAGTCAGCCCGCGTTTCACGCCGCCGCCGGCGAGCCACATGCTGAAGCTGCGGTTGTGGTGGTCGCGTCCGTCGTCGCCGCCTTGCACCATCGGCGTGCGGCCAAATTCGCCGCCCCAAATGACCAGCGTGTCGTCGAGCAAACCCCGCTGCTTCAAATCCTGCACCAGCGCGGCGCTGGCGCGGTCGGTCTCCTGGCAGTTTTTCGTGATGTCTTTGGTGAGGTTGCCGTGCTGATCCCAAGCTTCGTGAAAAAGCTGCACGAACCGCACCCCGCGCTCGATGAGCCGGCGCGCGAGCAGACAATTCCGCGCGTAACTCGCCTTGGCCGGATCGACTCCGTAGAGGTCCAGCGTCGCCTTCGATTCCTGCGAGAGGTCCATCAGATCGGGCGCGCTTTGTTGCAGGCGATAGGCCATCTCATAGCCTTGAATGCGTGCGGTGATTTCTGGGTCACCGTTCTCCGCGAACTGCCGCTGGTTCAAACGCTCGAGCGTGTCGAGCGAAGCGCGTTGCGTGTCGGCGTCGAAGCCCGCCGGGTTCGAGAGGTAAAGGATCGGATCGCCCGTCGGCCGAAACGGAATGCCGCTGAACATCGTGGGGAGAAAGCCGCAGCCCCAATTGCTCGCCCCGCCGCTCGTGCCTTTCGCGCTGCTCAGCACCACGTAGCCCGGCAAATCCTGCGCTTCACTGCCCAGACCGTAGAGCGTCCACGAGCCAAGGCTGGGCCGCCCAAACTGTTGCGAGCCCGTGTTCATCATGATCTGCGCCGGCGCGTGATTTACCGCATCGGCCTGCATGGAGCGAATCAGGCAAAGATCGTCCGCGACCTTGGCGAGTTCGGGCAGCAACTCGGAAAGTTCCAGCCCGGACTGGCCGTGCCGCGCAAATTTGAACTTCGAGCCGAGCAACGCGGAGTTCGGATTGATAAACGCCGCCCGGTAATTTTTGAGCAACTCCGCCGGCGGAAGCTGGCCGCTACGTTTGGTCAGCTCCGGCTTGTGATCGAACAAATCGAGGTGGCTCGGCGCCCCAGCTTGAAAGAGATAAATGACCCGCTTGGCCTTCGCCGGAAAAGGCGGCGCATGCGGCGCGAGCGGGTTTGGCCTGGCGGCGTACCCTTCGCGTTGCAGCAACTGCGCTAGTGCCATGCCCGCGAGTCCGACGCCGCAGTCCCGGAAAAACCAACGACGGCTGATCTGAGAGGGAGAGAAAGAGAGACGGGGAGAAGGAGAGTGGTTTGATGCCTTCATTTCAGGGTCCAGGAATCCGGGCTTTTAATCATCTTTACGAGCATGCCGATGATGTCGTCATACTCGGCGTAAAGGGGGCGCGCTGCTTCGCGATCGAGATAGCCGCATTCGACAGCGAATTGGAGCCACACTTGGGTTTCGGCGGCCTCGCCTTCGCTGTCGGAGAGCTTGGCGATGAAGGCGGCTGCGTAACGACGCTTTCTCCAGGCTTCCGCAAGATTCGCACACACCGAACGGGACGAGCGCCGACCTTGATCGATGAGCGCGTAGCGTTCCTCAGGCGGAAACTTCCTGCTGACTTCAAACACCCGCATCGCCGCCGCGAACGCCCGTTGATACACCTCCAGATCCGTGTGCTTTCTGATGACCGTTTTACGCGTCGTCTCCATTTGCTCAAAGTCTCTCTTTCTCTCCGTCTCTCCATCTCAGTTTTTGCTGAGTGTTTCGTCCAGATTAAGGAGCACGCGGGCGGCGATGGCCCAGGCGGCGGCGTCATTGGGCGTGGTGTTCGGTGGCAGGTTGGGCAGGCGCACGGGATCGCCGGTGGCGAGTTCGCGCGCGGAGAGCCAGCCGTCAACGAGGCGCGCACGGCGGGATTGCACGAGTGCGACGATGTCCTGAACATCGGCGGGCTGCGCGGGGCGGCCGGTGCAAAGGCGAAAAGCGAACGCGGCGCGCGCGGCATCGTCGGGGCCACCTTCGCGGAGGATGCGCAGGGCGAGCGCCCGCGATGCTTCGACGAAAACGCTCTCGTTGAGCGAAGCCAGGGCGGCGAGCGGGGTATTTGAGCGCAAGCGGCCGGCGCAAGCGGTGTCGCCGTTCGGCGCATCGAAGCTCGCGAGCACGGGATCGGGAGTCGAGCGTCGGCGGAAGACGTAGAGCGAGCGCCGATACTTTTCCGGCGCGGTCGCCGGAACCCAGAAATCCGTCTCGAGATAACTAGTCGCGAGCACGCTGGCGGGCATCACGGGATAAAAGCTCGGGCCTCCGATTTTTTCGTTCAATAACCCCGAGGTGTGCAGCGCGATATCGCGCACCACTTCGGCCTCGACCCGAAAACGCGGACCCCGGCTGAGCAGACGGTTGCGCGGATCTTTGTCGAGCAACTCCGGCGTGACCCGCGAGGACTGGCGATACGTGGCCGAATGGACGATGTCGCGGATGATCTGTTTCTGGCTCCAGCCGCGCTCCATGAATTCGACGGCGAGCCAGTCGAGCACTTCCGGCTGCGTCGGCTCGCTGGAACGCACGCCAAAATCTTCTGGCGTCTCGTTCAAACCCTGGCCGAACAGTGCCTGCCACGCGCGGTTCACGGCGACGCGCGCCGCCGTAGGGGAGCGCCGATCCACGAGCCAGCGCGCGAAGGCCAGCCGTGCGGGTTCGCCGTTCGCTTTAGTTGCAGGAAGAAAAGCTGGCGTGCCTGGGGTTACGGGCTGCTTCGGTTTGTCCCACGCGCCGCGATCGAGGAGGAACGTCGGCCGCGCATCGGCGCGCGAACGCTCCGCGAGGTGGAGTACCGTGGTGTCCGCTTCGGGAAACTGCGCCCAAAGCTTCGCGGCTTCCTCAGTGGCGCCGGCGAAATCCGGCTGACTGGCGCGCCACGCCTGAAAAATGGCAGCCTGCTGAGCGGCGCTGCGTTCGGCTGCGGGCGTCTCCAGCGCGAGTCGGGCGTCGGTGGGCAGCAAACCTGCCTTGGGTTCGGGCGCGGTGGTCAGAGCCACGCGGAAGCGCCCCAGCAACTGGTTGTGGCGACCATGCGCATCCTTGCCGGCGTGGTTGAAAACGAGCGTCCCCCGCAGCTTCGTGCCCTCGGGAAAGTTCAGCGGTTGTGCAAACTCGATCACGACCTCAGAGCCGGCGTTACGCCGTCCGACGCCCCGATCCGGGCTCCACGCGGTATCCTTGTTGCCGTCGATGAGAAACGCTGCGGTACCGACTTTGCGGCTGTCCTTGTCATCGCGGCGGAAAGGTTCGCCGATCGGGCGCTCGGGCGCGTCGAAGTCGGCGGTGATTTTTCCGGGTGCCACTTTCGTCCAGTCCTTCGCGCCGGGCGGTTGCACTTCCACATTGAATTCCGCCAGGGCAAATAGCCCCGATACGCTCCGGCCGGGACCGCCAAAGATGAGGTCGCCATGCGTCAGCGCCTCGAACCGCAGCCCGGTCACTCCGGCGAGCTTTGGCTCGGCAGTAAACTTGAGTTCGCCATTGCTACCGCGAAACCCGAGCGAAAGCACCGACTGATCCGGCAGCACCTGCGGATGCACCAGTCCGCCACCCCACTCCGGCGCGATCGGTTTCACGATCTCCCAAGGCTGCGCACGACTGCGTACCTCTTTTTTCCAAGCGGCCAGCCGCTTCGGCCAGTCCTGGTGCGCCTGGCGGATGCGCTCGTCCAATTTTTCGAGTTCCGTTTTCAGCCGTGTGACGACGGCCAATTTCTCCGGACCGTAGATGCGCGAAGTGGCTTCGTAAGTGTCGTTCAAGGCCGACATCATGCGGAAATATTCTTCGTGCGTGATGGGGTCGAACTTGTGCGTGTGGCACTGCGCGCATTGCACCGTCAGGCCGAGCACGCCTTTGCCGAGGGCGTCCATGCGATCGAACATGCCTTCCATGCGATATTGCTCGGCAATGATCGCGCCTTCCTCGGAGACCATCGAATTGCGCAAATAACCCGTCGCGACTACGTGCTCTTGATTCGCCCCAGGCAGCAGGTCGCCGGCGATCTGTTCGATGATGAAGCGGTCGTAAGGCATGTCGTCATTGACCGCGCGAATCACCCAATCCCGCCACGCCCACTGCTGTCGCGGCATGTCCTTCTCGTAGCCATCCGTGTCGGCGTAACGCGCGACATCGAGCCAATGGCGGGCCCATTTCTCACCGTAGTGCGGCGAGGCGAGCAGACGCTCGACCAGCCCGGAGTAAGCCGCCTTGCGGTCTTTGGTCCATGCGGCTTGAAAATCATCGATCTCCTGCGGTGAAGGT
This sequence comes from Chthoniobacter sp., assembly GCA_031390545.1. Taxonomy (GTDB): domain Bacteria; phylum Verrucomicrobiota; class Verrucomicrobiia; order Chthoniobacterales; family Chthoniobacteraceae; genus Chthoniobacter. The sequence goes on along the minus strand of JANMTP010000044.1, from coordinate 210,739 downwards.
GGCAGGCCGACGAGATCGAGCCAGAGCCGGCGGCTGAGCGTCGCCGGATCGGCTTCGGGTGACGGCTTGAGACCTGCCTTTCCGAGTCGCGCCGCCACGTAGGCGTCGATCGCTTTTCCCGAAACCTCAGCGGGAAGCGGCGCACGCTGCGGCGGAATAAATGCCCAGTGCGGCTGATACTCCGCGCCTTGCGCGATCCACTGCCGCAGCTTCTCCACTTCCTCCGGGTTCACCGGATTCTTCTCCTTCGGGGGCGGCATTACTTCATCCCGGTCATGGGAAACGACCCGCGCGAGCAAGGCACTCTTCTCCGGCTGGCCGGGGACGAGCGCGGGTTCGCCGGATTCGCCGCCCTTCAACGCGGAGTCGCGCGCATCGAGCCGCAACTCCCCTTTGCGCGACGCGGCATCCTGGCCGTGGCAGGCGAAGCAATGATCGGAAAGGATCGGGCGAATATCGCGATTGAACGACAGCGGCGCGGCGGCGGCGGTGGTCATCGCGCCGAGCTGCACGGCGAGCGTGCTGGAAACGAGGCTGAAGGCGGTGAAACGCATGACGGAGGAAATCGAGCTAACTGCCTTTTACGGCGGAAAGTTTCGTTAACAACGCCGCGGGCACATCGCCGTCAAACGCGATCGCGCGGTAGCGCAGGACGAGTTCCTGGTTGGCTTTGAGGGAGACGCTGCCGACGGCTGAGTTCATTTCAGCATCTCAGCGAGCGTCGGCTCCATCGCCTCGGCCCAGACTTCGTAACCTTGGGGAGCAAGGTGGAGTTGATCCTTATCAAACAACTCCGGTTTGATTTTCCCGGGGGCATCTTGAAAGCGCTCAGTCAGGTCGAGAAAGCGGACGGTCAGGCCGTCGGAGAGCGGTTTGATCGCGGCGTTTATCTTGTAAACGCGCCCGGAGAAATAATCGTTCTGCCGGGGCAGCACCGCGCACAGCAGCACCTTCGCCCGGGGAAGCTTTTCGCGCACTTTTTTCACGACCGCGGCGATGCCTGCCGCGATGTCGTCTTCGCTGCCTGCGTTATGATCGTCGTAAAGATTGTTCGTGCCGATTTTCAAAACGACGACCCGGGGCGTAAGACCATCCACCAGTCCGTGATCAAGCCGCCAAAGCACCTGCCGCGTGCTGTCGCCGCCGATGCCGAAGTTCACGGCCTTGCGTGCGGCATAGTGTTTTTCCCACGCTGCCTTGCCCGTATCGCCCCAGCCTTGCGTGATGGAATCGCCGAGAAACACGAGGTCCACCTCGCCCTGCTTCGTGCGCGCGAGCTGGCTGTTGAAATGCGTCTGCCACGCGCCGGGAAACTGCGGGTAAAAGCCCCAGCCGGGCACCGCCGGCTTGTCCTTCGGCGGCGGACCGCTCGTTTGGCGCTCAGCCTGCGTCATCGGCCGGCCCGCATCCACGACACCGGAGCCATCGCGGACCTCGTCGAGCCACGCCTGCCCTTCGCCCTCGACCATCAACCCGACGCGGAAAAACGCCGTCCATTCCGGCAACGCGATGTCCTTTTCAAACTCCGTCCAATCTCCCTCTCCCGCGGAGAACCGCACCTGCATGAACTGATTGTTTTTGAAACCCTCCGCGAAGGCATGAACGAAAACCTGCGCCTTCACGCCGCCCCGCGTCTTTAACCAGCCGGCGACCTTGAGTTTCGCGCCGGTCCCGCCGCTAATCTGCTGATAACCAATCGTGGGCTTTTCTCCCGCCACGACGCGCAACGCCGCCGGCCCTGTCTTAAAGACCGCTGTATCCCGCGCAACCTCGCCCGGCCCTTCCTTCTGCCAGTCGTCGGGGATGTCGAATCCCTGCGTCATGCCGCCGTTCTTGATGGTGAGTTTAGAAGCGTCCTGCGCGGCCGCGTGGAGCGTGACCGCGAAGGCGAGAGCGAGAAGTCGCATACGGCCGATCATTTAGCCTGCAAGGCCGGACGGTAAATGCGCAGGGCCGCAATCGTTTCCGCACCGCCGGTGATTTCCAGCGTGTGCTTTGTGTTCGGCAGGCCTTGCGCGAGCGTCACCGTCGTCTCGATCGCTGGATCTTTCACGCCCGGCGAAACAAAATCATCCACGAAGTGCGGGACGACGCTCCACTTCACCGTGAACTGGTCGGGCACCGGTTTGATGCCCGCGAGCGCCAGCGAATAGTTTGCATTCCAATCCTCCGGCGCAATGACGACGCGGCCCGATTTGGAGACAAACTTCTGATCGCTCCGACCTTCCCCATCCGGGCCGGTTTTCGAGCCGGTGAGTGTGAAGCTGAGCAGCTTCTCGTTCGCGGGATCAGCGCGTTTCACCGCCAACGTCCAGTCCTCGGTGAGCAGCAGCTTTTCCGAGTTGATCGGCGCCACCACTGGCCACTTCACCGGCCATTTCCCCTCCGGCTTCGTGGTCGCTGGGGTGAAGCCATAAAGCTCGGGAAATGCGGACGGTTTGCGCCCATCGATCGTGACCGACGCAGGCGCCGCGGTGCCCGCCTTGCAAATCACATCCACCCGGTTGCCCTCGAATTCCACCCGCAGCTTGCCATTCGCCCATTGCGCGTCTTTCCCGATTTCGAGCGTCTTCACCCAGCCCTCGGCGGGCGACGGGCCGAGCTTCGGATCGTGCCGGAGGTGCGCTTTCACGAATTCCGCCATCGCGAATTCGCCGTGCGCATTGAGGTGCACGTTGTCCTTGAGCAGCGCCTTCGGCTCGAGCGCGTGGTCGGTGAGGTAGCGCTTCCAAAGCGTCCGCTGGTCGCATAGCTCGGCGCTGTATTTGCGGGCGACCGAGGGCAGGTGGTTGTAGTTGAAAAAGGCGTCCCATTTCCCGCTCTGGATCGGGACTTTCGCGGCGTCCGTCTCCTCGGTCAGATCGGCGGGCTTGGTCACATGGTCGGTCTGAATCAGGATCTCCGCGCACGTCCGCTCGCGGGTGCGCCGAATGATGTCCTCGTATTTGTCGTGCGAGCCATAGACGTGGAAAATGAGCAGGTCCGGCTGAAACGGATACAGATCGGTCTCCGCCGTGCGCACGAGGAGCTGCGACGAGAAGCCGCCGAGGGCGCGATTCTCGGTGACGAGATTGGCGTGCGGAAAACGAGCTCGCAAATCGTCGGCAACCATCTGCGCCCATTTTTGTTCGGTGATGCTCTGCCCGTAGAAAAGCACACGCACCGTGTTGCGCTTTTGCGGCGTGCTTTCCGCAAGCAGTCGCATCGTGCGCTGGACGTTTCGGCCGTAAGTGGCGGTGTCGCCGAGCGATTTTGGCGGCGGAAATACGTCTTGAGCCTGCGCGGCGAAATTGAGGACAGCGGCTACGGCAATGGCGGTGGTGGCGGCGAGGGATGAGTTCATAGTTTTGAAATGAGACAGTGAAGGGAGGGAGAAACGACGCACGGCGGCGTCAGCGACTCTCGAACGTGTAGCGGCCATCGTTGAGGCTGCCTAGAAAGTCTTTGCCGCCTGCGTGAACCCGGAGGCGACCGTCTTTCCACCCGAGGGAGACCGGTGCCTTGGCGTCACCCGACCAGAGCGGCCAATGCTGTTGCCAGTCATGCGTGGCTCCGTTGCGAAAGACGACCGGGCCGCCCTCGGGTCGCCAGCGCAGGCCGACCCGCTCCCCGCTGGCTGCGGAAAAATGTACTTCGCCTTCCGCGATCTTCGTCAGATCGAGCCGCGCTTTATCAGTCACTGCCTTGCGGAAAGCAGCGAAGTCGCCGTGCGTCTCCGGTTCACCGATCTCCAGAGCAAACCCGGAGGGCCCGTCGCCGCCCGTGGCGCTCCAGACGTGGTCGTCGGGGAATGTTCGTCCTTTTTTCGCGGCGCAAACCCGCTCCGTCGCGGCGGCGTCCAAGCCGTTCGATTTCGCGCGGATGAGATGCAGCGCGAGCCACGTTTTTTCCATGCCGACAAAGACGATTCCGTCGCCCTCCACCAACTCCGCAGACTTGGGTAGAAACAGGTAGAACGTTGTACCGGGTCTCGCGTTCAACCATACGAGCGCGTTGCGGAATTGTGCGAGCTGGTCGCCGCCGACCGTCGCGCTGGCGTGGTTGTGGTTGTAGTTGAGTGAGGTGAAAAAAATCAGCGTGTCGGCACCGCGGCGGCTGTTTTCCGCGAGCAGGCGAAACCCGTTGAGATTCATGCCCGGCGCATCAGCATGGCCATGCGGCAGCGAGCCAAGCTGCGTGTGGTGGCCGATCCAGGTCGTTTCAAAGTACGCAGGCTGCTGCTCGGCGCCGGCTTTGGTCCAGCCGTTGTAAGTGGGTTTGCTGGCGAGGATTTCCACCGGGCGGGCAAAATTCTTCCGGGCCAGTTCGACGACGGCGGGGGGCGGGCGGTACGCGCTCGTCGCGAGATGGACGAAATCGCGATACGGCTTTTCGGCTGGCTGTTCCCAGCCGCCGAAGTAGTGCCAAAACTCGCCCGCCGCGCCGTCGTGCACGCCGATATTTCCATAGTCGCGAATGTTTGGACCCGCCCAGGCACCCCGAAAATATTTCACTGCCGCGGCCGTGCAAACCCAGTCGAGGTGGGCTTTCGCCAGCAGGCGCACCTCGGGATCGCGCGCAAAATCGTAGAGCTGGAGGTAAGCCGTCAGGCCGTGACTCAGGTAATTCGCGCTGTCCCATTCGCCCATGCCCGTCGTGTATAGCGCGGTGACGTAGGCCCGGATGCGCTCGCGATAGATACGCGCGGTTCCCGCGTTGCCGGTTTCTTCCGCCATCAAATACACCGCGCACTCCCGCATCGCGCGGAGGTTGTCGGTCCCGCGCACATCCACCCATGAGTTCTGATACTCCGGCGTCCAGCCTTCGCCCGGTGTCTTGCGCTGTGCCGGGGGAATCCAGAATTCGTTAGGGCGGCCGAGCGGATCGCGCTCCGTCCAAGTGCGCGCTGAATCGAACATCTTCCGGCGGTAGCCCGGCTCGAGATACTGCCCGAAAAAGAAATATTTCCGGACCTGGCTCTTGATCGTGAATGACGGGAACCAATCCACGCCCAAGGTTAGTTTCCGGCTCCAAGCTGCGTCGTCTTCGGCCTGCAAGAACTTCAGCGCTTCCGCCCGTTGGCCTTTCAGGAAGCCGATGAATGCCTGTGGATAACTGGCCTTTTCGTTTTCAAAATACGTCCCGCCATACTTGCCGGGCAGGATGTTGCTCGCCCGCAAACTGGCATTGATGCGTTCGACGAACTCCTCCTCCCACGCCTCTGGCCACACGTTGCGAAATTCCGCCGGCACTGGAACCGGCCGCACCTGGACTCGCCCTCGCGCGTCGATGAAAACTCGTTCGTCTTGCGCGACCGGCGATGGCTCCGCGGCCCGGGCAAGGGTGCCGCCGAGTAGCACGATTGCAGCGGCCACCAGCAAGGCGAGCGACTGGCCTGACTTGCTGACCCGCGTGGCCGGGGTCGGCTTCATCAATCGAGACGTTTGATGCGGATGTCTTTGAAGTAAAAGGTGCTGCCGGGGTCGTGCGCTTGCAGAGCAATGGCGCCGCCATCGGGCTTCAGCTTACGCCCGGCGCGTTCGCGCGAGCGTTCGACGTTTTCCGGCTCGGTGTAGTCCACCACCGTCTTGTCGTTGAGTTGGACGGTGATGTGCCGGCCCTTCACCGTGATGCGCACTTGAAACCACTCGGCCTCGTTGACTGGCGACTCGGCCAAATCCACGACCGCGTAGAGACTGCCAGTCTTGCGTGCTTCGTCTTTGGTGGAGTTGAGCTGCACCTCGTAGCCGTTGGCCAAATGGTGTTCGCCGTTCGGCGCCTCGTAGTCGGTGTGGAAGAAAATCCCTGCGTTGGATTTTGGTTCGCTGCGCACGCTCATCTCGAGCACGAAGCTGGTGAACTTCACGAACTGCCCCTCCGGCTGCGCGCCAACAAAGAAGAGGTGCGAACTCGCCTTGGTCGCTCGGGCGCGGATCGTGCCCTCCACCACGGACCACGAATCGGGATAGTAGTTGGGCCGCCAACCTGTCAGGTCTTTGCCGTTAAAGAGGGTTTGCCAGCCGTCCTCGGCTAGAGCCCTGGCGGTGAGGAGGAAACCGAGGAGGAGAATTCTGAGGGTGTTTTTCATAGAGTTGAGGTTAGCCAGCGCGTCATTTTGGGGCGGCCTCCAGATAATCCGGTCGTGGGCGTATTCGTTGAAGAAAACAACGGATGTGCTCGCCGCGGATCAGCGGTGGGGCGCCATCATCCCTTCACTTGCGATCCGGCCTGCATCAGTCCGTCAGCAGCGTCGCCATCTGCTGCGCGAACTTGGGGCCGACCGCGCGCTCCTCGTGCTTGAAATAGATGAAGGCTTCAGGCCAGTGCGGGGCCTGTTTCTCGATCCAACCGGCCCACTTCTTGAGATTCGCTGTCGTGTAATCTTCCCGTCGGAGGCGGAGGTAGCCAAAGTCGGCCGTGGCCACGGATGGCGTGAGCAAATCTTCACTCTCAGCGACGCAAAGCGCGGCGTTTGCCGCGCGGAGAATCTCGAAAATCGATTCGTCGAACCACGACTCGTGACGGAACTCGAAAGCAGCACGCATCCCCCGCGGGATTTCGCCAAGGAAGGTGCTCAGAATGTCCGCGTCTTTTTTGAAAGTCGGAGGTAGCTGGAACAGCACCGGTCCGAGCTTTTCGCCAGCGGGCGTGGTGGCCGTATGGAAGACCTGCATCAATTCACCGCAGTCGCGCAGCTTGGCGAAGTGGGTGACGCGTTGCGGGGCCTTGAAGGCGAACCGAAAATCAGGGGGTGTTGCTGCCGACCAGGCCAGGATCGTCTTCTCCGCGGGAATGCGGCGAAAGGTGTAGTTCACTTCCGTGCTCGCGAAGTGCTCGGAGTAAAAGCCCAGCATCTGGCTCGGGGGCATTTTCTCGGGATAAAACGCGCCCTTCCACTCGGGATACTGAAAACCAGAGGTGCCGATCCAGTGCCTCATCGTGCAGGAGACGAAGCGATCTCCCGCAGGGCGCGCTCCAGTTGATGAAAGTCCACCGGCTTGATCAGGTGCGTGACGAAGCCGGCTTCCCGCGAGCGCGCCAAATCCTCGTCCATTCCGTAACCGCTCAGCGCGATGCCGCTCAATCCATATTCCTGGCGAAGCTGTTGCATCAGTTCGGTGCCGGTCCCATCGGGCAAGCCAAGATCGGAAATCACGAGATCAAATTTCTTTGCGGCGGCTGCCGCGAGCGCGTCGGCCATGTTCCCGACCGCGGTCACCGCATGGCCAGCGCGCGTCAGGAGGCGCGTCATCACTTGGAGCGTTGGCTCGTGATCTTCGACGAGGAGCAACGCTAGAGCAGCGTGAGCGACGGCCGCTGCGGGAGGTTCGGAACTACGCCGCGACGGCTCAGACAATTCGTGAACCCCCACGCTCGGCGGCGACGCTTCGGGAAACTCCACAATGAAAGTCGCACCGCGATTGGCCCCCGCACTTTGCGCGCGGATACTTCCACCGTGCTGGTCCACAATGGCGCGAACGATCGCTAGACCGAGACCAACGCCGCCAAACCGGTGATCGCCAGTCAATCCGCCCTGCTCAAAGGGGAGGAAGATGTTTTCCAACTGCGCGGGTGAAATGCCGATGCCGGTATCCGCAATTTCGATGTGCAACTGACGCGCCCCATGCTCCCCGACTTCATCGCGAGTGCGGATCGAGACCACGCCGCCGCGCGGGGTGAATTTGACGGCGTTGCGGAGCAAATTCCAAATGACCTGTTGAAAGCGTGCGGGGTCGGCAAATAACCCCGAGTTTTGCGCGTCGAAGTGTCGCTCGATGGAAATGCTTTTGGTCAGTGATTCGTCGCGGACAATTTCAATGGCCAGGCCGATCAGGGAATGGGCGTCGCAAGACTTCCGGCGCACGTCGAGTTTTCCACGCGCGATGCGGGTGAGATCGAGCAGGTCGTCAATGAGCCGTGCCTCGAGCGCGATGTTACGCTCGATCATGCCAAGTTGTTCGCGCACTTCGAGCGGCAGGGTTTCGTCTTCGCGCAACGCCGCCGCAGTCATGAGGACCGGCGTGAGCGGAGTGCGCAATTCATGCGAGAGCGCGGCCAGGAAATCATCCTTGGTGCGGCTGGCCCGCTCCGCTTCGGCCTGCGCCAATTTCAAGGCGTGGATGTCCGTATTGCTGCCGAACCACTTCTCAATCTCGCCCGCCGAATTCCGCATGGCCTCCGCGCGGACGAGGAACCACCGGTGGTCGCCCTGTTGATCCCGTAGGCGAAATTCCGTTTCATAACGCTGGCCGGTGGTCAGCGAAACCTGCCAGCGCTGCTGCGCCACCGGCAGGTCGTCGGGATGCACATACTGCGCCCAAGCATGCCCGAGGACATCGCGCTCGAGGTTGGCGCTGCCAAAATAATCGGCGCATTCCTGGTTTGCGTAATCGAGACGGCCATCCGGCCCAGCGGTCCACACCTGCAGGGAGACGACTCCCGCAAGCAACCGGAAACGCTCGCTCGAATCGCGTAATTCGCCTTCTGCCCGCGCCCGCGCGATAATCGACCACGACCGTTCCGCGATCTCCTCTACCAACGCGATCTCCGCCTTCGTCCATAGGCGCGGAGCCGTCTGATGCACCGCCATCATGGCACTCAGCGCTCCGTCGCGAATCAGCGGGCAGCAGATGATCGCTTTGATGCCGATCGCGTTAAACGTTTCTGCGCCAACCTCGCCCGACAGCTCGGCATCCACATCTGTCACCACCAAGGTCCCGCCAGAACGCATTTCCGCCGTCGCGCGCGGTCCAAAGAGCGAGAGGTGGTAGTCGCCGACCGTGCTGGCGCAATCGTGCGTATAGTCGTCGAGAATGCGAAAGCGCTCGCTGTCGCGTTCGACCTCCGCATAGGCGCAGCGCGACACCGCGAGATGCTCTCCGAGCAAACGCGCGACCACCGCCATGATTTCTCGCGGGTTGAGAAGATCGCGCGTGGCTTCCCCGACGCTATTTAGGAAACGGAAGCGATGCTCGCTGTCGCGAATAGTCTGCTCGGCTACGCGCGCCGTCGTGGTGTCGATGACAAAACCCAGCAGACGCGTCGGGCCGCCATTTGCGGCCTGCTCCACGCGCCCCCTGGCTTGCACCCAGCGCGTCTTGCCGTCGGCATTGCGCACGCGAAACTCGGTCTCGTAGAGCCCACCACTTTCGAGCGCGGCGCGGATCGCTTGTTCAACACGTGGCCGATCTTCGGGGGCGAGAGCGGTCAGAAACGTCCCAACCTTTTCGCCACGCTGACATGCCTCCAGCGGCACGTTAAAGGTCCGTGCGAGCATCGCATCTCCGGTGACGAGATTTGGTTCCACCTCCCAAACCCACGACCCCGCGTCGCCGATTTCCAGGGCGGTGCGTGAGCGGAGTTCTGCATCCTGCAGTCGCAATTCCACCTCTCGTTTTTCGCCCACATCGTGAAAAACGAGGATGACGCCGCGAATCTCGCCTTCATCATCCAGAATCGGCGCGGCACTGTCTTCGATCGGCGTCTCACGCCCATGACGCGACCGAAGCACGGTGTGATTTGCCAGGCCCACCACCACGCGCTCGCGCAGCACGCGTGCGACTGGATTCTCCGCAGGCAGTCCCGTTTGCTCGTTGAAGATTTGAAAAACTTCGGCGAGCGGTTTGCCCCGCGCTTCGGATGAATTCCAGCCCATGAGCCGTTCGGCGACCGGATTCAAAAAGGCCACCTCACCTCGCTCGTTAGTGGCCACCACCGCGTCGCCGATGGAGCGCAGCGTGACGTGCAGTTCATTCGCCCGCTGCTCGACCAAAGCGAGACCTCGATGGTAATGCGTGGTCGTTTTTTGCAAAAGCCGTCGCACCCAGATCGTGGCGACCGGCGCGACGATCAACGCCAGCAAAACCAACCCCACGATGACGGCCCAGCGCACGAGTTGGCGCACTCCCACCTGTTGCGCTCGAAGTTTGACGCCGGCGTCCGCAAGGTCGGAAACGCTGCCACGCACTCGATCCATCCCAGCTTTGCCGCGAAGTTGAAATTCCGTCTCCCGACCAGCAGGCCCCCGCCGCGCCTCACTCAGCGCCTCCGCCACGAAGCCGCGCCAGCTCCCGATGGCCGCCTCAAGGTTGCTGACCAGTCGCGTGTGGTTTGGATCGTGCAAAACTGAGGCTTTCAGCGCATCCAACTGCGGATCAAGGAGCGGCCGAGCATCGTTAAATGGCTGCAAAAAGCGTTCATCTTCCGTGGCCTGATATCCCCGCAGACCGCTTTCCATATCGACGAGAAGCCGCTGGAGAGAATGCCCTTTCGCGATCACGCGGTCGGTGCGCTCAATCGAAGCCGCCAAGTAGAGAAGATAGAGCACCAGCGCGAGCAGAGTCAGGGCTGGCACGCCGATCACAAACGCGAGCGCGAGCGTCCCTCGGCGCAATGAGCGCGTGAAAGTCGCCTCATCCGGAAGGTCGGAGCGGAGTGGCGATGAGTGCGAGAAAGGCATGATCGGCGCTAAAGCTGTCCCTTCTCAATGAGACTGCAAGCAGAGGCCCTAAGTCGGTGTTGCTGGCGAGCCTGCTATATTCTTCTTCGGCACGTCGCGGCAGATCGGTCGGGCGAAAAGAGTGTCGAGATTACGCGCAGGCTCTGTTTCAACAGCGTCGCCCAACCCCAGCGCATGAAGAAATCCAAGAAACGTTCCCGGACAAAACTCGTCGTGTGGCTGATTCTCCTGCTAGCCGCCGGGGGCGGAGCCGCTTATTGGTTTTCGCGCAAACCGGACGAGCGGATCGTGGTGCAACTCGGGAAAGTCGAGCGGCGCGATCTCGTCGAGACGGTTGTCGCCAATGGGCGCATTCAGCCCGTGACGCAGGTGATGATTAGTCCCGAGGTTGCCGGGGAAATCGTCGAATTGCCGGTCATCGAGGGGCAAGTGGTGAAAAAGGGCGACCTGCTCGTTCAGATCAAGCCGGACAATTATATGGCAGGCCGCAATTCCGCGGAGGCGAACTACCAATCCGCGCTCGGCAGTCGGAGCCAGGCGGAGGCCGAATTGGAAAAGGCGGAATCCCAATTTAGGCAGAACGAAGAGCTGATGAAGAACAAGCTCATCTCCGCGAGCGTCTTCATGGATTTCAAGACGAGTTACGGCGTCGCGAAGCTGCGGCTCGCCAACGCGCTGCACCAAGCGGATCAGGCGCGCTTCGCCCTCGATAAGGCGAACGACGATCTCGCCAAAACGAAAATCACTTCGCCGATCGACGGCACGGTGACGAAGCTGAAATCGCAGCTCGGCGAGCGGGTGCTGGGCACCTCGTTCAACATGGGCACCGAGATGATGACCATTGCCAAGCTCGACCAAATGGAAGCGCGCGTGGACATCGGCGAGATCGACATCGTGCTCATCGCCGCCGGCCAAACCGCACGGTTGGAGGTGGATGCGTTCAAGGATCGCAAGTTCAAGGGAACAGTTTCGGCGATTGCCAATGCCTCGAAAGGCTCCAGCCAGACGCAAGCGATGAGTAGCAATCAGTCGCAGGAAGCGCCGAAGTTTGAGGTAAAAGTGCGTGTCCTGGATACGGAATCATTTCGTCCCGGCATGTCCGTCACCGCCGAGATTGAGACGCGCTCGCGAACCGGTGTGCTCGCGGTGCCGATTCAAAGCGTCACTACGCGCCTGCCAGTCGGCGGCGCGGCGGCCAAGCCGACCGACGCCAAGCCAAAAGCCGAGCCTGCCGCGCCTGCAACCGGCCCGGCGGCGGAACCGGTGAAGCCCATCGAGGTGGTCTTCGCCGTGGAGGGCGACCACGCGAAAATGATCCCGGTGAAAACCGGCATCAGCGATAACGATTACTTCGAAGTTGTTTCGGGTCTCACGGACGGTCAGCAAATCATCATCGGCGGATCGAAGGCGGTGAACAAAGATCTTGAAGAGGGGAAAAAAGTGAACACCGGCGCGGCGGCGGGGAAGAAGTAGTAATGGTGAGTTGATGTGCCATGAGCCTCATCCGCCTCGATTCCATCTGCCGTTCCTACGACATGGGCAGCGAGACCGTGCATGCGTTGCGGGGCGTTTCCCTTTCCATCGAACGGGGCGAATACGTAGCCATCATGGGGCCGTCTGGTTCGGGTAAATCCACGTTGATGAATCTGCTCGGCTGTCTTGATACGCCGACCTCCGGCACCTACGAGTTGAACGGTCACAGCGTCGGCGAAATGGACGACAACGAACTCGCTGAAATCCGCAATCGCGAGATCGGCTTCGTCTTTCAAACCTTCAATCTGCTCGCGCGCTCCACCGCGCTGCGGAATGTCGAGTTGCCGCTGATCTACGCCGGCATGGGCCTGGAGGAGCGCCGCGAAGTCGCGCTCGCTGCGCTCACCGATGTCGGCCTCGCCGATCGCGTCACCCACCGCCCGAACGAAATGTCCGGCGGGCAGCGCCAGCGCGTGGCCGTCGCCCGGGCGTTGGTTAATAAGCCGTCGATCCTCCTCGCCGACGAACCGACCGGGAATCTCGACACGCGGACTGGCGAGGAAATCCTGGAGCTTTTCCAGCAACTCTCGAACAAGGGCAACACGCTCATCGTCGTCACCCACGAAGAGGAAGTCGCGCGTCATGCTAAGCGCATCATTCGCGTCCGCGATGGCTTGGTCGCTAGCGACGAGCCCGTTTCGCCACACACCGCTTGAACCTCCCGGGAGACGCTCCACGCCGCGTGGTCAGGCGCCGGACTGACGAAACCTCGCGCTTGTTCTCCCGGCGGTGGCGCGGAAAGTGGGCGTACTTACATGGGCATCATCGGCAGCATCCTTCTCGTTCTTTTCCTCGCCGACTTCCTGTGGTGGTGGCGCGCGGATCGCGTGCTGCGGCGGCTGAGCGGCGGCGGACCGTGGCGGATCGCGCTGGGCATTTTCATGGCGGCGCAGGCCCTCGGCCTCGGCCTCGTACTGCTTAACCGGCGCTTTGACCTCGGCCTCGACGCCGTGCTGACCAGCCCCTGGCTGACCATCATCTACCTCTGGCACTGCCTGCTGCTCTTCCCGATGCTGCTGCTCTGGATGCCTTATGCACTCGCGCGCGGGCTAGTTATCAGCGTGCGCTGGCTTCTGGAAAACCGCACCGTACCACCCGTCGCGCCAGCGACCAGTGGAGCACCGCCGCTCACCCGGCGCGACTTCGCCCGCCTCCTGGGGACCGCGCTGCCGGCCTTGACCACCATCGGCGCAGCGGCTGTCGCCCTCTGGCAAATTGAGCGCTTTCGCATCCGTCGGCTGACCGTCGCGCTACCCGACCTGCCCGCCGCACTCGACGGCCTGACCATCGCCCACGTCACCGACTTTCACGTCGGCCAGTTCACCCGCGGCGCAGTGCTCGACCGCATCGTGGCCGCGACCAATGACCTCCGCGCCGACCTCATCTTTTACACCGGCGACCTCATCAATTTCGCCCTCAGCGATCTCGATGCCGGCCTTTCCGTCCTCCGCCGCCTGCGCGCCGCGCACGGCGTCTTCCTCTGCGAAGGCAACCACGACCTCTTTGAAGACGCCGCTGCTTTCCGCGAACGCACCCGCGCCGCCGGGCTCCGCCTGCTCGTCAATGAAACCGCAAGCGTCACCATCCGCAGCACCGCCGTGCAAATCCTCGGTCTCCGCTGGGGCGCCGCCGGTCACGGCGCGCACGACCCCGCCAGCCGCGGCGACGACGCCATCGCCGGCTCCATGCGCGCCCTCCTCACTCAGCTCCAGCCCGGCGTTTTCCCCATCCTCCTCGCGCATCACCCGCACGCCTTCGACTTCGCGGAAAACATCCCGCTCACCCTCGCCGGCCACACCCACGGCGGCCAGCTCATGGTCACGCCCGGCCTCGGTTTCGGACCGCTGCTCTACCGCTACTGGTCCGGCCTCTATCGGCAGGCCGGACGCGCGCTCATCGTCTCGAACGGCACCGGCAATTGGTTCCCCCTCCGCACCCGCGCCCCGGCCGAGATCATCCACCTCACCCTGCGGCGCGGGTAGCTGGCGAAGGACATCAAGGTCGAAGCTCAACTTTGAACCAGCGAACTGCATCCTCGCCGGGTTTCCACTGCCAAATCTTTTGCGGGCGGTGACTCCATGTGGCGTTGGGATCGGGAAACAACTTGAGTCTCATAGGAAGGCGGCTGCCCCAGCCATTCACGAAATTTTCGAATGTCTTGTTCCCGGCGCTTCGTGGCGGCGCTCCGAGTCGCTTGCCCCAACTCCAAAGCGAACCGTCGCGCGCAAAAACAATTGTGGTATTTCCCGCGAGACCGAGCGCCCACGGTTCGAAAGTGAACGGCAATTTCTCAAGGCCGATTCCCCAATGGGCTCCGTACGGAGCGAAGCCGAGGCGGCCATCGAGATTCTCGCCCGACGCCCACCACCTGCCGTCGCGCTTTCGGGCGAGGTAGCAGCCATGTCCGGCACGCACTTCGATCCAGTCACTATCCGATCCGACCTGCTTGAGGTTGCCGGCGACGGGCGTCGTCCCTTCCGCGACGGCGTTGAACGATGCGCCACCGGCGCCGCCGATCCAGAGAGTGCCGTCCGCCTTCAATGCAAGAAGGTCGTAGTAGGCCGAGATCGCGGCCCAATCGCGATCGGTGCCGATTTGAGCGAGTTCCATGCTGATCTTCCCGCCCCTGCCGTGCCGTGGGAGTCTCGACCAGATGGTGCCATCGCGGCGAAGGACGTATCTGCTCACTATATCCGCGGCGATGGCAACGGGCTCGGACTCGCTACCGAATTGCGTGGGCTGCGGATCAAAGCTGCCGTTGTTAAATCCTCCCCAAGCCCAGACCGCACCAGATTTCTGAATGGCGAATGTGCCTCCGAAGCCGGTCGTCGCGATGAACGTCCAATCCGAATCCGAGCCGATTCGCGAAGCCACGAAGACGACCTGATCGGCCCGCGAATCGGCGGGGATCGGGCGTGCCCCGCCGACCCAGAGAGTGCCGTCGGTTTTCCGTGTGAGCAGGAAGTCCATCGAGCCCGCAATTTCAATCCAGTCCGATTCGGTGCCGAGCCGCAGCGGGATCTCGCTGCGGCCACTTGGAAATTGTGCGCCTTCGCCCCACGCCCAGAGCGTACCGTCCGGCGCTAGGAGGACGGCGGAATTTCCACCGCTGAGCACCTGCGGATGCACTTTTCCCCTCGGTAACGGCACTCCGAGGTTGAACGGGTGTGCATCGCGCCAAGCGCGCCAAGCGACAAAGACGACCGCCGCAAGCGTGATCAGCAGCAGCCATTTCATCCAGCGCTTCATGCGACGGCACCGATAAGGGGTCTGGGTTCAACCTTCAAGTCTCCCTCAAGAATAGAGCGGCGATGTTTTCTGTTTCACCCGTAAGCCAACGTGCCGCGCGGCTCCGGGAATCGACGGCCGAGTTCGCGGATGGCTTCCAGCCATTGCTTGATGGCAAGTTGTGGCTGGTCATCGGCTAGCGCCGTAGAGTTCCGTCTTTCAAATTGCCGTGCGCCGCGCGGCGGGCTACGCACCGGGCGTGCAGCCTTCCGCATGAAGCTCTTTTCTGAAATCACGGAGGGCGCGCGCATTTCGTGGGAGGCGATTCGCGGAAACCTGCTGCGCTCGGTGCTGACGACGCTGGGTGTGGTCATCGGGATTGTGACCGTCACCTTGATGGCCACCGCTCTGGAAGGGCTTAATGGAGCATTTCGCGAGGCCATCTCCTTCGTCGGCACGGACGTGCTCTACGTGGATCAAAGGGAGTGGTTCATCGACTCCAACACGAAATGGGAGTCGATCGCCAAGCGTAGCAAAATCACGCGCGCGCAAGTGCGGGCGGTTGAGGAGGCGATGAGCATGGTAAAAGGCGTCGCCCCAATGGTCATGCACCAGATTGAATCCGTGCGCCGAAAGAACCAGAGCTCGGGAATGGTCACGATTATCGGCACCAACGAGCAGTTTCTCGTCACTGGCGGAGTGACGCTCGCCGCGGGCAGGTTCCTGACCAAAACGGAGGCGAACGCCAACCGCGACCTTTGTGTCATCGGCTCGGACGTGGCGGAGAAGCTGTTTGTCAACGAGTCGCCGCTGGGTCAGCGAATCCGCGCAGGTGGCGAATCGCTCGAAGTCATCGGCGTGCTCGAAAAGCGCGGCAGCGTGCTCGGGCAGATGAGCCTCGATAACCAGGTCATCATCCCGATCGGCAAAATGTTTCGCGGTTTTCGCTGGGATCCGAGCTGCACCATTCAGGTGAAGGTCGGCGATCCGGCGCAGTTGGAAGCGGTGCGCGAAGATCTGCGGGCTTTGCTCCGGAAAATCCGTAAGGTGCCGCCGGGGGAGGACGACGATTTTGCCATCAATCAGCAGGAGCAACTGCTCGCGCAGTTCAAAAAAGTGTCGGGCGTGATTGCGACGGCGGGCTTTTTCATCACCGGCCTTTCGCTCTTCGTCGGCGGGATCGGGATCATGAACATCATGTTTGTCTCGGTCGCCGAGCGCACCCACGAGATCGGCATCCGCAAGGCCATTGGCGCGAAGCGCCGCACCATTCTGCTGCAATTCCTCATCGAGGCGGCGAGCATTTGTCTGATCGGTGGGGTTATCGCGCTGCTCTGCGCGCGCGCGATGGTGGAAGTCGCGCGACGTTATCTGCCGCACGTCGCGCTCTCGCCGTCGGTGGTCCTGCTGGCGCTGGCCGTGGCGATTACGACCGGCCTTGTCGCCGGCTTTCTCCCAGCCTGGCGCGCTGCCCGGATGAGCCCGGTCGATGCGCTAAGAAATGAGTGACCGATTGATGAAAGGCTTTTTCGCGGAAATGGGGGAAAGCCTGCGCATGGCGCTGAGTGCCATCACCAGTCACAAACTGCGCTCCGGGCTAACCTTGCTCGGCGTGCTGGTGGGCGTGTTCTCGATCATCCTGGTCATGACGGCGATGCGCGCGATGCAGAATAATATCGAGAAAGAACTCGGCTCCCTCGGCAGTAAAACCTTCGTCATTCAAAAAGTGCCGGGCACCTACTTTGGCGGACCGGAAGGATTTATGAAATTTCTGCGCCGGAAGGACCTGACTTTTGCGCAAGCCATGGCCTTCAAAAAAAAGGCGACGTTTGTGCCCTACGTGGGGCTGCAGGCCTCGCTCTACAACGGCGACCTGACCTCGCGCTTCGAACGCACGCCGCCGAACGTCTCCCTCGAAGGCGCCACGCCCGATGTCTTTGCCACGAACAACTGGACCATTGTGGAAGGACGCTCGCTGCTCGACTCCGACGTGGAATCCGCGCGCGACATTTGTGTGCTCAGCGACGACGTGGCGCGGACGCTTTTCCCGCACGGCTCGGCGCTTGGCCAGCGGGTGAAAGTGGAGGCGATTAGTTACACCGTCGTCGGCGTCTTCGAGCGCACCGCTTCCACGGACGGACCGCGCGGATACGCCGTCATCCCGCTCACCACCGGCCTCAACCGCTACGGACGCCGGCGCGAGATTTCCATCCTCGTGCAGGCATCGGAACCCACCGCCGTCGCGGAGGCGATGGAGCAATCGCGCGGCCTTCTGCGCGCGCTCCGCAAAGTCCCGCCGGGTGAGGAGGACGACTTCGACATCCTCTCCAGCGACTCAATGATCCGCCAATTTCAAACGATGACCTTTGCCGTGCGGAGCGGCCTTGCGCTGGTCAGTTCGATCGCGCTGCTCGCCGCTGGTGTCGGCATCATGAATATCATGCTCGTCTCCGTGACGGAGCGCACCCGTGAGATTGGCATCCGGCGCGCGATTGGCGCGAAGAAGCGCAACATCATGACGCAGTTCATTATGGAAGCCGTGGTTCTGTGCGAAATCGGCGGACTGATGGGCGTCGCCCTCGGCATGGCTGGAGCCAACGCGCTCGCCATCTACCTGCTCAAACTCCCGCCGGCGTTTCCCGTGGATTGGGCGGTCATCGGCTTGGTGATTTGCTCGTTGATCGGCGTCGTGTTTGGCAGCTACCCCGCTTACAAAGCCGCGAATCTCGATCCCATTGAGTCCCTGCGTTACGAATAACGCGGCAACTTCGCGGCGCTAGAACCAGCGCTTCTTCTGCCGGTTTGCCTCCTGCCCGACGCGCTCCCACAAAGCTCCCAAGCGTTCCGCGGCATCTTCCCCGAGTTCGGCAAAATCCTCGCGCAGTCGAACGCTCGGAGGTTCAACTTTCGTCCGTCGCGTGAGCAGTCCCAGGAGGAAGGTGGCGGCCGTGACGGCGAGCAGCGGCCCGATCGGGCTTGGCGCGGCGGGCTTCGCCATAAAGGGCCCTAGTCGGGTGAGCGCGATGGCCGGGGTTTCTGCTTTCGACGGCGGAGCTATGCCCTGCTGGGCTCGAGCTTCCGCAGTCACCGGTACCGCGCCGGGACCGGGTTCAATTGCCTGACCGGTTTCCCGCGCATAAACCTGAGTAAATTCCGCGCCGAAAAGCATAATGCATGACGCATAATAGACCCACAGCAGCAGCAGCACGACGGAACCAGCGGCCCCGAAACTTGAGGCGGTGCTTTCGCGTCCGAGATAAAAGCTCAGCCCGAACTTGCCGATCTCGAAGAGCAATGCGGTGACCACAGCTCCGATCCACACATGTCGCCATTCGATTTTCACGTCCGGCAGGACCTTGAAAATGAAGGCGAACAGGATCGTCACTACGGAAAACGAAATCGCAAAACCGAAGATCACACCAAGAAACGCCGGCACCCCGATCAAGTTTTGGAGGTAACCGTTTAGTGCGGCGACTGCCGTGCTGAGCAGGAGCGACGTGAGCAGCAGGAAGCCGATAATGAGGACCATCCCGAAGTTCAGCAGGCGTCCCCGGATGAAGCCCCAAACTCCGCCGGCGCTTTCGACTTTCACCTCCCAAATTGTGTTGAGGGCGTCTTTGAGCTGAGCAAAAACTCCCGATGCTCCCAGCAACAACGTCACGAACCCGATGATCGCCCCGAGCCAGCCATCGCTCGGTTTAGAGGCGCTCTGAATCATTGATTGCACGGCCTCAGCCGCCTGCGGACCTACGTAGGCCTGCATCAGTGGTTTGATCTGGCCGCGGACGGCTTCGTCTCCGAGGACCAGGCCCGCAACACTGATCGCGATGACCAAGAGAGGGGCGATTGAGAAGATCGAATAGTAAGACAGCGCCGCGCTCAGACGCAGGGCGTTGTCTTCCATCCAGTGATCGAAAGTCGTCTTGAGCAGACGGATGACCTTGTTCTGCGTGAGCGCCTTGAAATCCATGACTCTTAAACCCCGGGCGTGCGCGGTGAGCGACCTGAACCCAGGTAGCGATCCCTCAACCAGCGCATCAACGTCGGCTTTGCGAAGTCCAAGGCAAACTTCAGAACGGTGACGAGGATCGCCGCCTTGCCCGCTTCCTTGGGCACATCCGAGTGCATCTGAGGACCTTTGATAACGACCTTTTTCCGGCGCTTGGAAGGGATTCTGGAGAGGAGCAAACCAACAATGCCTGCCCCAGCATACCAACCCCACGGATTGTCCCGCACTCCACGCTTTAGTTTGGCCCCAAAATCCAGGTCATTGCGGAGCGCGGACACGTAGGTGGCCATCGCTTGACGCGATGAGGCGAGGTCGGTCCTTAATTTTTCTTGGTCAGCTGGCTGAGCCATATGCGGTCTTTGTCAATTTCTGCGAGGGTTTCAGGAAAAGGGGCATTTCCGACGCGAGACTTCGCGACGAAAACCAGAGCGACCGCTCCACCGAGATGGAGGAGCGCCGCACCTCCTAGGACGCCTACCCAGGCGTATTCGGAGTCAAAGGCCAACCCGATGGCGAAGACGGCGGTCACGACCAGAAACACGTAACCGAGCACAGCGACGAAGAGGGCCACAGCGACCATCGCGGCCGCTATTCCATACTGAACCCCTGCCGCCTTCGCCTCCTCGCCAGCGAGAATGGCCCGCGCCTTTAAATACCGCAGCGCCTCGGCTAGGAATCCAATCGAGTGGCCCAGTATTCCGATATCGCGGTCACGTGAATTTTCCATCGTCCAAGACAATCCACGTTGGCCTCAGCGTCGGACGAACATGATTCCAGCAAGAAATCCCGCCGCCACGGCTACGAGCACGGATTCGCGAGGGTTTGCCCGAACATACTCCTCGCCTTCGTCCCACAAACCGCGGACGCGTTGTTGAGCTTCGTCGTAGGCCGCCGCACCTTGTGCCTTCGCATCTTCGCCCAGCGTTGCCGCCCGGTGTTTGAAATCATCCACTACGTCGCCCACCTTCGCGCGAATCTGATCGGAAACCTCAGCGGCTTTTCCCTTCACTTGCTCAATTTTCCCTGCGGTCGTCGAGGTAAGCTCATCGAGGTTCGAGTCCAATTCTTCGCGCGAAATACCAAGTTTTCCCTGCAGCCGACTTAGCAGTTCCTCGCCTTTCCCCTCCGCGAAACTCAGGTCGTCGTCTGTCAACTGGCCGTAACGCTGCTTCAGTTTTCCTTTGATGGAGCCCCAGGAGCTTTCGAGTTGTGAAGTAGTCATGACTACCCCTTCGCAACGTAGTTTGGCCTTGGTTGCGTTTTTTCGTAGCCCCAATTGCAATTCTCCTTCAGCGGCTAGACATGTTTGAAGGAATGCGTCGCCTAAACATGCGTAGTTTCGCCTCCGCTTTCTCCCGCACGGTGATTTACGTCATTAAGCGGTGGTTGTTCCCCATGGGCTCCATCAGGCGTCGGCCGGATGAAGCCGACTCCTGTTTCGAAGTTTTCTGTGGCACCGGTGTGGCAGCAGACAGCCGAGTAGACGCTTTCACCACGCGCGTAAGAGCGCCAGTTCCGGCAAATCGAAAACCCCTTGCTGGAGCACATCATTCCATCCACTCGCGCCATCCCCCCCGAAGCGCTGCTCGCGCGTGGAAAGCACCATGTGCCATTTTCCGCCGTCGGTCGGGGTGGGCACTGCGGAGACTATACCCCTGCGCGCCGTCTGGACATGGACCAGTAAAAGCCATTCGGAATCCGGGCCCGAGAGAGGAAGGCAGCACACACCCCCGGATAACACACGTACGGACCAACTCGACCGGGCCGACGGACGAAAAGCGGCTTCCTCTCTGCGCAGCGTCAGGCACGCTCGATAAAGTGCTAGCGTCCCCGCCTGCCGCGGCGGGCGAGGATCGTCCCAGTGCAACCGGGAAGCGGTGAAGGTCTCGACCGCCTGCGGATCAGGAAGGCCTTCAATTTCGTCACCAGACTCGAACGCGGCGAACTCCTTGAATTCCTCGCGACGGCCCGCGGAGATCAAGCGGCCAAGCTCTTCTTCATGGTCGGTAAAGTAGAGGAACGGAGTCTCGGCGGCCCACTCCTGTCCCATAAAAATCAGCGGTGTGTAAGGCGTCAGACAGAGCAAAGCGGACGCAGCGCGATAACCTTCCTTCGGAATAAGTTCGGCCAGCCGTTTGCCAAAGGGGTGGTTGCCTACCTGGTCGTGGTTGCTGATGCAGTGAACGAATCGCTGCGGCGGCACCTCGGCACACGGGGTCCCGCGTGGGGTCTGGCGCGCACGCAGCGGCTGCCCATGGTAGAACCAACCATTGCGGAGCGTAGCTGCAAGTTCGTCCACGGTGCCAAGGTAATCGGCCAAATAAGACTCCTGCTCGCCCGTGTGAGCCACCCGCATGGTGTGATGGAAATCGTCTGCCCAGACGGCATCAAATCCAAAGCCGCCCGACTCGAAGGCCTGCATCAGTCGCACATCGTTGCGATCATCCTCCGCAATGGCATAACCGCCGCGCGCGTGAATGGATTCCGTGATCTCAGCAAGGACATGCCGGTCCGAGGCATCGACGATCGCGTGGGTGGCATCAAGGCGGAAGCCGTCGATATGAAACTCGTCCATCCAATATCCGGCATTCGCCGTGACCAGGTGGCGGAGCCCGTGGAACTGCGGGCTTCCATAACGGATCGCTCCCCCCCACGGGGTCTTCATCGACTCGTCTAAGTAGGCTCCAACGAAAGACTCAAGATAGTTTCCTGAAGGTCCAAAATGGTTGTAAACGACGTCGAGAATGATGGCGATGCCGACGCCGTGGGCTGCATCTACGAGCGCGCGCAAGTCGTCCGGATGGCCATAGGCACGCGAGGGGGCGTAGAGGCACACGCCATCATAACCCCAGTTCCATACCCCGGCGAAATCAGCCACGGGCATCAATTCAAGGGCGCTAACCCCAAGATCGGCCAGGTACGGAAGCTTTTCGATCACGCCTAGGAAAGTGCCTTCCGCAGTGAATGTGCCGACGTGCAGCTCGTAGATCACCAAGTCCCGGAAGGCCGGCCGCCGAAAATTCAAGTGACGCCACTCATAGGCAGCGGAATCAATTACCGCGGAGGGTCCGTCCACCCCGTGGGGCTGCCACCGCGATGCGGGATCGGGGTAGCTGGTGCCTGTATCGAGCCGGAAACGATAGCTATCGCCGGCTCGTCCGTGGGCATCATAGCCCGCAAAATAGCCTGCCGAATCGCGCGTCATGGCCACGCGGCGCTGCACCGTTTGGTTCACCTCGATCTCCACTTCCACCGTTCGCGAAGTTGGCGCCCAGACGGTATAAGCAACTCCATCCCGATCGGGCGACGCACCGACCTTGCGCGCATTAGTCGGGTGTTCGTCACAGACGCGAAGAGACGACGACGTCATAATGGGACTAAAATTGCCCGACGGAGCGCCTTGGTCTTCTCGAAAGTCGTTGCGGTATTGAGCGGGACGAAGATTTGCAGCCCTTTCGAGCCGGAGGTTTTTGGAAACGACTGAAGCTCCAAGTCGTCGAAAATTTTCCGCAGCCATAGGCCGACCCGACAGCACTGCACCATGTCGGCAGGGCCCCGGGATCAAGATCAAAGGCCAGCGCCGTCGGGCGTGTGATCGCTAGAGCCCGGTGCAGAAAGGTGTGCAGCTCCGAGTCCGCCAGGTTCGCCGCCCAAACCAACGCCGGCAGATCGTTCATCATGCAATAATCGATTTTCCCGGCCTCCCGCTGCGACGGCACCTCCGTCGTCTCCACCCAATCCGGACGGTGCGACGGGCACTGCTTTTCGTAGAAGAAGAAACCGTTCACGCCGTCTGGATACCGCTTGAGCGTGATCGGCCGGTTTTTCAAATGCGGCAGCAAGACCGGCGCGATGCGAATGTAGTAGTCGATGACTTGCCGCTTTGTAAACCCAGCCTCCGGATACAGCACCTTGTCGAGATTCGAGACCATGAGTTTCACTCCGGCGACTTCGATTTCGGTTTTCTTGCTCATGGCTCAGGTCGCTGATCGCTTCGCGGCGCAAACCTCATTCGGAGGCATGCAATTCCAGTGAGTCGCCTTTTTCTGCTCTCGCCTGCGCGCGCCGGCGGAAAACGGGCCGCCATGTTGACGCGCCCGGCCGCACCTTCGAACTGGCGCGTCAGGTGCAGATCGGTGCCGCGCCTTTGGGCAACGTGTTCTCGTTTTGCAGCGGATTGTATTTCCGCGGCAAGCTCACCTACGCGCATCGTTTTGCGCAATCACCCCATGAGGCGCGGATCATCACGCCAACCCCGCGGTTTGGTGCCGACGGACACCTTGGTCGGGATCCGCGATCTCGCCGAGTTTGCCGAAGTCGCTGTGGACTCCGCGGAGGAACGTTTCACCGGCCCGCTCAAAGCCACGTCGCTCGAAGTCGCGGCGCTCGGTGTGAGCGAAGTCGTTCTCCTCGGAAGCGTCGCCACCGGGAAATACCTCGACACGCTGCTTCCGATTTTCGGCGACCGGCTGCTTTATCCCGAAGAGTTTGCCTGGCGTGGAGACATGAGCCGGGGCGCATTGTTGCTGCGCGCGGTCGCCGCGGGAACCGAACTTCGTTACGTTCCGGTGCTGCCGTGGTCGCGCAGGACCCGCACGACACGCAATTCCAGATCCTGCTCGGGACAGCGGTGAGGTGGCAGCGAAGGCAGGGTTGTTCGTGCTTAGGCGGGGGCAAAGTTCCGCCGATTGGGGCAAAGATCTATCTTTCGATCAATAGCGTGGCAGGTGCGCGCAGGGCATTCTTCGGGACGCTTCGGCTGACGTGGACACAATCCTCCTCTTGCGCCGCAGCTCAATCAAACCTTCGACAAGAAACCTCCATCGCAATCATGAAAACAACTTCACCCCTCATCTATAACGCGCTTCTAGCCGCTGGGCTGCTCGCAGCCTGCAGCGCCAATGCCGGAACAATCCTCTTCTCCGGCACGGCTCCGTCAACGGATATCTTGGCATCCTCCACCACCGGTGACGGAAACGTCAACGGTAGCCAGGATTATACGGACAACGGCCTCCCTTTGGGGGCTGGGCAATCGTTCACAGTCGCCGCAGCGTCCACGTTCTCGGCCTTCACTCTGCTTGGAGCGGCTCTGTCCGGGGCTGACGGTGAACTAACGTTTAACTTTTCCTTCGGAACAATTACGGAAGGCGTCTTTGCGTCCTCATTTACCGACACTGCGACTATCAGCTCAAGCGAGGTGAATAACAATGCCGCGGCTGGGGATTACATGACCTTCCAGCTTACCACCCCTCAATCGCTACTGGATGGGGTGACCTACGCTGCCTACTTCAGAACCACCCCCGGATATATCGGCACCGCGGTATCTTCATCCGATGTCTATGCGGGGGGTGGCGCGCTGACGGGCAACACGACTCAGGCTTATGACCGCGTATTTTTTGTGCAAGGAGTTCCAGAACCTAGCTCGCTCCTGCTCGGAATCACGTTCGGCATCGGCATGCTCGGACTCCGTCGTCGTCGCGCCTAATCAAGGACTCTTGGACGGCATGGGCCGTCGAAAGTAGATGAACACACCGCCTCTCCACGTCGAGCGGCGGTGTTTTCGCTCCCGGGGGGCCGCACCCAGGCATGGATCTAGATTTGCCATGCCGGCCCGGCACCAGTGGGCAGTCGCGCCACTCAACCGCGGAGTGCGCCATTGCCTTTGGGACGTGAACGGTTGAAGAGTCGAGCGTGCGTTCCCGAGTTCCCCCAAAGGTGCCGCAGTTCCTTGCAGTTGTGCTCTTCGCACTGGCGGCGACTTCCACTCTCGCCGCGGAGGAGCAGGGGTCAGCGAGGGTTCAGACGATCCGCGGCATCCGTGAAATCGTCTTTCCTCAATCCACGGAGTGGAGAGCAGTTCGGGTGCGGGGCGTTGTCACCTACGCGAACAAGGACTCGGTTTTTTTTCAGGATCACGAGGCTGCAGCTTTCGCCCGGCTTGCTGATGGGAAAATCAGCCTCTCGCTAGGAGACGTGGTGGAAATGAGCGGCGTCATTGAGGCGGGCGCCTATCTCCCGAGCATCGCCAAGGCGGAGGCGCGCGTGGTTGGGAAGGCAGAGCTCCCGGCTCCGGAAAGGCTCGAGACCTCGACGCTGCCGTTTCGAAAGCTCGACTGCCTTTGGGTGGAAACCGTTGGCATTGTCCGCTCGGTGATCCCGGAAGCTGCGAGCCCGCTGAACTGGGAGGTGACCGTGGGTTCGGGAGGAGGCCGCCAGGTGGTGCGGCTGACGCTGCCGCGAGGCGCACGGGATCCTGGTGAACTCGTCGATGCCAAAGTCGCCATCCGTGGAAGCGTCGGTGCGTATATCCCAAAGGGCGTGCAACGCGTGCGGTTCCGCGTCTTTTCATCCGGGGAGGAGAATTTCCAGGTGATCACGCCGCCCCCAGAGGAACCGTTTTCCATTCCGCTGCAGAGTGCATTCCAGGTTCTTCGCGGGGGATTGTCAGAACGTCCAGAACACCGGCAGCGCGTCGCGGGAACGGTGTTGCACGTGATTCCAGGCGGCGGGATGTGGCTGCGCGATGGAACGATGCCGTTTCGAGTTCGCTCGTCGCAGACCGGAGGAATTCGCCCTGGAGATACGGTCGAAGTCGTTGGGTTTGTTGAGCCAGCGGAGTTCTCGCCCGTCATCGCCGACGCCCTCTGTCGAAAAAGCGGGGCAGGTCCGCCACCGGAGCCCGTGCTCCTTACCCCGGCCAAGCTTCTTCTGGGAGAGCAGGAAAATGATCTCGTTCGTCTGGAAGCAACGATTACCCGAGGCGGGTCGGCTGGTGGGGCCCAGCCCCAGACGGTCACCGCAGAATTCCACGATACGATTTTTCCGGTCGAGCTGCCGAATGTTGAGCTCGCACGGTCGCTCAAAGCCGGCAGCCGGGTCTCTTTGACTGGAATCTGGCTGGTCGCTCCGCAAGCCGGTAATCCCAACGCGGTGGGTGGCTTTCGCCTGCTCGTCCGCAGCCCCGAGGATCTGGCGATTTTGCAACCGCCGCCGAAAGCCCCTCCGACGTGGCTGCTCTGGCCGGCTGGGATCATCGTGCTCGGCGGGGTGGCCGCCATGATCCGATCGATTGCTCTCGCGCGCCGCAATCGCGAGCTGGACCGCCGCGTGCGGGAGCGCACCACCGCGCTGGAAAGTGCGCATGTGAAACTGCAGGCTGCCGCGGAGTGGAGCGCTGTGCTGGCCGAAAGGAATCGCATCGCGCAGGAAATCCACGACAGCTTTGAGCAGGGTTTCACTGGCGTGATTCTCCAAATCGATTCGGCGCTCCCGCGTCTCGCGGCTGAGCCGGGGGCAGCGCGGCGCTACCTCGAGCTTGCTCGGAAAATGGTCCATTTCATCCGGAGTGAAGCGCATCATGCCGTGTGGAATTTGCACTCGAGTCACCTCGCCGGTCCCGATCTCCACAGCGCGCTCGCGAAGCTGAGTGCGCAGCCCGCACTCGGAACCGATGGCCCTGAGGTGAAGGTGAGCATTGTCGGGCAGACGCGGCGTCTGGATGCGGGGGCTGAGCATCACATCCTCCGCATCGCGCAGGAAGCCGTGACGAACGCGATCAAACACGCACGCGCGTCTCTGATCGAGGTCGAGCTGACCTATTCCCCCGCGGAAGTCTCCCTCACCGTGACGGATGATGGGATCGGTTTTCAGCTCGATCAGCCACCCGGCGACGCGGCAATGCATTTCGGATTATCCGGCATCCGCGACCGGGCAAACAAACTCGGGGCGCGGTGCGAAATCCAGAGCCAGTCGCAGGTTGGGACGCGGGTCAGCTTTACCTTGCCTCATGTGCAAGCCGCCGCATGAAGGCGCCGAAGCCAATCAGGATTCTCGTCGTGGAAGATCATTTCCTCGTGCGGATCGGGCTGGCGACAGCGGTCGAAGGAGAGGCCGATTTGGTCATTGCCGGCGAGGCGGAAAATGGCGCGCAGGCCTTGGAGAGATACCGGGCACTCCAGCCGGATGTCGTCATCATGGATCTGCGCCTGCCGTCGATGGACGGTGTGGAGGTCACGCGTCAACTGCGCCTCGAAGCACCGGAGGCCCGTGTGCTTATGCTGACTTCCTTCCAGGGGGAGCAGGATGTGCATCGCGCGCTGCAAGCTGGCGCGCTCGGCTACGTGCTGAAGGACATGCCGCGCGAGCTCTTGCTCCAGGCCATCCGCGCGGTGCGTGCGGGCGAACGCTTCATCCCTCCCCAGATCGCGACTTTGGTCGCCAACCGACGAGCGGAGGAGGCGCTCTCGCCGCGGGAGCTGGAGGTTTTGCGCCTGATCGCGAAAGGCCGGAGCAACAAGGAGGTCGGGTCGGCCTTGTTCATTACGGAGGGCACCGTGAAGGCGCACGTGGTGCATATCCTCGGCAAGCTGCACGCCATCGATCGCACCCAGGCTGTGACGACGGCGCTGCGCCGCGGGGTAATTGCGCTGGATTGAACCGGCGTCGCCCAAGCCAGTATCGGGATCAACGAGCGAGCTGGTGACTGCGCTTTTCTCCGAGCAAGCCGGCGTGTGGGTAACCGCCGTTGCGCCGTCTCAAGAAGGGAAGCTCCCCGGTCCGAGCGGCTCGAAGCTTTTGTAAACGATGTGGGATTCCTGGTGCCCGAGGGACTCGCTCGCGGTCGGGCGACCGTCCGCCACTTCGAGGATGCACTCGTAGATCTCACGACCTACGTCTTCGATCGTGGCTTGGCCTTCGTGGATGCGGCCGGCGTTGATGTCCATGTCCTCGCTTAAACGACGGTAAGTTTCCGGATTCGCGCAGATCTTGATCACGGGTGATATGGCGGAGCCGGAAACCGAGCCGCGGCCAGCGGTAAAAAGGTTCACGTGTGCGCCGCAGGCAATGAGTTCCCCGAGTTCCTGGATGTCCGAGAGATTTGGGAAGCCCCAGCGCACTTCGCCATCCGGTACGACATCAAGCAGGAAGAGCCCCTTCGCCGACGGCACATCGCCGGGCCGCAGGACGCCGGAGATCGGGGAGTTCCCGCTCTTCGAATAGGCCCCGAGCGACTTCTCCTCCATGGTGGTGAGACCACCTTCGGCATTGCCCGGGGCGAAGCTCCCGTGGCCGAGCGTCGCGTAGTAGCGCCCGGCTTTTTCGACCCGCGAAATCAGCTCCGGCGCGAGCCCCGGATGCGCGGCTCGCGACGCCATGATGTGCTCGCACCCGATCAGTTCACCCGTTTCCTCGAAAATGGCGCGCGCCCCTTTCTGCACGAGTAGATCGAAGGCATGGCCGACCGCGGGATTGGCGGTGATGCCGCTAGTCGCATCGGAGCCGCCGCAAACGGTGCCGACAATCAACTCCTCGACGGCCATCGGCACGCGCGGGGTTGAGGCAATCTGCTCGCGCGCTTTTTCGATCCAGCGCCGCCCTTCCTCGATCGTCCGCCGGGTGCCGCCTTCGTTCTGGATGATGAGCAAATCCCCGGGGGCCGTCGTTGCGGAGGTAACCAGTCATAGGGCGTGCTGCTGGGCAAAGAGACGATCCTGCTCGTTGCGCAGGTAGGTCGGGATGTAATCGCTCTGCAGATTGTGCGTGTGGACGTGCTCTCCCGCTGCGATCTCGCAGCTCGCGGAGCCGATCGGTGCGCCATACTTGATCACCTTTTCGCCCGCCGCAATTCGCCGCGCCGCGACCTTGTGGCCGAGCACCAGCGCCACCTCGTGAAGCACGCGGGCTCCATCGACCTCGATCGTTTCCCCGGCTCCGATCTGCTGGATCACCGTGAGGACGTTGTCGGCGGCGTGCAGCCGAAGGAGGCGCGGATCATCCATGAGCGGCGGAACCGGCGACGGGCTCGTCTTCATCCGAAAGATCCGGGAGTCACCGAGCGACAAGCGCCGCGGGGATCATCAGGGCACCGGCATACAGCAGCGCCGAACGGAAGTCGCCCACCTGCGAAAAGAGCCCGAAGAAGACTGTCCCCGCCGCGGCCGCGACGCGGCCGATATTGTAGCAAAAGCCAGCGCCGGTCGTGCGGAGCAGCGTTGGGAAAAGCGGTGGGAGAAACATGGTGAAGAGGCCGAAAACGCCGGAGAAAAATCCCACGATTGAGAAGTAAATCCAGACGAGATCGTGGTAGCTATGCGGCTGAGAAAAAGCCAGACACATGGCCGGTCTAACAGTTGATAACTCCACACGCTACAGGAAAACCGTCCGAGGCACTTGCCCGTTCCGATTCGCCGCCGGACACGCGTAGGAAAGGCCGATTTACCGTTTTCCGCCTCCGCTTTGCCACTTCGGCGCGGGATCGTTGCGCAATTGCGTCGGAATGTTCACGCTGAGGTCCGCAAAACGTCACGAGTGCCCCCGACAACGTGCGCCCACATGTCCAAACCCACTTCGTTTCACCTCGCTGCGGCCTGTGCTGCTACGCTCGCTCTCATCACCACCGCGTCCGCGCAATACACCTCGACGAACCGCGACGTTCTTTCGGTCGCCAATACCGGGGACTGGTCTCCCGGCGGCGTGACCCTCAACGGCACAACCTTCGTCAATCTCGGTCTGCAAGGCGTCGGTCGAGTCGCCGCCAATGCCACGCAAACCTTTACCGGCGGGCTGACCGAGACGCTCGGGTCGATCTCCGACATGCAGATTTCCAATTGGCAGAACAATGGCAATGGCTCGTGGAGCGGCACTTTGCAGGTCCTGCCGGATCGCGGCTATAACGCCGGAGCCATTTTCTCGAATTACGCGGCCCGCATTAACACGTTCGATTTTACCTTCACGCCGCACACGTCTTCCGCGACGACGACGCAGCAAGATCAGATCGCCCTGACCTACACGGGAGCGACGCGTTTCACCTACGACGCCGATCCCGGCGTGGGCACCGATTTTCGGCTGACCACGGGGCTGGTCGCGAACTCCGCGAGCACCTCCCTCTTTGGCCAACCTGTGCCGACGGTGAACGCGTTGACGACCATCGGCACCGACGCTGCGCTGGCAAACCGGCTGACGCTCGACTCTGAAGGGTTGATTCTTGATACGCGGGTAGGCAAGGAAGGTAGCGGCTGGGTGGGGGATGAATACGGGGCGTACATCTATCACTTCAATGCGAGCAAGCAGATCGACGGCATCGTGACCATCCCGCAGGCGCTGGTGCCGCACCGGCCAGCGGTGGGGCCAGACCCCTACTTCACCGCCAGCCCGGCGAATACTGATGGCCGGCGCGTGAATCAGGGCATGGAGGGAATCGCCATCAGCCCGGATGGCACTCGCCTCTTCGCCATGCTGCAGAGCGCCACTTTGCAGGATAGCGGCGCGGACAACCAGGGCCGCTCGAATACGCGCGTGCTCGTTTATGACCTCTCCGGCGGCGACATCCCGACCGACCCGATTGGACAATATGTGGTCCAACTTCCACGCATTGACTCGGATTTGAACGGTTCACTCGACCGGACCGGCGCGCAGAGCAGTATTCTCGCTCTGGACAACAACCAGCTCCTGATTCTCTCCCGCGATGGCAACGGCCGCGGTCCTAGCGTAGCCACGGGACCTGTCTTCAAGTCCGTCCTCCTCGCTGATCTTTCCACGGGGACCAATATCGACGGGCTTGACGATGATGCGGGCGACCGAATCACGGAAACCGCTGCGACCGATACCCTCCGGAACACGGTCAATCCCATTACGCCGGTGGCGTGGACGGAAGCGTTAAACATGCTCGGCAAACTCGATCTCGAGGTCACCGAGCTGGCGCAGTTCGGCCTGAACCTCCTCGGCGCGAACGGCGACCTCAATACTCTCGCCGAGAAATGGGAGGGCATGGCTCTCGTGCCGACCAATGATGGGACCGGCGAGTTTTTCCTCTTCCTCGGCAACGACAACGATTTCCAGACCGCCGACGGCACGCTGACGAAGGCCGACGGCACCAGCGAGACGTACACCGCTGGATTTGAAAACGACACTATGGTTCTCGCCTACCGGGTCGCCATCGTCCCCGAACCCACCTCTGCGCTACTGGTCGCTGGCGGGCTTACACTCCTCGGTTTGCACCGCCGCCGCTCTCACTAAAATTCCCCCGAGACATCCCAACACTCGTGAAAAACAAACTCCTTCTCCTGCCGGACTGTTCATCACCGAAGTCCACTCGATGGGCAGCAATGAAACCGGATCGCCCGGCGTGGTGCCTGAGCCGTCGTCTTTGGTCGCACTTCTGAGCGGCGCCGCGGTGTTGGCGCTGCGCCGTCGCCGGACGCACTGAATTTTTCGCCAGCGGTAAAAAAGCGAACATGTGCGCCGCGGAAGAGGGTTACCTCTTCCGCGGCGCTATCGTTTTCGGGAATGAGGGTTTTCTCAATTGCCGCGGTCCGATGGGGCGGGCATACGAAACGCCGCATGGAAACGATGACTTCGGAAACTGCGCCGCGCCGGCAACCGGGTTGGTTTGGCGCCGCGGCGCTGTTTCTTTTCGCGGTCGCGTGGCGGCTGCCCTACGCGGTATCGCGCGCGTTCACGGAGGCGGATGAGTTGTGGTATTCGCTGCCGACTTCGGAGCGAATGGCCCGGGGGGAATGGCTTTTCTACATTTCGGGGACGAATTACGGAGCGCCGCTGCAAGAATTTCTCGCCAGTATTTTGCTGCGCTTTTTTGGCGTTTCGGAAGCGACTCAGCGGCTGCCGGTCGTGGTGATCGGCGCGCTCGCGGTGGCGGTGGCCTATCTCAGTTTGCGGATCGTGGTGAAGGAGCGCGTGGCTTTCAGCCTCGCCCTGCTGCTCGCCTTGCCGTCGTCTGGCATGGCGCATTACACGGCCTTCGCGCATCCGTGTTATGCCACGACATTCCTGCTCTGTGGCGCAATTCAGCTCCTGACTTTTCGCCTCGCGCGGGCGCGGACGGCCGGCGGTTGGTGGGCGCTGGCCGTGACGATGGGCGTGGCGCTTTATGTCTTCAAACTTTCGCTGCTCCAGTCCGTAGCTTCGCTGGCGTGGCTGTGGTGGCGGTCGGAAAATGCCGCCCGCATGCGGGCGCAAGCCGCCACCGCGGAGGGTATGCGGCGGCTGTGGCAGGCGGGTGCGGTGCTGGCAACGGGTGCCGGGTTGCTCGCGCCCGTGGCGTATCACTACCTCACGCGACGGAAGACTTTCGTGATCGCGCCTTGGGAAAAGGGTCTGCTCCTCGCCGCGCTGGCGGTCCTAGCGGTGGGTGCACTGCTCGCTCTGCGAACGATGGCGCGACCGAAGGCGCGCGAGATTTGGCCGGCTCTCGCTTGCGCCGCTGGACTGGCGCTCATCCCGCTCCCCGCGGCCATGTGGTTTTCGCGCGTGGAATTGCCGCGGGTGATGGCGAAGGGCGGCAAGATTTACGCGGAGGCCTCTTACGAGCTGAAACACATCCAGGCTTGGCCCCATCAGGCACGGCTCGTTCTGCAGGGCATCATCCCGGCGTTGGTCATCGGCGGCTTCGACGAATTGGAAGGCAATCCTACTGAAACCGAGCCGCTGCGTTGGCAGGCGGGCGTGAGCGTGGCCCTACTCGGCGTGTTCGGGTGGTTCGGCGGCCGGAGGCTGTGGGCCACCTCGGGGCGGTTTCCACTGAGTGCGGGAGACACCGTCATCATCGCGCCATTTCTGCTCACCGCGGCGGTCATGTTCCCGTCCTGGGCACTGCACAGCGAGTGTTGCTTCCGTTACCTTCTGCCGTTTTTGCCCGGCGGACTACTGCTCGCATATCGCGCGCTCGAGGAACCCATCTCGCGCTGGCCGCGGGTGGCGCTCGGGGTGGTCGCGCTGCTGATTGTGCAAAATGCGGCCGACTGCTACTGGCATCTGCGCTGAGCGTGCGTCAGGGTTTAACCCCCTTGAAGATCCGCGCCATCTTTTCTCCGCTTGCCCTGCTGCTCACCGCCTTCATCCTGCTCCACGGGATGATCGGTGGCACGCGCCTGGTCTTTAGCCTGCCGGCTTTCGCCCTGCTCGGCGTGGCTGCGTTGCTCGTCAGGAGATCGCCGGCCGCAGGGGTGGCGACGGTTTCCGGGCCGTGTCTGGCAGCGACGGGTGCGCTGTTCTCCTACCTGATATTGCGCGCGGCTTTCTCGCCGGTTCCCTACCTCGCGCGGGAAGATATTTTTCTGATGCTCGCCTGTCTCGTGGTCTATCTCCTGACCGCTTTTTTTGTGGTCAGCGCGCGGTCCCGGCTAGTGGTGTTCGCCGTCCTCCTTGGGCTGGCGATGGTGCACACCGCGGTCGGGGTCGCACAAGCGGCGGGGGGCGAGGATTTCATGCTTTTCGGCTTTCTGCGCCCGATGAGCGGCAGTCGCGCGAGCGGGCTTTACATCAGCCCGAACCACTACGCTGGCTTTTTGGAAATCACCGCCGTCCTTGGGCTTTCGGTCGTCTGGTGGAGTACGCGCAAACCAGCGGTACGCATTTTTGCGGGCTGGGCCACGCTGTGCGTCGGCGTGGGCCTGCTCCTTTCACAAAGCCGCGGCGGGGTCCTCTGTGCGGGTGTGGCGCTGGCGGCGTGGGCTGGAATTTCTCTTTGGATGCATTGGCTGAAAAGACCGCAGGGGCTGGGGATGGCGTCCTTCGCCATCCTCGCAGCGTTGGCGTTGGTCCTGGGTGCGGGCGGTTGGGTGGCCAGTCAGAATTTCGAGCTACAGCAGCGCCTGGCTACGACCTTCGGGCGCGACATCCGCGTCGCGAACTGGGCGGCGGCGCTGGATCAGTTTCATAGCGCGCCGGTGTTTGGCACGGGAGCGGGCACCCATCTCTACCTCGGACGGCTGTATCGCCGCCCCGAGCTGCAGTCCGATCCAATCCACGCCCATAACGACTATCTCGAACTCCTCGCCGAGTATGGAGTCTTAGGTGCAGTCGGCATGGCCATCTTTCTCGCCCTGCACGTGCGCCACGGCGGGCAGGCCATTGGGCGCTGCGCCCGTGCGCTGCGGATGCAGGGCGACTCGAACAGCGATGAACTTGCCCTGATCATCGGTGCTTTAGCCGCGGGAGCGGGGATCGCTGCGCATTCGCTGATCGATTTCAACCTCCACATCCCGGGCAACGCGTTGGTCATGGCTTTTCTCTTCGGCATCCTCGCCAACCCGAACCTCGCCGGAGAGAGCCCGGCTCCCGCGGTCTCCGATCCGCGTGCAACGTTCGCTGCTCGAAGGGCGTTGCCGGCGCTCGGCGGCGCGCTGCTCGGACTCGCCTTGCTGGCGTGGCCGGGAGAGTTTTTCACAGAAAAAGCGCGGATTCACCTCCGCAGCGACGAGCTTTCCGCCGCCGCGGCCAGCGCGGAGCGAGCCCGGCAACTCGACCCGTGGAACCCATTTTCAGCCTTTCACCTCGGTGAAGCCTGCCGCCTCGCCGTTGCCGAAGACCCCGACTACGCCTCCCGCCAAGTGCTCCGCAATCGCGCCGAGCGCGCCTACGCGGACGGCCTGCGGATCTTCCCGCGCGACGAAAATCTCCTCGTCCGCCGCGCTCAAGTCCTCGGCGAACTCAAGCGCTTCGACGAAGCGGAAGCCAGTTTCCAAGCCGCGCTCGCCGCCGATCCGCAGCTCGAAATCCTGCGCCAACTCTATGAGGAACACCGTGAACGCCACGCGGAACCTACCGGCCCATTGTGAAAATCCCATGATTTGGAAAATAGCAGTGGCAATCGTCGCAAGGGCGCGGACAATGCTCGGCTCCCACATCCGTTTTACCCTCCTCGCCATGTTCAAAAAGCTCCGCTTCCCCCTCCTCGCCGTCGTTATCCTCCAGTTCGCCATCGCGCCCGCGGCGCGGGCCGAATACGACAACAATCTTTACAAGAAGTTGCTCAAGAATATCTACTCCGACTCTGAGGAGGGCGACGCTGGTGACATTTACCAGATCATCAAAAGGGCGTTGGCAGCCAATTCCGATCAGGGAGCGGATCTCGTCAACAAGCTGATTTCCACTCTAGAAGACAACATCGACCAGCTTGCCTTCGACGTTTCCAAGGACGATCTTCGTAGGGTCAAGCGTCAGTTGCGCAAATATCTCCAGCGTCGGAATGCGAACTTGTTCGTGAGCACGCCTACCCAGGGCAATGTCACGCCCCCGGAGAGCGCCAGGGTTAATCAGTAACTCCTCGTAGCGGGCGACAGCCCTCCCAGCGACCTGACGGGGCGAGGTGAGCGTCTTTAAGCACGGCTGGCCCCGTGGCATTGCGCAATTTCTCGCTCGGCCACCAATTCGCTGTTTAATCGGCGCCATGTCTGTCCGACTTCTGCTCGCCTTGGGGTTCTTGCTCACCGTCCGCCTGTCGGCTGCGCCTCCGACCCGCGCCGAAGCGGTGGCCATTGGCGAAAGTTACCTCCAGCACCGCTGGGAACCCGGACCGAAAAGCGTCCGTCATGGCCGGGATGCCAAAGGGATCGAAGTCCACACCCCCGACCGCCCCGGCGGACGCGCCGATCCGCCGTCCGACGGCTGGACGCCCGGCGAGGCCAACCGCGGCATGCCCTACAAGTGGGGCGGTTTCGATACCCTCGAGCGCTTCGACGCCGGCATCCGCGCCGGCAAAACGGCCGGCGACGTTTACACCCTTGAAAAACGCCGCCTCGGCGGCGCCGCGGTCAGCGCCGAAGCCGTGGGCATCGACTGCTCCGGCTTCGTCTCCCGCTGCTGGAAACTCACCGACAAACACTCCACCTCGATGCTCTTCGGCATCTCCCAGCGCCTCGCCTCCGCCACGGACCTTCTCCCCGCCGACGTCATGAACACCGGCGGCGGCCACGTCCTCCTTTTCGTCCGCTGGCTCGACGCCGCCAAAACCCGCGCCCTCTTCTACGAAGCCGCCCCCTTCAGCAAGACCCGCGCGACCGAGCGTCCCATCGCCGAACTCACCGCCGCCGGCTACATCCCCCTGCGTTACCGCGCCATCCGGTAGCGCCGCCGCTTCACCGGATTCGCCCACTCGGGGCGCTTTACCTTTGCCGCGCCTCGGCTAGCTTCGCGTCCCTTTTTCCACGCCGACCCTCGCGCCATGCTCACCGCCGCCCAAATCCGCCAGCAGTTCCTCGATTTCTTCCGCGAAAAACAGCACACCATCGTGCCCAGCAGCTCGCTGATGCCGGACAGCCCGAACCTGCTCTTCACCAACGCCGGCATGAACCAGTTCGTGCCCATCTTCCTCGGCGAGAAAAAGGCCGACGTGAGCAAATGGGGCGGCGCGATCAGCCGGGGGGATGGACGCCCCGAAGGGGTCGACACCCGCGCCGCCGATACCCAGAAGTGCATCCGCGCCGGCGGCAAACACAACGACCTCGATGACGTGGGCCTCGACACCTACCACCACACCTTCTTCGAGATGCTCGGGAACTGGTCGTTCGGCGATTACTTCAAAAAGGAAGCCATCGACTGGTCGTGGGAGCTCATTGTCGAGCGCTTCCATTTCCCGCCCGATCGTTTCTACGCCACCATCTACCAGCCCGATCCCGGCGACCCTAGCGAGCGCGACCAGGAAGCGTGGGAACTCTGGGCCGCCAAGTTTCGCAGCGTCGGCCTCGACCCCGCCGTGCATATCGTCAATGGCAACAAAAAGGACAACTTCTGGATGATGGGCGAAACCGGCCCCTGCGGCCCGTGCAGCGAGATCCACATCGACCTCACCCCCGAAGACCGCACCCTCGAGCTCGAGAAACGCGGCGCCACCCTCGTCAACGCCGGCGTCCCCGAGTGCATCGAGATTTGGAACAACGTCTTCATCCAGTTCAACGCCAACCCCGACGGCACCTTCACCCCGCTCCCCGCCCAGCACGTCGATACCGGCATGGGCTTCGAGCGCCTGACTTCGATCATCCAAGGCACGAAGAACTTCACCGACTTCAAGAACGCCAAGATCTCCAACTACGAGACCGACATCTTCCGCCCCATCTTCGACGAACTCGAAAAGATGAGTGGCGAAACCTACCGCAGCACCCTCCCGACCGCCCCAGGGGCCGCCGGGGCGAACCCGGTGGCGGGTGGGGCGAACCCGGGGGCACTTGGGGCCGTCCCGGCAGGTGGTGGGGCGAACTTGGGGGCACTTGGGGCGATCCCGGCAGGTGGTGGGGCGAACTTGGGGGCACTTGGGGCCGTCCCGGCAGGCAGTGGGGCGAACTTGGGGGCCGGTGGGGCCGTCCGGGCAGGCAGTGGGGCGAACTTGGGGGCCGGTGGGGCCATCCCGGAAAAGTGTGCAATCCCCTCGGCCCAAGCACTTACAGACGGAAATGTTCAAAAAACGCCAGCCGCCGACCAAATCGCCATCGACATCGCCTTCCGCGTCATCGCCGACCACATCCGCACCCTCAGCTTCGCCATCGCCGACGGCATTGCGCCCGGCAACACCGACCGCAACTACGTCCTCCGCCGCATCCTCCGCCGCGCCGTCCGCTACGGCCGCACCCTCGGCTTCAAGGAACCCTTTTTCTACAAGCTCACCGCCGTCCTCGCCCGCACCATGGGCGACGTCTTCCCCGAAATCCGCGCGAAGCAGAAGCAGGTCGAGGAAACGCTGAAGCGGGAGGAGGAGGCGTTTAATAAGACGCTGGATCGGGGGATCGAGATGTTCAATTCCGAGTGTCACCTGCTCGTTGCTCATAGCTTGCTGCCCGCAAAACCCGGGTTCATCGAAGCCATGGAGAAGATCACTACCTTCGAAGCCAACCCGGAGGATTTTGCTGACGTTGCGCGTGCTGCAAAAGCAAAAGATTCAACTTGGACTGTTGCGAAAGTTCGCCCATTCGGAGGGGAGATTGCCTTCAAGCTCTACGACACCTACGGCTTCCCGCTCGACCTCACCGAACTCATGGCCCGCGAGCGCGGCCTGACCGTGGATACGGCCGGTTTTGAAAAGCACATGGAAGAGCAGCGCTCCCGCGCCCGCGCTGCGCAGAAGAAGCAGGTCATCGAACTCAGCGAAGTGGAGACGAAGGAGCCGACCACGTTCGTCGGTTACGATCATCTTTCCGCGCCCGAGGAGGCGACAGTGCTGGAGGTGGTCGGCTTCAAGGACAAGACCGCGATCATTCTCGACCA
Source organism: Chthoniobacter sp. (assembly GCA_031390545.1). GTDB lineage: Bacteria > Verrucomicrobiota > Verrucomicrobiia > Chthoniobacterales > Chthoniobacteraceae > Chthoniobacter. Next base: position 172,538 of record JANMTP010000044.1, on the reverse strand, counting down.
GACGACTTTCTACGCCGAGATGGGCGGGCAGGTGGGCGACACCGGCGATTTGCTGATGATGACCGATGAGGATTGGCGCGCGGCTGATGCCGAGGAGGAACCGGAGGTGGACGGACTGGACGTGATCAATACGCAGAAGGTCGGCCACACTTGGCTGCACTTCGTCGCGCCGCAGGAAGGCGAGCGTCTGCCCGCGGTCGGCGAAAAGGTGCTGGCGATTGTCGATCCGCTCCGCCGCGGGGCGATCCAGCGGCATCACACGGTGACCCATCTGCTCCACTGGGCGCTGCACGAAGTGGTGAGTAAGGAGGCGACGCAGAAGGGTTCGTTCGTCGGCCCGGATAAGCTGACTTTCGACTTCAACGGCGCGGCGCTCACGCCCGCGCAGGTCCGCGACATCGAGCGACTGGTCAACCAGGCCGTCGTGGAAAACGCCGAGGTATCGTGGACCGAAGTGCCTTACGCCAGCGTCCGCGGGCGGGAGGACATCATGCAATTCTTCGGCGACAAATACGGCGAGACCGTGCGCGTGGTGCAGATCGGCGGCCACACGGGCGCGTTCGACGGCTACTCGCAGGAACTCTGCGCCGGCACCCACACCCGCGCCACCGGCGAGATCGGCCTCTTCCGCATCGCCAGCGAAGCCGCCATCGCTGCCGGCGTCCGCCGCATCGAAGCCCAAGCCGGCCTCAATGCCTACGATCTCGCTACCAGCGACACGCAACGCCTCCACGCCCTCGCGACGAAACTCGGCACGCCATTGCCGGAATTGGAGAAGCGCATCGAAGGCTTGCTCGCGCAGCAAAAGGAACTCGAGCGTGCGCTCAAGTCCGCCAGCCAGCGCGAAGCCGCCGGCCGCGCGAAAGACCTGCTCGCCAGCGCGACCACCATCAACGGCACCCCCGCGATCATCGCCAACCTCGGCGCCGCCGACGGCGACACGCTCCAGACCGTCGCCGACGCGCTGAAGTCCCACGGCTTCACCGGCGTGACCGTCCTCGGCGGCAGCGCGAACGGCGCGGTGGCCCTTGTCGCGACCGTCACGCCCGACTTCCTAGCCAAAGTGCAGGCCGGGAAAATCATCAGCGCCATCGCCCCGCTCGTCGGCGGCAAAGGCGGCGGCAAACCCGAAGGCGCCCGCGGCGGCGGCAAAGACCCGAGCAAACTCGACGAAGCCCTCGCCTACGCCCGCACGCTGCTGGCCTAAATCGCCATGGACCCGGACGACGCCACCCGCAGCCACGTTGTCGGTTTCCGCGAGGAGATCCGCCGCGCGCGGGACCAGAGCCGGGAGGCGTTCTTTACGTGGTTCGACCGCTCGCCGGGAGCCGATGCCGCGCCGGTGCGCGGCGCGTGGGATTTCGCCCTGCACATCGCCCGTCCGCTGGCTGGACGGGTCAGCGAGCCGGAGCACAAGACCATCCTCGAAATAGGCTACGGCGGCGGTCGCCTGCTCGCCGCCGCGGCGCGCGCCTTTGGCCGGGCGGTGGGCGTGGACGTGCATGACTGCGGCGACACCGTGCTCGAGGAACTGGCCCGCCTCGGCGTGCACAATGCCGAGCTGCACTGCGGCGACGGGCGTTCGCTGCCGGTGCCGGCGTCGTCGGTGGATGTGGTCTATTCATTCATCGTGCTCCAGCATGTGGAGTGGCTGGCCGTGCATCGCGCGCTGCTCGCCGAGACCGCGCGGGTGTTGCGCCCCGGCGGCGTGGCCGTGCTCTACCATGCCCGCCTGGCGCGCTTCAGTGCCCACACCGGCAGCCGCCTGCGCCTCGCGCTCGACTGGCTCATCGAGCAAACGCTTTGGCGCCACCGATACCGCGAGCTGCCCGCCGAGGTGAACGACATCAATCTCCGCCTCTCGCTTCCCCGCGCCCAAGCCGAGGCGCGCGCCGTGGGGCTGCACTGCGAGGCCGTGTATGTCTCGCGCCGCAAGGTGCCGGATGGTTTCACCCGCTTCGGAGAGCAGTGGGGCTTGGTGCTGCGCAAGCCGGCACCGAAGGTTTCTTAAATTGGCGCACGGTTGCCCACATGGACGAAACTCGTGAAGCCGTTTTGCGCCGCTACCGTCTAGTGCTCGGCGTGTTCATCGCTGGCCTCGTGCTCAGCGGCGTCACCGCGTTCCCCTTACTCCACGAACTCGAGTTGCTTGCCCACCTCCTCGGCATCCCCGCCGAGTCCGCGCCTCCCGCGCTGGGCGGTCTGCAATTCTGGATCGCCACCGTGCGCGATGGCCTGCGCACGATGCATGCGGCGTACCCGTGGCTGGCCTACGGCACGGACTGGCTTGCGTTTGGGCACATCGTCATCGCGCTGTTTTTCATCGGGCCGTGGCGCGATCCGGTGCCAAATGCGTGGGTGCTGAAAATCGGCCTCGCTGCTTGCGCGGGTGTCTTTCCATTGGCGCTGATCTGCGGGCCGATGCGCGGCATCCCGTTTTACTGGCGGCTGATCGACTGCAGCTTCGGCATCCTCGGTGCGCTACCGCTGCTCTACTGTCTGAAACTCACCCGGCGTCTGGAGAAGGCACGTTTGTCATGAACCGGCGCGCAGGTGGGTAGGTTTCCTAGATCGTCCTCCGCACGGCGGGAGGGGGAGGTTGACACGACCGAGAGGCGTCGGCAGATGCAGGCGGACCGTTCTTTTCGTGAAATAAAGACGCGCCCAGCACTGGGCAGCGAGGCGTTTCATCAACACGCCCGATCATCGGGTGCCAACAAACCAAACGAACAAACCTCATTACGACCGTATGAAAAAAATCCTCGCCCTCACCATCGCCACGCTGCTCGCCAGCCCGCTTACCTCCAGCGTCTTCGCCGCCGAAGCCGCCGCCCCGCAGACCGTCGTCGCCGTTGCCGCGAGCAACGCCGACTTTTCCACCCTCGTCGCTGCCGTGAAAGCGGCCGGACTCGCCGACACGCTGAGCGGCACTGGCCCATTCACCATTTTTGCGCCGACTAATGCGGCGTTCGCAAAGTTGCCCGCCGGCACCGTCGATAACCTGCTCAAGCCCGAGAACAAGGCCAAGCTCGCCGCTATCCTGACCTACCACGTGGTGCCCGGTAAAGTCATGGCAGCCGACGTGAAGACCATGAAGGCGAAGAGCGTGCAGGGCGGTGAACTCGACGTGAAAGTCGCGGACGGCGGCGTGACGGTGGACGGCGCAAAGGTTGTCAAGACGGACATCACCGGCTCCAACGGCGTGATCCACGTCGTGGACACCGTGCTCATGCCCAAGTTGTAAGCGGATTTTTCACCGCAATTTCCACGGGACTTCGCGCTTTGGCGTGGAGTCCCGTTTTGCATTTTGCGGGGCGCTGTTTTATTCCGCGGGCATGGATGTGAGCCGCGCGAAAATCAAAAATCCCGACGAGTGGCTCGCCGCCGCGCCCGATTTTTCCCGGGCACTGGCGGCGGAGTTGCGCGAAAGCATTTTCCGCTGGGCGCCGGATCTTACGGAATCCATCAAATGGAACGTGCTCACTTTCACCGGACGCAAGCTGGTCTGTGGAGTGAGCCCGTGCAAAAAGCACCTCAGCATCGTCTTCTTTCGCGGCACGGAGTTGCCCGACCCGGCGGGACTTTTCACGGGCGGTGAAGCGAACACGAACATCCGCTCGATCCGCGTGACCGAACCCGCCGCGCTCAATCGCGAGGCTCTCCGCGGATTGCTCCTTTCGGCGGTGGCACTTGATGCGCAGCCCGACGTTCCGCGCACTCCGCAACGCTGCCGCGAACCGTGGCCAGTCCCGGATTTCTTCGCTGCCGCGCTCAAGAAGAACCGCTCGGCTGCCGCCGGCTTCCAAAAGCTCTCCCCGAGTTGCCAGCGCGAATACCTCGTCTGGCTTAGCACTGCGAAGCGCGAGGAAACGCGCCACGCCCGCCTCGCGCAAACGCTTGCTGCCCTGGCCACCGGCCGAAAGTGGATCGACCGGAAAACCGCCTGAAACCGGAGGGACGGGCTCCCGCCCGTCCCAAACCGCGTCGCAAAAAGATCAGGGACGCGCAGGAGCGCATCCCTCCACTAGATGTTCTTTAGGAGGCCGTCGCTGTCGCCCATGCGGTCGGCTTTGACGCCCATGCGCTCAAACATCGACATGTAAAGATTGGTCATCGGCGTGTCCTTGTCGTAGCGGACGTGGCGGCCGGGCTGAAGGGTGCCGGCGCCGCCGCCGGCGAGAATGACGGGAAGGTCGTTGTGGTTGTGCGCATTGCCGTCGCCGATGGCGCTGCCGCAGACGATCATCGAGTTGTCGAGCACCGAGCCGCTGCCTTCGCGCATGGCTTTAATCTTCCCGAGGAAATAGCCGAACTGCTCGATGTGGAAGCGGTTGATCTTGGCGATCTTCTCTTTCTTCTCCGGGCTGTTGCCGTGGTGCGAAAGGTCATGGTGGCCGTCGCTCACGCCGATGAACGGATAGGCGCGGTTACTGCCGTCGTGCTGCACCATCATGGTCGCGATGCGGGTCGCGTCGGTCTGCAACGCGAGCGCGAGCAGGTCATACATGATGCGGACGTGTTCGGTGAAATCGCCGGGAATGCCCTCGGGCTTTTCCATCGAGCTCGGCTTGGCCGCGGTAGCCTTGAATTTTGCCTCCTGTTCGATCGACACCTCGGTTTCGCGCAGGCCGGTGAGATACTCGTCCATCTTCCGCCGGTCGGTCGCGCCGAGGCGAGCTTGGAAGGCCTTGGCGTCCTCGCGAACGACGTCGAGGATCGATTTACGGCAGCTCTCGCGCAGGGCTTTGCCCGCGGCGAGGTCAGGGTCTTCCTCGTTCGTGAAAAGCCGCTCGAAGACGATGCGGGGGTCGCCGATCGCAGGCATTGGGGTGTTTTCGTTGCGCCACGAGATGTTGTGCTGATACGCGCACGCGTAGCCGGAATCGCAGGCGCCAGCCTGACGCGAGGACGGTTCGCAGCTCAGCTCTAGCGAAGGCAGCCGCGTGTTTTTTCCGATCTGCAAAGCCGCCACCTGATCCGCGGAAATGCCGACCGAAATATCCGCGCCCGCCGTTTTGCGGGGATGCGCGCCGGTGAGAAAGGCGGAGTTGGCTCGCGCGTGATCGCCCGCCCCATCGCCGAGCGCGGTGGCGTTGCGATGCGCCAGTCCGCTGAGGATGGAAAAATTCGCCTTATACGGCTGGAGCGGCTGGAGGATCATTGGCAACTCAAACGCCGGGCCGGTGGCTTTCGGGGTCCAGTTATCCATGTCCATGCCATTGGGCATGTAGAAAAAGACCATGCGCCGGACGGCTCCGCCGATCGGTGCGGCTTTCGCCGCGGGCAGCATGCACTCGAGGAATGGTAGCGCCAGCGAGACGCCGAGTCCGCGGAGGAAAGTGCGCCGCGGGAGGTAGATGGATTTGTCTGGGATGTGCATGGCGGCGGGCTTTCTGGTGACGACTAAGGCATGAAAAACAGCGCTTTGCGAGGGAAGAGTCGGCCGCTCACTTGGCCACGGGAGCTGGCGGGGAAGCAGCCGCGGTTTTCGCGGGCCCTTCGGAGAATTTGCGGGGGTCGCCTTCCCCTCGGCGTTGCTGGAAAGGGACGCTCTTCACGACTTCGAGGATGAGGTTGGAAAACTTCGGATCTTTTTCCAGCGAAGCGGTGAGCCGAGCGATGGTCGTGCGGTCGTAGAATTCGAGTCCGCGCCCCAGCGCATAAGTCAGCATTTTTTCGCCGGCGCAGCGGAGGAAATCTCCACGCTTTTTTGTGAGCAGGATGGTGCGGAGTTCGGCCGGGCCTTGGAAAGTCTCCCCACTGGCGAGTTGGCCTTTCGGGTCAATCACGGCCCCGGTATCGGTCTGCCGCCAGGCGCCAATGCCGTCGAACTGTTCCAGCCCGAAACCGATCGGGTCCATGCGCGCGTGGCAACTCGCGCAGGTCGGATCGACCCGGTGCTGCTCCATCCGCTGGCGCAGCGTGCCGGTAAGTTCCTTGCGGTTCTTGTCGTCGAGGTTTGGCACTTCGGGCGGGGGCGGAGGAGGAGGGGTGCCGAGGATATTTTCGAGGACGAATTTTCCACGTTTCACCGGCGAGGTTCGGGTTGGGTTTGAGGTCAGCGTGAGGAAGCTACCTTGGCCAAGAATACCGCCGGGCCGATTCGCGGGAAGCTTCACTTTGACAAAGGCTTCTCCCTCGATGCCCGGGATGTCGTAGTGTTTCGCTAGGCGCTCGTTCACGAAGGTGTAATCCGCGCCGATGAAATCGAGGATCGAGAGATCCTCGCGCATGATCGTCTCGAAGAGCATTTCCGTCTCGCGCTCCATGGCGGTCGCCAGTCCGCGGTCCCATTCGGGAAAGGTTCGCGCATCGGGCTGGATGAGCTTGAGGTTGCGGACCTGCAGCCATTGGCCGGCGTAATTTTCGACGAGCGCCGCGGATTTTTTGTCGGCGAGCATCCGCTTCACTTGCGCGTCGAGATTCTTGCGCAGCGTGCCTTTCTCCGCCTCGGCGAAAAGCGCATCGTCCGGCATCGTGCTCCACAGAAAATACGAGAGGCGCGAAGCCAGCGCCCATTCGCTGATCGGTCCGGCGACTTTCGGATTGTCGGGATTGGCTTGGATTTCGCCGCGAAAAAGGAAGTGCGGTGAGACGAGTACGGCGGTGAGGGCGGTCTGCACGCTCTGCTCGAAATTGCCGCCGCGCTTCAGGGCTTCCTTATAGATCCAAACGAAGCGCTCGACTTCATTTGCCGCCAGCGGACGCCGGAAAGCGCGCTTGCCAAACGCAGTCAGGATCAGGCGCGCGGAAGTCTCCAGATTCTGCTGTCCTGCGCCGGGGCGGAATAGTGCGTACTGCGAGGGCGGTGCCTTCACTGGTTGCGGCGGCGTGAGGAACGTGAGTTGGCGCAGGGTGAAGGTCCGGTTCACCGGCTTGTCTTTGACCATCTCCGGCTTGGCCAACGGGTTGGCCACGCGGATCGAAAAGGTAAATGTGCCCGCCCTGGCCATCCGCATCGGCAATTTGAAAACATCCTTCTTATCCTTCACTCCGCTGAGATCGAGCGTGCGAATGAGTTGCCCGTCGAGTTTGCACTCCAGCTTCGTCGGCTCGTCGCCCAATTTCGCGGATTCCGCCACAATGCGCAGGGTGTAATCCCCAGCGACGGGCATTTCTACTTTCACCGTCGATTCGTTGTCGTCGATCTTACGTGCCATGGAGGTCGTCCCGTTCTTCGGCCCCCCTTCGATCGTGAAAAAATCCACATCGATCTTGGCCGGACGCGGTTTGTGATCGTTGAGAATGGCCAGGCTCATGACCTTTTCCGCTGCGGAAAGATAGCGCTCGAAAAGAACCGGCGGCAGCGTCAGCACGTCACCAATGTTGTCGAAGCCGTAGCCGGAATCGTCCGCGGGAAAATCGTCCGCCGGCTGAAAATCCACCCCCACGAGATCGCGGATGGTGTTGTTATACTCCGCGCGGTTCAGTCGGCGGATGGTCACGCGACCCGGGTCCGGGCGGTCGGGGTTAACGGCGAAAACCGCGAGATCGATCCACTTCATGATCTTCTCCCGCTCGGCGAGCGTGGGCTGCTTCTCGTCGTCCGGCGGCATGTCGCCCGTGCGCAGATTTTCCAAGACATGGCCCCAGGTTTTGTGGTCGAGGAGCGACGCCTCCATCGACTTGTGGGCATCCATCGCCAGCCCGCCCTTCTTTTTGCCGTTACCGTGGCATTTGTAGCAGTAGGTCTCGAGCAGCGGTTTGATTTCAGCCGAGTAGGACTTTGCCCCCTCGCTCGCTGCACCACCCGGCCCACCGAAAAAATCGGCCGCCCCAGCGCCCGGACCGAAAGCAGCGGCGGCGAGTAGAGAGAGGAAAAAGCGGACGGTTTTCACAGCAGCGCAGAAGGTGCCGCAGCCCCGCGGTTTCGCAAGTCGCCGCCGGCCCGCGCGGCGTGCGGGATTGCCAGCGGCGCGTGACGCGGTAAGGGTGGGATCGGTATGCAACTCCACCTCAGTCCCCGCAACGTGCGGCTCACCGCCGCGATTCACCGCCATGTCGCCGATAAAATCGAGCATCTCGAAGCGCACACCCCGGAGATCCTCGCCGCGCACGTCGTGCTGATCCACGACGCAGCGGCGAAGCCTGCAGTCGCCTTTTCTGTGAAAGCTCACCTCGCCGTGCCTGGCCCGGACATCCACGCCGAAGCTTCGGCTCAGGATCTCTACGCCGCGCTCGATGTGGTCGTCGCCAAAATTTCGCACCTCCTCAGCAAGCGGAAAACCCGGCGCAAGGATCGCCTCCGCAGCAAAGCTCAGAAAGCCGTGCGCCGCCGCAAAACCGGCGCGTAAACCAGCCGCCCTCGATGAGCCCGCTCCAGCGCCTGATGCGGCAGATCGCCACGCGGCAATTCACCGCCGCGCTCGGCGGGCATTTTCGCCAGGCGCTGCTCGTGGTTGCGGCCCTCTATCTCGCGCTGCTGCTCGCGGCCCGGCTGCTCGGGATCATTCCAGATCGATTCGCACCGTGGACGCTCGCGACTATTCCTGGAGCGGCTTTGCTCGCAGCGCTGGTCCTTACGCGCCGTCCTTCACCGAAAGAAACGGCGCACCTCATCGACACCCGCTCGGGCAGCAAGGAGCTCTTCCTAACCGCCGCGTTGCTCGGCGAAGCACCCGGCGAATTTCGGCCCATCGTCCTCGAGCAAGCTGAAGCGCGAGCGGAAAAGCTGCGCGCGGCCGAACTCGTGCCGTTTCGCTGGCAGCGAGGTGCGCGTGACGCCGCGGTCTCGCTCGCGCTCCTCTTCGTAGCGATCCACTTTCTCCCCCAGCTCGATCCTTTCAAAAAAACCGAACAGCGGAAGAAGACCGCGCAACTCGAGGAGAAGCTGGAGGAGACGAAAAAGGCGACCGCGCTCCGCACCGCGCAGCTCGCTGAAAGCGGCGATCAGCAGTCCGAGAAGGTGAAGCTCGCGCTCCAGGAACTCGACAAGACTTTCAAGGAGGCGAAGCCGCAGGACCGCGAGGGCAATTTGAAGAAGCTCGGCGAAGAGCAGAAGGAAATCGGCGAGCTTTGGCGCAAGGTGAACAACGACCTCCAGTCGCTCGACAAAGCCGCGCAGAGCTTCGGCGTGGCCGACATGAAGAAGATCGAGCAGTGGAAGGAAGAGCTGAAGAAGGGCGACCTCACCGCTTTGAAAAAGACGCTCAATGACCTCCGCGATCAGGTCCGAAAAATCGCTGAGATGCCCGACTCCGCTGAGAAGCGCGCCGCGCTCGAGAAGGCGATGCAGCAGCTCAATGACTTCGCCCAAGCCATGAAGCAGGAGATGAACTCCCCGCAGGTTGCGGCAGCGCTCGAACGCGCGCTCCAGCAACTCGACATGTCAAAGCTCGGCGAAATCTCGAAGGAGGCGATGAAGTCCGCCCTCGATTCCCTGAACCTCAGTGAACAGGAGTTGCAGCAACTTTCCCAAGCATTGAAGGACGGCCAGGCGCTCGAAGACGCGCTCAAGAATTTGCAAATGGCCAAACAGCTTGCGGGGCAGGGGAAGCTCGATGGCGAAGGACTGCTCGGCGCGGCCGGCATGGCCGATTTTGAAAAACTCTTCGCCGAAAAAATGGCAAGCCTTGGCGAAGGCGGACCGCCTGGTGAGGACGCCGGCATGGGCCCGGGCATCGGCAATGGCGCAAAACGTCCCGAGGATGAATCCGTGAAGACCGGCTTTAAGACCGAGAAGTCCATTTCCCAGCTCACCGGCGGGAAAATGCTCCTCCAATGGAAGACGAAGGAGGTCGGCGACACGGGCGCGCGTTCCGAGGAATACCGCCAGAACGTTCAGCGCGTGAAACAAGGCGTCAGCGAAGCCATCCAGCAGGAACAAGTGCCGCCCGGCTATCACGAGGCCATTAAGAAATACTTCGACACTCTCCCCGAAAAACCTGTCGAGAAAACGGCCCCATGAGCGCGCGTTTCGCCTCGTGACCCGCCGCCGCTCCCTCACCCTCGCCGTCGTCGCGGCGGTCGTCCTTGGCTGGTCCTATTACCACGGGCAAAAGCCGCGCCTCGTCGTCTATTGCGCGCACGATTCCATCTACGCCGAATCCATCCTCCGCGACTTCACCCGCCAGACCGGCATCCCCGTCGCCACGCGCTTCGACACCGAAGCCGCGAAATCCCTCGGCCTCACTGAACTCCTCGTCCGCGAAAAAGACGCGCCGCGCTGCGATGTCTTTTGGAACAACGAACTCCTCGGCACGCTCGACTTGCAGGAAAAAGGCATCCTTGCCCCGTATCGCGGCCCCGGCTGGGAACGCATCCCGACCGCGTTCAAAGACGCGGAAGGAAACTGGGCCGGATTCGCCGCCCGTCTCCGCGTGCAGATTTTCCACGAGCAAAAGCCCGCCGCTCGTGACAGTGCGTTGCCGCAAGACCTCACCCGCTTCGCCATCGCCAAGCCGCTCTACGGCACCACGCTGACGCACTACTCCGTTCTCTGGCAGCGCTGGGGTCGGGAGAAAACCATCGCCTGGCACCGTGACTTGCGGGCCCGCGGCGCGCGCGAACTCAACGGCAATGCCGCCGTGAAGGACGCCGTGGCGGACGGCGCCTGCGACGCCGGCTTCACCGACACAGACGACTTCTTCGCAGCGAAGGATGCCGGCAAGCCGGTAAACATGGGGCCCGTCCGACTCGATGACGGCTCGACCATCTGCATCCCGAATACTGTCGCCATCATCCGCGGCACCCGCCGCGAAACCGCCGCCCGCCGCCTCGTGGATTTCCTTCTCTCCGCCGAGACCGAGCTCGCCCTCGCCCGCTCGAAATCCCGCCAGATCCCGCTTGGCCCGGTGCCCGCAGACCAAGTGCCCGCCGAGGTCCGCGAGCTGCAAAGCTGGGCGCAGCAGGCCGCGCCGCTGAACGATCTGCTGCCGGCCCGCAACGCGTGCCTCGCGTGGTTGAAGTCGGAGTGCGTCCCATGACTTTCGCCGCGCAAACCGCCGAGGGCGCGGCCCGCGCACTTGTCATCGCCGGCCTCGCACTCGCGCTCGCCGTTCCCCTCAGCCGTCTGCTCGCGCACACCCACGGCGCCAAGCGGACGCTCGTCTGGACGCTGCTGCTCGCCCCGCTGCTCACTCCCGCGCTGCTCGTCAGCTACGCCTGGTCGCATCTCGCATTGCGGCTGATGACCGTACCGCTCGCCACATCCGCGCTCTACCTCACCGCGCTCACGCTCAAGCTCGTCCCCGTCGCCGCTGTAATTCTCCACTTCCTCCCACCCGCGCTTTCGCCGGAAGCCCTGCACACCCACGCCCTGCTCCACGGCGAGACGATTTTTGGGTCCACGAAAAACACGAAAGGACACGAAAAGTATTCCCCCTTTCGTGTCCTTTCGTGCCTTTCGTGGACCGCTTCCTTCCGCCTCCGCGGCGCCGGTCGCGGCCCGTGGATCGCCGGCGGACTCGTCTTCCTCCTCGCCTTTACCGACTTCGAGCTGGCGTCGCTCTGGAGTTTAAAAACGTGGCCCGTCGCGCTCTTCGATGCCCAAGTCGGCGGCCTCGCGCTCGGCGCTTCCCTCCGCCTCGCGGCCTTGCCGCTGGCCGTCGAGTTCACCATCCTCGCACTGCTCTTTTTGTCGCGCGGCACTCCAGTCGCCCGCTCCAGCAGCGGCAAGCCACCTCGCCCATCTGCCCGCCGCGCGCTCCTCGTGTATCTCGCGATCGCCGCGCTGCTCGCCTGCGGCTGGCCACTCGGCCGCGTCCTCGCTGGAGCCGCGACCGGCTTTCGCTCCGTGGCGGAAAACTTCGTCCTCCTGGAAAACCTCGGCGCTTCGCTCGCCTTCGCTGGTGGGGCGGTGCTCTGCGTCTGGCCGCTCGCCGCGTGGCTTGCGCCAAACCGCCGCGCGTCTCTCTTCTTCGCCTTGCCCGGGCTGCTCGGCGCGCTGCTCCTCGCTCTGCTGCTGCTCACCGCGTTCCAAGTTCCTGCACTACATCCCGCCTACGACACCCCGCTCCCGCTGCTTCTCGCCCTCACGCTGCTCTTGCTCCCGCTCGCCATCCCGCTCCGCCTATTACTCGATGCCAACCGCCGCAACCCCGCCCTCCACCTCGCCCGCATGAGCGCTTCTCCCGCGCTCATCTGGCGTCTCGACACGAGCCGCCACTGGCTTGCCGCCGGTCTGCTTTTCTGCTGGGCGTATTTCGATTTCACCGCCGGCTCCATCCTCGCGCCCATCGGCCTCACGCCGGTCTTTGTGCGGCTCCACAACCTCGCCCACTACGGCCAGACCGCCGTGCTCTCGGCGATGTTCCTTGCCGCCTTCGCCGCGCCCGTCGCGGTTCTGCTTTTCACCGCGCCCCTCGCACGCTGGTATGCCCGCCGCGATGGCCGCTGATCCCCTCTGGACTCTCGACCGCATCTCGCTCAGCCCCGCCCGGCTGCGCGAAGTGTCGCTCACCCTGCGTCCCGGCGTCACCGCCATCCTCGGCTGGTCGGGCGCGGGCAAAACCTCGCTGCTCAACGTGCTGGTCGGATTTGAGAAAGCGGAGCACGGCAGCATGCAGGGCCCGTCGTCCCTCGCCTGGGTGCCGCAGGAAGGCGGGCTCTGGCCGCACTGCACCGCGCACGAGCATCTCGGCATCGCTGGGGCCGGTGAGGATAAGATCCGCGCACTGCTCACCGCTTTTGATCTCGCAGCGAAAGCCAACGCGCGTCCCCACGAACTCAGCCAGGGCGAGCAGGCGCGGCTTTCCGTGGCCCGCGCACTGGCCGCGAATGCCGCTGTGCTCGTGATGGACGAACCGCTCGCCCACGTCGATCCCGCCCGCGTCAGCCAATACTGGGACGCCATCCGCACCCATCTCGCCACGACGGGAGCCGCGCTCATTTTATCCACGCACCAGCCGGAGATTGCCCTCGGCGAAGCGGAGCGCGTGATCTGCCTTAGCGAAGGTCGCGTCGTCCACGAAGGCCCGGTGCGCGCGCTCTACGACGACCCACCGACGCCCGAGCTGATGACCTTCCTTGGCCCCGGTAATTGGTTCACCCCCGCCGACGCCGCGCTCTGGCTTGGCGCGGAGATTGAGCGCTCGCGGTGCTTCCGCCCCGAGCGCCTCGCCGTCATGCCGGACGAAAGCAGCGCGCTTACCGTTCACGCCTCGCGCTTTCGCGGTTCCGTCGCCGAGTTGGATTTGCAGCACTCCACCAGCGGCGTGATCCGCCGTTTTTTTCACCGCCCCACGACCCGCGCACTTGCTACTGGCCTCCGCGTGCGGGTCGCGCTCCTCGCGGTGTTTGCTGCGCTGTTCGTCCTGGCCGGCTGTCAGCGCGCACCTGAGATCACCGCCCTTACCGCCCGCGAATGGAGCACCTGGACGCTCCCGCCCGACGGCGCATCCCTGCCCACGCCGCGCAGCGTGGCGGTCGGCAACGACGGCGAGATCGCCACGCTCGACACCGCCGGACGCGTCCTCATTTACACCAGCGAAGGCATGCTCAAGCGCCAGTGGCAGATGCTCGATGTGCGCGTCGGCAAACCCGAAGGCATCCTCGTGCTACAGGACGGCCGCATCGTCGTTTGCGACACCCACTACCACCGCATCGTCTGGTTCGATGCCGACGGCCACTGGCTGAAGAACACCGGCACCTATGGCCGGAAGGATGGCGAGTTCATCTACCCCGTCGGCATCTGCAAGGACGCGGCGGAGAACCTCTACGTCTGCGAATACGGCGGCCACGACCGCGTGCAGAAGTTCTCCCGCGAAGGGAAATGGCTCGCGAGCTTCGGCAGCTTCGGCACCGGGCCGGGCCAGTTTCAGCGCCCATCAGGGCTGACGTGGAAAGACGGCCGGCTCTACGTCGCCGACGCCATCAATAACCGCGTGCTCATCTTCTCCGACGCCGGCCAATACCTCGGCCTGCTCGGTGCCCCCGGCAAACCACTCGCCTTCAACCTGCCCTACGACATCGCCCTCGGCGAAGACGGCAACTTCTACATCGTGGAGTACGGCGCCGGCCGCCTCTCGCGCGTGAGCCCGGACGGCCGGCTGCTCGGCCAACTCGGGACCAGCGGCAGCGGCGAAGGCGAGTTCGGCACGCCGTGGGGCCTGGCCATCGACGCCCAAATGCGCATCCGCGTCGCCGACACCAAGAACCGGCGCATCGTCACCCTGCGGCTATGAAGCTCGGGGCGCGCGCCGGCGGCGGGGGGTTTTTGGGGGGTTGGGGGGGAGAAAGGATCAGCCCTGCGCGCGCCGGCGGCGCAGCAGCAGGGGGAAAGCCGCTCCCGCCAGCAGCAGCGCGCTCCCCGGCTCTGGCACCTGCACCACGGAGAAGAAGTAGTGCCCCTCCGAATTACCCGTGAGCGGGATATCGCCCAGCGAGGCTCCCGTCAGGTCCAGGTGGCGCATCGTGCTGCTGTTTAACCTGGTCGCGTAGAGGCTCAGCCCATCGGGCGCGATCCCCAGCCCATACATGTCGCCCCCGCCCAACCCGCTGGCAAAGCCCGTCCCGATCCGCACTCCGGCCGTGGTGTAATGATAGATCCTGGCGGCGTCCCGAGTGGACACCCACAGGGTCCCATCCGCCGCGCTCATCACCACCTCGCCCGGGATGAAGCCCAGGGAGGTGGTACCCAGCACCGTGCCCGCCGCATTCATCCGCCCGAGTCGGCTGTCCGCGGTGGTGAAATAGAGGATGTTGTCCGCCCCCACCGTGCTTCCGAAGAGGTTGCCCAACCCCGTGGCCGTCGAGCCCAGGAGCACCCCCGCCTGGGTCCGGCGCTCGATCCTGCCGTCTTGCCGGGAAAGTGCCAAGGTGCCATCGGCGAAGACACTCACGTCATTCACAGCGTTCGCCGGTCCCGTCCACGACTGCAGTTGCAGCCCCGAGTCATCAAACACCTTCACCCCCGCCGCCGGGTTGCGGAAGGTGGTCACGTAGTCGCCGCCCGGCGTCAGCGCGCTGCCGATCCAGAATGACTCCCCCGGATCGCTGTAGGTCTGGAGCAGCGTGCCCGCGGCGCTGTAGCGCCGCATCACGCTGTCGAGATAATTGGGCACCAGGATCTCCCCCGGCAGGAATTGCCCGGCGGCGTCGGTGGCGAGGGTGCACGCCGCGAGGGCGCTGAGGGCGAGGAGGCGGGTGGTTTTCATCGAGGTGTGGATTAGGAAAGAGGGGCTTCAGCCTTGGGCGCGGCGGCGGCGCAGCAGGAGGGGGAAAGCCGCTCCCGCCAGCAGCAGCGCGCTGGTGGGCTCGGGGACGAGGGAGACGGCGAAGGCGTCGTAGCCGCCGGCGGTGGGCGGGCTGAGCGTGCCCTGGGTGTAGCCGCTGGCGCTCACGCTGCCATCGGGAGCCCCCGCCAGGCCGGTGATCAAGTCGTCGCCCGGGGTGCTCCACCAGCGGGTGTCGAGCAGTGTCCCGGCGCTGTCGTAGAGGGCTACAAAGGCGTCGAAGCTCCCGGCATTGGTGTGGCCGCCAAAGGTGCTCGCGGAGTAGCCCCCGATCCACACCTGGCCCGCCGCATCCAGCGCCAGCGCAGTGCTCGCCTCGCTGCTCGTGCCGCCGAGCAGCCGGGTCCAGAGCACATTGCCGCTGCTGTCGAGCTTGGTGAGGAAGGCATCGCTGAGCCCGTTGTTCGTCTGCCCGCTCAGCGCCCCCCAGGTGTAGCCAGTGAGATAGATATTGCCGCTAACATCCACCTCTACGTCGGAGGCCACGTCGAGGGTGCTCGTGCCCCACTGCCGGAGCAGCGTCCGCGTGCCGTTGGCATCGTAGCGGGCGAGGAAGAGGTCGCCGTCCCCCGCAGTGGTGAAGGTGGGCAGGCTCCCGCCGGTATAACCGGTCAGGTAGCCATTGCCCGCGCTGTCCCAGGCGGCTCCCCGCCCCTCGTCGGTCGAGGAAGTCCCCACGACCCGCGTCCAGACCAGCGCCCCGGTGCTGGTGCGTTTGCTCAGGAGGGCGTCCTGGCCGCCCACCTGCGCCTGGCCTTCGATCGTCCCGTTCGCGTAACCCGCCGTGAGCAGATGGGTGGCATTGCCCGCCGCCGCTAGGGCGACATCCCCGAGAGTGGAGCCCCAGCGGGTGGTGCTCTGGTAGGCGCCCGCGGTGCTGTAGCCCACGGCCACCGCGTCGTTGCCGCCGACCACCGCCGCACCGTCCCAGACCGCCGAGCCCGTGTAACCCACGCCAAAGACGGTGCTCCCGCCGACCACCGCCGCTGCAGAGGCTCGATCTTCGGTGGTGCCGCCGCGCTGCACGCTCGTGCCCAGCACCCCGGTGGTGCTCAGCGGGGTGAGAAAGATGTCACTGCCCCCCGCATTGCTCCCGCCCAAGGAGCCACTCAAGGTAAAGCCCGAGACCCACGTCC
Source organism: Chthoniobacter sp. (assembly GCA_031390545.1). Classification (GTDB taxonomy): domain Bacteria; phylum Verrucomicrobiota; class Verrucomicrobiia; order Chthoniobacterales; family Chthoniobacteraceae; genus Chthoniobacter. Next base: position 156,229 of record JANMTP010000044.1, on the reverse strand, counting down.
GCCCGGCTGCATCCACGGCCACGCCCTGGCCGACGTCGAGAAACGGAGTCCCCCACTGGGTGAGCCAGCGCTGGGTGATCTGCGCTTGGGCGGGCGCGTGGAGCGCGGCGATGCAGGCGAGGGTGAGGAGGGCGGTGGAGGTGCGGTGACCAGTCGTGGGGTTCATGGAGGTGGCGTGGGACGATGGGGTGTTGAGCAATCAGCGGCAAGGTGGCCGAGGGCGGGCGCTGGTGTAAAGCGAACGTCTTCAGACTCCCCGCAAGGTGTCATCCTGAGCGGAGCGGAGGAGGGAAGGCGGGCGCAGCGCAGTCGAAGGACCTCGGCGGTTCATTCACGTAGAGCGCTGGAACGGACCGCCGGGGTCCTTCGACTCCGCGCCCAAAGCGGCGCTCCGCTCAGGATGACGGACTTTTTAGACCGTCTCTAAAACTTGCGGGGGGATGATCCTCACTCTCTCGGAAGATGGTCGCTGGCGGGGGAGGCTCGCTCCCCCGCCAGCGGTGGGCATCAGGGTAGGTGGGGTGGTTTTCCCACCCCAAAGGCTCACGGAACCAGGGTGAGGAGCTGGCTGTAGAGGCCTTCGCGGGTGTCGGTGCCGTAGGGGGTGATGACTTTGAGGTGGCAGGAGCCGTCGAAGCCGGTGAGGGGGACGGTGCAGACGAGCCGGGTGTCGGTGGCTTCGAGGACGAGGAGGGGGATGGGGGTGGGGTCGCTGGTATTGATGAGCTGGACGGTGGGGATGGCGCCGCCGCGGCCGCGGAGGTGGAGGCCGCGGATTTCGAGGCCTTTGCCGGGGGTGAAGCTGTCGGCGAGGCCGCCGGGCATGGTGACGACGGAGTCGATCTCGGGGCCGAGGAGTCCGCTTTCGCCGGTTTTTTCCATGGTGACGCTGTCCTGGAGGGTGGCGATGAATTCGGAGGTGGGGGTGATATTGAAGGTGACGGTCTTGGCGATGTCGGCGGCGGCGGGGTCGGCGATGGGGTAGCTGCCGCCGCAGGTGGGGAAGACGCGGAAGAGGCCGAGGACGTCATTGATGCGCTGGGCATCGCGGGCATGGCCGGCGATGACGGTGAAGGCGCCGCGGAGGACGGCCTCGACGGTGGCGGGGTCTTGGCCGGTGGTGGTGGCGACGCTGGCGAGGAAGGCGCTATTCCCGCGCGCGCCCGCTAAAGTGGGCAGGGCCGCGTTACTCCCGAGCTTTTCCTGCTTTCCTGTTTTCCTGCTTCCACAGATTAAGCAGGAAAGCAGGAAGACAGGAAATGGGGGCAGGGCCGAGTCCGGGGGTTGCGGACGCTTTTTACTACCCTACAGGCGCACGATGCTCCACAGCGCGTCTTTCCCGGGCTCCAGATCCAGCCAGGCGTAGCTGGGGGGGGCGCCGCGGTTGGGGCGGGTGATGCAGCCGGGGTTCAGGAAGCGGGTGCCGGCGCGGAGTTCGTCGCGGGGGACGTGGGTGTGGCCGTGGAGGAGAATGTCGCAGCCGGCGGGGGCGCTGGGCGGCGGGATGTGGATGAGGTGGAGGCGGTGACCGGCGCGCTGGAGGTCGAGGGTGAGGGGCCAGGCGAGGTGGTGGTCGCAGTTGCCGCGGACGACGTGGACGGGGGGGCCGAAGGTGGTGAGTTCGGCGAGGTGGGTGGGCTCGCAGACGTCGCCGAGGTGCCAGATTTCGTCGGCGCCAGCGAGCGGGGCGCGGAGGGCGGCGGGGAGGCGGTCGTGGGTATCGGCGAGGACGGCGATGCGCACTGGCTACTGGCCTTTGCGGGCGCTTTCCTGGACGACGAAGGAGTTTTGGATGACGTCGCGCACGCGCTCGGGGGGGCAGACTTTGGGGGTCTGGTAGTCGATGTTGCCGTCGCGGCCGATGATGATGAGATTGAAGGCGCCCTGGACGCCGTAGGCGCTGGCGACGGCGGGGCCATTGGCGGCGACGGCAAAGGGGATGTCGGATTTCACGGGGCCTTCGCCTTCGGCAAAGGCGGCGATGAAGACGACCTGTTTGCCGGCGAATTGCTCGTAGATTTCGCGGAGGTATTTGAGCTGCTTTTTGAAGGAGCGATGGTTGGGCGACTGGGCGACGAGGAGGACGACGGCCTGGCCACGCAGGCTGCGCAGGGTCTTGGTCTTATTGCCGGGGCCGGGGAAGACAAACTCGGGCGCGAGGCGGACGACGGCCGCGGGGCTGGCGGCGACGGTGAGCAGGAGGGCAACGGCGATGAGGAGGCGGCGCATGGGGGATCAGACCTTGAGGATTTCGGCTTCTTTGTGGGCGACGGCGGTGTCGATTTTGGTGCCGTACTGGTCGGTGAGCTTCTGCACTTCTTTCTCGAAGGAGCCGAGTTGGTCTTCGGAGATGGTGCCGTCTTTCTCGCCTTTCTTTAAGCTATCGATGGCGTCGCGCCGGGTGGAGCGGACGCGGACGCGGGCCTCTTCGGCCATTTGTTTAAGGCCTTTGACGAGGTCTTTGCGCCGCTCTTCGGACAGCGCGGGGATGGGCAGGCGGATGATCTTGCCATCGACGATGGGGTTGATGCCGATCTTGGATTCCTTGATGGCTTTCTCGATGTCCTTGGTGGTGCTGGCATCGAAGGGCTGGATGACGAGGAGCCGCGGCTCGGGGGTGGTGATGAGCGCGAGTTGCTTGAGCTTCATGGACGCGCCGTAGGCTTCGACGTCGATGTTTTCGACGAGCGCGGGGGAGGCTTTGCCGGTGCGCACGGAGGAAAACTCGTGCTGCAGATACTCGAAGCCTTTTTCCATGGCAGCCTCGGCTTCGAGGAGGATTTCGTCGGGGTCCATGGCGGGTTATTCGAGGGTGACGAGGGTGCCGACGGGCTTGCCGAGGACGACGCTCTTGATGTTGTCGGACTTCATCATGTCGAAAACGATGATCGGCATTTTGTTGTCGAGGCAGAGGCTGAAGGCGGTGGAGTCCATGACGGAGAGCCGCTTCGAGAGGGCCTCGGTGTAGGTGATGCGGTCGTATTTCCTGGCCTTCGGGTCTTTGAAGGGGTCGGCGGTGTAGATGCCGTCGACCTTGGTCGCTTTGAGAATGATGTCCGCGCCGATCTCGTTGGCGCGCAGGGCGGCGGTGGTGTCGGTGGAAAAGAAGGGGTTCCCCGTGCCGGCGACGAAAATGACGATGTTGCCGTCTTCGAGCTGGTCGATGGCGCGGCGGCGGATGAAGGGCTCGGCGACGTTGTCCATCTTGATGGCGGTCTGGACGCGGGTGGGGAGGCCCATTTGCTCGAGGGCGCTTTGCAGGGCGAGGCCGTTGATGACGGTGGCGAGCATGCCCATGTAATCGGCGGTGGTGCGCTCCATGCCGCGGTGGCTGGCGCTCAGCCCGCGCCAGATATTGCCGCCGCCGATGACCACGGCGACCTGCACGCCCAAGTCGTGGACGGCTTTGATCTGCGAGCAGACTTGATGGACGATTTCCGGGGAAATATTGTCGGCGCTGCCCCGCGCTTTGAGCGCTTCGCCACTGAGTTTGAGGACGATGCGGCGGTATTTCGGCTTCAGGGACTTCGCGGGTGATTTCTTTTTGGGCATCGCGCGGCGATAGAAACGGACCGCGCCCGGCAAGGGAAGGGAAATCCGTTTGCGCGCCGCCCTGCGGACCCGTTCACCGGCTTAAAACCGCAGCTCCGGCCACCGGACCTTGGCAACCGCTTTGGACGGTCCTTCTTCAAAGGCCGCAGCGAAGTCCATGACGCACATCGTCCCGTATCGGGGATGCGCGCCGCTGGCAATCCCGACGAGGCGGAACTCGCTAGCGAAGAGGTTCAACCGATGGCCACGGTCGCGGACGCCGTCATCGACCAGGAGGGTAACGACGATGCTGCGCGCATCGCGGGGCCCGTAGGAGATATTCTCCGCCACCCGGCCGCTCCACTGGCCGAAGCGCGCCAGGCGTTTCCACGGGCTGCTGCCGTCGCTGCTCCGATGCCCCTTGGCACCGGCGGCACTCTGATCGAGCACATGGCTGAGCGCACAGGCCGCCATTCCTTCGGAGTGGCTCAACGCGGGAAGTGGGCGGGCCTTTTCGAGAAAGCGGATGGTCTCGTGAACGACGCGGTCGCCTTCCCGGTGCGGACGTCCGAGCGCGCGGCTGGCGACGATTTGCGCGTACTGCTGCGGGGCAGTGCGGGCGAGATTGATCTCGGCGAGAACCTGCGCGGCGAGATCATCGGCGCGCACGATCTGCGCGGAGCAAAGCGCAAGAGCGAGAACGAGTAGAAATTTCATAGATGTTGTTTTAGCACGGGAGGTGCCAGCCGTGCTTCTGCCGCTCGCGGGATCAAATTCGATGCGCGGAAAACTTTCCATCTTTTCCCTTGCGCGATGCCGGTGGCCGGAGTCTTCTGATCACGTTCAAATCCCCCAAGACGAGAAAGCGCCTTTCCGGCCAAAACCGGAAAGGCGTTTTCAATTTCCCGAGGTTCCGCGCTTGAGGTGCAGTGCTCAGCCCGCCAAGTTCCGCCGCATGAAGTTTCCCCGCCCTGCTGTCCTGCTGCTGCTCGCTGCGGTCCTCCTGACCACGGGCTGCCAGACCTTTGAAAGGCGTCCGGCCAAATACACGATGCTGCGAGTGACCGATCACCAGGGTGCCATGCTCGCCGAGTGGGTGGCGAAAGGTTACGTGCAGCCGATTGAGAGAGGCTACCGCATCACTGCCGTCGAACGTCTCAGCGGCTCGCCTTACCGGATCCGGTCCCGCTACCCAGACGGCTGGCGCACGACCGTTACGGGCCCGCACATTCTAAGCTGGCCGTGCGGGGAGCCGTATTGGCTTTACCAGCTCAACAACGAGTAGGGCGCGCTAGAATTGGACCTGCCCGCCGAGCACCACGTTCGTGCCGGGTTCGTTGATGCCGGAACCGAGGACGCGGTAGTCCTCGTTCGCGATGTTTTCCACGGCCGCGAAAAGCCGCAGGTTTTTGCAAGGATTCCACCCACCGCGCACGGTGAAGACCTGATACTCGTCGCTCCCGCCGGGCGGGATGCGTTGGGTGTCGGCCACGTCGCCGGGCGAGAGCCGATCCTGCGCGCCGACGAGCTGCGCGGAGCCTTCCAGCCACCAGCGCCCCGCCGGCGAAGTCCACCGCAAGCCGACCAGCCCGGTCAGCGGCGCGATGCGCGAACCCGGCTGCGCTTGCAACTGCGAGCCGACGAAAGTATCCAGCTCGCCTTCCGTCCACGCCACATTTCCGAAGAGCGTGAAGCCGGGGTAAAACTTCCACTCCAGGCCGAACTCGACACCCTGCGTGTAGCCTTCACCCACATTCGCGCGGGTCACTTCATTGGCGCCGTCGATCATTTGGCCGGTGGGAAAGCGGACGATCTGGTTGTCGATCAGCGTGTAGTAATAGGCCGCGAAGACGGACAGATTCCACGGCTCGATCTGGGCCTTCGTGCCCATCTCAAACGAGATGTATTCCTCCGGCTCGAGGTCGAGGGCCGGCGTCTCCAGTTCGCCCGAGCGGGCCAACTCGAAAGAGGTGAAGTCCGAGAGATTCGGCGCGCGGAAACCCTGCGACACGCCGCCGTAGAAATTCCACGTTTTCGTCACATCCAGCCGCACCCGCAGGCTGGCGCTGAAGGCGTCGAAAGCCTTGTCCAGCGGGCCAATTTCCACGTCGTCTGTCGGGCTGGGATCAACCACGTCCGCCTGCGCCTGCGCGTAGCTGTAGCGGAGGCCGGCAATGAGCGTGAGCGGCTCGGCGAGCTTGAATTCGTCCTGCAAATAAATGCCCAGCAGATCGTAGCTCGCGTCATCGGCCACCGGCCCGCGCGCATCCCGCGAGCGGAGCGAGCCGTCGGCGTTGTAGTTCGTGCCCCACGAGTCCACCTCGTCGTGGTAAAACTCCACGCCGTAGCTCAGCGTGCCGATCGGGCTCGGGCTCACGAGGTTCAAAAGCACGCCGAACGTCTGATCGCGAAACCCGGTGATGCTGCGCCGCTCATTGCTGCGGATGCGGTCCTGATTTTCCTCTTGGTTCTGCCACGAGAGGCTGAGCTTCGCGCGCTCGATCCACGGCGCGAGGTCGCGGATTTCGAGCTGGAGATAGGCCAGTTCGCGGAGCTGGTCGAAATCGCGCCGAAGGTCCGTGCCGATCTCGGTGCCGTCAAAGCTCTTGGCGAAAATGGTCGAGTGCGTGCGCGGCGCGTTGTTTTGCTCCACGCGCTGAAAGGCCAGCGTCAGGTCGGTGTTGCGGTTCGGGCGCACGAGGACTTTCACGTCGCCGTCCACGTCGGTATAGCCCGAATTTGGCTGCAAACCGATGTCGTCCCCGCCGCGCAGGTCGGCGAAATCCTTGTAGGTCACCCCGCCGAAAATCCCGACATGTGGCGTCACCGCGAGCCCGAATTCCCCGCGCGTGGTGTGCGAGTTTTCCGCGGTGGCGTAGCGATAATAGGCCGCGCCGTGGACGGCCGAGTTCGCCGCTTTGGGCACCACGGTCTTCTTTCCGCCCGCCGGCTCGGGCCACGGCAGCATCTCCGGCCCGCGCGTGATCGCGTTGATCGTGCCGCCGATGGCGTCGCTGCCATACAGAACCGAACTCGGTCCCATGACCACGTCCAGCCGGTCGATGGTCAGTAGGTCGATAGTCGCGAAATACTGGTTCGGCCCCTCGCGGAAGACCGCGTTGTTCAGCCGGATGCCGTCGATTAGCGTGAGCGTGCGGAAGCCCGTGAAGCCGCGCAGAAACGGCGAGGCCTGACCGTAGCTAGTCCGCTGGAGCAGCACCCCCGGCGTCTCACTCAGCGCATCCGCCACCGTGCGCGCCTGGCGCTGGAAGATGAAACGCTCCCGGTCGATGACATGCGCGGTGTAGGGGACTTCGAGCACCTCTTCATCGAGACTCGTCGCCGTGACGATCACCGCATCGAGGATTGTCGGAGGCGGTGTTGTTTGGGCGAAAGCCGGCGCGGCGAGCAGCGCGGCGAAACAGGAGAGGTGCGGGAGTTTGGAACGGATCATGCAAATGGGGTTGGGTGGATGGGTCGAGCTGACCGGCGCGCACTTAGCAGGCGATATGCCGGTGGCTTTTCCTCGCGCCCTTTCGCCGTCTCCGCCGCCGCGGCCATTCCCGTCCGATCCTTTGTCCATCAGCCTTCCCCAGCCACCACGGATTCTTTCACCGTCCGCAGTCCGTCATCCGGCGGCCTCCGGCGCGACGGCCGTGGACGGACACAACTTAACCTCGTCATCCGGCGCGGCGGACACATTGTATCCACCGCACCGCATGTCACGCCCACGCGCTTCCACTCTCTGGCTCCGCCTTGCCGCGCCGTTTTTGCTTTTCGTCGTCGCGGGCTCCATCGGCATCGCGCTGTGGCTGCACGCGACGGCGCGGCGCGAGTCGCAGACCGTCTTCGCCACCCTCGCGCGGACCAATGCCGACTTTATCCGCAACGCCAAGCTCCCGGCCAATGAGCGCGTGGCCGAATCCATCGGGCGCGTGCTCAGCATGGACGTTTTCTTTCGCCAGACGGCGTGGGATTTGAGCCCCGGCACGAGCGGCGCGATGAATGTGCAGAAAAGCCGCGAACTTGTGCCCGCGCCCACCGGCCCGCTCGCCGCGCATGCCGCACTGCTCGGCGAACTCGCGGCCGGGCGGGGCATCATCAGCGCCGGGTCTGATTTCGAGGCCATCGCCGTGCCGATAGATACCGATCGCAGCCTCATCCTCGTGCGCCGCGTCGAGCCGGCGATCGGCTTTTTGCTGAAGCCGGAAACGCTCCTCGTCCTCGCCGTTTTCTGGCTCTTTTCAGTTGGCCTCGCGTGGGCCTTGGCGCGTGGCCTCGTTCGTCCCCTGCGTCTGCTCGCCCAGCGCCTGCCGCACATTCAGAGCGATGCCGAGTTGTTGCCAGGTGCGGAACGCAACGACGAGATCGGCCAAGTCGCGCGGGCCTATCTCGCGACCCGCGCCCAACTCGGCGCTGAGCGCGCCCGCCGCGAACAGGCCGAGCGCCTCGCGCTCCTCGGGCGGATGGCGACCGGCCTCGCGCACGAAATCCACAATCCGCTTTCCGCGATCCGCCTGCACGCCCAGCTCATTGAATCCGCGGGCTCCAGCGAGCAAGCCGCCGCGTTGCGCGAATCGTTGCCCGTGCTCCTTGGCGAGACGGCGAAGATCGAGGGCTTGGTGAATCAGTGGATGTTCCTCGCACGCCCGGCACCGCCGCAGACTGCCGCCGCCGATCTCGCGGAGATCGTCGCCGAGGTGGTGCGCGCGCTTGGCCCGCAAGCCGACCACGCGCGGGTGCAGATCGTCACGGAGCTACCGTCGGGGCTGCGCGCGTCGGTCGATACGCGGCGCATTTCGCAAGCCATCGGGAACATTATCACCAACGCGATTCAAGCCATGCCCGGGGGCGGCACGCTCACGATCACTGGCTGGCGCGGCGACAGCGTACGCCTGGTCTTTCGCGATACCGGCACGGGCTTTTCGGCCAAGGCGCTCGCGCAGCACGCGGAGCTTTTCTATTCCGAAAAAGAAGGCGGCATGGGCATTGGCCTCAGCGTCACCTCCGAAATTCTCAAAGCTCACCACGGCACCCTCGTCGTCGGTAATGGCCCCGACGGCGGGGCGGTGGTCGCCGTGCAGTTGCCGCTGTTGCTGGAGCCGCCGCCGACAAAGAAATCAGCGATCAGCAATCAGCAATCAGCAATCCCAACGTGAACCCCATCCTCATCATCGAAGACGAACACGCGCTCGCCGCGGCGCTCGCCGCGGTCTGCCGCCGGCTCGGGCACGAGGCGGTGCTCTGTTACTCGGGCCAGCGCGGGTTGGAGGAAATCGGCCGTCAGGAGTTCGCGCTCGCCGTGCTCGATATCGGGCTGCCGGACATGAGCGGCCTCGCGGTGCTCGAGCAGTTGCGCGCCCGCACGCCCGACCTGCCCGCGCTCATCGTCACGGCCCACGCCAATCTCGACAACGCCGTCGCCGCCAAAAAGCTCGGAGCCGCCGCGTATCTCGTGAAGCCGCTCGATCTTCACGAAGTCCAGGAGACGCTCCGCCAGCTTCTCAGCACCGCCCCCTCGGCCCCCGCTCCACCGCGCGATGCGCTCGCGCAGCTCGTCGGCTCCGCACCGGCCACGCAGCGCACCTTCGTCGAAATTGCCAATGCCTGCGCGACCGACGCGCCCGTGCTCATCACCGGCCCGACCGGCACCGGCAAGACGCTGACCGCCCGCGTCATTCACGCCAATAGCGCGCGGCGTGAAGCCCCGTTTGTGGCGCTGCATTGCACCGCACTCCCGGAGGCCCTGCTCGAGAGCGAACTTTTCGGGCACGAAAAAAACTCCTTCACCGGCGCAGGTGCGGCCCGGGCGGGGCACATCGAACGCGCCGAGGGTGGCACGCTTTTCCTGGATGAAATCGCCGACATCTCGCCGGCGATTCAGGCCAAGCTGCTACGCTTCGTCGAAGAGCGCACCTTCACCCGCATCGGCGGACGAGAAGACCTGCGCGTCGATCTCCGCCTCATCACGGCGACGAACAAAATCCTCCGCGATGAAGTCCGCGCCGGCCGTTTCCGCGAAGACCTCTACTACCGCCTCCACGTCCTCGAAATCGTCCTTCCTGCGCTTCGCGAACGCAGCGGCGACATTCCCGCGCTCGCCGCCTCGTTCCTCGTCACGCTCGCATCGGGTCGTAGCGTGCGGCTTTCGCAAGAAGCCGCCGAACTGCTCGAGCGTCACTCTTGGCCGGGCAATGTGCGCGAGCTGCGCAACGTCCTCGAACACGCCCTCGCCGTCTCCAGCGGGGGCGTGATTCTCCCGCAACACCTGCCGCGGGAGATCCGCGACATCTCCGTCGCCCGAGCCGAGCAGCCGCTGGAAACCGCGCTCGCCGCCTGGCTTCAGCAAAAGCTGCGCGCCGGCGCGAGCTACAAGGAGATGCATGATGAACTCGAAGCCCTCGCCCTGCGCCACCTGCTCGCGCATTTCGGCGGCAAGCCGACGATCCTCGCCCGCGAGACAAAGATGAACCGCGTCACCCTGCGCCGCAAAACCCGGCTGCTCGGAGAGTTGCCGGACGACGCATAATCGCTTTCGCCATCACGCAGTCTTGCCTCGCGCAGCGGCGATGCCCTAGCCTCCGCGCTTCTCATGGCCGACCCGATTCTCCTCGCCGTCAACGGCACCCTCATGCGCGGCTTGGAACTCAACGGCAATCTGCTCGCCGTCGGCGCGGAGTTTGTCCGCGAGGATAAGACGGTCGCCGCTTACCGCCTCTTCTCGATCCGCGACCGGCATCCCGGGATGGTCCGGGTGGCAAACGGGGGCATCGCCGTGCCGGTCGAGGTGTGGGCAGTGCCGCCCGCGGGGCTGGGGCAGATCCTGATGCAAGAACCGCCCGGGCTTTCCATCGGCAAAGTGCAGCTTCTGAGCGGCACTGAAGTGCTCGGCGTCCTCGCCGAGCCGATCCTCTGCGAAGGCCAGCGCGAGATCAGCGGATTCGGGGGTTGGCGGGCCTATTGCGCGGCGCGCGAACGCGGCGAAGTGTCCACGCAATTCTCCCCCCAAATGCAACTCCCCCTGCCCCGCATCCTTCCCCTGCTCCTCGCCGCGCTTTTGCCGATCTGCGGGTTTGCGGAAACCGCGCCCGCGCCGCCGCAGCCGCTCTACGAGACGCGCGCGGAGCACGACCGGAATGGCATCGGCAAGTTTTTCATGGGACGCGAGATCGCTCACGTCATGGGCCACCAGGCCGCAGACTGGCTGGAGCGGCCCGAGCGCGAAGCGGAGGAACGCACCGACCTGCTGATCGACGCCCTCAAGCTGCGCGAGGGCGAAGTCGTCGCCGACATTGGCTGCGGCTCCGGTTTCATCGCCCGCAAGATCGCCAAGAAGATCGGCCCGACGGGCGTGGTCTATGGCGTGGAGATCCAGCAGGAGATGCTCGACGTGTTGGGGAAACGCATGGCCATGTTTCGCATCGAAAACGTCAAACCCGTCCTCGGCACGACGACCGACCCAAAGCTCCCGCCCGCCTCGTGCGACACCATGATCATGGTCGATGTCTATCACGAGTTCGATTTCCCCTACGAGATGGTCCAGGCCATGATCCCCGGCCTGAAACCCGGCGGCCGCATCGTCTTTGTCGAGTATCGGAAAGAAGACCCCACCGTGCCCATCAAAGAGGTCCACAAGATGAGCGAGGCGCAGGTCAAAAAAGAAATGACCGCCCACCCGCAGCTCACCTACGCCGAAACCATCGGCACGCTCCCGCGGCAGCACATCATCGTCTTCAAAAAGAAATAAGGGGTTGGGGAGAAATTCTTCCTCTCGTGTCATCCTGAGCGGAGCGCCGCCTTGGGCGCGGAGTCGAAGGACCTCGGCGGTTAAATTAAGTACAGCGCTTAATCGAACCGCCGAGGTCCCTCGACTGCGCTACGCCCGCCTTTCCGCCTCCGCTCCGCTCGGGATGACACGCTAAGGGGGCTTCACCCACTCCCTCACGGTTCCTCGTAGCGACCGACGCATTTCATGCCGTCGGCGGCGATCTCGAAGACCTCCACGCTCACGGGCCAGGCCGTCGCCCGCAGCGCTTCGAAGACCAGCGGCGAATATTCCCCGTGCCGGCCCGCGAGCACGGGGAAGACGTACGCGGTGAAGCGATTTGGCACCACCACCAGCACCTTCTCCCCCAGCGTCTGCTTCCACAGCGCCAGGAAGGTCGGCGCCAGCACCGCGCTGGCCACGATCGGCCGCTCGCTGCGCAGCTCCGCGTACTCGATGACCTTCTTCCGGTTCCGCTCATACCGCGGCGTCAGCGTGGCCAGATCCGCCACCGCATTCTGCCGCGCCCGCGCCGTGAAACGCTCCATCTCGATCCCCATCCCGGCCAGCTCCGCCGCCGTCATCGCCCGCGGCCCTTCCTCTTCCAGAAAACCCGCGCACACCACCGTCCGCTCCGCACCGGCGATCGGCAGCGTCACCGGCGGGCGGTTCGACTTCGGCTCCAGCCAGATCCGCCAGCTGCGCTCATTCGCCGTCTCGGCGGCGGGAGCGCAAGGCGCGAGCGCCAGGAGGAGCGCGGCGAAGATGGATGATGGATGATGGATGATGGAAAAGAGTCGCGTCTTCCGCCATCCATCCACCATCCACCATCCATCGTCCCCCCCTTTCGCCTTCCTCCCTCCCACTTCCGCCTTCATCCTTTCCCCATGATCACCTTCCTCGAAGGCACCCTTCACGAAGCCCTTCCCACCCACGTCGTCATTGCGGTTCACGGCATTGGTTATCATGTCAGCATCCCTCTTTCGAGTTACGATAGGCTCCCCGCCGTCGGCCAACCCATCAAGCTTTTAACCCACCTCCAAGTCCGCGAAGACGCCCACATCCTCTACGGCTTCGCCACCTCCGCCGAGCGCGACCTCTTCCGCCTCCTCGTCACCCACGTCTCCGGCATCGGGCCGAAGACCGCCCTCGATGTCCTCTCCGGCATCACCGTCACGCATTTCAAAGCCGCCGTTGTCGCCGGCGACGCCGCCCTCCTCGCCAAGACCAAAGGCATCGGCAAAAAGACCGCCGAACGCATCATCGTCGAGCTCAAAGACAAAGTCGGCATCGCCGCCGCGTGGGAAGCGGCCAGCGCCGGACACGCCCCCACCCCCCTCGAGGCCCAGTTGAACGACGCCGTCCTCGCCCTCATCGCCCTCGGCTACAAACAGATCGACGCCCACAAAGCCGTCCGCCAAGTGCAGGAGAAAAGCAGCCCCGCCACCAGCACCGAAGACCTCATCCGGCAGGGGTTGAAACTGCTCCTCTGAGCCCGGCTGACTGGTACGAAAAGTAACCGTGATTTCGCTTCACTAAACCGAGATCCCCATGGACCCTACCCACCGCCCCACCTTTGGCCACCGGCTCCTTACGGGCGCCGTTGGGTTCGTCGGTCTGCTGGTTTTGTATGCGCTGAGTGTGGGCCCCGCTATCTTTGTTGTCGGTCGGGTTGATGCCGCTGCCGGCATACCGCTGATCGAGACGCTCTATTATCCGCTATTTGTTGCCGTAAATCGCACGCCACTGGAGCGGCCTCTCCAAGCGTATATGAGGTGGTGGATGTATTTCCCCTCCCAAGTTCCACCACCTCGCGTGCGCACAAACCGCACGCCATCCACCCCACCCCCAGGTGGACCCTGAAAACCGCCCCACCTTTGCCAGCCGGCTCCTCCGTGGCGCGATGGGGCTCGTCGCGGCGTTCGTGCTCTACCTCGTGAGCAGCGGGCCGGTCACGTTTTTCGTCGTGCTTTTCCACACCGACGGAATGTGGGCCACCCACTTCTACTACCCAGCGATGGTGCTCTTCATCAAAACCCCCTTGGCGCCCGCCGGAGTCGCCTATCTCCTGTGGTGGAGCGACCTCGGCAAAGCCGCCCGGCGCGAACTCTGACCCCACTCCCCATGGACGCCGCTGAACCTACCGCCCCCCGCAGCGGACTCCTCCTCCGGGTCTTCTGGACCCTCCTCGCCCTCATCGTGGTCGGCTACCCGCTCAGCGTGGGGCTGCTCATGTACACCCAGGCGCGGTGGGGCATCCCGGCAGACCCGGACCCGATCCACCACGCCGCCTACCCCATTTATTGGGTGGCCGAGCGCGTTCCCGCACTCCAGCAACCCCTCCGCGAATACGCGATCTATTGCGTTTTCCTCCAGCTCCAACGCCAGCCCCTCCTCCACGACGACCCCGCGCCGGCCCCCGCTCCCGCGCCGCAGCCCTGATCCCTCCCCGCTCTGCCCTTCATGGAAACCGACGCCCCCCGACCCGCCCGCGGACTCCTCCTCCGGGTCTTTTGGACGCTCCTCGCCGTCGTCGTGATCGGCTATCCGCTGAGTATTGGGCCACTTTCGTATTGGCATACGCTGCACGAGGTGCGACCGGCATCCGTTTTGGTGCAGAATTACGTCTGGCCACTGAAATGGCTGTCGATCAATGCCGAATGGGCGCTCCTGCCGCTCGGATGGTATGTGGGAGTATGGGATGATCTCGCGGAAAAACACCGGGAGGCCCGCCTCCGAGCCGCCCCGGCCACGCCAGCCCCTGCCCCGTAGGCTGCGGCCTGTGCTCCGCTGGTGGATGGAGGTCGGATGGCGGGGGGATCGGGGTATCTGAACCGTCATCGACGGTGATTACAGGGGCAAACAGACTCTCTGGAGCATGAATAAGGTGGTCTGGAGATCGGGTAAGGGCGTTTGGTCTGTGAATAAGTGGGATTACAGAGGCAAAAAGGCCGTATGGAGCTTTGATAAGGTGATCTGGAGGTCAAATAAGGGCCTTAGTATGCCTCCAGATGCACACGATAAATCTCTGGATGCCCTCATCAAACCTCTGGATGCCCTTATTATTCCTCTGGATGCACTTTGTTGAGGTCTGGACGCACTTTGTTGAGATCTGGATTAACATAAAGAGCCTCCAATTTCAGAGTAAAACCCGCTTTTCGGCCACTAGTGGCGAATAAACGCCAATTTGTACCCGCTGGCTTCGCTCGAAGCCGCCCCCGGCATCCCCGAGTCGGGGCTGGACCATGTCGGAGTGACGGGCTCCTGTCCGTCCCTAACCTCCAGCGGGCGCGTGGCTCCGGAGAATTGGGGCCGCGCAGGAGCGCGGCCCTCCGGGGTGGTCTTGCATCCGCCAGAGGCACGGGTTCCCGCGCGTCCCGGGCCTCCATCCATCCACCCGGAGGGACGGGCTCCTGCACGTCCCTGATCAGGAGCGGACGCGTCCTCCCGGGAAGACAGGGCCGCGCGGGAGCACGGCCCTCCGGGCAGCTGGGCCGAGAGAGCGGCGGTCGCGGCTGACGCAGCGCAGCGGCAAGTTTCGCAACTTTACCCTAGCCGCGCGGTGGAGTTTCGCGGAATGATGCGCCCGTCGCTCTCATGTCTCCGCTCGACCGCATCGCCACGATCCGCGCCGCCGCGCCTGCGGAGGGACTCTTCGCGGAGAAGGATTGGCTGGTTTCGCCGGAGCCGTTCCTGATTTCGCCGAAGCTGGCCGAGGAGCTGGGGAAGCTGGGGCATCGGCTGAACCTCTTTCAAAAGGCGTGCAATGAGCTTTACCAGCGGTCGGTGAGTGGGAAGCAGCCGGCGTGGATCGCGGCTTATCTGGATGCGGGGAAGCCAGAGGAGTTGATCGCGTTTTCCCGCCGGAAGGAGCAGCGCGGGGAGCTGCCGCTGGTCATCCGCCCGGATCTGGTGCTGACGGAGGAGGGCTTCACGATCGCCGAGCTGGATACGGTGCCGGGGGGCATCGGGCTGACGCAGTGGCTGAACGCGACGTATGCGCAATTTGGCACGCACGATGTGCTGGGCGGGGCGTCGGGGATGCTGGAGGGTTTCCGCTCGATCCTGAGTCCGGGAGGAAAGGATTTTGAGTTCGGTGCCGATATTCTCATTTCCAAAGAGGCCGCGACTTACAGGCCGGAGATGGAGTATCTAGCAAAGGCGTTGAGTGGCGGATGGTATGCGGCTGGGGACGGTGAAGGGACGGCGATGTATCGCGTGTGCGATGTGGAAACCTATTCGCTTCCGGTGAACGATCCCCGTGGCTTGCCTTCGCTGTATCGCTTCTTCGAGCACTTTGATTTGCCGAACATTCCTACCGCGGCGGCGCTGATGCGAGATGTGGTGGAGACGGACACGCGGATCACCCCGCCTTTTAAGCCGTATCTGGAGGAGAAGCTGTGGTTCGCGCTGTTTTGGCTGCGGCCACTCCGGGAGTTTTGGCGTCGGGAGCTCAGTGAGCGGCACTTTCTGGAGCTGCAGAAGGTGATCCCGTACACGTGGATTCTCGATCCGACGCCGCTGCCGCAGCATGCGGTGATTCCGGGGCTGGAGGTGCACGCGTGGGCGGAGGTGAAGGCGTTTTCGCAGAAGGAAAGGGAGCTGATTTTGAAGATCAGCGGCTTTCACGAGACGGCCTGGGGGAGCCGGAGTGTGGTGCTGGGGTCGGATTCGTCGCACCCGGAATGGCAGGCGGCGATCGACGCGGCGCTGGCGGAGGCCGGGGAGCATCCGCACATTTTGCAGCGGTTCCACAAGGGGCGGCTGGTGGAGCAGCCGTATCTCGATCCGGCGACCGGGGAGATCGCGGTGATGAAGGGCCGGGTGCGGCTGTGCCCGTACTACTTTGTGGTGGCGGGGAAGGCGGAGCTCCGGGGGGCGTTGGCGACCGTGTGTCCGCCGGACAAGAAACTCCTGCACGGGATGAAGGACGCGATCATGGCCCCGACGGCCGTGGCCCCGGAGGGACGCGCTCCCGCGAGTCCCTGACTTCCGGCGCGGGCGCAGGCGGTGGGGCGGTCCGCTAGCGGAAAAGATGGGGACGCGCAGGAGCGCGTCCCTCCGGGGGGTGGCTCCTGGCGGAGGTGGGGGCGCTATTTCGCCTGGAGGAAGCGGAGGAGATCGGCGCGGAGCTTCTGCGCGTCGGGCAGGTAGAGATACATCATGTGGCCGCTCTCGTAGCGCTGGAGGGAAAGGTTCGCGCGGACCTTCGGCGGCAACGCGAGGTGGGAGAGGCTGAAGCTGAGGGTGTCTTCCGGGCACGCGAGGTCGCGGTAGGCGGCGAGCTGGAGGACGCGCAGGCGCGGGTTGGTCTTCATGGCGTCGGCGAGCTGGGACTCGGTGGAGGCGTAGCGGCCTTCGGGGTAGGACCACTTGGGCAGGCCGTTGAGGAGGTGGTAGGGATGGTCGCTTTCGTAGCCGAGTTCGCCGCGGATGTAGGCGTTGATGGCCGAGGCGAAGCCGCCGACGATGTTGGAGAAGGAGGGATCGAACTCGGGGCGGAGTTCGCTGCGGTCGCCGTCCTCGCTGGTCACGCGGGCATCGAAGCGGCCGAGGATTTTGCCCTCTTTGCGCAGGAGCATCTCACGGAAGAAGGAGGGATCGATGCGGAGATCCTGCTCCTCTATTTGCGCGGCGCTGAGGCCGGTGAAGCGGGCGAGCTTTTCCGCCAGCCGGGTGCGCTCCTCTGGGGAGAGAGCCGCGCCTTTGAGCAAGGCGCTCGCGTATTCGCCCTGCGCAAAGGCCTGGGACTCGGCGAACGCTTTCTCGAGGTTGCCCTGGAGCTCGGGGCCGAGCTTCTTGTGATAGTGCGCGGTGGCGGTGAGCGTGGGGAGGAAGAGGACGTAGGGGAGGTCGTTGGCGACGGCGGGCTGGAGGGTCTGGAAATTGACAATGCCGGACATGAGGATGAGGCCGTCGCAGTAAAGGCCATGCTTGTCTTGTAGGTAATCCGCGAGGCCGGAGACGCGGAGGACGCCGTAGCTCTCGCCGAGCAGATGTTTCGGGGAGAGCCAGCGCTGTTCGCGGGTGGTGAAGAGGCGGATGAACTCGCTGCAGGTGGCGATGTCTTCGCTCACGCCAAAGAACTGCTCGGCCTTCTCGCCTTTCGCCGCGCGGCTCAGCCCGGTGGAGACGGGATCGACGAAGACGAGGTCGGTGGCGTCGAGAATGGAGTTCGGGTTATCGACGATGCGGGTGACGGTCGCGGGCGTGAGACCGTCGGGCGGGAGATCGAGCCGCCGGGGGCCGAGTCCGCCGAGGTGCAGCCAGACGGCGGAGGCGCCGGGGCCGCCGTTGAAGCAGAAGGTGATGGGGCGCGCGGACGGGTCTTTCGCGGCGAGGCGCTTTCCGTCCGCATCGGTGGCCGCGTAATAGACGTAGAAGACGTCGGCCTTCGAAGCGCCGTCCTCTTTGAGCACAGGGATGGTCCCGGTCTGCGCGAGATACTTCACCTCCGCGCCACCGAGGGTGACTTTGCCGGCGACTTCCTTCGCCTTGTCGTCCTTCTTCGGGTCTTTCGCGTCTTTGGACTCGGGTTTTTTCTCCGCGGACAGTGCGTCAACGGGTTTCTCCGACGGTTTATCGTCGGCGAAAGCGGCGGTATTACATAGTAAAAGGAAGCACAGGAAATATCGGAAGGCAGCCATGGGGAGGAGATGAAGCAGGAAAACAGGAAAGCAGGAAACGATTTGAGTCGGTTAGGAATTTCCTGGCTTCCTGTTTTCCTGCTTTAAGACCGATGCTCACGCGAGGCACTTCGTTAACTCCGTGCGGATGCGGGCCTCGTCGAGCGCTTTGCCGATGAAGACGAGCTGGCTGGTGCGCTTCTCTTCCTTTTCCCAGAGCCGATCCCAAAGAATCGTGAAGCGGTTGTTCACGCCGTGGAAGATGGCGCGGCGCGGGTTCCCGGAGATGGCGAGAAAGCCTTTGCTGCGAAAGACCTTTTCCTTTTCGGAGAGCTGCTGGACGAAAAACTCGAACTTCTCGACGTTGAATGGGCGGTCGAATTCGAAGCTGAACGACTGGATGTCGTGGTGATGCCGGGTGTTGAGTTCGTTGAGGAACTCGGGATCGACCGCGAGCTTCTGGTCCACGTCGAAGGCGTGCATATCGAGCAGCTCCTTGAGATTCGCTTGCGATTGGTTCGTGCGGAAAATCTGCGCGTGAGGGTTGAGTTCGCGGACCTTTTTCTCCAGCGCCTCGAGGTGCGGCTCGTCCACGAGGTCGGTCTTGTTGAGCAGAAGGAAATCGGCCATCGCGATCTGCTCACGCGCGGTGTCGCTGTCGCGCAGTTGCTTTTCGATCTGCTCGCTGTCCACGACGGTGATGATCGAGTCCATCCGCACGAACTGCTGAAGCTGCGGGATGTTCAGGAAGGTCTGCGCCACTGGCCCGGGATCGGCGATGCCGGTGGTTTCGATGAGCAGATAGTCGAAGCCGCCCTTCTTGATCAGCGTCTGCACGCCTTTGACGAGGTCTTTCCGCACGGTGCAGCAGAGGCAGCCGTTGGAGAGTTCGAGGATGTCGTCCTCGGTTTTCTCGATGAGCGCGCCGTCGATGCCGATCTTGCCGACTTCGTTAACGATGACCGCGAATTTGTAGCCGTGCTGCTGCTTGAGGATGTAATTAAGCAGCGTGGTTTTCCCGGCGCCGAGAAAGCCGGTGAGGATGGTAACGGGGACGGGTTTCATGAGAATGGGACGGCAAGTGGGAAAGCGGGCCGGGACTCTCCGCTTTCCACTTTCACTTTCCACCAAAAAAAACTGGCGACCCGCGCAATGCACAGGCCGCCAGTTAGGAAAACGGAGTGAAGTGTCCGCTTACTTCTTCTTCTTCAAGAGCGGGAGACCGGTCTTGGTATTCTCGGAAACTTCGTAGCCGGCAGGCAGCGCGTCGATGGCGCCTTCCTTGGCTTCGCCGCCGAAGTAGAAAAGGGTGACTTTCTGGCCGCCCTTCAGCTCTTGGTTACGCTGATGGAGGAAATAGGTTTTGCCGGATTTTTTGCTGACGACGCTGAATGCCATAAGTGTGGGTATTTAGGAGTTTGGACTGGTGGTTTTGAGGTGAACGCCGGTGCCTTAAATGACGCCAGCGGTTTTCAGAGTGGCATAGGCGCCATTCTTCGTCACGGTTTTAAGTGCCCGGGCGGTGAGCTTCACGGTAACGAACTTTTTCAGCTCGCTGACCCAGATGCGCTTGGTCTGCAAGTTCGGCTCAAAGGTCCGCGTGACCTTCTTGGTAACGTGCTGGCCGATGCCGCCCTTTTTCTTGGCGAGACCGCGACGGTGAATTTTGCTGCCCTTGGTCGGGTGGGCTTGGGTGATTTCGCAGACTTTCATAAAGTGTTTTTTCGTGTGGGGCGGGGACAATGGGGGCGTCCCCCAGAGTGGTCAAGCGGATTTTCCGTCGCTAGTTGAGCGCGGCCAAATCGGCATCGACCATGATTTTTACCAACTCCGCAAAGCGAGTCTGCGGTTCCCAGCCGAGCTTGGCTTTCGCCTTGGCGGGATCGCCGATGAGGAGTTCGACTTCTGCCGGGCGCTCGTAGCGGGCGTCGTATTTCACGTATTGCTGCCAGTCGAGCCCGACGTGGCTGAAGGCGGCTTCGACGAATTCGCGCACGGTGTGCGTCTCGTTGGTGGCGAGCACGTAGTCATCGCCCTCGGGCTGCTGGAGCATGCGCCACATGCCTTCGACGTATTCTGGCGCGTAACCCCAGTCCCGTTTCGCGTCCATGTTGCCGAGGAAGAGGTCGGTCTGTTTGCCGAGCTTGATGGCGGCGACGGCGCGCGTGATTTTGCGGGTCACGAAGGTTTCACCGCGACGCGGGCTTTCGTGGTTGAAAAGGATGCCGTTGCTGGCGTGGATGCCGTAGCTCTCGCGGTAGTTCACGGTCGCCCAGTAGCCATAGACTTTCGCCACGGCATAAGGCGAGCGCGGCCAGAAAGGCGTGGTTTCCGTCTGGGGCACGGCCTGCACTTTGCCAAACATCTCGCTCGAGCTCGCCTGATAGAAACGCGCAGGCACCTTCGTCTCCCGAAGGGCCTCGAGCAGACGGATCGTACCCAACCCGACGACGTCGCCGGTGTATTCCGGGATGTCGAAGCTCACGCGCACGTGGCTTTGCGCGCCGAGGTGATAGATTTCGTCCGGGCCGGTACGGTCGATGAGGCGGGTAAGGTTTAGCGAGTCCGAAAGATCGCCGTAGTGCAAATGCAGCTTTACGCCGTTGACGTGCGGGTCCGTGTAAAGGTGGTCGATACGCGACGTGTTGAAGGTGCTCGCCCGGCGGATGATGCCGTGGACTTCGTAGCCTTTGGCCAACAGCAGGTCAGCGAGATAGGAACCGTCTTGACCGGTAATGCCGGTAATGAGTGCTTTTTTCATGAGTAAAGTAAGGTCGTAGCCCGAGCGGGCGTCAGGCGAGATGTTGTTGCTGAGCCGCCAGCAAGTCGGCAACTCCTTTCTTCCCCAACGCCAGCATCGCCAGGAATTGCTCGTGCGAAAACGTGCTCTCTTCGCCCGCGCCTTGCACTTCGACGAACTGGCCGTCGTCGGTCATGACGACATTCAGATCGACCGCTGCGTCCTTGTCCTCCACGTAGTTCAGATCGAGAACGGCGTCCCCTCCGACAATCCCCACGCTCACGGCAGCGACAAATTTCCTGATCGGCGACTTCTTGAGCAAGCCCTCGGCCTGCAGCTTGCGCGCGGCTAGGGCGACGGCCACGCACGCGCCGGTGATTGAGGCCGTGCGCGTCCCGCCGTCGGCTTGCAAAACGTCGCAATCCACCCACAGCGTGCGCGGTCCGAGCGCATCCAGATCGATCACCGCCCGGAGCGAACGCCCGATCAGTCGCTGAATCTCCACGCTGCGCCCATCGAGCCTGCCCTTCGAGCTGTCGCGCGGCTTTCGTTGCTGGGTCGAGTAAGGCAGCATCGCATATTCCGCGGTGATCCAGCCGCCTTCGACCTTCTGCGCCTTCATCCAGCCGGGCACGCCATCTTCGATCATCGCGCTGCAAATGACCCGCGTATTTCCACTCGCCACGAGCACCGAGCCGGTGGCGTGCGGGGCAATGTCGGGAGTGAAAGTGAGCGGGCGAATTTGGTCGGCAGCGCGACCGTCGGGGCGAGGCATAGGGCGCGGAGGCTAGGAGAGAAGCGCGGAAAGGAAAGTGGGAAAGTCTCTCGCCCGCGAAGGCTGGAATTTCCTTGAGTTTGCGGCTCGCAAACTGGAAACACCTGTCCCCATGTCTGAACCTGTTACGTTTCAATCTGGCATGGACAAATCGGTTCCTGGCCTCAAGGCCCTTGTCCAGAACCAGTTAAAATTTAGTCTCGCCCGCGACGCTTCCACGGCCACAAAGCGCGACTGGTGGCTGGCCACTTCCAAGGCGGTCCAGAGCATCATTATCGAGCGGATGCTGGCCACCCAGGCGGTGCACCACCGCGCGAACGTGAAACGGGTTTATTACCTTTCGCTGGAGTTTTTGATGGGCCGGCTTTTCTCCAATAGCCTCTACTCCGCGGGGATTTTCGAGGAAATGGAGCACGCCCTGCAGGAACTCGGCTTCGACGTGGAAGTGCTGCGCACCGAGGAATACGACATGGCGCTCGGCAACGGTGGTCTCGGGCGCTTGGCAGCCTGTTTCCTCGATTCGCTGGCCACGCTCGATCTGCCGGCGATCGGCTACGGCATTCATTATCAGTACGGCCTTTTCAAACAGGAATTCCGGAACGGCCATCAAGTCGAGTTGCCCGACGAGTGGATGAAATTCGGCACGCCTTGGGAGATCGTCCGGCCTGAGCACACCACCGAAGTGGAGATTTACGGCCACGTGGAAAACGTCTTCGACGACCGCGGCAGCTATGTGCCGAAGTGGACTGGCACGAAGAAACTTATCGGCATTCCCTACGACATCCCGATTCCTGGCTACGGCACCGACACGGTCAACTACCTTCGCCTCTGGGAATCGAAAGCCGGCGCGGAATTCGACTTCGCGGCCTTCAATCGCGGCGGCTACCTCGAAGCGGTCCACGAGAAAAACATCAGCGAGACGGTTTCCAAGGTCCTATACCCCAACGACAAAACCGAGTCTGGCAAAGAGCTGCGCCTAGTGCAGCAATACTTCTTCGTGGCCTGCTCGCTGCACGATATTTTCCGCCGCTTCCGGAAGGACAACGAAGACTGGGAGGACTTCCCGACCAAAGTCGCCATCCAGCTCAACGACACCCATCCCGCCGTCGCCATCGTCGAGCTCATGCGGCTCTTTCACGATGTCCACGGGATGGCTTGGGAAAAAGCCTGGGGCATTGTCACGAAGACTTTCGCCTACACCAATCACACCCTGCTCCCCGAAGCCCTCGAGCGCTGGAGTGTCCCGCTTTTCCAGAAAGTCCTGCCGCGTCATCTCCAGATCATTTTCGAGATCAACAAGCGCTTCCTCGAACAGATCGAGGCCGCGTATCCGGGCGACAGCGCGAAAAAGCGGGTCATGTCCATCATTGAGGAAGGCCACGTCCAGCACGTCCGCATGGCGAATCTCAGCGTCATCGGCAGCTTCTCCGTCAATGGCGTTGCCGCGCTGCACACCCAGCTTATTAAGAGCGATCTTTTCCCCGAGTTCGACGCCCTCTATCCCGGCAAGTTTAACAACAAAACCAACGGCATCACCCCGCGCCGCTGGCTGCTGACGTGCAATCCAAGCCTCAGCACGCTAATCAGCTCGAAGATCGGAGACGGTTGGCAGCGCGATCTCGACAAGCTGCGCGATCTTGAGCCCTTCGCCACGGACGCGCAGTTCCAGGCCGACTTCATGGCGGTCAAGCATGCCAACAAAGTCGGCCTCGCCCATCTCATCAAGCAGGTCACCGGCATCAACGTGAACCCTGCCGCGCTCTTTGACGTGCAGATCAAACGCCTCCACGAATACAAGCGCCAGCACCTCAACCTGCTCCACATCCTCGCGCTTTACCGGCGCCTGCTGCAAAACCCCGGCCTCGATGTCGCGCCGCGCGTTTTCATCTTCGCCGCCAAAGCTGCGCCCGGCTACGACCTCGCGAAGTGCATCATCAAGGCGATCAACTCCGTTGCCGTCGTGATCAATGCCGACGCCCGGATCAACGACAAACTCAAGGTCGTCTTTTTGCCGAACTACCGCGTTTCCCTCGCCCAGCGCATCGTCCCCGCGGCCGATCTCAGCGAGCAAATTTCCACCGCCGGCAAAGAGGCCAGCGGCACCGGCAACATGAAGCTTTCGCTCAACGGCGCGCTGACTATCGGCACGCTCGACGGCGCGAACGTCGAGATCCTCGAGGAAGTCGGCGCGGAGAACATTTTCATCTTCGGCATGAAGGTGGAGGACGTCACCGCGCTCGTCATGAAGGGCTACAAACCCCACGCGTATTACGACGCCGACGAAGAACTGCGCGCCTGCGTCGACTGGGTCGGCAGCAACTACTTCACGCCCGACGAACCCGGCTGCCTGAACCTGCTCCGCGACTCCCTCCTCCACCACGACCCGTATCTCTGCCTCGCCGACTTCCGCGCCTACAGCGACGCCCACCTCCGCGTCGATACCGCCTTCAAAAACCGCGCCGACTGGGCCCGCATGGCCATCCTCAACACCGCCCGCATGGGCAAATTCTCCAGCGACCGAACCATCTCTGAGTATGCTCGCGATATCTGGAAGCTCAAAGCGGTGCAGGTGTAAGCGTGGTGTGAAATGAGGGTGGCCGTGGCCCGCGCACAGCGCCGGCAAAGCAGGCGAACCCTCCCTAGTCCCGTCATCTGCGGTGGCTCATTTTTTTTCCAGATTTTCGCCGGACAAACCGCCGCGGCTTCGGCACCTTCCCGCGACCGTCCCCTCCCGCCTATGAAACTCTGCGTCTCCGCTCTCGCCCTGCTCGCCGCGTTTTCCACCCTCCACGCGCAGGACAAATCCACGCTGCCCACGGCCGCGCTGAGCACCCCGGAGGGCCGCCCCGTGCTGCCGCCTAAAGCGTCCGCGCCCGCCGCGCCGGTCACCCTGCCGATTAAACCGGTGCCCGGCGAGACCGTCGTCCTGCTCGGTAACATGCTCGGCGAGCGCGATCAGTATTTCGGCGTTTTCCAGACCACGCTCTACCAGCGTTTTCCGGCGGCGAAACTGACCGTGCGCAACCTCTGCTTCCCGGGCGACACCCCCGCTTTTCGCCCGCGCTCCGGGCAGCCGAATCCGTGGGCCTGGGACGGCGCGGAAAAATATCGCCCCGAGCTGAAAACCCACTTCGGCAAAGGCCACGAGCCGCGCCCGGACGAGTGGCTGCACCTCGTCAAAGCCGACACCATCATCGCTTTCTTCGGCTTCAATGAATCCTTCGACGGCGTGGAGAAAGTCGGCGCGTTCAAAGCCGAGCTGGCCGCCTTCGTCGATCACACCCTCTCCGTCGCCTACAACGGCAAGACCGCCCCGCGGCTCATCCTCGTCACCCCCATCGCCTTTGAGGATCGCTCGGCGGACTACGACCTGCCCAAAGGCGCCGAGGAAAACGCGCGCCTCGCGGCCTACGCCCAGGCCGTTCTTGACGTGGCGAAGGAAAAGAAGGTCGGAGCGGTTGATCTCTTCACGCTCACGAAAAAGTGGTTCGAAAGTCCCGCCATCCGCAGCGCGAAAATCAAGCCGACAATCAACGGCGCGCACCTCTCCGAAGCCGGCTACACCGTCATCTCCCCCGCGCTGGTCGAGGCCATCTACGGCAAAACGCCGGTCCTTTCCAAAGCCAACCCCGCCAAGCTCCGCGCGGCCGTGAAGGACAAGGAATGGATGTGGTTCAACGACTACCGGATCGTCAACGGCGTCCACGTGTACGGCCAGCGCTGGAAGCCGTACGGCGACGTGAACTACCCGGAGGAGATCCAGAAGATCCGCGAGATGACCCGGCTGCGCGACGAATACGTCTGGGCGCTCGCCGCCGGCCAGCCGGTGATGAACAAAATCGCCGACGAGAAGACCCGCCCGCTCAGCGAGGTGAAGACCAACTTCAACCGCCCCATCACCTACCTCACGCCGGACGAGGCGCTGAAAAAGTTCACCCTCCCCGAGGGCTACAGGATCGAGTGTTTCGCCTCCGAGAAAGACCTGCCCGCTCTGCAAAAGCCAATGCAGATGTCCTTCGACAATAAAGGCCGTCTCTGGATTGCGACCATGCCCGCCTACCCGCATTACCTGCCGGGCGGCCCGCGTCCGAACGACAAAATCCTCATCCTCGAAGACACTAACGCGGACGGTAAAGCCGACAAAACCACGGTCTTTGCCGAAGGGTTGCACCTCCCCATCGGCTTCGAGCTCGCCACCGAGGGCGTCTATGTCTCCGAGGAGCCCAATCTCGTCCTCCTCCGCGACACCAACGGCGACGGCAAAGCCGATTCGCGCGAGATCATCATGGGCGGCTTCGATTCGCACGACACCCACCACGCCATCTCCGCCTACTCCGGCGACCGCGCCGGCGCGATCTACCTGCTCGAAGGCCGCTTCCTCCACTCGCAGGTGGAAACGCCGTACGGCCCCCAGCGCATGACCGACGGAGGCGCGTGGCGCTTCGATCCGAAAAGCTGGCGCCTCCAGCGCTACTTTCAGGCCGACGTGAACAACCCGTGGGGCTTCGCCACCGACTACTGGGGCCAAAACTTCCTCGCCGACGCCTCCGACGGCAACAACTACTACGCGCTTCCGCTCTCCATCAAAATCCCGCACGGCAAAGAGATCGCCAAGGAAGGCGAGTTCACCACCTCGCGCGTCCGCCCCACCTCCGGCGCGGAATTCATCTCCAGCCGCCACTTTCCGGACGAGGTGCAGGGCGACTTCATCCTCTGCAACTCCATCGGTTTCCTCGGCATCAAACAGCACACCATGGTTGAGGACGGCGCGGGCTTCACCGGCCAGTTGCGCCACGACCTGCTCTCGTCCAGCGACCCCAACTTCCGTCCCGCCGACCTCGAATTCGCCCCCGACGGCTCGCTCTATGTCGTCGATTGGCACAACGCCCTCATCGGCCACATGCAGCACTCCGCGCGCGACCCGAACCGCGACAAAACCCACGGCCGCATTTACCGCATCACCTACCCCGCGCGGCCTTTGGTCAAACCGCCCGTCATCGCCGGAGCGCCCATCCCCGTCCTCCTCGAGAACCTCAAACTCCCCGAAGACCGCACCCGCTACCGCACCCAGCGCGAACTGCGCGGACGACCCGCCGCCGCCGTCCTCCCTGCGGTAAAAGCGTGGGCCGCGAAGCTCGACAAAGCCGATCCGCAGTACGAGCACCATCTTCTCGAAGCCCTTTGGGCCACCTGGGGCCAGGGCGCGGCTAAAGTCGATACCGACCTCCTCAAACAATGCCTCGCGGCCAAGCAGCACCAGACCCGCGCCGCCGCCGTCAATGTCCTCCGCTACTCGTGGGAAAAAATCCCCGGCAGCACCGCGCATTTCCTCACTGCCGCCCAGGACGAACACCCCCGCGTCCGTCTTGAAGCCCTCGCCGCCGCCTCCTGGATGGACAACCCCGACGGCGCGAAAGTCCTCGCCGCCACCCTTCAGAAGCCGGTCGAAAAGTGGATGCGCAACTCCGTCAAAGCCGCCTTCTGGACCCTCGGCGACGACCTCGAAGCCGCCGTCAAAGCCGGCACTGTCAACCTCGCCGACAACCCCGTGGCCACCGCCGCCCTCGCCGGGAAGTTCGACTTCGACCCCAAACCCGCCGCGGACCCCGCCGCCGCCGTGAAGCTCGAAGGCGCCGATCTCGCCCTCTACAAAATCGGCGAGGAAGTCTATAAACGCGACGCCCACTGCGCCACCTGCCACCAGCCGACCGGCCAGGGCCTCCCCGGCATCTACCCCCCGATCATCGACAACCCCTGGGTGGAAGGCGACGAAGAGCGCCTCATCAAACTCACCCTCAAAGGACTTTGGGGCCCCCTCGAGATCAGCGGCCAAAAGTTCGACCCGACCAAAGGCGTCCCCCCGATGACGCCCTTTGGCCCGCTCCTCAACGATCAGGAAATCGCCGGCGTCCTCACCTACATCCGCAACACCTGGGGCAACCAAGCTCCCGTCGTGAAGCCCAAGACCGTCGCCAAAGTCCGCGAGAAGACCAAAGATCGGCAGAACTTCTACATGGTCGAGGAGCTCCTCAAAGAGCATCCACTCCCGGCGAAGTAGCGCCCGCTGTTCTTGGCGAAACACCCTGGTTCACGGTTTTCATGGGAACCCAGCGCCTTGCACTGGGTGGGCTTGTCTGCGGGCCGTGGCCCTCTTGCTTCGAAAGCCGCGTGACTGGAGGTGGCGAAGCAACTCGACTCGTTAGTGCGCCGCGTCAATTTTTCCCAGCACGAGCACGGCGTTGATGCCGCCAAACCCGAAGGCGTTATTCATCGCGAAACGGATGGGGGCGGGGCGGCCGGTGTTGGGGATGATATCGACGGTGCAGGCCGGGTCGGGGGTGCGGTGGTGGAGGGTGGGTGGAAGCCAGCCGTCATGGAGGGCGAGGGCGCAGATGGCGGTTTCCATCGCGCCGGTCGCGCCGAGGGGGTGGGCAGTGAAAGGTTTGGTGCCGCTGACGGGGGGCGGCTCGGGAAAGACGATGCGGATGGCGGCGCATTCGTTGGCGTCGTTGAGCTGGGTGCCGCTGGCGTGGGCGTTGATGTAGCCGATGTCGCCGGGCGCGACTCGGGCATCGGCGAGGGCGGCGCGCATGCAGTCGATGACCGCCTCGCCGCTGGGGAGCGGGGTGGTCATGTGATAAGCCTCGTTGTTTAGCGCGTAACCGAAGACTTCGGCATAGATGCGCGCACCGCGGCTCCGGGCGTGCTCGTATTCCTCGACGACCAGGGTGGCTGCGCCTTCGCCCATGACGAAGCCGTCGCGCTCGAGGTCAAATGGGCGACAGGCGAAAGGTGGGTCGCCGGCCCAGCGGCTCATCGTTTTGATGAAATCGAAAGCGCCGTAGGTGAGCGGGCTGAGCGGAGCCTCGGCGCCGCCGGCGAGCATCACGTCGGCCATGTCGTCGCGGATGTAGCGCATGGCTTCACCGACGGAGACGACGCCGCTGGCGCAGGAGTTCGAGTTCGTCGTGCCGGGGCCGCGGAAGCCGCATTCGATGGCGATATTCGAATGCGCGCTGCCGCCGAAAACCTGAAGCGCGAGCGTAGGGTTCACGCCGCGCTGGCCCTTTTTGAGGAAGCGCTGGTGCTCGCCCTCCGCATTGGCGATGCCACCGAGAGCGGTGCCAAAGCTGACGCCGACGCGCGGGTTGGGCGTGTCCTTTGACCAAGGCAGCCCGGCGTCTTCGAGCGCCAAGAGTGAGCTGGCGACGGAAAATTGGGCGTAACGATCCAGCCGTTTCAGCCGGTGTGGCGGGAAAAAAGCGGTCGGATCCCAATCCCGAATCTCCCCGCCGCAATGCGCTTTCAGCTCGCTGGTGTCGAAGCTCGTGACCCGGGAAATCCCGCTCCGCCCCGCGCGAATATTTTCCCAGAAGGCCGCCCGACCAGTGCCGCAGCAGGTAATCGGACCGAGGCCGGTGATGACGACGCGGCGGTTCATGGAAGGTCCACGAAAAACACGAAAGGCACGAAAAGAAAGCGCCAGCCAAGAACGCCCTGCATTTAGAAAGGCGTTTGTGTCATTTCGTGTCTTTCGTGGACCCGTCTTCCAGAAGCTCTTTGAAAGTCGCCAGCGTGCGGTTGGCGACGTGCCCGATGAAGAACCCGCCGATGATCGGCTCGGCGAGCCAGGCGAGAGGCGGCACGCGGAATTTCAGATTGTGAATGATCTCCACGCGGGTGCCATCGCGAGTGGGCGTGAGGGTCCACACGACTTTCATGCCTTTGGTCCATTTGGTGAGGTGGAGAAAATGGAGTTCGAGGGCACGGTCATCGGCCCAGTATTCGGATCTCCACGAAATTGGGATGCCCGAGCGTTTGGCCGCCATTTCGACAATGTTCCCGCGCTCGCCTTTGCCCAGCGTGCGGACGTAGCGGTAGTGGGGGAGCAGTTTCGGCCAGTCTGCGAGGTCGCGGACGAGGGCGAAGACGTTTTCGCGCGGAGCGCGGATGAGGATGGAATTGCCGGTGTGCAGGGGAGCGGTGGTGAAGATGATTGGTTAGCGCCGGATGCGGTAGCGGAGGAAGCATTCGCCGTCGATGACTTCCATTTTCGTGCGGACGAGGGCGACCGAAGCAGACAGGAACTGATCGGCGATGCCCGTCAGAGTGGGCGCTTCTTTCCCTCCGAAAATGCGCGGGCAAAGGGTGGTGTGGAGTTCATCGATCAGATCAGCGGCGAGGAGGGAGCGAAAAACCTGGGCGCCTCCTTCGCAGACGAGCCGCCGCACCCCGTATTCAGAACGCAGCGTGGCGAGCATTGCGGCGAGGTTGACCGTCGGGCTTTCGTGCAGCCACAGGTCAGCAAGTGGAGCTAACGCCGTCTGGTAGCGTGCCGGCATGCGAGTCGTCGAAAAAATGATAATTGGAGAGAAATTTTTCGCGAACAGTTGGAGCGCCGGGTCGATGCGGCCGGAATTGGTGAGCAGAACGCGCAGGGGGTATTCGCGCTGCCCACGGGCGACGCGGGCCCGACGCAAAGCCGGATCGGGCAGGCCCATGGTCATGTTGTCGCTGCCGATGGTTTTCGCGGAAGCCAGGATGGCGTCGCCTTTCGCGCGAATCTCGAGGAGTCGCCGTTTGTCGCGTTTCGAGGAGAAGTCTGAGGGCGTGCCTTTTCGCGTGGAGATACGTCCATCCCAAGTCAGCGCAAAGTTTGCGGTGACGAAGGGCCGCTTGCCGACTTCCGCCTTCACCGCTTCTCCTCCTCCGCAGTTTCGAGGGCGATTTCGCGTTCGGCGACGGTGTGCTCGAAGGCCGCGACAGCGTGCCGCATTTCGCGCATGCGGGCGTGTTCGGAGGGGCGGTAGAAAAGATACAAGACTCCGCCGAGCAAGCCCCAGACAAGGCTCAGCGCGTAGCCCGTGGTGGACATGACCACGGCCACGGCTTCGCTCACGCGGCAGAGTTCGCCGAGGAAAACGCGAAACAGTTCCTCGCGCACGCCGAGGCCGCCGACGCTGATCGGCAGGGCGGTGATCGTATTGATGATCGGCATGATCGTGCAGAGCTCGGCAAAGGTCGGGATGCGGCTGGTCGCCTGGAAGGACGCGGCAGCGCAGTAAAACACGGCGAAGTAGGCGAGATGCGAACCGACCGAGAGAATGAATGAGACAACGGTGGGCTTCCAGGCGCGGCCGTAGAGGTTGTAAGCTAACGCCAATTCGGCGAGGCGGTCGCGACCGGGCATCCGCGCCGGCAGTTTATGAATGAGCCCGAAGCCGGTGAGGAGAAAGGAAACGCCCAAACCCGCCAGGCTAGCACCGAGAATGGCAAGCGCGGTCCACAGATACTTCTGCGCTGCTGGGGCGCTGAGCAACCACTGCCATTGCACGGCGATGAGCACACCCGCCATGGCGATGAGCGCGAAGATGCCGATGAGCCGATCAACTAACACGGAGAGCAGCGCCTGGGCGCGCTGGCCGGGCGTTTCCTTGAGCAGGTAAAAGACTTTCACCACATCACCGCCCGTGCCGCCGGGAATGATGAAGTTGAAAAACACACCGACGAAAACGAGGACGAAAACACGCACCCAGCTCAGCACCACGCCCTGCACACGGAGGAGTAGTTGCCAGCGGACGGCCGCCATGGTTTCCACCAAACCGTAGGCCGCGAGCCCGGCCAGCAGCCAACCGCGATCAGCTTGGGCCAGGGCCCGCGCCATTTCCTCCCGCTTCGCAGGATCGCGAAAGACGAAGTAAAGAATGCCGACGGTGACAAGGACCTGCAGGACGGTGAGGGAAGCCTTTTTCAGACGAGCGGGTCAGTGGGTGAATGCATGGCGGGGCACACGGCGGATGTTGCGGGCTGTGCCGCCCAGCGGCAATGCGCGAGTGGGCATGGCGGGAGATTGGGGAAAAGGTGCGCCGCCGATCGAGTTGCGCACGCGCTCTCGCGGGTGGCGTCCGACGCTCCTGCCAAAAGCTCGGGTGTGTCTTGGATGAAAGGCTGACTAGCGGGGGCGCCAGTCACAACCCCAGGGGCAGTGCGCTACCCGAGCCAGCCCTCGGAACGAGACGCCTAAAACTGAAACTGCGGGTTGCCGAATTTCTTCGGCCTTTTCTGCATCTCCGCAAATTCGCGCCACTGCACGTGGCCATCCTTGAAAAGGATATTGGCACCAGTGGGAAATTTGCCGGCGAGGTCCATGTGATTGCTGCGATTGACGGCATTGCCACCGTTCACGTTCGAGTAAGTGCCGTTTTCTGACAACACGGCGTCAGCCAGGATTTCAGTCTGCGGAGAGGGGGCGTCTTCCGTACTCAGGGAGCTGGTTTGCATGTATTGCGTCGGAACTTGCGGAGACTCGGTAATGAGCCAGGTAAAGCCCGTCACGCGGTATCCCGAGGTGAAGTTCCAAGTCTTCTCAGAGTTCTGATTCGGTTGGGCGGGACAATAAAAGAGACCGCGGGTCGCGCCGTATTTCTTCACCAAGCTGTCGGCGAGAGCCATACTCACGTCCCAAGGCCAGCTTCCACCCTTGTTGCTGGGGTACTTGTGGTCGTTATCCATCGCGCACGAGAGCATGGAAACGCCGAGTTGACGGAGGTTGCTGAGGCAACGCGTGCGATAGCCGGCTTCCTTGGCCCGAGCGAAAGCTGGAAGCATCAACGCGGCGAGCACAGCGATGATGAGGATGACGACGAGGAGTTCGACGAGGGTGAATGCGCGAATGCAGGTTTGGCGACGGGGGTGAATTTTCATGCGGGGGCGTTGCAATCACCAAAAGGGAGCACGCCCCCCGTTTTCGGCCATGCTGTGAATCCACACATCGCTATTCACGATGTCGCATCCGACGGAACAAGTGTCGCGACCGGCCTTTGGAAGGCCGTGGACAGAACGCACCACGCGCGCCCCGCCCGTTCAGGCTCGCCGCGGCTGGTGCTCGCGACGGTATTTGCTCGGTTGGAGCCCGGTCTTCTTTTTGAACACCACGCTCAGATACTCCACGTGCCGAAAACCCGCGCGGTCGGCGATTTCCGAGAGCGGGAGATCCGTCTCGGCCAGCAACTCCTTCACGCGCTGCAGTCGCACGCGGACGATCTCCTCATTCGGTGTTCGGCCGATGATTTTCTTGAAACGCATCTCGAACAAGCGCCGCGAGAGTCCGGCGTGCCGTGCCGCCTTCTCGACCCCGGCGTCCTTGCAGGCGTGCTCTCGGATGTAGCGCACCGCTTGGGCGATCTGCCGGTCTTCCACGGCCAGGACATCGCTCGACTGGCGGGTGGCGACGCCGAGCGGCGGGACGAGATGCGCATCGCCGCCGAGGCGCTGGCCGGACATCATCCGGTCGAGCAGGGCCGCGGCTTCATAACCGGTCCGGCGGGTGTTGGGCATGATGCTGGAGAGTGGCGGATGCGCGAGGTCGCAAAGCAGGTCGTCATTGTCCACCGCGAGGACGGCGACTTCATCCGGGACCGGGATGCCGCTGCGGCGACAAGCGTCGAGGACTTGAAGGCCACGCAGGTCATAACAGCCAAAAACGGCCACTGGCTTGGGCAGAGTGCGAAGCCAGCGGGCAATCATCTCCACGGTCGCATCGCTGTCCGGAGCGAGTCCGCGGGGCGGGGTGAAAGTGTAGCACGGGTGGCCGTCTGAACGGATGAGCCGCGTGAACTCCTCCTCTCGCCAGCGCGACCAGTTGAAGCGCGCATCGCCGCAAAAGGCAAAGGTGCGGAAACCGCGATCAATAAAATGCTCCGCGGCCAATTTGGCGACGGCCACGTCGTCGGTCTCGCACCACGGCAGGCCCGGCAGGAGTTGCGCGGCACTAACGTCCACGATCGGGATTTTCAGTCGCCCCAGGGCGCGGGCGATATCCCGATTTTCGATCCGGGCAATCACCCCCTGGCCATCCCAACCTTCCAGCCACGATGGTGCCCGATCGCCCCGGGTGTGCTCCGCGAGAAAGATGCTCCACTCGCGCCCTTCGCGCAGGTAGCTCTCCACCCCACGCATCAGCCCACGGGCATACGCGTTGGAGGTTTCGATGAGCAGTGCGACTTTGGGGGGCGAAGACATCGATTGCGGAGCGCGCGATTCGGCTCCAGCGGGAATGCGATGGATGATCAGAAATCACCTCGATTTAGGCAATCCTGGCGTGCGCAATAGTTCAGGCGATATGCGCAAAAACTCCTCACCCGCGAGCTTTGATCGGCTATCATTTTCGGCCCCGCCATGAAAAAATTCCTCTCCCTTCTTACGCTGCTCGTTCTCACCGTCCACGGTTTCGCCGCGGGCCGTCGCATCGAGATGCTCTTTCTCGGCGACCAAGCTGGGCACAAACCGGCCGAGCGTTTTTTCCAGCTCATGCCAGCACTCGGCACGAGCGGCATCAATCTCACCTACACGGAAAACCTCTCTGACCTTAATCCAGCCACGCTGGCAAAGTACGACGGGCTGATTCTCTACGCGAACTGGCCGCAAATCACGCCAGCGCAGGAAAAAGCGCTGATCGATTACGTGGAGAGCGGCCGCGGCTTCGTGCCGCTGCACTGCGCATCGGCGTGCTTTGGCAATTCGCCGCGCTTTCTCGCGCTGGTCGGCGGGCGGTTCAAGAGCCACGGCACCGGCGATTTTGAGACCAAGATCGTCGCGCCGAATCACCCGGTCATGCAGGGCTTTCCCGGCTTCAAGACGTGGGACGAAACGTACGTGCACGACACGCTCTCGACCGACCGCACGGTGTTGCAGGTGCGCGATGAAGAGCCCTGGACCTGGGTGCGGACGCAGGGCAAGGGGCGCGTTTTCTACTCGGCCTACGGCCACGACGCGCGCACTTTTGGCAACGACGGTTTCCAGGAGCTCGTGCGCCGCGGCATTATGTGGGCGGTGGGCGACGCGGCGGAGCAACTCACCGAACTGGCGATCAAGCCGTTTCAATACGACGCCACGAAGCAGGTGCCGAACTACGAAAAGCGCACGCCGCCACCGCTCTACCAGCTCCCGCTCGACCCCGCGGAATCGCGCAAGCACATCCAGGTTCCCGTCGATGCCGAACTGACCCTCGCGGCCAGCGAACCCACGATCGCCAATATTATCGACATGGATTGGGACGAGCGCGGGCGGCTTTGGGTTGTGGAAAGCGTGGACTACCCGAACGAGCGCACCGACACCGGCGGGCACGACCGCATTCGCATTCTCGAAGACACGAACAACGACGGCAAATTCGATAAGACGACGGTTTTCGCCGAAGACCTCAGCGTGCCGACGTCGCTCGTCTTTGCGAACGGCGGAATCATCGTCCAGCAGGCTCCGCACACCCTTTTCCTCCGCGACTCGAACGGCGACGGAAAAGCAGACGAGCGCCGGACGCTCTTCTCCGGCTGGAGCACGGGCGACACCCACGCCGGTCCGTCGAATTTGCACTACGGCCCGGACGGCTGGATCTACGGCTGCATGGGCTACGCCGGCTTTAACGGTGAGGTCGGCGGCGAGCAGGTGAAGTTTGGCCAGGGCTTTTACCGCTTCAAGCCCGACGGGTCGAAGATGGAGTACCTCGGCAAAAGTTCGAACAACACCTGGGGCTTCGCCTTCAACGAAAACGGCGACATCTTCGGCAGCACGGCGAACAACC
Organism: Chthoniobacter sp.; assembly: GCA_031390545.1. Taxonomy (GTDB): domain Bacteria; phylum Verrucomicrobiota; class Verrucomicrobiia; order Chthoniobacterales; family Chthoniobacteraceae; genus Chthoniobacter. The sequence continues at coordinate 121,216 of JANMTP010000044.1, read as the reverse complement.
AGCCGTCCATCTACCTCGCCATCCCCAAGCGCTACTACGACATGGTCGATGGCCTCGAAGCGCCGCAGATCGCGGGCATCGATACGAACCGCAAAGCGCCGCTGCTCATGGAGCGCATCCGCCAGGTCGATGTCATGGGCGGTTTCACTTCGGAAGCCGGGCACAATTTCTACACCGCCCGCGCTTTCCCGAAGGACTTCTGGAACCGCGCGGCGCTGATGTGCGAGCCGACCTGCCACATCCTCTACCGCGGCAATGTCGAGCCCGCCGGCACAAATTTCACGACCGCGAACGGCTGGAATCTGATGGCCAGCGATGACGAATGGTTTGCCCCGGTGCAGGCCAAGACCGGCCCGGATGGCGCGATCTGGGTTAGCGATTTCTATAGCTTCATCATCCAGCACAACCCCACGCCGAGCCCGGAGCGCGGCGGCTTCCCCGCGCAGAATGGAAAGGGTAACGCCTTTATCTCCGACCTGCGCGATACGCAGCGCTCGCGGCTCTGGCGGCTCGGCTGGAAGGGGATGACGCCTTCAAAACAGTTCCGCCTTTCGAAGGACGACGCGCCCACGCTCCTCGCCGCGCTGAAAAGCGACAACCGGCTATGGCGCAGCCACGCGCAGCGGCTGCTCACCGAGCGGGCGAAAGACGATGTCGTGCCCGCCCTCAAAGCGCTGGTCGCGGATCCGGCGGTGGACGGCGTGGGCATAGCTGGCGGCGCATATCATGCCGTTTGGACGCTGCACGGTTTGGGCGCGGCGGACGTGGACACGCTCACGGCCGCGCTAAAACATCCCGCGTCCGGCGTGCGCCGCGCTGCGCTGCAGACGCTCCCGCGCTCGATGCAAAGCGCGCAAGCCATTCTCGACAGCGGCGCGCTGACCGACAAGGAACCGCTGGTTCGTCTCACCGCGATGCTCGCCCTTGCTGACCAACCACCGAGCGATCTCGTGGGCGAGACACTTTTCAAACTCAAGGACGACGCCGTGGTGGCCAAAGACAAAAACCTGCCGACCGCGCTGACCATCGCCGCGAGCCGCCACGCCAATGGCTTTCTCGCCGCCGCGCTCGCGGCGGCCACCCCGCTTGCTGCCGAAGCCGGGGCAACGGTTGCAGCCCCCGGGGTCGCTCCGGCACCAGCGCCAAATCTTGTGCGCAACGGCGACCTCAAGGCAATCACCAGCAGCGTGCCGCCGCAGCCCGAGTATTGGACGCCGCGCGATTACGTCGGGAAGGGCGCGCACGTCGTGTCCCAAGCTGGCCGCAATGGCGGCGCCTGCCTGGAAATCTCCAGCACTGACGGCGCGGATACGAGCTGGTTCCAGGACGTCGCGCTCGAATCCGACACCGATTATCTCATCTCCGGCTGGATCAAAACCGAGGGCGTGAAAGGCGCAACCGGCGCGCTCCTTGAAATCCACACGCTCAACGGCGAACAGCCGAAATCGCAGGCGGTGACCGGCACGAGCGACTGGCAACAAGTGTCCTTCAAGATCAGCACGAAGAAGCAGGACAGCATCTCGCTCAATCTGCTCTTTGGCGGCTGGGGTCGCAGCACGGGGAAGGCCTGGTTCGACGACATTGCCTGCACCAAAATCGGCCCGAGCGCCGGCGCCGGCGCTTCCGGTGGCACGAGCAGCGGCGACATCGCGGCCATCGCGCGCACCTTCGCCCGTCTCGCAACGCCCACCCAGCTCACCGCGCTAAACACGCTGCTCGCCTCCAAGCCCAGCGCAGTCGCCCGCACCATCGCAGACGGCTTGCGCAATCCCGCGAAACCGAAAGTTGCCGAAAACCTTGAAGCACTGGCGAAGACCCACCAGATCATCCGAATCAAAGCGGAAGAAGGTCTGAAATATGACGTGCTCAACGTCACGGCCAGCGCCGGCCGGCCGATCGCGCTCGTCTTTACCAACGCGGACCAACTCCAGCACAACCTCGTCGTCGTCAAACCGGGTAGCATCGAGAAATGCTGCACCGCGGCCAACGCCATGGCCGCTCAGCCGGATGCCATCGCCAAGCAATACGTACCCGCACTCGCGGACATCGTGAACGCGAGCAAACTGCTCAATCCCGGCGAAGTCGAGATCATGAAATTCGAGGCGAAAACGCCCGGCGACTATCCGTATCTCTGCACCTTCCCTGGCCACTGTCACGTCATGCGCGGCAACATCAAAGTTCAGCCGTAGCGGGTTTCGCGAGCTGTGCTGTAGGGAAGCTGGCAGCTTCCCCTACAGCAACGTCCGTCGCTTAATCCCGCGTTCCGTAATCTGCGCGGCGAGCGCGGCGTAATTGGCTTCTTCCAGCTCGGCACCGGGATGGAAATAGAGTTCGTTCAGCCCGTCCGGCAGATTTTCCAGACAGGACGCGATGACCGCGCTGGTCATGCGTCCGCTGTTGCGCATGCCGAATGTGCGGGCGGCGAATTGCAGCCCGTGTTTCTCCAGCTGCGGAATTGCCCGGCGGCTAAGGCGCTGGAAAATCCACGGCACGACGGCAAATGGCCCGGGTTCACGAACGAGGCGCACGGCGCGAAACCCGTGTTCGACGGCGATGGGCAGCGTCAGGCGTAAGATCGTGGGATGCAGATGAAGATGCGTGTGGCCATCCCAGTAGCTCGGTGCGAAACCCAGCTCGCGAAAACGCGTGAACTGCGCGCGGATCTCGCGCTTCAGCGGCTCACGTAGCGCCGGGGTGAAAGCGTAGCGCAACCCGGCCCATGCGGGCGATGGAGGAAATTGTCCGCGGGCATCCGTGAGCGCGGAAACCTCCGCGGCTTGCCCGGCGCAAAGCGTAAGATGCAGGCCCACGCTTAACTCCGGGGACGCGCGCGCGATTTGCGCGGCGGCGGCGGCGGCAGGTTCATTCACCATCACGCTGGCCTGGGTGACGAAGCCGGCGCGGTGGGCGCGCAGGATGGCGGCGTTGATCTCCGGGCTGCAACCGAAGTCGTCGGCGGTGATGATGAGTTGTTTCAATTGCGGCGCGTGCGGGCAAAATCGCACCCGCTGCGATGATCATTTGCCTCTTCCCCCCACCTGCGCGCAAGGCATGACGCAGGCGGAACTCATCGTGGCTGTCGCGGTCGGATCTTACTGCTTACTGAATGCCTGCTACCCGCTGGCCGTGCTGACTTTCCTGTGCAGCGAGCGCTGGAAAAAACCGCTCCCGGATGCCAACGAACCGTTGCCGCCGGTCACCCTGCTGCGCCCGTTAAAGGCGGGCGTTCCTGCGCTCCGGGAAAAACTCGACTCCCTCGCGGCCGCGCTGCGCCCCGGCGATCAACTCGTGCTCGGAGTGAACGAAGGCTCGAACGAGGAACGTGTGGGTGCGGAAGTGTGCGTCGCTTTTCCCGGGCGGGAGATCACTGTGGTCGCGTGTGCGGCGGGGGTGGCGCTGAACCCGAAAATTTCGAAGCTCCTCCAGATGGCGCCGCGAGCCCGGCACGAGCGGTGGATTTTGAGCGACAGCGAAACGCTGATTGATGACGCCTGGCTTGATGGATTCCGTCGGGAATGGCTGACCAGCAGGGCCGATGCCCTGACCGCGGGTTACCGCTTTGTGAATTTGGCGAGTTGGCCCCAACGGCTCGATGCGGGCGCTGCACTGCTGGCGCTGTGGCCGGGGCTGGCGATGGTCCAGCGACAAAGACGGGTAGATTTCACCCTTGGAGCCTGCACTGGCTTCCGGCGCAGCGATGTCGAGGCAGTCGGTGGCTGGTCGGCGTTCGGTGACTTTCTAGCAGAGGACAATCGGCTCGGCGCGGCTTTAAGCAAAGCCGGCCGGATGATTCGGCTAAGCACGCTGGTGGCAACGCTCGAGAGCGATCCGCTGACGTGGCGTGATTACTGGCGGCATCAGCGCCGGGTCGCGGTGACCTATCGCGTGTGCCGTCCGGCGGGTTTCGCGGGGATGATTTTGACGAACAAGTTGGTCGCACTAGCCGCCTGGGCACTGCTCGTCACAGTGGTTCCAATGACGATGCCGGCTCTCAAATTGGTCTTGGGCCTCGGGCTGATCGCCGCAGTCCGATGGGGGTTGTCGCTCATTTGCGGAAGAACGCTGCGCTTTTCCATCCCGTGGCTATTCCCCGTGATGATCGCTGCGAGCGCGGTGGAATTGGCGTGCTGGGTCGCGACATGGTGCGACCGGCGGGTGTGGTGGGCCGGTTGGCGTTGGCAGGTGAGCCGCAACGGACGGCTCCGGCCGCTAGGCTAATCTTCCAAAGCGAGCGCGCGCTCGATTTCCTGGAGCTTGTGCTGGGCGTTGGCCGAATGCTTGGTATTCGGCATCGTCTCGATGATTTGCATTAGCAAGCTGCGGGCGTCGCGGGCGTTGTGTTGGTATTTCCAATACACATCGGCCAGCCGGGAGCTGAGGAACGCAGCGTCTTCCCGCGTCCACTCGCGGCCGAGCGCCTGTTCGAGGACATCCGCAGCCGTCGCGGGATCGCCGAGGTGCTCGCACTCGATTTTGGCTACTTCACTGAGAGCCAGCGTGTCGTGTGGATCTTTCTCGAAGGCCTTCAGGTATTCCGCCACTGCCGCTTCATAATCGCCACGGGCGATAGCCGCCATGGCGTCAAAGTGAGGCGCTTTTTCAATCTTCTGATTTGGGCTAAAAAACAGGCCGCCGATGGCGTCGCCCACACTCGGTAGGACGACTGTGACGATGATGACCCCCGCCGCTCCACCCACAAGGACGACGCCACCGAAATAGAGGGTAAATTTACTCCAGTCCGGCTCCGGTTTGTCCATCTGCACCCGGGCCTCGACGAAAAGGATGTAACAAAGGTAAACGAGAGCGAGGAGGATGAGGATGCGGACGAGTCTCATGGGAGGATAAGTGCCGTGAAAGTAGCGGGCGGAAAAAGCGCTTGTCAACGCACGCAGCACACGCACAGTCTGCCGTGCCGTTCGCGGGTATAGCTTAGTGGTAAAGTTCTAGTCTTCCAAACTAGCCATGCGGGTTCGATTCCCGCTACCCGCTCTCTTCTTTCGCAGACAACGTGGGCGTGACGTGCCGGCGAGGAGCAGACTGCATGGGATTTCGAGCAAAATCCCAACGCCAAATGGGGGTTCGATGTCTCGCAGCCGTCGAGTGCTAGTGGCCGCAATTATCAGTTGCGCAGCAGGCCGCGATTCGTCTAATCCCTCCCCTCCTCTTCAATCCGCCCCCTTTGGGCATCAATCCCGTCCTTTCCCTCAATCCATGAATTTTCGCCGTTCCCGGTGGGCCGTTTTCGCGGCCTTTTGTGGTTGCGTGAATGCAGCCATGGCACAGGGGACGGGCGGAAACGCCGCCCCGGCAGTCCCTGCAAATCCGACATTTCCCGGGACCGGGGCAAGTTCGGCGTTCGGCACCGCCACTCCGGGGACGGGCTTGAATAACCCAGGAGCAGGACTTCCCCCAGCCACCCCCGGAACCGGGCCGGGGATGCTTAATCCGGGAGCGGGGACAAGCACCGGGCCCGGCACCGGGATGCTGCCGCAGGAGAGCCCGGATGCAGAAGGTGCAGCTTCCGCGTTTGGAGAAGGGCAAACCGGCGCGCAGCCCCCGCCTTCGTCAGAGCCCACTTTCACGGTCCCAGGTGGAGGCTACGGTCAGCCCGCACAGCAATTTACGGCGGGAGAGGGGCGGTTGGCGCGACCACGGTTCCGGTTTACGAGTTCGCTTTCGTTTGGTTACGACGACAACGTTTTTCAAACTCCAACCGATTCCGAGGAGGGCTTGCCTTCGCAAACCGTCGAGGTGCTGGATGATCCAGGGACACCGGGAACGGTGGTCCAAGGCATCGGCCCGGATGGACTGCCAACGACGGTCGTGGCTCCGGGCCGGGCACCGACGACCCGTCGCGTGGTTATCCCTGGGTTTAGGGGGCAGCCCCGGATTGGGAGCTTTCTGAATCGCGGGAACGTGGGCATGGATGTGCAGTTTGCGTCGCGTCGGACGCTCTTTACTTTCGATCTGAATACAGGCGGAAATTTTTACTGGGATCGGCCCGGCAAGGACGTGGACTACACGGGTTCTCTGGCGATGATGTATCTGCGCCGGCTGACCCCGCGGCTGCAGTTTACGGCGAATGTCTCGGCCATCTATCAGACGCAGCCCGATCTTACTCTGGTCAATAGTTCGACCCAGCAAGCCGGGTCTTACCTGAATGCCACGGCGCGCATGCAGTTGTCCTACCGCTTTACGCCGCGGCTGAGTGCGTCGGCCAGCCTTACTTACGGCCTTTTACGCTATCAGGAAGATGCTCAGCAATTGGGCGATTACGGTGAGACTACTTTGGGGACGGAAGTGCGCTATCTCTACGGCCCCCGACTTACGCTGATCGGCCAGTTGCGGTACAGCCAGATCGCCTACGATTCGCAGAGTGCGCTGGATGCGGGCACGGTGTACACCCTGCTCGGTGGCGAGGTGACGCTGAGCAGGCGGTTTACGGGGACGCTGCTGCTAGGCGCATCGCTTCGTCAATTTGACCAAAGCGGACTCAGCAATACCGCTCCCTACGCGGAGGCAACGTTAGCCTATCAACTCGCGAAGGCGACTTTCGTGCAATTCGATGCGCGTTTCGGTTTTGAGGCACCGTCGAGTGCGCAGAGCGAACTCATTACTCTCCGCAGCGGCTTGAATCTGGTGCAAAATTTTTCTCCGCGTTTTCGGGGCACGGCGGGCATCAACTACGTTCGGCAGACCACGAATGTTGAAACGACGGACGACAGCTCCGTGTTCAATACGATCAACCTCGGACTCGGTGTCATGTATAACCTGACGCGGCAGTGGACGCTGAACGCCAACTATAACTACACGACCGGTTTTGGCACGTTTGCGGCCAGCGACTACTTCCGCAACCAAGCCTTCATTGGGGCAGAATACGATTTTTGAACGGTTTTACCCTTTGCCACTCCAAGCTAGCCCGCCGCCCGTTTGTGGGCGACTTTCCTGACGCCAACAAGTCAGGCGCCTTACCCCCCACCTGATTCTCGCGCCATTCCTATGAACGATTCCAACGAGTCCAAGCTCCATTTCCTCGATTACTGGCGGGTCATAAAAATCCGGATGGGGCTGATTCTCCTGACGTTTTTCTTGGTGATGGTGACAGCGGGAGTGACTACCTATTTTCTCCCACGGCAGTATTTTTCCCGGGTGCGGATGGAGGTGAAGCAAGACAACTCCGGGCCAGTGACAGCTTTTGGGGGAACGCCCATGCGGAGCTACGATCCGCAATTCGTCGCCACCCAGTTCCAGATTCTCCAGACCACGGAGATCCTCTATCCCGTCATCGATCGCCTGGAACTCGTGAAAGAGTTTTCCCCTCCCGGTCAGCGCCTCCCGCCGCAGCAGGTTTATGTGCGGTTGAAACGCTCCATGCAGCTTCAAGAGGTACGTAATACCGGGCTGATCGACGTTGGCGTCTATGACACCGTCGCCGAACGCGCCGCCAATATCGCCAACACCATTGCCGTGGTTTATCAGGAAAGACGGCGCGCTGATTTGCAGAAGAATGTGGACCGCGGTTTGGCGCAGCTGCAGGAAGAGGTCAGCAAACAGCGGGCGGCAGTCGTCACCGCCGGCACCGAAGCCGCGACCCTTCGCACAGAGGGCGGAATCAACGACCCGGATCCTGACAAGGACAACGTCCCCCTGAGCCGCTCGGACAAGTCCATGGTTTTCAATGAACAGCTCTTGCAGGAGCAGGAAACGCGAGTGGCGAATCTCCGCCTCCAGGTGGATTTGATCCAAAAGCTGAAGCCGGAGGAATTGCCGCAGGCATTCCGGATGATGAACACGCCTGACCCGACTGTGGAGAGGGCGGTAGAGTCACTTAATTCCTATCGCGGTGAAGAGGAGCGTTTGGCGGCGTCTGGCGTGGGTGAGAATCACCCCCGGATTCGGGCGCTGCGCGGCCAAGCCGCCATTTTGCGCAGCCAACTTCAGACTGCACTCGACGGGCAGCGCAGCGGGCTGGGTAACACCTTTGCTCTGGAGTCCAAAAAACTCGAAGACTACCGCACCAATGCGGACAAATCCCGCAAGGAGTCCATCGACGACAAGACCAAGATGAAAGCGTATATCGACGCGAAGAATCGCTACATTCAGGAAAAGCGAATTTTGGAGAGCGCTGACATCAATCTGAAGGCCGAGCGGATGAAGCGGAACATCGATATGGATCCGGCCCACATCTACGACAAGGCGGAGGTTTCCCTCGCCCCGGCCAAGCCCGACGTGCCCACTTTTATGACCCTCGCCGCGGTCATCGGCCTGATCGTGGGGGTAGGCTTGGCCTTCTTTATCGAGTACCTGGACACGAGCGTAAAGACCCTCGACGACGTCGAACGCTTCCTCCAAATCCCCGTTCTTGCGGTCATTCCAAAGGACATATCCGTCCTTATGAAATCCGCAGGCGACTCCCCCGACGCGGAGGCTTACCGAATCCTTCGGGCGAATATCGAGTTCAACAAACCGCACCGTGACGCAAATACCTTCACGTTGATCAGTGGCGGGCCCGGTGAAGGCAAATCTACAACCCTCAACAACCTCGCCTTCACCTGTGCCAAGGGCGGTTACAATGTCCTCGTTGTTGACGCGGATCTGCGTCGTGCGTCGCAGCACAAGTTCTTCGATGTGCCCAATGACTTCGGCCTTACCGATTATCTCATGGGCCGCGCGGAGGTGGACGAGATCATCAAGACCACGAAGATCGACAACCTGTCCTTCATTCCCGCGGGCGAACTGCCAGGCGATTCGGTTGGCATCCTCAACTCACAGCGCATGACGGACCTCATCGCCAAATTGAAACAACAGTATGACCTCGTGTTTTTTGACTCTCCGCCGATCCTTGGCGTAAGCGACGGTTCGGTGCTGGCCAGCGAAGTGGATATCACTGTGATGGTAGTTCAACATCGCCGCTTCCCGAGGGCCATGCTGCAGCGGGTGAAACAAGCCGTGCTTGGCGTTGGCGGGCGACTCATCGGGGTCGTGCTGAACAACGTCGATTCGAAACACGACGACGGCTACTCCTACTACAACAGTTACAACGAGTACTACGGTGCGCCGCGGCCCACTACCCCGCGGATTGAAACCGCCGCCCCGCAACTCGCCCGGCCACGTCCTGCGGCCAATCGCGAAGACTACTAGACCCCATGCGCCTGATCTGCCTTATCCTCGCTTTGTTTGTCCTTCTTCGGACAGAACTCCGCGCCGCACCGCCGGTCGCCCAGCGCGTCGCGGAACCTTCCGTCTCCGCTCGCCCCTCGGATACCCAATCGATCCTCCGCAGTGGCGATGTTTTTGAGATGAAAATTTCTGGGGTGGCCCCCGATGTCGTTTCGGAGTTCACCAATAGCCAGTACACAATCGGGTCCGAGGGGATGGTCAAGATTACCTACATTGGCCGAGTGCAGGCCGTGGGTATGACGCCGGCTCAGCTAGCCGAAGCAATCGAGGCCAAATTTGTCGCCGGGAAGATTTTTACCAACCCAACAGTGGTCATCAATGTCGCTGCGGTTCCGCGCTTCGTTTCCGTGAGCGGCGGCGTCCGCGCTCCGCAGCGCCTCCAGTGGCTCGCTGAAATGACGCTCTCCTCAGCGGTGGGAAACTGCCAGGGGCTCAGCGACTTTGGCAGCCCGAAAGGGGTCAAACTAGTGCGCGACGGTAGAATTCTTGCGGTCTTCAACCTTAAGGACATCGAGAAAGATCCTTCTCGCGATGTGAAGCTCCTGCCCGGCGACCAAGTCGTCGTGCCCGGGGGCTAGGTTCAAGCGTTGGCGATCAGCGCCCTGTTTTTCCAGAGGTAGCCGATGCCGGAGTAGAGCGTCAGGCCGAGCGAAAGCGCAATCAGCGCGATGCCGCCGAAGTGCCAGGCGTGCCACCACCAAAACAAGCCGTTCAGCACTCCCGCGCGGCTGAACTCGGAGAGTGAGAGCAGCACGAGGAAATAGATGACGGTCACCATCTGCCAGGCCGTCTTGTGCTTGCCCAGTTTTTCGGCGGGCAACACGACGCCTTTGCTCGCGGCCAGCAGGCGCATGCCCGTGATGAGAAACTCCCGGCTGATGATGACGATCACGGCCCACGCCGGGATCGCGTGCTCTGGGATGAGACAGATGAAGGCCGACGCCATCAGCACCTTGTCCGCGACGGGATCCATCAGCTTGCCAAAATCTGTTTCGAGCTTCCGCTTCCGCGCGATTTCTCCGTCGAGGTAATCCGTCACCGCCGCCGCTACGAAAAGTGCCAGCCCCGCAGTGTAGCCCCAGCCCCAGCTCAAGGTGAGGGCCCCCCACGTCGGCTCCCCGCGCCAGCCGAGCGTCATCGCTGCGACAAAACCTGCGGTCAGGTAGAAGCGCGAAACGGTCAGACGATTGGGCAGATTCATGAGCAGCTATGCGCTTACCCGCCCGCGGCGGGCGCGTCCATACCGGATGCGCCAGGAGCGAAATCTGGCGCGCGCGCTTAAAAAAGATGCAGCAGAAACGCCATTGCCTTTGCCCGCGCCGCGCCGCTACGCTCCCGCCCCTTTTCCGTAACCAACCACCACATCGACATCACATGAGCACCTGCGACATCGGACTTATCGGCCTCGCCGTCATGGGCGAAAATCTCGTCCTCAACATGGAATCCCGGGGATTTCACGTCGCCGTTTTCAACCGCACAACCAGCGTCGTGGAGGCGTTCGAAGCTGGGCGCGGCAAGGGCAAAAACTTCGTTTTCGCCAAGACGCTGCAGGATTTTGTCGCCGCCCTGAAACGCCCACGCCGCGCGCAGATCATGGTGAAAGCCGGCGCGCCGGTGGATGCGGTCATCGACCAACTCATCCCGCTGCTCGAACCCGGCGACGTGATTATTGATGGCGGCAACTCGCTCTGGACCGATACGCAGCGCCGCGAAAAGGCGCTCAAGGAAAAGGGCATTCATTTCTTCGGTGTCGGCGTGAGCGGTGGTGAAGAAGGGGCGCTCAAGGGCCCATCAATCATGCCCGGCGGTTCTGCCGAGGGTTGGAAATCGCTCGCGCCGATCTACACAAAAATCGCCGCCATCGCCGAAGGGGAACCGTGCTGCCGACACATGGGGCCGGACGGTGCCGGGCACTATGTGAAGATGGCCCATAACGGGATCGAGTATGGCGACATGCAGCTCATCTGCGAGGCCTACGCTATTTTGAAGGCGGCGCTCAACCCGAGCGCCGAGGAGTTTCACCAGATTTTCGGCGATTGGAACAAAGGCGAACTCGACAGCTTCCTCATTGAGATCACGACCAAAATTTTCACCAAGAAAGACCCCGAAACCGGCCAGCCGATTGTTGATCTCATCCTCGATAAAGCCGGGCAGAAAGGCACCGGCAAATGGACCGTGGGCCACGCGATTGAAATGGGCGTGCCGCTTTCCGTTATCGGCTCCGCCGTCGAAGCGCGCATCCTTTCCTCGCTCAAAGACGAGCGTGTTTCCGCGAGTGCTGTGCTCGCGGGGCCCTCGCCGAAGCCATTTACCGGCGACCGCGTGAAGCTCATCGAGGCAGTGCGCGACGCACTTTACGCCTCGAAAATCATCAGCTACGCGCAAGGCATGGTGCAACTCGGCAAGGCCAGTGAACTTTACAACTGGAACCTCAACTTCGAAGACATCGCTTCGATCTGGCGTGGCGGTTGCATCATCCGCGCGCGTTTCCTTAACCGCATCACCGAGGCCTACAAAAAGAATCCCGCCCTCAAGAATCTCGTCCTCGATCCCTTCTTCGCCGAGGTCCTCCAGCGCACTCAGCCGAACTGGCGCATCGCTGTGCAGACGGCCATCGAATACGGTATTGCCGTGCCCGCGTTCAGCTCCGCCCTCAGCTACTTCGACAGCTACCGCTCGGCGAACTTGCCCGCAAATTTGCTTCAAGCGCAACGCGACTACTTCGGCGCGCACACCTACGAGCGCATCGACAAACCCCGTGGCGAGTTTTTCCACACGGAGTGGTTTGCCTAAAGAGGCTATACCCACCTTCAAAAAGCGCGTGCTGTAAAGCCGGCGCGCGGCCGGACTCAGGAATGGGTTACCGTGTAGTAGAGCCAGTAGCAGACCCCCAGCAGCACTGCGAGCAGTGCAAAAAAGAGCAGCCGACCTTGGCGGCGCTCCTTCCGCAACCGCTTATGCTGCGCGGGAGCGGCAGCGTTCACTTCGAGGGTGCGCCATTTATCGGTGAGCGCTGCGGGATTGCGATGGCGCATCTCTGTATGGGCCGCGCGGGCACGGATTTCATCGCGCCGCGCCTGGGCGATTTTTTCGGCACGCTGCGGCGCTTCCTGGATCACTTTCTGACACTCTTCCATCTGGGTCCGCATCTTCGCCTCACGCTCAGCGATCTCGCGCATCTTCAGATCCAGCGGTGACTCGGTTTTCTGTGGTCCTGATTTCCGGCGCTTGGGAAGCATGAGGAATTAGCGGTTAAAAACCGCGACGAGCACGATCACGAGGATGATGCCGATGGAGAAAAGCGGCAGCGTGAAAGCGAAGCCCGCCTTCAGCCAGTAGGTGAAATCCTTCGTCTCGACGGGCGCAAAATCCGCCTGGTAATTCGCCGTCGTCGGAGCGCCTTCGGCTTCGATGGTGATCTTCGGCAGCGAGCGCGCAAACTCGGCGCGAGCGTCGTCCACCGCGCTCAGGGCCTTGGTCAATTCCTTGTTCAGGTCGAGGCCTTCCCACGATTTCGGATTGATCGCGTCGAGCATGTCGAGGTGCTGGCTGAAGGAGTCCTGCACGGCGTGCAGCGTCTCGACGCGCTTCTGGGCGTCGTAGGTTTCCCGCTCGATGACCACGAGCGAGCGCGTGAATTTTTCCATCATCTCTGCCCGGCCCTGCTGGAGCTGATCCTGCCGCCGGCCCAACTCCTCGAGCTCGCGCTTCTGCCGCTCGATCATGTCCTGCTGCCGCTTCAGTGCGAGAAGCTGTTCCTGGGCGCGCTGGACCTGGTTGTCGATGTGTTCGCCGGCCTGACCTTCGTCCGAGGGAAGGTCGAGAAATTGTTCGTCGGGGCGCGCGCGGTCGGACATGCGCGGAGCGTAGGTTTCGCCGATCAGATTTCCAGATTTTTCACGCGTTTTGTCGCGCTGAGCAGCGGAAAAAACAAAACCGCGGCGCTGAGCAGCACGGCGAGCAGGTAGGGTGCGCTATCAACCAGCGGAACCGAAATTTTCACCACTCGATGCACGTCCGGCAAGGCGGCCAGCGCGACAAAAAGCGCGATGTAAATGAAGCTGACCACGAGGCAGAGCGTGCCGCCGAAGCCGCTTACGATCTTACTTGGATTGTCTTCCTTGAAGTTTGGGAACAGCGCGCCGAGCCCGACCGCCAGCCCGCTCAGCGACGCGCTCATCAGCCCGATCGCGCCCGCGAAAAACAGCACCCGCGGCCACGAGAGATGCAGCATCATGCTCGAGGTAACCATCAGCGTGACGGTAATCGCCATCGACCCGAGACAACTCATCCAGAATTTTTGCAGCAGCACTTTTTGCAGGCCAAACGGCGTCAGCCCAAGAATCCACAGACGGCGGCCTTCGAGCGAAAACTGCGGGAAGACGAAGCGTGTGGTCAGCGTCGAGAGAGTGAGCGCGGAAGCGGCGAGATTGAGGTAAGAGATCATCGTCTCCCAGAGCGGGCTTTGGAAATTGAAGGCCACGTTGCGCAGGTTCAGGACGTAGATGCAGAGCAGGCCAAAGAAGATCATGAACTGAATCCACTGCGCCGGGTCGCGCCAGAAAAGCCGCGCGTCTTTTAGCACCAGCGCGGCGGCCGGGGCGGAAAAAGGCCGCAGCCAATCCGTTGCCCACTCCAGCAACGACCGTCGCTGAACCAGCAAGCGCTTGGCCAAAGACTCCCGCTGGAAACGCTCGGCGCGCGAGCTGAGCGAGGCCGTCCAGCTTCCGTAGAAGACGCGCCCAACAACCTCGAAACCGACGAGCAGCCCCATGAGTGCATTGCTCAGCAGCAATAGGAAAAAGAACGCGCCCTGCCGACCCAGGCCTTCGCTCCACGAGAGCACCGACTGCGCGAGCCAGGCGCTGGGGAGGAAGGGGTTCACGCTGATCCGCGTGTGGCGCAGCAGTTGGTCAAAGGAGAGCACATCCTGTGTGGCCACCGCGTCTGCGTCCGTCACCGGCTTGATGCCTACGATCAGCAGCAGGATCAGCCCCGCAGCGATCAGGAGCACCGCCTTTTTGACCCCACTCCGTGCCAGCACCCGCACGAGCAACACGATCATCCACGAACCCGCCAGTGCCGGCAGCACCACGAAAGGCAAATAGGCGACGGCGATCTGCGCATAGAACGCCAGCGGCACATCGTGCACCCGCCCGTAGGCGATCATCATCGGCGCGCTCAGAAAAATCAGCGCCCAGCTCGAGACGACCAGCGCCTCGAAAAATTTCCAGCGATAGACATTCCGGTGCGGCACCGGCAGCGAAAGAAACCACGTTGTTTCGCGACTCTTGAAAAGCGTCGAGTAGCCGATGATGAGGTTCGAAAAAACCAACATCACGAAGAAGAAGCCGAAGATGAGATAGAGGATGCGCTGCGAAAGCAGCGAGCCGACCAGGGGAAAATTGTGCAGGTATTTCAGCCCCGCGAAAAACAGCCAGTAACCCACGGCAAGATAGCCCAGCACGAAGCCCGCGAGGACCACGAGCAGCAGCGGCGATTCCCGCCGGATGCCGCGCAGCCGGGCGAGAAAGGAGCGCCATTGCACCCATAGCAGCAGCCGGAAAAAGCGCGGCGTCGTCAGCGGGTGCATGGCGGCGGAAAATCCGAAATCCGAAATCCGAAATCCGAAACAAATTCCAAAAGTTTCAAAGTCGAAAAACAACTGGCGCAAGCGCCGCCCGACAGGTGCCGTTTAACCCATTTCAAACCTTTCGGATTTGTTTCGGATTTCGACATTCGGATTTCGGATTTTCCCCCTCACCGCCCCGGCATGAGCTCGAAAAGGAAGCCTTTCAGATACTGCGTCTCCGGCAGCGTCGTGACGATCGGGTGATCTGCGCCTTGCGCGAACTCCGCAAGCAGCCGCAGCGTTTTCTTAGCGTCCACCACCGCCTCATTGATGACCTCGAGGAAAATCTCCCGGTTCACATGGTGCGAGCAGCAGAAGGTCGCGAGCAGCCCGTCCGGGTTCAGCAGCTTCAGCGCGCGGAGGTGGATTTCCTTATACCCGCGGGCCGCATCGCTCAACTTGCCCTTCGATTTCGTGAAGGATGGAGGATCGAGGATGATCAGATCGTAGCGCGCATTTTGTCGCTCCAGATCGTTGAGTAGATCGAAGACATTGCCGGCATACGCCTCGACCACGAGGTGGTTCCGGGCGGCGTTCTTCTTCACCAGTTCCACGCACTCCGCGCTGATCTCCACCGCCATCACGCTTGCCGCGCCCGCTTTCGCGCAGGCCAGAGCGAACGCGCCCTGATTCGCGAAGCAATCCAGCACCTTGCGCCCCCGGGCGTAGGCCGCCACCGCGGCGTAGTTGTCCACCTGATCGAGGTAAAAGCCGGTCTTCTGCCCGTGGCTGAGATCGAGCTCGAACTCCAGCCCCGCGATGGTCACCGCAAACGGCCCGGGTGCTTCGCCAAAGAGCACGCCGGTAACCAGCTCCAGCCCCTCGGCCTTGCGCACCAGCGCGTCATTCCGCTCGATGATCGACTTCGGCTCCAAGACCGTCCGCAGCGCATCCACGATGAGTGGCTTCCGCTGATCCATCGCCCGCGTCAGCGTCTGCACCACGAGATGATCGCCATAGCGGTCCACGATCAGCCCCGGCAGCCCGTCGCTTTCGCTCCAGACCATCCGCCCCACCCGTGGGTCGATCCCCCGGCGCGCCCGGTATTCCACCGCCAGCCGGATGCGCCGCTCGAAAAACTCCGCGTCCAGCTCCTGCCGCTGCCGCGAAAACCGCCGCGCCACGATCTGCGACTTGCTGTTGAAAATGGCGGAGCCGAGCAGCCGGTCCTGGGTGTCCTTCAGCGACACCACATCGCCATCCTCCGGCGAGCCAAAGGCCTTCATTACCTCGCTGGAATAGACCCAATCGTGGCCGTGGAGGATGCGTGAGCGGGGTTTGATGACAAGTCCGGCCATAAGAGAGCGGGCAAAGTAAGAGCCGCCCACGCGAAGTCAACGACCCGGAAACCCGCGCATTTCCCGGCCTGCATCCTGCTTGTCTCAGTTGCGTATGCAGCGCGAACTTTTCTTCACCACCCTCGACTTTCTGATGAAAGCCATCGAAGCCAAAGAGGCCGAGATCGACCGGGCCCGGTCCGACACCAACCGCGAGCGCCTCGAAGCGCAAATGGCCCACCTCCAGCGCCGCCTCCACGTTGAGTTTTGCTACCTCTCGACTTTCGCCGACGGCGGCAGCCAGGCGCTGTAGTCGCGGGCTGTGACCCCGCTGGGCGCCCCTCGCGCCCCTCGCGCTTGCCTTTTCGCGCGCCTTTCCGGTTGGATGCGGGCGCATGAAAATCCTCTCCTGGAACGTCAACGGCATCCGCGCTGCGCTGAGAAAAGGTGCTGCCGACTTCATCGCCGCCGAGCAACCCGACATCGTCTGCATCCAGGAAACCAAAGCAGCCGCCGCCGACGTCGAAGTGCCCACCACCCTGGCTGACTACACCGCGTTTTGGAACAGTGCGGAGAAAAAGGGCTACGCGGGCACCGCCATTTTCACCAAGCCCCAGCCGCTTTCCGTAACCTGCGGGATCAGTATCGCCGACCACGATCGGGAGGGGCGGGTGATCACCGCGGAATACGCGGACTTTTTCCTGGTGAACGTCTATGTCCCCAATTCCAAGCGCGAGCTGACGCGCCTGTCCTACCGCCAGCAGTGGGATCGCGATTTCCTGGCCTACCTCAAACGCCTCGAAGCCACCAAACCCGTCATCTTCTGCGGCGACCTCAACGTCGCCCACACCGAGATCGATCTCGCCCGACCAAAAGCCAACGTGAAGACCCATGGCTTCACGCCAGAGGAGCGCGCTGGCTTCGCGGCGTTCGTCGGCGCGGACTTGGTGGACACGTTCCGCGAGTTCGAAAAAGCCGGCGGTCATTACACCTGGTGGAGTCAGATGGGCACCGCTCGCGCCCGCAATATCGGCTGGCGCATCGACTACTTCCTCTGCTCCGCCGCCCTCCGCGCGCGCCTGAAGTCCTCGACTATCTACCCGCACATCACCGGCTCGGATCATTGCCCTATTGGCTTGGAGTTGCAGCCGATTCGCGGGAAAAAGTGACCGCAGCGGCCCGCCGGCCCGCATTTCTCGCCGGGGCGGAAAGAATCTGCGTAACCTCGCCCGCGTCATCCCTCAGGAAACGGGTGTCATGCAAAATCCATCCTCCACCTGCCCCCGCTGCCAGTCGCCCATTCCCGCCGATGCGCCCGGCGGGATTTGCCCTTCGTGCGCGCTCCTCGGGGTTGCCGAGCCCACCGATCCCGCACAGTCTGCCGCCGCCGGCACGCCCACGCTGGAAGAACTCGCCGCCGCGTTTCCCGAATACGAAATTCTGGGCATCCTCGGCCAAGGCGGCATGGGCGTCGTCTTCAAAGCGCGACAGCCGCGGCTCGACCGGCTCGTCGCGTTGAAAATCCTCCCGCCTGCGCTCGCCGCGCAGCCGGGTTTTGCCGAGCGTTTCACCCGCGAGGCCCGCGCCCTCGCGCGGCTCGCCCACCCGCACATCGTCGCCGTCTATGACTTCGGCGAACGCGCCGGCTTTTACTACCTGCTCATGGAATTCGTAAACGGCGTAAACCTCCGCCAGGCCATGCGCGCCGGGATCACGCCAGAACAGGCGCTCGGGCTGGTCCCGCGAATTTGCGACGCCCTGCAATTCGCTCACGATCACGGCGTCCTCCACCGCGACATCAAGCCCGAGAACATCCTCCTCGACACCGCCGGTACGCCCAAGCTTGCCGACTTTGGCATCGCCAAAATGGCCGGCGAAGAAGCCGCGAGAACCGGCCTGACCGCGACCGGCGCAGCACTTGGCACCGCGGCCTACATGGCTCCGGAGCAGATCGAGAAACCGTCCACCGTCGATCACCGCGCGGACATCTACAGTCTTGGCGTCGTCCTTTACGAAATGCTCACCGGCGAACTCCCACTGGGCCGGTTCGCTTCCCCTTCGGAAAAAAGTCGCGTGGCCCCCGGCGTCGATGAAGTCGTGCTGCGCGCGCTGGAAAAAGAACGCGAGCGCCGTCAGCAAAGCGCCACCGAGATGAAGACGCAGGTCGAGCATCTCAGCGCCGGCGGAGTGCCCGTAACAGCTCAGGCACCTTCTGGCGAATCCCGGTGGTCACGCGTTTTGCTGGTGCTCACCGCACTGAGCGCAGTCGGAATTCCCGTCGTCGCCATGCTCGGTTTGTCCTTTCCGCGGTCGCAGCAAATGGTCGCGGCAACGATCGTGTTTGGAACGCTGCTCGGTCTCTCGCAGGCATTTTCGCGAGACAACTTCCCCCCCTCGCCGGGATCGCGCGCCGTCAGGCGCGCAAAGCCCAAGGATCTCGGGATGGCCTACTTTTTCTGGATCCTTTTCGGCATGGTCGGGGGGCACCGATTTTATCTCGGGCAAATCGGCTGGGGTTTGCTCTACCTCGTGACCGGCGGGATTTTTCTCATCGGCTGGTTGTTCGACCTCTTCGCGCTTCCGTCGCTGGTGCGCCGCCACAACGCTGAAGCCGCCGCGGTCCGGCCGGGCGCTCCTCCCGCCGCTACGGCTTCGCCCGCGCTCTGGATCATAGCCGCCATCCTCTCCGTGCCGCTCTTGGTTCTCGTGCTCGGCGCCGTGGGGCTCGTCATCCCGCGGATTGCCATGCTCCAGAACCGCCGTCCGCCCGAGACCGTGCGCGTTCCCGAGTCGCGACCGCTGGTGGATGTCGCGACTGCCGAGCGCTCCCCGACCGTGGCGCATTGGTCGAAGGGCAGCATCGAACTCGTGAGCATCGCGCCGCAGCCGGCGGGCGAAACTGCCGGTTGGCAGATGAACGGCAGTCCGGCGCTCGAAGGACCCTTCATCAATCGCGGATCGAAGGCCGGCGCCGGACCAGGGCAGCGCGGCTACGAGTTTGTCTTCCGCACCCGCGATCTTCCGGAAGGCGCCTCCACGCTTTCCTGGCGGCTCCCCGCGGCGTTCGGTTGGGCTGGTGGTGGCGCGCCGGTCCTGGCCTCGGCGCCTAATGCCCCGATCATGGGCGGCGAGATGCTCTCGGTAACGCTGCCGGTGAGGCTGTCCCGGGTCGATGTGCGCGTCGGTCTCGCCGCCGGTAGCTGGGAGACTTTGCGCGAGAATGGGCCGGGCAATTCCATCGCGACCACGGTCGCGTACGGCGGTGAAAACTGGGCGATCACGCAGGCTTCGACCATCGAGAGCAAAGACGGCGCGACCATCGTCACGTATGCCTCGCCGGCGCACCCAAACTGGCAAACCCGCGTCGCCGCCGTGCTCCAGAGCGGCGAGGAAGTGGCCACGACCCGCGTTTCGATTCTCAACGAACAATCCGAGTGGCGCTTTGAAAAGTTGCCGCTGGAAAATGTGCGGGCCTTTCGCTTTCAGGCGCGCCCGTTCGAGTGGGTCGAATTTCGCGACATCGCGCTCGCGCCGTCCAAATGAGCACGCCTGCGGAGAACTTCGCCCCGACCCGCTGGACGCTCGTCGCGCGCGCCAGCGGCGACGATCTGGCTGCGCAGACCGCGCTCAGCGAACTTTGTGCCGCTTACTACGCGCCCGTCATCGCGTTTCTCCGCGCGCGCGGCCGCGACGAGGACACGGCGCGTGAACTGGCTCACGCCTTTTTCGAAAAAGTGCTCGCGGGCGGTGCGCTCGGCGGCGCAGACCGATCCCGCGGACGCTTCCGCAGCTATCTGCTCGGCGCGGTGAAACACTTCCTCGCCGATCAATACGACCGCGCGCAAACCGCCAAACGCGGCAGCGGCACCGACCCGCTCCCGCTCGACGCGCACCCCACCGACTCGCCCGGTCTCGCCGCCCCGACGCGCCCCGAAGACGAGCGCGCCTTTGACCGCCAATGGGCGCTCACTCTCATCGCTCGCGCCCTCGAAATCACCGGGGCCGAGCTGCACGACGCCGGCAAAGCCGAACATTTCGACGTCCTCAAACCCTGGATCACCGGCGGCGGCGAAACCTTCCCGCAAGCCGCCGCCGCCCAAAAGCTCGGTCTGAGCGAAGGCGCAGTGAAAGTCGCCATCCACCGCCTGCGCCAGCGTTTCCGCGAAGCTGTGAAAGCCGAGATCGCCCAGACCGTCCCCACCCCTGCCGACATCGACGACGAACTCCGCCACCTCCTCGCCGTGCTCCTAACCTGCGCGGGGTAGCGTCGTCAGAGCCGGGGGACAAGCTTGGGGCGCCAGTTGGGTTTTGAGAGTTTGTCGTCGGCCGTGTATTCGAGGAGTTTGCTCACTGGGAAGAGGAGGACGCCGGGCAGGCCCTGGGCATTGATGCGCATGTCGAAGTCCATTTTGTCGTCGATGAAAAAGAGCCGCCCGTGCCCGATCATGCTGAAGCCGTTTCCTTCGATGACGAGGTCGTTGGTGGAGGCCACACCGTCTTTGAGCAGAAAGGTGGCGGTGCCCTTGCGGGCGACGTCGTGGCCCATACCAGGAACGAGGCCATTGAGGATGCCGCTGAACGGGCCGAGGAAGGGGATGGCGAAAACATTGCCATCGGTGACGGCGAAGTCGCCGCGGCCTTCCATGGCGCGCGCATCTTCGCCGCGCCCGGTGAAGTCGTAGGTCAGGTTGAGGCGGCCACGAGAGTCCTCGTAATTAAAAAAGAGTTTGGTGAGGCGCGCAAAATCGATGTTCTCCAGCGCGAGGTGGGCGCTATGGCCGGGGCGATTGGGGAGCAGCGAAATTTCGGCATCGCCGCGCACGGCACCGCCGAAGAGGGTGGCGTCGAGCGCGCTAAGGCGCAGCTGGTCGGCCGTGAAAAGCAGTTTCCCGCTGAGCTGGGGGAAGCTGAGGTTCTTTTTCAGAAAGGTGTAGTCCATGCCCGCGGGTGCTTTGACGTCGATGGTGAGGCGCGTGGTTTTGCCGCCTTTGGCGTGGACGAGGCCGTCAATGACGAGATTGGGCGGTTTGCGCGGGAAGCGATACGGGAGCACGTCTTTGATGAGCTTGGGCTCGATCCACTGCATCACCTCAGCGGGATTCACGCTGCCTTGGATTTTGTCGAACCGCACCTCGTCTCGGCGGAAGTCGAAGTGCAGGCCGCCGCCACCGCCGCCTTCGCTGCGCTGCACGCGGAAGGGAGCGAGCGAGAGGACGCGGTCGGCGTATTGCACGGTGGCGGTAGCGCTCTCGGCCGCGACGCCGCGAAAGGTGGCGGGGCCAAGGCGGATTTCGCCGCTGACGGTGAGGGCATCGAGCGTGGGCGCAGTGCCACGGGCGTCGAGCGTGAGGAGGGGCGGTTGGGGAAACTCAAATTGCCCCAGAGTCTCCGCGGCGACGCCGGTGAGCAGCGGGCGGAGAGCTTTCGGATTTATGTTGCTCTTCAACCTTCCGCGGAAGTCGCCCGGCACCTGTTGAAGGTCGCCAGTAACGGTGCCGGTGCGATGCGCGAGCCGCGCGCCACGCACGGCCCAGCGGGTGCCGTCGAAGGAAAAGTCGGCGGCCGCGTTTTCAAAGATGACGGAGCGGCAGGCGAATTTTCCGAGTTCGAGACGACCGAGGATTTGTCCGGCGAGTTTGTCGCCGAAGGCAAATTCACCGCGGGCTTCGAGGGTCGGCGCTGTGTAGAAGACGGTGTCGTGTCCGGCCGGGAGAAAGGCGAAGGCGCGGAGCAGTGCGGGGAGGTCGAGCGTGGAGCGGAGGCGGAATTGCGCGTTGCGGGCGGCGGGCTCGGCGCGGCCGGTGAGGCGGAATTCGCCGGACGCATCGCGGCCGGTGAGTTCGCGGAGGTCGAACACGCCGTCGCGGAAATTCGCGGCGGCGTAGAGGCTCTGCAGCAGATAGTCCTGCCGCCGAATTTTCTCGCCCCAAAGCGCGAGATCGACGGTGATTTTGTCTGCCGAGGCGAGGTCACCGGAAAAGGTCACGTTCAGCACCGGCGCCTCAGCCTCGAATTTCAGCGCGGCCATTTCCGCGGCGATGCGCTCGATCACTGCAAGAGTTGGGACGCCCTGCTGGCCGGGCTGCAGGCGGAAGCTCTGCGGATTGATGAGCCGACCGGCAGCGTGGACGCGGATGCCAAAGACCTCCGCGTCGGCGTGCGCGAGATAGATCTGCTGGGGCGGAAGAAAGAGGCGGGCGTTGAGCTTCGCGACCTCGACCCGCTGGCCGCGCGTGGACGCGGGATCGAGGCGCAGCGAGAGATTGGCGTCGCGCAGGTCGAGAGCGTCGAGAAAAGTTTTGCCGCGGATGAGGTTGGCGTAATTCACCTGGAGCACGACTTCATCAATCAACGCGACGGTGCGCTTTCGGTCCTTCGTTTCAAAGATGCGCACCTCCTTCGCGACCAGACCGCGCCAGGGCTCGAGCGTAAGTCGCCGGAGCGAAACTTCGACGCCGCGGTTGCGCAATTCTTTGGTCACAAGCCCGCGCCACTTGCTGGTGAAGCCCTTGTGATAGGCATACCAACCCGCGCCAAGCACTGTGGCGAGAAGCAGCGCGAGAAGGGTGAGAAGCACGCGGCGCATGGCGTGAAATGACGGGCGCGCCGCGCGGCTGACAAGGGAATTTTCGCGCCGGAAATTTGCGGGGCACAGCCAGTGCTTTATCATGAATTCCGATGATCAAAGCCAATTGTCGGGAACGCTTCACGGCGACGGATTTCGATTTCGTTGTCAAAACCCTGGCCCGCTCCGAGCGGGAATCAGTGTCTCTGGTGGACCTCCTCACGGATGCGGAGGCCCGCGATTCGATTCTCGACAGCCCGCGACTCGTTGAGTCGGTGCTCGCGCAGGAAGGCACGCTGGGCATTTCGCCGCAGCTCTACTTCTACATTTTGATCAGGCATGTCTTGAAATCGACAGGGCTCAACGACCGCCGGGTCAGCGATTATCTCGCCTCGCTGCTCGAAACTTTTTCCCAAACCGCGCGGATGAGATCGCCCGCCGACGGCAACGCGAACCCCGTGCAGTATGTCTCGGACATGCTCATCGCGCTGCGTCACGCCTCACCGCAGCAGACCTTTCTGATCCGCGCGCATGTGGGAAACTACGCGCTCTTCATTACCGGGATTTTCCAGGAAAGCGTGGAGCGACGTCGGCAGCGCGGCGCACCGGACGTAGGTTTTTACGAGGACGTGGGCAGCGCGAGTTTCAGGGCGGTGGCCTCGCATCAGGTCGCGCGAACGTGCGCGTTGAACGGCGTCTATGACGCGCTCGCCGATGGCTTCCACGAGGCACGCTTGGCGCTGAACCGGCTGTCAGATTCGCTGCTCCATCTCGACACGGCCCACGCGCCGACGAAACCATTCTTCGCATGAGCGCCACGCTCTTCAGCGACATCCAGCGGCTCTTCGAGCGGACCTACGCGCAGGTCGGGATCAATCTCGAAGACTGCCTCGTGGACCGCCAGCGGTGCGGGCAACTCAGCCGCGCAGCCGGCGCAGCGGCGCGGGAACTGAGCGAGCTGGCGCGCACCTTTTTGCGCAAATCGGACGGTCGGCTGCACATCGGCATTTACTACTCGCGCTGGCTCATCGAGCAGCTGGAGCGCAACGATCCACGGAAGGGCTTGAACGACGAAAACATCCGCTCGCTGATCGCGTTCGTGGAGGAGATCAACCACGCGCTGCACGCGGCGCTGCAATTTCAGCGCGGCGTGCGCGAGATCGAGCGGGAGGACTACGCGCGCAATCTCGAGCTTCAGTCCCAGGTCGATACCTACCTCGTGCTCCTGCTCTTCGTGGCCTTCTTCCGCAAAACTCAGAAAGTCTCACGCATGGATCGCCGCTGGCTGCGCTTCCATCTTTTTGCCAGTCAGGACCAGCACACCTACGCCGACGCCAATCTCCGCGGCCGCTATCTCGAAACGACCGAGCTGGCGGTGCACTACACGCTCTTTCTCGACGCGCTGAATGGCGCGCGGCGGGTGGATGAAATCCGCCTCTTCCACGCGCTCGATTACGCCGAGAAAAAGCAGCGCATCCTCGCGCTGATGGACACGCCGAAAAGCGCGGGGTAGGAGCTTGCTGTGCGGCGCGGGTCCGCTAGCGTCGCGGGCATGAAACGTTTCCTCCTCGCGTCCCTCCTCGCTCTCTCCTTGCCCGTTTTCGCCGCCGAGCCAGCGGGTGGTTGGATTCCCCTCATCGACGGCAAATCACTCGACGGCTGGAAGGCGAACGAGAAGCCCGAAACCTTTTCGGTCCAAAACGGCGCGATCGTCGTCCGCGGGGATCGCTCGCATCTTTTCTACGTGGGCCCGGTGCAAAACCACGAGTTCAAGAACTTCGAGGTGAAGATGGATATCATGACGAAAAAGAACGCAAACTCGGGTGTCTATATTCACACCGAATTTCAAAAAGATGGCTGGCCGGCGAAGGGTTACGAAATCCAGGTCAACAACACGCACAGTGACGCGAAGAAGGGCGCAGGGCTTTACGGCATCAAGGATAACGCCACGGCTCCGGCCAAGGATGACGAGTGGTACACCATGACGATCAAGGTCGAAGGCAAGCGCATCGTGACCACCGTCAATGGCACCGTCATCACGGACTACACCGAGGAGGAAAACGCCAAGCGTCCGGATCAGTTCAAAGGCCGGACACTTTCGCAGGGCACGTTTGCCATTCAGGGGCACGATCCGGGGAGCGAAGTGCACTTCAAGAACATTGCCGTTCGTCCGTTGCCTTGATCCAGCGGCTTTCTAATTGCGAGGGGGCGGTGCGCGGCGTTTAATCCACGCCATGTTTTCCGTCACCATCCTCGGCAGCGGCAGCGCCGGGAACTGCGCGCTGGTGGAAACGGCGCAGACCCGGCTGCTCATCGATGGCGGGTTGAGTGCGCGACAAATCGGTACGCGACTGGCGCTCTGCGGCGTGAACCCCCTGGAGATCGACGGCATCCTGCTCACCCACGAGCACGGCGATCACGCGGGCGCGCTCAACGTGTGGTGCAAACAGTTTTCCACGCCGATTTACTGCAACCGGCTGACGGCCGAAGTGCTGCAAAGGGAACGGCCGGAGTTGCGTAAAGACTGGCGGCTGTTCACCACGGGCAGCGCGTTCTCGATCAAGGACATCACCGTCGAGACTTTCCCGGTGCCGCACGATGCCGTCGAACCAGTCGGCTTTGTTCTCCACCACGGGTCGGACGCGCTCGGTTTTCTCACCGATCTCGGCCAGGCGACGAAGCTCGTGCATGAACGCCTGCGCGCGGCCCAGACGGTGTGCATCGAGACGAATCACGACGAGAAGCTTCTGCAAAACTGCACCAAACGGCCGTGGTCGGTGAAACAGCGGATCATGTCGCGCCACGGGCATCTCTCGAACGCAGCTGCGGCTGGCGTGCTGGCGGAACTGCTGGGCGGGCGGCTGCGACGCGCGGTGCTCGGGCATTTGAGCCGGGATTGCAACAGCCCGGAACTGGCCGTGGACACCGTGCGCGCTCGGTTGGATGCGGCAGGCGCCGAAGTGGAGGTGCTCTGCGCCGGACAGCGCGAGGTCAGTCCGCGGATGGCGGTGGCGTTTTAGCCGCAGCGATTAAAGGGCGGCCGATTTGGGCGCACCAGCTTTGAGCGTTTCGTACGCGGCCCGTCGTTTTTCGGCTTCCACTTTTGCCGCTTCCATATCGCGAGCGGCACCTTGGGCGGTTTGATCGGCCTGGGCTTTCGCGGCTTTGGCCGTGCGTTCGATGGTGGGGAGTTCTTGGCGCAGCTTGGCAATGGTCTGCGCGGCGGAGTCGGCTTCCTTGCGCAAAGCAGCGACGGCTTTTTCGGCCGCGGAAAGCTTCACCGCCAGCGGTTTGGCGTCCGACAGCGCCGCGTTGAGTGCATCCTTGGCTTTGGCGACTTCGGCGAGAGCGGCTTTGATCTCCGGCGTATCCGTGCTTTTCCCGCCGCCTTTGGCTGCGTCGAGCGCGGCTTGGGCAGCGGCAAGCGCGGGCTTGATGCCCTGCACCTTCACATCGGCCGCATCGTATTCGGGGGTGCCGTTTGTCGTCGCCGCGCGCGCTTCACGGAGCTTCACGTTTTCGGCCTGCAAATCGGCGAGCTTTTTGGCCAGTGCGTCGGTGTTGGTCGCCCCCGCTTTAGGATCCGTGGTCAGCACCTTAACCGCCTTTTCCTTCTCAACCGAGGCCGCCCGGGCCGCTTCAACGACCGCCTTCTGGGCGGCGTCGGCCTGCTGCGCCTGGGCTAAAAGTGTCTCCTTTTCCTTGATCCTGGCCGGCGCATCAGCGGCGGTTTTTTCGGCGGCGGCGAGTTCACTGCGAGCGCGATCGACAGCCAGCGGGGCGTCCTTGGCGGCTTGCAAAGAGCTCTCGTAAAGCGCCTGTTTGTCTGCGAGAAGCTGGCGGGCGTTGTGGACGTTTTGCAGGATCTGTGCGCTGCGCCATTTGTTCAACTCGCCTTGGGCGCTTGTGATCTGCGCCTCCGCCTGAGCGATCTCGGCTTTCGCTTTGGCGATCTCCTGCGCCGCGGGCGAATCGGCGGCCAGTGCCGGGACGTTAACGGGGGCCTGTTGCAGCGCGGTGAACTGCGCCACCAAATCCTGCGCCGCCTTTTCCGCCGCGGCAATTTTGGCGGGCTGCTCGGCGCGCGTCTGGGCAATGGCCGACTCGGCCTGCGTGACCTCGGCCTTTTTCGCATCGACGATTTTTTGCGCAGCGTCGCGGGCGGCGAGGCGGCTGGCCGCTTCCTTTTTGGCCTGCTCAAGCTCAGCAGACCCAACGTTTTGAGTCTGCTTCAAAGCCAGAATCTTCGCGGCAGCTTCAGCGACACTGGCCGCGGCATCGCGCGCCCCCCGCAAGGCGGGCAACGCGGCTTGTCCCTCGGTGATCCGCTTTTCCATCTGCTGCGGGGCGGTCTTCGCCATTTCGACAGCGGCCAGCGCTTCCTTCCGTTTCGCATCCAATGCTGCCAAATCGGCGGCCTTTTTCGCCTCGGCAGCGGCGAGGTCAGCTTTCCGCTTCTCCGCCTGGCCAGCCATCTCGGTTTGAATTTTTGCTTCGATGTCGGCGATCTGCTTTTGCCGCGCGGGGATCGTGGTCTGTGCGGTGGCGATCTGCTGTGTCGCCGCGGCGAGGCGCTGGGCAATGGTCGGCGGGTTCGCGTCGAGTTCGCCCACCCGTTTCCCATCGAGCGACCAAACGCGCACCTGTCCGCTCCAGTCGCCGGCGATCACGCGCTCGCCGGCCATTTCGGCGCGCAGGGCGATGTCGCCAAATTCTTCACTGGCCATGAGCTGTTTGCCCGTCTGATCCCAAACCCGCGCGGTCTTATCGCGTCCGCTCGAGACCAGGCGGCCATCAGGCGTAAACTCCACGCTTTGCACGCCGCCTTTATGCGCACTCCAGCTCTTGATCTCTTTGCCCTCCTTCACGTCCCAGAGCTTGATCGTCGCATCCTCACTACAGGTCGCGACCACGCCGGTCATGAACGACAGGCCCGTCACGCCGGCTTTGTGACCCGCCAGGACGTTGTATTCCTTCCCCTTGTCGGCTTCCCAAACGATGATTCCGCCGTTGCGGTCAGCGCTGGCGAGAAGTTTGCCGTCCGGCGAATAGGCAAGTGCGGTCACCCAATCGGTGTGCTTCTTGATCGAGTGCACGAGGCGCCCATCTTTCGTCGCGTAGATCTTCACGAGCTTGGCCGGGCCGCCCAGCGCGACAAATTGCTGATCCGCGCTGAGGTCGGCGGCGAGCACCTGATCGAATTCATTGCCGACCGTGGCGATGCGGTCGCCCGTTTGGACGTTCCAGATGACGACCTTGCCCGATTTTCCACCGCGTCCGCCGCCGGTGAGGATGAGCTGCCCGTTGCGGCTGAACTGAATGATTGTCGGGAACCCCTCGGGGAATGGCAGCACGCCAAGCGGCTCGAGCGTCTCGGTGTTGTAGAGGAGAATTTGTTTCTGCCCGCCGAGCGCGACGACTGGAGCCCAGGGACTCGCACCGAGCGCCGTCAGCGAGTTCGTCTTAGCAGTGTGAACGACAGGGTCGAGCGGCAGTTCGCGCGGCATCGGCGGTGGGCCGTCCGGCCGGGTGAGCGAGACAACGGCGACCTGCACGTTGTTCGCCGCGGCCGCCATGGCCTTGCCTCCGGCAGTCTCGAGGAGCTGGCCGTCGATCCATTTTTTCAAAATGGCGATCTCGCTATCTGCGAGCCGATCACCCTTGGGCGGCATCTTGGGATCGCCATCCGGCAGCACGCATTTGAGGAGCAGGCTGCCCGCGCCGTCGCCAGATTTGACCACCTTGCCGTTCTCGCTGCCTTGGATTGAGGCTTGGAAGGTCGAGAGGTCGAGGCCAGCCTTTTTCTTGTCGGGGTTGTGACAGTTCAGACAGGCGTTGCGGAAGATCGGCAGCACATGGTCGTTGTAGTTGACCTTGTCTGGCACCTGCGCACGCGCCGCGATGGAGGCGGCGAGGAGAGCGGAGAATGAAGCGAGTTTTTTCACTGCGCTCAGTGGTTGAACATGAACTCTTTCGCGTTCAGCAGCGCCCAGAAGATGTCGGTGAAGACCGCGGGTTGCTGCTCGGTTACGCCCCACATTGGCTCAAGTTTGCGCAGCTCTTCCTCGGTGGGTTGGCGACCAAAGCAGCGGACGTAAAGTTCCTGCGTGATCTCGCGCGGAGTCTTGTTCTGGCCTTGGAGCTTTTTGATCACGCCACCGTCGGCAATCTTCTTCTCCACAGTCTCGCCGTTGATGAGGTGAAGGGCCTGCGAGAGCGTCGGTCCGACTTCTTCGCGGGAGCAGATGTTGTCTCGGGTAGTGCGGCCGAAGGTTGTCAGGAAATAGTTCGAGGTCCGCCCGTCCGCGATCTCTACCGAGTGCGCGCCGGTCGGCAGGCCCTTGAATTTGTCCTTCGTCTCGGTGACCTGCGAGATGCAGTCCAGCATGACCTCGGCGCGCATCCGGCGGATCGTCCCGTGGGCGAAATTGCGCACGTCGGTCAGGTTCGTTTCGTTCTGCCGGGTGCTCGTCTGGTAGGTGCGGGAATTGCAGATGTCGCGGACGAATTTCCGCATGTCGTAGTTATCCGCGATGAGTTTTTTGCCGAGCGCGTCGAGCAGCTCGGGATTCGAGGCGGGGTTGGAAATGCGCACGTCATCCACTGGCTCGACAATGCCGCGGCCCATGTATTGCGCCCAGATGAGGTTCGCCATGTGGCGGGAAAAATATGGGTTCTCCGGCGACGCCAGCCACTCGGCAAGCAGCGCGCGGCGATCTTTGCCTTTGGTGTCCGGCGCGTCGCCACCGAGGAATTTCGGTGGGACTACACGGTCGCCCACCGGATTTTTCGATTCGCCTTCGCGTCGATCAAAGATGATTTTCTCGCGTGGGTCTTCGCCGGGCTTACGACCGACTTGGGTGAAGAAGGCGACGAAACCGCGGTAGTCGTCCATGGTCCAGCGGTCGAAGGGATGATTGTGGCATTGCGCGCACTGGATCCGCGTGCCCATGAAGGCCTGCGCGGTGTCCTCAGCGAGCTTCAGCGAATCGGTTTCGAGCTGGTAATAATTGGCTGCGGGATTTTCGAGATTGCTGCCGGTCGCGGAGATGAGCTGGGCAGCGATCTTGTTGATCGGGATGTTTTGCGAGAGCTGGTCGTGAATCCAGTTGTAGTAGTTCAGCGTTGCCTTGTAGCCGCCATTGTTTTGCTCGGTCCGAATTTGCAGCAACTCGCTCCATTTCAGCGCCCAGAGGTCGGTGAACTCAGGCTTCGCCAGCAGTTCGTCGATCTTCTTGGCGCGTTTGTCCGGCGCGGGATCCGCCGTGAATTTCGCCACCTCGTCGCTCGTCGCGAGGACGCCCGTGATGTCGATATGAAGCCGGCGAAGAAAGGTTTCGTCGTCGCACAACTCGGAAGGGGTGATGCGGAGATCGCGCAATTTTTGATCAACGAGCTCGTCGATATAATTGCGCTGGGCGATCTGCGGCCACTCAAACTTCAGATTCTTGGGAATGACGATGACCTGCGCGCCGACGGTGTGCGTGGCAAAGCGCGCCATGACAAAAGCCTCGCCGCGCTGACCGGTAGTGATGAGGCCGTCCTTGATTTTTGCAGAGCCGTCGTTGCTCGAGAGGAAGACGGCGAGATCGGTAACATCGCGCTGCGTCCCGTCGGAATAGTGCGCGCGGACCGTGACGCGATGCGTCTGGCCGGGGCTCTCGAGGACGAGGCGTTTCGGCAGCAGTTCAACGCTGGTGCACGTTGGCTCCGTCGGTGGATCGTTGGGCGCTCCCGCCTCCAGCCAGCGGATGAGCGTCTTGGCGAGCGGGCTGTTTTTTTCAAAAAGCTTGCCGCCAGTGTGCGGCGCGCTCCCGTCGGCTTTGGTGAGCAACATGGACTCATCGGGCAGCGCGAGATTGATGCGACGCCCGGCAAGTTGGCGCGTGAGATTAAAATGATCCCCGTTGGGATCGTAGCCGAAGAGAGACAGCGCAAAGCCGTCCTGCCCGCGAGCGGACCCGTGGCAGCCCCCGGAGTTGCATCCAGCGCGGAGAAAGACCGGCATAACATCGCGGCGGAAAGACACCGGCGGATCGACCTGCGCGTCGGCAACTTTTACCGGGACGGCGATGGACTGTCCGGCGTAAGCGACTTTGAGCGTGGTATCGCCATCCGCCAACGGGGCGATGATGCCCTTCTCAATCTTCGCCTTCGCGGGATCGGAAAATGTGAACGCGGCTTGCGCGGTGACGTCGCGCTGCACTCCGCTCTGCTCGGTGATCCGGACGACTACGGACTGCACGGCGCGCTGGGTTTTCAGAACCACGTCGCTGGGGAAAATCTCGAGCTTGAACGGGCCTTCCGGCGGCGCGGGCGGCGGCGCTAGTGGATTCAGCGCGGCACCGGGATCGTCGCTGGCCTTGAGTTCGGCGTTTGCAGTGGTGGGAGCTGAGGTCAGGAGACTGACGATGCCCGCACCGCTGAGTGCGGTGGCGACGCAGGCACCGAGCACCCACTGGATTGGCTGACGTTGATTTTTTGAAGGTCGGGCGGTCATTTTTTCTCTTCTTTAAGCTCGGCTTTGGCGACCGAAGCGGGGTCGATGCGTAGGACGCCGCCCTGGGCAAAACTTTGCAGGATGGCTTCGCCATTTTGCGGAATCGCGACCTGGCAAAAGAGCGTGCTGTGGCGCGCGACCGGGCTGGTCTTGTCGGCCAGGACCTCGAATTTTACCTCGGTGTCGTCTTTGGTGATCTCGCGGTCGGCGGCGGTGACTTTGTTGGGCAGGCCGAGGAGCGAAATCTTGGCTTTACCCTCAAACGGCACTTTCTGCTGGAGCTTGACGGTCACGACCGTCTTGTCGCCCTGATCGACGAAAGTCCGCGCGATTTGCCCACCGACGAAAGGCGCGATGACTTCGAGATCGGCGAGTTGCGTGGAAACCCAGACCGCGCCTTTGCCGGAATCCGCGGAGCCGACGACGGTGATTTTCCATTTCTTAGTCTGCGCGTCGCCGCTGGCGCTGATCGGGACGACGCCCTCGGTTTCCCCTTCCTTGATTTCCGCGGAGCCGGCGGTGCCGATGCCGGGCGGAGAGTAGAGCAGCGCGAGGGTGATTTTGCCTTTGAAGTCCGGCTTGCGCGCGGCCACGACGCGCAGGTTCATCGAGCCGCTTTGCGCCACTGGCACCTTCGGTTCGACGAGCTGAATTTTGAACGGCGCTTCCTCGGCGACTGCGACGGCCAGCTTGTCGGCGGTGATTCTGTAATACGGCGTATTATTGCCATTCCCGACGATGTCGACCGGGTGCGCGACGCGGCTTTCGACCGGCTTGCCGTCAGTGGGCTTGGCGACGAGGGCAAAGGTGCGCGCGGCGACCGTAGCCTCGGGTGTGGCTTCGAAGACGACGGCGACGGTATCGATCCCATTGAGCACCGGGCCTGCGTTCATGGTCACGCCGGGGAGCAACTCGCTTGCGGCGAGGTTCAGGTCGCCGCCGGTGTTGTCGCGTTTGATTTTGACGAGCGAGGCGTAGCGGTTGCCTTTGGGGACGACGATGGTCTGGCGCTCCTGCGAGTTTTGCTGCATCTCCGGCAGCCACACGGCGATCTCAGGCCGTTTCGGCGTGAGTTCGACGCGGTAGGTGAAAATCGGTCCACCCCGACCGAGCTGGTCTTTTACCGCAACGCAAAAATTTCCGTCCGCCGGCACTTTCCAGCTCAGGTAGCTGTCCGGGCCGCCGCTGTCATCGTTCTGCTGAATGCGGTTGCCCTTCTCGTCGTAGATCTCAAGCACGGCATCCAGCGGCGAACGCAGCCGCCGGGCGAATATATTCACGTCGAACTCCTGATCTTTCTTGGCGGCGAACTTGAAAAAATCGATGTCGCCCTTCGCGCCCACGACTCCGTTGAAAGAGAGAGGGAGCGGTTTGTCCGTCGGCGTCGCAGTCGCAGCGTCGTTATTCGGCTCGGCTTCGAGGACATTCGGAAAGGGCGACGCCCGCAGCCAGTTCGGCGACGGAGCGGACTGGCCGTTTTGCTCGGCGAAACTGGGGAAGCGTGGATCGGGCTGGGCGGGCAGTTTGACCGTGGCGGGCAGCGTGCCAGTGGCGTCGCCGAGGTAAGCAACTTTGAGCTGCTCACCGGCCTGGCCGCCTGCCGGATAGACGGTGAGTGGCCGCGGAAAAGAGCCGACGTGCAGAAGGTAACGGCCCGAACCGGGCGCGGCGTTGGTGCTGTCCTTGAGCGCCAGGGTGTATTTGCCGTCCTCGGGCGCGACGAAGCTGAGCACCGGGTCTTGCTGCAAGAGCGAGCTGTCGTCGTTCTCTGCCAGCACCGTGCCGTCGGCTTTGCTGAGGGTGAGCATCGAGTCAAAAACCTCACGCGGCTGCAGCCGCACGCCGACGACTTCCGCCGAAATGCGCTGCCCCTTTTTCGCCTCAACGACGAAGCGGTCTACGTCCTCACCTTGAATGCTGCCCCACACCGTTGCCCCGAGCGCAACGACCTGCGGCTCGTCTTTTGTCGCGGCATCTTTGGCCTCGTCAGCCTCCTTCACGAGCGGGAACGGAGTGACGTAGAAGGTGCGTAGATCGCCGACGCCCGTGGCCGTCCAGACGCGGACGGTGTGCTCGCCGAGGGCGGCGTCGGGCGCGATTTTGATCTTTGCTTTGAACTTCCCGCCGGCTGCCTCAGAGACGCTCGTCACTTCCAGTCCGCGCCCGAAAAAGAGCAGCCCCTTGGCATCATCGAGCCGTCCACCTTCGCAGATCACCTCGACCTTGGTGCCGCGCTGCCCGCCTGCCGGCACGAAATGGCTGAGCGTGGGTGACGCGGCGTGCGCGGACGCGGCCAAGGCCAAGCTGGCGAGCCCAGCGGCACGCACGATGACGGATTTTCGCAGCACGGGGGGGTGCGGCTTACGCCAGCAGTTCGGCAATGACACTGCCATTGCGAACGATGTCGATGGGACGATCGCCCGGCGCCATCAGCTTCTTTTCCGGCGCAATGCCGAGCTGGTGATAGACGGTTGCCGCCATGTTTTCGACCGAGAGCGGATCCGCATCTGGCTCCGAACCCGTCGGATCCGAGGAGCCATAAACCTGCCCCCGCTTGAAGCCGCCACCGGCGAAAGCCACGCTGAAAACGCGCGGCCAGTGATCGCGGCCCGCGTCTTTGTTGATCTTCGGCGTGCGCCCAAATTCCGACGTGACCATGACGATGGTCGAGTCGAGCAACCCACGTTGGTCGAGATCGTTAATGAGCGCAGCGTAGGCTTTGTCGAAGGGAGGAAGGGATTTGGTGATGCCGTCCTGGATTTTCGCATGCATGTCCCAGCCGCCATAAGTCATCGAGACGAAACGGACGCCCGCTTCCACGAGCCGGCGCGACATCAGCATGCGCTGGCCAGCTTCATTGCGGCCGTAGGTGTCGCGGGTCGCCTCGGCTTCAGCATTGAGGTTAAAGGCCTCGCGGGCGGACTCCGATGAGACGAGCGAATAAGCCGCCTGGTAGAAGCTGTCCATGGCATCAAGCGCGTCGCTTTTTTCCAAAGTCCGGAAATGGGCATCGACCGTGGAGAGGATGTTACGGCGGCGGTCGAAGCGTTCCGGGGTGATGCCGGCGCGCATGTTCAGATCACGCACGGCAAAACCATTGCTCGCGGGATCGCCACCGAGACTGAAGGGGCCGTGCGCGGTCGAGAGATAGCCGCTGCCGGCGAACTCGTTCGGCATGTTCGGAACGCAGACGTAAGGTGGTAGATTGTTTTTCGAGCCGAGTTCGTGCGAGACGACGGAGCCCATCGAGGGAAACTGAAGCGCGGGAGACGGGCGGTAGCCGGTGAACATATTGTGCGTGCCGCGCTCGTGCGCTGCTTCACCGTGGGTCATCGAGCGGACCACGGTGATCTTGTCCGCGATCTTCGCCGTGTCCTTGAGGAATTCAGAGAAACGTACGCCGTCGAGTTTCGTATCGATCGAGCCGAGCGGGCCGCGGTACTCGATCGGGGCGTAGGGTTTTGGATCAAAAGTCTCCTGGGCGGACCAGCCTCCCGGCATGAAAATGTGGATGAGCGATTTGGCCACCGCCGTCGGGGCCACGATGCCCGGGGTCGCGTTTTGCGCGGCCTGAAGCTTGAAAAAGTCGCCAAGCGTGAGGCCGAGGCCACCGACGAGGCCGGCGTAAAGAAACTCCCGGCGCGAAGGGCGGCGGAAGTGCGCAGGATCATCGAGCCAGGTGACGGGTTTGATATCGCTCATAATTGTTCTGTGTGTTGATGACGGACGGGGGTGGCGGCAACACCCGCACCTTAGCGGTGTGGAACCCGAAATCAATCGCGTCAATTGCCGGTGATAGTTATCATTTCCGGCACAAACGCAGGCATCAGTCGGGCGCTGCTTCGGAGTGTGTGACCAAGGGAAAGTGGCTTCCTTAGAAGAAATTACCTTCGCATCTTTTAGCCCGCTGTGACTCGCCGAAAAAGCGCTTGGAATTTACGCATCGCCCCAGCCCGACCACTGTAAAACCCAGCGCACCGCTTCCACCCCGCCGAGGGCTAGTGCCCCGAAAAAAACCACGTTCGCCGCAAAAAGCAGACACCCGGCAAAAAAGAAAACGCCGTCACGCTCCAGCGCCCCGGCGGCCAGCAGGAGCACCGTCCCAGCGGGCAGGATGTTGCTGAAGGGAATAGGCAGCGGGAGCAGCAACAGCGCACCCGAAAGCACGATCAACACGCCCGTGATGCGCTGAAAAACCCACGTCGTGTGAACAAACGCCAGCCGCGGGCGCAAGAAAACCTCCAGCCAGCCCAGAATCTTGCTTCCTGCGTTCAGAATCCGCACCAAATGGCGCCCTTCGATCTGCCGCTGGGCCAGCGCCTGCGGCAGCCACGGACGCCGCCCCACGGCGAGCCGCGCGCCGATCAGCACCATGACCGAGCCGAGCGCGGTGGAAAGAAACGGCAGCGGCACCGGCGTGAGGAACGGCAGCGACAAAAAAATCAGCAGGACGTCATACGCGCGCCCCTGGGTGATCACGACCAGTTCCTCGAATCCCAGCGGCCGCGCAGCAAACTCCGACGCCAGCCGCTTCAGCAAGACGGAAAGCTTCTCGCGCTCACCCGGCACCACGCAGGCGGGCGTGGGCGGAGCGGAAGGATCAGTCGGGGCGGCGAGCATGACCGCGATCTTCGCAGTTCCCGCGCCGTTTGTCGTCTGCGGCCTCCGAAAAATTTGGCGTCATCCCGCGCCGCGTAGAATCTCCAAAGGCGGGTGCCGCGCCACGCCGCGGCTCAAGGCCAGCCCGCCAAGAATCGCCAGCCCCCCACTCGCGGCAAAAGCCCCGGCGAGCAGCCCCGGATCAGGCCACGGAGGAGCCTTGAAAACAAAGACAGCGAGCGCCCAGTTCGCCGCCACAGCGAGGAGCACCCCCGCCAGCGCGGAGAGCGCGCCGAGGGTGGCGTACTCGATGACGAGGATCGTGCGCACCTGTCGCGCCGACGCGCCGAGCGTGCGCAGCAGGATGCTTTCGCGCAGCCGCGCATCGCGCCCGTTGAGCAGCGTGCCGATGAGGATCGGCAGCCCGGCGAGCACGGTGAAGCCCGCGAGCACCGAGATGACGCGGGAGATTTTGCCAAGGATGTCGCGCACCGTGTCGAGAATCAGCGTGAGGTCGATGGCCAAGACGTTTGGAAACTCGCGAACGAGTGCGCGCTGGAGTTCGCCGGAGGAAGCGCCCGCCGGGACGCGCGTGGTCACGACGTGGAAGCCCGGCGCATTTTCCAAGACGCCGGGCGGGAAAATCATGAAGAAGTTCAGGTTGAAGCGGCTCCAATCGACCTTCCGCAGACTGGTGACCCGAGCGCGCACGGGCACGCCCTGCACGTCGAGCGTGATCTCATCGCCGAGATTGACGCGCAGGTCTTTGGCGATTTCGGCTTCGAGCGAAAGCGGCACCGGCGCGTCGGGATCGGGTAGGCGCGCGAGCCATTCGCCGGCGATGAGCGTCTCGGTGGCGTTCAGGCGGTCCCGGTAGCTGGAGCGAAATTCGCGCTGGAGCACCCACTTCGGCACTGCGCCCTGTTTTTCCAAGTCGCGCACCGGCACCCCGCGCACCGCTTGGATACGCATCGTGACCATCGGCGCGTTTTCGAGCAGCGGCAGCTTCAGCCCAGCGATGACCGCCTGCACGCCGGCGACCTGATCGGGCTGCACATCGACGAGGTAGATGTTCGGGCTGTCGGCAAACTGCGCGAGCGTGAGCCGCTGCGTGAGCAACCGCCCGGCGAGCAGGATGGTCAGCAGCAGAAAAGTGCCGAGCCCGAGCGAAAGGAGAAAAAGGAGCGTCTGATTGTGCGGACGATGAAGATTGGAAAGGCCTTGCCGGAGCAGATAAGGCCAGCTCGGGCGGACCACCCGCCGCGCCGCTAAAACCAGCCCACGCGCCAGCACCGCGAACACGCCAAAAGCCACACCCAACCCCGCGACCATGCCGAGCGCGCGTTTCCAATCCTCGGCGTTCAGCACCGCGAGCAGGACGAGCATGGCGGTCAGAAACAGATAAACCGACCACGTCCTCCAGCCGCCACCACCCGCCAGCGCTGCGCCCTCGCGTAGCGTGGCCGCGGGCGAGACGCGCCGCACCCGCAGCAGCGGCAGCAGCGCGAACCCGCAGCACACCGCAAAACCCGCCGCCGTGGTCTGCGCCACCGCCCGCCACTCCGGCGTGGGATCGACGGCGATGGGCAAGCTTTCCCGAAACGCAATCAGCACGCCGGTCTGCAGCGCGATGCCGACCCCCGCACCAAGCACCGCCCCGAGCACGCCGAGCGCGATGGCCTGCGCAAAGTAAATGCCGAACGCCAGATCGCCCGGACATCCGAGGCAGCGCAGAATCGCGACCACCGGCACCCGCCGCGCGACGTGCGCGTGGACCGCGCCAGCCACGCCGATCGCGCCGAGCACCAGCGCCACGAGCGCGATGAGCCCGAGGAATTGCTGAAAGTTGTCGAGCGCGTCGCCGAGGTTTTCGCGCCGATCCTCGGGCGTCTCGTAGCGCCACGGCGCATCAGGATTGGCCGCGCGCAGTTCATTCTTCATCTTCTGCGCATCGGTGCCCGCGGGCAGCTCCAGATGCAGGTGGTGAAAAGCGAGGCTGGTCGTGCCGAGCAGGCCGGTGCGCCCGAGGTCGGCCAGACGCACATACGCTTCTGGCGCAAAACCGCTGAACCGGCTACTCCGCGGCGCGGGCTTGTTCACCACGCCGAGGATCGGCAGCTCGATGGAACCTAGCTTCACGTTGTCCCCAACCTTCGCCTGGAACTGATCGAGCAACGCTGGCTCCAGCAAAATCCCCGACTCCGTCCGCAGTCGCGCCCACGCGTCGGCGGGCGTCGTCTCGACCTTGCCGAAAAACGGATAGTCGCCGTCCAGCCCACGCACCTGCACGAGCCGCGCGGCATCGGCGGTCGGGAAGTAAAGCATCGACGAAAAGCTCGTCTCGCGGCTGACGCGCTGCGCTTTCCCCGCGAACTGCGCCTCCGCCTCGGCAGTGAAAGCCTGGCGCGAGGAAATTTGCAGATCGGAACCGAGCAGCGCCTTCGCCTGCGTGGCGATGCCGGTCTGCACGCTGGCCTTTAGCGAGTGAATCGCCACCAGCGCGGCGATGCCCGAGACCATCGCCAGCGAAAAGATTGCCAGCCGCCCACGCTGCGTCCGGCTGTCGCGCCGCGCCATCCGCCAAGTCCACGGATGGACCAGCGCCGCCCAGAGCGTCCGCGGGAGCGCACTGCGAGACGGCATTGCGATACCTGGTGTCATCCTGAGCGGAGTTTTTGGAGGCTTTGCGAAAAAAACGCAGTCGAAGGACCCCGTGGAAATACGTGCCACGCCGCAGCAGACGTTGCGGGGTCCTTCGACTGCGCGCCCAAAGCGGCGCTCCGCTCAGGATGACATGTGCTTTTTGAATTCGCCGACATCAGCTCAAGCGACCGCATTTTCCTCCTCCGCAACAATGGTTCCCGCGCGCATTTTCACCACGCGGCGCGCGCGCGTCGCGAGCGCGGAATCGTGCGTCACGAGCATCAGGGCGGTGCCGGCTTCGCGGTTCAACCGGAAGAGCATCTCGACGATCGGCCCGCTGGTTTCAGCGTCGAGGTTGCCGGTCGGTTCGTCGGCGAAAAGGATCTTCGGGCGGTGGATGAAGGCGCGCGCCAAGGCGACGCGTTGCTGCTCGCCGCCGGAGAGCTGGAGCGGGTAGTGGCCGAGGCGCTCAGCGAGGCCGACTTGGGCGAGGATTTCCGCGGCATCGCGCTGGCGACCGGTTCCGCCGCAAAGTTCGAGGGGGACGAGCACGTTTTCCAGAGCGGTCAGCGTGGGGATGAGCTGGAAGTTCTGAAAAACGAAGCCGACCAGCCGATTGCGCAGGGCCGCGCGGGCGTCTTGGTCGAGCGTCTCCAGCGGTTGGCCGTCGAGGCGCACGGAGCCGGCGCTGGTGTCGTCGAGGCCGGCACAGAGGCCGAGGAGGGTGGTCTTCCCGCTGCCCGACGGGCCGATGATCGCGCAAGTGTCGCCAGATCGAAGGGTCAGATTAATGTCCTGCAAAACGGTCAGTTCGTGGCCGGCGCTGCGGTAGGTTTTGCGCAGATCGCGGATTTCAAGGATGGGAGGTTTGACAGCTCCGGCAGCCGACTCGACGGTCGCGGCGGCTGATGTTTCTTCCGGCACAAATGACTTCATTGAGGATTTTTTTGACGCTGCTCGCGGGTCTGCTCGGTGCGGGCCGCGCACTATGGGCGGCAGACGCACCCACTGCAAACGCGTCCACCCCGGCGCGCGGACGCGTGGTGGTGCTCGGCGATAGCATCACCGCCGGGTACGGACTTGATCCCTCGCGCGCTTACCCCGCGCTGCTCCAGGCAAAAATCGACGCCGCTGGGCTGCCTTTCACCGTGGCCAATGCCGGAGTCAGCGGCGACACCACGGCGGGTGGCTTGCGCCGCCTCGATTGGGCGCTCGGCCGCGGGGCGGACGTGCTTCTCATCGCGCTCGGCGGCAATGACGGCCTGCGCGGCGTCGCGCCAAAGCAGACCGCGGAGAACCTGGCTGCGATCATCCGGCGGGCGCGGACCAAAGCTCCGGGGATCGCCGTGCTGGTGGCTGGAATGGAAATGCCGCTCAGCATGGGGCGTGAGTTCAGCGAGGCCTACCGCGCCCTTTTTCCCAGCGTGACCGTCGCTGAAAACGCGACCCTCGTGCCCTATCTCCTCGCGGGCGTCGGCGGCGTGCGCGAAATGAACCAGCCCGATTACATCCACCCCAACGCCGCCGGCCAGCAGCGTGTCGCGGACAACGTGTGGGCGGTTTTGGAAAAAGTGCTGCAAGGACGGGTGGCGGCAGCAAAGTAGCTGGCTGGCCTCAAGCTCGCGCCTTCGGGCGGCGGCCTTTCTTCGCACCGTAGTTAACAGGCTGGCGTTTAGGTTCGATTTTCGAAACGCCGGTGCCGGCTTTGAGTTCGGCGATCTGGTCGCGGAGGAGAGCGGCTTTTTCGTATTCGAGGTTGCCGGAGGCGGTGAGCATTTCGGCTTCGAGTTCGCGGAGGGTTTCGCTGAGGGAGAAATTGCCGCCGCCTTCGCGGATGACACCTTCCTCGATCTGCCGCGCTTTG
The DNA here is from genome assembly GCA_031390545.1 of Chthoniobacter sp. Taxonomy (GTDB): domain Bacteria; phylum Verrucomicrobiota; class Verrucomicrobiia; order Chthoniobacterales; family Chthoniobacteraceae; genus Chthoniobacter. The sequence goes on along the minus strand of JANMTP010000044.1, from coordinate 80,956 downwards.
AGCAAGGTGTGCAGGCTTTCCTGAACGGCGCGCTGGACGCTGCGCGGGGTGATGCCGTGCTTTTCGTTGTAGGCGACCTGCCGGGAGCGGCGGTACTCGGTGATGGCGAGGAGCGCTTGCATGCTCTTCGTCACGACGTCCGCGAAGAGATAGACCTCGCCGTTGATGTGGCGCGCGGCGCGACCGGCGGTTTGAATGAGGGAGGTTTGCGAGCGCAGGTAACCTTCTTTGTCGGCGTCGAGAATGCAGACGAGGGAGACTTCGGGGAGGTCGAGGCCTTCGCGGAGGAGGTTGATGCCGACGAGGACATCGAACTCGGCGGCGCGCAGGGCGCGGAGAATTTCCACGCGCTCGATGGTGTCGATGTCGCTGTGCAAGTAGCGGACTTTCAGGCCGACGTCTTTCAAGTAATCGCTGAGGTCTTCGGCGGTGCGTTTGGTTAGAGTCGTGATCAGGACGCGCTCGTTTTTCTCGATGCGCTGGCGGCAGAGTTCGAGGGTGTCGTCGATCTGGTTTTTGAGCGGGAGGATGGTGATCTTAGGGTCGAGCAAGCCAGTCGGGCGGATAATCTGTTCAACGACGAGCGGGGCGCGCGGGGTGGTGACATCGAACTGCTCGACGGGCGCGTCGGTGCGGGAAAGTTTCGCGGGCAACGCAGGTAGTTCGGGGTCGCCCCGGCGCTCGCCGACGGCTGCGGTGGATTCTCCGGCGACAAGCGCAGGCACGTCTTCCTCCTGGCCGATGCGGTCCCGTTTGTGCGGGATGTAGCCGGAGTTGCCGACGGTGGAGTTGGCGATTTCGAACTCCGCGGGCGTGGCGCTGACGTAGAGCACCTGACCGACACGCTCCATAAACTCGGGGAATTTCAGCGGGCGGTTGTCCATCGCGCTGGGGAGGCGGAAGCCGTACTCGACGAGGGTGTTTTTGCGCGAGCGGTCGCCCTCGTACATGCCGCCGATCTGCGGGATCGAAGCGTGGCTTTCATCGACGATGAGGAGGAAATCGCGCGGGAAGAAATCGAGCAGCGTGTAAGGCCGCGAGCCGGGCGGGCGGCCGGTGAGGTGGCGCGAGTAGTTTTCGATGCCGGAGCAAAAGCCCATCTCCTGCATCATCTCCAGGTCATATTCGGTGCGCATTTTGATGCGCTGCGCCTCGAGCAGGTGTCCGTGTTTTTCAAAGTGGATGACCCGCTCCTCCATCTCCGCGCGGATGGTGCGCTGGGCGTTTTGGAGCTTTTCGTAAGGCGTGACGAACTGCTTCGCGGGGAAAAGTGTGAGGTGCGTAAGCTGGCCGTTGTTGTGGCCGGTGAGCGGGTCGAAACGGGTGATGCGTTCAAGTTCGTCGCCGAAAAATTCGAGGCGGATGCCTTCCTCATCGAGGTTGGCGGGGCGCACTTCTACGACATCGCCGCGCACGCGAAACCGCCCGCGCTCAAAGGCGATGTCGTTGCGCTCGTAAAGCATGTCCACCAGCTTCGCGAGCACGCCTTCGCGGCTGATCTGCTGCCCGACTTTCACGGTGAGGAGCATTTTCAAATAGTCTTCCGGCGAGGCCAGGCCGTAGATGCACGAGACGCTGGCGATGACAATCACGTCCTCGCGCGAGAGCAGCGACGAGCTGGTGGAGAGGCGCAGGCGCTCGATCTCCTCGTTGATCGACGAATCTTTCTCGATGTAGGTGTCCGAGCGCGGGATGTAGGCCTCGGGCTGGTAGTAGTCGAAATAGCTGACGAAATACTCGACGGCGTTGTGCGGGAAAAAGGCCCGGAACTCCGAGTAGAGCTGCGCCGCGAGCGTCTTGTTGTGCGACATGACGAGGGTGGGTTTGCCCACGTTGCGGATGACATTCGCCGCGGTGAAAGTCTTCCCCGAACCGGTCACGCCGAGCAGCGTCTGGTGACGGTTGCCCGCGAGGATGGACTTGCTCAGCTTCGCGATGGCCTGCGCCTGATCGCCCTGCGGGGAGTAGTCGGAAGCGAGTTGAAAAGGCATCCGGCAGATGTAACGGCGGATGCGCCGTGGGGCAAACGAGTGGGCCGAAATTCGGGTCGGCGTGACGCTTTGCCAGCGTGATTACTGCAAAAACCGCGCGAGATTTTCCTGCTCCCACACCTTCGCGCGGCGGAACCAGTGGAAGCGGCGCTCTTTTTCCAAAAAACGGGCGTGGTGGACAATGCGGCGGCCTTCGGCGTCGTAGCGGTCGGCGACGACGGAGTGGAGCATCTCGTGATAGACCACATATTCCAGGAACCAAGTGGGCACAAAAGCCCGGTCGAGGAGTGGGTGGATGCGGATCATCCGATCGTCTTCTTGGATGGTGCCAAATACGACGGTCTCCCGCGGACGCTCGCGGCGGCGGCGGCCCCAAAGGATCCGGTAGCCTTTAATCCGATTGCGAAAGTAACGCGCGTTCATCTTGTCGAAGATGGCGCGGAGGTTGAAGAAGCGCCCCTGGGCTTCTTCAAAGTCGAATTGGCGCTGCAGAGGAAAGAGCGGGGTGCAGACTTTGCGTTTCGGCGGTTTGATGAGTCGGCGGGCAGCCGGGGCCTTGGCTTTGGGGCGGCGAACGGTGCGTTTGGTGGTGGCCATGGCGCGGGATGTGACAGCGGAAACGTGCGGACGTTAGAGGCCACCAAGCCGGGCGACAAGAATTAGCTTTCCGGAGATGAAGATAGAGGGGGTTTACTCAGGCTTTGCTCCAGTTTCCTGACCCGCTCATAGAGTTTTGGCAGGCGCCCGATCCGGGCGAGCTGCTCTTTTGCCTCACGCATGGGCTGGGCGGGGGAACCAAAAACGACCTCCTTGGGCCCGAGACTTTTACTGACGCCACTCTGGGCGGCGACAATCGCCTGATCGCCAATCTCGATGTGTCCGACGACACCGACTTGGCCGGCAAGCGTGACATAATTGCCCAGCCGGGTGCTTCCAGAAATGCCGGCTTGCGAGACGAGGAGACAGTGTTTCCCCACGACGACGTTGTGGGCGATCTGGACGAGGTTGTCGATTTTCGTCCCCTCTCCGATCCAAGTCCGGCCAAACCGCGCGCGGTCGATGGTCACGTTGGCGCCGATTTCCACATCGTCATCGACCTGGACGATGCCGGTCTGGGGAATTTTAACGTGCCGCCCACCCGAGAACTCGAAACCAAACCCGTCGCTCCCGAGCACCGCGCCACTGTGAATAACGACCCGGCTGCCCACGAGGCAGCGCGCTCCCACGGTGACCCGTGGCGCGAGTTGGCAGCCGACACCAACCCGCGCCCCGTGCCCGATGTAGCTATGGGCCCCGACGACACTGTCCGCACCGATTTGCGCGCCAGCTTCGATGACCACGTAGGGTTGAATGGAGACGTTTTCGCCAAGGGTGACGCCAGCACCCACGACCGCGGTGGAGTGCACACCGGGCGGGAAAACAATGGGCGCGGGCGCGAATTTTTCGAGGAGCTGCGCGAAGGCCAGCGACGGATTTTCAACCCGGATGGCGATGGGCGAAATCGGCTCGCTGAAATCGAGGGGGACGAGGGCGGCGCTGGCGCGAGAAGCTTTGAGCTGCGGCAGGTAGCGGACGTTGCCGAAGAAGGTGAGCTGGCCTTCGCCGGCGTCCGCTATCGCTGCGGCACCGTGAATCGACGTAGAACCGTCAGCCCCGGAAACAAACTGGCCGCCCACGAGGGCGGCCAGTTCCTGCACCGTGAATGATAGCACGGGCAAAGTTTCTTTACGGGAGTTTGCCAGCGGCACCCGGCTTGGCCGCGGGTTTGGCCGGCTCAGGGGCTTCCTTGCCCTTGTTCTTGTTCAGAGCGGTGACGACGGCGTCGGTAAACTCGTAGGTGTCGCGGGAATAAAGGACGATCGGCACGCCGTTGAGGCTGGGACCGGATTTATCGAGCACGATGTCAAAATTCTCGGCTTTCACCCGGTCAGCGACGACCTTGTTGATGTCATCGACGATGCCGGCACGCATGCGCACGGACTGTTCCTGGAGCTGTTTCTCGCGCGACTGCTGAAACTCGCGGATTTCGCGGTCCATGTTCTGCAGCTCGGCGGCTTTTTCGCCGCGGATCTTCACCTTCTGCTCCTTGGAATCCTTGCTCAGTTCAGGCTTGGAGATTTCCTCGTCCACTTTCTTGACCTCATCGAGAGTCTTCTTAGCCACATCCATGCGGTCTTCGAGCTCCTTCTTGGCGTTATTCCGGGCCTCGTTGATTTTGGCTTCGGCATCCTTGGTCTTGTAGTAGGACTCGAAGACTTTCTTCATGTCCACAGTGCCGATTTTCATGGTCTGGGCCGAAGCGCTAGCAGCTCCGAGAAGCGCGGTGACGAGGGTGAGGGCGAGGTAACGTTTCATGTAGGGTTGGGTATGGGTAAAATTTGGAGTGGCTGAGACGCGCGACGCGCGGCTTCGTTCAAAATTGGTAGCCGATGTTGAAATTGAAGCGACCGCTGTCGCTGGTGAACCGGTCTTTTTGAATCGGGAAGGCGTAGTCGATGCGCACCGGACCGATAGGCAGGTCGAGGCGCACCCCGAGGCCCACATCGCTGTTCACCGTGCCGCTAAAGCTGTAGGCGCTTTCGTCGACCGAACCGACATCGAAGAAAGCGGCGGCGCGGACTTTGTCGACGACCGGAACGGTGACCTCGACGGTAGCCCGCCAGAGCGAACGACCGCCGATGGGGTCGCCGTTTTCGTCCTTCGGGCTGGCATCGCGGAACTTGAAGCCGCGCAGGTTGTTGGCACCGCCAAGGTAGAGGCGGTTGTAAATTGGCACATCGTCGCCGTCCGCCCACGTATCGACCACGCCGACCTGGCCGACGAAGGTCAGAATGGTGTCGTAGGGCAGGAGGAAATACTGCGCGCCTTCGAGGTTGAAACCGTAGTCATCGGTGGTGCCGCCGAGGAAACCGCCGGCCACGAAAGTTGATAAATCGATGCGATGTCCGCGCCGGGTGAGGAAGACGGAATCGCGGGTGTCGTGCGTGAGGCCGCCCGCCAGCGCACTTTCCACACGGCTGCCTTCCTCGTTTTTGATCGCGTCAGAGGCATCCTCGGCCACGTCGTAGATGTCGATATTTTGCAAGGTGTAGTTGACGCGGCCCGTGAGGAACTCGGCGAGCCGTTTGCGCGCCGAGATGTCGAAGCCGTAGCGGCGCTCGTTATAGACCGTAGAAACGAAGGAGGCCTCGCGGAAGAAGAGCTCGCCGCCCACGGCGATCTCGCGGTCCAAGAAATAGGGCTCGGTCAACGAAAGGACGAAGTCTTTGCGCTCCGTGCCGTACTGAAGACGAAGGCGAAATTTCTGCCCACCGCCGGTGAAGTAGGGCCACCGGGTGATATCGAAGTTACCCTGCGTGATTTCCGCAAAGCCGAGCAAGCTGTCGATCGAGCTGAAGCCGACGCCGAAGTTAAACGAACCGGTGCGCTTTTCCTCCACGAGCACGTTCAAATCCTTGCGCCCCGGAACCAAGGTGTCTGCCGGATACGCCTCCACTTTCGAGAAGTAGTTCAAATTCATGAGGCGCTGCTTGCCGGCGTCCACCCGAGTCGTGCTGAAGAGTTCGCCCGGCGCGATGGGCAGTTCGCGGCGGATCACCTTGTCCTTCGTCCGGGTGTTGCCGGAAATATTGATATGCTCGAGGTAGCTTTGGACGCCCTCCTCGATAGTGAACGTGAGGTCGATCGTCCGATTTGGCCCGGGAGTGGTGTTCGCGCCGGCCTGAAAGTCGATGTAGCCCCGCGTCCCATACATGTCCTGCAGCGACTTCACATCGCCGCGCACACCCTGCGGCGAGTAGATGTCGCCCGACTTCATCTTCGCCAATTGATCGATCTCGTCGCGGGTGAAAACCTTCGCACCGACGTAAGTCACCTTACCCACCCGATACTGCTCGCCCTCGGTGATGGCGAATACCACATCCACCTTGTCGCCGTCGCGATTGAGCTGTGGCGGAGCCACATTCGCATCCATGTAGCCCTTGCTTTGATAAAGGTCGCGGATGGCCGAGACATCGGTATCGAGCTGCTCGGAATTCAACCGACCGGCCCCGCTGGTGAAGATATTCAGCAGCCCTTTGGGCGTCGTTTTCACGACTTTTTTCAATTCCTTTACGGTAACCGCGTTGTTGCCAGAGAAAGTCACCGAGCGAATCGCCGTTTTGCCACCTTCATTCACCGTGAAGGTCACACTCGCCGTCCCCAGCTTCTCATTGAGCGTCACTTTATAGTCCACCTCGACCTCAGTGAAACCCTTGTCCACGTAGTATTTAATCAGCTTCTCCTTATCCGCCTGCACCGTTGCTTCGTTCAGCGTGTCGCCCGGCTTAATGCTGATTTCCTTCCGAATGCGATTCTGTTTGAGCTGCTGCACCCCGAGCAACTGGACCTCGGTGAGCTGCGCTTTCGATTGCACCACCACGATCACTTTTACCCCGTCCGGCTGCTGCTCGCCAAAGATCCGGACGTTGGAAATATTGCCCGTCGCGTAAAGGTTGCGGATGTCCTCCTCGACGACCTGTTCCGAGTACTGTTTTCCAACGCGCGTGCGCATGTTGGCCAGGATTTTCTCTTTGCTCACCGTGCTGGCGCCGGCGTACTGCACATCGATCGCCCGCACGATCGGCGCGCTGGTCGGTGCCCGCTCCGGCATTAGCGGCGGCGGGGGTGGCAAAAGCTGCTGCGCGCGGAGACCGGCGGGCGCGAGCAGGACAGAGGAAAGCGCGAGCGCGGCCGGAAAAAGGGTGCGGAAATTCATGGGCGATGTGGGCAGTGCAGGCCGCGCGGAAGCACTCTCCCGGCGGAAAACCCGCGTATAAGACGGACTCGCTGAGAGAGCGTCAAGCAGGCTTTTCCCCGCGGTTACGGCAGCAACTCATACCAGTTATCCCGCCGCCGGGGCTCGTAACCGGCATCGCGAATCAGCTCTTCGATCTCTTCCTTCGCGAGGCGGAAGCTGGTGCCCGCGCTGCTCACCACGTTTTCCTCCATCATCACCGAACCGAAGTCATTGGCCCCATATTTCAGCGCGATTTGGCCGATCTTGGGTCCCTGCGTGACCCACGAGCTCTGCACGTTGGGGAAGTTATCCAGGTAGATCCGCGAAAGCGCCTGCATCCGGAGATACTCGCCGCTGCCGACTGGCTCGGCGCGCAGCTTCGTGTGCTCAGGCTGGAAGGTCCAACAGATGAAAGCGGTAAAGCCACCCGTCGCATCCTGCTGCACGCGCAGCCGGTCGAGATGCGCGATGCGGTCGTCGAGCGTCTCGACGTGGCCGAACATCATCGTCGCGCTCGAGTTCAGCCCCAGTTCATGCGCGATCTCCATCACCTTCAGCCACTGGTCGCTGTTGCATTTCAGCGGCGCGATCCGATCGCGCACCGCATCGACCAGAATCTCGCCGCCCCCGCCCGGAATGGAGCCCAGCCCGGCTTCCTTAAACCGTGCGATTACTTCCCGCAGCGGCAGGCCGAAGACCTCGGCGAAGTGGTTAAACTCCGGCGGCGAAAAGCCGTGGATATTGATGTGCGGATACTTTTCCCGGATGTGGGAGAGCATCGCGATATACCAGTCGAGCCCGAGCTTCGGATGATGCCCGCCTTGGAGCAAAATCTGCACGCCGCCGATGGCGCTCAGCTCGTCGAGCTTCACATCGAGCTGCTCTTGCGTGAGCACGTAATGATCATCGTCCTTCTCCGTCCGGTAAAACGCGCAGAACTTGCAGTACACGTTGCAGACGTTCGTGTAGTTGATGTTCCGGTCGATGATGTAAGTCACGATCTCCTCCCCCCGCCCGCCATACGCCGCGCCTTTCGCCAGATTCCGCCGCCGGTTCGCAAGTTCGCCCAGCTCCACGAGCGGCAGTTGGTAAAGCTCCCGCGCATCCGCCGGCGCGATGCGCTCCCCCGCGAGCACTTTATCGATCAGGGCGTCTTCGAGAATGGCGGACATACTCGCATTAAACGCACGCTGCGCCCCGCGTCCAGACCGAGCGCACACGGGCATTGCTTCGCGCGCCCATTCCCGCCTACGCTCCGCGGCGCTAACCAACCTCAACCAACGCACTAATTAGGGGCATTTTATGCAGGGCACTTCCACCACCGATCTGGCGGCGCAACTCGCGTCCGCGTTTCCTTCCACCGACACCATCCCGGCCGAATTCCGTCTCGATACTTCGCCCTACGAGCGCCTCTACCTGCTCGACGGAAAAGTGCTCACCTGGGACGGCCCGACCAGCGCGATCAGCTCGCCGCTTTGTCTCCGCGAAAACGGCACGCTCACCCGCCCGATCATCGGCCACGTCCCGGCGATGGATGAAGCTGCCGCGCTCGCCGGGCTCGATGCCGCCGTGCGCGCGTGGGACAGCGGCCGCGGGCCGTGGCCCACGATGAGCGTGGCCGCGCGTATCGCCGCGGTGGAGATGTTCGTCGGCAAAATGCTCCTCGTCCGCGACGAAGTGGTGAAGCTCCTGATGTGGGAGATCGGCAAAAGTCTCGACGACTCGCGCAAGGAATTCGACCGCACCGTCGAATACATCCGCGGCACCATCGAAGCGCTCAAGGACATGGACCGCAGCAACTCGCGCTTCACCCTCGATACCGGCGTCATTGCCCAGGTGCGCCGCTCGCCGCTCGGCGTCTGCCTCTCGATGGGCCCCTTCAACTACCCGCTCAACGAAACCTACACCACGCTCATTCCCGCCCTCATCATGGGCAACACCGTGGTCGTGAAACCGCCGAAATTTGGCACCCTTTCGCACCAGCCGATCCTCCGCGCGTTCGCGGAAAGTTTCCCGCCCGGCGTGGTCAATTACATCTACGGCCAGGGCGCTAAAATCATCGGCCCGATCATGCGCACCGGCCTCGTCGATGCCCTCGCCTTCATCGGCTCCAGCCGCGCGGCCAAGCTCCTCAAACACGAGCACCCGCGCCCGCATCGCCTCCGCTCGATCCTCGGCCTCGACGCCAAAAACCCCGCACTCGTCATGCCCGATGCCGACCTCGATGTCGCCGTCCGCGAGTGCGTCACCGGCGCACTCAGTTTCAACGGCCAGCGCTGCACCGGGCTCAAGCTGCTCTTCGTCCACGAATCCATCGTGGACACTTTTTTGGAAAAACTCAGCGCCGCCGTCGGCGCGCTGCCCATCGGCATGCCGTGGGACAAAGGCGTGAAACTCACGCCGCTGCCCGAGTACGACAAAGCGAAGTCCATGCAGGCCTACGTCGATGACGCCGTCGCGAAAGGCGCGCGCGTCATCAACAGCGGCGGCGGCACCGCCTGCGAGACGCTCTACTTTCCCGCCATCGTCTATCCCGTCGCGCCGGGCGCGGAGCTATACACGAAGGAGCAATTCGGCCCCGTCATCCCCGTCTGCGCCTACCGCGACGAGCGCGAATTCCTCGATTTCATCGCCGCCTCGAACTACGGCCAGCAGGCCAGCGTCTTCGGTCGCGACCCGGAAAAACTCTCCCGCCTCATCGACCCGCTCGCCAACCAGGTCTCGCGCATCAACCTCAACACGCAATGCCAGCGCGGCCCCGACACGCTCCCGTTTACCGGCCGCAAAGATTCCGCCGAAGGAACGCTCTCAATCAGCGACGCCCTCCGCTGCTTTTCCATCCGCTCGCTCGTCGCCGCGCAAGCCAGTGCCGAGAGCCGAGAAATCATTCAGCAGATTGTCTCCGGCCGCAGCTCCAGCTTCCTCCACACCGACTTCATTTTGTAATCGGCGACTGACTCCGTGAGGGAAAAAGCCGGTCCCGCAGGGCGAGGAATGGGCGCTCGATGAGCCAGGCCGCAACAATCCCGACGACGACGGAAAGCGCGAGGTAGGCGGCCCCGCGAGCCAATGGTGTGGCGTCGCCTGGCAACCAACCGAGACCGAAAAAGCGCACCGGAATGTGCCAGAGGTAGATCGAGTACGAGTAAGCGCCGATCAGCGCGAGCGGACGCCACGCGCTCTTCCAGCGCAGTGCAAACATCAGCAGGACTCCGCTCGCAAAGTACAAGCCGGTCAACCCCACGGTGTGCAAATACCCGCCGCTGCCGATTTCGAGGACAAACGCCGGCACGGCCAGTCCAGCCGCGATTGCCGCCAGTGGCCAGCGCCAGTGCGTCCAAATCTTCTCCAGCGCCTCGGGCCGATAATGCGTGCCCCATGAAAGCAGCACGCCGAAGAGCAGCGAGTCGATCCGTAGGTGCGTTGGAAAAAGATGCGACTTGAGGCGGAAATCCACGAGCAGCGTTGTCGCAATTCGCCCCGCCAGCGCGAGGAGCGCCACGGCCAGAAACAACTGCGGCAGCCGCGCAAACGGCGCACTTTTCTCGCCTCGAACGGCAAGCAGCAAGAGCGGCAACAGCAGGTAGAAATGCTCTTCGACAGCAAGCGACCAACTATGCGGGAAAAGCGCCGGGCCGTAGTTTTGCACAAAGAACAACTCCGAAAGCACCACCGGCCAGCCGACGAACGCCCGCCCCAGATGCGCCGCGAAAAGCAGCACCGCGCCGAACATGAACCAGAACGCCGGATAGATTTTGAACCCGCGTCGCGCGAGAAAATGGCCGTATCGGATTTCGCCGAAACGACGGTCTTCACGAAACAGCAGCCCGGAAACGAGGAAGCCGCTGAGCACAAAGAAAAGATCCACGCCGATCCAACCGCCCCGCTCCCACACCGTCATCCAACCCGGCGTCACCGCGCCGGGCGGCGCTTCGGGAAAATGCCGGCCCAGTACCAACAGCACAGCCAACGCGCGCAGGGCATCCAGCGGTGCACTGCGTTGCGCGGGAGTCGTTGTCTTTTCCATCAGCCCTCGCTATCAGCCAAAAGGATGCCCTCCGTCAGCTCCAAAACACCACGCGCCATCGTCTGGGGAGCGGGCCTTTTTGCGGGCGTCGTCTTCCTCATCTCCTGGTGGCAGTGGTGGACCTTCCAATACGGCACCTTCGACCTCGCCTTCTACGTGCAGTCGCTGTGGCTAGCGTTGCGCGGAAAATGGACGGTCTCACTGCTCAACGTGCCGTTGATGGGCAATCACGCGGAACCCATCGTTTTCCTGCTCACCCCGATTTTTGCCATCTGCCCGCACCCGATGGTCTTCGTCGCAGCGCAAACGCTGGCTTTTGCCACGATGCCATTCACCGCGTGGCGAATCGCGCAGCGCCTAGGCATCGAACGACCCGCCGCCATCTGCCTCGCGTTGGCCACAATTTTAACGCCAGCCACGCTGAGCATCGGGATCTACGAATTCCACCCCGAGGCCCTGAGCGCGCCGCTCCTTCTACTGCTCATCGAAGCGCGACTCGCGGAAAAGCGCCGCTGGTTTTGGGTGTGGTTCATCGCCGTCCTGAGTGTGAAGGAAAACATGGCTTTGTTGCTTGTGTGGTTCTGCGTGGTCTGGGCAGTGCTCGATTGGAAGCGCGGACGCGCGTGGTTGCTGCGCTGGGATTTCGCACCGCTGGCCGTCGCTGCGGGCTGGCTGGTTTGCTGCGGTTTCTTGAGCCGGTCGCTGAACGCGGGCAACGTCGATTACCTCCAACTTTACGGCCATCTCGGGACCTCCGGCGGTGACATCGTCGCAAAGTTTTTCACCGAACCCTCGCGCGTGCTCGGTGCGGTTCGGCACGCGCTGACCCACGGCAACATGCTGCCCGCGCTGCTCGTCCCGTTTCTCCTCCTGCCGCTGCTCCGCCCGCGCTGGCTTTTGATCGCCGGACCACTCCTCGCCCAGCATCTCCTTTCGTGGCGCTACTCCGAATGGTCGCTGGGCGCTCATTATCCCGCGCCGTTCATCCCGCTTTTTTGGGTCGCAGCCGCGGAGACGGTCTCCCAATTTCGCGCGCAAAAAACGGTCGCCGCTGTGCTCCTCGCCGCCTGCTTGCTCGCCCACTTCCACTGGGGAGCGGCGCCCCATCTCGTCCGCGAAATACCCCAGCTCGCGAACACCTTGGAAGAGCGCGAATGGAAGGCGCAGATGCTGCGCGATATTCCGCTCACGGCCAGCGTGACTGCCGCGGTGCCCTACCTTTCCCACCTTGCTACTCGCGAGCAGCTCGTCTCTCTGCACCACGTCCTCAAGGGCCTGAAAACCCTCAGCACCGCCACCTACATCCCCCCCCCCGCGAGCGATGTCGTTCTGATCGATTACGCCGATACCTACACTTTCAGCACGGTGGCCGCCTACTATCACCCGCGCATGAAAACGGACTTGGACAATGAAGTTCAGTCCAGCGAGCGCCTCCTACACGACTACCTCCTGCGCGAGAATTGGCGTTCCCGCAGCCGCAATTCAGTCACGCTTTTGACCCGCGGCGAACCTGCTCCCGTTCCGCCGGACGGCGCGACGCCCATCGTTTTCGACGACACGACCACACTTAGCTCGATGCAGCTCGTCCGCGATCTGCCGGGGCTGATGCAGTTTCGCCTCGGCTGGCAGTTCACCGGCGAACGCACGCGTTTCCCGTGGATGATGCTGGTGCTCTCCGACGGCGAACATCTCTACCCCTTCGTTAAAGGAGCATGCGCCATCGATGCCGGTCCGGGAGCGGCAGGCGAAGAATGGACATTCGTCTTCCCGGGGTGGATGCGACCGCGCTTTTACTCCGCGTTCGTCCTCTTCTACGACGGCAACGAAGCCGCGTGGAAAAGGAAATTCCCGCCGGACGACCCCACCTTCGTCATCAAACAACTCGACCTTGGTGGCCGGGAACGTCGTCCGGGAGAAGTTTCGGAGTGACCTTTCGAGAGGCTAGCAGACTTGAGGGCGACGCGCCGGCAATCCAAACCCCGGTTAGCCGCTACGCGCTCGCGCCACCAGGGCTGCAGCCTTGCTTATGGCCTCACTAGCTTCCGAACGACGGCCGAGCTTTTCGTAGATGCTACCAAGGAGAAGGTAATGGCTGGGCTGGTCGGGTTCGCGGCGTAGCGCGGCTAGTTGTTGGATGAGAGCGGCTTCGGGTCGGTCGCGCTCCAACTCTACGCGGGCGATGTCCGTGAGCGGTCCCGCCGCGTAAATATCAAGCCGGCTCGCCGCGTGCAGCGCCGCGATTGCTGCCTCCGGCTGACCTGCGCTGTAACGCAACCGACCTAGCGTGACCCAGGCATCGAGGTGCCACCAGTGCGCGGCAGCGAAGCCTTCGACTGCGGGCAGCGCGGCGGCGGGACCGTCCGCCGTTTTCCGAAGTTCGGCTTCACATTTCACCAACTCCCAAGTTTCAGGGAAGCGCCGCCGGGCCTCGGCAAGTACCGCCAGCGCTTCCAACGGACGCTGCTTCTCATGATACAGGCGGGCAAGATGCACTGCCGCCGGCCAAGTTCGTGGGTAACGCCGTGACACTTCTTCGGCCCCGGCATTTTCGGTTTCCAAAAGCGGCACTGCCTCGTCTGCGCGTCCCTGTTTCGTCAGGCAAATGCCAAGCTGAATACGAGCAGGAGCGTAGTCCGGGAAATGAGTGATCATTCGCCGCAACACCGCCTCTTGTTTCGGGAAATCGCCCCGCCCACCATACAGGGCAGCTAGGGTATTCAGAATGCGAGGTGTCGCGCCGCCATCGGCGATGGTTCGCTGGCAGAAATATTCCGCATTCACCCAATCACCCGCCCGCTGCGCGGTGCGCACTCCGAGCAGACCGGTCGCGAGCAAAGCCAGCGCGACGCAGGCTACCTGGCATCGTGCGGGTAGCGCGCACACGGTCCCCCCGACGAGCAGCAACGCGCCGATGCTCGCCAGGTAAATCCAGTGCTCGGCGACTTCGGCATTGAGGGGAAAGAGGTTCGAGATCGGTAAGAACGCAATGGTGAACCATAACGCACCGAACCACCGCATGCGCCGCCCTGGCCCTACCAGGCGGCACAACCACACGGCCGCCAAAGCTGCCAGCAAGCCGAGAATGGTGAGGTATTCGTAACGCGCCTGCGCCCGCCAGGAAGCGACGCTGCTGTAAACCGCCGGATCTGAAAGCACGCGCTCCATATAAAGTTTGCCCGGGAAAATGATCAGCCCTGTGTAGTCGCCGAGTGCGCGCAACATCAGGAGAAAACGTCCGTCGAGCGGCAATGCAGCGCTGCTTTCCATCGGCCCTCGGTGCGGAGGGAGTGCGTGCAAACATGCGTATATGCCGAAAACTGAAAAGGCCGCGAGGACAGCGATTCCTTTATCGCGGCGCGGCCACATTTTTTCAAAGAACAAAACGTATACCGCAAAAAGGACGAGCCACAATAAGGCGATCTCTTTTGAACATAGCGCCAGCAGCATCACCAAAGCGGCCACAATTGAGAGTGCCGTTCGCCCCAGAGAAGACTCTACGTTTCTGCTCTTTAGCACGAGCAACCACGCGCCCGAAGCAAACAGCGCGGCGAGACTGTCGGCACGACCCGAAATATAGGCAATGGCCGCGTTGTGGATGGGATGCACGATCCAGACCAGCACGATCAACAGGGCAGAAGCGTCCGACCGCAAACACGGCCTTGATCCAAGCGGGTCCAATAGACCGGGAATTAATCGACGAAGCAGCTCGAAGAAAAGACCTCCGCTCAAGCTGTGAAGCAGGATGTTGGTAAGATGGTAGCCAGTGGGTTCGCCACGCCAAAACCAATAATCCAACATGTAGGACCAGTTCTGCACCGGCCGGTAGTAAGTGGAAAATGAATCAAAGAAGAGGTAATGGCGGAACACTTCTATCCCGAAGACAGGGCTGCGAAAGAATGGGTTCTCCTTAACTAAATAAAAATCATCCCATATCAGTTCCCCATTTAGTGCCGATGTATATACGGAACATCCGGCTACAATACAGGTCAGCCACGCAATCCACGGTCGGGTCATCCAATAGCCGAAGTATTTCATTCGGCTATCAAAGGACATTGATGTCATATTCGGGAAACAAAACTGGGAATCGAGAAACAAGCAAAGTTAATGGAGTAACACTAAAGATTAGCTAGTCAGGTACCTTTGATGGTGTTCGTCCAAAAAAGAATTAGCCGCCCACCCGCAAGAGCAGGTGGGCGGCTGGAAGATCGTGAATACCGTTTGCTGGCTTAGTAGAAGGGTGACCAGAAGTCGCTGGGAGCCACATCGGACAGCTTGTCGAACGTGGTCGAGCTGAGTTTTGGAATGCCGTCGACAGTGAAGCTACCGCCATTGTAGGCAGTCTGCAGGAGGTCGACGCCACCGGAGTTATACAGTACCGAGCCTTTCTTGAGGTACGACTGAACGTCGGTCCAGTTAACCGTGGCTCCGCCCGCCTTATTCGCTTCGATCGCATATTGGTCGATCGCCGAATCAATGATGCGGAGGTCTTCAAGGATGCGGGTGGCCTGCGAACGCTTGCGCGCACGGAGGAAGTTCGGGACCGCGATCGCCGCCAAGAGGGCGATAATGGCCACGACGATCATGATTTCCACGAGGGTAAAGCCCCCGCGACGAGTGTTTAGTTTATTGAGCATAAGTTGTTGTCGTTATCGGTAGAGGACGAAAATCATCTACCTGGATGCTGTAAAGCAATCGCCCTGCCAACTGCGGGCGGCGTTCCAAAATGTACTTTACACTATTTATGCCGAGCTGTCGTAAGCGGCACGAAACACTCTCTCATAATTGCTAAAGTGATAGCTCGCCTATATCCTGTGCCGAAGGTATCTCGTGATCTGACCGACGCACCCTAACAGCATCAACCGCCCTCCCGCAAGGCAGGAGGACGGTTGAAAACTGACTGACTAAGCTAAGCGTCTCGGCTTAGTAGAAGGGTGACCAGAAGTCGCTGGGGGCCACGTCGGAGAGCTTGTTAAACGTGGTCGAGCTGAGTTTTGGGATACCGTCGACAGTGAAGCTACCGCCATTGTAGGCAGTCTGCAGGAGGTCGACACCGCCGGAATTATACAGCACGGAGCCTTTCTTGAGGTAGGACTGCACGTCGGTCCAGTTGACCGAAGCGTTGCCCGCCTTGTTGGCTTCGATCGCATACTGGTCGATCGCCGAATCAATGATGCGGAGGTCTTCAAGGATGCGGGTGGCCTGCGAACGCTTGCGCGCACGTAGGAAGTTTGGGACCGCAATCGCCGCCAAGAGGGCGATGATGGCTACGACGATCATGATTTCCACGAGGGTAAAGCCCCCGCGACGGGTGTTTAGTTTCTGCAACATAGGATATGTATTATTTCTATTGGTTTTGTTATTGTGACTTGCGGATTGCGCCGCAACTTCGGGACTATCTTTAGCAATGGCGGTGCCAAGAACGCGGCACTTACTATAATTTCTAAAAAACGCCGTATTTGCCCTGTTGCTCTTAGACTTCCTCTGAACGACCGCGCCTATGCCCAAGAGCCACCTCCTTAAAACTGCCCGCGCATATCCCGCGTTTTGGATTTTCCTTCTCGCGTTTGCGATCCGACTCGCAGTCCTGATCCAGTTCTCGCACTCGCCGCATTTCATCCCGGATGGGGACGACATGAAATTCTACAGTGACTGGGCGCTCCGCATTACCCAAGGCCAGTTCACGGACCACAAAGCCTTCTACGGACTTCCCGGCTATGCCTACTGCCTCGCCGCGATCTACAAACTCTCCGGCGGCTTGGATCCCTTTGCCGCTGGCCTTATCCAGGCGCTGATCGATGCCGGAGTCGCGACTCTACTCTACAAGATTGCGCGCACCGTCTTCGCTTCCTCCCCAGACGAAGGAAACTCGCCGCTTGCGGAGGTCCGCCCGCACATCATCGGCATCGGCGCAGCGTTGTTGTGGATGTTCTTCACCCCGGCGCAGACCTTTTCGATGATCCTGATGCCCACGATCTGGCTCGTACTGGCCTATTACACCTGTGTCTGGTTTGCCGTGAAAACGGACCGCTCGATCTGGTGGCGACCGTGGCTGGCGCTTGGCATTTTTGTCGGCATCGTCGCGATGCTCGTGGCGACCATCCTTTTCGCCGTCCCACTGCTCCTCACTTCTATCATCTTCACAGTTGAGCGCAGCGCGCCGTTCCGCGTGCGACTGCCGAAAATTGCCGGTGCGGTGCTCATTCTCGCCTGCGGCCTTTATGTTGGAGCTGCTCCCGCTTGGATTCACAACTACTTCATCGCCGGGGAGCCGGTGATGCTCTCCGCCCACAGCGGCATCAATTTTTGGATTGGCAACAATCCCACTGCTACGGGCTACCCGAAGATGCCGCCCGGCCTCCGCTCTTCACAGGACGGGCTCCTCAAGGACTCCATCACCATGGCCGAAAAGGAGGCCGGGAGGACGCTTACGCGCGCCGAAGTCTCACGCTTTTGGAAAAGGAAGACCGACGATTACATCCGCGAAAACCGCCCCGCTTGGCTACGCCTCATGGCCGTGAAGTTCGGGAATTTCTGGAACGCGTTCCAATATGACGACGTGGGGGCGATGAAACGCTTGAGCGACGATGGCGTCCTACCGCCAGGCCTCCGCTTCGGCTTGGTTGCCGCGCTAGGGCTTGCGGGGCTACTCCCGGCGATCCTCCTCTTTCCGCGCTCACGCTGGGTCGCCGCCGCCGTGATCCTGCATATGTGCGCACTCATGCCCGTCTTCGTTACCGAGCGCTATCGCCTCGCAGCGGTCCCCGGGCTCATGATTCTCGCGGTCTTTGGGCTATGGCAGCTTTGGGTTAATCTGGCGCGCGGTCACTGGGGCGGGGCGGGCGCTTACCTCGTCATCGCAGCCGGGACCGCGACCCTCGTCTCCATACCGCGCACCGATCACGCCTTGTGGTCGCTGGATTACTACAATGCCGGCATCCGTTCCCTTGCTTCCGGCGACCTGGACCTCGCGCAACGCAACTTTGAAACCGCCTACGCCTACGTGCCCGAGAACTCCGAAATCAACTTCGGCCTCGGCAATCTCTGGCTCGAAAAAAGCAACCGCGACACTGACGAGCGCACGAAGGCCGAAGATCGCGCCCGCGCGAAACTTTTCTACAAACGGGTCCTCGACGGAAAACCGCGCCACGCGAGCACGCTAAACAATTTGGGCGTGCTCGCTCTGGAAGAGAAACGCTGGCCGCTGGCCGAGACGTTTTTCCTCGGCTCCATCGAAGCTGAACCGGACGACGCCAAGACGTACTTCTTGCTCGCCCGGGTGCGTTTTGAAGCCGGCAAACCCGCCGAGGCAAAAGCCGTCCTGCAGAAGGCGATCGAAATGCGTCCGCAGCAAAAGGAGTTTCTCGAACTCCGCGACCGCCTCAACGCCCCGCCTAAGCCGCCTTCCGCAGCGGGAGCGCCTCCACCATCCGCACGGGTTCCGTAGCCAGCGTGTAGCCCGCCGCCTTCGCGTCGCGGTCAAACATCTGCACCGTATCCAGCGACAGCGCGTTGAGATCCCGCCCGCACATCGCGATCGCTTTGTGCAAAATGTCGTGCGGCACCGTGACAATCTGCGCCCCAGCTTCGTCTGCCTGAAAGATATTGAAGACCTCGCGCACACTTGCCCAGAGCACTTCCGCCCGCGGCAAATCCCGCAACACCGCGTGACTCGCCTTCACAATCGGCATCGGATCGCGGCCCGTATCGGCGATGCGGCCCGCAAAAATCGACACTACCGACGGCACCTCGGCGACCAGCGCGCCCGCCACCTGCTCGATCTGCTTTTCCGAAAGAATCGCCGTCACATTCAGTCGCACCCCATCCATCGCCAGATCGCGGATCAGCCCCATCGCCGACTCGCCCGCCGGGCTCAACACCGGGATTTTCACATACACATTCTCCTGCCAATCCCGCATGCGCAGCGCCTGCCGGCGCATCTCTTTGAAATCATCGGCGAAAACCTCGAAAGAAATCGGCTTCGTCTTCACCGTCCGCAACACGTCCTTGGCGAAAGCTTCGTAGTCCGTGATGCCCGCCTTTTTCATCAGCGTCGGGTTCGTGGTCATGCCCTGAATCAGCGGGTTTGCGTAAAGATCGAGCATCCCGGCTTTGTCGGCACCATCCGCGTAGAGCTTGATTTTGAGGGAGTTCAGCGAGGTCATGCCCACTCTTTTTAGCTTTAACTATGCCACCGCGCGGTGGGCGCGGCGGCGGGAAAACCGTATTCGTTTCCCACGGTCTTCGCGGCTAGCGTGCGGCCCCGTTTTCCGGCCATGCCCACGATTTCCTATCCACCCGACCTCCCCATTAGCGCCCGGCGTGAAGAGATCGTCGCGGCGATCCGCGGAAATCAGGTCGTGGTCGTGGCCGGCGAAACCGGTTCAGGCAAGACCACGCAGCTGCCCAAAATGTGCCTCGACGCCGGGCTCGCCGAGCGCGGGAAGATCGGCTGCACCCAGCCGCGGCGGGTCGCCGCGCTGAGCGTCTCAAAGCGCGTGGCCGAGGAATTGGGCGTGGCGTGGGGCCGCGAGGTCGGCTGCAAGATGCGTTTCAACGACGACACTGGGCGCGACACGCGGATCAAGTTCATGACGGACGGCATCCTCCTCGCCGAGATCCAGTCCGACCCGCTGCTGCGCGCCTACTCCATGCTCATCCTCGATGAGGCTCATGAGCGATCGCTGAACATCGACTTCCTCCTCGGCTACCTCCAGGGCCTGCTCCGCAAACGCGGCGATCTCAAACTGCTCATCACCTCCGCGACCATCGACACCGAGGCCTTTTCCAAAGCCTTCGGCGGTGCGCCGATCATCGAAGTCTCCGGACGACTCTGGCCAGTGGAAATCCGTTACGCGCCGATTCAAACCCACGCACGCGAGGACGAGGAACTCAGCCACATCGAAGCCGCCGTCCGCGCCACGGAAGACGCGCTCATCGAGTCGGAGGCCGGCGATGTGCTCGTTTTCATGCCGACCGAGCGCGACATCCGCGACACGCGCGAACTGCTCGAAGGCAGCCTCGGCTCTGGCGTCGAAGTGATCGGGCTTTTTGGACGCATGCCCGCCGCCGAGCAGCAGCGCATCTTCGCCCCCGGCCCACGCCGCCGCGTGATCGTCGCGACGAACATCGCCGAGACTTCCATCACCCTGCCGCGCATCCGCTACGTCATCGACGCCGGCCTTTCGCGCATGAGCCGCTACAACCCGCGCACGCGCACCAAGCGCCTGCCCGTCGAGGACATCTCGCAAAGCAGCGCCAACCAGCGCGCCGGCCGCGCGGGCCGCGTGCAGGACGGCACCTGCATCCGGCTCTACGCCGAGGACGATTTTGAAAAGCGCCCGCGCTTCACCCAGCCGGAAATCCAGCGCGCGAATCTCGCGGAAGTTATTCTGCGGATGAAGGCCTTCCGCCTTGGCGACATCGAGACCTTCCCCTTTCTCAACCCGCCCGCCTCTGCGTCCGTCCGCGCCGGCTACCAGCTCCTCCACGAACTCGGCGCGCTCGACGACGCCAACGAACTCACCCCGCTCGGCCACGAACTCGCGCGCCTGCCCATCGACCCAACACTCGGTCGTATGCTCCTCCAGGCGCGCATGGAAAAGGCGCTGCCCGAGATGCTCATTATCGCCGCCGGTCTCAGCGTGCCCGACCCGCGCGAGCGCCCCGAGGACCAGAAAGAAGCCGCCGCCGCGGCACACAAGGCGTTCAGCGATCCAGATTCAGATTTCCTCAGCCTGTTGAACATCTGGCGCGCCTCCCCCGAGCCCGAGACGAAAGGCAGCGGCAACGCCCTCCGCCGTTTCTGCAAAGCGAACTTTCTTTCTCCGTCCCGCATGCGCGAATGGCGCGACATCCACCGCCAGCTTGCTGACGCGGTGGAAGACGACGCACCCAGACGCGAAAATTGTAGGGCGGGCGCCCCGCCTGCCCGCGCAACGCGAAGCCGGGCAGGCGGAGCGCCTGCCCTACAATCTGCTAACACCGAAGCCAGCTACTCCGCTATCCACCGCTCCATCCTCGCCGGCCTGCTCGGGCAGATCGCTCTGCGGCAGGAGCGGAATGTTTACAAAGCCTCGGGCGAGCGCCTGACCACGCTCTTTCCCGGCTCAAATCTCTACGAACGCCGCGAAAAGCCGCGCAAACAAAGCGCCGCCACGAAGCCCGAGGACAAGAGCAAACAACCCCCGTGGATCGTTGCTGGCGAGATCGTGGAAACGTCGCAGCTCTTCGCGCGCACCGTCGCCGGCATCAATCCCGAGTGGGTCATCGAACTCGGCGCGCATCTTTGCAACTACCGCCACACCGAGCCGCACTGGAGCGCGAAAGCCGGGCGCGTGCTGGTCCTGGAGCGCGTGCTGGTGAGCGGGCTGGAGATCGTGCGGCGGCTGGTGGACTTCGGGCGCATCGATCCGGTGAAGGCCACGGAGCTGTTCATCCGGGGCGCGCTGGTCGGCGAGGAGGCGCGGCTGCCGCACCGGTTCTTCGTTGAAAACGGCAAGGTGCGCGCCAAGATCGAAACCGCGCTCACCCGCGTCCGCAGCCGGGGGGCGCATGATTTGGAGGAATCGCTCTACCAATTCTACGCCGCGCGCATCACCGGCGTCTCTTCGGTCCACGAACTCAACAAGCTGGTCCGCGAACGCCTCACCCGCGAACCAGACTTCCTCTGCGCGACCGAGGCCGACCTCATCGGCGACGACGACGCCACCTACGACCGCACGCTTTTTCCCGACCAAGTCGCGCTCGGCCACACCGCGCTGCCCGTGACCTACGCCTACACGCCCGGCGACGACACCGACGGCGTAACCGTGCGCGTGCCGCTGCCCGTCGCCGCGCAGCTCACCACCGGTCAGCTTACGTGGATGGTCCCCGGTCTGCGCGAGGAGCAGATCGCCGTGCTTCTCCGCGCGCTGCCGAAAGCCGTGCGCAAACCGCTCATGCCACTGGAGCAGAAGATCCGCGAGATCGCCGCCGAGTTTCAACCGGGACGCGCCGACTTCCTGACCGCGCTGGCGGAGTTCCTCACGCGGAAATATCGCGTCCCGGTGCGCGCCGCGGATTGGCCGGCGCAAAGCCTGCCCGCGCATTTGCAGCCGCGCGTGGAGGTCGTCGATGGCGGCAACAAAACCGTCGCCGCAGGCCGCGATCTCGCGGCGATTCATTTGCAGGTCGAGAGCCGCGATGTCCGCTCGGACGCCTGGGAAAATGCCGCGCGGCATTGGGGACGGAAAGCGGTAACGCTGTGGTCGTTTGGCGATCTCCCGGAGTCTATCGTGGTCGAGGAAGTCGCCGGCGCGCCCTTGCTGGCATATCCCGGTCTGGCACTGCGCGAGGGTGAAGTGGACGTGCGGCTTTTCCGCAAACGCGAAGAAGCAGGAGCCGCCTCCCCGTCCGGCGTGCGGCGGCTGGGAGAACTCGTCCTCGCCCGCGATCTCGCGCGGCTTTGGAAAGAACTCAGCGGCCTCGCCCGGCATCTGCCGAACGTGCCCAAACAAGCCGCCAGCTTTCACTCCGCGCTCCAGCAGATCAGCGCGAAGCTCCCAGCACCCGGTGCCTCGCACGCCTCACCGGAACTGCTCCAGAAATCGGCCTACGAGCATCTGCTCGCACATGTCCTCCAGGTTCAGCCGCTCTTCCCGCTGACCGAGGCGCGCTTCATCGCCATGCTCGAAGCCGCCCGGCGCGCGCTGCCGGCGCTGACTTATCAGCTCGGCGAAACCACGAAGCTGCTGCTTGATCTCCGCCAAAAAATCCTCGCCGCGCCAAATCGCTACACGGGCCTTGATGCGGATCTCCAACGACTCCTCCCCGGCGATTTCCTCGCGCGCACGCCGCACGCGCAACTGCCGCACTTGCACCGCTACCTCCGCGCCGTCCAGATCCGTGCCGAACGCAGCGTCGTCAGTCCGGCGAAGGATGCCGAGAAGGCGAAGCAGTTGGCGCCATTTGAGAGCTGGGAAAGGCGCGTCCCGGCAGCGCAGCGCGAGGCCTTTCGTTGGCTGCTGGAAGAATTCCGCGTTTCGCTTTTCGCCCAGGAACTCGGCACTGCGCAACCAGCCTCAGCCCAGCGTCTGCAGGCGCTCGGTGGATTTTAAGCGCAGTGACTCAGCGCACCGGAACGGCTCGCCGCGCGTCCGGGGTGCCGCTTTTTCCGGCACCGGGCTGGCCCGACTTGGAGATCAGATTCCCCGCAGCATCGTAGTCTTCGACTCGCGCCTGATTTTTTTCGCCGTTGATGTAAACCCGCCGCCCGAGCGGCTGGTTGGTGCCGGAGAAGAATTTCTTTTCCGTAATCCGCCCCAAATAATCGAAAGTATAAATCTCCTTGTAGCGCACCGTCCCCTTGCCGTCGTAGTGCGTCGCGCCCGTCTCAAAATTTTGCGCATTCAGCGCGTACAGCGTGCGGCTCACCACCTTGCCATTCGCCTGCGTGATCGTCGCTTCGCGCGTCCGGGTGTCCGGATTAGTAATCTTCGTCAACGTGCTTCCGTCCGGCAACATGACGGTGGTCGCGCGAATCGTGCCTTGCGCGCGCACAGCGAGCGGGAGCAGGACGAGGGCGAAAAGGAAGGCGGGGATTTTCACGATGGGCGGAGCTTAGGGCGTGGCGGTAAGTTCCGCCAGCGGCACGTCTTCGCCGTGGTGGCGGTTGAATTGCAGATCGTAGAGCCGGCGGTAGTAGCCGCTCTGCGCGAAGAGCTGCGCGTGCGTGCCGGTTTCTTTGATGACCCCGTTTTCAAGGACCACGATCTGGTCGGCTTTTTGGATGGTGGAAAGGCGGTGCGCGATGGCCAGCACGGTGCGGCCTTTGGCCAAAGTCTCGAGTGCCTCCTGGATGTATTTCTCGGTCTCGGAATCGAGCGCACTGGTCGCTTCGTCGAGGAGCAGGATGGGCGCGTTTTTGAGCAGTGCGCGGGCGATGCACAACCGCTGCTGCTGGCCGCCAGAGAGCATGCAGCCTTTGTCGCCGATGACCGTCTCGTAGCCATTCTGCTGCGCGAGGATGAACTCGTGCGCGTGAGCTAGTTTCGCCGCCGCCTCGATCTCCGCGCGCGTGGCGTCGAGTCGGCCGTAGCGGATGTTCGCGGCGATGGTGTCGTGAAACAGGAAGGTATCCTGATTGACCATCGCGATGTGCTCGCGGAGCGAGGCCTGCGTGACCTCGCGGATGTCGTGCCCGTCGATGCGAATGGTTCCCGCGGTCGGTTCGTAGAGCCTCTGGAGCAGCCAGAAAAGCGTGCTCTTACCCGCGCCCGTCGCACCGACCAGCGCGCAAGTCGTCCCGGCGGGCACATGGATCGTGATGCCGCGCACCGCCGGCGCGTCCTTGCCAGGGTAGCTGAAACTTACATTTTCCAGCCGCACCTCGCCGAGCACCGCACTTAGCGCGGTCGCGCCGGGGGCATCCACGATGGCGGGGGCGCGGTCGAGGAGTTCGAAAACCTTGCCCGTCGCCGCGAGACATTTCTGCATGAGGATGTTCATCTTCCCGAGCGCCTTCGCCGGATCGTAGAGCAGGATCAGGCCGGCCTGGAGAGCGAGAAAACTGCCGAAGGGCAGCTTGAAATACCACGCATAGACCAGCGCACTGACGATCCCCAGCGAAGACACCGTCTCGACCATGGGAGTGACCACCTCCTGCGCCTTTTTCCAGCGCATGGCAAAGCGCAACATCTTCAAATTGGCCTCGCTGAAACGCCCGCCCTCGTAGTCCTCGCGCGCATGCGTTTTCACCACGCGGATGCCGGCAAAGGCTTCCTGCATGACAACCATGAGCTGCCCTGCCTCGTCCTCCTCGCGAGCACCCGCGCGGCGCACTTTCTTGCCGATGATGAGCACGGGCAAAAGGCACAACGGGAAAACGGTGAAGGCGAGCACGGTAAAGCGCGCGTCGATCACGAGCAGGGCGGCGAGGGCCGACAGGATGGAGATCGGCTGCTTCACGATGTCGCCCGCAATCTGCGTCAGCGCGGCTTGGGCGACGCGCGTCTGGTTGAACACCGTCTGCACGAGTTCGCCGGATTTGGCCCGGTTGAAGAACTCCAGCGACTGGGCCAGCAGATGGCGGAAGAGCGACTGGCGGATGTCATCGAGCACGCGCTGGCTAACCCAAAGCAGGCAGTAGGCATTCAGGTAGGAAAAAAGCCCGCGGACCGCCATGAGCAGCGGAATGGTCGCGCAGATCGCCATGACTTCCCCCAGCCCGACCTCGTGTGGGCGAATTTCCGGGAGCTGGAATGGCAGCCAGGCTGGGGCTTTGATCGCCTGTGGTGCGCCGTCGGAAAAAACCACCGGCACAACGACCCGGATCAGCAGGATGAATGCGCCATTGGCCACGCCAAAGAGCGCGCCAAAAAGCATGCCGAGCAGAAAGCGCCCGCGGTAGGGCCGCAGGTAGCCGAGCAGCCGCCGATAGGGTCCCCAGCCGGCGCGCAAGAGCTCCGCGTTGCTCATTTTGGCGGCGGCGTTGCGGGTGATTCTTTTGGAGGCCATGTGGGAAGCGTGGGCGCGTGGATGAATGGATTGATGGATGAATGGAGAAATCCATCCATCCAATAATCCATCAATCCATTCCGCCCCCCGCGAGGAGGGAGTCGATAGCACGGATGACCGCGGCGGTCGAGATGCGCTCCATCGGTGCGCCCTTCATGCGTGGGGTAAAAATGGTGAGCGGGGCGTCCGGTCGCGCCGCCGAAAGGACGAGGGCGCGCTCGTGGCGCGGTCGCCAGTGGAAGGGGTTCGTCGGGCCGAAAAGTGCGATCTGCGGCGTCTGAAAAGCGGCGGCGAGATGGACGGCACCGGTGTCGCAACTCACGCACAGCCGGGCCTGCGCGATGACGGCGGCGAAGGTTAGCAGGTCGATCTGGCCGGCGAGACTCACGACCGTTCCGCCGGAGAGAGGAACCACGGATTTCACGGATGACACGGATTTCGGACTCTGAAAATCCGGGTCATCCGTGAAATCCGTGGTCAAAAAACCCGCCTGCGACTCCCAGTTCGCGAGGATGCTTTCGACGTGCGCCATTTCAAAGGGATCGCTCCCGCCGGTGATGACGCAGGTCAGTCCGTGCGTCGCGCTTAGGTGGCGTGCGACCCCGGCCCAGCATTCGGGGAGCCAGTATTTCTCCGGGCGGGCGGTGCCGGGGTGGAGCACGGCGAAGGGGCCGGTGACGCCGTGGGCGTGCAAGATTTTCGCGGCGGCTGCGCTCGCTGCGGGTGGAACCTGTAGCTTCGGCGGTGGCGAGGTCTTGATCGGCGTCACGGAAGCGGCGAGATCGAGGTAGTGATCGACGGTGTGCCGCTCACGCACCGGCGAATCAACGAAGCGATGAAACGCCGCCGCGCGGAGTTTCGATTTTTTCACCCACTCGAAGGCGATCCGCTCCTTCGCCCGCGAAAGTCCCGCGGCCAGTGCCGAGCGATCCGTGCCCGTGAAATCGAGGCACACATCCCACGCCCCCGTGAGCACCTGCTGCCACGGCGCAAAACCGCGCCCTTTGCCCAATACCACGCCGGCATTGATCGACGGAATCGCCGCCAGCAGCGGCGCGCATCCCGGCGCGACGGCGAGCGTGAGCTGCGCCTCCGGCCACGCCGCACGCAGGGCCGCCAGCGCCGGCGTCGTCAGGACAAGATCGCCGATCCGCTTGAGCTGAAGCGCGAGGATTTTCACGACGTGCGCGGCGCAGCCGCGCGTTGGGGAGCACAGGCCACCGGCCTGTCGTTTCGGGCGGCTCGCCCGAAACCTCTTGCGGAGCGAGCGGCAAAGCGGCGGATCGGTGGCCGGGTCTTGTCGGCGCGAGTCCCACACCCGATTTCGAAGTACGGAGTTCCCGGGGACACCGGACCGGTGCGCCGCCACCTTTCCGCTCGCTCCGCGAGAAAGTGTTTCCGGCGGGCCGCCGGAAACCACAGGCCAGCGGCCTGTGCTCCCCAATCCCTGCGGCTGCGCCGCTGGGTCGTTGTCGTCATCTCGATCCTTTCGCCATCGCCACGCCATACGCCTCCAGCAGCCGCGCGCGGAAATGCTCCCAGGTGAAATTATCGACCACTCGCGTCCGGCCCGCCGCGCCGAGTTGCGCGCCGAGGGCGCGATCGCCGTAAAGTCGCTCAATGGCCGCGGCGAGCGCGTCGGGATCGTTCGGCGGGATGATCAGGCCATTCAGGCCGTCCTGCACCACGTCACCGCTTTCCCGCGTCGTGATTTGCGGCAGACCGCAGGCGGCGGCTTCGTAGGTGCATTTCGCGCTGCCTTCGCACTCGCTCGGCAGAATGTGGACGCGGGCCGCACGGTAGCTGTCTTCGACGCGTTCGACAAAACCAGCTAGCCGGACATTCCCGCCCGCGAACTGGTCCAGATACGGACGGATCTCTTCGTGGATGGTCCCGACCAAAACCAGCTCCGCATTTTTGAGCGCCAGCCGCCGCCAGACTTCGAGCAAATGATGCACGCCTTTCCGTTTGATCAGCGCGCCGACGAAAATGGCCACGAACTTTTCCGGCGGCTGAGGCGCGGGCGTAAAGCGC
The DNA here is from genome assembly GCA_031390545.1 of Chthoniobacter sp. GTDB lineage: Bacteria > Verrucomicrobiota > Verrucomicrobiia > Chthoniobacterales > Chthoniobacteraceae > Chthoniobacter. The sequence goes on along the minus strand of JANMTP010000044.1, from coordinate 53,634 downwards.
GCAACATCTACTCCGCGTTGATGCCGGAAGAGCTTTTCCTGCGCGATTCCCGCAGCGAGAAACGTCTCCTCGGCCTTTTCCGAAAGCACGAGGATGAGATCGGCCAAGTCGTACTCCTCCAGCATCTGCTGCCGCGTCACAAGCAGCCGGTTTTTCATCCCCGACCAGCCGCCGGCTTCGGCGCGCTCGCGTTCGCTTTTTGTCCGTCGGGCGGGCTTGGTTCTTCCTTTGTTTCGATGCCAGGTCGGAATCTCGATGACCGTTGGAACACCACGCTGTCGCGCCGTGCGCAAAGTCCGCACGCTTTCCCCGGACCAGCCATGAAACAGATCGTAGCCGCCCCGCCCGAGTTCCCGCGCGGCTGTCCGGTCGAGAACATGCTTCTTCGCGCCGTAGTAGAACGCGCTGCCCAGCCCCGAGAGCAGCCGCACTGGATTCCACTGCAGCGACACGATGCGCCCCGCCGGGATTTCGGCCTGCCGATTCTCAAAGGCCAACGCTTTACCGAGAATGCCCGCTCGCTCCGCCGCACGCAGGGATTCCAGCGCTACGGCATCCAGCCCGCTGCCGCCGAGGCGGGCGGAGGTGGCGTAGAGGAGATGTTTGGGCAGGTCCAAGGGGCGCGCAGTTTAGGTAGAAATGCGGAGATGAAAAGCCGCGGATGGACACGATGGAAACGCGGATTCAAGATGCCGCTCTTGTCGCCCTCATTATCCGTGTTTCATCTCTGTCCATTGCCGGCGGAGCCCGTATGAGAATCGGCCTTGTCCGCCGCGGCTACGCCCGCACGGGGGGGGCGGAGATCTACCTGCGGCGCTTTGCGGAGGCCGCAGTGTCGGCGGGGCACGAGTGCGTGCTCTTTACCGAGCAATGGCCGCGGCTGGCCTGGCCGTTTGCGCATGTGCAGGTGAAAAGCGGGTCGCCGCAGCAGTTTGCTGATGCGCTCGGCGCGGCGCGGACCGGGGAGAAGTGCGATTTCCTTTTCAGCTTTGAGCGCGTGCATGGCTGCGACGCCTACCGCGCCGGCGACGGTGTCCATGCGGCGTGGCTGGAGCGGCGGGCGTGCTTTGAGCCGGTGTGGAAGCCGTGGTTGCGGCGGTTTAGCGCAAAACACGGCGAAATTCTCGCGCTGGAAAGAGGGCTGTTTTCTCCCGATGGCGCGCGCCTAGTCATCGCCAACTCGCGACTGGTGCAAGCGGAGATCGTGCGCCATTTCGGCTACCCGGCGGAACGCATCCACGTCGTGCACAATGGCGTGCCTCCGTTTGAGCCGCCGGTCGGCACCCGTGCCACGATCCGGCGCGAACTCGGGCTGAGCGACGACGCATTCGTCGTGCTTTTCACCGGTTCCGGCTGGGAGCGAAAGGGACTGCGCTTTGCCATTCAGGCCATAAATACGGCCGGGCTGGAGCACGCGACGCTGCTCGTCGCCGGTCGCGGTCATCGGCGTGGGCTGCCGCGGTCCGGACGCGTCCGCTTTCTCGGGCCGGTCAAGGACGTCGCCGGCTATCTCGCCGCCGCGGACGCCTTCATCCTGCCGACGCTTTACGAGCCATTTTCCAATGCCTGTCTTGAGGCGCTCGCGGCTGGGCTGCCGGTCATCACCACGGCGCACAACGGCTTTGCTGAAGTCATCGAGCCCGGCGTCGAGGGTGAGGTTGTCGCGCAGCCCGATGATATCCGGGCGCTTGCCGCGGCGCTGGAAAAGTGGAGCGATCCAGCGCTGCGCGAAGCCATCCGCCCGCGACTGCTTGCGCTCGGCGCGCAGCACAGCATCGCCGCCAACGTGCACCAGACGCTGGCGATCATCGAAGCCGCGCGGGGGTGACCTCCGACTCCGGGTGGAGCACGCGACCCGCGTGCCGTCCTCGGCGACCCGCCGAGGACACCCGTGGGCGCGTGATTTCGCAGCGGCGCGTCCTTATTCGAAGCCGCGCCCCGAAGCCGCGCGCCCCACATCTTTGCGGCGAGTCGCCGCAAAGGGCACGCGGGTCGCATGCTCCACCCGGAACGGCGGCGGACCCGCCGCGCTAAGAACTCCCGCGCAACCGGATTGTCTCCCCACCCGAAAAGCCCTGTGGCATGAGCGCCGATCTTCGGCTACCTCTCCACCCCTTTCCCATGAAACGCCGCCCCGCCTTCCCCACCCTCACCGCCACCTCCGCCGCGCTCGCCGCACTGACTCTTGGAGCCTGCGATCGCGAAGAAATCCGCGTCTATTCCGTCGCCAAAGAAGCGCCGATCAAGACCGCGGAAAACGCCACCTCGACGCCCACGACCGCCGCGAATCCCGTGCGCCCGCAGCTTGCCTACACGCTGCCGACCGGCTGGGAAGACACGGGGTCGAACTCGATGAGTCTCGCCAATCTCCGCATCAAAACTGACGCGGGTGAAGCCAGCGTGAACATTACCCCGCTCGGCAGCATGGCCGGTCAGGAAGGGATGATCGTGAACATGTGGCGCGAGCAAGTCGGCCAGCCGGCGCTGGCTGAAGGGGAGCTTTCGAAGGCGCTCGCCGCAGTCGAAATCGGCGGCGCACCAGGCCAGCTATTTGAGATCAGCGGCCAGCGGGAAGGGCAGACCATCCGCATCGTCACGGCGTTCGCGCATCGCGACGGCGCGAGCTGGTTTTACAAGCTGCAAGGGCCGGAAGCCGTGGTCGCTGCGCAGAAGCCGGCGTTCGTGGAGTTTTTGAAAACCGTGCGGATCAAGGAAGCCAGCACGGCGCTCACGACGGTAGCGGATACCACGCCGGCGGCTCCCGCCGCTCCAGCCACACCCGCGGCGCCAACTCCCGCGGCCCCGGCGGCGGAAGCGCAGTTCAAATGGAAAGTGCCGGAGGGCTGGCAGACGCTTGCGGCGGGCCAGATGCAGGTGGCGAAATTCGCGGTTCCCGAAAAGGACGGCGGGAAAGCCGAGGTCTTCGTCAGCGTCTTCCCCAGTGAAAGCGGCGGCACCCTGGCCAATGTGAACCGCTGGCGCCGGCAAATCGGGCTGGATCCCGTGGACGAAGCAGGGCTGAAGCCTCTCGTCTCCGCGCTCCCGGTCGCGCCCGGCGCGCAGCTTGTCGATTTGAAAAGTGACACAAAGGCCATGCTCGGGGCGATCATCCCGCGCGCAGGACGCTGGTGGTTTTACAAACTCATGGGCGACGCTCCCGCCGTGAACGCGGCGCGCGAAGCGTTTGTCGGTTTCGTGCAAACCGCCCCATGAAGCTGATCTGGAAGTTCTTCACCTCTCTCCGTCTCACCGTGGTGCTGCTTGCGCTGTCGGTGCTGCTCATCTTTTTCGGCACGCTCGCGCAGGTCGATGAGGGCCTGTGGAAGGCACAAAAGATCTGGTTCGAGAGCTGGTTCATTCCGCCGCAGCGTCTGCGGCTGTTCGGGTGGCAGTTCACGGTGCCGTTTTTTCCCGGCGGATATCTTATCGGCTTCACGCTGCTCGCCGGGCTGACCGCGGCCTTCATCCACCGTTTCACCTGGCGCTGGGACAAACTTGGCATCCACCTCACGCACGGCGGGGTCATCCTCCTGCTCCTCGGCCAGTTGCTCACCCAGGAACTGGCGCTGGAGAGCTACATCGAGTTCAAGGAAGGCGAGACCAAGAGCTACGCCGAGCACCATCTAAAAAACGAACTCGCCTTCATCCGGGACACCGGCGACGGGCGCGAGGAAGTCGTGGTCATCCCGGAGTCCATGCTCAAGACAGGCGCGGAAATCCGGCACGAAAAGCTGCCCTTCACCGTGCGCGTGAAAGAGCACGGCGTGAATAGCCAAATCCGCCGCCGCGGGCCGATGGTCGATGGCCCGGCCATCGCCACGCAGGGCGTCGGCCCGCAGCTCGCCATCGAGCCGCGCCCCGAGGCCAAGGACATGGATTCGCGCAATCTGCCCTACGCCTACATCGAGCTGCTCGACGCCGGCAAAAGTCTCGGCACCTGGCTGGTCACGCCTTGGCTGCCGTTGCTCGGCAGCGCCCCGCAGGAGCTGGAGGTGGGCGGGAAAAAATTCCGCACGGAGCTGCGTTTCGAGCGCTACTACCAGCCGTTTGAAATGACGCTGCTGACCACCAGCCACGAAAACTATCGCGGCACCGATATTCCGAAAAACTTCCGCAGCCGAGTGCGCGTGGTCGATAGCGGGACCCGCGAATCCCGCGAGGTGGACATCTACATGAATCACCCGCTCCGCTACGCCGGGCTCACCTTTTACCAGGCACGCATGGGCCGCGATCAGGACGACCCGCAACGCGGCACCAGCGCCCTGCAAGTCGTCCGCAACCCGAGCTGGCTGGCGCCCTACATCGGCTGCTACGTCGTCTCCATCGGCATGTATGTGCAGTTCCGCTTCCACCTCGTGAAGTTCCTCAGCAAACGGCTCGGCGGCACACGTAAGGGCGGCCTCGGGGCCATCGCGGCCCGAGTTTTGGAAATCGGTCTGCTTGGCTATCTTGTCCTGAAATTCACGCTCAACCTTTTCGGATATTCCTCATGAAAAAGTGGCTCCCTTGGATCATCACCGCCGTCTTCGCCGTTTACGCCTTTGGCGGGCTTCGGCCCGCGAAGGTTCAGGACTTCGACTGGGAGAAGTTCGGCAGCATTCCGCTCATCGCCAACGGGCGCTTTCAGCCGCTCGATTCCCTCGGCCGCAACTCGCTCCTGCAGCTTCGCGAGAAATCCACCGGCCTCGACTCCGCCGCACCGAACGTCTCGGACAAAAAGCGCCAGATCCCGGCCTCGCGCTGGATCGCCGAGGTCATGTTCCAGCCCGAGTTGGCGGAAACGCGCCCCGTCTTTCGCGTCGATAATCTCGAACTGAAACAGACGCTCGGCCTGACCATCGAGCCCGATGAAACGAAGAAGGAGGACGCCAAACATTTCTCCTACGCCCAACTCCGCCCGCAGTTTGCGGCGCTCCAGGAGCAAGGCCGGCAGGCCGGGGCGGTGAAGACGGAATTGCAGTCGCCCTACCAGCGCGCCGTTATCCAACTTTTGCGCCAGGTGCAGCTTTTCTGGCGCTTGGAAAACCTCGTCCAACCGCGCGTGACCGACGTGCTCGCGGCGCTGAAAGCCGCCCCACCGGAAGGCGCGGAAGACTTTCTGAAAATGGCCGACGAAATGAAACCGGCCGACGCCGTCGATTGGAAGACCGAGATGAACGCCTTCCTCGACGGCACTGCGGCCGGCCGCGCTGCGCTCATCGCTTCGCGCGACGGAAAGCCGCACGACGTCGCGGCCTTGACCGCTTTCAAGCGCGACCTCGTGCGCCTCGAAGCGATGTCGATGAAAGGCCAGCCGCTGCTCATCCCCTCCGCCGATCCGGTGAAATCGCCCGACGCCTGGCGCGGCACCGGCGATGCCCTCATGTCCGCCGCCAGCGGCAGCACGCCCCATCCGGCGCTGCGCGCCTACGCGCAGATCGGCGACGCCCTTCGCGCGGGTCGCGCCGCCGATTTTAATGCCGCCGTCGCCGACTACCGCGCGCAGCTTCAGCCGCAATTTGGCCAGGTCATCGCCAAAGCCGACCGCGAGCAATTCTTCAACCGCCTCTCGCCGTTTACCAACGCCATGGCGATCTACGTGGCTGTAGTCCTGTGCGCTCTGTTCTTCTGGTTCGCCCCGGTAAGCGGGGAGTGGCTGCGCCGCACTGCGGTGCTGCTCTGCCTGCTCGCACTCGCCATCCATACCGGTGGACTGGCATTCCGCATGATCCTCGAAGGGCGTCCGCCGGTGACGAACCTCTACTCCGCGGCCGTCTTCATCGGCTGGGGCTCGGTGATCCTCGGGCTGGTGCTCGAAACCGTGTGGCGCAATTCCATCGGCGTCATCGTCTCGGCGATCATCGGCTTTGCCACGCTGCTCGTCGCCCACCACCTTTCGCTCGCCGGCGACACCATGGAAATGATGCGCGCCGTGCTCGACACCAACTTCTGGCTGGCCACGCACGTTGTCATCGTCACCCTCGGCTACGCCAGCAGCTACGTGGCCGGCTTCCTCGCCATCGTCTTCGTCCTGCGCGGGCTTCTCACCAAGTCGCTCGACGCCGCGCTCCGCCGCTCCATGGCACAGATGATTTACGCGATCATCTGCTTCGCCGCGCTCTTCAGCTTCGTCGGCACGGTGCTCGGCGGCATCTGGGCGGATCAAAGCTGGGGCCGGTTCTGGGGCTGGGATCCGAAGGAAAACGGCGCGCTCATCATCGTGCTCTGGAACATCCTCATCCTCCACGCGCGCTGGGGCGGCATGGTCCGCGAGCGCGGTCTGGCGAACCTCGCGATCTTTGGGAACGTCGTCACGACGTGGTCCTTCTTCGGCACGAACATGCTCGGCGTGGGCTTACACAGCTACGGCTTCATGGACGAGGAGCGCGTGGCGCTGATCGCGTTCGTCGGTAGCCAAATGGCGTTCATCGCCCTCGGCGCGCTGCCGCTAAGTCTGTGGCGGAGCTACCGCGGCGGGGACCAAAATAGTGAACCACCTACGCCAACCGACGCGACGCCGCAGGCGGCGTAAAGCAGCCTCCCTTGCCGTCGCGGGAATTGCTCGCTGACCAACGCGTGCCGAATCCGCGAAGATGGTTTGTCCATCGCAACGGCGCGCCCTAGCGTTCGGTGCTTTCGATTTTCAAAACACCACCCGCCTGACGCCATGAACGACACCGCCCTGACTACCGTAAATTTCGACATTTCCAATGAACCATTGCCCTCCGATCCCGGCGCGAATCCGTTCAAGCTCGTGGTCGATCCGGTGATGCGCGTGCGGCTGCGGCGGGCGCTTTTCGATATGATCGAGAGCCACGATCAGGAGCTGGCGCGCTATGTCGCCGAGGGGAGTCTCGCGCTGGAGAGTTACAAGGAATACATCGAGCTTTTCGCGCACAGCCTGAAGCAGACGATGAGCAGCGCAGAAGGCGTGACCTACCTTCTTCAGGCCTGCGGCTTTGAGGTGAAGAAAGAGGACATCAACCTGACCCCCGAGACTCGCTGGAAAGTGCAGCGCTAAGGCCGGCGGTCGTCACCGAAACGCGACTTGCCCAGGAAATGCTTCCGAGGGACTTTCCGCCGCGTTCTCGCGGCCGCCGCATGTTGCCCTTTCCAATCCATCGTCTCCGACTCTTTCTTTTCGCCGCGCTCATTCTGCTTGGTGCGGGAGGCCGTTTGTCGGCCCAGTTGGTGACAGGATTCTCGGCCAACGGCCTGACTTCTCTCCGCTACAACGGCTTCGAGTTCATCACCGATCCGTTCGTGCAGCCGAGTGTGATTTTGCAAAATGCGGGCGGCACGCGCTACGAGGTCGGGCCGACCCAGCGAGCTTTCGATCCCGTGCTAAAACGGCTGAACGTCACCTACCCTTGGGGTTCGGTGACGGTGTCCTACGTCACCACGGGCAGCCGGCTGACCATGGAGGTAAACGCGACGAACAACAGCGCCGACACCATCGTCGAGTTCGCCGTCGGGCTGATGCGCGTGCGTTTTCCCGGCGTGCCGGCAGGCAGCGGGTGGGCGAATGGGAACGAGATGGCGGGGCTAAATATCGACGACCTCACGGCCATCCCCGCGGACTACGGCACGGGCGTGCTAGTGACGTGCAACGACACTCCCGGCGCGCCGCTGAAGTTTGGCTTCACCTCGCCCGATGGCCAGCAGACCCGCGTCGTGCGGATGACCACGCTCGTCACGGATTGCCCGGATGATCCGCGCATCGCCCCGCAGAGCAGCGCGCAATTTCGCTTCTCGCTGCGCTTTGCTCCCGCTGGGACGGACCCGGAATCCCTCATCCCCGACCTCCACGCAGCCCTCCGCGCGCAAGCGCCGCCCGTGCTCGCGTGGAACGACCGCCGGGCGATCGGCACGGTTTTTCTGGCGAGCGGCTTTCACTCCTCAGCGACGAACCCCCGTGGCTGGCTGAACGAACCCAACCTCAACACGCTCACTCCCGCCGGAATCGCCAACTTTCGCCAGCAAATGCTTGCCCGCGCCGACGACACCGTCGCCCGACTCCTCACGATGAACGCGCAGGGCATGATTTTCTGGAACGTTGAGGGCGAGCAGTATCCCTACATCACCTACGCTGGCGACCCGCGCGTGATTGCCAGTCTCGCGCCGGAGATGGACGGCATCGCGGACGAGTTCTTCGCCAAATTCACCACCGCTGGCCTCCGCACCGGCGTCTGCCTGCGGCCTTCGCGCATCGTCCCCGGCTTTGTGGGGAGCGGCCACGTGTGGGATCACGATAACTTCGGCTTCGATATCCTCGCCAACCTCAGCAACAAAATCACCTACGCGCAGAATCGCTGGGGCTGCACTCTTTTCTACCTCGATACGAACGTCGATTGGACCTTCGACAACCACGGCACCTTCGTGGGACGCCTGCTGCGCTCCTCGATCTACACCGCTCTCCACGCATTACATCCGGACGTCCTCGTCATCCCGGAAATTCCACGCACCGCCGACTGGGCGGGAGCTGCGCCGTATCGCGAAGTCAATGGCGGCGGCTTCACCTCAACTCGTGCGCGCAGCAAAGCTGTCTATCCCGAGGCGCTCACCATCATCGAGCCCAAGGACACCGACTGGGCCGCAAATTACACGCTGCTCGTGGACGCCGTACGCAGCGGCGACATCCTGCTTTTCCGCAGTTGGTTCCCGGACTCGGGCAATCCCTTCGTCAAAGCGATCTACGACGAAGCGCACAGCGAGCTCACGCAGTGGCGGGAGCAGTATTTTCCTGGCCAGGGCGGCACGGGCAGCGCCACGGATTCGGCGAACGGCGATGGCGACGCGTTCATCAATCTTTTCGAGTTCGCCTTTGGCCTGAATCCCACGGTCGCCGATCCGCCGGACAAGCAGCCCCAGGTGCATCCCGTAACGGACGCCGGCACCCAGTGGCTCGGCATCACTTTCCGCCGCCGCACCGCCACACCGCCAGGCCTCAGCTATATCGTCGAGGAATCCACCACGCTTACCGGCTGGACACGGGTCAATGCCGCCACGCATCAAGTCGGTTTGCCCGTGGATCAAGGCGACGGCACGGAACTCGTGACCATCCGTACCACGCACCCGCTGGGCAGCGGCCAGTCCTTCCTCCGCCTGCGCGTGCGCGTTCCCTGACCGATGATCGGCACGCTCAAAAGAGGCCTCCTCAAGCTCGCGCAAAGTGCCGCGCAGGAACTCACCTGCCCACGCTGCCAGCACCGCTTCAAACCCTTCACCGCCGCGCCGCCTGAGACCTTCGCCGAACTCACCAAAGCCGTGCCCTGCCCGAAATGCGCCCACACCTTCCGCTTCGACGACGGCGTGAAAGCCTCGGTTGAAGCCAAGGCCAACCCGCCCGGTCCATTTCCCAAACCCGTCGATTCGCGGATCGAGATGGTCGCGGAAAACGGTGCGTGGCTTTACCAAATCCCGCGGCCTCGCAAGTGGCACGGGCTGCTGTGGATGGCCCTGATGTGGAACTTGATCGTCGGTGTGATCCTGACCGCCCTTATCCTGGAACCGGGCGGATTGCGGCAGAAGCCTGCCGAGTTGTTGCTCATGGGGCTCTTTCCCGCGGTCGGCCTGGGTCTGCTCTATGCCGGGCTGCGCCTGTCTTTCGCTTGCCACCAGCTTGCGCTCGGGCCGCAGACCGTGCGGCTGCGCCGGAAGGTTTTCTTGCACAAAGACTACGAGCTGCCCGTCAGCGACCTTACCGACGTGCGGAAAAAGGAATTTTACTCGCAAAACTATCAGCCGATTTATGGCATCGAGATCGCCGCCGGAGAGCGGAAGATTCGCTTCGGCTCCGCCCTTACCGAAGACGAGAAAAACTGGCTGTGCTGGCAAATCCGTGAGTTTGCCCGCCAGCGCGGCGCTCCGCTGGTCTAGTCGTAATCTCGCAAGGTAGAGCTTCGCAGCGAAAATTACAGAGTCAGATTCGTCGTCGGTCTTGGTGTGTGGTGCGCGGGACCCCAATCTTCGAGTTGGTCGCGTCCGCCGCCGCTAAGAGTGGCAGAGCTGGCAAGCAGGCCAAGAACCGCCGCTGCGAAGGGGCGAAGCATGCCCATGTCACCGGTTGTTCCAAAAGCAGGGCACTGTCGTCGTAGAATGATGAAATCTGGAAAGGCCACTACTTTGTATCAGACGACGACCTCGTTAGTACAAGCCGACAGCCGTAGTTGCCGGGACGTATTTCGGCGGCGTGACCGCGATATGACGACGACAAGCGAAAGTCCTCATTTCCATATGAAGCACCGCGTATCAGCCAGGGTTCCCCAGCAGTTTTGGAAGGGTCTTGGGCCCATTCCCAAATATTTCCGCCGAGATCAAAGACGCCGAAACGATTAGCGGCAAAACTGCCCACCGGAGCCGTCGTCGGGAAGTCATCGTGATAGTCAGCCCTAGTTTGCTGGCCCTCCCACATCTTGTGACCCGTCGCCTCCGTGCCGCTGTAGTTACCAGCGCCGGGCGGCGAAGGCCAAGTGATGCCCCATGGATACACGCCCGCGAGTTTCATGCTTTTCTCCCACGGTGTTTTCGCGGGGTCTTCGAGCTCACCGATCCCAACAGCACAACTCCACTCATGATCAGTTGGCAAACGGTAGCGCTCTGCTGGACCGAGCCGCTGCATTTTCCGCTCACGCGCCGTCAACCAGGAGCAGAACGCCTGCGCGTCGTCCGAGTTTATGTTCACCGCCGGATGCGTGGGATCTTGCGGGAACGGTGGCTTCGCCCACTCGTGCTGCATCTCTTTCACGAAAACTTCGTAGTCCTGCACCCGCGTCTCCCACACGCTAAAGAGCACACGCTGCCCGGTCGGCGGCCCACCGGAAATGGGCACCGACACGAACTTCATGCCGAGGGAGTTGACGAAAGGCGCGTCCTTGGCGGCGGTGGCCGGGATGCCGCTCGCTGGACCGAGGACGCAGCGGAAGCCGTTATTGCGGGAGCGGTAAGCGGGTGCGAGGTGTAGCCGGGTCGAGGACCGTAGAAGATCGGGCTCGAAATGGTCCCACGAAGCACCCCGCAGCACGCGGTTAGTGCTTTCTCGCTCAAAGGGGTCTTCACACCACTCCCATACATTGCCGCCGAGGTCGTAAAGACCAAACGCGTTGGCAGCAAAGCTCCCAACCGGTGAGGTCATGGCGTGTCCATCAGCGTAACCTTCCATCCAAGAATACTTCGGAAATCTCTCATGATACGCCGCGTCCGTGTAGTTCCCCGTTTTTGCCTTAGGCGGCGGAAAGCCGAGTCCCCACGGGTAGTCCACCCGATTCTGCCCGCTCCGTTCCCTCGGTGTCTCACCTTCTTCTTTCGCCAACCCCACCGCGCGGCTCCATTCCTCGTCCGTCGGCAGCCGATACGACATTCCCTGCAGGAGTTTTCCTTCTGAGATCTCTTTTTCCGTGAGCCATTGGCAGAACGCCTTTGCATCGATCCACCCCAATGCACAGACGGGATACTCCGGCGCGCGGCTCACTGGCACGCCATCAAGCTCTTGCCTCGTCCACGAATCATCTACGTAGTGTTTTCTGGCAAACTCCGCATAGTCCTTCACGCGCGTCTCCCATCGGCAGAAAAGCACTTGGGTTCCGGGCACCGGCACAAATTCCTGTCCAAGCGTGTTAACAAAGGGCTGTTCCTTTGTTGCGTTCCGGACCTTTGCTGTGAGCACTTCGGCCTCAGCAGGCGTCAGTGTTTTTTGCGGGGCTGGTGATGGCATCTTCTGGCGTGAATCGATGCCGTCGGCTGACGGTGTGTGCGAGGGATTCCGCATTCTTTCCCAAATGAAAAGGCCTGCTGCGCCTGCGCACGCGAGGATTGCAGCGGCCACGAGGGCAAATCGCTTCTGGCGCGGAGTTGGTGGCGCGGTATCAATTTTCGTGGCCGGCAGGTCAGCGCCAAGTGCCGGCGGTGGCGTGGTGCGGATTCGATCCACATCGGTCTTCATCTCGCTGACCTGCTGGTAGCGGCGCTCCGGTGCCTGTTGGAGGGCTTTAAGCACCACTTGGTCGAGCCGGATATCCAACTGCACGCGGTGCGAGGGCGGGTTGAAGACGCCGTGCGGACGCTTGCCGGTGAGCATTTCGTAAAGCATCACGCCGAGCGCATAGATGTCGGCGCGCTGATCCGCGTGGCCGTCCCGCTGCTCGGGAGCCATGTAGTCGGCGGTGCCCATCATGACGTTCCTGCCGGTCAGCACGGAACTCTCCCCTTTGATCGGACGGGCGAGGCCGAAGTCGGCGAGTTTCACCCGTCCGTCGCTCGTCACCAAAATGTTGCCGGGTTTGATGTCGCGGTGAATCACGCCCTTGCTGTGCGCGTAGTGGAGCGCATCGCAGACTTGGGAGATCAATTCCAGCGATTGGGCGGGATTCAGGCCAGGGCCCTGCAGGATCTTATGCAGGTCGGTGCCTTCGACGAACTCCATGACGAAGTAGAGGTGCCCTTCGCTCGTCTGGCCGAAATCATAGACGCTGACGATGCCGGAATGCTGGAGCTTAGCGAGCGTGCGCGCCTCGCGGCGGAAGCGGGCGATGAATTGCTCGTCGGCGGCGATTTCTGCGGGAAGCAGCTTGATCGCCACGGGCCGGTCGAGATCGGGCTGGCGGCCCTTATAGACTGCGCCCATGCCGCCGTGCCCGAGCAGGCTCTCGATGCAGTATTGCGGGAGCAGCCGGGCCAGTTCCTCCGGCTCCGGCGGAATCCACGCGGTCTGGCCGATGGACGGTTGGACGGTATGGAGCGCGCGGGCGAAAAGCTGTGCGGGATCGAGCCCCTCCATTCCACCAGACGGTGGCGGTCGCGTCGGCTGTTCGGGTGGTGGTTCTTCGGGGTTCATGGTGGGCTTCGGGTGTTTCGCTTATGCCGCTCCGCGCGTTAGCGTGGGTGCTTCTATCCAAGTGCTACGGGGATTTCGAGGCCGGGTTGCAAGGGAGGCAGAATATTTTTTGCGCACGGGGACCGCAATCAAGTGGCTCATGCGGCCCTCCACATGAGGCGAACGTCTGCGCAGCGCTTTGCGGCCATGGACTTCGCGCTCTTTTCATGAAGGGGCGCTGCGCGCGTTGAGTTGGATTCAGGCGGAGGGCCGCATGAGCTCGTGCTACGGGACGGCGGATCACACGCAGGCGAGCAGCTCGCTCAACTCGCCTTTGATGTCCTCGGAGGTGGGTTCGTCGAGGGTGATCGCCACCTGCTCGAAGAGCAGCTCGCGCCAGCGCTGGCGCAAGCGGAAGACGTGGTTTTTCAACGTGCCGATCGGCAGACTCAAGCCGGCAGATACTTCGTCGTAACGTTTTTCCGGATCGGGACCGAATCCGAGGAATGGGCGGAGCGCGTCGAATAGGTCGGCTTTGCCGGCGGCGGCGAATTCTTCGCGCAAAAGCTGAAACGAGAAGTCGAGGACGGTGAGCGCCCAGCGGCGCTGGAAAAGTCGGTCGGGGGTCAGATTGTCCACGGGTTCGGTCGCGTAGGACTCTTCCGCCCGGTCTGAATTGAAGCTCGCAAGCACGCCCGCGCCGCGCTTGACCGCCATGTCCCGCGCATGCTCGTCGGCGGTGAAATTGCGGACGCAGGTCAGGAGAAAGGAGCGCAGCTTTCCCTTGGATGGGTCCGCCGTAGCGAGGATCCCCTTTTCCAAAAGGCGGGCGAAGAAACCCTGGGTGAGATCCTCGGCATCGTGTGCACCTTTTCCCGAGCGCCGAATGAAGGCATAGACCGGATACCAATAAGCCTCGCAGAGCATGGCGAGCGCCCGCTGGGCGGCCGGATCGGTGCTGCTGGCGGCCTGGCGCACGACTGACCAGCGGGTGGTTTGAAAAGACCGGGGCGCGGATGGGGTATTCATGGCTTCCTCGGAGACTACGGGAAAGCGTGGCGCGGGTTGCGCACAAATGTAGCTCGGAAATGAAGGGAATGGATTTTCGCAGCAGCGCCCGGCACTCTCCACCGCTTCATGTCACCCATCCGCACAGCATTTGTCCTCGGCGCCGGTCTCGGCACGCGTCTGCGCCCGCTGACACTGCGCCGGCCGAAGCCGCTCATCCCGGTGGTTAACCGTCCGCTCATCACCTACGCCTTCGACCACCTGCGCGGCGTCGGCATTGAGCGTCTGATCGTGAACACGCATTGGCAGGCGGAGCGTTACGCCGAGTTTTTCACCGAGGACAACTACGTCGGCGCGGAGCTGCATTTTCGCCATGAGTCACCCGAAATTCTCGAGACCGCGGGCGGCATTTGGAACGTGCGCGACCTGCTCGGCGACGAGCCGTTCGTCGTTTATAACGGCGACATCTTTACCGACCTCCCGCTCGAGCCGGCGCTCACTTTGCACCGCGAAAGTGGCAACGAAGTCACGATGGTCCTGCGCTCGAAAGACGGCCCCCTTCAGGTCGCCTGCGACACCGCCGAAGGGCACGTGACCGACATCAGCGGACGCATCGATCCCGCGGCCGAACCGCGCTTTCTCTTTACCGGCATCTACGTCGTGAGCCCGGAGTTTCTCCGCCGCATTCCGCCCGCGACGAAGATCAGCGTGGTGCCGATTTTCTGCGAAATGATCCGCGCCACGGGCCGCCTCGGCGGCATCGTCATCGACGACGGCGAATGGTGGGACCTCGGTTCGCGCGAACAATACCTCGACGTCCACGCCGTCCTCGCGGCGCGGCTGCCCGGGACCATGCAACCGCCGTGGATCGACGCCACCGCCCACCTCGCCGCCGACGCGCTGATTACCGGCGCGACCGCCATCGCGGCCGGCGCGCACATCGGCGCCGGTGCGCGGCTGCACGATTGCATCGTCTGGGAAAATGCCGAGGTCGCGGCCGGCGCAGAGCTCACCCGCTGCATCGTCACCCGCGCCGCCCGCGCAGAAGGCACACACATCGACCACGACATCGCCTAAAAATCGCTCGGCACCCGCCGCCCCGGGCGCGACACTTTTCTCCCCCGCCATGCCCAGCCCGCTCCACTCCCAAGCGATCTCCGTCCTGCCCATCGAAAAAGGGGGCTCGGGCCGCAAATTCTGGCGCATGCACGTCGGGGGCCAGACGCTGATCCTCGTGCGCTATGGCGAAGATCGGCCGGAGAACAAACACTTTGTCGCCATTGCGCGCTTCCTTGCCAGCGTCGGCGTGCGCGTGCCGGTCACGCATTTTCACGATGAAAGCGAGGGCCTCATCATCATGGAGGACGCTGGGGAAACTGATCTGTGGAGCTACCGCGAGGACTCGTGGCCGCGCCGGCGTGCGCTCTACCAGCGCACCCTCGACCAGGCGCTCATCCTCCACACGCAAGCCCACCGCGCGCCGGGGGCAGACTCGCTCACCATCCTTCAGCCCGTCTTTGACGCCGCGCTCTATCGCTGGGAGCAGGACTACTTTTTCGAGCATTGCCTCGGACGTCACTTCGGCCTCGATCCGGCGCAACTCGAAGTGGAAGGCGACCGCGAGCGACTGCACGAGATCGCTGAGCATCTCGCGCAGCAGCCGCGTTGCCTCGTGCACCGCGATTTCCAAAGCCAGAACATCATCGTCCGCGCGGGCGAGGTTTGCCTCATCGACTTCCAAGGCCTGCGCCCCGGCCTCGCCCAATACGACCTCGCCTCGCTGCTTCTCGATCCCTACGTCGGCCTGACCACGGCCGAGCGCGACGAGCTGCTGGCCCACTACCTCAGCGGCCTCCACGGCCCCGGCCGGCACGAGGCCGCGGACTTCCGCACCATTTACGACCTCTGCGCCATGCAGCGCCTCATGCAAGCACTCGGTGCCTACGGCAAACTCGGCCACGCGGACGGCCGCACGGCTTTTCTGGACCACATCCCCGCCGCCCTGAACTCGCTGCGCGAAGTCGTCGCTACCATCCCCAGCCTCGACCGCCTTCGCGCCCTGCTCGCCGGACTGGGGTAAAAATTGCTCACTTCGCTTGAAGGCGCTGACGAGCTTCGGGGCTAAGCGCGGGAGTCGCGGCGAGCCAGGCGTTGGCCGCGGGTTCGTCGGTCCGCTTCCACCGGTCGAAATTCCGCTGGAGCGCTTTCTCCCGCTTCGCCGCGTCGCCCATCGTCTCGGCCCAAGCGATCGCGGCGCTGGGGTCCGTCCCGGCGATTTCATCGGCGTAGCCGCTGACGGCGGCATCGCGCGTCACCCCCGGAGGAATTTTTTCCAGCCACGTTGCGGCTTGGGCCGCGTCCTGCCGCGCCCAGGTGCGAGCGACACGCGACGCGCTGTCGGCGCGGGCGGTTTCGTCGCCGAGTTGCTGCGCCCAATTGGCCGCAGCGACGGGGTCCTGATTGGCCCACGAGCCGGCGATATCTGCCGCCGCCTTGCGCTGGAGCTCACCGGCGGGCAGTTGGGTGATCATCGCGGCGGCCTGTTGCGGCTCGTGCTGCGCCAGCCCGGCCATGGCGCCCGCGAGATAGGCGCTGCGCGCCACGCTCTCGGGCTGACCCTTCACCCAAGCAAGCGCACCGGTCGGATCCTGATTAGCCCAGGTTTGCAGCATCCCACGCAGTTCATCAGGCTTCGCTTCCGGCTGTTGCGCCATCCACGCGAGCGCCGCCTGCGGCTCGCTTCGCGTCCACGATTGCACAGCTTGGCGCACCGCCTGATTGCGCTCCTCGCCCGCAGGCAGCTCCTTTTGGGCAAAGGCAAGAGCTTCAGCCGCCGAGGACTCCGCCCACTGCTGGAGCGCTCGACGGAGGGTTTGCGCGCGGCTTTCCCCGGGCGGGAGGGTAGCCGCGATCTCGGCGGCAGCTTTCGGATTCTCCCAAGTCAGGCGCTGGACGAGATTGTTGAGCACCTCGTTGCGCTGCATTCCGGCCGGAATTTCCTCGGCCAGTTGCAACGCGCGGGCGGTGTCGCGCTGCGCCACTTCGGTGATGATGGCCGAGAGCGCGCCGCGCTGGGGCGCGCCTGCGGGCATCTGCCGCGCGGCCCCAAGCGCGGCGTCGGCATCGCTTTCCGCCCAGCGGGCGAGGATCTGGCGCTGTGCGTCGCCGCGCAAACCAAGTTCGGAAAGACCGCCCGCCCAGGCCAGCGCCGCAGCGGGATCGGACTCAGCCCAGCGGTTCGCCACGCCCGAAATCGCCTGCGACCGCGCCCCGCCCGCGGGCAGCGAGAGCGCCTGCTGGGCAGCCGTTGTGGGATCGCGCGCCGCCCACGCTCGAAAGACCTGTCCATAGACATCGCGCGTTCGGACATCCGCCGGCAAACTTTGCAGCCAACCCAGCGTGGCAGCAGGATCCTGCTCGGCCAACCCGGCGGCGACGCCGACGAGCGCAGTCCGCCGCTTTGTCGGATCCTCCAGCGCCAGCGCCCACGCCTTCGCCGTGGCCCCGTCTTTCTTCGCCCACGCCGACGCCGCGGCATTGAGCGCATAATCCCGCTCGTAGCGCGACCCCGTGCCGCTGGTCAGCGCGTAGTCGGCCGCCGCTTTCGGATCGAAATCCGCCCAGCGCGCGATGAGCAGCGGCACCATGAAAGTCGCGCGCTCGCCCTTGAATTTCTTTGCCGCTTCGAGGGCGGCCACGATTTCGTCCGGTCCAATTTCGCTGACCGCCACGGAGATTCTTTGATAGCGCGTCAGCTCATTGGTCTCCTGCGTGGCGGCGAGCAGGTTTCCGAGCACCCGCCCGCGCCGGTCAGTCACCGAGTCCGAACCGTTCCAGGCCAGCCCGCGCGAGCCGTCGGAAGACCCATCGGAACCGACATCGACACGTCCAGAACCCGCGGTGGTGGCGCCTTCATCCGGTCCGCCGCCCACGACGAAGCCGATGAAAAAGGCAGCGGCGGCAAGGCCCGCAACAAGGGCGACCAGAAGTTTGGGGTTCATGGGTGGGGCGACGGCGACGCTAGGGACTGGCGAAAACCTTGGCGAGCCTGCAAGCGAGGGGCAGTCCGATGATGCACCTAGACTAAGAAACCCAGACGCGCGACGGTCGTCCGTGCGCATGCGCCTCGGCCTCACCGTCACCTTGCTTTTCCTCGCGCTCGCCAGCGCGGACGCGGTGGATTTTGCCAAAGACGTGCGGCCGGTGCTGGAGACGTATTGCTTCAAATGCCATGGCGCGGAGAAGGCCAAAGGCGAGGTGAAACTCCATGAGGCCAAAGACCTCGCCGCGCTCTACCGCGACCCGCTGGTGTGGGACAAAGTGCTGGCCGAACTCCGCGATGAGGCCATGCCGCCGGACGACAAGCCGCAGCCGAGCGCGGACGAACGCAAGCGCGTGATCGCCTGGCTCGAGCGCGCGCTGAATGATCCCGATCCGGCGTCCGTCCCGCGCGACCCCGGCAAGCCGGTGCTCCACCGGCTGAGCAAACACGAGTATAACAACACCATCCGCGACCTGCTCGGCCTCGACACGCATCCCGCCGATGAATTCCCGCCCGACGGCGGCGGCGGCGGCGGTTTCGACAACAACTCTGCGACGCTCTTCACCCCGCCCGTGCTCGTGGAAAAATATCTCGCCGTCGCCACGAAGCTGCTCGCCGCAACGAAACCGGAGCGCATCATCACGGTGCGGCCAGGGCCGGCTTTGAAAAAGGAGGACGCCGCGCGGCAAAACATCATGCGCTTCGTCGCCCGCGCCTTCCGTCGGCCCGTCGAGCCCGCGCAGATCGAGTTGCTGCTGAAACTATTCGCGCAGGCCGATGCGCGCGGCGAGAGCTTCGACGACGCCGTGCGGTACGCCCTGCGCGGGGTGCTCGTCTCGCCGGATTTCCTCTTCCGCGTGGAAGTGCCGCGCGGCCTGAACGCCTCGCCGATTAGCGACTACGAACTGGCCAGTCGTCTCTCGTATTTTCTCTGGTCGAGCATGCCGGACGACGAACTCTTCCGCGTGACCTACAGCGGCACCCTCCGCCAGCCCGCTGTGCTGGAGGCGCAGGTCAAGCGCATGCTGCTCGATCCGAAAGCTCGCGCCTTTGCGGAAATCTTTGCCGGTCAGTGGCTACGGGTCGATGAACTCACCACCTCCGCGCAGCCAGACGCCAAACGCTTCCCCGACTACACGCCTGCCTTGCGCGACGCCATGCTGGCCGAGCCCATCGAGTTTTTCCACGCGCTGCTCCGTGAAAACGGGAGTCTGCTCCGCGTGCTCGACGCCGACTACACCTACGCCAACGAACCGCTGGCCAAGCTTTACGGCCTCGATGGTGTGACCGGCGAAAAATTCCAGCGTGTGGCACTGAAGGATCGCAACCGCGGCGGCGTCGCGACAATGGGTGCGGTGCTCACGCTGACCTCGTATCCACGGCGCACCAGCCCGGTCTTGCGGGGCAAATGGATCCTGGAGCAAATCCTCGGCACCCCGCCCCCGCCACCGCCACCGCTCGTGAAAAGTCTGCCGACGAACGACAAACCCAAGGACGGCCTGACACTCCGCCAACAGCTCGCGGCGCACGTCCAGGACGCAAACTGCGCGGGCTGCCACAAGCGCATGGATCCGCTCGGTTTCGGACTGGAAAACTTCGACGCTATCGGCCGCTGGCGCACTGACATCGCCGGCGCGCCGGTGGACTCCAGCGGCGAAATGGTGACCGGTGAAAAGTTCAACGGCCCGGTCGAGTTGAAGGCGATCCTGCTGAAGCGGAAGGACGAATACGTGCGCAACGTCACCGAAAAAATGTACGCCTACGCGCTCAACCGCGGCATCGAGAGCTACGACGTGCCCACCGTCCGCCGCACCGCGAAAGCGCTGGCCGGCGCGGACTATCGGGTGAACACGTTGGTCCTCGAGATCGTGAAGAGCTACCCTTTCCAAAACCGCCGCGGCACCGCCGCCATCGCCGCTCAATAAACATGAAGACCACGCCCATCTCACGCCGCACCGTTCTCAAAGGCCTCGGGGCTACGCTCTGCCTGCCGTGGTTGGAAGCCATGCGCCCCGCTACCGCGCTCGCCGCCGGAGCTGCCGCTTCGCCCGTGCGCATGGCCGTGCTTTACATGCCGAACGGCATTTGCCCCGGCAAATGGAACCCCACCGGCGCGGGCCGCGACTTCGAGCTTTCGCCCATCCTTTCCCCGCTCGCGCCGCACAAAGACGAGCTCCTCGTCATCCGCAACCTCTGGAACGCCGCAAGCAACACCGGCGACGGCCACTACGTGAAAACCGGCGGCTTCCTCACCGGTACCACCATCACCCGCACCACCGGCAGCGACCTGCGCAGCGGCGCCGTCTCCATGGATCAGGTCGCGGCGAAACGCGTCGGCCACATGACCCCGCTGCCGTCGCTCGAACTCGGCATCGACGCCCCCGCGACCGGCGTCGATACCAACGTCGGCTACACCCAGCTCTACGGCGCGCACATCGCCTGGAACACCCCGACCACCCCGCTCGCCAAGGAAATCAACCCGCGCGCCGCCTTCGACCGCCTCTTCCGCTCCAACACGCCCGGCCGCGCCGCCGAAGCCGCCAAGGATCGCAGCGTCATCGACCTCGTCCTCGAAGACGCCAAACGCCTCCAGCAGCGCCTCGGCAAAGACGACCGGCAGAAGCTCGACGAATATCTCGAAAGCGTCCGCGGCGTGGAGCAGCGCATCGCCTTTGATGCCAAGCGGCAGAGCGGCACGGTGAAAAGCGACGGCCTCGCCGAAAAAGCCATTAAGGAACTGGGCGCGCGCATCGACGCCTACGCTGATCCCGCCCGCGTCAGCGAACGCCAAGGCAACCACACCGAGCACGTCCGCCTCATGCTCGACCTCATGGTCCTTGGCTTCCAGACCGACTCCACGCGCGTCTCCACCTTCATGTTTGGCAACGCGGTCAGCGGGCGAAACTTCTCCTTCCTCGAAGGCGTCAGCGGCGGCTTCCACGAAATCTCCCACCACAAAAACGCCCCCGAGCAGATGGCCCAGTACGAGCGGATTAACACGTGGCATTACGCGCAGTTCGCCTACATGCTCGAAAAAATGCGCGCCATCCGCGAAGGCGAGCGCACCCTGCTCGACAACTCCATGCTTCTCCTCGGCGCCGGCATGAGCGACGGCAACGCCCACGACCCGCACAAGCTTCCCATCGTCCTCGCCGGCCGCGGCGGCGGCACCATCGCCACCGGTCGCCACCTCGCTTACGAGAAAAACGCCCCGCTCACCAATCTCTACGTCTCCATGCTGAAGCGCATGGGCACGCCCGTCGAAAAATTCTCCGACAGCACCGGCGAACTCGTCGGCCTGGACGACGCGAGCTTCAAAGGTGTGGAAATAGCCGCAAAATAGTTCGCCCGCGCACGCCCTCTGCGGAAAGGTCGCGGGAATGTCGGACGCCCACACTTCGCTGACTGCACTGCTCCGCCAGCCCGAGCCGGTGCTCTCGCTCGCGCCGATGCAGGACGTGACCGACCACGCATTTTGGAAGCTGATGACGGCCTACGGCGGGGCCGATCTTTACACGACAGAATACTTCCGCATTCACTCCGACTCGCGGCTCGATCCGCACATTCTCTCCTCGATCACCGACAATCCCACGGGCCGTCCCGTCGTCGCGCAGATGATGGGCAATGACATCGCCGGCCTCGTCAAAGCCGCGCGCGAACTGCAGCGGCATCCCATCGCCGCCGTCGATCTGAACCTCGGCTGCCCGGTGCCCGTCGTTTATCGCAAATGCGCGGGCGGCGGCCTGCTGCGCGATCCGGCGCGAGTCGATGGCATCCTCGGCGCGCTGCGCGCGGCGGTGACGATCCCCTTCACCGTCAAAACGCGCCTCGGCTTCGACGACTCCGCGCGCTTCGATGAACTTCTGGCCATCTTCAGCCGCCACTCGCTCGACCTCGTCACGGTGCATGGGCGCACGGTGAAAGAGATGTATCGCAGCGAGGTGCATTACGACTTCATCGCACACGCCGTCACCACGCTGCCGTGCCCGGTGATCGCCAATGGGAACGTCTCTTCCGCCGACAAAGCCGCCGAAGTCCTCGCGCTGACCGGGGCGCGCGGGCTGATGATCGGGCGCGGTGCGATCCGCAACCCGTGGATCTTCCGGCAAATTCGCGAGCACCGTCGCGGCGAGCCGATCTTCCAGCCGTGCGGGCGCGATCTGCTGGCCTACATCCACGCGCTTTACGAAGCCGTCTGCTCGCCTGACGCGGGCGAGGTTTCCCAAGTGCAGAAGATGAAGAAGTATCTGAATTTCATCGGCCTCGGTGTGGAGCCGAGCGAGCCGTTTCTCCACGCCATCCGCCGGGTGCTGTCGCGTGCGGATTTCTTCCGCGTCTGCACCGAGTTCCTCGACCACGACGCCCCGCTCGCGCTGGAGCCGCTCCAGACCGCGTGACGCCCACGGAGGGACGGGCTCCTGTCCGTCCGGGCCAGCGCAGCGAGGCGGCGGGTGATCACGCACCAAGCTGTTACGCCAGCCGGGGACGTGCAGGAGCCCGTCCCTCCGATTCAGACAGACTGGTACGTCCCGCCGGTGACACCGAGTTGGGACTGCGCGCGCAGGTCGCGCCACAGTTCGTTGCCGTCGCGGGCGCCGGTGATCAGGGTCTGGTAGGCACGAATGACGCGCTCGGCCTCGGCGGCGTTTTCCTCGAGCAGCTCAATGCGAAAGTCGCGCAGCCCGGCGTTTTCGAGTTGGGCGAAAAAGCGCGCGCCGGTCTGCGGCACGGCGTTGAAGAGCGTATTGCGGCAGCCCACGTCGGCGCGGAGCGGATGCTCCATGCCCACGCGATCGCGGAGATGGACACGATGCTTTTCGCACGGCCGTCCGCAGTCGAGGAAGCTCGTCCCTTTCGACATGAACGCGGCGAAGACGCAGTGCTCCATGTGAAACATCGGCATGTGCTGGTGGATGGTCAGCTCGAACCACGCGGGCGGCGCGGCGGCGAGGAGATCGAGCACCTGCTCGATGTTCAGATCGTAGCTCACGGTTACGCGTTCGAGCCCGGCGGCGATGAAATGCTGCGCCGTCAGCGGGTTGGCGACATTGAGCGAAAAGTCGCCGATGACCCGCAACCCCGGAGGGACACGCTCCTGCGTGTCCCCATTTTCCCCCGGTGCGTGGGACACGCGGGAGCGCGTCCCTCCAAGGAAGTGCTCGATCGCGCCGAGGTTGCGGATGAGCACGCCGTCGGGCGTGGCGTTCTCGATGAGTTTGAAAAAGCCTTGTTCACCGGCTTTCTGGATGCGCGGGGTAGCGAGGAAAATCTGCGCGCCGTTCGCCGCGGCGCGCACGTGGGCGACGGCGTCGGAGTAGCGGCGGAGATCCTCGAAGTCGGCGTAGATTTCGGCGATGCCGCAGGCGAGGGCGGCGTCGAGTTGCTCCAGCGAGCGGCAGAGGACGCGCAGTGAGGCGTGGGTCGCGGGTTCGCGCGGGGCGAGGTTTGCGGCGTGGCGTTGGAAAACGTCGCGCCATGAATCCGGAGACTCGGCACGGACGACGGCGCGGGCGGCATCGAGCTGGAAGACGAGTTCGCGGCGGAGGCGGTTGAGTTCGCCGATGGGGAGGATGACGTCGCCTTCAAGGGCGTTTTCGAATGCCCCGAGAACATAGCCGCTGTCCCCAAAACGCCCGAGATGCTCGCGGAGTTTTTCGTCGGTCAGCGGCGCGGTGCGCGCGGCTTGCAACGGGAGCGCGGAGTGGACTTCTGCCTGCCGGGTGGAGCATGCCACTGGCATGCTGGTCTCGGCGACTCGCCGAGACCTTGGGGTGGACGCGGCTTTGTCATCGGAGCTTTCGTTTTCCAAACCCGCGCTCTCCGGTGCGTCCGGCGGGTCGCCGGCCGCAGCACGCCAGTGGCGTGCTCCACCCGAAGTCGCAGCGATGCGCGCCTCGATTAGCAGCGACTCGCCCGCGCGCCCACTCACCCGGAGGTCCACGCACACCCGGCGGCGGGGCTCGATCTTGCCGGCGAAAGATTGGCGCAGACGTTTGTTCAGCTCAGGGTCGTCGGTTTTCCAGACGCGGTCGCCGGGCTTGAGCCGCGCGAAGTCGATGTGGCCGTGCTGGAAGAAATAGCGCCCGGCTTTGATCTCGAAAATGCGGCCGCCCTGTTCGGCGTTCGTATCGCCGCCGGTGTCGAAAACTACGCCATCGCCGGGCTGGAGCGGGAGCACCGGCACAAACTCGATGTGGTCGCGTCCGACGCGCGCGATGCGGCCGGCCAGCGGCCCGCGCTTCTTGCCGAAGCGGGCGGAGACGAGCTCCTGGTGGTTCACGCCGTGCATCCAGCCGGAATAGAGGCCGCGGGAAAATGTCATCTCGAGCGGATACCGATCCGGGACGACCGGGCGCTGAGCGAGCGCGGCATCAATGGCCTTGCGATACACTTGGCAGACGGCCGCAACGTATTCGGGCGTCTTGAGCCGGCCTTCGATTTTGAAACTCACCACGCCGCGTTCGATGAGCGCGGGAATTTCTTCCACGGCGGCGAGATCCTGTGGCGAAAGCAGATACCGGCGGTCGCCGAGATCCCGCACCGCGCCATCGACGATTAGCTCATACGGCATGCGGCAGGCCTGCGCGCATTCACCGCGGTTGGCGCTGCGCTGGCCGAGCGATTCGCTGGTCAGGCATTGGCCGGAGTAGGCCACGCAAAGCGCGCCGTGGACGAAGACCTCTAGGGGAATTGCTGATTGCTGATCGCTGATTGCTGATTTTTGGGCTGTCGAAAATTTCTCGATTTCGCGCAGCGACAGCTCGCGGGCAAGGACGGCGCGTTCGATGCCGAGTTCTTTGGCAAAGGCCGCGCCTTCGGGCGAGGTGATGGTCATCTGTGTGCTGGCGTGGATCGGCAGCTCGGGGGTGATGGCCCGGGCGAGGCGGACGAGGCCCACGTCCTGGACGATGAGCGCATCCACACCAGCGCGGCTGAGCAGACGCAGGTAATCCGCAGCGGCGGGGAGTTCGGCGGTGAAGACGAGGGTGTTGAAAGCGACGTAGGCTTTCACGCCGTGACGGTGGCAGAAGGCGACAACCTCGGGCAGTTCGACTTCGGTGAAATTGTCCGCCCGCAGCCGGGCGTTGAATTTCGGCAGACCGAAGTAGATCGCGTCGGCGCCATTCGCGACGGCGGCGCGCACGCAGTCCCAGCCGCCGGCGGGGGCGAGGAGTTCGGGCGTGGGCAATGCGGCGGGCGTGGACATTGGTGGGTTGGCAACTAACGCGTTTCCGAACCCGCCGCCAGCGTACTTCCGCGGCGGGGCCGGACGGAGATCACGCGAAACACGCGGAAGGTTCGCGAAAGGCCGCGAAAAGCGGAGGAAGGGGGAAGGGGGTTGGGTCCACGAAAAGCACGAAAGGACACGAAACAGGATTCTACTTTTCGTGTCCTTTCGTGCCTTTCGTGGATCTCACCTCGTAGCGCAAAAATTTGTGGCAACCGTCTCCCGTTCGCGCTTTTTCGCGAAATTTCCGCGTGTTTCGCGTTCACAATCCCCAGCCCACGACGGTTCAATAATAGCCCCGCACCCGCCGCAGAAACGCCTGCCAGCGCGGACCGGGTTTGCCGTTTTCGAGGAGAATGCGCGGGCAGTTTTTCTGGTGGTGATGAAAACGATGCTGCGGCCAGTGGTAGTGCGGGACGACGTGGCTGAGCGGGATGCCTTTTTCGCGCATGACCCAGGCGGTGAGCCGCGCGGCGCGGTCGATCGCCGCGGCCTGCTGCCGGGCGTTGCGAAATTCGCAGATCTCGATGCCGATGCTCGACGTATTGCCCGGGCCGTCGTGGTCGGCGTGCTCGCCTTGGATCGTCAGCGGGAGCGACTGGATGGCTTCGCGGTCATCGACGGTGAAATGCCAAGTCATGTAGCCGGTGCGGTTCCACTTCGACTTGCCGCGGAAATTTCCTGCCGCCATGCCGCGCGCGTGCTGGAGGGCGGTACCCCCGCGGTTCCCGGTGCTGTGGATGGTGATGTAGCGCGCCCGCAGCGGGAACTCGCGCCGCCGCCCAACGCGGCCCGGCGGCACGATGATCTGTCGCAGATTTACCGACGAGGGAGTCGCGCTCTGGCGCAGGCCGGAGCGGCTCGGGGCGGAGGTCGAGCAGCCGGGCAGGACGATCGTGGCGAGAAGCAGAAGGACGACAGCGAATTTTTTCACGCCGCGGACTTTAGGGAAAAGTGCGCGCGCGTCACGCGGCGTTCATCTCCGCCGTTCCCAAAGACGCGGCGACCTGCCACGTTCGCGCGCGATTTATGGAAACGACTTCGCAAACCGGCCTGCTCGCGTGGTGGCATCGCACCCCGCTTTATCTCCGCATCCTCGGCGCGCTGGTGCTCGGCATCATCGGTGGGCTGGTGCTCGGCGTGCGGGCGGAGAGCCTGGCTATCCCGAGCAAACTCGTGCTGCGGTTGCTGGGCGCGCTTGCGCCGGTGCTCATTCTGCTCGCCATCATCCAAGCGCTGATGAAGGCGCAGTTTGAAAAAGGCACTGCCGGGAGACTGGCGCGGCTGCTCATCCTGAACACGCTCGCGGCCATCGGCATCGGGCTGCTCGTGGCGAATGTGGTCAAACCAGGGCGCTGGACCCAGCTCGATCCGGCGGCGGAGAGCGCAGGCGGCCACGGCGGCGGGAAGGCGGGAATGCTCCAGCAGTTTCTCGACAACATTCCGAAAAGCCTGCTCGGACCGCTCGGCGACGACGGCAAGGTCATCGGCGTCATCTTCATCGCCGTGGCCTTTGGCATCGCCCTGCGGAAGTCGGCGCACACTCCGCTGCACACGATCACGGACTTCGTGGATCTCGGGCTGAAGACGCTGATCACCGTGCTGCACTGGGTCATCGACCTCGTGCCGTTCGCGGTTTTCGGACTGGTCGCGAGCATCATCGGGACGAAAGGCTTCGGCGCTTTCCACGCGCTCGGCGCGTTTATCCTCGCCGTGCTCCTCGCGCTGTCGCTCCAGGCGATTTACTACCTCACGCGAGTGCGGATCGGCTCGTGGGTGAAACCGATGACGCTACTCCGCGGGACGCGCGATGCGCTGGTCATGGCTTTCTCCACCGGCAGCTCGACGGTCACGATGCCGGTCACGTTCGAGTGCCTGTGGAAGCGCGTGGGTCTGCGTGAAAAGTCCGCGAGCATCGGCGCGCTGGTCGGCGCAAATTTCAATAACGACGGCACCGCGCTCTACGAAGCCATGGCCGCGCTCTTTGTTGCGCAAATGCTCGGGCTGGAACTCACCATCACCCAACAGCTCCTCGTGGTGCTCACCTCGGTCATCGCCTCGGTCGGCGCGGCGGGGATTCCTGAGGCCGGGCTGGTCACAATGACGTTGGTCTTC
Source organism: Chthoniobacter sp. (assembly GCA_031390545.1). Taxonomy (GTDB): domain Bacteria; phylum Verrucomicrobiota; class Verrucomicrobiia; order Chthoniobacterales; family Chthoniobacteraceae; genus Chthoniobacter. Next base: position 26,451 of record JANMTP010000044.1, on the reverse strand, counting down.
TCCGCGGTCGGGCTGCCGGTGGAATACATCGCGTTGCTGCTGCCCGTGGACTGGTTCTTGGACCGCTGCCGCACGATGATCAACGTGATGGGCGACATGAATGTGGCCTGTCTCTTCGACGGAAAGACGCCCGCCACCGCGGAGGCGTAAGCCCATGTTTGCCACAGAGCGCACCGAGGTCATGGAGGGCTCTCCGTGTTTTGCTCCATGTCCTCGGTGGGCTCCGTGGCTAGATCCGGCTTGACGGTGCGCAAGTCCCCTGCTTTTTCGGCACCCGTGCGCCGCTTCAATCTGCTCCTCGCCCACCTCGCGGTCATCGCCGCGCTGGCGGTGGGCTCGGGCGCGCACTGGGTGGTGCTGCAAGGCGTGGCTTGGGGAACGATGCTCGTCGAATATTCGCGCGGCGCTTCGCTGACGGAGGCGGTGACGAAAACCTTTGACGGCCAGCATCCGTGCAAGCTGTGTCTGACGATCGAGGGCGCGGAAAAGCAGCAGCAGCAGGAGCAGGCCGCGCAACCCGTGCCGGACATCAAGGGGGTGCTGACGCCGGTGCTCGATGTGATGTCGCCCGCTTTCGTGATTGTGGTCTGGCCATCTTCGGTGGAAAGCGCGGCGCCGCTGTCCCACTCGCCACCGGTCCCGCCTCCCCGGGCGGCCTGAGGTTTCCGCAATCTGACAGCGCCGCTGCGGTGAAGCGGCGTGCGCCCGATTCCGGGCGCAGCGCCACCGGCATCTAGCAGCTCATTTGAACGGAGCCTCGCCGTCGTTTCTTGGTCCCCGGCCTTTCGTCGGTTCCGGTCAGCAACGGTCTCAAAACGCCTTTCGGGCCGTTGGTCATTTCCGGCCCGCAGACGCGTCACCCCCAAAATGTCCGAGCACAGCCTCATAAATCCTTTTGAAACTTACTCATCCTCTCGTTCTCGCAGTCTCCATCGCCCTGCTCGCAGGCGGGTCCACGGCTTCCGCCCACATCGGGCTTGGTGGCCGCATCTTCAACCCGAGCAATCTCGGCAACAATCTCGCCGATCCCATCGACGGCGCGGTTTTCAGCATCGCCAACCAGACGGTCTCCAGCAGCTTCGGCTGGGCCGATGGCGCCGACACCAATTGGGGAGATTCCCACCGTCTCAGGGCCTATAAATTCACCCTCGGGAGCACGCAGACGGTGGACATCACCGCCGAGCGAATCACGATCACGGGGCAAAGCGGGGCGATTGATACGCTGCTCCCCGCCTTCTCGCTCTTCACCATCCCCGGGGCGTTTGTCGCCTCGACGCATGATGGCTCCACCGCCACGACCAGTTACCTGACGGGCCTGTTCGGCGCCGGGAACGTTGGTGAGTCGTTTACGAACACGAACGGCAACGGCATCTGGGAGACGGGCGATGATTTCGTGGACAGCAATCCCAACTCGATCTGGGACGCCGCGGAGCCGTTCACCGACCTGAACGCCAACGGCGCATGGGACCCAGGCGAATCCTTCACCGACACGAACGTCTTTGGCGGCGCGCCCAACGGCGTGTGGGACGGTGGAGAACAGTTCACCGACACGGATGGCGACGGGATTTGGCAGGCGGGCGACCTCTTCGCGGACGCGAATGGCAATGGCGTTCACGACGGCCTCGGGCTGGGCGGTTCGGGGAAGGAAGGGGCCTTTCGCGCGCTCGCGCCTTGGAAAATCCACAACGACGCGGGCACGGAATTGAACTTCCAAAACCTCGTCGGTCACCGGGCGGACGGCACGGCGGCCAATTATGGACCGGCTAGCGGAATCAACGGCGACGGCAACGCTGATGGCAAAGTCAGCGCGACCTTCGCCAACCTGCCGGCGGGCGACTACTACCTCTTCGTGGGCGGAGCGGACTATGCCGCGCAAAACACCGACCCCATCGGCAACGGCACCGCCTACAAATCCTACGGCATCGGCGTAACCGTGGCCGCGCCCGAGCCGACCTCCGCGGCTTTGCTCGCCCTCGGCGTCGCCTGGCTGGGTCTCGTGCGCCCGCCACGCCGCTCACGAGCCCTCGTTCGGAGGGACGCGCTCCCGCGCGTCCCTGAAATCATCGGAGCCACGTGCGCGCTGGTAAGAATGGGAACGCGCGGGAGCGCGTCCCTCCGGGGATTGCTCGTGCGCCGCCAACCCGCCCGTCTGTTATGAAGACCGCCGCCTTTACGCTCGTGGAGCTACTCGTGGTGATCACTGTGCTGGCCGTCCTCGCAGCCTTGGGTTTCTCCGTGACGGGCGTCGCCACGCAGAAAATGCACAGCACCAAGTGCCTGAATTCCCTGCGCCAGATCGGCGTGGCCATGCAAGTCTATGCTGGGGAGAACGACGGGCGCCTGCCGGACACCGGACACCTTCGGGCCGAGGACGGCACTTCTCATTCCTGGATCCATACGTTGTCCCCTTATCTCGGCCCCGGTCTCATTGGCCGCTGCCCAGCCAACACCATATCCCGGGCGGCCGTGACCTACGGCTGGAATGATTTGCTCGCCGACAGCAGCGGCCAGGGCCTGCCTATCCGCCGTGTCCGCACTCCAGCCTCGACGCTGGTCGTCGGGGAAGCCTCCGACACCTACACCTCGGAGCACTTCCACTTCGCCGGCGCGCGGACCCGGGTCACCTACAACCAGTTCAAATCCGCCGTGGGCGTGGAGCGCCACGGCACGGGGGCCAACTATCTCTTCGCGGACGGCCACATCGAAACCCTCACCCCGACCGAAACCAAAAACCGGCTTAGCGCCGCCGAGAGCGCCTTCCTCGAACCATGAAAAAACTTCTCCTTTCTCTTATCCTCGCGGCCGTCTCCGGGATCGCGCATGGCCACGAGCACATCCACGTGGGCATCAATCCCGAGAACCCGGCGGGATTGGCGATGGCGGCAGAGGACCCCAACAACCCCGACCAGGTGGCCACCTATTTCCCACTCGGCGAATCGCCCAGCGGCTACCTCCCGCTGTTCCCGGGCGGCGCTTTTGCCAGCGAGCTTTCTTTCAGCCTCGAGAACGAAGTGTTCGACGTGCCGAGCCCGGCATTTGTCCGCGTCGAAATCCTCGCGATCACCGGGCCGGAAGGCAGTTCTATTTCGTTCTGGGACGTGAATGCGACGACCGCGACTTGGACGCGGCCCGCAGGCTGGACGGCGACGGGCGGGGATCAGTTTTCCTTCGCCGCGAGTGAGAGCAATGCTGGTTCCGGCCACATCCACGGGCGAATCTTCACCATGGACCGGCCTGGAGATTATACCGTGACGTTTCGCGCCCTGGATGCCTATGCGCCGGAGCCGACCGAACCACCACACGTGCCATTCACACCGAGCGCGCCGTTCGTGGTCCGCTTCACGGCGATCTCCGCGCCGCGACTCGCAATCAGCAAGGTGGACTCCGACATCCGGCTAACGTTCACCAGCCGGCCCAATCTCAGCTACGACGTGCAAAGTTCTACGACCCTCCATCCTGACGACTGGGAAACGATTGGTGCACCGCTAAATGGAACCGGGGGCGAACTCGAATTCACCGAAGCCAACGCCGACCGCCCCCGCGTCTTTTACCGGCTCGTCGAATACCCGTAAGTCCGCGCTCCGGGACCGTTGGGCAGAAGGGGCGGAACCGCTGAGCATCTTTCGCCTCGCTCAGAACGGCTCCACAAGCGAAGAAAGGACACCTTTATGAGCGATAAATTCCGCATCGTCGGCATCAACTTTGACCACATGCACATGGGCGATCTCTTGCGCCAGATGCACGAACATCCCGACGCGGAAATCGTGGGCATCTGCGACGAGACCCCGGAGCGGATGGCCGCGGCTGCGGCGAAGTTTTCCATCCCGGCAGAGCGGATCTTTACCGACTACCGCGCCTGTCTGGAGAAGACGAAGCCGGATCTCGCCGTGCTTTGTCCGGCGACTGGTGAACACGCGCTCTGGACGCAGCGCGTGGCGGAGTTTGGGGTCAATATCATGGTCGAAAAACCTTTCGCCGCCTCGCTCGCGGACGCGGATGCCATGATCGCCGCGCAGCAGGCCACGGGAAAGCTGCTGGCGATCAATTGGCCGCTGCGCTGGTTTCCCAGCTATACCACGATCAAGCGGCTGCTCGACAAAGGACTGATCGGGGAATTGCTCGAGTTTCACCACTACGGAGGCAATCGCGGCCCGCTTTTGCATCGCGCCGACAAAGTGGAGGCGCAGCCGACGGCGGAAGAGAAGGCGGCGAGTTGGTTTTACCAAGCGGCGCTCGGCGGCGGATCGCTGCTCGATTACGCGGGCTACGGAGCCACTATCGGAACGTGGTTTCAAGGCGGACGGCCGCCCATCGAGGTCACTTGCGTGATGGACGAACCTGTGGGGCTCGAGGTGGATGAGCACAGCGTCACCGTCTGCCGGTACGCGCATGGGCTTTCCAAGATCGAAACGCGGTGGGGGACCTTCACCGACCCATGGATCCTCCAGCCGCAGCCGCGCTGCGGGTTCGTGCTCGTGGGCACGCGCGGAACGCTGAGCGTGAATGATTACGAACCTACGCTCCGCGTGCAGACCGACGAGCAGCCGGCCGGATATGACGTGCCCGAAGACCAAGTGGGTCCCCCTTTCCAGAATCCGATCCAATACCTGATCGCCGTGTTGCGCGGGCGAACGCCCTTGCTGCGCGATCCGCTGCATCCCGAGATCGCCCGCATCGGCCAGCAAATCGTGGACAGCGCGCTGCTCAGCGCGCGGGAAAAGCGCACCGTCGCGCTGCTCGACTAGCCCGCCGTCGGGCGGAAGCCCTTCACCGAGCCGCTCACCGGATCGACCTGGATGGTAAGAAGTTCGGCGGTGGCTGCGTGATGGTGGGGCCGTCTGAGAGATTGTGGATGGTCAGGAACCACTTGTCCGTGGCCCCGAGGGTGGTCGAGCCGTCCGGCTGAAAGCGCAGGGCCACGTATTTGTAGTTTCTTTTGACTCCGCGGGGAAGTTCAGGGTCCTTGGTCGTCGGGGTCTGGATCGTCTGGTTAGGGCCCTTGATGATCGTCGAAAGGTCGATGTTCGGGTTCATGATGACCGTCGAAGGTAGTTGCTGCACCTTGTCGAGGGGCACGCCCACGCCGGATTCCACCACCTCAAAAAGCTGCATGGCGCGAAATTGTCCGGTCTCTGGTTTGGTCGCATCCTCCCCCGGCTGCTCGGGATCGGCGATTTGATAGAAGCGCACCTCGACCGGGCGGTTTTTGCTCAGGGCATATTGCCGCGCCAGGCTAATCTGATCGGTCAACATTTGCTGCGCCTGAGTCATCGCCGAGCCCCGCAGGATCGAAGTGGCCGCCGGCACCGTGAAACTTGCGACAATGGCGATGATGGCGATAACCACGACCAGTTCGATGAGCGAAAAGGCCGAACGTGAGGCGGAAGGCTGGAGGGTTTTCATGGGGTGAACTTCTGAGGATAAGGACGGGGAGTTTATCGTGGGCGTCAAGCGAACCGCCGGTGGCGTTCCGTGGCATAAGCGAATCGGACAGCCGAGTGGAAATGTCAACACATCGTAGTTACAAATTTGTGGACAAGGGCTATAGCGTGGCGCATTCAGACAACGTTCATTTCCCCAAACACCAGTATGAAAATGATTCCTGCTGCCCCCCAGCTTTCGATCGTTCCCGCCCGGATGCGCCATTCACGGGTGGCTTTTAGCTTGGTGGAAACTGTCCTCGCTCTAGGCCTCGTGGCCTTCGCATTTGTTGGGCTGCTGGGGATGTTGCCGGCTGGCTTGCAGACGTTTCGCAAAGCTGTTGATACCACCGTCGGTGCGCAGATCGCGCAACGCGTGGTGGGCGATGCCCAGCAGACGGATTTTGACGTCCTCGTGCCGAGTTCCACGACGGCAGACTTTTATGTGCTGCCGGTGCGCTACTTTGACGATCAGGGAAATGAAATAGTCGTCTCCGGGGGCGGACCTCTGACAGCTGACCAAGCGCTGCGAGCGCTTTATCATGTGCGGGTTCGTGGCTCAAAACCAGACGGCGATTTCACTTCGCTGCCCCAAGTCAAAGGCGCGCGCCACCGCCCGCGGGACTCGACATTTTTGACCATCCAAATCGCCAGCAATCCCGCCAACAAGACGCTCACGGTGGACCCCAAGCAGCTATGGGACGTGGCCGCCGCCACCAAGGCTGGCGTTCCGCTGATGACGCAATCGGCGGTCGTTACACGCAACGGCACTAGGAAGAAGAAATGAAGATCCCGCCTACGAAAGCGCCGAACACGAAGAGGAGCGGCTTCACTCTCGTGGAAGTTCTGCTCTCGACCGCCATTCTCGGTTTACTGGTGGCGTTGTTCGCCACGCTGGTCGCGCAGACCAGCAACCTTTGGCAACGGACCACGGGGAAAATCGAGCAGTTTCGCGAAGCCCGCAACGCTTTCGATAGCATGACCGCGCGGCTCAGTCAGGCCACGCTCAACACCTATTGGGACTACAATAATCCGACGGCCCCGACTAAGTATGAGCGGCGCTCGGAGCTGCGCTTCATCTCCGGGCCTGCCGATAAAGTCATGCCGGGAGTAAAGGCCAAAGTCACGCGACTGACCCACAGCGTCTTTTTCATGGCGCCATTGGGTTTCACCACCACCAGCACATACCAGACATACAACAACCTTCTCTGCGCATGCGGCTACTATCTTGAATACGGAAGCGACGAGGAATTTCGCCCGGCCTTTATAACGTCCAAGATTGTTCCACCGCGCTATCGGCATCGGTTGGTGGAGTTTATGCCGCCCACGGAAAACACCACCAATGCCATTTATAAGTACACCTCCGGTTCAGTTGCGGCCAACAACCTCAATACGAAGAATTGGTACCTGCCGCTCGCCAATGCCACCGCAGCCGCGAACACCGTGCCCGACTATCATCCGCTTGCGGAAAATATAGTTGCCCTAATTATCACCCCCCGCCTTTCCGCGGAGGATGAAAAGGATCTCAATGGCGGCACCATCACGGACGAGTCCAAGATTGCCCCAGACTACTTTTATGACACCACGCCTGGGGCCGGGACGGGGCCCCAGTATAGTAATCCGCTGTTAAATCCTACAAACCAGCTCCCGCCAATCTTACAGGTCACCATGGTGGCAATTGACGAACGGAGCGCAGTCCGGCTCGGATTCGACAGCGCCTCCGCCGATGTTTTCAAGGTGAGCAAAAAATTCACAAGGAGCGCCGATTACAGCACCGATTTGCTGCAAAGTGCCGACAGCAGCAGTTCGCTGGAAGCCACCCTCATTAGCAACAAGGTTAACTACCGCATTTTCAACACCAACGTCGCCATCCGCGGCGCTAAGTGGAGTCGCGCTCAATAACCCAGTCCTGCCATGAAACGTCCATCCCCCCAGAATTCCCGCCAAGGTGTTGCCTTGGTCATCGTCCTGGCCTTCCTCGTCCTTCTTTCCACACTAATCATCGCCTTCTTTTCCAGCGTGCAGACAGAGGCACAGTCTTCTTCCAGCTACGGGGCCAGTGTCGCTGCCAAGCAGCTCGTGGATTCTGCGCTCAATGTGGCCATGGGCCAGATTAACGACGCCACGAAAAGCACCAAAAGCGCGAGCAGCACTGCGGTCGCCGACCGGCTAACGTGGGCTTCCCAACCAGGGATGATCCGGACTTGGGGAGCGGATGGCCAAGGAGCGAAAATCCACAAGCTTTTCACGGCTCGGAACATGGTCACGGACACCAGTAGCAGCGGTTATTCGACCCAAGACGAACTAGCCAACGAAGTCCCAGCCGAATGGCCCAACCAGCCGGCCCTAATCACAGACTTGAACAGTCCTGCAGTAGTCCGGGACGATGCCGCCGGCCAGATCGTCCGCGACGGGGTAAAGTACCGTGCGGAGTATCCGATCATTGATCCCCTCGCGCTGGGCGTAAAATCGAATCTGACCGATCGCGTCGAAGGTTTTAGCCTCGGTCTCGCACCCGGCTACACCGGGCCCACCTCCACCGACCCGGTGAGCAACAGTGCCCAGCCTGCCGTCTCCGAGACCACCGACCCCGGGCGCTCTCCGGAGGCCAACCCCGTCCCCATGCCAGTGGTCTGGTTTTACGTGTTGAAAAATGGAACCCTTACGGTGCCCGCGAATTCCGTCAAAGGAGCCGGTCGCATCGCGAACTGGAGCGGCGTTCCTGCGGACTACGCCCCGAGCGCCACCAACCCCATTGTTGGTCGATTCGCTTTCTGGACCGATGATGAATCCTGCAAGCTCAACATCAACACCGCATCCGAGCCGACCCCGTGGGACACCCCCCGCGCCGCGAGCAAGAAAGACATCTTTAACGGCCAATACCAACCCGTGAACAAGGAATACCAGCGGTATCCCGGGCACCCCGCGATGACCGCCCTTAGCCCGGTCCTGATCCCTGGAAAAGCCCTGACCAGTAACGACAAGGAAGAGATCTATAAGCTCATCCCTCGAATCAGAACTGGTGGCAGTAAAAGCGGAACCGTTCCTCTGGCCAACCCGCCCGTGGCTATGCCGGTCGATGGCGACAGGCTCCTTGCAAATGTGGACGAATTTCTTTTCAACCCCGCACGCGCCGCGCTCACGGCGACGAACGTTATCGACCCCGAGCGCTTGAAACGCGCACGTTTTTTCCTCACCGCAAACAGCCGCGCTCCCGAGGTTAACCTGCTCGGAAAGCCACGCATTTCGCTTTGGCCGGTCCACAAGACGGCGCGTTCCGCGTACGATAAAGTAGCGGCGTTTTGTACGACTCTGGGACCTTCGGCAGCTGCCAACACCAACCAGTATTACTTCCAACGCACCGATTCCAAGAGTGCTACCGCGGACTACAAGGACATCGCCCGCAATCAGCAGCTCTACAAATACCTTCAATCCGTGACCACTGACGCCGTCCCCGGGTTTGGGGGGAATTTGAAGACCTCCTGGGGGGAAGATCACGATCAAGTCTTAACTGAAATCTTCGACTACATCCGCTGCGTGAACCTCGCCGACAACCAAGCGGGAGCCACAGCCTTCGCCTCCGACGGACAGGTTGTGCCCATTGAGATCAATGCGACGAACGGTGCGACCCGAGGGTTCGGCCGCATCGACACGATCTCGCAGTTCGGAATCCAATTCATTTGCAATCAGGATGACGTGAAAAGGACGGCTCCGGCCACAACCGCGTTGCCTGCGGGGAATCGTAAGATACAGGCCGCAATCCTTTTTTCACCGTTCAGCCCGAGCATGGGCTGGTATGCCCTGACCGAAAACATTTACGTCGTCGTCACGATCAACAAACCGGTGACTGTCGATGACAAAATCTTGTTCGCTAAGGGCATCAAGAATGTCGCTGTCCAGGATACGCTCTCCGGTTATCACTTGGACGGTCGCAAACGTGGCGGTGTGCTGGGTTTTCGGGGACTTATTAGGAAGGCCGGCGGCGCCTATCCGCTCATTAGCCAGACTATCACTCTGACCGGAATCGATCCGAAGACGCCAACGATGAATTTCGACGGCGCGGACTTGACAGTGAACGTTTACGCCAACGGAGCGAATGGACCGCTGTTGCAGACGTTTAATGTTGTGTTGCCTTCCGCGAAAATACCAGCCCCAGATTTGGTGCTGACCGGCACCAGTGGATATGGCAGCGGCGTGACCACAACCGCTAATGATTGGTGGAATTTTTCCACGCGCTTCGCTGCGAATAAGCTCGAGGCGCACCCGCTCGCCCCTGGTCCGGAATACAAGGACCCCAATCGCCGCTGGGCGGACTGGGGTAATCCTCCGGGCTTTAAGGCGGGCTGCATGTTCCGAGCGGAAGATGTCGTGCGATCAGTAGTCCCCGAGCATGGGGACCTTCGGCTGATCGCCGCCAAGAAGACGATAGGCAACGCTTTCGTACCCATTGGACCTTCTTATCACGACAGTAAAATCAACTTTTCCCACATCTTCGCCGAACCAGCCGGCAATCACCTCCTCTACGGATTTGGCAATGAACCCAGTGGCACGGGGACGGCCGCGGGACCCAGGGTCAACACCCAACTCGCCGCGCCGATACCTGGCTCCCAAAATCAAAATTCCGGCACGGTATCCATTGCGCAGCCCGGAGATCAGTTGACAGATGCTAACTATCATTGGTCTCACTTGCCTGAAATCCGCCCCGGGGCCGGCAAGCAATACAATAAGTTTGGCGACTTTGACAACGGCATCGCCCAGTCTACCGATGGCTCGTATATCAACAAACCGGACGAGGGAAATCAGAAGGCGGAAGGGACGCATTGGCCATACTTCCATTGGAACTACGATCCGCTGAACAGCGGCTATTTTTCGCCTAACCGTCTAGTGCCTTCTGCAGGCATGCTGGGCTCGCTCCCGACTGGAGTGATGCGTCACTCAGCTACTGACCCTCGTGCCTGGCAAACTCTGCTTTTTCGGCCGCAGAAGGGCCACCCGGGGGACCCCGGATACTCTGATGCCGGCACCGCGAAAAATCCGACGAATAAAGCCCCGGATCATCTCGTGATGGATCTCTTCTGGATGCCGGTCGTCGAACCTTACGCGATCAGCGAGCCTTTTTCCACCGCGGGCAAGATCAACATGAACTACGAGATCGCCCCGTTTAGCTATATCCGGCGCGCTACCGCGCTTCATGGAGTTATGAAATCCGAGGAACCCTTGGCGGTGCCGAAAGACGCTGAAAATATCTACAAGATCGCCGATCACGAAACCGCTTCGAACCTGTTCCCTGACGAAGATGCTCGCGGGTGCGTGGATCCGAGTGTCAAAGCGAAATGGCTCAAATACGTTCGGACGGACAACGCCCCAATGCGGCAGCCCATCGATATTCCGAAAACGCTGGCTCAATTCGACACGCGTTTCAAAGCTGGCGAAATCTTCCGGTCCGCCTCCCAAATTTGCGAAGTGCATCTAGTGAACAAAGGATGGTCGCTTTCCGATTATGAGCAAACCGTCACCGTGAACGGCGTGGAAATTCCTAAATTCTGGAATCAACATGTGGTCACAGGAGACAACTCCCGGGAGCGCCCCTACACGAATCTTTACTCCCGCCTGACCACCAAATCGAACGTCTTCACCGTCCACATCCGCGCCCAAGTGCTGCGGAAGTCGGGGACCGCCACGGCCAACCAATGGGACGAGGACAAGGACAAAGTGGTCAGCGAATACCGGGGATCGTCTATCATCGAACGCTATATCGACGCTTCTGATCCCAACCTGCCGGATTTTGCCAACGCGGCGAACAGCGGCTTGAATGTGGACTCCAACTACCGCTTTCGTGTGGTCTCCACCAAGCGATTCGCTCCCTAAACGCTGTCTCCGAAAAGGGAGGGTTCCGGAATGCTCCCGGTCAGAAGGCGGGGGCGGGTCGCCCACAGCGTATTGAGCAGGCAGGTTTTCTGCCTCGACAGCGGGTCACCTCAGAAGCTGGATGAACCTACTCATCACCCGTGGAAACTCTGACTATTGCTCAATTGAAACGCGCGACGCGGGAGGGGCGCGTGGAGGCTGCCGTGCACGGGCAGGTCGAAGCGCGGGTGAAAAAGGAAACCAAGGAGGGCAAGCCGTTTTGGGAACTGACGCTCGCGGATGCCGAAGGGAAACTGACGCTCCGCGCGTGGAGCGATGCGCCGGCTTTTGCGCCCTGCGAGCAACTCGCCGTGCGGGACTTTCTCGCGGTGAGCGGCGAATTTGCTCAACAAGGCGGCTTCGGGGTGGATGCGAAACGCTGGACTTGCCGCCCGCTGACCGAGGAGGAGCGTGACGCCCTGCTCGCCGGGCCGCCGGCCTTGCGCGAGAAACAGGCGGCGGATTTCGTCCTGCTCGAGGAAAGCGTGGCCCTGATCGGCGATCCGCGGCTGCTCGGGCTGACGCAGCTTTTTTTCACAGAGTATGGCCCCCGCTTTCGCCGGAGCGCGGCCGCCCGAGGCAACCATCACGCGCGGCGGGGCGGGCTGGTCGAGCATGTTGCCCAGATGATGCGTGCGGCGCTGGCCATTGCCACCGCTTATCCGGTGCTAAATCGCGACTTGCTCATCGCCGGCGTGGTTTTTCACGATTCGGGCAAGCTCTGGGAGAACGCGCTGCCGGCGGATGGCTTTGCCATGCCCTTCGACGAACGCGGGGAGCTTCTCGGGCACATCACCATCGGCATCGAACTGGTGAATACCCTTTGGCGCAAACTGTTCACCTCCGACGAAGCCCTCGGCTGGAAAGATCTTCAGCCTGCGAACGAGGACGTCCGCCTGCACTTGCTCCACCTGCTCGCAGCGCACCATGGGGAATTGCAGTTTGGTTCGCCGGTCGTGCCGAAAACGCCCGAGGCGTGGGCGCTGCATTACGTGGATAATCTCGACGCGAAGATGGAGATGATCACTGCCGGATACACGACGGCAAAACCGCTGGCGGCACGGATTCAGGAACGGGTCTGGCCGCTCCCGGGCAATCTCGTGGCTCCGCTGGCAAAGTTTTCACCGACTGGTGAATGTGGGCCTCAGGGGACGGTCTGAGCGACCGGAGACGTCCACGGCGGGCGGCGCCCCGTTAATACTTGAGGGCCTATCTGCGCCCATCGCGCCTTTATGAACCTCTTGTCATTCGCCAGCTTTTGCACCGTCTTCGGCGCGACCGGCTTGGGCTTGGCCCATAGCGCACCGCTTCCAGTCCAGCCGGACGAGAGAGCACGGGCTCAGGAGCAGCTAGCCATGCTTGGCTCTCCGTCTGACGGCGAAACTTTTGTCCGTGTGGTCGCTGCACGGCATCGTCCGGTCATCGACCTCTTCTTTGCCGCGAAGACCGACCTGAACGCAGCTGGACCAAACGGGCGGACCGCGCTGCTTACGGCGGCTTTCACGCGGGATCACGAACTCACCGCCCGGCTTCTCACTGCTGGGGCTGATCCCCGGCTCGCGGATCGGGCAGGTTTGACTCCGCTAATGATCGCCGCCGCCGGCGGCCATCTGCCGACCATCGCTGATTTGCGAACTCGCGGAGCGGCCCTCGACACCGTCGATGCCGCAGGCCGTGGCACGCTCCACTATGCCATCGCCGCCCGCCAGACCGCAGTGGTCGCGGAGTTTCTCAAAACGCCCGGGGAACTTGCTGCGACCCTGCGCGACGGCGAAGCGCTGGCTGACCTGGCATTCGCAAGCGGCGACCCGCGCATCATTGAAATGGTTCTGGGCCATCTGCCTGAGAAGATCGCGTGGACCGCCCCCGCCCGGGCCTGGTGCAATCAGGCGCTGCAGAATCGCGACGCCACGCTGTTCCGACTTTTCCTCACACGCTTCAACGGCTCGCCCGCGCCTGAACACGGCGCCCAGCCGTGGCTCGCTTACGCAGTTGCCACCAACGATCTCCTGCTCCTGCAATTCATGCTTAACAGCGGGACAAACCCGAACATCGTCCTCGACGAACCTAGCGACACCGCGTTGCGCCAGCGCATTACGGCCAATTTCATGCGCGGCTACGTCGAGCGTGAGCCGGGCCTGACGCCCCTCATGCTCGCCTCCGGGCTCGGCAACGCCGACGCCGTCCGCCTGCTCCTCGCGGCCGGCGCCAATCGCAACGCCGCCACGACCGGAAAATCCCGCCTGCTCGCGCTCTACTTCGCCTGCTGGGCAAACAACCCCGACTGCACGCAGGCACTGCTCCCGAGCCCACCGCCCCGGAGTCAAACCCGCATCGAAATCTCGATCAGCGATCAACGCGCGACTTTTTACAAAAACGGCGCGGTCGAGGTGGAGACACCGATCTCCACTGGCCGCGCAGGTTTCGACACCAAGACGGGCGAATATGTGATCACCGACAAACATCGCCACCACACCTCCACGCTCTACCCGGCGAAAATGCCATTTTTCATGCGGCTGAGCTGCAAGGACTTCGGCCTGCACGAAGGATACGTTCCCGGGCGACCAGCTTCCCATGGCTGTATCCGCCTGCCCAAAGAGGCCGCGCAGAAGCTCTTTGCCAACGCTCCGATCGGGACTTGGGTGACCATTTCTCCCTGACGCTGCGCCCGCTTTCTCCCCTCGCAAACCGGGCGAAGCCGCGTAACGTCGCCGCCCATGCCGCTCGACCTTAAGGGCCTCGTCACCGCCCGCCTTGGCGAAAACTATTCGCTGCACGAACAGCACCTCAACGCCACGCTCGTCCGCGTGCAGCGCATCATCGGCTTCGACCACGTCTATGCCCGCGCCGAGGGTGCCTACCTTTACGACCTCGACGAGCGGGACTACCTCGATTTCCTCAGCGGCTACTCCGTCTTCAATATCGGCCGCAACCACCCCACCGTGCAGCGCGCGCTGCGCGATGTGCTCGAAATGGACCTGCCCAACATGGTGCAGATGGATTGCTCTCTCCTCAGCGGCCTGCTCGCCGAGGCGCTGCTGAAAAAGACACCGCCTCATCTCGACGCCGTCTTTTTCTGCAACTCCGGCGCGGAATCCCTCGAAGGCGCGATTAAATTCGCCCGGGCCGCCACCGGTCGCAGCGGCCTCATCTCGCTCGAAAAAGCCTTCCACGGCCTTTCCCACGGCGCACTCTCCACGATGGGCGACGAGAGCTTCCGCGAGGGCTTCGGCCCGCTCCTGGAAAACTGCGCGCGCATCAAGATGGGGGACCTCGCCGCGCTCGAAAAACTCCTCGCGAAACGCGACATGGCTGCCCTGCTCATCGAACCCGTGCAGGGCAAAGGCGTGAACCTGCCGGCGGACGATTTTTATCCCCAGGCCCAGCGCCTCTGCCGCGCCCACGGCACTCTGCTCATCTGCGACGAAGTGCAGACCGGCCTCGGTCGCACTGGTCGCTGGTGGGGTTTTCAGCATTGGGAATTGGAACCCGACATCATCACTGTCGCGAAGTCGCTCAGCGGCGGCTACGTGCCCGTCGGCGCCATCGTCACCCGCCGCGCCATTTACCAAAAGACCTTCAGCCGCCTCGACCGCTGCGTCGTCCACTCCTCGACCTTTGGCCGCAACAACCTCGCCATGGCCGCCGGCCTCGCCACCCTCCAGGTCATCGACGACGAAAACCTCGTCGAGCGCGCCCGCGAACAAGGTGCAGAGCTGATCCGCCGGCTGAATGAGCTGCGCGCGAAACACTCGCTCATCAAGGAAGTCCGCGGCCTCGGCCTGATGATCGCCATTGAATTCCACGAACCACGGGAGCTGGCGATGAAGATGGGCTGGAAGCTCCTCCACAAAGTCGAGCGCGAGCTTTTCGCCCAGATGCTCGTGACCTCCCTTTTCCAAAAACACCGCATCCTCACCCAGATCGCCGGACACGCCATGGACGTGTTGAAAATCATCCCGCCCCTCGTCATTGGCCCGCGCGAGATCGACCGCTTCGTCACCGCGCTCGACAGCGTCCTCACCGAATGCCGCAGCTTCCCCGGCCCGATCTGGGATCTCGGTTCCAACTTCATCCGCCACTCCCTCAAACGCTCGACCGTCGAACCCGCCGGCGCAGCGTAACCGCGATAACGCCGCCCCTTGTCGACCTTCGCGTGGGGAAGGAAATAGCGTTTGCCGTATTGGTCAAATTGATCAAAATACCGGCATGAAGAATTCGGTCTCACTTTACGAAGCCAAGACCCAGCTCTCGACCTTGCTTCGCGAGGTGGAGGGTGGAGCCGTGATCACAATTACGCGCCACGGGAAAGCGGTCGCAGAACTGCGCGGCATCGCCGCGGAGCGCCCGCACCCGCGCGCCGGCTCGTTGAAATCGCCCAACTTTTACATGGCGGATGATTTCGACGCTCCGCTGCCGGAGTTCGCGGATTACATGAAGTCGCCGCAGGAAGAAACCGCGCGTGCCGCTGAAGCTCCCAACGAAAAATCTGCGAAACGCACACGCTGATGGACCTGCTCCTGGATACGAGTGCGCTGCTCCTCTTTCTCGAAGGATCGAAGCGCATGCCCGCAGCCATCAAGGAAACCATTCAGAGCCCGGACCATCAGTGTTTCGCGAGCATCGTTTCGGCTTGGGAGATCGCGATCAAATCATCCATCGGGAAACTCTCGATCGGCTATCGCGTGGAGCCGGATCTGCGTCTCGCGCTGATGTCCAATGGCATCGAAGTATTGCCTGTAACCTGGGAGGACGTCGGTCGCGTAGAGATGCTGCCGCAACATCACGGCGACCCATTTGATCGTTTGCTCATTGTCCAAGCGATGCGCCTGGGCCTCCACACGGTCACTCCCGACGCCGCTTGGGATGACTACGGCGTGTCGCGGTTGTGGGCGTAGATCGTCGTCGCCGTCCGCCATCTTCGTTCCGCGGCGATTCTCCGCCCCGGCTCTCGCACGGGCGGCGACCAACGGGCAAGTTCCCTAAAAACTGCGGGCTGTACGCCACTTGCGCTCGCCGTGCAGGTTCCGCTTTGCTGCGCCGGTGCAAATCCAACGGCGACGTTTCGAGCACGCCGAGATGGCGGCACTTTTCTTCCTCAACGCGGCGGCGATGGGGATGTGGACGGTGCCGCTGGGGAATGTGCTCAAGGCGCACGGGTATGAGGCGATCGTGCCGTTTGCCTACGCGTGCAGCGGAGTGTCGGCGTTCATTTCGCCAATGGTCTTTGGCGCGCTGGCGGATCAGCGGATCTCGCCGACGCGGCTGGTGCGGTGGCTGGCGGTGCTGACGGCGGGGTTTTTGGCACTGACGTTTTTTGGGATTGCGGAGCATTGGCGCGCGCGATGGGTGCTGGCGGCGTTGCAGGTGCAGTCCATTTGTGCCGCGCCGATTTTCGGGCTGGCGACGGCGATCGTGATGGCGCGGCTCCGCGACCCGTCGCGGGAATTTGGCCCGGTGCGGGCGTGGGCCACGCTGGGGTGGATGGCGGCAGGGGTTTTCGTCAGCTGGGTGCTGCTGGCGGATACCTCGGTCCGGTGCGGTTACGCGGCGGCGGGAACATGGCTGCTCAGCGCGGCCTCCACACTGCTGCTGCCGGACGTGCCGCCGCTGGAGATCGTTGCCCGGCGGACCTGGCGCGATGTCTTCGGGTTGGAGGCGCTGGAGCTCTTTGCGCAGCGCGATCATCGCGTGGTCTTCATCACCGCGGCGCTCTTCAACATCCCGATGGCGGCGTTTTATCCCTACACGCCGATGCACTTGCGCGATCTCGGCGTGGAGCACGCCTCGGCGGCGATGGCGCTCGGG
Organism: Chthoniobacter sp.; assembly: GCA_031390545.1. Taxonomy (GTDB): domain Bacteria; phylum Verrucomicrobiota; class Verrucomicrobiia; order Chthoniobacterales; family Chthoniobacteraceae; genus Chthoniobacter. The sequence goes on along the minus strand of JANMTP010000044.1, from coordinate 9,316 downwards.
CAAGTCACGGAACTCATTTCGATGTTTGGCCTGGCGGCGCTGTTTACGCGGGTGCGGCTGAAGTGGGTTTTCCTCGCCGGGATTGGATTCGGCGTTTTGCGCTACGGGCTCTGCGCACTGGATGAAAAGACGTGGTTGTTCGTGGGGCTCACGCTGCACGGCTTTGCGTTCACGCTCTATTTCATCACCGCGCAGATTTACCTCGAACAACGGGTGCCGGCGCGGCTGCGGGCGCGCGCGCAGGCCCTGCTCGCGGTCATGATCAGCGGCTTTGGCAATCTCGTCGGCTACCTCGGCAATGGCTGGTGGAAAAGCGCCAACACCGTGGCTGGCCACACGCATTGGCCCGCGTTCTGGCTCGGCCTTACGCTGGTCATGGCCGCGGTCTTCGTCTTCTTCGCGCTGAGCTATCGCGGCCATCCGCCGGTCGAAAACGCCGATCAGTCTTCGTAGGAAATGGATCCGTTAGCGCGAGCGCGGCGAGGCTCAATGTTTCGACCCGGTTGTACGCTGGACATTCTGCCGGCCTTTGACGCGGAATGACCTGCATGTCCCCCCGCGCACTGCTCGCCGCTGTCGTCCTCGTTTCGGCCGACCTGGCTTTCGCCCAGGGCACGAAAGCCGCCGGTTTCCCCGACCGCATTGCCTAGCTCAAGGCGGCTGCCACCAGCGTGTGCCCACGGATGGATGTCACCCGCGTCGGCTTTTTCGGCGGCAGTGCCGGCGGCCAGAGCGCGCTCGGGGCGCTGCTCTTCCACGGCGACTTTTACAAAGCCGCCGTCGCCGACTGCGGCTGCCACGACAACCGCATGGACAAAATCTGGTGGAACGAGGCCTGGATGTGCTGGCCGGTCGGGCCGGAATACGCGGCGAATTCAAATCCACGCGGGAAAACTCACCGGCAAGCTGCTCCTAACCGTCGGCGAGCTGGATCACAACGTCGATCCGGCGTCCACGATGCAGGTCGTGAATGCGTTGATCAAAGCGGACAAGGACTTCGACTTGCTCATCCTCCCGGGGCGCGATCACGGTGCCGGGGAAACGCCGTACGCCGCGCGGCGGCGGATGGACTTTTTTGTGCGCCATCTGTGGGGGGTCGAGCCGCGGCGATGACCGGGCGCTCACCCGGAGGGACGTGCTCCGGCGCGTCCCACGCACGGGAAATTGCGCCGCCCCGGCAAAATAGGGGACGCGCAGGAGCGCTTCCCTCCGGCTAGGGTGCGCTCCCGGCCAGTTCTTTCCGCAGCTCGGCGCTGCGCTCGATGGTCTGGGTGAGCAGCGTGGAGACGGTCGGCAGGGCGCGGGCGCGGATGTAGATTTGGTAGCTGAAAAAGCCGCGGCTGAGATTGATGAACCACGAGTTCAGCGCGACCAGGCCGCGGGCGAAGGCGTTGTTGCCGATCGCTTTGGGGAAGGGCGCGGGAATGCCGCGGACTTCGAGCACTTTGTAGCCAGTCTGATCGAAAAGTTCGCGCAGCGATTTGAAGGTGAAGAGCCGCGTGTGCGTCCGGTCGAGGATGCCTTTGCGGCCGTAGTTGAAATTGCCGAGCAGGAGCATCAGCCGCGTCACAGCGAAACCGATGTTCGCCGTGGTCAGCACGATTTCGGGGCGCTTGTTTTCCGCCGCGCTGCGCAGCTTTTCCAGAAAGACCTCGGGGTCTTTGAGGTGCTCGATGACATCGAGCATGAAGATCTGGTCGAAGTCCGACACCGGCACCGGGAATTCGCCGGAATCAATATCCCAGTAGCGAAACTCGACCTTTGGGTTGTCCGATCTATCGCGGATGTATTGATCCACACCGACGACGTGCGCCGCCGTCTCTGCCAAGTGGTCCGCCACGTAACCCTGCCCGCAGCCGATGTCCAAAATCCGCGCGCCCGGTTTCGCCGACTCGATCGCCATGGTGTGCGACGACGTAAAGCCGACCTTCAAATCATAGGTCAGCTCGATCTGCCCGACGTCGAACTTGCGGTCGAAGAGCAGGTTCATCTCGTGGCATTTCGCGCGGAGCATCGTTTTGAAAATGTCCCACGCGTATTGCAGGCCGTTCACGTGGCAGATCTCGTCGCCGTAGAAAGTCGGGATGGGGATCTCCTTGATCGTCACGCCCGCGAAATGCAGCTGCACGATGATGTCCGTATCGAAATGGAAGTCGTTCGAGTTGCGCTCGAAGGGGATGCGCTTCAGCGCCTTCGTGGCGTAGAGCCGGTAGCCGCTGTGAAACTCGCTCAGCTTCGTGCCGAGGAGCGCGTTTTGGAACGTGGTGAGCACCTGGTTGCCGACCCATTTGTAGAGCGGCATGCCGCCTTTCAGCGCGTCCTGCTTGTGGATCATCCGCGAGCCGAAGACCGCATCCGCGTCCTCTTTAAAGAACGGCTCGAGCAGCGCGGGCAGCTTCTCGGGCGCGTACTGGCCGTCGCCGTGGAGCAGCGCCACCACGTCGAAGCCGTTATCGATCGCGTAGCGGTAGCCGAGCTTCTGGTTGCCGCCGTAGCCTTGGTTCTCCGGGTTGCGCAGGATGGTGATCTTGAAATCGCCCACGTCATCCTCGCGTTTCAGGCCGGTGGCAAAGGTCGCATCCTTCGACGAATCATCGATGATCAGCACTTCCACGTCGCGCGTGTGGAGTTCGGCCGGGATGCGGTCGAGGACACTATCGATCGTCTTCTCCGCGTTGTAGGCGACGATAAAGATGAGGACGCGTTTTCCGGAGAAGTCGATCACGGCGGGCATGTTAGCAAAGATTGGTGCTCCGTCGAGAAGGGGGCCGCGCTTATTCAGAAAATCCCTGCGCCTTTAGTAAACCCGGTCGATGCCGAGCGCGATGGAGTCCGCCAACCGCTGGCGATGCGTGGCCGAGCCGGCGATGCGCGCGCCTTCCACGCGGTTCGAGATAAAGCCGCACTCGCACAAGATCGCGGGCACGCGCGTATTGCGGATCACGTAAAAGCCGCGCCTCCGCACCCGGCGATCCTCGGTGCCCGCGGCGCGGACCATGTAGCGGTGCACCGACGTGGCCAGGGCCGCGCTTTTCCGGGAGTAATAATACGTCTCGATCCCATCGGCCCCTTCGCGCGGGGCGGAGTTGAAATGCACCGAGACAAAGATCGCGTTGCGCTGGGAGTTGGCGATCGCGCAGCGCGTGCGGAGCGGCACGAAGTAGTCCCCCCGCCGCGTCATCACCGTGCGAAAGCCCATACTGCGCAGCCGCGCCTCCAGCCGGCGGGAGACGTCCAGCGTGTAGAGCTTTTCCGCGTAGCGATCCCGCGGCACCCCACCGCGGTCGTGCCCGCCGTGCCCGGCATCGATGACCACCGTGGGCCGCGCCCCAGCCGCGCCGGACAGGCCGAGGAGCACGACGAGGAGGGTGAGGAAACGGGCGAGTCGATTCATGGCACGAGCGCGCGGGAGACTTTGGAAAAGGCGCGCCGATGGCGAGCGGAAACTTTTCCGCCCCGCGCGCCCCCTCCCCGCGCTTGAGCCCGCGGGGCAAAGCCCCTCCCATCGCCACACCCCTCCCTCGTCCAACACCGCCCCGGCCCCAGCACCTGGGACGGCCCCCCGCACACCGCCCCCGACTTCGACCCCCACTTCCGCGCTTGAGCGGGCCCGGCCAGCTCTTGCTCCGCGATTTGCCGCCCGCTACACTCCGCCCATGGCCACCATCGCTGATGTCGAAAAGCTCGCCTTCGATCTGCCGGAGGCTGAGCGCGCCGTGCTCGCCTCCCATCTCCTCCGCTCCCTCCCTTCCGTCCTGCACGACGACGACGACGGCGTGGCCGAGGCCTTGCGCCGCGACGCCGAGCTCGACGCCCATCCCGAAGCCGGCATCACCCTCGAGCAGCTCGACCAACGGATCGCTGAACGCCCGCGCTGATGCGGCTGGTCCTGCACCGCCAGGTCCCTTCCGATGTTGACGCCATCATGAAGTACTACGAGCGCGTCGCCACCCGGGAGCTGGCCGACGATTTCTACGGCGAGCTCCGGAGCTTCCTGCAGGAGGCGGCAGAACGACCCCACTCGTTTGCCATCCGTGAGCACGCCCTTCGCCGCGTCAACCTCCACCGCTTCCCCTATCACTTTCTCTTTCGCGTCGTCGGCGATGCCGTGCGCATCCTCGTCGTGCGGCACCACCGCAGGCATCCCTCCTTGGGCATCCACCGGCACTGAACCGCCCCCGACTTCGACCCTCACTTCCGCGCTTGAGGGGAGGACTTTCTGCGCATGATTCCGCTATGCTCGCGTCTGCAGTTGACCTAAAAATGATAAGCTGGCTTCTAGCTAGCCCTGTTTATCCTTATGCAAAGCTCCGTCATCGATCCCAAAAAAGAAGCGCAAAGGATTGCGGCGTTGCGTCAATTTGAGCTTCTCGATACCCCGACCGACGGCAGTTTCGATGACCTGACCGCGCTGGCCGCCAAAATTTTTAACGTCCCCATTGCGATCATCAGTTTGGTCGATGTAGACCGCATTTGGTTTAAGTCGCATCACGGCTTGGAGATTGCACAAATCGATCGGCACCCGGGCCTATGCGCGTCGGCCATCTTATCAGACGAAGTGTACCTGGTCGAAGATGCGAAGAACGATCCGCGCTGTCTGGCTAACCCGCTGGTCGCCGGGGATTTTGGACTACAGTTCTATGCCGCAGCCCCCCCTGCAGACGGCCGATGGCAACATCGGAACGTTTTGCATTTTGGATAAACGACAGCGCTACATAAATTCCGATCAGCAGGAAATGCTCAGGCACATGGCTAAAATTGTGATGAAAGAAATCGAGCTAAGGCTGCAGGCCCGCACCTTGGCTAGGGAGTATCAAAGCAAGATCGCAGCGCTGGAGCGAAGCCTGGCCGACCGCGAGGCCAGCAAGAACTAATTGCTACCTCGGGCTCGTCCGAGAGACAGAGCCTTGCCGGAGCTGGCGTTCCCAAAGCCCTGCGCTAACCTTGGGAGCGAGGAGAAAACTATGATTCAAATCGCCTATGTCAGTTCCACCATCGGGCTTCTCACGGTTGACGAGATCACGAACATCCTGACTGCTAGTCGGGTCAAGAATGAGCAACGTGGCATCACGGGCATGCTGCTCTACAAAGGAGGCAATGTCCTCCAGATCCTGGAGGGGGATGAAGCGCAGGTGCTCCCGCTCTTCGACGCAATTCAGAAAGATGCGCGCCACAAGGCGGTGATGAAGCTTTATCAGAAAAGTGTCGCCACCCGCGATTTCCCGGAATGGACGATGGGGTTTCACGACCTCAGCGCCGCGGAGGCCCGGCAGCTCCCAGGCTTCAGTGAGATTCTGGATGCGGGGTTTGATATGCTGACGATCAAGCCCTCAGCGGCCGCCAAGCTCTTGAGCTGCTTCAAATCCGCGATTCGATGACGAACCCCAACGGGCGCGCGCGACGGCGAACCGGTTCTACCAACTAGACCACTCCTCATGAATCGTCACCTACGGATTGGTGATTCCCTCTCGATCCCAAAGTTAGCGCAGCGCTTTGGGAACGGGCGCATGGGGCGAAACTCTGTTTCGATGGCGGGCGGGAGCACGCGAGGATGCGCCTGCCGGAGACAGAGTCTCGCCGGAGCTGGCGTTCCCAAAGCGCTGCGCTAACTTTGGGAACGAGAAGATAGCTGCAAACCTTTCGCCTAATTCAGGCTTATCAGCACACGTATGCTTACCATCATCCGCGCGATACTCTATTCGATGCTAGTCATCTCTTGCTTTGGAGGATGTGCATCCAAACCGAAGGCGGCTACTGATCCCGCCTACATCGCTACATTCCAGACGGAGAGACTTAAATGGGAGCGCCTAGCGCGGCACACGCACACCGGAATGACCCGAGTAGAGGTGGAGCGTATTCTGCCACCGGATACATCGCTGCCCGGCGGCGCTGGTGGTGCAAACTGGATATCTAAGGGAAAGACCCGGTCTCAAGCACATACCGAAGAATGGTACTACGTCAGTCCGCATTTCATCTGCAGTATTGAATACGATTTTACCGGACTCAATTTCGAGAGCCATCCGCCCACGGGCTCACATGAAGATACCCCGGAGTTTCCTTCCAGTTCCGCGCGCGGTTCGGACCCATCCCAACAGGTCGCGTTGACCCGAGCCGCGATCACCCTCGTGGAGGCCCGCAGCGTCAAGAGACCCGAATGACGCCGGAGGCGGAGTTCCCAAAGCGCGGCGCTAACTTTGGGCACGAGAAGAACCCTCCGCGTCGATAGACGAAACCCTTTCGCCTAATTCAAAGTTAGGCGACATCGAGCGCGTATGAAACTTGCCGTCACACTTTCGATTGCTCTTTACGTCATTGCCGTTGGACTCATCGCGCTCTTGCGGTCGTTCGAGCTTTTACGCAGGATTTCCACGGCAGAGATGCTGTATGGACCTGCTATCGCTATCGCATCCTCTTGGATTATTTTTGCCGTTGTCTATGCACTCCTCGGACGGAAGAACCACAACGCCTAACTGTCGTACCTCAACACGTTGTCCGCAGATTCAGGGAGTCTGGAGGCTGGGGGGAGGTGGTGGAGGGCGGCGTGAGGGCGGTGGAAGTCCCGTCTCGTTCCCAAAGTTAGCACAGCGCTTTGGGAACGGGCGCACGGGGCGAAACTCTGTTTCGAAGGCGGGCGGGACCATGCGAGGATGCGCCTGCGGGAGACAGAGTCTCGCCGGAGCTGGCGTTCCCAAAGCGCGGCGCTAACTTTGGGCACGAGAAGAACGAGAAGAACGAGAAGAACGAGAAAGACATGAAGACCTTCCTGCACATCATCCTTGTTTTATGTATATCAGCCGGTGGCGGCTTTGCAGCCGATCAGCCCGTAATAGTGAGGCTCGGGTTGCGCGAGGTGGCACTCGAGGACGCTTTGACCTTTTACTCGCGTCTAACCAAACGCAAAATTTGGGTCGCACTCGGGGTGCGTGCGACAGTTTCCATCCAAAACGACAGGGACATCCCACTTCCAGAAGCCCTTGCGTTTATACGAGCAACTCTTTTGGAACGGCATGGAATTGAACTGAGGGATTCAGAGGCGGGCGAGACGTTTGTGACTTGGTCTAACGACCCGCAATACATGCATCTGGCTACGCCCAGCACTAAGCCTTTCGGTCATAATCCCAAATTACCTGAGCCGAAGTAATGGTAAGGGCCTTTCTCCTCTCGTCGTTCCCAAGGCGCTTCGCTAACTCTGAGGACAAGATGACAAATCATGATCACTGAGTGGCTCATCGCGGCGATCGGACTGGCGCTCGTTGTGTTGATCATCGCCGCCACGCGAATGATGATGCGCCGACGCGCGCAGATGCGCGCTGCCGCTCGTGAGGCAGAGGCCCTGAACGTGATGTCCAACGATACGCGGCGCGCTTTTTGGAATTCCTCCGCAGACCACTCCCACTCTCCGGACAATTCTTCATCCGGCGGTGACGGCGGCGGCGGTGATTGAAACCACGAGGTTTCCCATGACCATTCTTTTACTCACCGCCGTCGCTTTTCTCGCCTACACCAACGGCGCCAACGACAACTTCAAGGGCGTGGCCTCTTTGTTCGGCAGCCGGACGACGACCTACCGAACGGCGATCACCTGGGCCACCGTCGCCACCTTTGCCGGTTCGGTTTGTTCCATCTTCCTCGCCCAATCGCTGCTCAAGAAGTTCTCCGGCAAGGGGCTCGTGCCGGATGGGCTGGTGGGCTCCGCACCCTTTCTTCTGGCCGTCGCGCTGGGCGCTGGGCTCACCGTCATCCTGGCCACGCGCTTTGGTTTCCCCATCTCGACCACGCACGGATTGACCGGCGCGATCGTCGGCAGCGGTTTGGCCGCCGTCGGCGGGCAAGTGGCTTTCGGGGTCCTCGGCAAGACCTTCTTTTTGCCCCTGCTGCTGAGCCCGGTGGCGGCGGTCTTCCTCGGCGCGGCGCTCTACCTCACGTTCCGTTTCCTGCGCCTCCGGTTGGGCATCACCAAGGAATCGTGCGTGTGTCTCGGTGCTGAGCAGCGCGTGGTGCCGCTGCCGCAGCCCGCTGCCGTGCTGGCGGTGACGCGCGCCGCGGCCCTGGCCGTCGCCGTGGACAGCGAGGCGCAGTGTTCCGAGCGTTATGCCGGGGCGTATCTCGGGGTAAATTGCCAGCAGACCATGGATGCCGCGCACTTCCTGAGCGCCGGCGTGGTGAGCTTTGCCCGCGGCCTGAACGACACTCCCAAGATGGCCGCCCTGCTCCTTGTCGTACCGGCGTTCGACATCCGCTGGGGCTTGGTCCTCGTCGCCGTGGCCATCGCCCTCGGCGGCCTCGGGCACGCCCGCCGCGTGGCCGAGACCATGAGCCACAAGATCACCGCCATGAACCACGGGCAGGGCTTCTCCGCAAACCTGGCCACCGGCCTCCTCGTCATCCTGGCCAGCACCTTCGGTCTGCCGGTCTCGACGACGCACGTCTCGGTCGGCGCCCTCTTCGGCATCGGCGTCACCACGCGGCAGGCCGATTACCGGGTAGTCTCCGGCATCCTCCTTTCGTGGGTGCTGACGCTGCCCTGCGCCGCGGTGCTTAGCGCCGCCGCCTACTGGTTCCTGACGCGGAGCTAAACCCCACTTCCGCGCTTGAGCGGGGCGCCACCTTCTGCGCATATCCGCGCCACGCGCCTGCTTTAGTCCTTCAATGGGGAGGGCTGCGTCTAGTTAGGCCATCTCTCAACTCCTCACTTTTAATCCCATGACAAAAATGCAATCAGGCGGTCGACTATTGGTTAGCGCAGTAATCTGCGCGTTGCTGTGCAGTTGTGCTTCAGTCCCGTCTTACCGTGATTCCACGGTGCCTACCGCCGCCACCGTGCGGGGGAAAACCGCCAACGTATTCAAGTTCTATGGCGGTGAGGCCCATGTCTACGTCGCCGAGATCGACGGCTAGCCAGCCGCCGGTGGTTCCTATAAGGTCGCTCCAGGCAAGCACCAGATCGGCTTGGCCATGACAACGATCGGTTATCAACAAGCCAACGGGTATGTGGATATCGAACTGCTGCCGAAGCGTGAGTACTACTTTCGCGCCAGGCTTGTCGGCATTTCGTTTCTGATCGATCTGGTTGACGAGACCGACGGTGGCGCCCGGGTAGTGAACACCTTCAAATTCCTCAAGGGTGGATCCCCCCGACCGCCCACCATCATTATTCCGGTCAACTCCTGATCGGCTAACTGTCGTACCTCAAGACGTTGTCCGCAGATTTGGGGAGTCTGGAGCTAGGAGGTTGGTGGTGGAGGGCGGCGTGAGGGCGGTGGAAGTTGTAGTCGTGGAGGAAGTGGGGAAGGTAGGTGGCGCGGTGGTCGGAGGA
>JANMTP010000016.1:0-126472 GCA_031390545.1 Chthoniobacter sp. | reverse complement strand
TGAATTGCGGATGAAACGCGATTCCCAGCAGCCCCGAGTCGTCCCACCCTTGGCAGACCAAGCTGAAATCCACGACCAATGTGCGCTGCACATTCGTGACCCCGGGCGTGTTTTCGAAATGATAGATCCGCCCCTCGCGCTCCCACACCACCAGCTTTGTCGTCCCCGGCATCGGCAAGACGCCCATCGGGTTGAGAAAAGTGAGGTTCGGAAAGGCGACGACCGTCGTCCAGTCCGTGCCGATGACCGGCGGCTGCGCGGGCATGATGCCATTGAGGTAAGGGGCAACGGTCGGCCGGGTATTCAGGCCGTAGGCTTGGGCGTGGCAAGTTTCCCCGTAAAACGCAAAGATCGTGAGGAGGAGGGCGAGGATAAAGTGGCGGAGCATACGGGGAAACGTGGAAGTGGAATGCGCTGACGCAGAGCTACTTTTACGCCGTATTACGGCGCGTGCATCTTTGAAGGTTCGTTTTCATTGTCACATTCCCAAGACGGTTCTGCCAAACCCGGACCGACTTGCAACCTCGCCCTTCGTCGAGACTCAACTCAACCCCCACCGCCGCCGCAGGTACCAATCCGCGCCAAAAAGTGCTCCGATCAGCCAGAAGACCCACGCGCGGTCCCAAACGCTCGTTAACTTCCGCACCGGCGCTGCGTCTGTTTTTTTGTTGTTCAGTTCCGCCAGCAGCTTCCCGAGTTCCTCCGGTTGGAGCAGGCGTCCACCGCTGCTTTCGCACAGCTTGCGCAAATAGCCTGCGTCCGTGGCCACTTCGGTTTGCTCGAGATTTTCATCAAACACGATGAACCGCGCACTCAGAATCGACCCGTCGGGAAATTTCGCCGTCGCCGTGTATTTGCCGGCTTTGGCGGGAAGAAATTCCGCGGTGAACTTATCCGGCGCGGCCTTATCTCCTGGGGTCAACGCTGTGCGCCCGACTTCGCCGCTCGCGTCCGTAATCGTCAGCGGCACATCGTCCATTTTCACAGCGGCATCACGCTTCAGTCCGCGAAAGTAGATTTTTTCACCGAGCGGAATGTTCGCCGAGCTCGCGCGCAGCGAAAACTGCTGCGTCGGCAGGAAATCCCGGCCCGCCATCAGCCACAGGATCATTTGATCCCAGAATCGATCAAACAGCGTATTCACGCCCTCCACCTTCGCATTGAACGCCCAACGCCAGAGCCCGTCCACACCCACGCTCAGCACCTGCCCTTCGCCGAAACGCCGATGCACCATGCCCGGCAAGGGATCGCCCCCACCAGCGCCTTGGACCGAGGCCAGCGTCGCCGTGAGCGGCTTTTTTTCGACCACTCCGTAGCCAGCGATCATCTCTGGCTGAGCCTCTGCGCCGTCGGGCCCAGCAATCGTCCGAAAGGGCGCGAGCGCCTGTCCCTCGCGCGCCACTTGCAGCCGCACATGCTCTGTCGGTTGCGCAGACCAGATCACCGGCTCCAGTTCATTCTGCGCCAGCGCTCCGCCAAAGGCCGGACCGCGACTGAAGATCACCGTGCCGCCGCGATTCTTTACGTAGTCTTCGAGCTGCTTTAGCCCGTCGGCGCTCAGCAGCTTATCGACGCTGCGCCCGAGCACGATGACATCGTAGCGGCCCCATTCCTCCGCACTCCCGGGAATCTTCAGCTCCTTTTCGCCCGCCTTCTTACGGACGACGCGCGCCTTCCCCTCCGCGTATTGCACGATGGAATCCACGTTCATCTTGTCATTCCGCAGCAGCGACCGCTGAAGAAACGTGGTGTCCCAATAGGGCGCTCCTTCGAGAAACAGCACCTGGATCTGCTGATCGATGACGTTCAGGTAAGTCAGCGCGTGGTTGTTCTCGCGGTCCGTCTCGTTTTCAAGCGGCACGACGCGCACCTCGTATTCGAACTGCCCCACCGCCTGCTCCGTCACGTCAAAGTTGACCGTGACCTCCGGCTGATCGCTGCCCGCGAGACGTTGCGTCTGCACCACTTTATCCCCGCGCAACAGCTCCACGGTCACCGCTTCCAATTCGCACCCGATCAGCCGCACCGCGCCCGTGATCCGCGCCTTCTGCTTCACGTAGCAATACGGCTGGTAGCTCGTAATGCGCACGCTCGCGTCGCGCACTTTGCCCTGCTTCCCGAGCGCCACCGCGTAAATGGGCACACCGCGCTGCCGCGCCATGAAGCCGGTCTTCGCCGGGTTCACCAACTCGAAGTCGTGGCCGTCGCTCAGCACGATCAGCGCTCGGGCGGCTTCGTTGGCACCGAGCCCCGCGAGCATCGTGGAAATGGCGCGGTGGGTGCGCGTGCTCACGCCTTTGGTGTCCAGCAATGCCGTTCCGGTAATCGGCGCGGAATCTTCGCCAAACTTGAAGAGACGCACCTTCGCATCGCCCACGGCTCCGCTCGGCTCGACGATCCCCGCGTCAGTCAGGATCGATTTCGCAGCCTGCGAACGCGTGCCTTGGGAAACATCCCGCTGCGCCATGCTCATCGAGTCATCCACCGCTACCAGCGTCACCCGATCCGTGACCATCGGCGGAATTTCTTCCAGCCGTGACGGCTGTAAAAGCAGCACCAATACCGCGGCCAAGCCGAGGAGCCGAAACGCCAGCAGCACTCCGTTTTGCAAGCCGCTCAAGCGCCTCCCGGCGCGCCGGTAAATCGCGACGGTGGCCGTCCCCAGCACGAGCCCAAGAATCACCACCGCGCCCATCGGCAGGATGGGATCGAGAACGAGGCTCGTTTGTGCCGCGAGGGAAAATGTCATGGCCGGTGAGCGACGAAGCTTGCTGATTTTCCCCGCTCGCCCCAGCGCAATCGTGCGCCACTTGATCTGCGGTTTGGAGCCGCATTCATCGGCACATCCCCTGCTAAATGCAGATGCCGACTTCCCCGCCCGCCCTGCTTAGCCGCGAAAACAGCCTAACCTTTCTCCGTCTGGCCTTCGCCCTCGCGGTTGTCTTCGGACATGCTTTCGTGCTCGGTGGCTTCGGCGAGGAACCGCTCCATCGCCTCACGCACGGCGCGCTCAGCGGACGTGAACTCGCCGTGCACGGCTTCTTCATCCTGAGCGGATTCCTGATCGTCAAATCGCTCGACGAAAACCCCTCGCTCTGGCGCTTCGCCTGTCACCGGGCGTTCCGCATCTTGCCCGCATTTTGGGTTTATCTCGGACTCATGGTTTTTGCCGTGGCTCCGTGGCTCATCGCCGCGCGCTGGCCGGATCGTTTCAGCTACGTGGAGCGTCTCACCCTCGGCCCGCTACCTGCGTGGAATTACTTCGTCAAAAACTGGGCGCTCCAGGGCGGCGAATTCAACCTCGCCCCGCTCTTTTCCTCCAACCCCGTGCGCTTCGATGTGAACGGCTCGCTCTGGTCCGTCTGCTTCGAGGCTCGACTCTACCTCTACGCTGCCGCCGCAGTGGGGGCGCGCCGCCTTCCTGCCCGTGCCGCGTTGCTTGGCGCTGTGCTCGCGGCCGCTGCAGCCTGGTCATTCGGTTGGATCGTGGCTGCGTTCTTCGCCGTCGTGTGTCTCTGGCGTGTGCTGGTTCCGTCCGGCCGGGGCACTGCGGTGCTTTTCGCGTTCGTCTATGCCCTCCACGCCGTCCTCACCTTCGCACCACAGGCGTTGCAAGTTCTCCCCATGCGCCTCGTTCTCTGGCTGCTCCCAGTCTTCGACGAACCCTTCCGCATTAGCGCTCTCGCTTTCCTCGGCGGCGCCCTGTGCTGGCGCTACCGTACGCTGCTCCGCTGGGAAACGCGCTGGCTCCTCCTCGCGACAACTGCGCTCGCCGTGGGAGTGGCCTGCGGACAATGGTCCTTCGTCATGCCGCTCGCCCTGCCGTACGTCGTGCTCTTCCTCGGCGCGCGCCTGCCGTTCCAAAAGGTCGAACGCTGGGGCGATTTTTCCTACGGCATCTACCTCTTCTCCTTCCCCCTCCAGCAACTCCTCACTCACTACGGCGTCGCCCGCGCCGGCCTTCCCATCTACCTCGCCGCTTCTCTCGCGTTTAGCATCACCGCCGGCGTGCTCAGTTGGTTCTGCGTGGAAAAGCCCGCCCTCGCCCTCGGTCGCCACCTCGCAGCATGGCGACCCGCTTTCATCCCGCGTCCGGGGTCTGTGCCGAAAGCGTCTCCCACTCGACCGTCAGCCGCTCCAGCGCTTCCGTGACGGCGAGGAGTTCGCGGTTCAGGTTCATCGCCGCCCCGCCGCTTTCGTAAGTCTCGGGCTTCTCCATCTCGGCCGCGATCTCCTTTTGGCGCCCTTCCTTGGCCGCGATCTGCATCTCCAGCGAGACGACTTTGGCCTCGTGCTCCTTCTTCACCTTGCTCAGCGCCTGCCGCACTTCCGCTTCGGCGCGCTTTTGCTCCTTCGATTTACGCGGAGTCGGCGCGTTGCCGCCCGCCGCCACACACGCGGAGTCCTTTGCTTGGGCGGGTTGGGCGTTGGTCAGCTTTTCCCCAGCGGTCAGCGCAGCGCGCTCGGAAGTCGCCTTGGATTTATCGAGGTAATACTGGTAGTCGCCTGCGTACGGCGTGAGCTGGCCGGCGCTGATGTGTAAGACGGTACGCGCCATCGCGCGGATGAAATGGACGTCGTGGCTGATGAAGATCAGTGTGCCTTCATACTGCTGGAGCGCGCTGATCAAGGCGTCGATTGAGCCGATATCGAGGTGCGTCGTCGGCTCGTCCATGAGCAGCAGGTTGGGCGGATCGAGGAGAATTTTGACTAGCGCGAGGCGCGTCTTTTCTCCGCCGCTGAGCACCCCGACGGGCTTGAAGACATCGTCGCCGCGAAAAAGAAAACTTCCCAAGATGGTGCGTGTTTGCTGTTCGCCCACGGGATTAGGCATGTCCTGCGCGGCTTCGAGCACGGTGTGTTTGGCGTTCAGGCTCTCCATCCGGTGCTGGGAAAAGTAGCCGACTTTCACGTTGTGCCCGACTTCGCGCATGCCCTTCGCGGGGGTCAAGTTTCCCGACAGCAATTTCAGCAGTGTGGATTTACCCGCGCCGTTCGGGCCGACGAGCACGGTGCGTTGGCCGCGCTCGGCTTCGAAGTGCATCCCGCGGTAAACCGTGAGGTCGCCGTAGGAGAAATCGATATCCTTGAGTTGGATGACGCGCGACCCGGAGCGGGGCGGTTGAGGGAAGCGCATGTGGACGGTCTTCTCCTGCGCGAGCGGCGCCTCGATTTTATCCATCCGGTCGATCTGCTTCAGCTTGCTCTGGGCCTGCGAGGCTTTGCTGGCCTTGGCGCGAAAGCGGTCCGCGAAATCCTGAAGCGAGGCGATTTCCTTCTGCTGGTTCTTGTAAGCCGCGAGCTGAATCTCGTCGCGCTGCACTTTCTCGACGACGTAGCGGTCCCAGTTGCCACGGTAGCGGTTGAGCTTCTGGTGGGCGATCTCGACGATGGAATCGACGAGGGCGTTGAGGAATTCGCGGTCGTGCGAGATCATCAAGATCGCGCCGGGATAGGATTGGAGATAATCCTGAAACCAATAGAGCGATTCGAGATCGAGGTGGTTAGTCGGCTCGTCGAGCAGGAGCAAATCCGGCTCCATGACGAGCAGTCGCGCGAGGTGCGCACGCATGATCCAGCCGCCGCTCATCGTTCGCGCCTCGCGGTCAAAGTCCGCTTCGCGAAACGCGAGACCATGAAGAATCTGCTTCGCCTTGGGCTCGAGTTGGTAGCCGCCGAGTTCGGCGAAAGTGCCGAGCGCGTCGTGATATTCCTCGTCGTCGTGCGTGCCCGCAAGTTCGTGCCGTTTGATCGCGCGCTGCGCCTTCGCCATTTCGGGCGAAATGGCACACGCGAGCTCCAGCACGGTCTCGTCGCCGGCGGGCGCACTTTCCTGGGGGAGAAAGCCAACGGTAATCTTCTTCTCCAGAATGACGCGACCGTCATCCGGCGAGGCGTCGCCCAAGATCAGCGAAAAGAGCGTGGATTTTCCCGCGCCGTTCGGTCCGACCAGACCGATACGATCTTCCCGGTTCACCTGCAGCGAGACGTCACTAAAAAGGGTGCGACCGGCGAAGGCCTTGGAGACTTGAGACAGGGTGAGCATGGCGGAAAAAAGGGCGCGAACATCGCGGGACACCCGGCCCGGCGCAAGCCACAATCCCGGAGGGATGCGCTCCTGCGCGTCCCTGACTTTTAGCTAGGCAGCGGCAGCCCGGCGACGCGTTAGGGACATGCAGGAGCATGTCCCTCCGATCACACGCTCAGCTCCAGCATTCGCCGGATCGGCAGCTCGGCGCGGGCGCGGAGCGGCTCGGGGATGAGGATCTCCGGCGCAAGATTCGCCAGCGCGTCGCGGAGCTTTTCCAAGGTGTTCATTTTCATGTAACGGCAGTCCGCGCAGGCGCAGTGGTCAGTCGGGCCGGGGATGAAATGCTTGCCCGGCAGCTCGCGCCGCAGCCGGTGCAGCATCCCGCTTTCGGTCACGATCACGAAGGCCCGCGACGGCGACTCCCGGCAATAGCTGATCATCTTCTCCGTCGAGCAAACCTCATCGGCGAGCATGCGCACGGCATAGGTGCATTCCGGATGGGCAACGATCGGCGCATCCGGCCACTCCGCGCGCGCGCGTTCGATGGAGGCGCGGGTGAATTCGACGTGGACGTAACAGTTTCCCTTCCACAGCTCCATCGCCCGCCCCGTCTGCTCCATCACCCACGCCCCGAGATTCTGATCCGGGACGAAAAGGATGTTTCGATCTGCGGGCGCGGCTTGCACGATTTTCACCGCGTTGCCGCTGGTGCAGATGACGTCGCTGAGCGCTTTCACGCCCGCGCTGCAGTTGATGTAGGCGATGACGTAGTAGTTTTTTTCTGCGTGCTCCGCGAGGTAAGCGGCGAGTTTTTCCGGAGGGCAGGAGTCGCTGAGCGAGCAGCCGGCGTCCATGTCTGGGATGACCACGGTCTTGGCCGGGTTCAGGATTTTCGCCGTCTCGCCCATGAAGTGAACGCCGCAAAACGCGATTACGTCCGCCTTCGTCTCCGCTGCCTGCCGCGAGAGCCCGAGCGAATCACCGACGTAATCCGCCAGCTCCTGGATTTCTTTCACCTGGTAATTGTGCGCGAGGATGACGGCGTTGCGCTCGCGTTTGAGGGCGAGGATTTCTTCTGCGAGATCGAGACCGGCGATGGGCATGGGCGGACTATTTCATCCCGCCACCGCCGCGGCAATGGCGCGCTACTCGGCGGTCGCGAAGCGGTAGCCGATGCCAGGCTCGGTTTGGATGAGCACCGGGTTCGCGGGATCGTGTTCGATCTTCGCCCGAAGGTGCGTGACGTAAACGCGCAGATACTGGCGGTGCTCCTCGCTCTTCGGCCCCCACACTTCGCGCAGAATCTGCCGATGCGTGAGCACGCGCCCGGCGTGGCGGACGAAGAGGCGAAGGAGGTTGTATTCGGTCGCGGTGAGTTTGATTTCGCGGCGCTCGCGGGTGACGACGCGGGCGACGAGATCGACGCTCAGCTCGCCGCAGGTGAAGACGGACGCTTCCTCCGCGGGTCGCGTCTTGCGCTGGGCGGCGCGGAGGCGGGCGAGGAGTTCGGCGGTGCTGAAAGGTTTGGTCACGTAGTCGTCAGCTCCGGCATCGAGCGCGGCGACTTTGTCGGACTCGTCGTCGCGGACGCTGAGAATGAGCACGGGCGTCTCGCTCCATTCGCGGAGCCGTTGCAAAACGGTGAGGCCGTCGAGATCCGGGAGTCCGAGATCGAGAAGGATTACGTCGGGCCGGCGCAAGACGGTTTCGCTGAGGCCTTGTTGGCCGGTCTCGGCTTCGTGGACGGTGTAGCCGGCGGCTTCCAACGCCACGCGCAGCAGGCGGCGGATTTGGATTTCGTCGTCGATGATCAGCGCGGTGGTTTTCATGCGGTCGCCTCGGCCGGCAGCTTCATCGTTTCGCCGAGCGGCAGGCGAATGGAAAAGCGCGCACCACCTTCCGCGCGGTTGCGCGTCGTAATCGTGCCGCCGTGTGCCTCCACGAGCTGCCGCGCAATGGACAGCCCGAGCCCGAGCCCGCCCGCGGGTTTGCCCACGCCGCGGTAGAATTTCTCAAACACCTTCGTCTCCTCGCCCGGCCCGAGACCCGGCCCGCGGTCGGCGACGGAAAAGATGAGCATCGGCTCGACCCGCGAGGCGCTGACCTCGATCGGCGAAGCGGCTGGGCTATAGCCCGCGGCGTTGCCCAGCAGGGTGCCGAGCGCCTGCACGATCAGCCCGGCATCGACCAGGATCGGGGGCAGTTCCACAGGCAAGTTCACCCGTACTTCCCGACCGTCGAGTTGCGCGAGGGCGACGGCGTCGCGCACGAGTTCGGCCGGGTCGCACCACTCGCGGCTCGGCTGCAGCAGGCCGCTTTCGAGACGCGTGGCGTCGAGCAGGTGATCCACGGTTTTCGTCAGCCGCCGCACCGCCTGGTGCAGCTCGTCGTGGTCCGGCTGCGGCTGCTGGAGCGCGGCGGACATAGCGGCAAGCGGCGTCTTCAGCTCGTGCGAGACCGAATCAAAAAGCGTCTTCTGCAGTTTCTCGGATTGCGCGGCGAGCTGCGCCTCGCGCCCCCTTTGCACGGCGCGCTCCTTTTCCAAAAAGACGGCGAGCTGCGCGGTGAAGGCGTCGAGCAATTCACGCTGCTCTAGCGGCGGTGGGCGCGGGAGTTTCACGACGAGCACGCCCTCGACGCGGTCGCCCGCGAGCAGCGGCAGATGCAAGGCCTCGGCGTCCGGCAGCGTGTCGGTCGAGCGTCCGGCGGGCTGTTTCCTTTGAAAAGCCCACGCACTGACGCTCTCCTCTTTTGGCGAAAGCGAAAGCGTGCCGGCGGGATGCGGGGTGAGGCCGGATTCGTCCCGGAGTAGGATCGCGGCATCCGCGCCAAAGGAATCACGGATGAGGGTGACGACGGTGGTCAGCGCTTCACCCGGCTCGCGGCTCGCGGCCAGCGCGCGCGTCAGTCGGTAGAGCGCCGTGGCGCGTTCCTCACGTTTGCGCTCAGCGCGTTCGCGTTCGCGCAGTCGCGAGGTGAAATGTCCGATGACGATGGCGACTACGAAGTAGGTGCCGAACATCATGAAGTCGTGGACGTGCTTGATGTAAAAAGTGAAACGCGGGGGGATGAAGAGGAAGTCCCAGAGCAGCGCGCTGAGCGCGGCGAGATACAAGACCGGCCAGCGCCCGAGCCGCACTGAAGCCAGCACCACCGCGAGCAGGTAAAACAGCGCGATGGTCCAGTAGCCGGTGAGATCGAGCAGTGTGAGGCTAGCCCCAGTGACGGCGGCGGCGATGACCGTCGCGAGGCCGAAATGACTCCACTGTGCCGCGCCCCGCAGTCCGCCCGGCGTACGCGCCGACGCAGCCGGTTCGGCTTCGGAGCGAATCATGTGGATGTCGATCTCGCCGCTTTGGCGGATCAGCCAATCGACCGGCGAGGCTTTCCCCAGCCACCGCGCCCAGTGGTCTTCGAGCGGTTTGCCGAGGATGATCTGCGTGACGTTATGCTGCCGTGCGAGCCGCAGCAGCGTCTCGCCGATGTCCGTGCCCGGCGTGGAAATGACCTCCGCGCCGAGTTGTCGCGCGAGCGCGAGGTAGCGGGTGAGCCGCGCCTGCCCGGCCTCGTCGAGCGCGCGTCCGGTGTCGATATTCGCGGCGATCCACGAAGCCTCCATCGTCGCCGCGAGCCGCCGTGTGTAGCGGATGAGCTTTTCCGAAAACGGACTCGCGCTGACCGCGACGAGCAGCCGGTCGCCCACCTTCCACGGCCCGGGGATGGACTGCTTCCGCATGAGGTCGCGCAAGTCATGATCCACATGCTCGGCCACGTAACGCAGCGCCATTTCGCGCAGCGCGGTGAGATTACTCTCCTTGAAAAAACCCTCCGCGGCACGCGCCGCGCGGTCGCCGAGATAAACGCGGCCTTCCTCCAAGCGGATGCGCAATTGCTCGGGGGTGAGATCGACGAGGATGATCTCGTCAGCGAGGTCGAGCACCGAGTCGGGAACGGTCTCCCGCACTTGCGTGCCGGTGATTTGATGGACCGTGTCCGCCCGCGATTCGAGGTGCTGGACGTTGACCGAGGTGAAGACGTCGATGCCTGCGTCGAGCAGTTCGAACACGTCTTGGTAACGCTTCGGGTGGCGCGAACCAGGCGCGTTGGTGTGCGCGAGTTCATCCACCACGACGAGCGGCGGATGCCAGAGCACGAGCGCGTCGAGATCCATCTCTTCGAGGGTCGTGCCCTTATACTCGATCTGCGCGCGGGGCAAAATGGCGAGCCCTTCGAGCAGTGCCTCCGTCTCCTTGCGCCCGTGCGTTTCCACCACGCCCACGACCACCTCCACGCCCTGCTTCGTCTTCTGCTGCGCCGCCTGCAGCATCGCGTAGGTCTTCCCCACGCCCGGGCACATCCCAAAGAAAACCTTCAGCCGCCCGCGCCGCGCCGCGTCGCTCTCCTTCTTGATGGAAGCGAGGAGCTCGTCAGGATCGGGGCGGTTGAGTACGTCGGACACGACTTCATTGAAGCGCGTCGAGGGCGCGGTTCAAAGCGAGGACGTTGACCCGCGGTTCGCCGAGGAATCTGAGTGGCGGCGCTTCGGTCAGTTGGTCGATGAGGGCGGTGACTTTCTCCACGGGAACCTGGCGGGCTGCGGCGATGCGGGCGACCTGGAACTTCGCGCCCGCGGGTGAGAGGTGCGGATCGAGGCCGCTGCCGCTGGCGGTGAGCAGTTCTACGGGGGCGTCCTGGCCGAGTTTCTCACGGCGCTCACCAATCGCTTTTACGAGGTCGGCGCTGGTCGGGCCTTTGTTCGACGCGCCGCTGGCGACGGTGGCGTAGTCGGCACCGGAGGGGCGGGGCCAGAAGTATTTCGGGTCTTCAAACTTCTGGGCGAGCAGTTCGGAGCCGATGATCTTGTCGCCCTCGGTGATGAGGGACCCATTCGCCTGTTTGGCGAAGAGCGTTTTCGACAACGCGGTAACAGCGAGGGGATAGACGACGCCGGTGAGGAGCGTGAGGACGAGGAGGAAGCGGAGGGCTTGGATGGTCGTTTTCATAAGTGGGAAGAAGTGGCTGCGAGTTCCGGGTGGAGCACGCGACCCGCGTGCGCTTCGCGGCGACTCGCCGAGAAGGTGGGAGTGCGCTCGGCGGGCAGAGGGCGCGGGCCGTTGCGGTGCCGCACCTTCGTGCGTTCGGCGAGTCGCCGAACGCAGCACGCGGGTCGCGTGCTCCACCCGGAATTGTTGGCGACGCGTTTCACGCGAGGTGGGTGGCGACGAGGATCATGTCGATGATTTTAATCCCGATGAACGGCGCGAGGAGGCCGCCGAGGCCGTAGATGAGCACGTTGCGCTGGAGCACGGCGGCGGCACCGACGGCGCGGTATTGCACGCCGGCGAGGGCGAGGGGGATGAGGGCGATGATGATCAGCGCGTTGAAAATGACGGCGCTGAGGATGGCGCTTTCGGGGCTGTGCAGGCCCATGACGTTGAGCGCGGAAAGCGGGCCGCCTTTTGCGCCCTCAGCGACATAGAGCGCGCCGAACATCGCCGGCAGGATGGCGAAGTATTTCGCGACGTCGTTGGCGATGCTGAAGGTGGTGAGCGCGCCGCGGGTCATGAGGAGCTGTTTCCCGATCTCGACGATCTCGATGAGCTTCGTCGGGTTGCTGTCGAGATCGACCATGTTCCCGGCTTCCCGCGCGGCCTGGGTGCCGGTGTTCATGGCGACTCCGACATCGGCTTGCGCCAGGGCGGGGGCGTCGTTGGTGCCGTCGCCGGTCATGGCGACGAGGCGACCGGCAGCCTGCTCGTAGCGGATGCGCTTGAGCTTATCCTCGGGCGTGGCCTGGGCCATGAAGTCATCGACGCCGGCCTCGGCGGCGATGGCGGTGGCGGTGAGGGCGTTGTCGCCGGTGATCATGATGGTGCGGATGCCCATTTTGCGAAGCTGCGCAAAGCGCTCCTTGATGCCGCCTTTGACCACGTCCTTCAGCTCGATGACGCCCAGCACTTGCGCCCCTTCGGCGACAACGAGCGGCGTGGCGCCGCGCCGCGAAACTCCCTCGACGATCTTGGAAACGCCCTGCGGATACGCGCCGCCAAGCGACTCGACGTGGTCTTTCACGGCCTGGGCCGCGCCTTTGCGAACGCTCAGCGCGGGCTTGCCGTCGGCGGCTGGGATCTCGACGCCGCTCATGCGGGTCTGCGCGGTGAAGGGGATGAAGGTGGCGTTCAGCTCGTGCATCTGACGGGCGCGAAGGTTGAACTTTTCTTTCGCCAGGACGACCACGCTGCGGCCCTCGGGCGTCTCGTCGGCGAGAGAGCTGAGCTGCGCGGAACCGGCGAGATAGTCTTCCTCCACGCCAGGCGCGGGATGGAAGGCGACGGCCATGCGGTTGCCCATGGTGATGGTGCCGGTCTTGTCGAGGAGCAGCACGTCGATGTCGCCCGCGGCTTCGACGGCGCGGCCGGAGGTCGCGAGGACATTGCGACGCACCAAGCGGTCGATACCGCTGATGCCGATAGCGCTGAGCAGGCCGCCGATAGTCGTCGGGATGAGGCATACGAGGAGCGCGACGAGCACGGGGATGGTGACGTTCACCACGCCGCTCTGGCCCGCCGCGCGTTCGCTGTAGTGAGCGAAAGCGGGGAGCGTGAAGACGGCGAGGACGAAGAGCGCAGTGAGGCTGACGAGCAGGATGCCGAGGGCAATTTCGTTCGGCGTTTTCTGCCGCCTCGCGCCTTCGACCATGGAGATCATGCGGTCGATGAAGGTGTTGCCCTGCTCGCTGGTGATTTTGATCACGATGCGGTCGCTGATTACGCGGGTGCCACCGGTCACGGCGCTGCGGTCGCCGCCGCTTTCGCGGATGACGGGCGCGCTTTCGCCGGTGATCGCGGCTTCATCCACGCTGGCGATGCCCTCGACAACTTCGCCGTCGCCGGGGATCACGTCGTTCGCTTCGCAGACGACGAGGTCGTCTTTCTTCAGCTCACTCGCGGCGATGCTTTCCTCGACGTTGTTGGTGAGCAGGCGTGCCATCGTCGTCGTGCGCATTTTGCGCAGCGTCGCCGCCTGGGCTTTGCCGCGGCCCTCCGCCATGGCTTCGGCGAAGTTGGCAAAGAGCAGCGTGAACCACAGCCAGAGCGTGAGCTGGAGATTGAAGCTGCTGAAGTGCGCGAAGGTGAAGAACGTGATGAGGATCGAGCCGATGAGGACGACGAACATCACGGGGTTTTTCCACTGCACGCGGGGGTCGAGTTTTTTGCAGGAGTCGAGGATCGCCGGACGGATGAGCGCGGGATCGAGGATGGACGATTTGGGTTTCATAGAAGTGGAGCGGGAAGAGTTGGGGCGGCCTCTTTAGAAGCTGCGGCCGGCCTGCATGAGGAAGTGTTCGACGATCGGGCCGAGGGAGAGGACCGGGAAAAAGGTCAGCGCGCCGACGATGAGGATGACGCCGATGAGCAGCAGCGTGAAGGTTGGGCCCGTGGTCGGGAAGGTGCCCGCGCTCGGCGGCGCGACCTTTTTCCCGGCCATGCTGCCGGCGATGGCGAGTACCGGGATGATGATGGCGAAGCGCCCGCCGAACATCGCAATGGAGAGCATGTAATTATAGAAGTCGTTGTTCACGCCGAGGCCGGCGAAGGCGCTGCCGTTGTTTGCGGCGGCGGAGGTGAAGGCATAGACGATCTCGCTCAGACCGTGCGGGCCCTGGTTGTTGACCGTGCTCGAACCGGCGGCGGTGGAGACGGCGATGGCGGAGCCGATGAGGACGAGCACGCACGGGGCGAGCACCGCGACGACGGCCCACTTGATCTCCGCGGCTTCGATCTTTTTGCCGAGATACTCCGGCGTGCGCCCGACCATGAGTCCAGCGATGAAGACGGTGAGCAGGACGAACATCAGCATGCCGTAAAGCCCCGCGCCGACACCGCCGAAGATCACTTCACCGAGCATCATATTGACCAGCGTCACCAGGCCGCCGAGCGGCGAGAGGCTGTCGTGCATGGCATTCACCGCACCGCACGAGGCGCTGGTCGTGACCATGGCGAAGAGTGATGTGCCGGCCTGGCCGAAGCGCACTTCTTTGCCTTCAAGCGAGGCGGTCAGGCCGGCGGCGGCATTCGGCTGAAGTTCGGCCCAGCAAAGGACGGCGAGCCCGGCGAGAAAAAGAGCGCACATCGCCGCCCAGATCGACCAGCCCTGGCGGCGGTCGCCGGCCATCACGCCGAACATGTAAACGAGGCCGGACGGGATGAGGAAGATGGCGAGGATTTGGAGGAAGTTGGAGAGCGGTGTCGGGTTCTCGAAGGGATGCGCGGAGTTCACTCCAAAGAAGCCGCCGCCGTTGGTGCCGAGATGTTTGATGGCGATCTGCGAGGCCGCCGGGCCTTGCGGAATAACCTGTTCGGTGACCGTTTGCTTTTCCACGACCGGCGCGCCTTGGGCGTCGTTCACCGCCGCACCAGCTTCGTCCAGCTTGGGCACTTCCTTTTCATACGGTGCGAGCAACGTCGCCGTATCGTAGCTGCGGAAATTCTGCACCACGCCTTGCGAGACGAGCAGGAGCGAGAGGAGGAGGGAAAGCGGCAGCAGGACGTAGAGCGTCGAGCGGGTGAGATCGGCCCAGAAGTTGCCGAGGCTGCTCGACTGTCTGCGCGTCAGCCCGCGAATGAGCGCGATCGCGACGGCGATGCCGGTCGCGGCGCTGGTGAAATTATGCACCGCGAGGCCGGTCATCTGCGAAAGGTAGCTCATCGTCGCCTCGCCGGAGTAAGCCTGCCAGTTGGTGTTCGTCATGAACGACACGGCGGTATTCAGCGCGAGCGCGAAGGGAAGATTTGGCAGGTTTGCCGGATTCATCGGAAGCCACGCCTGGGTCATGAGCTGCACGAGGGTGACAAGGCAGCCGACCATGTTGAACGCGAGCAGCGCCCCCGCGTAGCCGAGCCACGACATCTCTTTGGTCGCATCCACGCCGCCGAGTTTGTAGGTGAGCCTTTCGACCGGTCCGAGGATTGGCGTCAGCAGCGTCCGCTCCCCTTGAAAGACCCGGGCCATGTATTTGCCCAGCACCGGCGTGAGGGCGACCAGCACCCCGAGGAAAAGCGCCAGTTGGAGGAAATCGCGTTCGTTCATGCCCGGAGCATCGGGCGGGCGAACGCGAGGCGGTAATTAAAGGCCGGGCGGAAGGTGTTAAAAAATCATTAACGCGGCGGAAGGTGGGTGGTGTGAAGCGAAGAGAAAAACGCCAACGGCGTTTCATCATTCAGCCCAGGGTTGGCGCGACGTAGGAGCGCCTATCCTGGGACGGAGAATGGAACGGACCCAACCCCGACGGGATTGCATTGGCGATGTCATCGCCGCGTGATGCAACCCCGTTGGGGTTGGGCGGATAATTGGCTGTTCCCAGAGTAGCTCGTGCCTCGCAACCCTGGGCTGGATGATGGAACGCGGTTGGCCTTCCGCGGCAAAGCGACCTCCAGGCCGCCGACACTCCGCCCACGCGAAGCACAGCTTCGCCCGCAAGGGCTTTACCAAGCAGAGCTTGGTAACGAGGAGAAAAGCAGCGCACTAATTAATCGCGAAACGATTTTGTCCAATCAGACTTAGGCAAAGAAAATGAATCTCGAACGTTGGAAAGAATATGAAGTGCCGGATTATGAGGGCGTCATCGACGCGTCTGGAAATGCGTTCGCGTTTATGAACGAATGTTTATCTCCCGGTGAACCGCCGGACGCTGACCGCTTCTTGTCCGTAGAAGTCCTTGCTTCGCATGAGCTATTTGGCGGTCAGTATCGCGTGAGGTGCGGCGAGGCCACTGCGCACGGTTCAATCGGTGTCATCGTATTAGAAAGAGCTGAAAGCGGCGATGCTGTGTGGTCCTTTGTAGCACATTGGAGTGATCCCTTTGATCAGATCGAGGTGAAAGGCAGCTACGTCCTTGTGCTTTCCACGTCGGGAGCTGTGTTTCGTTTTCAACCGGAGCTTGAAGACGTCACGTTATCCATTCCGTAAAAAATAGGGGCCAACTAGGCGCTAGCTAACGACCGCATCGGTGGCGGATTGCGTTGTAAACTATCGGTGGGCGGTTTCCCCTAGCTAGTCCCCATACCCACCCGGATTCGCCACATGCCAGGCCCACGCGCTTTCGATGATTTTTTCGATGGCCTGATATTGCGGCTTCCACCCGAGTTCGGTTTGGATTTTTTCGCTGGCGGCGATGAGGCGGGCGGGGTCGCCGGGGCGGCGGGGTTGCTCGACGACGGGGATTTTCTTGCCGGTGACTTTTTCGCAGGTGGCGATGATTTCGCGGACGCTGGTGCCGCCGCCGGTGCCGAGGTTGTAGAAGGCGCTTTTTTCCGCGCCGAGGGCGAGCATGTGGGCGGCGGCGAGGTCGAGGATGTGGATGTAGTCGCGGATGCAGGTGCCGTCGGGGGTCTCGTAGTCGGTGCCGAAGATTTGGACGTTCTCCTTTTGGCCGAGGGCGACTTTGAGGACATTGGGGATGAGGTGCGTCTCGATCCGGTGGTCTTCGCCGTAACGGCCGCTGGCGCCGGCGGCGTTGAAGTAGCGGAGGGCGACGAATTTCAGGCCGTGGATCTGGTCGTACCAGCGGAGGATTTGCTCGAAGATGAGCTTGGATTCGCCGTACGGGTTGATGGGTTTTTGCGGCAGCGTCTCGTCGATGGGCACGCGCGCGGGTGGGCCGAAGGTGGCGCAGGTGGAGGAGAAGACGAAGCGCTTCACGCCGCAGGCGATCATGGCGTCGAGCAGGTGGAGGCCGCCGGTGACGTTGTTACGAAAATACTTCGACGGGTTTTCCATGGACTCGCCGACGAGCGCGTTTGCGGCGAAGTGCATGACCGCGTCCGGGCGGGTGGCCTCCATGGCGTCAGAGATGTCGCAGTCTTTTTGGAGGTCGCCGACGATGAGTTTGGCGCGCGGGTCGATGGCGCGGCGGTGGCCTTCGGTCAGGTTGTCGAAAACGGTAACGGTGTGGCCGGCGTTGAGGAGTTGCTCAACGCAGATGCTGCCGATGTAGCCGGCTCCGCCGGTGACGAGGATGTGCATGGATTTATGATTTCAGATGACTGATTGCAGATTTGGGTGAAGCGCGCGGCTTTGACCAATCAGAAATCAGAAATCCTTCATCAGAAATCCGGCACTCAGTTCACCGTGATGCGGTTAAACTGCTCGGGGAAACCTTGGGCCTGTTCGTTCAGGGAGGCGACCATCTTGCGGACTTGGGGGTGGCGACGACGGTCGGCGAGGACTTCGAGGCTTCGCCGGGCGCTGCCCCACTCAAGAATCTCGATTTCGACATGGCGCATGCCCCATTGGTTCATGAGGGCGCGACTGGGGTAGAAAAGGTCGATGGTCCGGCGGCCGACGAGGGCGCTGCCGTAGTCTTCGATGATGTAAGTGCGCCCGGTGCTGATCATGCGAAAGCGGGTGCCGAGCGGCAGCCAGGACCAATCACTGGCGGCGCTGCTGTCGTGCATGGAGTAGCGAAGGCGGCCGCTGATGGCATTAGCCCAGCCGCCAGGTTCGGTCTGGGTGTAGGCGGTGGTACGGACGGTCAGCCGCTGGCCGGGTTTGAGCGGCTTGGCTGCGTGGACGGAGGCGGGGTTGGCGATGGCGTGTTTGGATTCCTTCGAAGTGGCGCAGCCGACGAGGAGGAGGGCAATGAGGGGACAGAGGATTCGGCGCATAGTTGAAGGCAGGCGAAAGCGGCTGGGATGGAGGTGAGTGTTCATGGGGGGTGAACGGCGCAACCTTTAGCCGCGTCGTCGTCGTCGCGACAACCCCCTTTTTTCTCGAAGCTCAGGCGTCGGCGTCCACCAGTGCAGCCCCGCGGCGAGTCGCGAGCAGGTCGCAAAGGCCGCGCTTTTTCGCAGTGGCAACGAAATCCCAGAAGGACTGGGCGGCTTCCCCCCAGATCTGCTCGCGAGCTGCGGCGAGGGCTTGGGCGGTATTTTTGCCGCTACGATACAAGAGCGAGAATGCCGCTTTGATCTCCGAGCGCTCCGCGGAGCTAAAGCCCGCCCGGCGCAGGCCGACGACATTTAGGCCGGCGATGCCATTAATCTCGGCGGCGGTGGTGAAAGGGGGGATGTCTTTGCCAAAGCCGGAAAGCCCTTGGCACATGGCGAGTCGCCCAATGCGCATATGCTGGTGAAAAACGCAGCCGCCCCCGATGAAGACGCGGTCGCCTACGGTGACGTGGCCGGCGAGGAGTGCGTTGTTCGCGATCACGACGTGGTCGCCGAGGTGGCAATTATGCGCGAGGTGCGCGCCGGCCATGAGGAAGCAGCCGTCGCCTACGACGGTGGTGCTGCCTTCGGTAGTGCCGCGGTGAATCGTCACGTATTCGCGAAACTTGTTCCCGTCGCCGATCAAGACGGTGCTTTTCACTTCGGGGCGGAAAGCGAAATCCTGCGGGTCGCCGCCGATGATCGCGCCGTAGCCAACGAGGTTATCGCGCCCCATATGAACGTGTGCGCTGATAACGGCGTGGGCCTGAATGACGCAGCCGTCGCCGATGCGCGCTGCGCCTTCGATGATCGCGAAAGGGCCAACGGTGACATTCGCACCGAGCTGGGCGTCAGGGTGAATGAGGGCGGTGGGGTGAAGCATGACAGCGCAGGATGAGGGCGGAAATCGGACGGAGGAAGGCTGGATCTGTTGCCGAATGTCGTGCCGACTTCCGGCTTCCGTCTTTCACCCGAGCACCCCCGCTTCGCGGAAGCTGAAATAAGGCCGCCGGTCATTGTCAGCCGTGCCGATGATGACGTGGTCGAAAAGGCGGATCTGGAGCAGGGTGGCGGCCTCGGCGAGGCGGCGGGTGAGGCGGTGATCGGCTTCGCTCGGCGCAGGATTTCCCGACGGGTGGTTGTGCACGACGATGATCGCGTAAGCAGCGTAGATAATGGCTGGGCGGAAAATTTCGCGGGGATGGGCGACGCTTTCGTTCAGGCTGCCGCTGGAGATTTCCTCGATCCGCATGAGCTGCAGTTTTGTGTCGAGCAGAACGATGCGCAGCGACTCCCGGGTAAGGGCGCGCATCTCCGCACCGAGGAGCGCATGGATGAGTTCGGGAGTATCGAGCGTTTGCTTACTGAGAGTTTCGCGCGCGAGGCGGGAGGCAAGGCCGAAGGCGGCGGCCAGTTGGACGGCTTTGGCGGGACCCACGCCCTTGATCTTGGAAAGCTCGGCGACAGTGCAGCGGGCTAGACCGCCGAGCGATTGATATTCCCCGAGGAGTTGGCGGGCGACGTCGATGGCATTGGCACCGACCATCCCGGTGCGGAGGAGAATGGCGATGAGTTCGCTATCGCTCAGGGCCCCGGCTCCCAGAGTGGCGAGCTTTTCCCGCGGCCGATCCTGGGCGGGGAGTTCCTGGATTTTCAGCGTCGCCATACCTCCTGCGTTGTAGGCGGCGGACGGGTACCGACGAAAGAGGAAACTGCGCCGCTTTAGAGATCTTCCTTTTTCACCGGAGCGCTACTGCTCTTGGAGACGGCACCGATGCCACCTTTGGTCGCCGTCGGCTTCAGCGTCTCATCGATGTAGTAAAGCGTGACCTGAATTTTCGCTTCTTCCGTGACTTCGTTGCCATCAGGGCCAGCCGCCTCGCAAACGATGACTTTGGAATCTTTGTCCGCAAGGGTGGGGGCGAAGCGCCAAAAGGAAACCGTCCCGAAGGTTTCCTGTTTTTTACTTTCACCGCCCCCTTGCCGGGTCTTCTTGTCGGCGCCGGAGGCCCCCGGTTTTCGAACGCCCGCAGACGGACCGTACTTGGCGGTGAGGCTATCTTTCAGATCGCGGAAAACGGTGAGACCATTGCCGTCGGGCTTGAGGACGACCGTGCCGACGGCAAATTTGCCATCCACAAACTCAAAGGTCCATTTGAGCACTTCCTGCGCGGCGAAATTACCGCCGGTGAGTTCAAGCTTCGTGGGATTGCTCGGCAGAGTTTCCGGGACGATCATCCCCGGCCGGGAGTTAAGGATGCCGAGTGCCTCCTCCGGACTGGAGCCAAAGGGAACGCCGACAAAGCCCATAGGACGCTCCGTTCTCTGGCCGAAAGCGGATCCGGCAAACACGAGGGCGAGGAGGAGTGGAAAAAGTCGGGGGGACATAAGGTTGAGATGGGGGTGTCGGGTCAACCCGACTTCGGCACGTGGGCTTAGCGGATTTTCTGCAGAGCCGCGGGTTTTAGCCGGCAAACTGCACGATCATTGCGTCGAGCGTGGTGACCAGATTGGTGAGGGCGTCGCGGTATTTGTTTGTAGGCACAATTTCGAGTTGGGCGTGCGCTTCGCGCAGCATTTTCCGACCGATGGCGACGGCGCTTTTCACGGCCCCAGCAGCGATGGCTTTCTCCGCTAGCGTGACAATGGCCTCGTCGTCGCCCTGGAGAATGATCTCGCTGATCTGATGGCGCTCGGCGGGGTCGGCGTTTTGCAGGAGGTGCAGGATTGGCAGCGTCAGCTTGCCTTTGCGCAGGTCGCTACCGAGCGTTTTGCCGACTTTGGCTTCGTCACCCGCAAGATCCAGAACGTCGTCGTAAATCTGATAGGCCGTGCCCAAGCGCAGGCCAAAGATGCGCAGGGCGCTGATCACGTCGGGCGCAGCTTCGTTGATGAATGCTCCCAACTCACAAGACGCGGCAAAAAGCGCCGCGGTCTTCATCTCGATGATTTTGTAGTAGTCCGGGACGCTGAGCTTCAGGTCGAAGCGCCGCTGGGTCTGGATGATTTCACCGCTGCAGACGTCGCTGGCCGCGTGAGCGATGCGGCGGCTGATTTCGCCGTTCGGGAAGCTCGTGGACAGTTTCAGCGCGTGGGCAAAAAGGCAGTCGCCCAACAGCACGGAAATGGCATTGCCCCACTTGGCGTTGGCGGTCGGTTGACCACGGCGTTTGTCCGCTCCGTCAAGGATGTCGTCGTGAACTAGCGTCGCCGCATGGATGAGTTCTACCACTACGGCGAGATCAAAATGGCTCGTGTTGATGGCGCCGGTTGCGCCGCCTGCGAGCAGCGCCAGGGCCGGGCGTAGGCGCTTTCCGTGACTCTCAATGGCATAGGCCACGTAGCCCTCGACCGCCGGATCAAACGCGCGCGCCTGCTGCCGGATGCGCTCCTCGACTGAATAGAGCTGCGAGTTAATGAGCTCGAAGGTCGTCTTGAGAGCCTGGGTCTTGTCGGGTGTCGTTTCGAGCTTTGTGAAATTTTTCACAAGGGCAGATTAGGAGTGTGGCAGTTTGAAGTCAATCGCTGGCCCACTTCCTTACGCCGCGCGCTGCATGGTGGACGATGTGCCCTGAAAGTTGGTCTCTATTTGCACTCGGAGGATCGAGGCGTATCGTCGGGCAGGTGTGTTATGGGTTGGACCGAACCGCGCGGCTATTGGGTGGCCGCGCGGTTCACTTTTCTAACGGCGGAGCGTTTAGCGAAACACCCCGCGCAGTAGCCAGCTCATTTTTTCCGTCGATGCCCCGCCGAGGTCGTATTTGACCGTTTTCCGGAGTGCGCTAGCCTCTGCGCCCCATGAATTCCTCGTCGCCCATTCGGCGTGCCCTCATTTCCGTTTCCGATAAAACCGGCCTCGTCCCTTTCGCCCGCGCGCTTACCGGCCTCGGTGTCGAGATCATCTCCACCGGCGGCACCGCCAAACTCCTCGCCGCGGAAGGCATCGCGAATACCGAGATTTCCGCCTTCACCGGTTTCCCCGAGATGCTCGATGGACGCGTGAAAACCCTGCACCCCAAAGTCCACGGCGGCCTGCTTTTCGTCCGCGACAATCCCGACCATATCGCCCAGGCCGAAGCCCACGACATCCAGCCCATCGACCTCGTGGTGGTGAATCTCTATCCGTTTGAAAAGACCATCGCCAAGCCTGAGACAACGCTCGAAGAAGCCATCGAGCAGATCGACATCGGCGGACCGTCCATGCTCCGCAGCGCGGCAAAAAACTACCGTTCGGTAACTGTGGTCGTCGATCCGTCCGACTACGACGACGTGCTCGAAAACATGCACGCCAATGATGGTGCCACCACGCTCAAACTGCGCGAGCGGCTCGGCATCAAAGTCTTCGTCACGACTGCCAAATACGACGGCGCCATCGCCACCTACCTCGACAAAGAGCAGGAAACGACGTGTTCCTTCAACCTCTCGATGCCCATCGTCGCCCGCCTGCGCTACGGCGAAAACCCGCACCAAACTGCGGCGCTCTACGGCCACTTCGATGAGCACTTCGAGAAGCTCCATGGCAAGGAGCTTTCCTACAACAACATCCTCGATATCACCGCGGCGTCGGAGCTGATCGAGGAATTCAGCGAGCCGACCGTTGCGATTCTAAAGCACACCAACCCGTGCGGGATCGGCAGCGACGCCGACTTGCGCGAGGCTTGGGACAAAGCCTTCGCCACGGATAAGCAGGCACCGTTCGGCGGCATCATCATCTGCAACCGCCCGCTTACCGAAGCGCTCGCGAAAGCGATCAGCGAAATCTTCAGCGAGGTCATCATCGCCCCCGACTTTGATGCCGAAGCTCGTGCGCTTTTGCAGAAAAAGAAAAACCTCCGCCTCATGCGCAGACTTCCGCGCCCGCTGCCCAAATCGGAGGACGAGGAAATGCTGATCCGGTCCGTCACTGGGGGCGTCCTTGTGCAAAGCCGCGACGGCTCGCCCGAGACTGCGCTCGACAATAAGGTCGTGACCGCCCGTCAGCCGACTGAAGCCGAACTGGCTGCCATGCTCTTCGCATGGCGCACGGTGAAGCATGTGAAATCCAACGCCATCGTCTATGCCGCCGCTGACCGCACGCTCGGCATTGGCGCCGGTCAAATGTCCCGCATCGACGCCTCGCGCATCGCCATCTGGAAAGCCGCCGATGCCGGCCTCTCGCTTCAAGGCAGCGCCGTCGGTAGCGACGCTTTCTTCCCGTTCCCCGACGGCCTCCTCGCCGCCGCCGAGGCTGGCGCGACTTGCGCCATTCAACCCGGCGGCTCCGTCAAAGACCCCGAAGTCATCGCTGCCGCCGACGAGCGGAAAATGGCGATGATCTGCACCGGCGTACGGCACTTTAAGCACTAGCTCAGCCGGTTCTGGTACGAGATTTCTGGTTCCTGGTTGGCAGCGGCGCCCTGGAACCCGAACCAGAAACCAGAAACCAGAAACCAGAAATTTTTCCCCATGATCCTCGGCGTCAATATCGATCACATCGCCACCCTCCGGCAGGTGCGCTACGCCGCCGACCCGGAGTCGCTAAACTGCGAGCCCGACCTAATCGCCGCCGCTTCAATTTGCGAGCGCGCCGGTGCGGGCGGCATCACCATCCATCTTCGCGCCGACCGGCGCCACATCCAGGATCACGACGTCTTTCGCCTGCGCGCGAGCATCAATACCAAGCTCAACCTCGAGATGGGCAACACGGCCGAGATTCTCGATATCGCCCTCCGTGTCCTGCCTGAAGAGGTCTGCCTCGTGCCAGAAAACCGCCGCGAAATCACCACTGAAGGCGGTCTCGACGCCGCCGGGCAGAGTAAAGCGCTCGCGCCCACCGTCGTCCGCCTCCAGACCGCCGGCATCCGCGTCTCCCTCTTCATCGAACCCGACCCGCGCCAGGTCGAAGCCGCGCACGCTTTGGGCGCTGAGATGATCGAACTCCACACCGGTGCCTTTGCCAATGCCACTGGTGCCGCCCGCCGCGAAGAAACCCAGCGCCTCATCCTCGCCGCCAAGCACGCCCACGGCCTTGGCCTCCAGGTCAACGCCGGCCACGGCATCAATTACGTGAACATCAGCGAGATCTTGCAAATCCCGCACTTCGCCGAACTCAACATCGGCCATTCCATCGTCTCCCGCGCCGTTTTCACCGGCCTCGAAAGCGCGGTCGCCGAGATGCGCGCGGCGATGAGCACCACTGCATGACCGTCCTTGGGCTTGGCGTGGACATCGTGGAAACCGCCCGGCTCGCGGCGTCCATTGAGCGGCATGGCGACGCCTTCCTCGCGCGCGTCTTTCTCGAAAGCGAACGCACCTACTGCGCGCAGGGCAACTTTCCCGAGCGCTGCTACGCCGCCCGTTTTGCGGCGAAAGAGGCGGTCGCCAAAGCTTTCGGCACCGGTATCGGCGCACAGCTCGGATGGCACGACATCGAAGTCTGCCGCGCCGAGAGCGGCGCCCCGTCCATTCGCCTCCACGGCATCGGCGCCGGGACCGCTACCAATCTTGGCATCCGCGAAGTGCGCCTGAGCCTCAGCCACTCCGACCACTACGCCGTCGCCAGCGCCATCGCCCTCGGTTAACTGGCATGAATACGCTCCGGCGCGTCCCAATTTCCGGAGGGTTGCACCGGCAGAAATGCGTCCCGCCCCGCGCCTAAGTTTTCGCTGGCATCCCGCAATGCCCCGCCTATTCTCCCGCTCCGCCTTGCGGAAAACGCGCGCTTAGCTCAGCGGTAGAGCACATCCTTCACACGGCTGGGGTCGCAGGTTCGAACCCTGCAGCGCGCACCACTTCTCTTATTTCGGCGGAAGAGGTTTGGCGGCTTTGAAGAAAGCTGCGTCCAGTGCGTCGGCCCAGAGGCGGGCGGCTTTCTCCGCGCCAGAGGCGCTGAGGTGGACTTTGTCCGCGGTGTCTTCCGTCGCCAAGGTGTCGTAGTCCGCACCGGCGAAGCAGTGCGGGTGTTCCTTGATCATGCGTTCCTGGACGCGGCGGATTTGGCCAAAGCCGTCGGGCGGCGACTGGCGGTTGATGACGACGGCGAGGGTTGGGGCGGTTGCGTGTTGGCGAGCCTGCTCGATCCACGCTTTGTAGTTCGCCACGATCTTGCTTTCGTCCTTTTCCGGCCAGTCGTTCTGGCCGTGATCGGCAAGGATCGTGCGGAGGCCGGTGACCGCGCAGTATTTGGTCAGGGCGAGTTCGAGCCGGATGTAGGGCATGCGAATGGAGGCATTCACGAAGGGGTGAGCGAACGGTTCTCCGCGCGCGGATTTTGCCCAATGCTCCAGGTTTGT
Organism: Chthoniobacter sp.; assembly: GCA_031390545.1. GTDB lineage: Bacteria > Verrucomicrobiota > Verrucomicrobiia > Chthoniobacterales > Chthoniobacteraceae > Chthoniobacter. Next base: position 101,462 of record JANMTP010000016.1, on the reverse strand, counting down.
GCCACCGAAGGCGGCGTTGAGCAGGAGCACCGGGACGTTTTGCGCCTTGGCCACGTGCTCGGCGAAAGCAGCCCAAAAATACGTACCATTCCCGGCCGGCGCGGGCTGCACACCATTGCCGAAATGCGCTCCGACGGGGTCCGGCAGAAAACGTGAGTCGCCGGTGAACTTATATTGGCGCTGCGTCTCCCGGTCGCCCGGTGGCAGCGCGATGGTGCTGACGCGGTCGTCTTTCGCGCCGGGAAGATTGATACTCCCGCCGTGGGCCACCGAATGGCCAACGACGACAAAAACCTCGCCGACTCCGACGCGCTCGACTGTCGCGCTGGCCGAATTTCCACCGCTGCGCGCCCGAACCTCCAGCGAATACCAGCCCGCCGACGAGCGGAGCTTGCCGCGAAAGCTGAGATCCTTTTGCACGGTGCCGACGGCGGTCCAATCGCCTGCTTTGCCCGTCGCAACATCAATGAGCCGCGCCTCGACGGCCGCGTCTGGCCAGGCGCAGCTTCCAGACACCGGAAGTACGCTGCTCCCGTTTTGATCACGCTGAAAGACAAGGCGGTTTGCTGGCGACGCGACGGACAGCGGCACTTTCGCCGCTGCAGCCGCGGTTGGACGCAGGCGAACCAATGCAACCGCAGGGGCTTTCAGAGAGAAACGCAGTGCCCCGGAATCTGCCGTCGCCGCTTGAGTTCGCGCAGTCGAAAAATCGCTGCTGACATCGATGATCCGAATTTCCGCCGTCACGCCGCCGGTCCAAGCGAACCCTTGCCATTTTAAGACGGTCTCCGAACGGGAATCCGAGAGATTGCTCACCAACATCGTGGCTTCGCGTCCGTCCGCGCTGAGACCGGCGGCGAAAGCCAGTTTGCCCGGGATCGCGCCCCGGGTTTCCACACGTCGGGGTGTCTTCACGAGGTTTTGGAACGCGCGCAGCGCCTGGTAATTTTTCTGCGGCACGCCCTGCTCGCTAAAAATTCCAAACCCAGCCAGTTCGCCGTGAAAGAGATTCGCCATATCCACGGGCGCATCCTGCAATTCGAGGAGTGAGGCCGCCACGAAAGCAGCCCCCGGTGGGCCGGCCATCTCTTCGTAAAAGCGCTGACGAGCCGCGGGAGTTCCCCGCTTCGTGATCGGCTCCCAAGTGTTTCCCGGAAGATAGTTCCATTCGTTGAGATGGCTTTCGGTCTCGGTAAAACCTTTCGAATCGAGCAGTTGCCGGATCGCGCGGGAACGTGCGGAGAGTTCCGCGGAATTGGCGGTGTAGCAGTGCCAGGAGAAGAAATTCAGCGGGACGTTTTCCTTGCGGCACATGCCCAGAAAATTGGTCGCGAAATCGGTCGGGCGAAATTCGCCTTTGACGAAGCTGCCGCTGTTTCCAAGCGCCGGGCCGCCAACTTTCAATGCCGGAAAGCGCGCCTTGATGGCGTTCGCAGCGGTGCGGTAGAGCCGCAGGTAATCCTCGTCGGTCCCACTCCACATCGCCGGCCGATTTTCCGGTTCGTTCCAGATTTCCCAATAGCGGATGTTGTGGTGGAAGCCATTGGCCCAGCCTTCGTTGTAGTGGCGGATAATGCCGATGCAGACCGCCGCCCACTTCTCCATATCCGCCGGCGGATGGGCATAACGCTTCACGCTCGTGTGTTCGATGCTCTCTCCGAGACGATAGATCGGCTCCGCGCCGGTCTTGCGCACGGCCTCGATGTATTCGTCGGTCAGCCGGAAATCGTAGCTTTCGGGCAGCGCTGGATCGGCGTTCGGATCTGGAAAAACCGCGTGATGATCGACCACATAAGGATTCGGCCATCCACAGTCGTGCAGCCGGGTGAAGGGGATCCCCAGCTCTTGCTGCTCCTTGATCACCTCGAAAACGCCGCCGGGCGCCAGCGGACCTTTATTGACCCCGTGGAGCGGGCGGATCGTGCCAGTGGGGACTGAGAAATTCGCCTGCAAAACTGCTTCTTCTGCCTCAAGAGGAAGTGGCGTCGCGAGAGCCAGTACCAACCCTAGGAAGGTAACCAGACATCCGAATGCTTTGGGGAAACTAGCGACAGTGGTGAGGGGAAATTTGCGAGCCATGGTCGAAGGAGAGTCATTGAAACGGCGGAAAATACGATGCGTCTCTCAAAAGACGGTCGGTCAAATCCTTAAGCGCCCGCGCGAGCTTTGCCGGTGGCAGCTCAAGATGGTCGAGCTTGACGCGCTGAGTGTGCTCGCCGCAGGGTTTTGCCAAGTCGATCCGCTGGCTACATTGTGCCGTTCTTGTGGGAACGTTCTTTTGCCTCTTCGCCGGCGGGTGCGTTGTGCAGCGCACGATCAAAGAGGACGGCGTCGTGGTCGAAAAAGGCTACGCCATCAAAGACCCGCTGTAGCACCCGACCGCCCCGGGTCTAAGCTATTTCACCCCCGTCGCGAGGACGGTTTGAAACTGAGGATTTTGCTCATCGCGAGCGACGATCGTGATTTCGATATCGAGAAAACCGGCTTCGGTCAGAAAGGAGTGGAGTTGGGCCTCGGTGAATCCGAGCCAAGTGTCGGCGTAGAGCTCACGCGCTTTTTCAAACTGGTGGGCGAGGAGGTCGAGGATCGCGACGCGTCCACCCTTTTTTAGAATCTGGTGAGCCGCAGCGACGGCCCGCGCGGGATTGCTCGCGTGATGTAGAGCCTGGCTGAGCAAGGCGAGGTCGATGGTGCCCGCGGGGATCGGCGGAGCCTCAAGATCGCCGCGGCGAAACTCGAGATTCTTGAACCCGTGTTTTTTGGCCAAGGCCGCGCCGAACTCGACCATCTTTTCAGAGTTGTCGATCGCGATGACTTTCTTGGCGCGCTTAGCCATGAGCTGGGAGATCGTTCCTTCGCCCGCCCCGAGATCGGCTACAACGAGCGGCGGAACGAGGGCAAACAGCAGATGCGCGATGCCCTCCCAAGTTCGCCCTGGGCAATAGGCGCGGCCAAACTTACCGGCGAGCTGGTTGAAATATTCGCGCGCCGTGTCCTGGCGCTTGCGCAGCGCCAATTTTAGCGCGGTCTGATCGTGGGTGGCTTCCGGCAGTTCTTGAGCGCTGGCGGTGATGAGCGGGGCGAGCTGACGCAGCGCATCGTCGTCCGTCAGCGCGTAATAGATGTTCTTTCCCGCGCGTCGATCCCGCACCAGCCCCGCTTCCCGGAGTTGGCCGAGGTGCATGGAAATGCGGGATTGGCCGAGCCCGAGGATTTGCTGTAACTCAACCACGGACAGCTCTTCGCGCTGGAGGAGAAGGAGCAGGCGGAGACGGGTTTCATCCGCGAGCAGGCGCAGGGATTTAACGATTGACGCCATGACGGTGTGCGCTAGACCTATCACCGCATCATGATTGGTCAATATGTGGTTTGACCGCTCTGGGCACCCAATCCATCAACCTAATTCCTACTCCCGCATGTCACGTCGTTTTATTTTCTCTTCCGAATCCGTAGGTGAAGGCCATCCCGATAAAGTCGCCGACACCATCTCCGACGCCGTTCTCGATGCCTGCCTCGCGCAGGACAAAAACAGCCGGGTGGCTTGCGAGACCTACGTGAAGAGCAACATCGCCATCGTCGGCGGCGAGATCACCACGAAGGCGAAGCTCGATTACGTGCAGATCACGCGCGATGCGGTGCGCGAGATCGGCTACGTGAACGACGATGACGTTTTCCACGCGGACAAAATTTTCGTGCAGAACATCCTCACCGCGCAATCGCCGGACATCGCGCAAGGAGTTGACGCGAAGAAGGTGAAAGGGAAAAAGACCGCCGAGCAGGGTGCGGGCGACCAGGGCATTATGTTTGGCTACGCGAGCAATGAGACGCCGGAGCTGATGCCCGCGCCGATCATGTATGCGCACCGCCTCGGGCGGAAGTTGACCGAGATTCGGAAGGCGGGCAAAGCGGCCAAGTGGCTGCGGCCGGATGCGAAGTCGCAGGTTTCGGTGGAATACATCGACGGCAAGCCGACGCGGATCGCCAACGTCGTGATTTCCACCCAGCACGCCGCCGGAGCCGAGCACGCGGAGATCGAGAAATTTTGCATCGAGAAGGTCATCAAGCTCGTCCTGCCGAAGAGCATGCTAACCAAGGATACGGAGTATCTCATCAACCCGACCGGCAAGTTTGTCGTCGGCGGGCCGCAGGGTGATACCGGCCTGACCGGACGAAAAATCATCGTCGATACTTACGGCGGGATGGGCCGTCACGGCGGCGGCGCATTTTCTGGCAAAGACCCGTCGAAAGTGGATCGCAGCGCCGCTTACATGGGCCGCTGGGTAGCCAAAAACGTTGTGGCCGCTGGCCTCGCCGCGCGCTGCGAAGTGCAGTTTGCCTATGCCATCGGCCATCCCCAGCCGGTCAGCGTGCACATCGACACCTTCGGCACTGGCGCCGTGGGCGACGACTCCATCCTCGCGGCCGTGTTGAAGACTTTCAGCTTCAAGCCCGCCGACATCGTCGCGCAGCTCAATCTTTTGCGTCCGATCTACAGCAAGACGACGAATTACGGCCACTTCGGCAAAGATGACGCAGACTTGACGTGGGAGACCACGGACAAAGCTACGGCGCTGAAAAAGCTGGCAAAGTAGGCCGGTCGGCAGCGGGGCGCCCCACCACCTGTCCCGTCGCATTTCCACCCGCCACAGGCCGGGCTGCGGTGGTGAACTTTTGACTTCCAACCGGGGGTCCCCTACTTCGCGCGCATGTCCATCCGCAAAATCGTGCCCGTCGAGCAGGCTGAATGGCACCTTTCCCCCGCGCCGGCGTGGGTCGAGCAGGGGGAGCCCGACTGGGATTTTACGCCTTCTGACGGGCCGCCGGTAGCTTTTCTACTCCTGCACGAGCAGCACGATGTCGCCTCCCAGTCCGTGTTCACGCGCAGCGTTCGACGCCTGCTCACGCACGCTGCGGTGCAAGCGTTGGGGCAGGTCGAAGTCGATTTCGATCCCGCGGCGCACCGGCTCTTGATCCACGATCTCGCGGTGTGGCGGATGAATACCACGGGTCAGTGGGAAAAGCGTTCGTTCCTCCAGCGTGAGGCTTTTTTTCTCCGGCAGCGCGAGCAGCAACTCGAGCAGCAGATGCTCAATGGACGGCTCTCCGTCGTTGCGCTGCTCGAAGACGTGCGGATTGGCGATGCTATCGACCTCGCCTGGACCATTGAGCCCAGCGAGCCCATGCCAAAACTGCGCTTCACCGCTTTCTACGCGTTTGCCTGGACCGCGCCGGTGGCACGCGTCCTTTTCACCCTGCGGCTGGCCCCGGCGGCACCCGTTACCGCACTCCTGCACACGCCGCCCGCGGCGCTGCGGCCGGTCGAAGAGACCACCGCCGAACGACGGACGTGGCGGCTGGAAAAGCCAGCGCTTTTCGAGCCCGAGCCGAACGTGCCCGGCGGACACTGGCAATTTCCGTTGTTGGAGGTTTCGGGCTGGAGCCACTGGGGCGAGGTGGCAGACTTTGTTGCGGAACTGTGGAAGGACGCTCTGGCTGACGGCACAGCGGCGGTGGCGGCAGAGGCGGCGCGGTTACGCGTAAAGGACGATGAGCCGGCGACGGTTCGCGCGGTCCTGCGTTTTGTCCAGGAAGAGGTGCGCTATCTGGCGGTGGATCTCGGGCATGGCGCGGGCCTGCTGCCAAATGGGGCGGGTGTGGTGCTGCGGCGCCGCTTCGGCGACTGCAAGGACAAGAGCGTGCTGCTGACCGCACTGCTTCGTGAGCTCGGTGTCGAGGCGTGGCCGCTGCTGGTCGCGCCAAACTGGAGGGATGCGGTGGCGCGGTTGCAACCGTCCACCGCGGCCTTCAGCCACGTCATCGTGACATTTTTCGTCCACGGCGCGCGCTGCTTTGTGGATCCGACGTTCATCGGCCAGGGGGGAGAGGCGCCCCATTTCGCCCCTCCGCCTTACGCGTGCGGCCTGGAGGTGCGGACCGGAGTCGAAGGCCTGCTCATGATCCCGAAGCCGCCGCTCGCGGAAATCGTGCTCACCGAAACTTTCCAGCTCGACCGTCAGCAAAAGCTCGGGGCTGTCGAACAGATCCTGTGGGCGCGCGGCCCGCTCGCCGACGACCTGCGGGCGGTAATCGTGCGGCAGGGGCGCGCCGCCTTTGCCAAAAATCGCGCCGAGGTGCTGCAAAAACATTTCCCCGCACTGGTCCCGGGAGAAAACACTGTGGCGCTCGCGGACGACCTACAGCGCAACACCATCGAAATTCGCGCGCGACACGCCCTGCCCACCTGGGGGCCGGCGGCGGAAAAGCCACCCGCCATGTTCGCCTACGGCGCGCATGGACTTTTCCTGGCGATCGAAAATATCGAAGGTCCGGAGCAGCGCCGCCAGCCGTGGCTGCTGCGGCATCCGCTGCGCGTGCAGCATCGGGTGATTGTGCGCGGGCGCAGCGTGCAGAAGACGCGGGGCGAACGGCACCGGGTGGAAGGTCCAGGTTTCCGCTACGCGTGCGACGTGACGGCGAAGCGGCAGGAAGTGACTTTTGACTACCAGTGGGAAACCACTCAGCAGGAGATTACCGCAGCGCAGTGGCCCGAGTACTGTGCGGCCCGCGCCCGCGCCTTTGGGCACGCCGGAGCGAATGTGAGTACCCCTTCGTTTTGGGCACCGGTCAAAGGGCGGATGACGATCTTTTGGCTGATCTTTGTCGGGGCGTCGGTGCTGCTCGGGTTGATCAAGGCCGCGGTCGGTCCTGGCGCCGCCAGCCGTGAGACGCGCCAAGTGGAGGGGCAGCGGGTAGCCGCGGAACTGCGTAGCGTTTACGAAATGGCGGGGCGCGGCGACATGATCACGGCCGCGCCGCTGATCGAAAAACTGCGCCCTTACTACGACGACAACCTCGACTTTCATCTCCTGCGGTTCGATGCCGCTCTGCAAATCGGTTACATCGCACGTGCCGAGGAGAGTGCGGCCGTGGTGCGCAAATTGGATCCGGCCTACCCGCTCAACGATCTGCTTTCCGGCTTGCTCAAGGAGAGAACTGGCGATTTGCCCGCGGCCCGGATGGCGCTCGAACGCACGCTCCTGCGCCTGCCGAATGACGGGCGCGCGCTTTTTTCCTACGCCCGCGTAACTCAACAACTCGGCGACCTTGTGACTGCACGCTTCGCATGGGAAGGATTCCTCGCGTTGGCGCCTGCGCAACCGGATGCATTGCTGAGCTACGCGCTCCTGCTGTGGCGGGCCGGTGACACTCAGGCGGCTGACCAGGCCATCATCGTCACTGTTCGCGCGCAGCCGGCGCCAAACGCGCAACTCGAATCCGCTCTCGCGCAATTTTTCATTTCCACCGACCGGTTGCGTGAGGCGGTTGAGCCCGCGCGCCGGGCCATGAGTCTGGCGCCGGCCAATGCTGCCTTCGCGGGGCAATATGCCATCGCCCTGATGCGGGCTGGGCAGTCGCAGGAGGCGCTGACAGTTGCGCACCAGGCGGACGCCACGTTTCCCCGGCATCCCGCGATTTTGCACGCGCTGGGTGTCGTCAATACAGGAGCAGGGAACACCGCGGCGGCGGGCGCCGCCTTCCGCGACTGGCTGCGCGCCGACCCGGGCAATCCGGAAGCACACGCCAGCCACGCTTATTTTCTGCACAGCGTCGGGCAAACTGCGGAGGCCGTGACCCTGCTTGAAAAGGCGACGCGAGACTTTTCTGGCTCGGGGATGATCTGGCTGAACTACGCTACAGTGCTTGAAGCGCTCGGGCGCACCGAAGCCGCCCGGCAGGCCCAAACCAGGGCTGACGCTCTGCTCTCGCCAGCCCAGCGCTCGAGCATTGTCCGCTGAATGGGGCGGCGCCCCCACGCGGATCAAAAGCACCGGCGCGCGCGCGCCGAAGGTCTTTCCGGTTGACGGAATGATTTCATAACGCATCATCCCATCAGGATTGGAAGATGCGTCCGCTTAGGCGGCAACGGCGTTCCTTTCCCGAACAACCTGCAAAAATTCACTTATGAGCACCACTACACAGACTCCCAACTTCACCGACTACAAAGTCGCCGACATCAAACTTGCCGACTGGGGCCGCAAGGAAATCGTTATCGCCGAGCAGGAAATGCCCGGCTTGGTTTCCATCCGCAAACAGTATGCTGCTGCCAAGCCGCTGGCTGGCGTGCGCATCACCGGTTCCCTGCACATGACGATCCAGACCGCCGTGCTTATCGAGACGCTGGTCGAGCTCGGGGCCGATGTGCGCTGGGCTTCGTGCAACATTTTTTCCACGCAGGATCACGCCGCCGCGGCCATCGCCGCCACCGGCGTGCCGGTCTTCGCGTGGAAGGGTGAGACGCTCGAGGAATACTGGGACTGCACCTGGAAGGCCATCGTGAACAACGACGGCAAAGGCCCGCAGCTCGTCGTCGATGACGGCGGCGACGTGACCCTTTTCATCCACAAAGGCTACGAACTCGAAGACGGCGACGACTGGGTGAACAGCGAGAGCGGTTCGCACGAGGAGAAAGTCATCAAGGATCTGCTCAAGAAGGTGCACGCGGAGAACCCGTTCATCTTCCACGAGATCGTCAAGGACTGGCGGGGCGTGTCGGAAGAAACGACGACCGGCGTACATCGCCTCTACAAGCTGCAGGAACTCGGCAAGCTGCTCGTCCCGGCGTTTAACGTGAACGACTCGGTGACGAAGTCGAAGTTCGACAACCTCTACGGATGCCGCCATTCGCTGGTCGATGGCTTGAACCGCGCGCTCGACGTGATGATCTCCGGCAAAGTCGCCGTCGTGATCGGCTACGGCGACGTGGGTAAGGGCTGCGCGCAATCGCTGCGCGGACAGGGCGCTCGCGTCATTGTCACGGAAATCGATCCGATCAATGCGCTGCAGGCGGCGATGGAAGGCTACGAAGTAACGACCATCGAAGACACGCTCGGCCGCGGGGACATCTACGTCACCACCACCGGGAACGTGGACGTCATCACCATCGAGCACATGACAAAGATGAAGGACCAGGCCGTCATTTGTAACATCGGTCACTTCGACAACGAGATTCAGGTGGACAAGCTGGTGAACTATCCCGGCATCAAGCACACGAACATCAAGCCGCAGGTGGACAAATACACCTTTGCCGAAGGTCAGGAGATTTTCCTCCTCGCCGAAGGCCGCTTGGTGAATCTCGGCTGCGCCACCGGTCACCCGTCGTTCGTCATGTCGAACAGCTTCTCCAACCAGACGCTCGCGCAACTGGACCTTTGGAAGAACAAGGACATCTACAAGCCGGCCGTCTATGTGCTGCCGAAGAAGCTGGACGAAGAAGTCGCCCGCCTGCATCTCGCGAAGATCGGCGTGAAACTCACCGTCCTCACCGCGAAGCAGGCTGCCTACCTCGACGTGCCGGTGGAAGGCCCATACAAGCCAAACCACTACCGCTACTAAGCGGAGCAGCTCGTCTCTTAAATTGTGAAAACCGCCACGGGCAACCGCGGCGGTTTTCTTTTGCCCCTGCTACAGCCAGCGGCGGATGGTGTCGGCGAAGCGGTTGTAGAGGTAGCCGAGGAGGAGGAGGACTCCGCCGAGGATGAGGAAGCTGAGGATGCGGTAGAGTGTTTCAAGCTGCCAAACATCGACGAGGAAGACGCGTCCGACGGCGAGAGCAAGGAGGACGAAACCGCCGAGCCGATAAACGCGCTCGCGGAGCACCAACCCGGCGACGAAGACGGCGAGGGCGAGCAGTGCCCAGGCGGGAGTGAGGCCGCTGCTGGTGTAATGCACAGTGACGTAGCGCGTGAGCCAAAGCCACACGCTGGCGAGGGCCGCGGCGACGAGACCGTTGCGCACTGGGTGCGGCAGAGCGGTTTCGCCGGCGAAGCGTTGGCCGAGCCGCACGCTGGCGGGCACGGCGAGAATCGCGAGGAGGTCGCGCCACGCGATGCTGGTCCCGACCGGCGTCCAGAAGATGGCGAAGGCGAGGGCGGCAAAGGCGACGCCGGTGAAACTGCGTTCGCGATCGCGCAAGAGTGAGCCGCCGAAGAGTTGGGCGGCTCCGAGCGTGGCGAAGAAGACGGTCAGCCAAGCCGGATCGACAAAGGCGAAGGCCCACGCGGCGAGGAGTGCATTGGCCGCGAGGCGATAGATCAGCGCGAGTGGCGCGAGGTTGGCCCCGGCAGGAAGCGCGGAGAAGCGCGGGCCGACGAGGCGGGAGACGAGGAAGGAAGTCGCCGCTAAATTCACGATCGGGGCGAGCGCGGCGTGGGAGCCGACGGAGCGGCCCAAAAAGACGCCGCTCAGAAACGCCTGCACCGAGAGTGCGGTGAAAAGCTGCCCGACCAGCGCTACGGCCCACGCGCGGGTGGCCGCGCCGTAGAGCAGCGTCGCGAGCGCGGCGGCGGATGTGGCGTAGAGCCAGCCCTCGCCGCGGTGCAGGACGTGGAGCCAGCCGATGCCGGTGGCGACGGCGGAGCTGGCGCAGGCAAGTTGGAGTACAGCGGCGGGCTCGGTGCCGAGGGGCAAAGTGCGCTGGCGCTGCCACCAGTGTGTGAGCGCAAGCGCGATGCCGACGAGCGGCCACGGGCCCCACATAGGTTCAGGGGCGAGTTCCAAATGGCGGACGAGAAAAGTGCCGACGCCGACAAATAGGAAAACCTGTCCCGGCAGCGCGATCTCCGGCAGACGCAGGGCGCGGATGGACAGCGCGCAGACCAGCGCCGCGGTCGTAAGCGCCGCGGGCTGCCATGTCGGTAGAGCGGTTTTCCAAATGACCACACCCGTGAGCCCGAGCCCGAGCAGCGCGAAGCCGAGCGCGCGGAAGCTGATCTTGAGTGCGGCGAGTTCGCCGCGGATTTGCTTCAGCCACCACGCGTCGAAGAGCAGCAGCGCCGCGACGGTGCCGCCGAGCGAGAGCACAAATGCGGGATTTTTTTCGATGCCGTCGAGCGCCAGCCCGAACGCGGCGAGCGCGGTGAGGGCAGCGGAGATCTCGTAAAGCCAGCGGTGCCGGGCGCGCGAGAGCGTGAGCAGGACAGCGCTTTCCACGGCGAAGACGGTGGCGAGCTGCGGGCCGCTGAGTTTCGCGGCACAGCCGAGGGCGAAGAGCGCGAGGCCCTGCGCGAGATACGCGCCGTCGAACGCGCGCTGCTCGGGTTGGCGGCGCGCGGCGAGGGCCGCGAGCACGATCAGCACGACGCCGTAGCCGAGGGCGAAGAGCCAGAAATCCGCGGGGCGATGCACGGAGAAAAGCAGGGCGGCGTAGGTGAAAAGCGCGGCGTTGTTCACCGTGAGAAAGGCGGTGCGCGCGAAAGGGGGCAGGGCGTCGCTTTTCGCCACAAAAACGGCGACGGTGAAGAGCAGCCAGTAGCCCGCGAGAAAACCGAGGGCCATGCCAAATTCGCTGCCGCCTGCGCCGGTGGCGACGAGGGCGTGCAGCCGCCAGAAGCCGTAGGTGCCGTAGGTCGCTGCGAGGCTGACAAAGGAAATCGCCACCCAGCGATGCCGCACGAGGAGGATCACGGCGACGACGGTGAGCAGGAGATTTGAGAAAAGGGCGAAGGTGCCGATGGGGTTGATCGCCGCGGTGTAGTAGCTGAGCAGGATCGCGGAGAGCGCGAGCGATTGGGAGCGGCGGCGCTCGGCGAACCAAAGGAAGCCGCCGGCGAGCGCTAGGAGCAGCGCGCCGCCGAGGAGCGGGCTTTCGATGACGCGGAGCTGCGCGACGAAATGCGCGGCGTAGGCGGTGTAGTAGAAAGTGGCCGCGCCGCCCGCGAGGAGCACGCGGGCGTAATTGCGCATCGACTCGCGCCCGCGCTCCAGCCACAGGCCCGCGGCGCTCAGCACCGCGCCGCCGAGGCCGAGCAGCGCGAGTTTTCCCCACGGGCCGAGCATGGGGACGATGTGGTGGTAGGCATAGTTGCCGAGGAAGACGAAGCCGGTGAGCAGGATGACGATGCCGATGCGCGCGAGCCAATAGGTGCCTAGTTTCAGCTCGATGGAATCAGCAGGCGCGGTTGGAGCGGGGATCTGAGGTGCCAGCTTTTCCGGTAGAGGCGGGGGTGTGTGATCGAGGGGCCGGGGCGGCGGCAGTGGCGCGGCGCTCGGCACGGGCGGCATGGAAAGCGGCGGAGATAGAGGAGAGGGGGGAGCGGGTGGGACCGGTGCTGTCGGGGCGGCGCTGGGGGGAAAGCTGGTAGCTTCCGCGACACTCACCGCAGCAACGAGTTCGGCAGGTGAAATCTTTGGCAGCGCCGGCGGCTGGGCGGGCGGGGTCGAAGCGAGCCGCTGATCGAACGCGGTCACGCGCTGGTCGAGCGCGGCGAGGAGATTGCGCACGCGGAGTTGCTCGCGGAGGATCGCGTCGAGTTCCTGACGGTCAGCGGGGTTCATGCGCCGGGAGTGTGTGTGGTTTTGATCGGATCGCCTATCCGATAAAAGCTGGCGTCGCGCGCGACGGTGCGGAAAGTTGGCGGCCCTCTCATGCAAAGCTCCCGCGTCGATGTCGATCTTGGTTCCCGCAGTTATCCGGTCCTCATCGGCACGGAATTGCTAACCGGGCTGGGCGGAATTTTGCGGGAACAAGGACTAAAGCAGACGAGTGCTTTTGTGGTCACCAATCCGCACGTGGCGGAGCTCTACTTCGCGGCGGTGGCAAAGGCGCTTGCGACCGCCGGGTTTTCGCGGGTTGTGCGGCATGACATTCCCTCGACGGAAGAAGGAAAAAACTGGGACGAGTTCTCCAAGGTATGTGCGGCGCTTTTGGAGAATTTTCCGGACACAGGATCGGTGCCGCTGGTCGTCCTGCTCGGCGGCGGGGTCGTTGGCGATCTGGGCGGTTTTGCGGCGGGAGTTTTCCGGCGGGGCGTGCCGTTTGTGCAGCTGCCGACGACCTTGCTCGCCGCCGTGGATTCGAGCGTGGGCGGGAAGGTCGCGGTCAATTTTGGCGGGGTGAAAAACATCATGGGCGTGTTCAATCAGCCGCGGCTGGTGGTCTGCGATTTGGCCCTGCTGCGGACGCTAGATCCGCGGGAGGTGCGGAGCGGGACGAGCGAGATCATCAAGTACGGCGCGGTCTGCTCGGCGGCGCTTTTTGATCAACTCGAGGACGGGGGCTTGGAGCGGCTCCTGGCGCTGGAGCCTGCGGCGCTGACGGACATCGTGGCGCAGTGTGTGGCGCTCAAGGCCCGGGTGGTGGAGCGCGATGAGTTCGACAAAAAAGGCATCCGCAACGTGCTGAATTTTGGCCACACCATTGGGCACGCGCTGGAGCTTTCAGCCGACTACACGCTGACGCACGGCGAGGCGATTGCCATCGGGATGATCGCGGCCACGCATTTAGCGCAGGCGCTCGGAAAGTGCTCGCAGGAGTTTGCGGTTCGGCTGCGGGACCTAGTCGTGCGCGCCGGGTTGCCGGTGAGCTACGCGGAGGTGCCGGGGCTTTTTGATCGGATCATCCGGGCGATGCAGATGGACAAGAAATTCCGCGATGGGAAAAACGTCTTTGTCCTTCCGACCGGCGCTGGGGAATGGGAGCAGGCCGAGAATGTGCCGTGGGATTTGGTCCACGACGCGGTGCGGGCAGTGCTCGTCTGAGCCAGTAGAGCCTCCCGCCTAGGTGAGTGCAGGCTTGGGCTCCTCGGCACGCTTGATCTCGTGGCGGAGGTTGCCGCCGCCTTTGCCGCTCCACCAGAGGACCACGGGAGCGGCGACGTAGATCGACGAGTAGGTGCCGACGACCACGCCGATGAAGATGGCAAAGGCGAAGTCATTGAGCACGGGGCCGCCGAGGAAATAGAGCGCAGCGAGGGCGAGCAGGGTGGTGCCGCCGGTGAGGATGGTGCGGCTGAGGGTGTCGTTGATGGCGCGGTTGACGATCTGGTAGACCGAGCCGGTCTGCCCGTTGCGAATGCCTTCGCGCATGCGGTCGAAGACGACAATCGTGTCGCTGACTGAGTAGCCGGCGATGGTCAGGACGGCGCCGATGAAGATGAGCGAAATTTCGCGCCCGGCCAGGGAGTAGAGGCCGATCGTGATGACGAGATCGTGGAGCAGGGCGATCATCGCGGAGACGGCGAAGGAGACTTCGAATTGCACGGCGACGTAGATGAGAATGCCGACGAGGCCAAGGGAGAGGGCGATGATGGAACTGCGGATGAGTTCGTTGCCGACGGCGCTGCCGACTTTCTCGGTGGCTTCGGTGCGGAATTTCGCCTGCGGGAATTTTTCCTTCAATTGCGCGTCCACTTGCGTGGCCGTATCGAGGGGGAGGCGGATGGTGATGAACTCGGACGTGGCGGATTTTTCCGTCTGCACGGCGAAGTCGGCGATCTTGAGATCGGCGACGGCTTGGCGCACTTGGGCGTCGCTCACTTTTTCGCCCTGAGCCTCAAGGACGAGGCGGTCGCCGCCGCGGAAGTCGATCCCGAAGTTATCCGCCCCGCGCATGGCGAAGAAGGCGCTGAGACCGACGATGGAGATGATCGAGATGGTGATGGCGATGCGGCGCTGGCCAAGGAAATCGACGTCGGTTTTGCCGATGAGGTCGGCCATGCTGATCTTGCGGAGCAGATTAAAATGGAAGAGCCAGAGGAAGAGGTTCCGCGTGATGACGAGCGCGGTGAACATGGAGGCGATGATGCCGATGGTGAGGGTGACGGCGAAGCCTTTGACCGGGCCGGTGGCCATCCAGTAAAGGATAGCGGCGGTGATGAGGGTGGTGACGTGGGAGTCGAAGATGGCGGAGAATGCTTTGCTGTAGGAGGCGTCGAGGGCGGCGCGGAGGCTTTTGCCGGTGGCGAGTTCTTCGCGCAGGCGCTCGTAGATGAGCACGTTGGCATCAATGGCCATGCCGAGGGTGAGGATGGTGCCGGCGATGCCGGGGAGGGTGAGGACCGCGCCAAACATGGCGAGGATGCCGAAGAGGAGAATGCCCTCGATGGTCAGCGCGATAAGCGCGACGAGGCCGGCGAGGCGGTAATAAAGCAGCACGGCAAGCCAGATAAGGGCGAGGCCGACGAGGCCGGAATAGATGCCGCTCTTAATGGAGTCTGCGCCGAGGGAGGCAGAGGCGGAACGTTCCTCCTCGATGGCGACGGGCGTGGCGAGGGGGTTTTCAAGGGCACTGGCGAGGTTGGCCGCTTCGGCTTCGCCCATGCTGCCGCCGCTAATTCGGCAGTTGCCGCCGTAAATCGGGCCTTCTTTGACGCCAGGCGCGGAGATGACTTTGCCATCGAGGACAATGGCCATGGCGGACTGCTCGTTCCAGACTTGCTCGGTGAGTTTGCCAAACTGGTCGGCTCCGATGCTGTCGAAGGTGATGTTGACCTCGTAGCCTTCAGTCCCGAAGCCGGAACTTGCGGCAGTGACGTGTTTGCCGAGGAGATCGGGCTTCTTTTTGATGATGAGTTTGCCCTCGGTCTTCTCCCCTTTGCGCTCGGAAACCATTGGCTCGATGGCGTAGCCGGGAGGAATGACCGCGAGGCCAGCCTCGATCTGCGGCAGCAGTTCGGCGCTTTTCGGATGGACGAGGCGAAATTCGAGTTTTGCGACTTTGCGGAGTTGCTCGCGGGTTTCGCTCAGCTTCTGCGGATCAAGGCCGGGGATCTGGACGAGGATGCGGTCGGTGCCGGATGGGGTAATGACCGGTTCGCTCGTGCCGAGTCGGTCCACGCGTTTGCGAATGACCTCTACGGCCTGATCGACCATGGATTCGGTGATCTCGCGCGTCTTGCCGTCTTCCCCGGGCTCAGCGATGAGGCGGATGAGAAAGGAAGTGCCGCCTTTGAGATCGAGGCCGAGGGCGATTTTGCCGGTCTGGACTATTTTGCCGTCGGCGTCGCGTTTATCGAAAGGCGGATAGACAGCAAGTAGGCACAGGACGGTGAGGAGGACCGTGAGGGCGCTGCCGAGAAGGCGCTTGGTGCGGTCAATTTCGGTAATGAAATACCAGCCAAAAAGCCCCAGCAGGAGCAGGCCGTAAAGAAAGGTGTATTCAGCAGACATAACGGTTGGAAAAGTGGAGGACGGTCTGTCCTCAGTGGGAATTAGGCCGAGGTGGCAGACGGGTCCTTTTCGACCGTGGCGATGGCGTCCTTGTTGATCTCGATTTTCACGTTGTCGGCGATCTTGAGGATGAGCGAGTGCCCTTCCTTAACGTTGGAAATGATGCCGTAAATGCCGCTCGTGGTGATCACCTTGTCGCCGGTCTTGAGAGAGGAGATGCGGTCCTTGAGTTCCTTCGCACGCTTGTTTTGCGGGCGGATGATGAGGAAATAGAAGATGACGCCCATGGCGATCATCGGCACGGCGATGCCGTTGAGCGGGCCCGTCGGCGGGACGGGTGCGGCTTGGGCGAGAGAGAGGAAAAAAGCGGTGTTCATGGATGGATAAAAGCGGCTCCGAGGACCAGCGCGCAGATGGCTGGAAAACGGGGAGCGAGAGACTATGCAGAGCGACTTCTTTGGCAAACGAATTTCCGCCGCGCTGATGTAGTGCGAGTAGGGAAAATAGGCGCAATTTCTTTTTGACACGAAAACGCCGCTTGCTACTTTGCCCGCTCGCTTGCCGGGAACGTGTGGAGAGACTGCCTGACGAAGTGCCGGGGAACTGCCCCGGTGTCCGTCAGGTTTTTTCGCCCTCAGACCCAGCGGGTGCCGGAGCTTTTAAGTCCCGTATTTAAAATGTGCCGGGCAGTGCCTGCGTAGCTCAGTTGGTAGAGCACATCCTTGGTAAGGATGAGGTCACCGGTTCAATCCCGGTCGCAGGCTCCGTCCAGTCGATTCTTTACAGTAACCAAAACAACAACCAGACCCACCAACCACTGCTCTTATGGCCAAGGCCCAATTCGAACGCAATAAACCCCATGTGAACGTCGGTACGATCGGCCACGTCGATCACGGCAAGACCACGCTCACCGCGGCAATCACCACCATCCTTTCCAAAAAAGGATTCGCCGAAGCCAAGGGCTACGCGGACATCGATGCTGCTCCCGAGGAAAAAGAGCGCGGCATCACCATCAACACCGCTCACGTTGAGTATCAGACGGAAAAGCGCCACTACGCGCACGTCGATTGTCCCGGACACGCGGACTATGTGAAGAACATGATTACCGGTGCCGCGCAGATGGACGGCGCGATCCTGGTTGTTTCCGCCGCGGACGGTCCGATGCCGCAGACCCGCGAGCACATCTTGCTGGCCCGTCAGGTGGGCGTGCCTTCGATCGTCGTTTTCCTGAACAAGTGCGACATGGTTGATGACCCTGAGCTTCTGGATCTCGTGGACATGGAAGTGCGTGACTTGCTCACGCAGTATGACTTCCCTGGCGACAAAATCCCAATCGTCAAAGGCAGTGCCGTCAAAGCGCTCGCCTCCGGCGACGCCAACCATCCCGATGCCAAGTGCATTCAGGAACTCATGGATGCCGTGGACGAGTATATCCCGCTCCCGGAGCGCCCGGTTGATCAGCCGTTCCTGATGCCGGTTGAAGACGTGTTCAACATCGAAGGTCGCGGCACTGTTGCCACCGGTCGTGTGGAGCGCGGTATCCTCAAGAAGATGGAGGAAGTCGAACTCGTCGGCATTCGCGACACCGTGAAAACGACGGTTACCGACATCGAAATGTTTCGTAAGCTCCTCGACGAAGCGCGCGCTGGCGACAACGTCGGTCTGCTTCTCCGTGGCACCAAGAAAGACGACGTCGAGCGCGGCATGGTCATCGCCAAGCCGGGCAGCATCAAGCCGCATACCAAGTTCAAGGCGGAAATCTACGTCCTCTCAAAGGACGAAGGCGGCCGTCACACGCCCTTCTTCTCGAACTACCGCCCGCAGTTCTATTTCCGCACCACGGACGTGACTGGTTCGGTCAAGCTCCCTGATGGCGTGGAGATGGTCATGCCCGGCGATAACGTCTCGGTCGAAGTCGAACTCATCACCCCTGTGGCGATGGAAAAAACCATGCGCTTCGCCATCCGCGAAGGCGGAAAGACCGTCGGAGCCGGCCGTATCGCCGAAATCGTCGCCAAGTAATTAGAAACAGATCTTGCTGAAGAGCACGCGGGGCGGATGCTGAGTCCGCCCCGCGTTTTCGGCAAAACGCGAAATACGTCAGTAGCTCAATTGGTAGAGCAGCGGTCTCCAAAACCGCTTGTTGGGGGTTCAAGTCCCTCCTGACGTGCTCGCTGCGGCTTCCACTCCATGAATCAACTCGAATGGCTCAATTTTACGGGCATCTGGTGGGCCAGCATCGTCCTTTGGGTGCTGCTTCTCGTCGCGGTGGTCCTGGTCATCCGCTCATGGGCGTTGATTCATAGCTTTTTCACCGAAGTGAAAGTCGAACTCGCCAAGGCCTCGTGGCCTTGGGATCCCAAGGAAAAGGGGATGAAGAAATACAAGGAGCTGACCGATTCTACGTTGATCGTGGTAATCGCAATGCTTCTCCTGAGCGGGTACGTAGCCGGTTGGGATTTCGTGCTGCACATGATCATGGGCTTCATTTTTAAAGCGCCTGCCCAATAACTCTCCCGCCATGACTGAAGAACAAAAACGCGAACAGTGGTATGCCGTCCAAGTCCTCTCCGGGCAGGAAAACAAGGTGCATGACAACCTGCTCAAGCGGGTGAAGACCGAAGAGATGGCGGATTTCATCTACGAAATCCTGCTCCCGACCGAACGGGTGTCTTCGATCAAGAACGGCAAGAAGAGCGAAACGATCCGCAAGCTCTACCCAGGTTACCTGTTCGTGAACATGTGGCTGCTTGATGAGAATCGGCAGCTCGTGGACAAAAGCTGGTATTTCATCAAGGACACCACCGGCGTCATCGGCTTTGCCGGCAATAAGGATCGCCCAATCGCCATGGCCGGTTCGGAAGTCGAAGGCATGCTGGCGCAGATTCGCGGTGGTGAGGAGAAGGCCAAGCCAAAGATCTCTTTCAGCATCGGTGAGACGGTGAAAGTCGCTGACGGTCCGTTCCAAAACCAAGCCGGCGTCGTTGAGGAAATCGACCCGGAACGCGGGAAACTGCGCGTCTCAGTTTCCATCTTTGGTCGCAATACGCTGGTTGATCTCGAATATTGGCAGGTCGAGCGCAGCTAACCGCCATTCCATTTTAATTACCTAACTACACCACTAACTCTCCACTCAGATGGCTAAAGAAATCGTCGGACAAATCAAACTGCAAATTCCCGCCGGAGCGGCCAATCCCGCGCCTCCCGTGGGTCCCGCGCTCGGTCAGCAGGGCGTGAACATCATGGCCTTCTGCAAGGAGTTCAATGCCGCCACGCAAAAGCAGGCGGGCGACATCCTGCCCGTGGTGATCACGGTTTATAAGGATAAGTCGTTCACCTTCATTACCAAATCACCGCCTTCCTCGATCCTGATCAAAAAAGCGGCCAACATCGCCGCCGGTTCCAAGGAGCCGAACAAGATCAAGGTCGCCAAGCTGAGCAAGAAGCAGGTCCAAGACATCGTGAAAATCAAGATGAAGGACCTCAACGCTCGCGACGAAGCTGCCGCTTATCGCATCATCGCCGGCACCGCCCGCCAGATGGGTGTCGAGGTGGAAGCCCAGTAACCTTTTAGGCGCAGACGAAAACTCAGGAACTTTTCTTTGACAGTCGGAGGCGAACCGATAGCTTCCGCGTCCCGTTTTCCACGGGAAAACTCCAAACCCTAATCCGCAGGAGAGCCGCATAAAGGCTCGCCAGCACTGCAAAACATCATGCAAACCAAACGCAGCAAACGGTACCGCGCCGCCGCCGAAAAGGTGGATGCCCAAAAAAGCTATCCGCTTCTCGAAGCTGTCACCGTCCTCAAGACCCTTCCTGCCCCCAAGTTTGACCAGACGGTCACTCTTTCCTTCCGCCTCGGCGTCGATCCAAAACAATCCGATCAGATGGTCCGCGGTACCTGCCCGCTGCCGAATGGTTCGGGTAAGAACGTCCGTGTGCTCGTCTTCGCAGAGGGCCAGGCTGCCAATGCTGCCCGCGATGCCGGTGCGGAGTATGTCGGTTACAAAGACATCATCGAGAAAGTCATCGGTGGTTTTCAGGAGTTCGATGTCGCCATCGCCACGCCCGCCGCGATGGCTGAGGTTCGTAAGCTGGGTAAAGTCCTCGGACCGCGCGGTCTGATGCCTAACCCAAAAACCGGCACTGTGACCGACGACACTGCGAAAGCGGTCAAGGAAGTCAAAGCCGGCCGCGTTGAGTTCAAACTTGACAAGAACGGCAACTGCGCCGTGCCCGTTGGCAAAATTTCCTTCGCCGAGCAGGCGCTCGTTGAGAACGGTACCGCCGTGATCGAAGCTGTGGTCAAAGCCCGCCCCGCGACGGCCAAAGGCACCTTCGTTGAAAACGTCACCCTTAGCGCGACCATGACGCCTGGCCTAAAAGTCGATGCGTCCGCCTTCATCAAGAACTAACCAGAGACCGCACCATGCACCCCGCTAAAGCAACCATCGTTGACGATTTAGAGGCCAAGTTGAACGCCTCGCCGTTTCTGTTTGTGGCCGACTACACTGGTCTGAAAGTCGATCAGTTTGCCGAACTTCGGAATCGCCTTTGGAATGTCGGCGCCCGTTGCCACGTCGTAAAAAACACTTTCCTCCGCCGTGCCGCGAAAAGCGCCGGCTTGCCGGAGCTGGCTGAGCTGAAAGGCCAGACCGCAATCGTCGTGGGTGACAAAGACGTGGCCGCCGCCGCCAAGGTGTTGAAGAACTTCACCGCTGAATTCAAAAAGCCCGAGATGAAGACGGGCGTGGTTGATAAAATCGTTGTCTCCACCGAGCAGATCAAAGCCATCGCTGATCTGCCGTCCCGCGAAGTTCTCCTTTCCACCCTCCTCGGCGTGCTCAACGCCCCGGCGAGCAAACTCGTCCGCGTCCTCAACGAGCCTGCTTCGTCCCTCGCCCGCCTGCTCAAGGCCAAGGCCGAAAAGGATGCAGCCTCCGCTCCTGCGGCCGAAACCGCCGCGGCGTCGGTCGAGGCAGAACCGGCGCCCGCTGCTGAACCCACCGAAGTCCCGCCCGCAGCGTAACCAATTTTCCCGGTGCCAACCGGGGAAACGCGGGTGCCGCAATTGGCGTCCGCAATTTAAACAACCAACAAATGGTTCCTCGTCGGACCGGCGGCTGCCGGTCTGAAATCGCCCGTAGCTTCGGGCGGCGACGATACCGCAAGAACAGCAGCATATGGCAGATACCAGCACGTTAGTTGATCAACTCAGCGGCCTCACCGTCCTCGAAGTCGCGGACCTCGTGAAGCAGCTTGAAGAAAAGTGGGGCGTGAGTGCCGCGGCGCCAGTCGCCGTCGCCGCTGCCGGTGGCGGAGGTGCCGCAGCCGCCGCCCCCGTCGAGGAGAAGACGTCCTTCGACGTCATCCTCAAGGAAACCGGTGCGAACAAGATCGCCGTCATCAAGGAAGTGCGCGCGTGTGTCGCTGGCCTCGGTCTTGCCGAAGCCAAGGCGCTCGTCGAAAGCGCTCCGAAAGCCTTGAAAGAAGGCGTGACCAAGGAAGAAGCCGAAGAGATCAAGAAGAAGATCGAAGCGGCTGGCGCCAAGGTCGAGATCAAGTAATCCGGCCCAAGCACTATCGTGCGTCCTGGCAAGAAAATTTTTCTTGCCAGGCGCCGATCAGTGTTTCACCTTCACCCTCCTTTTTTCCGCGAGGCTTTTGACCTCGCGGATTTCGTCTTGACCACCGTCGCCGTCGCTCGCCCGCACCTTATTTTGCAGAGACTCAGAAACGCAGAGGACACTCACCGTCCCCTGCGTTTCTGCGCCTCTGCCTTTTTCGCGTCCGGCGACCGCGCTCCCCAGTAAAATTTCACGCTCGTTCCGCTGGCTGGTTGGCGGAAGCAGGGCGTCGAGCAGAAACCAGCACACCGAGCCTCACTTCCATGATCGAACGCAAATACTTTGGTAAACTCCGCGAAGGCGCCGAACCCCCGAACCTCATCGAAGTCCAACTCGATTCTTACATCGAGTTCCTCCAGCAAGATGTCGCGCCCAGCAGGCGCAAAATGACTGGCCTCCAGGCGGTCTTTAAGGAAGTTTTTCCCATCCAGAGTTACGACGAAAAGGTCACGTTGGATTTCGCCACCTACGATATCGGTGAGCCGAAGCTAAGTATCCGCGAGGCGATGCGCGAAGGGCAGACTTTCAGCGCGCCGCTGCACGTCACTTTCCAACTCAAGGAAGAGCACGGGACCAAGGAGGAGAAAGTGTACATGGGCGAAATCCCGCTTATGTCGCCGCAGGGCACCTTTGTCATCAATGGCGCGGAACGCGTGGTCGTTTCTCAGCTTCACCGCTCACCTGGCATCTGCTTCGAGTCATCGCTGCATTTGAACGGCAAGGTGCTGTTTAGCTTCCGCATCATTCCGGATCGCGGCTCGTGGGTGGAGGTCCAGTTCGACACCAACGATCTGCTTTACGTCTATCTCGATCGCCGCAAGCGCCGCCGGAAGTTCCTCGCGACCACTTTCCTCCGCGCGCTCGGTTACGGCTCGGATGAAGAAATCATCAAACTTTTCTACACAGTCGAAAACCTCAAGCTCAGCGAGAGCATCGAAGAGGAGGAAATCGCCAGCAAGGTGCTCATCGCGGACGTCCGTGACGGCGAAATCACCGTGGCCCGCGCCTTCGAGCCGCTGACCAAGGCGACCATTCGCCAAGTCATCGCGCTGGGCGTGAAGTCAGTGCAGGTCGTCGATACCAAGTTGGACGACACGGTCATCAAGGCATTGAAAAAGGATCCGGCGCACGACGAGGAAGAGGCGCTGAAAGACATCTACCGCCGCCTCCGTCCTGGCGATCCACCCACCGTGCCGAACGCGCGCGGTCTGCTCAAGCGGCTCTTTTTCGACCCGAAGAAATACGATCTCGGTCGGGTCGGTCGCTATAAGCTCAACCAGAAGATGAACCTCGAAATCTCGGCCGACGAACGGACGATGACCAAGGAGGACTTCATTGCGGCGATGAAATATCTCATCGGCCTGCGCCGTGGCGAAGGCACGCTGGACGACATCGATCACCTCGGCTCGCGGCGCGTCCGCACCGTTGGCGAATTGCTCGCCAATCAGTGCCGCGTCGGCCTTGCCCGCACGGAGCGCCTCGTCAAAGAGCGCATGACTTTGTTCGACGTGAACATCGAAGGCATGACGCCGCAGAAGCTGATCAATCCGAAGGCGCTGTCCGCGGTCATCCGCGACTTCTTCGGCCGCAGCCAGCTCTCGCAGTTCATGGATCAGACGAATCCGCTCGCCGAACTCACCCACAAGCGCCGTCTCTCGGCCCTTGGCCCAGGCGGTCTTTCGCGAGACCGCGCCGGCTTTGAGGTCCGCGACGTGCATCCTTCGCACTACGGCCGCATCTGCCCGATTGAAACGCCCGAAGGCCCGAACATCGGCCTCATTTCGTCGATGTCCACGTTCGCGCGGATCAACGATTTCGGCTTCATCGAAACCCCGTATCGCAAGGTCGAAAATGGGCGTGTCACCGACAAGGTGGACTTCCTGACGGGCGACAAAGAGGAGAACTATCTCGTCGCCCAAGCGAACGCTCCGATCGACGAAAAGGGCAATTTCACTGGCGAGAAAGTCTCTATCCGCTATCGCGGCGACTTCCTCGAAGTCGAACCGTCGAAAGTCCACTATATGGACGTTTCACCGAAACAACTCGTCTCGGTGGCCGCCGGCCTCATTCCGTTTCTTGAGCACGATGACGCCAACCGAGCGCTCATGGGCTCGAACATGCAGCGCCAAGGCGTGCCACTACTTATCTCGGATTCGCCGATCATCGGCACCGGCATGGAGGGCAAAGTTGCCCGGGATTCCAAGGCCGTCATCGTCGCTGAGGCCAATGGCAAAGTCGCCAGCGTCAGCGCCGACCTCATCGTCCTGACTAAGGATGGCGAAATGCCCGAAGGCAAAAAGAAGCTCAAGCACGACCCCGAAGAGGGCGTGTATCTCTACGACCTGCGCAAGTTCATGCGCTCCAACGCCGGCACCTGCGTGAATCAGAAGCCGATCGTCAAGAAAGGCCAGTCCGTGAAAAAGGGCGACGTCATCGCCGACGGCCCGAACACCGAGAATGGCGAACTCGCCCTCGGCCGAAACGTGCTCGTCGCCTTCATGCCTTGGAATGGCTACAACTTCGAGGACGCCATCACCATCTCCGAGAAGGTCGTGAAAGAGGACATCTACACCTCGATCCACATCGACGAATTCGAGATCGGCGCCCGCGACACCAAGCTCGGACCCGAGGAAATCACCCGCGACATCCCGAACGTCAGCGAAGAAGCGCTCCGCAACCTCGGCGCGGACGGCGTCATCCGCGTCGGTGCGGAAGTGAAACCCGGCGATATCCTCGTCGGTAAAATCACTCCGAAATCCGAGACCGAACTCGCCCCCGAAGAGCGGCTCCTGCGCGCCATTTTCGGCGAGAAGGCAGCGGACGTGAAAGACACCTCGCTCACCGTCCCGTCCGGCACCTACGGCATCGTCATGGATGTGAAGGTTTCCAGCCGCAAGGAAGTCACGCGGATCAAACTTTCGCCGACCGAAAGCAAGCGTCAGGCAAAGGTCATCGAAGAGGATTACGCAAAGCGGAAGGACGAACTGCACGAGCAGCTCACCGAGGCGCTTTCCAACATCCTTCTCGGCGAAAAAATCCCGCTCGACGTGGTCAACGCGCAGACCGGCGAAATCATCATCCCAGCCAACCGCAAGATCACCAAAACCCTGCTGCGCAAGCTGGCCGGCGTCTATGATCATGTGGATATCGACCCCTCGCCGATCCGTAACAAGATCCGCGAGATCATCGGCCAGTTTGAGCACAAGTTCGCCGAGCTCGAGCTCGAGCACGAACGCTCGATGGATAAGGTCGAGAGCGGCGATGACGTCGATCCCGGCATCATCAAACAGGTCAAAGTCTATGTCGCCTCGAAGCGCAAGCTGTCGGTGGGTGACAAGATGGCCGGTCGGCACGGCAACAAGGGCGTTGTCGCCCGCATCGTGCCGGAAGAAGACATGCCGTTCCTCGCGGATGGAACGCCGGTGGACATCTGTCTCAACCCGCTGGGCGTGCCTTCACGTATGAACGTGGGCCAGGTTTTGGAAACCCATCTCGGCGTGGCGGCGAAAGCGCTCGGCTTCAAGGTTGCTACGCCGGTGTTCGACGGCATCCACGAGTCGCAGATCTTCGCCTACCTCAAGGAAGCGCGGAAAGTTGAAGGCTATACTTGGATCAACGAAACCGGCAAAGCCACAGTCTATGATGGCCGCACCGGCGACGCCTTCGATCAGCCGATTGTCGTCGGTTACATCTACATGTTGAAACTCGGCCACTTGGTTGCCGACAAGATCCACGCTCGCGCGGTCGGACCTTACTCGCTCGTCACCCAGCAACCGCTGGGCGGCAAGGCGCAGTACGGTGGCCAGCGCTTCGGTGAGATGGAAGTGTGGGCGCTCGAAGCCTACGGCGCGGCTTACACGTTGCAGGAGCTCCTGACCGTGAAATCCGACGACGTGGCCGGACGCACGCGCATCTACGAGTCCATCGTCAAGGGCGACAACTCGCTCGAGGCCGGCACGCCAGAATCCTTCAACGTGCTCATCAAAGAAATGCAGTCCCTAGGCCTCGACGTGAAAGTCGGTGGCAAGGCGCCCGCGGCACTGACCGCCGGCCTTATCTAACCACCCGCAAACTACCAGTTATCTATATTATATGAGCGAACCTACTTTTCGTGAATTGATGGGTGAAGAACGGGCCGTTGGCTTTGATCAGGTCGGCATTACGGTCGCCTCTCCCGAGGCCATCCGTTCCTGGTCGAGCGGCGAGGTGAAGAACCCCGAGACGATCAACTACCGCACGTTCAAGCCGGAAAAGGGCGGCCTTTTCTGCGAGCGCATCTTCGGCCCGACCCGGGACTGGGAATGCTCGTGCGGCAAATACAAGCGCATCAAACACAAGGGCGTGATCTGCGACCGCTGCGGCGTCGAAGTCACCCTCGCCCGCGTTCGTCGCGAGCGCATGGGCCACATCGAACTGGCTGTGCCGGTCACGCACATCTGGTTCTACAAGTGCATGCCTTCGCGCATCGGCCTGATGCTCGACATGAGCGGCCGCCAGCTTGAGCGCGTCATCTACTACGAGGACTACCTCGTCATCGATCCCGGCCAGACGCCGCTGACCAAGTGCCAGCTCCTAACCGAAGTCGAATACCGCGAGGCGCTCGACCAGTATGGCGACACCTTTACCGCCGGCATGGGTGCCGATGCGATCCACAAGCTGCTCGCGACCGTCGATCTCGCTGAGAACCAGAAGGAACTCGAAGAGGCGATGGGCAACACGCGCTCGAAGCAGATTCGCAAGAAGCTCGCGAAGCGCCTCAAGCTCGCGCAGGGCTTTGCCAACTCGCACACCCGCCCCGAGTGGATGATCCTCGAGGTGCTCCCGGTCATTCCGCCGGACTTGCGCCCTCTCGTCCCACTCGAAGGCGGACGTTTCGCAACCTCGGATCTGAACGATCTCTACCGCCGCGTCATCAACCGGAACAACCGGTTGAAGAACCTGCTCCAGCTGAAGACGCCGGATGTCATCATCCGCAACGAAAAGCGCATGCTGCAGGAAGCGGTCGATGCACTCTTCGACAACGGCCGCCACGGCCGCGCCGTTACTGGCGCCGGCAATCGCCCGCTCAAGTCACTTTCCGACATGCTCAAGGGCAAGGGTGGACGTTTCCGTCAGAACTTGCTCGGCAAGCGCGTCGATTACTCGGGCCGTTCGGTCATCGTCATCGGGCCTGAGCTGAAGCTCCACCAGTGCGGTCTTCCTAAGAAAATGGCGCTCGTGCTGTTCGAGCCGTTCATCATCCGCCGGCTAAAGGAACTCGGCTACGTGCATACCGTGCGTTCGGCCAAGAAGATGATCGAGCGCCAGACGCCGGAAGTCTGGGACATCCTCGAAGAAGTCACGAAGGGCCACCCGGTTCTCCTCAACCGCGCGCCGACTTTGCACCGCTTGTCGATCCAAGCCTTCGAGCCGCAGCTCATCGAGGGCGAAGCGATCCGCATTCATCCGCTCGTCTGCACCGCTTACAACGCGGACTTCGACGGCGATCAGATGGCCGTCCACGTTCCGCTTTCGGTCGAGGCGCAGATGGAAGCGCGCATGCTCATGCTCGCGCCGAACAACCTCTTCTCGCCGGCCAGTGGCAAGCCGATCACGACGCCGTCGCAAGATCTCGTGCTCGGTTGCTACTACCTTACACAGACCCCGCGCAAACTGGCCGCCGGCAAGGAAGGCGACCGCATGCCGCTCTTCGCCGATGCGACCGAAGTCGAGTTCGCGATGGCCGAAGGTAGCGTGAAAGTCCACGACCGCATTCGCTTCAAAAACCCCGATCGCGGAATGCAGACCGTTTATGGCGATGACACCAAAAACGTCATCGAAACCACTGCGGGCCGCGTAGTCTTCAACGGCATCTGGCCGCAAGGCGTGGGCTTCTTCAACAAAGCCTGCGGCAAAAAGCAGATCTCCGATGTCATCTTCCGCACCTATCAGGCGGCGGGTCACGCGGCGACCGTCGAGACGCTCGATAAGCTCAAGGAGCTCGGTTTCTATTGGGCGATGAAGGCGGGCGTTTCGATCGGCATCATCGACATGATCATTCCGAAGGAGAAGCACACTGAACTCGAGAGTGCTTACAAGCAGATCGCGGTCGTCGAGAAGCAGTACCGCTCCGGCATCATCACCGACGGCGAGCGCTACAACAAAATCATCGACGTGTGGACGCACGCCGGCAACACCATCGCCGATGTCATGATCCAGACCCTCGAACACAACGAGGGCCGCAAGGAACTGAACCCGGTTTACGTCATGGTCGATTCCGGTGCGCGCGGCAACAAGCAGCAGGTGAAACAGCTCGCCGGCATGCGCGGCCTCATGGCCAAGCCCAGCGGCGAGATCATTGAGCGCCCGATTACCTCGAACTTCCGCGAGGGTCTGACCGTGCTCGAGTATTTCATCTCCACGCACGGTGCCCGCAAAGGCCTCGCCGACACCGCGCTCAAGACCGCCGACTCCGGCTACCTCACGCGCAAACTCGTTGATGCGTCGCAGGACGTCATCATCTACGAGGAAGACTGCGGCACCACGCTTGGCATCGTCGTTCGCCCAATCTACGAGGGCGACGAAGAAGTCGTCGATCTCGCCACGCGCCTCATCGGCCGCGTTTCGTGCGAAACCGTGAAGGATCCCGTCACCGCCACCACGATTCTCAAAAAGAACGTGCTGATCGACGAAAAGACCGCCCTTGCCGTGGAGAAGATCGGTATCGAGCAATTGAAAATCCGCTCCGTCCTCACCTGCGAAAGCAAGCGCGGCTGCTGCGGCAAATGCTACGGCCGCAACCTGGCTACCGGCCAGATGGTCAAGCTCGGCGAAGCGGTCGGCATCATCGCCGCGCAGTCCATCGGCGAACCCGGCACGCAGCTCACCATGCGCACCTTCCACATCGGCGGCGTCGCCTCGGGCACGTTTAAGCAGCCGATCGTCAAAGCAAAAAACGATGGCGACATCCGTTTCAACGAACTCAAGGCCGTGCAGAACACCGACGGCCAGTGGGTCGCGCTGAACAAGAACGGCAGCGTCACCATCCACTCCAAGGATGGCCGCGAAATCGAGCGCTACGTCATCGTGGTCGGTTCGACTATCTCGATTGCCGACGGGGGCCACGTCAAAAAAGGCGAGGCCTTCATCCAGTGGGATCCGCACAATGTCCCGATTCTCACTGAGAAGGCGGGCCGCGTGGAGTTCCGCGACATGATCCCCGGGGTCACCGTGAAAAGCGAAATCGACGAGGGCACCGGCCTGAAGGGCACCGTGGTCATCGAGCACAAGGAGGATTTGCACCCGCAAATCGTCATCGTGGACGAGAAAACCAAGGACATCCTGGCCAGCTATTCCATTCCCGCCGGCGCGCACGTCGCGGTCACGGAAGGGAAGAAGATCCAAGCCGGTTCGCTCCTCGCGAAAACTCCCCGCAAGGTTGCGAAGACGAAGGACATCACCGGCGGTCTGCCGCGTGTGGCCGAGCTCTTCGAAGCCCGCCGTCCGAAAGACGCCTCCGAGATCGCCAAGATCGATGGCACCGTCGAGATCGGCGGTACCGTTCGCGGCAAGCGCAAGATTATCGTCACCGACGTCGAGACCGGCGCGGAGGAAGAGCATCTCGTGCCGATGAACAAGCACATCATCGTGCTCAAAGGCGACTTCGTGAAAAAAGGCCAGCAGCTCACCGACGGCCCGGTGGTCCCGCACGACATCCTCGATGTCTGCGGCCCGCAGGCGCTTCAGGAGTACATGGTCAACGAAGTCCAGGAGGTCTATCGCCTCCAAGGCGTCGAGATCGCCGACAAGCACATTGAGATCATCGTCCGCCAGATGCTCCGCAAAGTGAAAGTCACCGAGCCCGGCGATACTACGCTCCTCTGGGGCGACCAGATCGACCGCCTCGCCTTCGAGAAAGAGAACGAAGAAGTGGAGAAGAAGGGTGGCAAGCCCGCCGAGGCTGTGCCCGTTCTGCTTGGCATCACCAAAGCCTCGCTCGAAACCGACTCCTTCATCTCCGCCGCCTCGTTCCAGGACACCACCCGCGTCCTCACCGAAGCCGCGACCCTCGGGCGCGTGGATAACCTCCGCGGCTTTAAGGAAAACGTCATCATGGGCCACCTCATCCCGGCCGGTACTGGCTTCCCGATCCATCGCGATATCAAAATCGTGAACCTCGGCGACACCATGCCGCTGGGCGACGAAAGTAACGAGCCCGAGCCGGCGGTCGGCTAGGCTAAGAATCGAGAGTAGAGGGTTGAGTATCGCGAGGCCCGCCTCCGACGCTCAACCCTCTCTCCATTTTCACCCCGCGCGTTTTTTCCAGATGAGCATCGCCACCAAAACCGGAGACGACGGCACCACTGGCCTGATGTATGGCCGGCGCGTGGCGAAGACCGACCCGCGAATCGCCGCGAATGGTGCGGTCGATGAACTCAACGCCGCGCTCGGGATGGTCCGCGCTACGGTCAGCGAGCACTTCGTCACCGAGGCCGTCTTCGGCATTCAAAAAGAACTCGTCCTCCTCATGGGCGAACTCGCCGTCCTCCCCGAGGACCGTGAGCGTTACATCGCGGGCGGTTTTCACTTCGTCGAGCAAGCGATGGTTGATGCGCTTACCGCACGCATCGACGACCTCGAAAAAAACCACCGGATCAGCTACCACGGCTGGGCCACGCCCGGCGCGACCCTTGGCTCCGCCACGCTCGATGTCGCCCGGACCGTCTGCCGCCGCGCGGAGCGCAACGTCGCTGTGCTTGCCGAAACCGGCGTGCCGGTGAACGGCGAAATCCTCCGCTACCTTAACCGCCTCTCCGACCTCTGCTGGCTTTGGGCACGTTGGATCGAGACGAAATTAACCACCGACCAATAGCCCGCGCTTCCGCGTAGCAACCGTCAGTTCTACCGCGACCGCGACCGCGAAACTTCCATTTTACAGCCCGGAGGGAATCCTCCATATTCCGCGCCCCATTATGCTGCCCATTGCCATTAACCTTCTTCTCGCAGTCCACATTCTGGTCTCGTTGCTCATTGTTTTGCTCGTGCTGATGCAGCGCCCGAAGAACGAGGGACTCGGGGCGGCCTTCGGCGGTGGCATGACGGACAACCTCTTCGGCGCACAGACGACGAACGTGCTCCAGACCATCACCCGCTGGTGCGGGATCATCTTTTTTGCACTTTCGCTGACGCTGTCGTGGCTCTACGTAAAAAGCGCCGCTCTCAAAAGGCAGAGCAGTATTCAGGAAAGCCTTTTGAACGCTCCTCCAGCTCCCGCCGCTCCGGCCACACCGAACGCCGCAGCGATGGATGAAGTGCAAAAGGCTATTCAGAAAGCGATTCAGGAAAAAGGTGGAGAAGGCAAACCCGCCGACGCCAAGGCGGCGCCCGCGGAAGCCGCCACCCCGCCAGTAAAACCTACGGATGAAACACCGTCTCCTACCGCTGAAAAGCCGCCGGAGACCACCCCGGTTCCAGCTCCTGAACAACCGACGACGCCCGAGAAAGCCCCAGAGCCGCCTGCGAAGTAGTCGTTGCCCCAGCTTGGGTACGGAGGTAGGTCACTGCTCAGCGCCAGCCCGTAGGTCGTGGCCAAAGCAAAGCCCCGCGGGCTTTAGCGGCCCGCAGGGCTAAGTATAACAAAACCGGCAGACGTAAGGGTTAATCCGTCACCGTGATCTTTCGCGGCTTTACGAATTCAGCTTTCGGCAGCGTGAGCGTGAGCACGCCTTGGTCGAGCTTCGCCTCGATGCGCGTAGTGTCGATCGCCGGGTCGAGTTCAAACGACCGGCGGTAGTCGAGCCCGCGCGATTCGCGATAAACGGTCCGACACTCCGGCACAGCGGCGGAACGGCGGCCAACGAGGGTCAGTTCACCATTCTCGACGCTCACTTCGAGGCCGTCCTTGGTCACGCCCGGTAACTCGGCTTCGAGCACGTAGGCGTCTTTGGTTTCGAGGATATTCGCCAGCGGCGTGAGGTAGTTCACGCGGCTCGTGCCATTGGCCGTGGTGGCGGGTTTGGATTCCGTGGAAGTGCAGGTGCTAGTCATATTTTTAAGTGGTTGAGAACTTGTTTTCGGTAATCGGTTACGAGGCGCTGATGGCGATTTGCTTCGGCTTCGCTTCCTCAGCTTTCGGTAGGTCGATGCTCAGGATGCCGTCCTTGTAGGCGGCTTTCACGGACCCTGCATCGACTCTCGCGGGCAGCGTCACGCTGCGTTGGAATTTGCCGAAGTAGCGCTCGCTGCGGAAGACCTCGCCTTCCTGGCGTTCACGCGCCGTTTTGCGCTCGCCCGAGACGGTCAGCACACCGTCGCGAAGTGAGATGTCGATCTGGTCTTTTTGCAAACCGGGCAGCTCGACCTGCACAGTCAGGCGGTCCTTGTCTTCGTGGACGTCGAGGGCTGGCGACCAGCCGCTGAACAGGCCGCTTTCACGCGTGGGCTGCGAGAAATCGAACAGGCGATTAACCTCGTCGCGGAGCGTGGCTAGACGGTCGTAGGACGGCCAGTTGGTCGTCTCTGGGAATGAATAACGGGTGAGGCTCATAGTGGTTTTTTGGTTTGGCTGTTGTTGATTGGTGGCTTTCGCCACAAGACCTCGTAGCTTCCGGGATACCAGACTGACTTGGTCAACGAGCCAAGTCACAATCTTCTCTGTGAAATGGCAGAGTTTAGCAAACCCGGCTTACCGTGAAGCGCTGAGAAAAAGCGCCAGAGTGGCACTTCCCTATCCACGGATTTTCAACATGAGACGAGTCATCGTGACTCAGTAAGTCAGTTTAAATATCCCCGAAGCTGAGCGCCATGTTCAGGTAGTCCTGATACCAAGTCACGATGCCGTAGCCGATGTAGCCAAGGATCGCGATGTAGAAAAACCGCGGTACCCACTCCGCCAGTGTCTCAAGCCGCGCCAGCCCCTCGGCCTGATAGTCCGCTGCCGAGCGCTTCAACTCCTGCTCCAGCTCCCCCGTCTCCTCGCCCACGCAAAAGCCGCGAATCATCGGCTCGGGAAACGCCCCGCTCGCCCCGAGCAACCCGCCGACTTGGGCCCCGCCGCGCACCTCTGGAATGGCGCGCTCGACGGCCGCGCGAATCCGCCCGCTGCGGCTGGCGCGGTGCGCGGCCTGGAGCGCGTCGATGACATTGATCCCGGCATCAAGCTGCATTTCGTAGGTCGCGCAAAAGCGGGAGGTGGACAGAGCGCGGCGGACCCCGCCCACGAGCGGTAGCGCGCGCAGCAGACCGTCGAGCGCCGCGCTTTTCGCCCCGGCATCGCGCAGGAGCGGCACGAGCAGCGCGATGACCAGCACGATGCCATAGACAAGCGCGAGAAAGCCGAGTGTTTCGCGCAGGTAGGCGTTCAAGCCCGCGCCGAAGAGCAGCGTTTTCAACGACAACGTGAAGACGCCGAAATGCAGCATGAAGGCGGGGTAGGCACACTTTTTCAAAATGCCCATTCGCGCCCGGTCGAGCGCGCCGAAGTAGTCCGAAAGCTGCGCCAAGCCCTGTTCCAGCCGGCCCGCACGCTCAACGGCAGCGATGACGCCGATCTCCATCTCGCCGACCGCCGGACGTTGGCGCGCGAAGGATTCGCCGACCGTCTGGCCGCTGCCCACGCTATCTTTCAGCCGCCGGACGACGCTGCGCATGCCGCCGCGGGTGGTGCGGGCGAGATTGTCCAGGGCGCTGGGGAAGGGCACGCCCGAGCGCACGAGCTGGGCGAGGCTGTGGTAGAGGCTCTGCTTGTCGCGGAGGCTGAGGGACACGGCGCGAAGCTCCCGGGAATCGCCGATGCAAGCAAGACGGAACCGACGGTGACCGCGGAAGAAAACTCAAACCGCAGATGACGCAGATTGGGCGGAAAAATAATCTGCGTCATCTGCGTGATCTGCGGTTCAATCCTAGGTCTGTGAAATCCCCGTCCTCCGCGCTCCATGATCAGCGGCACATGCGTGCCGCGCTGCTCGAAGCGGCGCGAGGCCTTGGCCAAACCAGCCCGAATCCGGCCGTCGGCGCGGTCATCGTGCGCGGTGGACGGATTGTGGCGCGTGGCTTTCACCGTCGCGGCGGCGAGCCGCACGCGGAAATTGAGGCGCTACGGGCACTGGAAGATCCGGCACTCGCGCGTGGGGCAACGATCTTCGTGACGCTGGAGCCGTGCTCTACCCACGGACGCACGCCGCCGTGCGTCGAAGCGATCATCCGCGCCGGGTTCGCGCGCGTCGTCCTGGGCGCGGTGGATCCGAATCCGGCGCACGCTGGGCGCGGTGTGGAGCTCCTGCGCGCGGCAGGCATCGCCGTCACCGTTGGTGTCCTCGAAAGCGAATGCCGTGAGCTCAATGCGGCCTTTAACAAATGGATCGTGACGCGGATGCCGCTGGTCATTGCCAAAGCTGGAATGTCGCTCGATGGCCGCCTGACCCGTCCGCCAGGCGAAGTCCAGTGGCTGACGAGCGCTGCTTCCCGCGCCGATGCGATGGGGCTGCGCGCGCAAGTCGATGCCATCCTCATCGGTGCGGAAACGCTGCGCGCCGACAATCCGCGACTAACCGTCCGCGGCATACCCGGTGCGCGGCAACCATGGCGTGTGGTCGTCACGCGCAGCGGCAAATTGCCGATGGACGCGCACCTTTTCACCGACGCGCATCGCGAGCGGACGATGGTCTTTCGTGGCAAAAGCCTGCGCGCCGTGCTGCGCGAGTTGGGGCGGCGTGAAATTACCAGCGTCCTGCTGGAAGGCGGCGGGCAGGTGCTGGGCGAGGCGTTTGACCGGCGGCTCGTGGATCGCGTGCAGTTTTACGTCGCGCCGCTGCTCTGCGGAGGGCCGGTGGCGGCGGTCGGCGGGCGTGGTGTCGGGGCGACGGTGGAAGCCCCACAGCTTCGCAACCCGCGCTACGACAAGATCGCGGGCGACCTGCGGCTCACGGCGGAGGTGGAATATCCAAAACGGGCCACGCCGCTGTAGGGGAAGCTGGCAGCTTCCCCTACAGCGACTGCGGCGGACGCGCTTTCGGCAGGGTGATGTGAGGCTCGCGGAGGTAAATGGGTTCGAGATCGTCCGTGGCGGTGACGCCGCGGTTTGCGACGGCTAGCCGCGCGAGGCGGGCGGCAGACGGGAGGGCGATCTGCGCAGCGGGAAAAGCGGGCAGCGCCCCGCTGGTGAAAACCGGCCAGTCGGCGTGCGCGGCGAGGCGCGCGCGCAGCTCGGCTTCCGTCGTCAGCAGCGGGCCGTCCGCGCAAACGCCATCCTCGACGCGGGTGAAATAGAAGGTCTCCCGTCGAGCGTCGCCGATGGCGAGGTAGCTGCGTTCCCTGGTCTCCAGCGCCGCGACGGAGGGTAGCCCGACGAGCCGCGCGCCAATGCCCAGTTCCAGTCCGATCGCGGCGGCAATGGCGATGCGGACACCGGCGTATGAACCCGGTCCGAGGCCGATGGCGACGCAATCCAAGCGGGGCGTGAGCGCAATGGCGCGTTCCAGGACGGCGAAGAGGGTGGCGGTGTGGCTGCGGTCGGCGGAGAAATTTTCGTCGAGGAGCAATGCGCCGTCGGCGAGGAGTGCGACGCTGCCGTGGTTGGTGGAGGTGTCGATCGCGAGCGTGGTCATGGCGCAGGGCTTTCCTCGATCTGGCGCGTGCCGTCTTCGCGGTGGGTGAAGCGCAGCCAGCGGGTGTGCGGTGGGAGGAGCGCAGGGAATTTCTCAGCCCACTCGATGACACACACGCCCTCGCCGTCGAGGTATTCGTCGAGGCCGATCTTGAGGGCTTCGTCTTCGTCGTCGAGGCGGTAGAAGTCGAAGTGGTAGAGTGGCAGGCGACCGCCCGGGTATTCGTGAATGAGGGTGAAGGTGGGGCTGGTCACGCTGACCGTTGCACCGAGACCGGCGGCAAGGCCTTTAACAAAGTGCGTCTTGCCCGCGCCAAGATCGCCGCTCAGGGCGAGGACATCGCCGCGATGGAGCGAGTCGGCGACGGCGTGGCCGTGGGCGACGGTCGCGGCGACGTCAGGCGAAATGATCGAAGCCACGGGCAATTGCTGATTGCTGATTGCTGACTGCTGATTTTCTGAGAAGCGCACCGATGCGCGTGAGGGGGAGGCGGGGGAAGCGCTGTTTCCAGGCGGCTTCGAGGGCGGCGGTGCGGGCGGGGAGGGCGAAGAGGAGTTCGTAGTCTTCGCCGTCGGTGAGGGCTTGGGCGGTGCTACAGCCTTTGGTTTTCGGCACGGCGGATTCGTCGAGGGTGAAGGCGCAGCGGCTGGACGCGGCGAGGCGGGGGAGGTCGGCGGCGAGGCCGTCGCTGAGGTCCATCATGGCGTGGAGGCGGAAGTTTTCGGTGAGCCAGCGGGCTTCGGTCATGCGCGGAGTGAAGTCGAGATGCTTGCCGGCGATGGACCCGCCGAGGCGGCCGGTGACGTAAAGGGCGTCGCCCGGGCGTCCGCCGGAACGGAGGATGCAGCGGGTGCGCTCGACGGTGCCGGTGAGAGCGACGTTGAGGAAGAGCGGGCCGGACGAGCGGGCGGTTTCGCCGCCGACGATGCTGACCCCAAAACGCCGCGCCGCTTTGCGCAGGCCAGCGTAAATGCCGCGGACGCGGGCGAAGTCGGTGCTTGGCGGCGTGGCGAGGGTGATGAGCGCGTGCTGCGGCGTGCCGCCCATCGCGGCGATGTCGCTGATGGCGCGGCAGAGTGCTTTCCAGCCGATGCGGCGCGGGTCTTCGTCCGGGAGAAAATGCACGCCCTCGATGACGGCGTCGGTTTTGAGCAACTGCCAGCGCGCGCCGCGAGGGCGGCCGATGACGGCGCAATCGTCGCCCGCACCGACCCGGACATCCGCGCCGAGCACGAGGGCGCGGGTGAGTTCCGCGACGACGCGGTTTTCGCCGAGATCGGAGAGTTTCACGACGCGGGCAGGATGCCGCGGGCCTGGAGGTAGATCACGCAGAGACTGGTGAAATTGTAGAGCGCGTGCATGCCGATCGGGACGGCGAGCGAGCCGGTGCGCTCGTAGGCGAGGGTGAGGCAGAGGGCGAGGACGAAGAGCCCGGCGAGCGCGGTGAGGCTGAGGTGAAAGGCGGCGAAGAGCAGTGCCGTGGCGAAACCGCTGGCCAGCGGGCCGACGTAGCGTTTGCCCACGGCGTAGAAAAACCCACGAAAAATAAACTCCTCGCAGATCGGCGCGAGGACCACTCCGGCGAGGAAAATCTGGGCCATCGCGGCGTAGTCGTGGCTTTGGGCGACATCGCGGAAAAGGTGCACCAGCGGCTGCTGTTCCGCCTGGCCGCGAAGGGCGAAAACGCTGACGGCATTGGCGGCACCGGCAAGAGCGAAGGCGGCGAAGACCAGCGCGAGCGCCCACCCGACGGTGCGCAGCGGGGTAAGTCGGTCGAGGCCGAAAAGCGGGATGAGCCGCAGACCGCGATATTTCAAAAAGCCGACAATGCCGACGACGAAGAGCAAGAAGATGGATGTTTGAGGAAGCACCTGCTCGATCTTCACGGCGTTTTCCCCTTCGGCCCGCGAGAAGAGTGCGGCCACGCCTATGCCGACGAAGAACGCGGCAAGCACGCCGGCGACGAGGGCGTCAGGCAGGCGGAATTCATCCGCCCGCACCTGTCCGCCGGCCGCAGCGATGTGGCGGATGGCCCATACTTGCACGACTACGGCCGCGAAGAAGATCGGCCCGAGCAGAATGACTCCGGCGACAAGCTGTGAAAGAGCGTCCGGAGCCAAAGCCTAAGGCACGAATGAATCGGGCAGAAAATAGAGCTGCCCCGCTTCGAGCTTTGGCAGGAGATTCTTCATCATATTCACTTCGACGTTCGCTTTTTCGCTCTGCCCGAGGAGACGGAGGATGCGGCCAAATTTGAATGGGGATTCGTAGGTGATGATGGCCGCGCCTTTGACTTTCCCGAGTTCCATCGCCTTGGCGTAGGCGTCCTCAACGTAACCGGTGCTGTTGATGAGCTTCGCTTCCTTCGCATCCTTGCCGGAGATGACGCGACCATCGGCCAAGCCGCTGCGGAGCTCGCCTTCGTCCAGTTTTCGCTCCCGAGCGACGATGCCGACGAACTGCCCGTAGGTCTGCATGATCATCTTCTGGATGTATTCCTTTTCGGCCGGGGTCATCTCGCGCGCGCCGCTGAGCATGTCCTTGAAGGCACCACTTTTAAAAGTGATGGCTTCGAGCCCGACTTTGCCCATGAGTTCGCGGTAGTTCAGGCTTTGCATGATCACGCCGATGGAGCCGGTGAGCGTGGTTTCATTGGCCATGAGATAGCTGCCGCCGCAGGCCACGTAAAAGCCGCCGGAGGCCGCGAGCGAGCCCATGTAAACGACCACCGGCTTTTTCGCGGCGGGGCCGAAGCCGCCGTCGCGCACTTTTTTCACCGCGTTGTAGATGACATCGGAGGCAGTGACTTCGCCGCCGGGAGAATCGACGTAAAGGACCACAGCTTTCACTTTTTCATCGAGCGCCGCCTGCTCGAGCTGGAGCTTCACGTCATCGACCATGGTCATGCCGAGCGTGCCGGGTTCGGCGGAGCTGATGATGCCGCGTAAATAAATCAGGGCGATTTTGCCCTCGGGCTCCTTGCTATCCTTCGGAGGCTTGGCGTCGATGAGCACGGATTCCTCAAATTTCGGCGCGCTGGGGATGACGGGGTTGCGCATGCCGAACGAACCCGCGGCGAAAACCGCGAGCACCGCCAGGAAGCCGAGGCAGATGCCGAAGCCCGCCAACATCCAGAGACAACCGGAATTTTTCTGCGTCATAGGTGGGCGAAGTTGGAGGAAGGCTGCCTGCCTGACAAGGCGGGATTGGACGGCTAAAGGGCCATCGCAGAAGGGCGGGTAAATTGCGGTAAGGGACCGGCGGGATTAGTGAAAAGGGGAGAGATAGACGCGCATCACGTTCACTCGTCCGCCGGGAAAGTACCAGCGGGGGGCAAACTCGAAGCTCCGCTCGCTGGCCCGGTAGAAAAGCCAGCTTGGCTCATTAGGGTAGTTCGGGTCATAGACGAGGAAACTGATATTGCCGCCCGCCTCGCGCCGCTGGGCGTAGGGGATGACGACGTGGTTCATGTGCGGAAAGCGCGCGAGGTAAAGGGCGCGCGGTTGGCCGCGGTCGAGTGAGGAGCTGAGCCAGCGCGCCGCGGCCGCCTGGCCGCCGCGGAGGTGACCCATCGCCATGCGCCAGTTGCCCACGCGCAGGTAGGTGGGCAGCCAATTGCCGAGGTGCTCTTTCAGCAGTCCCTCGTAGGCCACGGAAAAACTGTGCAGATCCGCGTAGCCGGGGAAGACGATCTTTCCCCGCCGCTGATCGCCCCAGACCGGGATCCGGCACACGGTTTTGATCCGCTGGCGATATTCCTCCCGCGAAAGCCGCGGCTGCTGCGGCGCAAACTCCGCAAACTGATAGAACTGCAGCACCGCCCGCGAAAGCACGAAACAGCGATGCGAAAACTCGGCCGGCTTGTCCCGCACGCTGATGTGCAGCTTGCCGCGTTCGTCCACGCCGTATTGAAAAACGGTGTCATTTGAGAAGGCGAAGGTGTCGCGTCGCAGGTTAAAATCGCGCGCGGCTCCCGGGCTGCAGAGCACAAGGAGGAAGAAGGCCGAAATGAGGCGGAGCATCGAAATTGTGTTCGCAGCAGTCGCGGAATGTTCGCCATCCTGTCAACCCCGGCTATCACGCCACGCCCTTCATGACCTCCGCCGCCATTTTTGAAACTCCCGCCGGCCGCGCCCGCGTGGCCCCGATCGCGGAACTGCGGGATGACCCCGGTTGGTGTGAGGCTTTCCGTCATCTCGTAAAAGATGCCCGCTATTACGACATCGTGGGCAGTACGCTCGATTTTTCCTGCCACGGCCTGCTGCTCGAAGATCGTACCGGGCAACTCCGCGGAGCGCAGCCGTTCTTCTTCGTCGATCAGGACCTCGTCGCCAGTGCGCCGGCGTGGCTGCGTGTCCCGATCCGCGCGCTGCGCAAAATCTTCCCCAGTTTCCTCCGACTGAAAATGCTCATGGTCGGCTGCGCAGCCGGCGAGGGCCATCTGGGCGGAGCGGATTCCGCGGAACGCTGGGGTCTCCCGATGCTCCGCGAGGTCATGGTGAAAGTCGCGCGCGCCAATCACGCTGCGCTCGTCGTCTGGAAAGATTTCCTCGCGGACTACCGCGCTCCGCTCGATCCGCTGCACGATGCGAGCGAAGCCGCCGCCTGTTACGTCCGCATTCCCAGCATGCCCGCCACCCGGCTCGATCTGGACTACACAAGCTGGGACGACTACATGGCGCGCAAGCTCAGCCACAGCATGCGCAAGAATTTGCGCCGCAAATTCCGCGCACTCGCCCGCACCGCGCCGTTGGAAATGACGGTTGTCAGCGATCTCGGCCAGCACGTCGATGAGGCGCACGCGCTTTATCTCCAGACTTACGCCCGCTCCCCTCTGCAGTTTGAGAAACTCACCCGCGACTTCCTCCTCCGCATCGGCACCGAGATGCCCGAGCGCGCCCGCTTCTTTCTCTGGCGACAAAACGGACGGCTTGTCGCCTTCAGCCTCTGCCTCGTGCACGATGGCGCGCTCTACGACGAGTACCTCGGCCTCGACTACACCGTTGCCCTGGACCTGCACCTCTACTTTGTCACCTTCCGCGACATCCTCACCTGGGCCCTCGCCCAGGGGCTCCGCACCTACTACAGCACGCCGCTAAACTACGACCCCAAGCTCCATCTCGGCTTCGCCCTCGCCCCCCTCGATCTCTACGTGGCGCACCGCTCGCCCATGCTCAACGTCCTCCTCCGTCGCATCCTCCCGATCATCCAGCCCACCCGCGCCGAACCCGCCCTTCAGCATTTCGAGAACGCGCACGAGATGCTGCTGCCGGTGTAGGCGCGACACCACGAACGCGTGGACCTTACGGTGTCGAAACGCGCAAGCGGAAGAAGCGGCTTGTTGTATCGAATGGACCGCTGAGCGTGCGCTGCTGGGCGGCCGCCGGGAAGAGCGGGGCGTTTCCGGGCACATTCCAGAGCGACCACGTTTGGAAATCCGTGCTCGTTTCAACGAGCACAGAGCGATTGGCGGGATGCGCGAAGGTCAGCGAAAACATGTCGCTGGCGGTGCTTACGAGCGGCAGGTAGGGCGGATTGTTGACGTGGGG
The DNA here is from genome assembly GCA_031390545.1 of Chthoniobacter sp. Classification (GTDB taxonomy): domain Bacteria; phylum Verrucomicrobiota; class Verrucomicrobiia; order Chthoniobacterales; family Chthoniobacteraceae; genus Chthoniobacter. The sequence continues at coordinate 60,758 of JANMTP010000016.1, read as the reverse complement.
ACTTTCGCTGAGCTGAAATTCCAGGTCGTTGTTTTGAGCATCGCCGTCGGGATTCGCACCCGCTTGCGCGTTGGGGACCGTGGTGCTGCTAAAATGCGTGGTCTGCCACTGCGCGAAACTTTGGCGCGAAGGTAGCGCGCTGTTGATCCAGTTCGTGAGTAGCGTTTCGGCCGCGAGGTCCCGCTCATTTGTCCCGAGTGGCGGCATGCGCTGGAGGCCGGTGCCAGCGAGGCGTTTCAGGATCATGGAGTGCGCGGTATCTCCGGCGACGCACCAGCGATTGCTCGGGTCACCGCCGTCATTGACGAGAGCGCCATTGATCAGCCCAGCAAGATCAGTCGGCGTGGTCGCGCGGGCGTCCCAGTTGCCGACGGAGGCGCCGCCGGGTTGGTGGCACTGCACGCAATTCACCGCGAGATAAGAGCGCACGCGCCACTCGAGTGAGGCGTTGGCGTCGGTGCCCGCAGCGAAGGCGGGAAGGGTGTTTGTGACTGCCGGGGCGGTGCCCGCGGTAAAGAAACTTGCGGGTACTCCGCCGCTCGTCTGCGCATCGCGCAACGCTGCGATCTGATTCAGCGTCTGCGCTCCAAAGGGGTGATCGCGATTAAGCTGTCGCGTATTGAAGCTCAGCGCGAAACCGCCCACCGCCGTGTGGCAGATGCGGCATTCCGTCCGACTCGGAAAACGCCACGTCTGCGTGGCTGGTGCGCTCGCTCCGGTGAGCGTGAGCACCTGATTGAACCCGTCCTCGGCCACCAACGTGGCATCCGTCTGTGCGCCGCTCTGAATGTTGTTCCAGCGGTAGCTCAGGCCGTATGTATCGCTGGCAGTTTTTACTAAAAAGCGCGTCTCCACGCGGCGTCGCGTCGCGGGGTTGCCACGCTCCAGGTCGATGTCGAAGTGCTTGACCCACACCATCCCCGTCGGCAGCGTCCAGTTTCCATCCGCACTGAAACCCACGGTATCCGACAGGTTTCTGATCCCGAACCACCGCGACTTCACCGCGTGATCGCTCCAGAAATTCACATTCGGCGCGTAGGCCACGAGGCCCGCGGCCGGCGTGAGCGTAGCAAGATTGGTAAACGCGTTTGTCGCCGAAAGCATTGCCGGTGGCGGAGCCCCGGTCGTGCCACTGCGGACGAGGCGTTTCACTTGTCCACCGTTGAGATTGCAGAGCAGGGCGTCGTCGTTGCGCGGATCGTAGCCCCAACCGGAGATGCCCGACTCTGTACCCACCCGCACGCCCGTCCAGGTGCCGTTCGGTTGTTCGGTGAGGGCCACGATAAAGCCGCTGTTGTAGTCGCAGAAAAGATACTTCCCAAACAGCTCTGGCAGCCGATCTCCGCGATAGACCACGCCGCCGGTGATAGAGTTGCCTGTGATTACCGCGTCGTTGCCGCTGTCCCGCTCCCCTGCGCCATTCTGGTGGTCGTAGCAATAGATGGGGTTGGCGCCAAGAAAGCCAGTTGGTGGTGTGGCGGGTGCGACCGCTGGCGTGTGAGGGTGAATCCCTTCGCGCCAGCTCCAGCCTGCATTGAAGCCGTTGTTCACGAGATTCACCTCCTCGTGGTGGTCCTGCCCCACGTCCGCCACAAAAAGCCGGCCGGTGAGCGAGTCGAAACTCATCCGCCACGGATTACGGTAACCCACCGAGTAGATCTCCGTGCGGACCGCGGTCTTCGGAAAGGTGTAGCCGTTATACGTCGCGTTGCCCGTGCCACTCGCCAGCGCGACAAACGGATTGTCCGGCGGGATCCGGTAGCTGCCCGGGGTGATCGCACTGTCGCCCACCGTGCCGGTGGTGCTTTCGTCGTGCGGATTTGGCGCCAGCGAGCCTGGCTTCGAGTCCACGTCGATGCGCAGGATGTGCCCGAGGAAATCCTTGGCGATCCGTCGGGAGTAATCGCCGCCATCGTACTGAGCCCCGCCATCTCCGGTTGAAATGTAAAGATAGCCGTCCGGCCCAAACGCCATATCGCCACCGTTGTGATTGGGCGCTGGGTCACGCTGGGTGATGAGCGGGGCCAGCGTCGCAGGGTTGGCGGCGACGGTGGCAATCGCGCCGGAAATCGCGGCGTTATAGTTTCCGGGGGTGCCATTCGCGGTGAAACGGGCGACGCGCTGGTGGAGTTGGCTGCTGATATTCAGGCTGTAGAAGACGTAAAAATAGCCGTTCTGATTGAAGTTCGGATGGAAGGCCATCGAGAGGATGCCGCTTTCACTACTTGTCGTCGTCGACAGCGGCATGAAGGTGGACTTCGTCAGGTTATCGAGATCCACGACCTGAATGCCGGTCCCGCGCTCGATGACAAAAAGGCGATTGGTGATGCCCGGCACCGACGCCACGTCGATCGGCGCGTTGAAAGTGAGCGCGCCCAGTGCGTTCTGTGTGTTGTAGCCTGTAGCGGAGGGCAGATCCGCGGGCAGGGTCAGCGAGCTGGCGGACTGGCGCACGAGCTGGGCTTGGGCAGCAAGGGTGAGGGCACAAAGAAACAAGCAGAGGAGGGGGCGCATGAGCGTGAAGGTAAGCACGACTCACACCCCTGCAAGCGGCGGTCGCCGGGCGGATGGTGAGGCGCTTCCCAGCTAAGGAATTTCCCGGGCGCCGATTGACTCCGCCAACATGCCCGAGGACCGTCACGACTTAAAATCACGCACCATTCCGCGCCGTCGCGTGGGTCGAATGAAAACACTTCAATTCACGCTCGTCATCCTGCTCGTCATCGCTGGCGCCATCTATCTGGCTCCCGACGGCGGGACCCAGCCCACGGTGGTCGATGTCATTCCGGTCAAAGTCTCGAAGGGCGAGAAACAGAAGCTGGCGATCGACAGTTTTTTCGCCAAGGACGGTCCCATCCCGGAACTCAAGTTCGAGTTCAAGCCCGAGGAGTGGGAATACTTGAACAAGGAGCATCGCCGTTACGTGGAATGCACGATGACAGAGGCCGGCGGCAAGACGCAGAAAGGAGTGGCGCTCAAACTCAAGGGCTCGGCGGGGAGTTTCCGGGGGCCGAATGACAAACCGGGGCTGACGATCAGCATGGGCAAATACAAAGGCGGGGAACCGTATCGCGGGATGGATAAATTCCACCTCAACAACGGCGCGCAGGACGGCACCTTTCTCATGGAAACGATCGCCGGCGAGATGGCCCGACAGGCGGGAGTGCCGGCGAGTCGGTGTTCGCACGCTCTCGTCACGCTCAATGGCAAAGACCACGGGCTCTACGTATTTAAGGAAGCATTTTCCAAGGATTTCCTCGGTCACTTTTTCAGCCAACCGGACGGCGATCTTTACGATGGCGGCTTCGTCCAGGACCTGAGCGAGAACCTCGAGAAGGACATCGGTGACCCGAAGCAGCGCGACAATCTCAAGGAACTCATCGCCGCGTGCCGGGAAGGGGATCAGACCAAGCGTTGGGCGCGTCTCGAAGCCATTCTCGATGTGGATAAATTCCTCAGCTATCTCGCCATGGAATCCATCCTCACGCACTGGGATGGCTACGATTTCAATCGCAACAATTACCGCGTCTATTTCGATTCCGAGACAAAGAAGGCGGTGTTCTTTCTTCACGGGATGGACCAGACCTTCAACGATCCGGGAGCGGCGGCGACGCGGGATTCCGGGGCGATGGTTGGCCAAGCCGTGCTCGGGAATCCGAAGTGGAAGGCGCAATACCAGCAGCGTGCGCGGGAGATTTACGAGACCGTGCTGAAGCCGACTGACTGGGGGCAGCGGGTGACGGAGATCGGGCAGAAAGTGCAGGCAGCACTGGCGAAGAAGAATCCGAAATTGGGGCAGGAGTATCAGGGACAGATCAATGCAGCGCGCGATCGTGTAACGCAGCGGATCGCGAATGTCGGCAAGCAATTGGGCGACACGCCAAAGCCGCCGCAGTTTGCTAAAGACAACGCCCTGCCACTCGCAGATGGCTGGGCACCGGACACCGGCGGCGGCGGTAATGCGGTGATCGACGAGGCGGCGGTGGACGGAAAAGCCAGCCTGCACGTCCGAGCCAACGCCGCGAGCACGGGCTCGTGGCGGAAGACGATAAACCTGCCGGCCGGCAGATACCGCTTTGAAGCGCGGGTGAAAACCGCCGGTTTGGTCGCCACGGATGACGCCAAGAATAAAGGAGCGGCCTTGCGAGTTTCCGGCGGCGCTAAGGGCACCGACTTCGCAGAGGGCGACACCGCGTGGAAGACGCTCGGCTACAACTTCGAGTCGGCCGGCGGCCCCGTCATTTTCGTCGCCGAGCTGCGCGGACAAAAAGGCGATGCCTGGTTCGAGCGCGATTCCCTGCGGGTGGTGTGGGTGAAGTGATCCTCACGAACCCGGCTCAAACCGGTAACCAATGTCGCGGATCGTCTGGATGAAGGTGGGCCGATGCGGGTCCGGCTCGATCTTTGCGCGGAGGGTGGTGACGCAGCGATCCACGCTGCGGGCGGTGACCATAATGGCGTTGCCCCAGACCGCGTTCATGATGCTGTCGCGGGTCAGGGCGCGGCCGGGGCGCTGGAGAAAGTATTCGAGGAGGCGGAACTCTTTTGACGTAAGGGCAACGGCGCTGCCGTCCTTCAGCAGACGGTGCGCGGCGGTGTCGAGTTGGCAGTTGCCAAAGGCGTAGCTCGGAGCTGCGCCAAGTTGGTGCCGACGGAGAAAGGCGTGCGCGCGGGCCATCACTTCGCGCACGCTGAAGGGCTTGGTGATGTAGTCGTCCGCGCCCAGATCGAGCCCGCGCACGATATCTTCCTCGGAGCCCTTCGCGGTGAGCATGAGGATCGGCATCTCCAATTTCTCGGCGCGGACGGCGCGGCAGATTTCAAACCCATTCAGCTTCGGCAGCATGATGTCGAGGACGATGAGATCAGGACGGCCGTTAAGCGCGGCGTCGAGCCCGGCCTCGCCTTGGGAGGCTGTCTGCACTCGGTGTCCGCGCGTGGCGAAGTTGTCCTTGAGCACGCGGAGGATCGTGGGGTCATCCTCAATGATGAGAATCTTCGCGGGCGTCATGCGACGGGGATTTCGAGGGTAAAAGTGCTGCCTCGGCCCGGCTCGCTCACGACCTCGACGTGGCCGCGGTGCGCTGCGGCAATCGAGCGGACGATGCTCAGTCCCAGACCGCAACCGCCGACACTGCGGGAGAGTTGCGTGTCGGCGCGGTGAAAGCGGTCGAAGACGGCGCCGCTCTCGCGCGGAGTGAGGCCCACGCCGTTGTCCTGCACGCTAAAATGCACAGAGCCGTTCTGCGCCGCGGCGCGGAGAGTGATGCGTTTTTCGTCGCCGGAATATTTCCAAGCGTTGTCGAGGAGGTTGAGGAGCGCGGTGACGAGGGCGTCGCGGTCGCCGCGGATCTCCGGGAGGCCGGCCGCGGTTTGCGCCGCGAAGGTGCAGCCGGGGACACGCGTCCGCTCACCGAGCGAAGCGACGGCATCCTCGACGACGGCTTCGGGACGGAGCGGCGCGAATTGGAATTGGAACTTGTCCCGCTCCAGCCGCGAGAAGGTCAGAAAGTTGTCGATCAACCGACTGAGCCGCGCGTTTTCGGTGGCGACGAGTTGGAGATACTCGCGTGTGGTCTTTTCGTCGAAGCGCTCCTTTTCGAGCAGCGTGTCCACGAGCGCGCGCATGGCGGTGAGCGGTGTCTTGAGTTCGTGCGAGACATTGGCCACGAGGTCGTTTTTCAGCCGCGTGAGCCGGACCTGCTGGCCAAAGCTGCGCGCAATGAGCAGGGCGAGGACGAGCATCGCCGCAGTGACGAGGCTGCCAAGGAGCAGATGCCGCGAGGCGCGCTGCTCGGCGGCGGTGTCGAAGCTCGCGCGGTCCTCCAGCGAAAGCGCGAGCCGCCAGCCGGGCAGTGCCGCACCGAGCGGGACGGTGACGAGCGCGGTGTCCGCGGCGTCCTCGCCCGGCGCGTGCGTCTGCACGCGCACACCCGTGGGCAGCGCGGGATCGCGGGCGGCGGCGTCGAGTTTTGCGCGGAGCGTGGCGGTCTGGAAAAGCAGGATCGCGCGCTGGTTGGGCGAGGCGGCCTGCCACACGTCGGCGAGGCCCGCGGGGCGGAGTGCGTCGGGCTGGGTGGGGGCGGGATGCGCATCGAGCCAGCGCGCGGCAAGGTCTTCGGCGGCGAGCGTGGGAAACGCTTCGCCGGGCACGAGGCGCTGCAACTCGCGCATCAGAAAGCGCCGCTGCGCCGCGGGCAGCGCGCCGGAGTAATCGAGCACCCGCGCCCGCAGCCGCGCGGCGAACGCCGCATTGCCCGGATCGTTTTCCAGTGCGAGCAACTCCGCATTGGCCTCGGCGAGTCGGCCCGCGCCGTCCGGCTGCGGATAGCTCACGCGCCCGGCGGCGTCGAAAGCGATCACACTGTCCGCCCACTGCTCCCGCACCGCGCGGGCGAAAAGCGCCGCGCCGGCTTCCGCGCCATCCGCCAGCGCCAGCGCCGCGCGCCACTGCTCATCCACGCGCTTTTGCACAAAGCCGAGCTGGCCGCGATAGGCGTCGGTGAGCGTCTGGCGCACCGCCATCCGCTCATTCTGCATCGCCGCGCGCATGAACCACAGCACACAGCCGATCGCCACCAGCACGATGAGGAGCAAAAGCGCCAGCATGGGCCAGGCGCGAACGTCCCGGCCCATGCGGCGTGGAAAAAGGCGCGCCCAGCCTGCACTCATTTCGCGCGATAGCTCGCGACAATCTGCGCAAACGCGGGCAGGAGCGCGTCGAAATCTTCCGCGGGACAGTCCAGGACGAATTGCTCGGACGTTTTTGCCCCGAGGGCGTGGAGGCAATGCAGAACCATTGGGCGGTCTTTTTCGAGATAGTCCGCGGTGAAGCTGGTTCCCGTCCGTCCGCTGACGATCACGCTCTTCCAACTCGCGGGGCGGACCTTGATATCTTTCCGTTCTCGCGTGGCTTTATTCTTCAGGCTTTCCTCAGCCCAGGCGCGTGTATCGGTGGGAGCGTGAGCAGCGGTGTCGTCGATCGGGTTGAGCTGCAACAGGACGTTTTGGGCGAGGGCATCGGGGTCGAGCATGTAAATGGTTTCGCGGCCCGGTTTGTCATTCGCGCGCAGATGCACCACCCAGTTTGGCGGCGCGGTGAAAGTGATGCCAAGGGCGTCATTCCTAAACGGCACGGGCGCGTTTGCCGCGCGTTGGGCGATGGAGACGAGCGAGGCTGCCACGTTGCCGGCTTCAAACTTCACCAGGTAGCGATGCGCGTCGGTCGAAAAATAGAACGTCTGACCAATGCTGAGCGCGACTTTGAAGCATTCGAATCTCCCCGCGGGGACTTCGACAGTCTCCACCGCGGGCACTTCCAAACCGAGAGCGATTGGTGCGGAGGCACCGAGCGAGGAAATCAGGGGGATGACCGTCTTGTAGCCCACGGCCAGCGGCAGCCGGCGCATGAGATGCATGGCTTGCTCATTGTCGTAGAGGGTTTTATCGGAGGCGATTTTCACCTCATCCTTGCCGGGGCGCGTGATTCCGATTTCGCCTGGACGGTAGCTGGCCTCGGCCTCACCGAGGAACGCGTGTTTCCAAAAGCTGGCGTGCGGCTGGAACGTTGCCGGATCGGCAGATACGCTGCTCACCGAGTTGGCATTGGCAAACATCCGTGCCCCGACCTGCCAAAATCTGCGCCCACCCTCCTCACCGAGCATGGCCCGGTATTCGGTGGTACCGATGTCCTGCCCCGCACCGACGGTGATCGTGAGTTGCAGTCGCTCGCCATCCACCCACGGGACCGGCAGGAGCGCGAGGTCGGCGGGGAGATGCTCGCGCGCTTTGGCCACGAGATCCTTTTCACCCGGGAAGTCGTGGACCAGTTTCTCAAAGGCGGCGGTCGCCTCGGCGGTGCGGTTCTTTTTTTGGTAGCAAAGGCCCAGTCGATATTGCGCCTGCGCCGCGAGCGTTTGCGCAGCTTTGGCGTCGGCGACGATCTGTTGGTAGATGGCAATCGCCGAGTCGAGGTCGCCTTTGGTTTCCTCGGTGTAGATGCCCTTCTCCAGCAGCTCCGAGGCGGAAGCGGCCGACGCGCCGAGCGGCACGCAGGCCAGGGCAGTCGCGAGGAGGAGGGGACGGATGGATTGACGGATGTTGGTTTTCATAACGGGGGAAGACTCGCGCGGGCGTGTTACCGCTTTGTTACCTGCGAATCCTTTGTTTGTCCCGCGCGGCGGGGGCTGTGTAGCTTCGCCGCCATGAAGCCTGTCTTCCTTGCGCTGGCGAGCCTGCTCGTGGTCAGCCTCGCCACGATCGCTCAGGCGGCGAATGGTGAGCCGGAACCGGTAGGGTTCTGGCGGTTTGAAAAGGATGTGAAGTCTGAGGTGGAAAACACTGCCGTCGGCGCGGCGAAGCGGCTTGATGGCGGGGAGTTCTTTTTCAGCGACGACGTCCCCGCGCACTACATCTACGATCCGCTGCGCCGTCTTTCGTATCCCGACAACGCGAGCCTCAATTTCCAATCCAAGGACGGCCGCAACGACGCCTTGGAGATCGCCCTCAATGCCGTGCAGGCCGGCCTGAGCGCGAGCGAGAGCGTGACGCTGGAGTTATTTTTCAAACCCGATGGCGAGTGGGATGGGCCGCTGACGATGAAGGCCCGCGCCACGGAGGCCGCGGCGGAGTGGGGTCTCGAGGCGCGCTTTTTCCAGCAGCACGATCAAACGTATCTCCACGCTTTCTTCACCACGCCCAGCGGCCAGACGGAGCACTTCCGCAGTGGGCACTACGGGACCAGCGCGCAGGTTTCCAAAGATAGCCTCGGCTGGCGGCATCTCGCTTTCGTTCACGATGCCACGGCAAAGACGCTCACGTGCTACATCGATTACTACCAGGCGAAGAGCATCCCCGCGCCGGGCGAGATGATCTGGGATGCCGCGCCCTTTTACATCGGCGGCGGGCCGAAGGGCTCGACCTTCGCGGGGAAAATCGACGAGGTGCGGCTGACGCGGGGCGCGCTCCGGCCCACGCAGTTTTTGCGGGCGCGGGCCGAGCCGATCGAGGGCGTGAGCTTTGAAAGCGTGGAGACGGTGCTCCCGCGCGACACGGGGTACATCGACGTCAAAGAGGCCTTCGGCGCCGTGGGCGATGGCAAGACCGACGATACCGCCGCGCTCAACGCCGCCTTCGCCGTGCTGCCCAACCGCATCCCGCTCGCTTACCACACGCTCTACCTGCCGCCGGGCACTTACCTCGTGAGCGATATGCTGTGGAGCAGCCGCTTCTTCGCGGTCATCGGCGCGGGCGTGGACAAAACCATCATCAAACTCCGCGACAAAGCCGACGGCTTTCAAAACGCCGCCGACCCGCGCCCGGTCTGGCGCGCGAGCAGCACCAAAGGTCCGCCGGGTTCCAATCCCGCCGTCAACGGCAGCTCCATCTCGCTCTACATCACTGGCCTCACCCTCGAGACCGGCAAAGGCAACCCCGGCGCGAAGGGCCTCGAATACCACGCCAACAACGTCGGGCGCTTGGAAGACGTCCACATCCGCAGCGGCGACGGCACCGGCGTCGTGGGCCTCGATCTCACGCACAAAACCAACGGTCCCGCTTTGATCAAACGCGTGCGCGTGAGCGGCTTCGACCACGGTATCACCTCCACGGGTTCCGAGTATTCCATGACCCTCGAGCACCTCTCGCTCGACGGGCAGCGCAAAGCGGGGATCAAGAACACCGGCAACATCCTCGCCATCCGCGATCTGCGCAGCGTGAACGAAGTCCCCGCGCTGATCAGCGAAGGCGCGGGCTCCATGCTCACCCTCCTCGACTCCTCCCTCACCGGCGGCAACACGGAATCCGCCGCCATCCGCGCCGAGGGCGCCCTCTATGTGCTCCGCGTACAGACCGAGGGCTACCGCGCGGCTTTGGAGAAACGCATCCTCGTCGATGCCGCCGCCGGCACCTTCACCGACGAGACCGTCCCCGGCCCCGGGCTCGAGGAATACCTCGGCGACCGCGTCGTCATCGGCCACGGCCAGCCGAAAGGCGCGCTCAAGCTCCCCATCGAAGACACCCCCGAAGTCCCGTGGGGCGACATCCAGAAAGACTGGGTCAACGTCCGCACCTTTGAAGCCAGCAAAGTCGGCGACGACTGGGGCCCGGCCATCCAGGCGGCCATCGATTCCGGCGCGCGCACCATCTACTTCCCTCGGGCCGACTACCCGGTCGAGACCCCCATCCGCCTCCGCGGCCGCACCGAGCGCCTCTACGGCCTGCACGGCGGCCTCATCCGCCCCAAAGGCTTCACCGGCGGCGAACCCGCCCTCATCTTCGAAGAGCCCGATGCCGCCCGCACCGTCGTCATCGAAAGCCTCGCCCTGCCCAGCCTGCGCCACGCCTCCCCGGCCACCCTCGTCTTGAAAAGCGCCAGCACCGGCCGCTACACCACCGCCCCCGGCTGCGGGAAACTCTTCCTCGAAGACCTGAGCGACGCCCACTTCTCCTTCGATCACCCCCAGCGCATCTGGGCCCGCCAATGGGCCCCCGAACTCCAGGGCCCCGGCCCCGCCATCACCAGCCACGGCGCCACCCTCTGGTGTCTTGGGTTCAAAGCCGAGTACGACAGCACCAAACTCGCCGCCGACACCGGCGCGCAGACCGAAATCCTCGGCGCCTACCTCGCCCCCAGCGGCACCCACCCGGCCGACCGGCCCCTCTTCAAAAACACCGACTCCCGCCTCACCCTCATCTACGGCACCAGCGGCGCCCCCGCCGCCCACCGCCTCCACATCCTCGACACCGCCGGCCCGAGCGAAAAGCAGATCACCGCCGACCAACTCCTCCCCGTCCCCCCCCGCGCCCGCATGGACCTCTACCTCAGCGACGGGATGGGGAAGTGAGGAAGTCTCCCTAACGACCCCAAGCTCGGCGACTGTGGAGCAGTTCGCTCCAGCTCATGGTTAGCCGTTGCGGTCATTGGGAATTGGCTTTCGAGCATAATGCTGAAATGCATGCGTCGCGAGCTGGAGAAGCCACCAGGTGATGAACGCCCATAACAGACTGTTCAGCGGAAGGGCAAAAAACGAGGCGACTCCAGAAATGGGTGCTGCCAACCCAAGCCCAATGGTGAGAATGCGAAGGATGGTCGTCGCGGGCCAGTGAAGGGCGAAGAGAAATAGAGTTGCGGCGTGCTGACCAGAAGTCGACGCAGTGCCGGAATCAAAACCGCTCAGAATGTAGCCAACCAAAAAAGCCGGGGCAAAAATGCTCAGGAGCAGATGGAACACCGTGAACATCCAAATGTATGGCCAGTATGTTTTCACGAGACGGTAGCAGCGGCTAACTCTGAATTGGACGAAACCATCTCGTCTAACACGGTGGGTTCCCGGGGGGCAGACATGGGGGGAGGGTGGTTTGGTGGGGTGGGGTTTGGCAAGCCGGGATCGGGGGTTACATCTCGTTCCCAAAGTGGGGCTTTGGGAACGCACGCTGCGGGGAGCAACTCCGTTGCGCGGTGAGGGGGGAACCCGCGGGGCCGAGATGGCCGGTGAAAGTGGTCCTGCGGGAACCCGCAACACCGAGATGGACGGTGAAAGCGGTCCTGCGGGAACCCGCAGCACCGAGATGGCCGGTGAAAGTAGTCCTGCGGGAACCCGCAGCACCGACATTGCCGCTGAAACTGGTCCTGCGGGAACCCGCGAGGGTGGTTTCAGCGAAAATGCCGGTGTCTCGGGAAGCCGAGAGGGTGGTTTCAGCGGAAATGCCGGTGTCCTCGGGGCTGAGGAGGGCGGTTTCACGAAAAATGTCGGTGTCCTCGGAGCTGAGGAGGGTGGGTTCACGGAAAATGTCGGCGTCCTCGGAGCTGAGGAGGGCGGTTTCACGGGAAATGTCGGTGTCCTCGGGGCTGAGGAGGGTGGTTTCACGGGAAATGCAGGTGTCCTCGGAGCTGAGGACGGCGGTTTCACGGAAAATGCCGGTGTCTCCGGATGCCGAGAGGGAGGTTTCAACGGAAATGCCGGTGTCGCGGGAACCCGAGAGACTGGTTTACCATCTCGTTCCCAAAGTGGGGCTTTGGGAACGCACGCCGTCGGAGGGCAACTCCGTTGCGCGGTGAGGGGGCGGTCTGCGGCGGTGGCGCTCTCCAGCCCCCGCCGTCCCCGAAGCAGAGCTTCCCCACCCAGCCCACGTGCCCAAAGCCCCACTTTGGGCACGAGATGGGACGACGCACCTCGCCGTAGGCATGGTACGGCGTTTGGGGGGGCGGAGGAGAGGTTCCGTGGGTTATCCGCTAACGTGGTGTAACGCTATGACTCTGCCGTCCTTCAGTTCGGCGACGACGTATGCGCGACCGAATTGGAGAAGCTTGTTGGTAGGTGGTACGCGGTATGGATGGAGATTCTTGGAGACAAGCAAGTCGAAGCTCCTGTCCAGGTCTGCCATCTCTGGATATTTGGCGCGGAGTTCCGCTTCGGTAAGCCCGATGACGTCGCTTGCGGTGAGGGTTGCTGCCGCTGCATTTAGCGTGGACGCGCTCGGCTTGTTGCAGCCGGTGAGGCTGCCAATTGCTGTTGCGATGAGAATCGCGAATTTCAGCGCATGTCTTGGTGACGTGCGTTGGCGGCGGGCTGTCGAATTGGTAGTCATGGCTTTTTCCCCGCCTTCGCTCCGAAATCACGGCTTTACTCCTCGTCGCTCGCGCCCTTCTCCCGCTTGAGGCCGCGGAGTTTGCCGTGGATGAAGGGGTCGATGTCGCCGTCCATGGTGGCGTCGAGGTTGCTGGTTTCGACGCCGGTGCGGAGGTCGATGATCTTCTGGTAGGGCTGGAAGACGTAGGAGCGGATCTGCGAGCCAAAGGCGACGTCGCTTTTCTCGCCGTAGGCGGCGTTGATGTCGGCGGCGGCTTTGTCGGTCTCGATCTGCTGGAGCTTGGCCTGGAGGAGGCGCATGGCGGTGACTTTGTTTTTCTGCTGGCTGCGCTCGGCCTGGCAGGCGGCGATGAGGCCGGTGGGAAGGTGGCGGATGCGGACGGCGGTTTCGACTTTGTTGACGTTCTGCCCGCCTTTGCCGCCAGCGCGGTAGGTATCGACTTCGATGTCGGCTTCTTTGATGACGATGGGTTCGTTTTCGGGCAGCTCGGGGACGACATCGACGCCGGCGAAGGAGGTGTGGCGGCGTTTATTCGAGTCGAAGGGGGAGATGCGGACGAGGCGGTGGACGCCGCGTTCGGTCTGGAGGTAGCCGTAGGCGTATTCGCCGGTGACCTGGAGGGTGCAGCTCTTGATGCCGGCTTCGTCGCCGAGCTGGAGATCGACGATGGTGCTGGTGAAGCCGTGGCGCTCGATCCAGCGCTGGTACATGCGCAGGAGCATATCGGCCCAGTCGCAGGATTCGGTGCCGCCGGCGCCGGAGTTGATGGTGAGGAAGGCGTTGCAGCGGTCGTGCGGGCCGGCGAGGAGCATTTTGAGGGCGAAGTCGCCGAGGGCTTTTTCGATGGCGGCGTGCTCTTTGCCGACTTCGGCGGTGCTGGCGGGGTCTTTGGCTTCGAGGGCGAGTTCGATGAGGACGGGGAGGTCGTCGATCTGCCGCTCGAGGGCGAGCAGGGGGGTGATTTTGCCGCGCAGGGCGGAGACTTCTTCGACGTTCTTTTGCGCGCGCTCTTTATTCGCCCAGAAGTCGGGCTCGGCCATCTGGCCTTCGAGTTCGCCTAGGCGTTCCTGCAGTTTGGCGAAGTCAAAGATACCTCCGGAGTTCGCCTACGCGGGCTTGGAGTTCGTCGGTATTGATGGCTGCGAGATCGAGGGACATGGAGACGGCGGTGAGGTGAGGCTGGATGGCGGGCCCGGCAGGGTGCCAGGCGCGGGGCGCACGGCAGGGCGGAAGCGGGCGCTATTTATTGCGACGCATCTTCGCCGGACCGGGCTCGAAGCGGTAGATGGTCTCGCCTTCTTTGGCGAGGTCGAGGCGGTCGCGGGCGATGATGCCGAGGTATTCGGCGTCGCGCCGAAGCATGGTCTCGAGGCGTTCGTTGCGGGCGAGGAGCTGGCGTTCTTTTTCAACCTCGAGTTTGATTTCCTGGAGGATGGCGAGCTGGACGCGGCGCTTGGAAAACTCCGGAACGAAGCGGTAGCCGACGCCGATGAGGAGGGCGATGAGGATGAGCGCGATGAGCAACCGGTTGAGGGAATGCCAGATTCCCCCGTCCGGGGTGGTGTGTTGGAAGTGGCTCAACGCCGCGCTCACTTATCGCATCTTACCGCCGTAAACAGCGTTGTCACCAAGTTCCTCTTCGATCCGCAAAAGTTGGTTGTACTTGGCCACGCGATCGGTCCGCGAGAGCGAGCCGGTCTTGATTTGCCCGGCATTCGTGGCCACGGCGATGTCCGCGATGGTGTTGTCTTCGCTCTCGCCGGACCGGTGGGAAATGACCGCGGTGTATTTGTTTTCCTTGGCGAGTTCGATGGCGTCGAGCGTCTCGGTGAGCGAACCGATCTGGTTTACTTTGACGAGGATCGAGTTGGCGGTGCCGGTGTCGATGCCCTTTTGGAGGAACTCGACGTTGGTCACGAAAAGATCGTCGCCGACCAGCTGGGTCTGCGCGCCCATCTTCTCGGTCAGGGTCTTCCAGCCAGCCCAGTCGTTTTCGGCGCAGCCGTCTTCGATGGAAATGATGGGAAATTTCTTCTGGAGGCCAACGTAGTATTCCACGAGCTCAGCGGCGGTGCGCTTGGAGCCGTCGGACTTCTTGAAAACGTAGAGGCCCTTGGCCTTGTCGTAAAATTCCGACGCGGCCACATCGAGGGCGATGAAGATGTCCTTGCCGAATTTGTAGCCGGCTTTCTTGACCGCGGCCGCGATGGATTCGAGGGCGTCGTCGGCGGACTCGAAGTTTGGCGCGAAGCCGCCTTCGTCTCCGACGGCGGTGGAGAGGCCGCGGGCTTTAAGCACGCCTTTGAGCGCGTGAAAGATTTCACAACCGGCGCGGATGGCTTCGCTAAAGGACGGGACGCCTTTCGGGACGATCATGAATTCCTGGAAGTCCACGGGTGCATCCGAGTGCGCGCCGCCGTTGACGATGTTCATCATCGGCACGGGGAGGACTTTGGCGTTGGGGCCACCGAGGTACTTGTAAAGCGGCTGGCCGAGCTGCTGGGCGGCGGCTTTGGCGTTGGCGAGGGAAACGGCGAGGATGGCGTTGGCGCCGAGCTTGGCTTTGTTCTTGGTGCCATCGAGCGCGATCATCGCCGCGTCCACGGCGAGCTGATCGACGGCGTCGAGACCCTCGACGACTTTGGCGATGCTCTTGTTGACGTTGGCGACGGCTTTCGTCACGCCCTTGCCGAGGTAGCGGTCTTTCACGCCGTCGCGCAGCTCCCAGGCTTCATGTTCGCCGGTGCTCGCGCCGCTCGGCACGATGGCGCTGCCGACCGCACCGCCGACGAGGGTGACTTCAGCTTCGACAGTGGGATTGCCGCGCGAATCAATGACTTGGCGGGCGTGGACGGAGACGATTTCGGTAAGGGACATGAGTTTTGGAATGATGAGTTTGAAGATTTAGGAGATGCCGATCCGCGCACGCGGAGTGGGACGATGGGCGGTGGAAAACCGCGCGTGAGATATGAACCCGCTCGCTGCGTGGCAAGCGCAATATCCCGGCGCAGCACTTTGCGCGACAGAACGACCTCGTTCTCACACCCGCGGGCGCCTATCGCGTAAGCAGGGTGCCTACTTCCGATAAGCCTCGATCGAGACGATTTCCACGAGCCGGTCGCCGTGCTCGGTAGGGACGCTGACTTGCTCGCTGGGTTTGTGGCTGAGTAGCGCCTGGGCGAGCGCAGACTGGTAGCTGACGAGGCCTTTTTCCGGCGCTCCATCCCATGCGCCGAGGATGGTGTAGGTCTCGGTGCCGCCGGTGGTGACGTCGCGCAGGGTAACGACGGTGCCGATGGAAACCATGCCGGTGTCGGGGTTGGCAAAGTCGGTGCCGCGACCGAGCGAGAGTTCGCGTTCCATTTCGCTGCGGCGACGGCCGAGCACGCGCTGCATTTCCTTCGCGGCCTTGAACTCGAAGTTTTCGCGCAGGTCGCCGTAGCTGCGGGCGACGCTGATTTCCTTTACGTTCTCGGGAATCGTTTTGTTCACGAGTTCGTCAAAGTCGTTTTTCTTCTTTTCAAGGCTTTCCCAGGAAACCACGAGCGTCTCCTGTTTCTGGTCGCTGTCCCCGGAGACGAGCGCCTGCATTTCGGGAAACGCGCGGATGATGCGGCCGAGCAGGGAGCGCTTATTGAGCTCCTCGAAGACCGGCGTGCGCATGAGCTTTTGCATGATGTTGCGCATGTCCTCGTGGGTCGCGGAGGCAATGAGGTCGTTCAGCAATTCCTTGTCGTTGAGCAGCAGGTCGTGCAGGCGGCGGTCGCGTTTGTTCTCGTCAAATTGATCGCGCTCCAAAGCGCTGATGATTGAACTCAGAAGGCGTGGATTGACGAGGTCGGCGAAGGCACCATCGCGTTCCTTGCACAGCCAGATCAGAGTTTCCGAGGTGATCGAATGGTCTCGGATTTCGCGATCAACGCCATTCAGCAACGTTTCGACGTGGCCCTTCTCCTCGAGCAAGCGAGCGGCTTCGGTGACGACGCGGGTGCTACCGCGAGTGGCGAGATCGAGCGCGATCCCTGGCCACTCTTCGCCGAAGGCGGTGGGAATCTCCGCGAAGACCCGCTTGTGTTTGGCTGCCGGCAACTCGGCGATGAGGGAGACAAGCCGGCGTTTCTCATCGCGTAAGATCTGATCGACGCCGAGCGCTTCGGGGCCTTTCGGGAGATTCGCTTTTTCCGCGATTTCGTCGCGGGTGAGAAGAAGTTCGAGAGCTTGAGCGGTATTGAGGCGCTGGTTTTTGCGGGCTTGGCTATCGGCGGTCGCGAGCGCTGGCGCGAGTTGCGCAGCCGGGTCAGTGAACTCGCCGAGGTTCTTCAGGATTTGATCCAGCGCGGTGAGTTGATCCTTGAGCTGGCGCGCGTTTTGGAAGGTGGAGAGATATTGCTCGGCATGCGAAACCGGCGCGTCGCGCAACACAAACGGTTCGGTCTTTTTTGCCGGCACGGCGAAGTGGCCGTCTTTTTTCAGAGTCTTTTTCGTTGCCTCCCACCATTTCTTAAACTCGGCCTCGCTAAAAACTGCGGGCACAAAGCTTTGCGTGATCTGATCCTGCGTCGCCTTGCCGCCAAAGCTGGTGAGCACCGTGCGCATGAGTCCAGCGGGATCATCCTTGGCCCGAGCCTTCACTGCGGCCACGTCCGCGGCGATCTGTGCTAGGATGTGATCGGACTCGATGGCTTGGAGCGATTCCGCAGCGTACTGGAGCTGCATCGGATGGCTTTTCTTCGTTTTGAAATGGATGGTTACCTGGCTGACCAGGAAATTCACGGCATCGATCTGGCCAAAGCCCCAGCTTTTATGCACCACGAAGGTGCCGGGCTGGAGTTTCTCAAGGGCCTGGCCGGCGGCGGCGGAGAGTGTGCCCGCCTCGACGGCTTTTTGGATTTCGGATGTCATGGGTTGGCGAAAATAAGAATCCGGCCCGCCTTGTCCAAGATATAATTCCCCCCGCGCGCGTGCCGCCGCTGAATATGCTTTGCCCATGATGCGGAGAGGCGTAGAGCTTTCGCCGCCGCAGCGCCCTGCCCGATGACTCAAACTCCTGACAAGCCCAATGCTCCGGCGCTCGAGAGCGAGGCTAGCTTTCAGTTGCTCTTTCATGAGCATCCCCTGCCGATGTGGGTGGTCGATGGAGAGTCGCTGCAGTTCCTCGCGGTGAATGCGAGCGCCGTGCGGAAGTATGGCTATTCACGGGAGGAGTTTTTGGGCCTCACGATGGACCAGATCGCGCGGCCCGAGGACGCCTCAGCATTCACTGAAAGTTCCGCGGCGCCGGAGGGTGGTGAAAGCGCGGCCTGGCGGCACACCACCAAGGATGGGTCCGTGCTCCAGGTGGAAAGTAACTGGCATGAGATTTCTTTCGGTGGTCGCGATGCCGTGCTCGTGCTGAGCATCGACCGCACGGCCCAGTATCGGGCTGACGAACAGAATCGAGAGCAGGCCAAACTGCTCAATCTCGCGTCCGATGCAATCATCGTTCGTGACCTCGATCAGAAGCTGCTGTTTTGGAATCAGGGAGCGGCTCGGCTCTACGGTTGGAGTTCCGAGGAGGCGGTGGGCGCAAAAGCGCTCGATCTATTTGTGAATGATAAGCTCCGCGTCATGGAGGCGGAGGTGGAATTGCTGCGCCAGGGCATGTGGAGCGGACAGCTAACCCATCAGAAAAAGGATGGCGGCGAGGTGATCGTCAACAGCCGCTGGACACTCGTGCGCAACGAGGCTGGCGATCCGCAATCGGTGCTCGTGATCGACACTGACGTCACGGAAACGAAAAAGCTCGAGTCGCAGTTTCTCCGTGCGCAGCGGCTGGAAAGCATTGGCACCCTAGCCAGCGGTATCGCGCACGACTTAAACAACATCCTTTCCCCGATTCTGATGTCGGTGAGCATCATGCGGCGCGACGTGAGAGATCCCGATGAAGAGCGAATGCTCAATATCATTGAGGGTAGTGCCGAGCGGGGTGCCGGGATTGTGAAACAAGTGCTGACCTTCGCCCGCGGAGCGGAAGGCGAGCGCGTGCTTCTCCAGCCAAAGCATCTAGTCAGCGAACTGGCGAAAATCATGGCGCAGACTTTTCCGCGCAATATCGATATCCAGACCAACTTACCGACGGAACTTTGGACCGTCCTGGGCGATGCCACCCAACTCCATCAGGTGCTGCTCAATCTCTGCGTCAATGCCCGCGACGCCTTGGGCGCGCAAGGTGGGACGCTGACGGTGTCGGCAGAAAACCTGGAGATCGACCAGCATTTCGCGAGCACCAATCCGGGCGCGCAGCTTGGATCTCACGTGGCCCTGCGCGTGGCGGACTCCGGCAGCGGCATGTCGCCGGAAACGATGGACAAGATTTTCGATCCGTTTTTCACCACGAAGGAAGTGGGCAAAGGAACCGGTCTCGGGCTTGCGACGGTCATCGGCATCGTCAAAAGCCACGGTGGATTTCTCACCGTGCAAAGCGACATCGGCGTGGGGACGACGTTCTCGGTTTTTCTCCCGGCCTCCCGCGACAGCGAAGCCGCAACAAAGGAAGACGAGGCGGCGGTGGCCGATGGAAAAGACGAACTGATTCTCGTGGTCGATGACGAGGCATCGATCCGCGAGGCGCTGGTTAGCACGCTCGCCGCGCACGGTTACCGCGCCTACACTGCTGAGGATGGCACCGATGCACTGGCCCTTTACTTTCAGCGCAAGAACGAGATTGCGGTGGTGCTCACGGATCTGGCCATGGGCCAAATGGATGGCATTGCGCTGATCCGCGCTTTGCGCAAGATCGACCCGGCCGTGCGGGTGATCGTTTCCAGCGGTCATTTCCAAAAGGAAAACTTGGCCGTGTTGAATGGGCTCGGGGTGAAAGTCTTTCTCGAAAAGCCCTACACCGCCGACAAGCTTCTCCGCGCGCTGCGCCAGGTTCTGGAAACACCGGTGCTGACGCCCGGGGCGTAAATCACCGGGCGAAGAACTGCTCCTGCACGCTGACGAAAAGGTAGTATGCGCCGGCGACGGAGATTAGCGCGGAGCCGTAGCGGACCACGGGCCGCGCAAACCCTTCGCGCAGGGTTTTCCGCCCGAGCGCAAGAAGAGCGAAAAGCGGAAGCACCACGGCGAGATGGCCTACTTCCACGCCGACGCTAAAACCAAGGAGCGCGATCCAGGTGCCGAGCGCGGGCAGGCCGCTCATGGCTTCGAGCAGTCCCCCGGCAAAGCCAAGCCCGTGGATCAGCCCGAAGCCGAACGCCACGGCCAGTCGAAGTCGCGCATGGGTGCGTCCCGGCCAGAAGATATTCTCGACCGCCACAAAGATGATGCTCGCCGCGATCACTGGCTCGACGATCCAAGCCGGAAGTCGAAACGCCGCGAAGAAAACGGCGAGGGTGAGGGTAACGGTGTGGGCGAGCGTAAACGCCGCGATGACTTTCACCATTTCCCGAAAACCCAGCGTCGCGAGGACCAGCGCGCTGACGAAAAGCAGGTGGTCGTAGCCGGTCAGGATGTGCATCACGCCGTGGTGCAGGTATTCGAGAAAGGTGCGCCAACCGTTCGTTCGCGCGGTCGTCGCAGCCTGCGGGGACGAGGTTCCCCAGCCGGTTGGAAAATCCGCGGGCTGCTGCGCGCGGAGCAGGGCGGTGGAGATTTCGCTGCTATCCGAGCGCTTCATGCGCACGACGTAGCTCACGTCCCAAGCCGTTCCCGCAGCGTAGGGAAACTCGCGCAGCATCGTGTGCGAAAGAGTAATCTGCGCGGGTGTCGGGCCGGTCAGGGGGTAGTCGAGTTCGTACTGGTAAAAGGTCTTCTCAGGCTCGGCAACTTCCGGCGGCGGCGTGCGCTTTGTCACCTGACCGATGAGCGCCTGGCCCGCGACATTCAGTTCGAGATGTGACGCGAGGTAGGCACCGTGTTTCTCCGCCCCCGCTTCCGCTGATTCCGCGCCCTGCGCGACCTGGATTTCTTTCAGCGAGACATTGACCGCCACCCGCACCCGCTCCGGCTCGAACTGCACCCACATCGCGTTTTGCAAAAATGGATGCGCCTTCGCCGGAAGATCGGCGAAACAAAACCAAGTGAGGAAAAAAGCGAAAAGCCAGCGCATCCCGGCTTCCCTAGCAAACCACGCCGCTTCGTCCAATCCTGCGCGCGGGCTCAGCCGCGCCGCCGCCGAACGAGCAGCGTGAACGCGGACAGCAGCGCCAGCGCGCCGACGGTGGGCTCGGGGACCGTGTCCGCATTGAGTGTCGCGGGGTCCACCTTGAAGACGAAAACGCCGGTGAGCGTCAGAGTGTCATTCGCTGGAAGCGCTGGCGTGGTGCCATTGATGAAGGCCGGGAAAACGACGCTGGAAAACGGTCCGGGCGCGCCGAAGAAGGAGATGTAATTGGCGCCCTCGATGCCGCCGAGGCTGCCGCTAGTGTAGGTCACGCTGCCATCGAAGGACGAGAAACCACCGGGCGAAACGGTCCCATTCATCGCCACCGGCAGCCCGAACGTGGGCTGCGAGGGCAGGCCGGCGGCATCCAATTGGAACTGCACGTTGAAGTTCACCTGCACCACCGCGTAACCCGTATTCGGAACGGGTTGGGCGAGCTGCAATCCAACCAGATTGATCGCATAGCTCAGCGCGGAAAAAGTGGCGGAGAGGCTGGCCACTGCGCTATCGCCGGTATTCGGGTCGGTGGTCGTCGGCAGCGTGAAAAGCGTGCCGTTCCAGACGGGTTGGAGGACCGGGAGATAGGTGATACCCTGAATCGCGGAGGGGTTCACCGAATTGGTGTCGTCGAAGAGAATCTGCGCCGAAGAACTGGCGGTGTTGATGCCGATGATGGCGGCGCGGGTGTTCGTCCCGGCGAAAACACCCGCGGTCAGGATGACCGCGAGGAGGCTGAGGTAAGGTGCTTTTTTCATGGATGGGTTTTTTCGAGGGTTAAAGAACGACATGACCGGCAACCTGCCCGCCGCTTTAAGCCCGCCGCCGACGCCGGAGCAGTGGGATCGCGGATAACAGCATGAGCAGGGAGGTGCTCGGCTCGGGCACGGTGGTGGCGTTGATCGATGCCGGATCGACGGTGAAGGCGAAATTGGCCACGAGCGTGAGGGTATCGAAGGCGGGCAAGACCGGCGTGGTGCCGGAACCCGCGACGCCGTTCACGGTCGCGCCGAATGCTCCCGGCGTGACGTTGTTATAGAGGTAGTTGACCGTATCGACCAAGCCCCAGAAGGCGCTCGTGTAAGTGATGCTGCCGGTGAAGTCAGCGAAGCCACCAGGTTGAACTGTTCCGTTAATGAAAAATGTCGGAAACAATGTGGGATTCACCGGAAAGCCGAACGCGTCGGTTTGAAACTCCACGACGGCGTTGAACTGGAGAATCGCCGATCCGGTGTTGCCGATCGCCTGCTGGACCATGGCGGTGGGGACGACGAGGTCGTAGGTAGCTGGGGTGAATGTGGCCAATATGTCTCCCTGGGCGTCGTCGTTGGTCGTGAGGTCGAGGGTGTATGGAAGGCTGTTGAGTGCGCCATTCCACGGGTTCGCGACGGGGGAATTGTAGGTGCCGCCGTTGAGGAGGCCAAAGAAGGAGGCGCCATCGCCAAAGCGGATGTTGGCGTTGGTCGGCGGAGTGGGATTGATGCCACTGATGGCGGCGTGGGTGGCCGTGGAAAAGGCCAGGATCGCGGCGAGTGTTGCGAGGATCTTGGCGGTGGTTTTGCGGACAGTTTTCATGGCATGGATGTGTTTTTGGGCGGTTGGTTCTAGCCGCGGCGGCGGCGCAGGAGCAGCGGGATGCCGGCGAGGAGGGCGAGGAGGGCGCTGCCGGGCTCGGGGG
The DNA here is from genome assembly GCA_031390545.1 of Chthoniobacter sp. Classification (GTDB taxonomy): domain Bacteria; phylum Verrucomicrobiota; class Verrucomicrobiia; order Chthoniobacterales; family Chthoniobacteraceae; genus Chthoniobacter. Next base: position 38,346 of record JANMTP010000016.1, on the reverse strand, counting down.
CGGAGACGGTGGTGGCGGTGATGGTGGCGGGATCGACGCGGAATTTGATGTTGGCGTCGAGGATCAGGTTCTCGAAACCGGCGAGGGCGGGGATGGTGCCGGAGCTGAAGCTGCCGGTGACGGGGACGTTGGTGAAAGTGATGGGGATGCTGCCGCCGTTGAGCCACATCATGTTGTAGGTGACGGTGTCCTGGAGGATTGCGACGGCACCGAGGACTTGGGAATAGTAGTCGATGGTGCCCGTGATGTGGGCGAAGCCGCCGGCCTGGACGGTGCCGGTGACGATGAAGGTGGGGAAGCTGGTGGGGCCGCCGCCGTAGCCGCCAAGACCGGTGTTGAATTCGGCGACAGCCAGGTAGTTGAGGTCGGTCCAGCCGGTGGAGGTGAGGTCCTGGGTGAGGGTGGTGATGGGGAAGAGGAGGTCGTAGGTGGTGGCGGTGAAGGGGGCGATGACCTGGCCTTCGGCCTGGTCGTTAATCGTCGAGGTGGTGAGGGGGAGGGCGTGGAGCGCGCCGTTCCAGGCCAGGTTGTTCAGGGTAACGATGTTGCCGGGCCCGGGGTTATTGGAGAGGCTGTCGTCGAAGACGATGCTGGCGCTGGAAGCACTGGCATTGACGCCAATAAACTGGGCGTGGGCGGCGGTGCCCGCGAGGGCCAGGGTGAGGAGGGTGAGGGCGAAATTTTTCATGGTGGCGTCTGGATTTGTGGATGGCAGCGATGTGCAGAAAGGTGGCCTTTATGCCCGACGGCGGCGTAGGAGGAGCGGCAGCCCGGCGGCGAGCGCGAGGATGCAGACGGATGGCTCGGGCGCGGCATAGCTCTGCCCGCTGAGGCTGGAGGGATCGACTTTGAAGGTGAAGTTGCCGACGAGGGTGAGATTCGAGCCGACCGGGATGAGCGGGGTGAAACCATTCACGGGCACGCCATTGACCGGCGCATTGACGAACGGTCCGGGGATGAGGTTCAGGTAGTTGTAGTTCACCGTGTCCAGAAGGCCGAAGGAGTAGGACGCGTTGGTTACGTCGTAGTAGTCGATGGAACCGGTCATGGCGGCCAGGCTGCCCCCACCCGTGCCAACGGTGCCGCTGATGAGAAAATTTGGGAACAAGGTGGCTTGCAGCGGCAGGGCGCTCGCGAGGGTGTATTCCACGGTGAATTGGAAGACGAGCAGCGCGAAGCCGGCGGTCGCGTTAACCTGCGAAAGCTGGATGTTGTTCAGCGCGACCATGTAGTTTGAACCCGCGAAAGTGGCGGTGATGTCGCCCGTGGCGAAGTCGGCGGTGATCGGGTCGGGGAGGACGGACAGGGCGAAAGTCGGGACGCCAGCCCACGGCCCCGTGCTCTGGGTGACATTGGTCGTGCCCGCGGGCGGCACGGTGGAGTTGGTGTCGTCGAACTGGATGGAGGCGGATGAAGTTCCCACGTTGATCCCGCTGATTTGGGCCTGGGCACTTGCGCTGAGGAGAAGCGCGGCGGCGAGAGTGGAGTGGACGATGTGGCGGTTGCGGGTGGCTTTCATAGGTCTGATTTTTTTTGAAAGGGACGGCGGTTCAGGCCCGGCGCCGACGCAGGAGCAAAGGCAGCGCGGAAAGCAGCACGAGCACGCCCGCAGTGGGCTCGGGGGCGGAGACGGACTCGGCGCTGATACTGGCCGGGTCCACCATGAAATTGATCTGCCCGGAGAGAGTCATCGTGGTATTGGCCACGAGCGCCGGGGTGGTGCCGTTCACGGGTGTGCCGGACACGAGGCTGGAGAAACCGCCGGGGGTGTTGTTGAAATAGTTGTAGTTGACCGTCTCGAAGGTGCTGATCGTGCCTGCCGTGTTGACGCCCGAGTAGTTGATGAACCCACTGAGGGCGGCGAAGCCTGCCGGTTGGACGGTGCCGGTGACGTTGAAGTTCGGGAACAGCGTGGGCTGACTCGGCAGGCCGCCGCCGCCGATCTGGAATTCGACGGAAAAGTTGAAGATCAGGTGGGCAAATTGGGTGTTTCCGATGGCCTGCGTGAGCAGCACGTTGCTGAAGGCTAGGTCGTAGTCATTTGGCCCCGGCGTGGCGAAGGTAGCGGTGACGCTGCCTTGGGCGGTATCGAAGGTGATGGGGTCGGTCGTGAATGGAAGGTTGTGGGTCAGGCCGGTCCACGGGCTGACGGTCGGGGTGATATTTGTCGAACCGGGCGTGAACAGCGGGTCGAGCGAGGTGGTGTCGTCGAATTGGATCGACGCTGACGAGGAGGCGGCATTGATACCGGTGACCTGAGACTGGGCCCTAGCACCCAAGATGAAGCCAGTGAGAGCGACGAGGGGGAGGATACTGCGGGGAGAGGTTTTCATATGGAGTTTGGGAGGAGTTTTGGCGTCTTTTTGACGACTATCTGGTTTAGGCGCTTTCGGTTGCGCGGAGCAAGAAAAAATTTATCCATGCTGCTTCGTGAGCGTGGCTGGCAGGAAGGGTTTGCACTTTCCCTCCCTGCTCCTACGCTCCCCGCCCCTATGCGCAGCATGACCGGCTATGGCCGTGGACAATCCACCCACAACGGCGCGAAATTCAGCGTCGAACTCAACTCGGTGAACCGGAAGCAGAGTGACGTGGTGGTGACGCTGCCGCGCGAACTCGCCGAGTTGGAGCCGCGCGTCCGCGATGTCATCAATGCCGAGGTCTCCCGCGGGCGGCTGAATGTCGTCGTGGCATGTCATCAGAGCGCTTCGTCCGCGCAAAACTTGGCGCTCGATGCCGGGCTGGCGCGCACCTACTACCGGGCGATGCTCGATTTGCAGAAAGAGCTGCAAGCCGCGGGTGAGATTAGCATTGAGACGGTGTTGCGTGCGCCCGGCGTTTTACGGCTCCCGGAGGAGCAGTTTTCCGTGGATGAAGCCTGGCCGCATGTGGAGGCGGCGCTGAAAGAAGCGCTGCGGGATCTGGTGAAGATGCGCGAAGCCGAGGGGAAGCATCTGGCGAAGGATCTGATCAAGCGCGTGAAGCTGGTGCGCGACGCGGTGCGCAAGATCAAGACGCTCCAGCCGACCGTGGTGAAGAAGTATCGCCAATCGCTGCACGACCGCATCGCGCGAGCCGGTGTGGATTTGCCGCTGGATGACGAGCGATTGGTCAAAGAGGTCATCTTCTTCGCCGAGAAAAGCGACACCGCCGAGGAGCTGACGCGGCTGGAAAGCCACTTCGTGCAGTTCGCGCATCACTTGCGGAAGAACGAGCCGGTCGGGCGCACATTGGAGTTCATGTGCCAGGAAATCGGGCGGGAGTTTAATACCCTCGGTGCCAAGGCAAACGACGTGGAAATTTCGCAGTATGTCGTGACCTGCAAGGCGGAGATGGAAAAGATTCGGGAGCAGATTCAAAATATCGAATGAGTCTCGAGTTTCGCCGCCGCGGTATCCTCTTCGTCGTCTCCGCTCCGTCTGGTGCGGGCAAAAGCACGCTGCTCAACGCGCTGCGGCCGGGCGCGGATTTCGTCTATTCGGTTTCCTGCACCACGCGCACGCCCCGGCCCGGTGAGATCGACGGGGAAGATTATCAATTTCTCAGCGCAGACGATTTCGCCCAGCGGTTGGCGGCGGGTGACTTTCTCGAATCCGCGGAGGTGCACGGCAATCATTACGGCACCCGGCGGGCCGCGGTGATTGATCAACTTGCCGCGGGTGTAGACGTGCTCATCGACATCGACGTGCAGGGTGCGCGAAAGATTCGCGCCGATGCCAACGCGGAAATTCGCGCTTCGATCGCAGACATTTTCATCATGCCGCCAAGCAGCGACGAAATACGTCGCCGCCTGGTGAAGCGGGGCACCGAGACGCCCGAACAGATCGAAGTGCGCGTGGCCAATGCGGCGACGGAAATGGAGGCCTGGCGCGACTATCGCTACACGCTCGTTAGTGGCTCGGTGGAGGAGGATCTTCAAAAATTCCGCGCGATCATGCGCGCCGAACGGTATCTCAGCCGGAGAATGATTCTCGCATGAGTGCGCCGGTCGTCATCGTTGGCGTGACCGGCTCCATCGCCGCCTACAAAGCTGCCGATCTTGTGAGCAAGCTGGTCAAGCGCGGCTTCGAGGTGCACGTGGTCATGACGCATGGCGCACAGGAGTTCATCACCCCGCTGACTTTCCAGACGCTCTCGAAGAACGCCGTCGTCACGAGCGTTTTCGAAAACGGCGATTGGAAACCCACGCACATCGCGCTGGCCGATCGTGCGGCGCTGCTGCTTGTCGCGCCAGCCACGGCGAACATTCTCGCGGAACTCGCACATGGCTTTGCCGGCAACCCGATTTGCGAGATCGCCCTGGCCACGCTCGCACCGGTGCTCATCGCGCCGGCGATGAACGGGAAGATGTGGCAGCACGCCGCGGTGCAACAAAACGTGGAGCTGCTGAAGTCGCGCGGCGTTGATTTCATCGGGCCGGAAGCGGGCATGCTCGCCTGCGGATACGAAGGTCTCGGACGTTTGTGGAGCGTCGATGACATCGTCGAGCGCGCCGCGCAGATCATCGCTGCGCAATCGTAGCGCGAAAATTTTTTGCGCCGTGTGTGCGTCGCGAAAAAATACGGAGAGAGCCGCGTGCGATTCTTCGCATCACCGCGCGCCCCTGATGCGCAAAGGCTTCCCGGGCGGCCGTGAATTTGGCCGCGGCACGCACAGTGCTGAACATGACGCGTGAATTTAGCGCCCAACGAAAAAATAAATAGCCGCGCAAGAAAAAATTCGTTGACGGTTTTTCACAACTTCACTACGCACTCATCGCATTCCGAGTGATGACTTTACCCACACACTCCCAACAATTTCCTGTGACCCGCTACTGCGGATTGAAAGGGGGGATTTTGAATGGCGATTAAAAAAGCTCCTGCAAAAAAAGCCGTAGCCAAAAAAGCACCAGCCAAGAAATTGGCGGCGAAGAAGCCTGCGGCCAAGAAAGCTGCACCTGCTAAAAAGGCACCTGCTAAGAAAGCAGCTAAGAAGAAATAAGTAGCGGTCCCCGTTACGATCACAAGTGGGAGGAGAATTCGTTTCTCCTCCCACTTTTTTTGTGGAGAATCCACACCCTCTCACCCGCCAATGCCCATCCCCACTTATCTCCAAGCCGCCACGGCCGCGGCTCGCGCCGCCGGTGAAATGCTCCGCGCGCACTTCGGAAAGCCCCTCGACGTGAATGAATTTCACGCGCACGACATCAAGCTCGATCTCGATGTTCGCGCGCAGGATCTCATCACCGCACAGCTCCTCGGGCAGTTTCCCGATCACGCGATCTATGGCGAAGAAGGCCTCGCTGGAAATCAGGAGAGTGACTTCCAATGGATCGTCGATCCGATTGACGGGACGGTGAATTTTTTCTACGGCATCCCGCACTTTTGTATCTCCATCGCGTTGCGCGAACGCGGCGAAATCGTCGTCGGCGTCATCTATGATCCGATGCGCGAAGAGTTGTGGGCGGTGGAACGTGGCGGCACCGCGACCCTCAACGATCAACCCATCGCGGTCAGCACGCGCACGCAACTCGCGGATGCTACGCTGTCCGTCGGCTTTTCCAAAACAAAGACGACCATCTCCGCTGGTCTGCCGATGCTCGAGAAGTACGTCATGCGCGCGCGCAAGTGCCGCCTCATGGGTAGCGCGGCGCTGGATCTCGCCTACGTCGCTTGCGGACGGCTCGACGCCTACATCGAGCAGTCGGTCAGCTTGTGGGACGTCGCGGCGGGCAAGATCCTCGTCGAGGCCGCGGGCGGTCAGTTCAAGATGACGCCGCGCGCAGACAACCCCGACAAAATCTCCGTCGTCGCCTCGAGCGGCTGCATCGACCTCGAACTATGAATCTCACCGGCATTGGCTACGACGTGCATCGTTTCGCGGAAAACCGCGCGCTCATTCTTGGCGGCGTGGAAATCCCGCACACCCACGGGCTCGACGGCCACAGCGATGCCGACGTGCTCGTCCATGCCATCGCCGACGCCGTGCTCGGCGCGATCGGTGAGCGCGACATCGGGCATCATTTTCCGAACAGCGACGAATCCATCCGCGGCATCAGCAGTCTCGAGATTCTGCGCAAAGCTGGCGAACTCGTCGGCGAACGCGGCGGGCGCGTCATCAATATCGACGCCACGCTCATCGCCGAGGCACCGAAGATTGGGCCTCACGTTGCCCAGATGCGCGAAAATCTTGCGAGAGCCCTCAGCATTCCCGTCGCCCGCGTTGGGGTGAAGGCCACCACCAACGAGCGGATGGGTTTCCTGGGACGGGGCGAGGGCATCGCCGCAATGGCGGTGGCGAGTGTGCTGTTGCCTGATTGAGATCAGTGTAAAAAAAGGCGCGCCGGATTGGTTCTCCGACGCGCACTGAATGGCCGCACAAGGACTTTGCTTTCCTTGCCTAGATCGCCATGGCCGTGGCCGGCGTGCTCCATTCACTCGCTCCGGCGGAACCATTCGCGCAGGCCCGTGCCCAGACAGTCGCGCCGGGCGTGAGCCCGCCGATGACGACGAGCGTGGACGTCGAGAGGCCTTCGTCTTCCCACGGCCCGACCGGTGCGGGCGGGGTCTGCTCATCGGCTACGACGCGGCGGGCAAAATAGCTCGGACGACCAAGCCGGACGACTGGGGCGCAGCTTACGACCTAAAGTACGATGCGTGGCATCGGCTGGTGAGGTGAGAGCGGGAACACCACGGCGGCCAGCTACGCCTACGACGGCCTCGACCGCGTGCGCGGCATGGGGCAGGGCGCCTACCTGCCAAGGCGTGGGGGACGGCGCGAGAACCAGAAAAGGCACCGGAGTGGATCGAGCGCTTTCCGGCAGAGAGATGCGCGACCGACCGGGAATGGGGTTCGGGTCGCGTGTGCCGGTCCTAAGACTTAGCAGGGAGCTTGGTCTTGTTGGCACACCCAAACTCAATCCCGCCTCCCTTCGCCCACGTGCATCCATTCCTCCGCTTTTTCGCTTACTCTCCAGCCCGTCTGGCGCTTGCCTTCGGCAGTTTGCTCCTCATGGCCAATACGCCTACTCCCGCCAAGCTCAACCTCTTCGAGGAGGGGGACTTCGAGGAGCTGAGAGGCACTGAATTCACTCACTGGGGACCAGCGGGATTTGCTGGCGGCACCTCGAAGATTCAGTTCAAGGCGCAACAGGAAGGTGGCAATACGTTCGCCCGGATCCACATCCCGGAAGAACAGTCACAAGACAGCCGGCTGGGATCTTTCAAGCTGAATGGTTGGATCGCAATCGACCCAATGTGGAAGAAGGTAACCGTGAAAGTGCGAGTCCGGACAAAGAGTTGGCGCAAGAACTCGGTAGCCTGGCATGGAGCGGGGGTGATGGTGCGCTTCGAGGATGAAAAGGGGCAGGAGATCCCGCACTCGGAGAATCTTTTTGTGCAGGAGGAGACACCAGAATGGAAGGAACTGTCGCGCAGCCTGGAGGTGCGCCCTGGCACTGTGTTGCTCCGAGTGGATGTCACAAATATGGGCACCGGAACTGTCGATATGGATGATGTGCAAATCATCCCGGAATGAGCCGCCCACTTGCCATGCGTTCGACCAAGCTTTCTACCTACGCCGCGCTGCTCCTAATGGGGTGTGCTGCCATCTCCACGAGTCAGGCCGCAGTATCCGACTCTGAGCCGGGCGGACCGGCACATCAATGGGCGCGGACTCCAATTACGGCAATTGGCCCCGGCCGCGCGGAAATGGTCTTGAACGACCTCTGGCGCTTCATGCCGGCTGCTGGGGCCGCGACCTCGGAGCCGCAAGGTCAGTGGGGCTGGATCCGGGTGCCGGGCACGTGGGAACGTGACGGATGGCCGCAGACTCCTTTCGAAGGGCTGCAGGCGCGTGGCGCAGGAGGCTCGTGGGAAGGCGTCCAGATCGATGAACAGAAGAATGGTGTTCCGACAATGCTGCTCAAGAACGTCGATCGCACCTGGTATGAACGCGAGGTGACGATCCCGCAGAACTGGGCAAGCCGCGAGATCGTGCTCGATGTGCAGCGCGTCTCGACCGATGCGCGAATCTTCATCGATGGGAAGGAAGCCGGCACCGTGGCGTGGCCGGGTGGCGAGTTGGTCATCACGCCACACGTAAAAGCGGGCGCAAAGGTGACGCTGCGCATGCTCGTCGTGGCCACTCAGAGTGCGAAGGAAGCGGTGATGTATATGGATGCAAACCGCGTGGACAAAAAGGAAACGCGCCTCAACCATCGGGGAATTCTCGGAGATGTATTGCTGACCAGCCGACCCCGTGGCCCGCGGCTCGAGGGCGTTTTCATCAAACCATCGGTGCGCAAACAGGAACTCGCACTGGATGTGGAAGTAGCCGGTCTGGCTGCTCCCGGCGAGGTGAAGTTCACGGCGATCCTCGCAGATTGGAAGACAGGCAAAGTCGAGAAGACCTTCACCGCAAGCAGTGCCGTGGTCCCTGGCAAGAAGACAAGCCTCGCGTGGAAGTGGACCGACCCACGTATGTGGGATTTCCAACAGCCAAATCTATATACCTTGCGTCTCACAGCCGAAGGCGCAGGCCTCAAGGATGGTTTAACCGAGCGGTTTGGGTTTCGCGAATTTCGGATCGATGGAAGGAAGTTCCTGCTCAACGAGAAGATTTTCAACATGCGGCTGCATGGCCTCGGCACCGGCGCGACCATGCCTGAGGCCGCGCGGCGGGCGCTCGCCTCTTATGCCGCGACGAATCTAAACACGCTGGAAATCTGGCCAAATAGTGATCTTGAACGCGGGGTGGACGACCAGCGTTCACAATGGGCGACGGCGTGTGATGAGGCCGGAATGCTCCTGATGTGCGGCGTCTCCCCGCCCGACGGCTTCGATGCGCTCGACAAAGCGCCGAGCGCCGCGCAGCTCGCAGAATGGCAGCGCGCGATGGTTCGGAGCTGGAAACAGGTTCGCAACAACCCGTCCGTCGGTGTCATTTTGCTCGCGGGAAACCGCTTCGCTCACGAGGACGACCTGAACCCACGGCGGATTGGCAACCGGAAGAATCTAACTCTGTCATCGGCCTACGATGAGCGGGTGGCGCCGGGTCGACGCCTGCTCGATGTGGTCCGCCAGTATGAGACCACCCGGCCCGTCACGTCGCATCACAATGGCAACGTCGGGGACATGCATTCCGCGAATACTTATCTCGACCTCATTCCGCTCCAGGAGCGCGAGCAGTGGCTAAGTGCGTGGGCCAAGGAAGGGGATATGCCATTCAGTGCGATCGAGTTCGGGGCACCCTTTGCCGCAGACGCCAGTCGCGGACGGATAAATCACACCAGCGAGAAATTAACGGAGCCGTGGCTGACCGAGCATCTTGCTGTCTATCAGGGGGCTGACGCTTACCGCAAAGAAGATCCCGAGTATCGCAAGATGATTCAGGAGACGTTCAAGGGCGGTCAGGCCTACGAGCACGCCAGCCCGGCCAAGAGCAAGGAATGGAAACCCTTCGTGGCGCATTGGCTGAAATCCACGCTGCGGGCGTGGCGGACTTGGGGGATCTCCGGTGGGATGTGGCACTGGGACGATGCCTATGGTTGGGAGAGTTCTGCGGCCGCTCGCGAGTTTGTCGACATGCCCGCCTTCGCAGCAGGCTTGCGTGGACCATACGTGCGCCGGGTGGCGAAGAGTCTCCTTAGTCCATTCGAGGGAGAAGCAAAGACACGGACGGTCGCCGGGGAAGCGTTCATTGCCGGCCACGGTCCGGTGCTGGCATGGCTGGCTGGACCGGGCGAAGGGTTCACGCAAAAAGATCACCACTTCACCGTCGGCGAGAAGATCCGGAAGCAGTCGGTGATGCTAAACGATACCCGTGTGGATTTGCCCTATAGCTTTCGCTGGCGCGCGGAGCTAAACGGCCGCGAAATCGCCAAAGGTGAGGGGAGCGGGACGGCACCCGTAGGCACGCCGAAGTTCGATCCCATCGAGTTTGCGGCGCCAGAGGTGACGGTGAAGAGCGCTGGCCTTATCGTGCTCGAAACGACGGCGGGGACATTCAAACACGAGGATCGGTTTAGCTTCCGGATCTATCCCGCTCCGAAGGCGGCTGCTCGCCCGCCGATAATGATCTGGGATCCACGCGGCGACACCGCGAGGACGCTCGCCACCTTTGGCATCCCTGCCCAGGCATGGACCGGCGCAGGATCGGGTGTGCTGGTGATCGGCCGCAATGCTTTTGAAGCCGGAGTGAAACCACCAGCCTCGATCGAGGCGTTTTTAGAGAAGGGCGGACGCGTGATTCTAATGGGCCAGAGCCCGGAATTCTTCCGCACGATGAGTCCGTATCGGGTGAGCCGCTGGCTCACCCGGCGCGCCTGGCCGGTGACCACCCAGTCCACCCACCCGCTGTTGACCGGGCTCGACGGCGAAGATTTCCGGGACTGGCGCGGCTCCGGGACATTGATCCCGCCAGAGCGCGACACCGACCTGCGGATTCCCAAAGCGGTCCTGCCGCAATATGGCTGGCATTGGGGAAACCAGGGCTCGGTATCCAGCGCAGCGATGGAAAAGCCGCACTTCAGCGCGTGGCGGCCAATGCTCGAGGGCGACTTCGATCTGGCCTTTTCACCTCTCATGGAGCTGCCATGGGGGAGCGGCCTGCTGATCTATAGCGGACTGGATTTGGAGAGCCGCACTACACCCGAGCCGGTGGCGCGGCTGATGGGTGAGCGCCTCGTGCAGTATGCGGCGCAGGCCAGGGTCCAACCGCGCGTGACCACGCACTATATAGGCGATGGCGTAGGCGAAAAGCTCCTGCGCACCATGCAGGTGCGCTTCGAGAAAGCTGCGGCTCTGCCCACGGCTGCAGCTCTGATCGTTATCGGAGCAGGGGCGTCAGTTACCGATGCGGATTTGCAGAAATATCTAACTCGCGGCGGACGCGTGGTCTTTCTTCCACGCGCGGATGGTGCGCTTCCGCTCGGCTTTGCGGGTGCGAGAAAGAAATATGTCCAGGCTGGCGAGCTGCCGGATTGGGAAGAGCTGCGCGGGGTCAGTCTTTCTGATCTTCGCCTGCGGACGGATACCGAGATGCAGCTGATCGAGAAGGGGGCGGGTGAGGTCGCGGCCGGGGGCGCGTTGGGGAAGGTCACCGTCGGGAACGGTCGTGCGATCCTCTTTCAACTCTCGCCGGATGCCTTGAATGCCGACGAGAAGACTTACCTGCGTTTCAGCCGGTGGCGGGTCATGCACGCGCTGTCGCAAGTCCTGGCCAACCTCGGGGCCGAGTTCGCTTCCGATAAGCAGTTCTTCCGCTTTGGACCAGCGCCCTTTGCGCCGATATCGATCGCCAGCGGATGGAGGGCGGAGATCGAGTCGCAACCAAACCAAGGCACGGAGAGTGGGTGGAGCAAACCGGAATTCCAGGACTCCGCGTGGGCGACCGTGGAGCTCCCCCAGACGCTCTCTGGATTAGGCAGCCGGTTTGCCGCGAAAGGCACGGTCTGGCTCCGGCGCGTTGTGGATATCCCCGCGGATTATGCGCCGCGCCATCTGTTGCTTAACCTTGGCTTGCTCGATGATTCACACGATGTCTGGTGGAATGGTGTGAAGATCAGCGGCGCGCAAAAGGATCGGACCCCTGCGGGGAGCGAACGCCGCTACCGTATCCGCGCGGGTACGGCCAAGCCTGGGAAGAACCTCGTTGCAGTGCGGATCAGCAGCCAAAGTCCATCGGCGGGCTTTATCTCGCGCGACCCGGCTTCAATGCGAATCGAGCTGACGAAGCCGGTGCAGCGGGAGACGCCTTATTACCCCGACTACCGCAGCGATTTCGTCCTCGGCGATGATCACGCCCGCTACTTCCGCTGGTAGAGGTCGTGCTAGATTGCCGCTCGCTTCCAGATCGGCACGTCGGCTTTCATCTGGTCGATCGCGGCTTCGAGGAAACGGAGGGCTTCGGCACGGTGGGCGGCGAGGACGCGGATGAAGAGGGATGCTTCACCCACTGGCACCCAGCCGGTGCGGTGGATGAACGCGACGGCGGTACAGGGATGCAGGGCGTGCAGTTCGGTGAAGATGCGGCTGCGGCCGAGGGAGTGGCTTACTTCGCCGAGTTCCGTGCGGGTTTGGTTTTGGGCGATTGGAACACCGCTGGAGTCATCGATATGCTGGTGAGCGAGGACACCAGCTTCCAGCAGCGGAAGGCGTCGATCACGCTTTCTCTGCCGGGCGGCACCAGCGGCTGGGGATTTATGCGCCTGCGAGTGGAAGCGCCGGTCATTCCATAAACCGGGTAGGGCGCCTCCCGGGACCGCGCGACGATTTCGCTCCCCCAACTTTGACACCCCTACATTAAAGGGCTGGCGTTTGCGCCGCCGCTGAACTCTTGCGGCGGCGGCCGAATCGGATTTATAGACGCGCATGCGCCGGCTGCTGCTCCTGCCGTTCCTTGCACTCACGCTGGGCGCGGCAGAACCGGTCGTCATTCCGCCGATCAAGTTCACGCAGCGAACGCTGCCGAACGGACTGAAAGTTTATGCGGCGGCGGATCGGAGCACGCCCACGATGGCGATCAATGTTTGGTATCACGTCGGCTCGAAAGACGATCCTACCGGGCGCAGCGGGTTCGCGCTCCGATCAGTGTTGCGCCGTATCCAGACTGCGCAGAAAACCGATCACCGCTGCGCGCTCAGTTTTGCCTTGGAAGTAGAACGGGTGCGGTGAGACCGCGCCGCGCTTTGGGTCGAGTAGTTCTTCCAGTCCGCCGGTCACGCTCGCGTCGTGCAGGAAGACGGTGCGCCGCGCGAGATCGAGCAACAGCGGGAGCGCGACACCGCGGATGTCGCCGCGGTCGCTCGCATCCACGATGATCATCTTGTCGTCGAAGATGCCGGGCGAATCCTGGATCGGGCTGAGCGGCGGGCGCTGCGCGACGACGACCGGTTTGTAGTCGGGCCAGATTTTTTTCAGCTCCACGAGATTCGGCGGGACGAGCTTGCTCTGGTCGGAATTGTGGCAAGCCGTGCAGTTGCTCTCGAACAGCTTCTTGCCCTGCGCGACGAGCTTCGCCTCGACCTTCGCGCCTGCCGGCGCGGGGAGCGCGTCGAGATACGCATTCATGTCGAGCAGCTTTTTTTCGTCCACGCGGCGGCCCACGATGTTCGCGAGTTCGCCCGGCTTGCCCTGCATCTTCGCCTTCACGAATGGGTAGCCGGTGACGCCCGTCGCCTTGAGGATTTTCTCGTATTCGTCGGCGAGCTTTTCGCCGGCCGCGCCGGCTTTGATTTTCAAGAACGCGCGCCCCTCGGGCGTGACGAGCGTGGTCGGATCGAGGTTCGTCGTGTAGGAGCCGTTGCTGATGTCGTCGAGCTTCGCGAACTCGCCTGCGGTGCCGTAGGGCGCGGCGAGGTCCTGGCGGAAGAGCGCGGTGTTGATCACCGGGTTGCCGTTGCCGTCCTGCGTCTCGTCGAAGCTACCGATGGGATACAACTCGGGGTCGTTGAAGAACGCGTCGAACTCCGCCTCGGTGGATTCCGAGTTGAGCGGCTTTCCCTTGTTGCGGCTCGCGGTCGGCGCGGGACCGAGATCGGCGTGCACGTTGGGATAAAGTGCGCGCGAATTTGCGGCGACGGCCATGAGCTTGCCGACGTTGAGCGTCGTCGCCGCGAGGCCGTCGATGCGTTTGCCGATCGAGCCGCCGCCGGGCAGATCGAAGACCGATTTGTCCGTGACCGTGTGGCAGATCGCGCACGAGATGCCGACCTTGTCCGGCCCCGCCGGCGCGATCTGCATCTTGCCGTCGCCATTCGTGTCGATGGGCACGATGCCCGCAACGGCGTTCGCTTCGATGAGCTTCGCGGTCACCATCGGATCATTGAGCATCGGCGCGTTCGCGGGCGAAAGATCGGTCTTCAACTCCTTCGCCATCGCCTCGCGCATCGCGGGGTCGATCGCCTCGACATCGACCTGCAGGCCCGCTTCGAGCGCCTGCTTCGGCGTCAGCTTCGCCGCCGCCACGCCCTGCGGCATCCGCGCCGCATCGGTCCAAAAGCCTTCATTTCCAAACGTCTCGAAGCGAAACACCGTCTTCCCCGCCGCCGCGTCGCCGCGCTCGTGCGGATGCGGATTCACCGTGATGCCCGGCCCGTCGGAAGGTTTATGATCGGCGGATTTTGGCGACGAAGTTTTCTCGGCGGCAAAACCGTGGACTAGGAGGGCGCAGGTGGCGCCGAGGGTGAGGAAGCGGCGCGAGTTCATCGGATATAGAGTTCGCAGCGGCGCTCTCTCGCGACTGCATCTCACTTCTTCCGCTGCTCTGCCGGGGGATGTGTTTTCTTGGTAACCGGCTTCCCGCGCACCGCTGGAAGAGAAAGCATGACCTCTCTCGACAAACCGACGAGCCGTAATCGAAAATCGCTCGCTCCTACCCGCCGCTCTTGATGGAGGCTGTCGTCGCCGCGATCACAGCAGCAGGAAACAAACGGCCATGACGGCAGTCGGTGCGAGTGCGCCCAAAAGGAGATAAAGCGGGGCAACGCCGTCCTCGAAATAATCCGAAAGGATCGACTGGCCGGCGGGATTGGGCGCATTGGCGATGACTGTGAGGCCGCCGCCGGCGACCGCTCCGGCGACCACGGCGTGTTTCATCGCGTCGCTGAAATTCGGGACGAGCGTGGCGAGATAGGTGATGGCGGCGTTGTCGTTGAAGGCGGTGAGCCCCATCGCGCCGAGGAGCAGCGGCACTTCGCCGAGACTCGCGAGGACGGGGGCGATCCACCAACCCTGCAAGCCGCCGTGGACGACGAGGCCCGCGAGGAAGAAGCCGACAAGGATCGCGGGCTTGAGCGAGAGCGGATTTTGGTGGTGCTCCGTGGCCGTGGTGAAGGCGAGGAAGAACAGGAAGCCGCCGATGAAGAGGGCGGGGTAATGCGCGGTGAAGACCGTCCAGCCGAGGAAAGCGAGATGCACGAGCGTGATAGAAATCGGGACGGGATCGGTGCGGTCGCTCCACAGGCGCGGCAGCTCTTCGGCGCTGGACTGCGGACGCAGCGTGGCGAATTCGCGACGGAAGACGGCGTAGTAGATCGCATTGGAAACGACGATGCCGATCATCGCGATCCAGCCGAAGTTCATGAACATAAATGGCGTGTCCCAGCCCCATTTCCCCGCGACCATGAGCACCGGCGGCGCGGCGAAATGCGTGAGCGTGCCACCGACCGAGACGTTCACAAAGAGCAGTCCAAGCGTCGCGTATTTGAACTTCGTGCTCGGGCCGAGATCGTAAAATTGTCGCGCGAGGAGCAGCGCGCAGATGGTCATCGCCGCGGGCTCCGTGATGAACGAACCGAGCAGCGGGCCGACCGTGAGAATCGCCAGCCACCACGCGCCCGGCGTGCGTCCGCCGAGCCGCGCGACCGCGCTCATGCACTGCTCGGCCACGCGCAGCACCGGCCGCGTCGCCGAGATCGCCATGATGATCACGACGAAAAGCGGCTCGGTGAAATGGACGCCGTGACTGATGTAACGCTCCGCCGCGGGCCAGCCTTTGAACGCGATGAAAGCGACGAGCAACGGCACGACCCAGATGCCGAAGATCGCCTCCACTTCGCCGAGGAAGTGCATCACCTCGGCTTTGAAACTCACGTCGGACTTCGCATCCACCTCCGGCCTCGCCTCCCCGGTGCGCCCCTCGGCCTGGATGCGCGCGCGGTGCTCATGCCGCCAGCGATGGGCGATGTGCAGGAACTTCGAGGCGAGAAACGTGTGCGCGATGGCGAGGACGAAAATCATCGTCGCCACGAGATTGAAAGGCTCCGCCGTCGCACGATGCCGCAGGATCTCGAAAATGCCGCTCTTTCCCGCATCGCCATAAGCCTCCAGAGGCAACGGAAAGACGGGCACCACGTCGGCGGGGTTAGTCGCGAACGCCGGGAGGACGGCGATGAAAGTGAGAAAAAATACCAAGCGTATCAAAGTGCGGGAGAGTGCCGCTCCAGCAAGAAGATAGCGAGCGGGAACGGCGTGACACTCTCCGGCAACGGAGCGGTGTCCTTCATGCAGAGTCTCGAGAACCGAAGCGGGCGCCCTTCCTCTCGTTCCAAGTTCGGTTAAACCACCTGTTTCAACCAGAATGATTGCAGCGGGGGGCAGAAGGGGATTTATAGGGGCGCATGCGCCGCTTGCTGATCCTCCCGTTGCTGGCACTCACGTTGGGCGCGGCGGAACCGGTTGTCATTCCGCCGATTAAGTTCACGCACCGGACGCTCGCGAATGGGCTGAAGATTTACGCGGCGGCGGATCGGAGCACGCCGACGGTGGCGATCAATGTTTGGTATCACGTCGGCTCGAAAGACGATCCGGCTGGGCGCAGCGGATTCGCGCATCTTTTCGAGCACATCATGTTCAAAGGCACGAAGCACACGAAGCCGGAGACGATCGACCGCCTGACGGAGGACGTGGGTGGTTTCAACAACGCCTACACGGCGGATGACGTGACCGTTTACTACGAGGTCGTGCCGTCCAACCACTTGGAGCGGCTCCTGTGGGCGGAGGCGGATCGGATGGCGACGCTGAACGTGGACGAGAAGAACTTTCGCTCCGAGCGGGAGGTGGTGAAGCAGGAATACTTGCAGCGCGTGGAAGCGGAACCATACGGGCGTTTTGGCGAGGAGATCATTAAGAAGTCGTTCGCTGAGCATCCGTACAAGCGTCCGACGATCGGCAACATTCCCGAACTGAACGCTGCGACCATCGAGGACGTACGCGCTTTTCACGCAACCTACTACCGGCCCGATAATGCGACGCTCGTGGTCGTGGGCGATTTCGATCCAGCGCAATTCGATACGTGGGTGGACAAATACTTCGCGCCGATTCCGAAACCAGCCACGCCGATTCCGCGAGTGACGATCAAAGAGCCGGCGCGCTCCGCCGAGCAGCGGCTCACCATTCGCGAGGCTGGCGTGCCGCTGCCGGCGCTCGCGGTGACCTATCTCGGACCGGCGGCACGGAGTGAAGATGCGCTCGCACTAGAACTCGCGCAGGAGATTCTGACCGGGGGCGATTCGTCCCGCCTCCACCAAAAGCTCGTCTATGAAAAGCAGCTCGCGCAGAGCGTGGAATTCGTGGCGGACTTGCGAGAGGACGTGGGGTTGATGCTTTTTCAGGTGATCCTTGCAAGCGGGAAAAGCGTCGCCGAAATCCAACGCGCACTTTTCGCCGAGATCGAAAAACTAGGCGCGGAAGCCGTCAGCGCAGAGGAACTCACGAAGGCGAAAAATCGGCTGCTGACCGCGCGATTGCACGATCGCGAGACGAGCGAGGGAAAGGCGACCGCGCTGGCTCAGGCGGCGGTGATTCTCGGCGACGCGGAACGGGTGAACACCGAGTTGGAAATATTGCAGGCCGTGACTGCGGCGGACATTCAGCGCGTGGCGCGGACGATCTTCACAGCGCAAAACCGCTTGGTGCTGGAATACCTGCCGGAAGCAACGAAAGAGGCGAAGAAGTAGATGAAAGCGTGCCTGTTTTCTCTCGCTCTGAGCATGTCGGTTTTCGCCGGGGCGCTCGCTGAGGAGCCAGCGCCTTCTGTTCCGCCACAGCCCAGCGAGCCGCCTGAGATCAAGGTTCCCGCGGCAGTCGAACAGACGCTGGCGAACGGGCTGCGCGTCATCGTTGTCGAGCGGCCCGGCCTGCCGATCCTCTCGGCGCAGCTCGTCATCAAAAGCGGTGGCGAAGTGGATCCCGCGGGGGCGGCGGGAGCGATGGAGATGCTCGCGCTGCTGATGATGCGGGGCGCGGGTGAGCGCAGCGCGCCGCAACTCGCGCACGCCATCGAGACGCTCGGAGGGTCAATTGAAACCGGCACGGACTGGGACGCGACTTCGGCGGAGCTGACCATTCTTTCTTCGCGAGCAGGAGAAGGCCTGGCGCTGCTTGGCGACGTGGTGCGGCGCCCCACGCTGGCGGCGGCAGAAGTCGGTCGATTGAAGGCCGAAACGCTGGATGAACTCCGCGTAAAGATGGAAGAACCCGGCACGGTCGCGAAGGCGACGTTGGCACGGCTGATTTTTGGTGACGGGCCTTACGGACATCTGCTCAGCGGAACTCCGACGAGCGTGGCCCGCATCACGCCGGTTCAACTGCGCAAGCTGCACGCTACCTACTTCCGGCCCGATCATGCCGTGCTGGTTTTCGTCGGCGATCTCACCGCCGCGCAAGGTTTCGCCTGGGCAGAAAAGTATTTTGGCGATTGGAAAAATCCGAAACGTCCGAAGCCTGAGGCGCCCGTTTTCACCTCCCCGGCCAAGCCGCGCGTCGTTATCATCGATATGCCAAATGCCGGCCAGGCGGCGGTGGTCGTGGGCAAAGCGGCAATCGCGCGACGTGACGCGCAGTATTTTCCCGGGTTGGTCGCGAGCACCGTGCTCGGCGGCGGCTACAGCGCTCGGCTTAATGCGGAGATTCGCGTCAAACGCGGGCTGACCTATGGCGCCTCGAGTGACTTGAGCGCCCGGCGACAGATTGGGGCGTTTTTCGCCGCGGCGCAGACGAAAAACTCTGCCGGCCCCGAAGTCGCCACGCTCATGCGCGCGGAGTTGGACCGTCTCGGCACTGAGTTGGTGACGGGCGAAGAGCTGACTCCGCGAGTAAGCACACTGACGGGCTCTTACGAACGCTCGCTGGAAACGAACGAGGGCATCGCTACGCGCCTAGCCGCATGGGCGGTGCAGAACGAGCCGCTCGCCGCGCTCCAAAGCTATCCGGCGGAGGTGCGTTCCGTGCAGCCAGTTACGGTTCTCAAATTTGCGAGAGAGCATCTGCGCGGTGCAGATACGTGTGTGGTGATCGCCGGTCATGGCGAGAGCCTGCGGGCCTCGCTGGGGGCTACTTTCCCGGACGCGGAGATTATCCCGCAAAAGGCCTTGGACCTTGACTCCTCTAGCTTGCGCGCGGCGGCAAAGGGCGAAAAAAGGAAATAGGCAGGGAATTCGAAGGGTGGTTTTCCTCGCCCGAAGGAGGCGAAAAAAGGGGGGAAGCAAGGCGGGCTTACGTCCCTTGCGCAGAGGATCTTTCGGGTTCTCCGAAACGCTTTCTCACCGGAGCATTCGCAGGGCTGAGAGAATGTTCAAAAAAATTCGTGCCGTTGATTAAAAAATCTTTGACACCCTTAAGGGCGCCCGGCAGAACTCGCGGCGCGTGAATACGAAGCACATGAGGAGCCGTTTGAAAATCGGGAGAAGCCCTTCTCCAACGGTAGGACTGTCCACAATTTTGAGCACGGATCTGACTTCGTTTTTCCCGTGCAACGCCTAGCGGCATTGTAGTCCGCCCCCCAACCGGCCGTTCCCCAAGCACTCACCCCAACTTTAATCGCCCTCCGCACTGACCCTCTCCAATTCCGAGCCATGAAAACCCCAACCGTCACTCCCTTCACCAAGCTTCAGTCCCGCAAGCTCCGCCGCATTCTCGCGACCTCCGCGGCGGCGCTCATCGCGCTGCATCTCGCGCCTCCGAGCGCCCACGCCTTGGTGCATACATGGAATGGCTCCACCAGCACGTCGTGGAGCAACGGGGCTAACTGGACCACGGCCGAGCCAACAGCGGTTGACACGGCGACCTTTTCCCTCGGAGGTGGAGGGGTCTTCGGGAGCATCATCACACTGTCGGCCGGGGAGGTTGCGAACAGCCTTAATTTTACGGTGAACGGATACGTCCTTAACGCCGGCGACCTGACCCTGACGGCGGGCGGCGGTGGCTTGGTCAGCGTGGCCGGTGGCGTGACCGGCACGATTAACACCCCGCTGATTGGCGCGGCCAGCACGCTCGACAAAATCGGCACGGGGACCCTCGTTCTTGGCGGGGTTAATTTGTATGGCGGAGCAACCACGGTGACCGGCGGAACCTTGACGGTAGGTGCGGGCGGTTCTATCGCGGCTGGAAGCGCCGTCACGGTGCTTAGCGGGGCCACGCTGAATGGCAGCGGCACGATCTTGGGGACGACGGCGACGGGAGTGACCGGCGGGGCGACGATCGCCGGCACCGGCCTGACCCTGACCGGGGTGACGACTTTCAACGGCGTGGGCAACGCGCTGAACGGGGCGAATACCGCGACCGGCGGCGTGGTAGTAAGCGCGGGGGCTACGGTGCTCCAAACCGGAACGCTCACGGGCAACCTGAATGCCATCAATGCCGGAGCGACCTTTACGGCCAACGGTGCGGTCACAGGCACTGCCGCGGTAAACGCCGCTGGCACTCTTGCTGGCACCGGCAGCATTGGCGGTGCGACGACGGTGACGAGCGGACACATCGTCGGCAACGGCCTAATTTTGACAGGACTGACAACCTTCAACGGCATTGGCAACACGCTGAGCGGGACAGAAACGGCGATTGCCGGTGTGACATTGGGGGCTGGGGCCACCGTGATCCAGACCGGGACGCTCACGGGCAACCTGAACACGACGAACACCGGAACCTTCACGGCCAACGGCGTGGTGGCGGGCAATGCGACGGTGGCCACCGGGGGCACTCTGGCGGGCAGCGGCAATATCAACGGAACGACGACGGTGGCCAACGGGGCGATAGCGGGCAATGGGCTGACGTTGACGGGGGCGACGACATTTAACGGCGGCGGAGGCGCCGCATTGAGCGGGACGGTTATTTCGGTCAATGGGGTGACGGCAACCGGCGCCGCTACGGTAGTTACTCAGAGCGGGCAGCTCACGGGCAACGTGAACGCGATCAACAACGGCACCTTCAACGCGAACGGCACGGTCACGGGCAACGCGGTCGTGAACACCGGAGGCTTTCTGGGGGGGAGCGGCATCATCACTGGTACGACCACAGTGAACGGCGCGAACATCGCCAGCTCGGGCCTGACGCTCACCGGTGTGACAACTTTTACTGGCACAAACTCTTTGACTGGCACCCAAACTTCGATCGCGGGCGTGGTGCTCGCGGCCGGGGCTGGAGTGACTCAGAGCGGGGTGCTCACGGGCAACGTGAACGCCTTGAACGCCGGGGCAACCTTCAATACTAACGGCATCGTAACGGGCACGATGAACGTGCTCGCCGGTGGTACGCTGACCGGGGTGGTGGGGGGCAATATTTTGGGCGCGACCACGGTGACCCAAGGCACGATCAACAGCAACGGCCTGACCCTGACGGGTCTGACGACATTCAACGGTGCGGGGAATCTTCTGGCTGGCGCGCAGACTTCGGTGGCCGGCGTGGTGCTGGCCGCAGGAGCCGGGGTGTCCCAAACGGGGACGCTGACGGGCAACGTGAACGCGATTAACAACACGGCGATCCTGACGGCGAACGGAACTGTAACGGGCAGCGCAACGGTGCTGGCGGGCGGCACTCTGCAAGGCAATGCAACGGGCAATATTCAGGGTGTCACGAACGTGACCAGCGGCACAATCAACGGTACGGCCCCCGGCTTTACGCTCGGGGGGCTAGTGACCTTCAACGGGGCGGGCAACATTCTGAGCGGCACTGAGACCGCCACGAACGGAGTGACCTTGGCGGCGGGTGCGGGGGTAACACAGACGGGGACGCTGACGGGCAACATCAACGCGATCAACAGCGGTGCGCTATTGACGGCCAACGGCACGGTCACGGGCACCGCGCTCGTCTTGGCTGGCGGCACCTTGGGCGGCAGCGGCGCAGTCACGGGCCTGACGACGGTGAACGGCGGCACGATCAACGGCAACGGACTGACGCTGACGGGCGGTGCGGTCTTCAATGGCTTGGGCAACACCCTCAGTGGGACCGAAACCGGCAACGTGACCCTGAACGCTGGAGCGGCGGTGATTCAGACCGGCACGCTCACGGGCAACATCACCGCGATCAATGCCGGCGCGCTCTTTACCGCCAATGGCGTAGTGACGGGGACGGCGACCATCAATCCCGCCGGTACCTTGGCAGGAACCGGTAACATTGTTGGTGCGACCACGGTGACGAGCGGCAACATCAACGGCAACGGTCTGATTCTGACCGGTCTGACGACTTTCAACGGTTTGGGCAACACCTTGAGCGGCACGGAAACCGCGCTAGCCGGTGTGACCCTAGGAGCCGGGGCCACGGTGATTCAAACGGGCACCCTGACCGGCAACCTGAATGGGACGAACACCGGAATCTTTACGGCCAACGGGACCGTGCTCGGAAATGCGACGGTGGACATTGGCGGCACACTGGCTGGCAGCGGCAGGATCAATGGCACGACGGGAGTCACGAGCGGCACCATCGCCGGCAACGGCCTGACACTGACCGGGCTCACCACGTTTAGCGGCGCTGGCAACATCCTGAGCGGAACCGAGACGGCGACGGCTGGCGTGGTGCTGGCGGCAGGGGCGACGGTGACGCAGACCGGGACGCTGACCGGCAACCTGAACGGAACCAATACGGGCATCTTCACGGCCAACGGCGTGGTGACCGGGAATGCGACGGTGAATCCAGGCGGCACGCTGGCAGGCAGCGGGAACATCAACGGCGTGACGAACGTGAACGCCGGCACGATCGCGGGCAACGGTCTGACGCTGACGGGACTGACGACGTTTATCGGCCTTGGGAACACGTTGAGCGGCACGGAGACGGCGCTGGCCGGAGTGACGCTGGCTGCAGGAGCGACGGTGACGCAGACCGGAACCTTGACTGGCAATCTGAACGGGACGAATACCGGAACCTTTACGGCCAACGGCATCGTGACGGGCAACACGACCGTGAACGCGGCCGGCACCCTGGCGGGCAGCGGCAACATCCTTGGCACGACGACAGTGACCAGCGGCACGGTCAACGGCACGGGCCTGACGCTGACGGGCCTGACGACCTTCAACGGCGCGGGCAACGTGCTGAGCGGCACGGAAACTTCGGTGGCTGGCGTGGTGCTGGCGGCCGGGGCGGGCGTGACCCAGACGGGGACGCTGACGGGCAACGTGAACGCGATCAACGCGGGCGCAACCCTGACCGCCAACGGGACGGTGACCGGGAGCGCGACGGTGCTCGCGGGCGGCACCCTGGCCGGCAGCGGGACGATCACCGGTCCGACAAATGTGACCAGCGGCACGATCAATGGCACGGGCCTGACCCTGACCGGACTGACGACTTTTAACGGCGTGGGCAACGTGCTGAGCGGCACCGAGACGGCGACGAACGGCGTGACGCTGGCGGCCGGAGCGGGTGTGACGCAGACGGGCGGAACGCTGACGGGCAACATCAACGCGATCAACAGCGGGGCGCTCTTTACCGCCAACGGCACCGTCACTGGCACCGCACTCGTGCTCGCGGGCGGCACGCTCGGCGGCAGCGGAACGATCAATGGGCTGACCACGGTCACCGGCGGCACGATCAACGGCGCGGGCCTGAACCTCGTCGGCAACGCCGTCTTCAACGGCGCGGGCAACGTCCTCAGCGGCACCGAAACTGGCAACGTGAGCCTGAATGCCGGCGCGGCGGTAGTTCAGACCGGCACCCTGACGGGCAACGTCACCGCGATCAATGCGGGCGCGGTGCTTACCGCCAATGGCGTGGTAACCGGTGCGGCGAATGTCCTCTCCGGCGGCACCCTGAATGGCGGCGGCACCCTCGGTAGCGCGACCCTCGCCGGCACGGGCGTCATCAATTTTGGCCCGACGGCGAACATCCTCGGCACGCTCGGAATCACCGGTGGAAGCTGGCTCGGCCAAGGCACTGTCACCGGCCCAGCCACGGCCAGTGGCGCGGCCAATACCTTCACCATCGGGGCGGGCGCCAACATGACCGCGCTCGGCGGGCTGGCCGTCACCGGCGGATCGCTCGCGGGTCCCGGTACGCTCACTGGCAGTCTCAATTACACGAGCGCCCAGAACAGCATCTTCAACGGCGTGATCGCGGGCATCGCCTCTACGGTGACGATGAACAACCCGGTTTCGGTTCTCGTGCTCACCGGAGCGAACACCTACGGCGGTTTGACCACCGTCAACACCGGCATCCTCGAGGTCGGCAACAACGCCGCCCTCGGCTCCACCCTGGCCGGCACGACCGTTAACGTGGGCGGCAGCCTGCGCTTGGAAAACGGCATCGTCATCACCGGTGAGGCGCTCACTCTCAACGGCGCCGGTTCGAGCGCGTCGGTGGGAGCGCTGAGTTTGGTCAATGGCGCAACCACCGCCAGCTATCTCGGCCCGATCACCATTGCCACAAACTCAACCATCACGGCTAATGGCGGAACGCTGAACCTCGGCAGCATTGTCAAAAACGGCACGAACCTGACGATCGGCACCGCGACCTCCGGCGGCGGGACGGTCAATATCAACGGCGTCATTTCCGGCGCGGCGGCGAATTCTGATCTCATCGTCGAAAGCACGACGGTCAATCTCAACGCCGCCAACACTTACAATGGCCCGACGACCATCCGTAGCAGCGGAGGCTTTGGCCTCGGCATCCTCAATGCCAATGTCGCCGGTGCCTTGCCGGACCCGGCATTTGCAGCGCCGGCCCGCTCGGCTCTGACCATGGATGATGTCGGTCTGGGCGGTTCGATGCTGAATCTTAACGGCGCAGTCGGCCAGGTGGTCGCTTCCCTCGCCAGCCCGAACGCGACTTCCAAGGTAGTCATTAATGGCAATACCCTGACCATCGGCACCGCCGCGGGTTCGACAAGTTTCGCCGGGGTTATTTCCGGCGCCGGCAATGCCGTTACAGGCGCGATCGTGAAGGACGGTGCCAGTACGCAGATCCTCGCGGGGGCCAACACTTACACCGGCGCGACGACGGTGACCGCGGGCCGCCTGCAGGCGGGTGTGGCGACAGTTGCCGGCGTCTCCGGCGCTTTCGGCGTGAATTCCGCGACCACCGTGGGCACGGGCGCGACCGCGGCGACGTTGGCCGTGCAAGGCTTCAACACAACCATCGGAACGCTGTCGGGCAACACCAACGGCAATGTCCAGAACGGGGCCGTCGGGGCCGCCGCTTTGACCGTTGGCTCTGGAGTGGTGGCAGGCACGAGCACGTTTGCCGGCACGCTGACTGACGGCGGAGCGGGCGCGCTTTCACTGGTGAAAATCGGGACGGGGACGCAAATCCTCTCGGGAGTGGGCAGCAGCTTCACGGGACCGACGACGGTGACCGCCGGAACCCTCCAGGTGGACGGCACGTTTACGAGCGCCGCCAATACGGTGACCACGCAGACCGGTGCCACCCTCGCAGGCTCCGGGACGATCACCGGGGCGGTGAACGTCAACGCCGGCGCAACCCTCGATCCCGGTGCTTTCGGCAACCTCGCGGGCACGCTAAATACCGGTGCGCTCACCTTGGGCGGAAACACGACGCAGGTGAACTATGACCTCGGGCAGGCTGGTGTTCCCGGGGGATTGCTCAACGACTTGACCAACGTCACCGGTCCCCTCGTCCTCGACGGCACGCTGAACGTGACGCAGACGAACCTCGGCAACTTCACCGCGGGCGGCTACCGGTTGTTTAACTACACAGGTGGCTTGGGCAACTTGACCAACAACACGCTCGCGATCGGCACCCTGCCCATTCCAGTCGTCGCCGCAGTCGTGAATACGGCAGTGGCCAATCAGGTCAACCTACTCGTCCTCACCGCCGCGGGTATTGCTGGCACGCAGTATTGGGATCCCGCACCGATCAACAACGGTGTAGTCAACGGCGGCAATGGCACCTGGACGAACTTCGGGACCAACTGGACGGAGGTCACCGCCACCAACAATAGCGCTTGGACGAGCGGTAACGCGGTGTTTGGCGGCGGCTCCGGCGCACCTCAGGCGCTGACCGGAGGCACCGTGACAGTGTCCGATACGATTTACGTCGCCGGAATGACCTTCAACCCCACGGCTAATGGCACGACCTACACGATTGCGCCAGATGCCGCACCGGTCACGCCTGGTTTCCAGTTGTTCCTCCTCGGAGCGACCACGATCAACACGAATACCGCGGCGGGCGTCACCTCGACGATAACGGCACCAATGACCGACTCGCTGATCGCGGGCTTTACCCCCGGCAGCGTGGTCAAAAACGGCAACGGCATCCTCGCGATTGGCAATGCCACCGCGGGGAGCACGCAAAATAGCTACACCGGAGGAACCGTCCTCAACGCCGGTGGCCTGGACATCCGCTCCAATTCGGCACTCGGCACGGGCCTGTTCACGATCAACGGCGGTTCTGTCGGGGCAAACGCCCCGGTGCTCGCCGCGCCTGCGCCGCTCATCGCGAACTCGGTGGCCGTGAACGCCGGCTTCGGCGTCTTCGGGAATCTGGTGAACACCTTCCCGACGAAGACCTCGAATGGCGTCACCTTCAACGGCATCGCCACGCAGGGCGGCAACACCGGATTCGCCCTGAATTCCGCGAACACCGTGATCAACACCACGGGTGGTTTCGTGGACTTCACGGGCGTCATTACCGAAAACGTTGCCGGTGCGGGCCTGACCTTCACGGGCAGCACCGCCACGCTGATCGGCGGCAAATCCGGGGCCACCGCGGGCGCTGCCATCTCCAACAGCTACACCGGTCTGACCGATGTGCAGGGCGGCTTTGTTCAACTGGGCAAAACCTCCGGAGCGGTCGCAATCAGCGGAAACCTCAAGATCGATGGCGGTGCCGTCGTTCAATTCCTGACCGGCGCTCCGACGACTGACAACCAGATCATCACTACGGCCAATGCCCTCGTCAACGGCGTGCTGAATACCTCCGGCCACAACCAGACGCTGGATGACGTGAGTGGCAACGGGAATGTGGAACTTAGCGGTGGTGGCGTGGCGGGGACTTTGACCGTAAATTCCGGAGTCTTCACCGGGGTCATCAGTGACGGGTTGCTCGGCGGGCGTTTGATCAAGAACAGCCCTGGCACTCTCATCCTCACCGGAGCCAATACCTATCGCGGCAATACCTTCATCAATGGTGGCACACTGGTGCTCGATGGATCCGTGCGCAGCGCCAATATCCTGGTTGGCGGGGCCGGGACCCTCACGGGCATTGGCCGGACCTTCGGTAATGTGACAAATGCTGGTAATTTCAAGCCCGGCCGCTCGCCCGGCACGTTCACCATCGATGGAAATTTCACCCAGACCTTTGGCGGCACGCTGACCATCGAAATCGCCGGAAAGACCCCACCCAATCACGACCTCGTGGCGATCGGCGGCCAGGCTAATCTCGATGGCAACCTGCGCCTCGTGAACCTCAACGGCACCAAACTCAAGGTCGGTGAACGGATCACCTTCATCACCGCGGGTGGCGGCGTGAATGGCGAATTCTCCAACGTAGAAAATCCCTTCTCGCCCACCGGCACCATCGTCCGGAACGAAGTGCTCTATCTCTCGAACTCGGTGGTTCTCGAAGCCGTCCAGGGTTCGTTCAAGGAATTCGCTGACAATCAGGGGCTGACGCCGAATCAAAAATCGGTCGCCGCGGCGCTCGACAAAATCGCTTTCAATCCCAAGGAGGCCAAGCTCATCGGCTTCCTCGATGCGAAACTGCTCCGCGAACTGCCGCATGATTTCGACCTCATCGCGGCGGAGGAACTGCAGGCCATCTACACCATCGGCATCGCCCAAGCCAATGCGCAGACCGCCAATATCTCGCGCCGGACTGATCAGATCCGCGCGGGGGCCGCTGGGTTCAGCGATTCCGGGCTTTCCGTCAGTGGCCTGACTCCGCAATACAGCGGCAACTACCTTATGCCGAACGGCGGTCTGGCCGGCCCAGAGGGCAAATACAGCAAGGAACTCCGCCCGCCCGCGGAAGACAATCGCGTCGGCGTCTTCGTCACCGGTTCCGGCGAGTTCGCCTCCATCGGCAAGACCTACAACGCCAGTGGTTATGACCTCACGAGCGCCGGTTTCACCATCGGTGTGGACTACCGGGTTACGGAGAACTTCGCCGTCGGCATTAATGCCGGCTACGCCCGCAGCAGTGTTGATCTGTTCGACGACGGCAATCTCGAAGTCGATGGTGCCAAGCTCGGTCTGTATGCGACCTACTTTAACAGCGGCTTCTACGTCGATGCCTCCGTGCAGGGCGGTTACAATACCTACGACACCCGCCGGAGCGCCCTCCAAGGCACCGCCCGGGGCAACACCAAGGGAGCCGAGATCAATGCCCTCATTGCGACCGGCTACGACGTGAAAAGCGGCGGCCTGACCGTGGGTCCAACGGCCAGCTTCCAGTATACCAATGTCGGGTTTGAGGACTTCCGTGAACACGGCTCTCTGGCCCCGCTCAAGTACGGTTCGCAGTCCGGCGAATCCATGCGCACCGCGCTCGGCTTGAAAGCGGCCTACGAATTCCAGATTGGCTCGATCATCGTGAAACCGGAAATCCGCGCGGCTTGGCAGCATGAGTTTGGCGACACCGCCTTTGGCATCAGCTCCAGATTCCAGAATGGCAGCAGCGACTTCACCGTCCATGGTGCGGAGACCGGCGAGGACAGCCTGCTGCTGGGAGCTGGCTTTGCCATCCTGTGGAACGAGCGCACCTCGACCTACGTCTATTATGACGGCGAACTGGGCCGCTCGAACTACGATTCGGCCAACGTCTCCGGCGGCGTGCGCATGGCATTCTAAGCGCAACCTGGCAAACCTCACCGAAAAGCCCGCGGGTCTTGGATTCGCGGGCTTTTTCGTGCCGCATCACCGCCCCGCAGCCCGGCTCGCCAAATCAAAAAAAGCCGCTACTTTTCGTGTCCTCATGCCCGTCCGCCTGCACAATACCGCTTCGCGCCAGATCGAAGAGTTCATCCCGCTCGATCCGGTGGGCCGCGCCGTGAAAATGTATACCTGCGGTCCCACGGTTTATAACCACGCGCACATCGGCAACTTCCGCGCTTATGTCTTCGAGGATCTACTCCAGCGGCATCTCGAAGCGCGCGGCTACGCGGTGGAGCGGGTCATGAACCTGACTGACGTGGACGACAAGACCATCCGCGGGGCACGGGCCGCGGGCCGGCGGCTGGCCGACTTCACGCAGGTCTATAAAGACGCCTTTTACACCGACCTCGACACCCTCCGCATCCAGCGCGCGCAGCATTCGCCTGCGGCTACGGAGCCGCGCTACATCGAAAAGATGATCGCCATGATCGGGCAGCTCGCGGAGCAGGGGATCGCTTACCAGGCGGAGGACGGCAGCGTCTATTTCCGCCTCGCGCGCTTCCCCGACTACGGCAAGCTCGCGCACCTGAACCTCGACGAGCTCCGCCCCAGCGGCCGGGTGAATAGCGACGAGTACGAGAAGGAAAACATCGGCGACTTCGCGCTGTGGAAGGCGTGGGATGAGGCCGATGGCGAGGTGCGTTGGGAGTCGCCGTGGGGACCGGGCCGGCCGGGCTGGCACATCGAGTGCAGCGCCATGGCCACGGCCATTCTCGGGCCGGAGCTGGATATCCATTGCGGCGGGGTGGACAACATTTTCCCGCATCACGAGGCCGAGATCGCGCAGAGCGAATGTTGCACGGGGAAGAAATTCGTCCGCCACTGGCTGCACTGCGCGCACCTCATGGTCGAGGGGCAAAAGATGTCCAAATCGTTCGGCAACTTCTACACCCTGCGCGACCTGCTCGCGAAAGGCTTCACCGGGCGCGAAGTCCGTTACGCCCTGCTCACCGTCAACTACCGCCTGCCGCTGAACTTCACCATCGCCGGCCTCGAAGCCGCGCGCGCCGCCTTGGGTCGCATTGACGAATGGGTCACCCGCCTCACCAGCCACGCGGCCGCCGCCGCACCCGCGACCACGCCACTCGACGCACACGCGGAGCGGTTCTTCGCTGCGCTCGACGAAGACCTCAACATCTCCGCCGCCCTGAGCCACCTCTTCGATCTCATCCGCGAAAGCAATGCCGCCCTGGATCGCAGCGAGCTTTCCCCCGCGCACGCCGCCGCGCTGCTCGCCGAATGGCGGCGCGTGGACGCCGTCCTCGCCTTGCAGCAGGAAAGCGTGAGCGTCCCCGCCGCGGTCCTCGAACTCGTCGAGCAGCGCCAGCAGGCCCGCGCCGCGAAACAGTGGGCCGAAAGCGACCGCCTCCGCGACGCCATCGCCGCCCTCGGCTGGACCGTCAAAGACACCAAAGACGGCCCCCAGCTCACCCCGCGCTGAGCGGGCCGCTCAGCAGCTGGGTCACGCAAAGGCGCAAAGGCGCAAAGGGAGGAATCGCCTTCGGAAACTTGGCGTCTTTGCGCCTTTGCGTGAGTTATGGTCAGGTGGCGGGGGCCGCTCCTGGTGGAGCACTCGACCCGAGTGCTGCTTTCGGCGACTCGCCGAAAGCACGGGGGGAACGCGGGGCGTTCAGACACAACACGCGCCCACCGGTGGAGCGGGCGAGTCGCCCGCTCCAGCACTCGGGTCGAGTGCTCCACCCGAATGATGCGGCCACGCCCGTTTTCTCCGCGCTAAAGTCACGCTCCCTCCCGTCCTCGCCTTTACAGGTGGAGCGCAGGAGCAGGGGAAAGACGGGAAGTTTTCGCCGAGGAGAACGAGGCCGCGCCGGTCCGCCGGCGGGTGGCGCCACCCTAAACCGGCGGCGGGAGGATGGTCAGTTGGCGGGGGCCGCCTGCGCCGTGGCCGTCAGCCCCTCATACTTCGAGATAAAATCGTCGGCGATGATCTCCCCCAAAACCAACGTCGGAAAGAAGTTCACCCACACCTCTTTCGTCACGAGCGCCCGCGCCTGCACATCCTGCCAATATTGAGCCATACTTATTGATCCTTTCGTTCACTACGCGGAGCTGAGGAGAAGCAAGCCGCCGGGATTCCGCCGCCCCGACCACCAGTTTTGCGCCCGGAACTGGGCGAAAAGTCATCCATCCCGCCCACCCACCGCCTCCCACACCGCCCCCGCCGTAACCCCGCGCGCCGTGCGCCACCCGTTGCCGACAAAAAGCCATCCGCCACCCCCCAAGAGCCGCTTTCCACCCTCAAGAAGCTACCCGTCGCCCCCGTGGAGCCACTGGCCGCCCTCACGCAGTCGCTCGACACCCCCGCCCAGCCGCTTTTCACCCCCATGAAGCCGTTCGACACCCCCGCGGAGCCACTTGTCACCCCCGTGAAGCTGCTCGACACCCCCGTGGAGCCACTTTTCACCCCCAACAAGCCGCTCGACACCCCCAAAAAGTCATTTGTCTCCCGGGGGAACAAACGTGATTCCAACCACTTACGACGCAAAATCTTCATCTGGTCAAAAAACGCCAATTTCATCTCTAACGACCCCCAAGCTCAGCGCCTGGTTAAGCGTTGCGGATTCCCAGTGTTCTGGTTGAAGCATCACAAGCTGTGGTGGCGCATGGCATACATGGAGTAGAGGCCAAAAACCGCGATAAGCGCCCAAATGACCGATGCTAGGACGAAGTAACTGCAGTAGCGCGAAACCGCGGGGCACGACGGCTCCTCTGCCCGCAGCAATCGCCACCCGTAGACGACTGCTGCGGCTGGAAGCAACCAGCTGGGATAAGTGAAGGTGTGAAGAACGTGTCCGAACGGCGGGAGTGAAAGCGGGCGCTCACCGAAACGGTTTAGCTGATCGAACTCCATAAAGCTAATCAGCCAAACCACGAGAGTGAGGCCTGCCGTGAATCCAGTGACAGCTATAACGAGAGGTGTGGCAGTGGCTCGGTTCACAGGAGGCGAGTAGCGACGCCTAACTCTGAATTAGGCGAAATGGTGAAGGTGAGGAAGGAAGAGGAGTGGAGGCGAGAGGGCCGGCTCCGCGCGAGGGGCGGGTGGGTGTGCCGAGGTTATGGGGGGCCGCTGCCATAAATTCCGGGCGCGGTTTTAGGACGAAGGGCCGCGGGGTGTCACGCGCTTTATTTTCTCCGCCGGCCGAGAGTGCGGGGCGGAGAAAGTTGGCCCCTCGTGACCAAGCTCCAGCTTGGTCACGCCCTGGTCTTGGAAGCTCCGCTTCCTCGGGGCGCTCTGTGTTGCGGTCATTTGGGATTGGCTGTGATAACCTCGGGAATCGGAACGAGGTAAGACACGGGTGTATCGCGCTGCGGAGAGTGCTGAACAACCAGTCGCTCAAGCTCGCTCTTGGCTGCTGGAGCCAACGCATCGGGAGCGGAAACGAAGAGCTCGCCGTTGGTCAACGAATTCACCCGAACCTCGGAGTACTGCGTCTGCTGGCGGATGATAGCCTGAAGCTCCGCTGCCTGCTGTGCAGCTCGCGCTAAGTCTGGAGCCGGAAAAAGAAGCACCACTCCGAGCCAGAAGAGGCCAAAGATAGCCGCTGCAAGTGCTGCGACTCGCACGAGCCGGTATGGGCGTCCATCGTCCGTGGTAATGGCAAAGGCTTTATTCACGGGACGCGCGTTGCGACGCCTAACTCTGAAGTAGGCGAATCGGTGAGGGTGGGAGGAAGGAGCGGAAACGTCCGGGCCGCAGGGCGCGCGGTGCGGGTGCCGATGGTCTGTGGGGGCGCGGCCTTCATCCGGGCGCTTGTTTAGGCTGACGGGTGGCGCGTTGTCACGCGGGATTTTCTGGCCCCTCGTGTGCCAGCCAGAATCAGATGTGCGAAGTCGCCTACGACCCAAGCTCAGCGTCCGGGAAGCAGTTCGTCGCAGCGCACCTAGTACTTTTTCCCGCAATGCGCGCAATTCGTGCCTATGAACGCCCGATACTGGCGATACGGACCGAACATCGCTGATCGTCCGCAATGGGGACAGCGGAGCACCAAGAACTGGCCGACTGCGAAACATAGGGACCAACTGAAGACGAACACGGCGGCATAGTCTCCGGTCCCCACCGCATGCAACACTGCGATGCCGCCCGGAAAACCGAAGAGGTACGCTGCGCCGAAGATTACAAAACGGACTTGAAGTGGCATGGCTGCTCAGGCGTGTTCTGTGGGGGCGCGGCCTTCATCCGGGCGCTGGTGTAGGCTGGCGGGTGGCGCGTTGTCACGCGGGATTTTTTGCGCGCAGTCGCAGGTGTGGAAGCGCTGGGTGGGTGCGGGGTGGAGAAAGTTTGTGCGTTTTCCGGGGCGGGACGCTACAACGGGACGACGATGACTTTCGCCCCGGCTGACTATCTAGACCTGACGCATACGGAGCACCGGATGCTGTTTGAAAATGCAACCAATGCCTGGGATGCGCTGAAGCAGATCACGAGTTACCTGCAGTTTCGGCTGAAGCCGGCGGTGCATGGGCGGCTGGTGGGGAAGCCGTTTGTGAGTGGGGCGGTGTTTGTGGGCAAGGGGACGGTGATCGAGCAGGGGGCGATGATCAAGGGGCCGGCGTGGATCGGGGAGGGGTGCGAGATCCGCAATGGGTGCTACATCCGGGAGAATGTGATCGTGGGGAGTGGGTGTGTGCTGGGGAATTCGTGTGAGTTTAAGAACTCGATCATTTTCGATGAGGCGCAGGTGCCGCATTTTAGCTATGTGGGGGACTCGATCATCGGCTACCGGGGGCATCTCGGGGCGGGGGTGATTCTTTCGAATGTGAAGCTGGATCGGGGGGAGATCACGATCCCGACGCCGGAGGGGCTGGTGCCGACGGGGTTGAAGAAGTTTGGGGCGATCATTGGCGATCACGCGGAGATCGGGTGCAATTCGGTGATCAATCCGGGGTCGGTGATCGGGCGGCGCGCGGTGTTGTATCCGGGGACGGTCTGGCGGGGGATCGTGCCGGCGGAGAGCATCGTGAAGACGACGCAGACGCACACGGTGCTGGCGCGCCGAGATTGAAAGCGGGACGTGAATGGTATGGGTGAATGGGGAATGGTGTCCGGCCGCGGGCGCCGCTCTATTCACGATTCACCGATCACCATTCACGCCGAGAAATCCCGCCCACTGCGGGCTTGCGCAGGCGGGGGGCCTTTGCCACTTTCTCCGCCCCTATGTCCAGCCCTGCCGATACGCCTCCGCCTGCTGCCGCCATCGAGCCCGGATTCGATCCGCTCGTTTTCTGGATTCAGCATCGCGCGAAGATCGTGCTCTTTGGCGGGCTGCTGATCGTGGCGCTGGCGACCTTTGGGGTGTCGGAATTTCTCCGGCACCAGAAGCTGGATGGGGCGCGGCAGCTTTTCGCCGCGGCGAAGACGGCGGAGGAATACCGGAAGGTGATCGCGGAATACCCCGGGACGACGGCGGCGGGCGATGCGCATCTGCTGCTCGCGAGCGAGTTGCGCAAGGAGGGGAAGCTGGAGGAGTCTTCGGCGCTGCTGCGGACTTTTACCACGCAGTATCCCGAGCATCAGCTCCTGAGCGGCGGGTGGACCAGCCTCGCGGCGAATCTGGAGGCGGAAGGGAAGGCGGATGAGGCGCTGGCGATGTATCAGAAGGTGTCGGCGAGCTACGCCGGCAGTTTCAGCGCGCCCGTGGCGCTCATGGCCGAGGCGCGTCTGCTCCGGGAGAAGGGCAAGAAGGAGGAAGCGCGGAAGGTTTACGAGCAGGTGGCGAAGACCTACGCGGAGAGTCCCGTGGCGCAGCAGGTGGCCGCGGAGATGCGGCTGCTGGACAAGTAGGCGGCGCTAGGCGGGCGCGGCGTCTGTAGGCTAAGCGGGCTCGGGTTCGTCGAGTGGGGCGAGGAGATCGCCCTGCAGGAGCTCGGCATCACCGATGACGAGGTCGCCGCTGAAGATGCCCCCCTTTTCCACAGTAATGGCCCGGGCGTGAACGGTGCCTTCGAGGACGCCACCGGAGGCAATGGTGACCCCGCCTTCGCAATGGATCTGCGCGGAGGTTTTGCCTTGGACGGTAACGGATTTGGCTTTGACCGGGCGCGTAAATTCCACGGCAGCCTTTTTGTCGATGACCAGCTCATTGACCTCCACGTGGCCCTGAAACTTGCCCTGCACCTTCAATCGCGCGACGCCCGTGCAATAAAGGATGCCGCGCAGCTTGCCTTCGACGACCGCCGAGCCGCAGGAGATCTTGGCGCTGGTGACGTCGCCCTTGGGCGAGATGGCAACTTCGCCCTGCGTCTGAATGCTGCGCCCAAACGGGCCGGCGATTTTGAAGTCCCGCAAGTCCACGTAGGAGCTGCACTGCGGGCACTGGCTGGATTGGGCCTGACTGCTGACCTGCTGGTGGTGCCCGCAACTAAAGCAGACGATCTCCCGGATTTTCTCCCCGGAGACCATCTTCGTGAGCTTCGAGAAGAGCGAGGGTCCCTTGAGGCTGGCGACCTCCTTGGCCAGCAGCTTTTCGATCGAGTAATGCTGCCCGCATTTGCGGCAGAACGTCGATTTGGCAAACGCCGATTCGAGCTGGCTGAAACCGCAATGCGGACAGTCAGCGCTGACTTTCTCAGCCTGTTTCGGTGTATTGGAGCTGGCCACGATGGGCCGCGCTTAGCGGGCGGCGGGCCGGGCTGGCTCAGGGCGCGCACCTTCGGCCTGCGGACGCAGCGCACCTTTATTGGGGGTCACTTCGGATTTGCCGACGAAGGTGGCGCCTTCTTCGATGACCAGGCGAGCGGCCTTCAGGTCGCCCTGCAGGACCGCGCGGGCCTTGAGTTCGCAGCGCTCTTCCACGGTGATGTTGCCGTGGACTTTGCCGAGCACGGTGGCGGACTTCGTCTTGATCTCGCCGCGGATTTCCGCGTTCTCCCCCACGGTCAGCGTGCCGGTCGAGGTGATCTCGCCTTCGACTTTGCCGTCGATGGTGAGTTCGTTCTGAAATTTGATGGAACCTTTGATTTCGACGTCGGCGGAGAGGAGGTTTTTGCCGGAATGAATGTCAGCCATGGGAGTGATTTTAAGAGTTACTGCGTGTTGCGGTCGCCCGCGCTGTGGATGGCCGCGCGCCGTGCTTCGACTAGTGGAAAACGGCCCGCGGCAGACGATGTGGCGGCGACTATGGTGCGGCCAAAAAAGGGTGTCAACGTCCAGCGCGGCATGCTGCGAAGATTCCAGGGAGCTCCTTACGGCGCGGCCAGTTCTTCGGCCGGATACGTCCAGATTTCGCTCAAAGTCGGGTGGTAATGCGGAATCCGCGCAAGGTCGCCGGCGGTCGCGCCGAAGTGCATGGCGACGGTGACTTCGTGGATCAATTCCGACGCCTCCGGTCCGACGCACGCCGCGCCGAGAATGCGGCGGGTGTCGCGGGCGACGATGAGTTTCACAAACCCGTCGGTCGCACCGCGGACGAGGGCTTTGCCGTGGTCGGCGAAGAGGTAGCTGGCCGTGCGAACGGTGAGGTTCCGGTCCGCGCACTCGCGTTCCGTGAGTCCCACGCTGGCGACTTCGGGGTGCGTGAAGACGGCGAAGATTTTGAGCGCGTAATCGATCGTTTCGAGAGGGCCGGCGAGTTTGCCGAGCGCGCGGGCGGCGTTGCGGGCGGCCACCTCCGCCTGCTGAATGGCGAGGTGGACGATCTCGTGCGGCCCACAGACATCGCCCGCGGCGAAAATGTGCGGCTGCGCGCTTTGCTGGTGGGCATTGGCGACCACGCCTTTGACCGGCAGCGGCAGTCCGGCGCAGGCGAGGTCGAGCCCGTCGGTCTGGGGGCGGCGACCGAGCGCGCAGATGATCTCCTCGGCTTCGACGACCCGCTCGACTCCGGCGTGGGTGAAGACGACGCGCTTGCTGCCGTCACCCCGTTCGAGCCGCGTCAGCGTGGTGTCGCGGTAGATGGTGATTCCGCGCGCCTCCAGCGCTGCGGTGAGCGCCTCGGCCACGTCCGCATCCGCTTCGCGGAGCAACTGCCCGCTGCGCTGGATGAGCGTCACGCGCGAACCGACGCCCGCGTAAAAGCTCGCCGCCTCCAAGCCGATCGCCCCGCCGCCGAGGATGATCACCGACTCGGGAATGTGGTCGCTGTCGAGCAGGTCGTCGCTGGTCCACGGGGCCGCCTCTTTCAAACCCGGAAGATCCGGGCAATGCACATACGACCCGGTGGCGATGAGAAACGCGCGCCCTTCCACCCGCCGCAGCCCGCCCTCGCGCAGTCGAACCTCGACGTGGTGCGCATCGGTAAAGCTCGCGGTCCCGCGAATGAACTCGAAGCGGCCATTTTCCAACTGCCCGCGCCGGTAGTCCGCAAACTCGCCGATAAGCCGCCGCTTCCGTGCGCGGATGGCCGCGCTGTCCGCACCGAGGTATTCCGCCCGCAGCCCAAACTCGCCGGCATTACGAATCGCCTCCGCGCGATGCCCGCTTTCGAGCAACGTTTTGCTCGGCATGCACCCCCGCAAAATGCACAGCCCACCGACCTCCGTTCCGCCTTCGATGACCGCGACTTTCAGCCCGAGCCCCGCGGCCGTCGCAGCGCCCGCGTAACCCGCGCTGCCGCCGCCGATCACGATGAAATCAAAGGTGTCTGTCATGGGAAGCACTCTAGCAATGCGGACTCTGAACGCGAATTAGCCGCGCAAACACATCTACCTCTCATTGGGAGCTGCGACCGCGGCTGGGATCTCGTCCACCGTCCAAATCGTGTAGAACCCGTTCTTTATCGGTGCCTCCCAGCCCGGGGTATCATCGACGGGCAGCCATTTCGGTGGCAACTCGTGCGACTGGAAGGCCTCAGCCAATGGGAGCTTGGGTGCCGCGATGCCGAGAAGCGTCGCCGACGTGGCAATCGTTCGGGAAGGCTCGTCGTTCAGAAACCACCGGACTTTGCGTGCGCGCAAAATCGCCGCCGCTTCTTGGGGAGTTCTGCTGAGGAAAAAGCTCGCGGTGTCCACGGTGCCGGGCAGACTTTGATGCGAGCTGCCGGCGACGCCCGGTTGGCCAGTCCAGTAGGCGATGGGAGGCGAAAGCCACCACGGGGCGATGAACGGGCCGCCATTGGTTTTCTCCGCGACGATGGTCCGAAGGGCAACGACCTCGGCGCGCTTCACCTTTACATCCCGCTGGGCTAGCTCGTCGGGAAAAAGCCGTGCGTCCCAATCTTGAGCGACCGGCCAAAGTGCGATGAGGAAGACCGCCCACGCGACCCAACCGCGGCGCAGTGCAGGCATAAAAAGCGGTACGGCGAGGATGAAGACAACCGCGAAGAAGTAGCCCCAACGGATCTGCCAGATCGTCAGCGCGAATGTGGTCAAGAGCAGCGCAAGTACCGGTAGCGCGCGGCGCTCTATCTTCCTTGCCAGAAGGAGCAGCACGGGCGCGGCGAGCACCGTCCAACCCAGCCACTGGAAAAGTACGGGCGAGCGCAGATCGAGGTGCGCAAGTTCACCGATGGTTGCTTTCCAGCGGCCAAAATATCCGCGCATCGCTGCGTCCGGGGTGGTGATCCGCCAGCCTTCCAGAAGAAAGGCAACAACGAGGATCGCGACGAACGCGATCCACCCCG
Source organism: Chthoniobacter sp. (assembly GCA_031390545.1). GTDB lineage: Bacteria > Verrucomicrobiota > Verrucomicrobiia > Chthoniobacterales > Chthoniobacteraceae > Chthoniobacter. Next base: position 204 of record JANMTP010000016.1, on the reverse strand, counting down.
CTCGCCGTTCCGGTGCGAGCAACGCCCGCCGATCAAAAACCAGCCACAGCGCCAGCACCGCGCCGATCATGATCAGCGGTTCATAAAGGGACACCCACAGACTGAGCGCCCAACCTATCCCTGCGACCATGCCCCAAGCAGCGCGGCTGTAGGGGTAGCAGTCAGCTTCCCCAACAGACGCGCACGTCGTGGCGAGCGCGATTT